>NZ_JBBGYT010000001.1:0-603 GCF_037479575.1 Erwinia sp. MYb416
GCCAGTCGGGTACGCCCGTGTTGTCCATCCGTGATGACTACAATCCTGAGCTGGAACAGTACACGTTACATGTGACTCAGATGACGCCGCCAACCGCCGATCAGAAAGAGAAGCTTCCGCTGCATATTCCGCTGGATATTGAGCTGTACGATGGGGAGGGGCAGGTCATTCCGTTACAGCATAATGGCCATCCGGTGCATCATGTACTCAACGTCACTGAGTCTTTCCAGACTTTCGTCTTTGATAAGGTTTACTTCCAGCCTGTGCCTTCCCTGCTGCGCGAATTCTCTGCGCCGGTGAAACTGGACTACAACTGGAGCGATGCGCAGCTCACTTTCCTGATGCGTCATGCGCGCAATGACTTTGCCCGCTGGGATGCGGCGCAGAGCCTGATGGCGAACTACATCAAAATTAACGTGGTCCGCCAGCAGCAGGGGCAACCGCTGTCGCTACCCTTGCACGTGGCGGATGCATTCCGTGCCGTTTTGTTATCGGAGTCCAGCGATCCGGCGCTGATGGCGTTGATCTTGTCTCTGCCGAGTGAAAATGAGATTGCCGAACTGTTCGACATCATTGACCCGCAGGCAAACGCCGTTGTGCGTG
>NZ_JBBGYT010000001.1:623-1067 GCF_037479575.1 Erwinia sp. MYb416
CAACCGAGCTGGAAGATGAGCTGCTGGCGGTGTATTACGCCAGCCAGACCCCGGAATATCGCATTGAGCACGCGGATATCGGTAAGCGCACATTGAAGAATGTCTGCCTGAGCTATCTGGCCTTTGCGGATGTGGCGCAGGCCGATAAGCTGGTCAGCGCACAGTATCACCATGCTAACAACATGACGGATACCGTGGCGGCCCTGTCGGCTGCCATGGCCGCGCAGCTTCCTTGCCGTACGGCGCTGTTCGCTGATTTCGATGAGCGCTGGCATCAGGATGGTCTGGTGATGGATAAGTGGTTTGCCCTGCAGGCGACCAGCCCGGCTGACGATGTGCTGACGCAGGTGCGCGCACTACTGCATCACCGTTCCTTTACGCTGAGCAATCCGAACCGTATTCGCTCACTGATTGGCGCCTTTGTCTCGGCAAACCCATCGGCGT
>NZ_JBBGYT010000002.1:0-539 GCF_037479575.1 Erwinia sp. MYb416
CCAGAACGCTGACGGTGCTGTCGGGCTGTGGATGGCATCACCGCAGGCCGATCCGTTTATTACACCGTATGTGGTGCAGTACCTACTGGAGGCGAAAGCCGCCGGTTATCCGCTGCCTGCTGGGATGCTGGACGATGCTAATGTTGCACTGCGCGCACTGGCGGCCAACGGTTATGAAGACCTCTACCACCTCCGTCTGCGCGCCTGGGCCGTTTATCTGCTCACGCGGCAGGGCGAAATCACCACGAATGCACTGGCCTCAGTACAGGAGACGCTGAAAAAACGTTACCCGGACAGCTGGCAAACCGATCTTAGTGCGCTGTATCTGGCCTCCTCATGGCGCTTACTCAAGGCTGATGATGAAGCGGAAAGACTGTTCAAGCCGGGCTGGCAGGCACTGAATCAGGCCTATAGTAAAACCTGGTGGACGCAAAACTACTACGATCCGCTGGTACAGGATGCGACCCGGTTGTATCTGATTACCCGTCACTTCCCGGAAAAAGTATCGGCTATCCCGCCACAACTGCTGGAAAATATGG
>NZ_JBBGYT010000003.1:0-890 GCF_037479575.1 Erwinia sp. MYb416
ACCCGGATATTTGCTGTCTGTTTTTAGATGTTTCGCCGGAAACGGATGTCTGCTGCGTAAGGTTTGATCACCTTGATGGCTGCGGAGCATGCATCCGTCATCTCTGGGAACTGGGGCATCGTGAGTTCGGCCTGCTTGCAGGGCCAGGAGTTCCGTTTCGGCGCGTATGCGATTGAGTAGCTGGCGTGAGACATTGCACCGGCTTGGAGTGAGTAATGCGGTTACGGTCTTTGGTGACTGGAGTGCCGCCAGTGGCCGGAATAAGGCCCTTGAGCTGTTACATCAGTATCCGCGGATTAGCGCGATCGTCGTCGCGAACGATCAAATGGCGCTAGGGGTTTTGAGCGCCCTCGCGCAACTGAATCGCACCGGCAGCAGGATGGTTTCCGTCACCGGTTATGATGATACGGCGGACAGCCTCTATTTCCAGCCACCGCTCACCACCGTTGCGCAGGATTTCAACAAGCTGGGTAAGCGGGCCGTCGAGCTGTTAATCCAGCAGATGGCCGCCCCTCAGATTCACATCCGTGAATTGCTGCCGACACATTTGATTATCCGCCAGTCAACCTGTCCTTACGGTGGAGAAGAAGAGGATGAGAAAAAATCTGTCATTGCACAATTAAAATCACTGATAGAAAAACTGTGAAAATTTCGCGTTTATTGAGTCCCACCGCAGAGGGTGGATCAGGTGCGATTACGGTCAGGTTGTGGCTGTAATCAGCTCGAGGTTGAAAGCACACCTGTTATACCTCTGAAAGATGGGATACTTCAGTTTAGCCTTCACTATTTTCAGGAAGAGGACCATTACGACTTGTGCGCTCTGATGTTTTTTGTCTTAATGAATGATTATCATTTCCTTTTATAATTGATGAGATTCTTTTTTGTTAACC
>NZ_JBBGYT010000004.1:0-543 GCF_037479575.1 Erwinia sp. MYb416
GCATAGTCCTTTACCCGATGAAAAACCCGTAAGCAGGACTATAGTCCTGCTTACGGGTTATCTCAACCAGAAAGATGACGGCGGGTTAGTGCAGAGAAATAAAGTGATTCACTTTAGGTTTTTCCTCCCCCTGATGGAAACGGGTCACGCTGCTTTGTAAATCCGCATCGGCATGGGAGACGCGCTGATGCTGACGCAGATGCTCATGCCAGGACTCCACCAGGAACCACTCGATCAGCGTGGTGGCATCGCGGCTGTGCTCGGCAATGCCCCAGGCGTAAGCCCCATCACGGCGGCGGGTAAGCGACAGTTTTTTAATCTCTGCCAGAAACGCCGGACGATCTTCGGGTGCGATCTGATACTCAATCTGAATCATCACCGGGCCACGATCTGCCGTGACGGGTGTTTCTAACGCGGGCTGATCCCAGTGACCGGACGGTTGCAGGTCGGCCTCGCCTGCCGGAAGTTTAAGCCGCAGACACAACAGCGCGGAAAGCGTCAGCGCCACAGCGGCAATCAGCAGGGTTCCCACCAGGCCGGTTT
>NZ_JBBGYT010000004.1:623-1347 GCF_037479575.1 Erwinia sp. MYb416
GCGCCACACCGTTCAGTGAGGTCAGCGCAATAATCCAGCTCATGCCCAGCAGCACCATCAGCGGCAGGGCCAGCGCTTTGAGTGGCAGCAGGGCAATGACCACCATTACCAGCGCGGAAAGCCCCGCCGACAGCAGCATTAACCCGTCAACGTTCATCCGTTGACGCAGGACAGGCAGCAGCAGTGCCCCGACAATCGCCCCGATACCGACCGCGCCCAACAGCGTGCCGTAAAACCCGGCGCTTCCCTGTAACAGATGACGCGCCACCAACGGCAGCAGTGCCCAGATGGCGCTGGCAAAGAAGAAGTAAATCGCGGTGCGCACCAGCACCCGGTGCAGTTCACGACTGGCTTTGACGTAGCGAATGCCCGCGCGGAATGCACCGAAAAAATGTTCGGACAGTTCATTTCTCGTTTTATGCGGGCGCTTCCACCAGACCAACGCGGCAATCACGAACACATAGCTCAGGACATCAGCTCCGTAGGCCGCCCAGGCACCGAGTGCCGCCAGCAACAGGCCGCCGGTTGCCGTGCCCACCGCACGGGCGATATTGATCCCCAGCGAGTTAAGCGCCACCGCATTCTTCAACTGCGGACGTGGCACCAGCTCCGGCACAATCGCCTGCCAGGCCGGGCCCATCAGCGCCGCGCCGATGCCGCCAATAAAGGTCAGTGCCACCAGATACTCGACGGTCAGCAGATTATTATGCGAGAGGATCAGCAG
>NZ_JBBGYT010000005.1:0-866 GCF_037479575.1 Erwinia sp. MYb416
CCATTGGTCTTGGCCGTGCTTATTCCGGCGAAGGCGCAATGGGTGATACCGCTGCATCGGCCAGTCGTAACCCGGCTACCATGGCATTAATGGATCGCCCTGAGTTTTCTATCGGCGCGGTATTTATCGATCCCGATGTGAATATTCAGGGACAGTCCGGCGCAGGCAATAGCCTGAATGCCGATAATATTGCACCGACGCAGTGGGTACCGAATATTCACTACGTGCAGCCGCTGAACGATCAGTGGTGGATTGGCGCCTCGGCAACCAGCAACTATGGTCTGGCCACCGAGTTTAACGATGGGTATGCCGGCGGTCCTTTTGCCGGAAAAACCGATCTGATGACCATGAACCTGAACCTCAGCACCGCTTATCGTCTCAACCAGAATTTCAGCTTCGGTGTCGGTGTGAATGCCGTATACGCCCGGGCGAAGATTGAACGTAACATCGGTGAGCTGGGCGCTTTCCTGCCCGCCGCGGGTTTACCCGCTGCACCGGCTGACACCCAGATTGCTCACCTGAAAGGTGATGAATGGGGCTACGGCTGGAACGCCGGTGTTCTTTACGAAGTGGATGATAAAAACCGCTTTGGCCTCAGCTACCGTTCAGAAGTGAAAATCGACTTTGACGGTGACTACAGCAGTGATATCCCGGTAGCCTACAACCCGATCGGTGGTCAGTTTGGTCTGCCATCCGGTACGGGCGGTAACACTGTTTCAGGCTCACTGTCATTGCATCTGCCTGAAATGTGGGAATTGTCCGGATACCACAAAGTTGCACCACAGTGGGCCGTTCACTACAGCCTGGCGTATACCAGCTGGAGCCAGTTCCAGGAGCTGAGAGCGACCGGCAGCAATGGTCAGGAC
>NZ_JBBGYT010000006.1:0-518 GCF_037479575.1 Erwinia sp. MYb416
ATCCACACCTCACGAACATCGCTTTGCTGGATGGCATGGATGTGCACGGCGTCAGACAGCAGCATCTCATTGTGTACCAACGGGTGCTTAAGCCAGAACACATCCAGCTTGTATAAATACATCCCCGTTTGCAGTTCATTCACCGCAATACTTATGATCATCCGGCCTCCCCCTGACAATGTGAATTCCATTCCTCCATTAGTATCGGCACATGAACAAAAAAACTGCAGGCCTGGCGGACAAATCAGCGGGAAATTTACCGGATTTTTATTGACAGAAATTGAACTAAATAAAGGTAACCACAGAATCAGCATCGGACCTGTCTGGAATATCAGGCAGTGAGTTCATCCTGCCAACACATTCGACGCCAATGCGCTACATTGCGTAAAACATTTCGGTACACATAAGGCCATCAGTCCGACTGAAGCGCCAGCAGGCAATATAAGGGGCGATAATGTTAAACATGATGATCAAACGAAAGCGTGAACGCCGGCACACGGAAGATCGTTATCTGGCAC
>NZ_JBBGYT010000007.1:0-635 GCF_037479575.1 Erwinia sp. MYb416
CATTAAAAGTGTTTCTTCTATGATATGAGAATAGTCTGAACTATTTAAAAATGTATGTTATATTGCCGCGAAATCATCCACCTTGCGCGATCAGACATATGAACAGTTATGATGACCTGCAGCGTTTTAAGGAAAAAACGCAAACAAACCACATTGAATTCAAAGATATGTCTGAGCAAACGCTGAACTCGACAACCACCAACTGGGCCATCATCAAACAGTTGCTGAATGATGGCGCGGGGTCGGTGCTGGATAACAGTCAGCGTATTGATCGGGCTGTTCCTCAACCGGTTGATTTTGCTGCTTTTACATCGTCATCGGTGGAAAACGCGCCGGCGATATCATCGCTGCCGGTTCAGTCCTTTGTGCCTGCCACTCCAGACGCTTCAGATCGCGTTGGTGCATCGCTGCTCGACAGTATTTCAGCCTCGTTGCAGCCTGCTGCAGTCGTTCCTGCACAACCCGTGTTCCAGGCCGCAACGGCTCCTGTGCCGCAGCCTGTCGCCACTCAACCCGTTATTGCGGCACATTCGCCTGCTGACGAAGCACCGGCGAATGTGAGCTACAAACAGTTGTTTAGCACGGCAGCGGCGCCGGGCTCCGCTGCACTTCCGAAAGATATGTTGTTACATCCC
>NZ_JBBGYT010000008.1:0-1217 GCF_037479575.1 Erwinia sp. MYb416
CTTCTCCCCGGCGTCGCGCACAATATAGTCCGGCAGAAAGCCAATGCCCTCCCCCAGAATCTGACACTGACATTTGGTGTTGAAGTCAGGCACCAGAATCGCCTCCTGCCCGTGCAGCAGCCAGCCAACGCGCTGGTTCAGCATCTGTGCCGTGTCGGCCACCATAATATTGGTATAGCGCCGCATCTGACCTTCACTGATGGGCTGAGGCAATGCGGCCAGCGGATGATGGGGCGCGATAGCGAACTGCCAGCGCACACGGCCAATATCCAGACAGTCAATGCCATCCCTGTCCAGCGGCACATCCGGTGCCCCCAACGCCAGCGTTGCCTGGTGATGGATAAACGCATCCCAGACGCCGTTATACACTTCCTGAGTGACCGTCACCTGACAGGTGGGGAACTGCTTTTTCAGCAGCTGTAGCAGCCGTGCAGTGTGAGGCGGGGTATACAACAGATGGTTAATGCAAATACGCACCCTGGCCTCTACGCCCTGGGCGACAGCATCGACGCCGTATTGAATGGCGCCGAAATCGTTAAGGAGTGTCAGCGCCTTACGATAAAAATAGTCGCCGGACTCCGTCAGTTCAATCCGGCGGGGATGGCGCACAAACAGCGGAACACCCAGCCCGGTTTCAATGCGTTTAATGGTGTAGCTGACCGCCGAAGTGGTGACCCCCAGCTCAACAGCCGCCTTGCTGAAGCTGCCACACTGCACCACGGTGACAAACACCTGCAAATTCTCTTCACTAAAAATGGAGTTCATCGCACGTTCCCTGTTGGCCCTCTTTGTTGATTATTATTCAACAGAAACGCCATCTCAGGTGAATTATTTTTACACGGATAGGACCAGGTATTACAGACTGCTATTGTCATTGCCTGGGCCATCACTTGCTTATCCGGGAACCTGTATGTCATCAGCCTATCCTCATTCAGACACCGCCGACGGCATGCTGAAACAACGTTTTCTCAACGCTGCCCGGCAGGGCAATCTGAACATGTTGCAACAGTGCCAGCAGGACGGGGTGGGTCTCAATGTCACCACCGCGCAGCGCACCAGCGCCATCACGCTGGCGGCACAGCATCAGCACTATACCTGCGTCGCGTGGTTGATCGAGGTGGGCGCCGATATTAATCAGCAGGACGATACCTGTTTGAATCCGTTTTTGCTCGCCTGCCTGAATAACGATCTCACTCTGCTGCGCCTGCTGCTGCCTG
>NZ_JBBGYT010000009.1:0-798 GCF_037479575.1 Erwinia sp. MYb416
CATCTCAAACTTCTCGTAATAGGGTTCGATCTCTTCCCAACTGAACGGGAAGTCCATAATGCGCATATCGTCCTGCAACACGCCCGGTCCGTAGGCCTGGTCAGCATAGGTTTTCAGTTTAAGATCGGTCGGTGTCGGACGGATCAATACCGCCGTCCAGTGCAAACCCGAACCGCCTACGCCGTTACCCGGGCAAAAAGCGCCCCATTTGCGCGTTGGCAGCGCGGTCTGGCTCATGTTGTAACGCACCGTCACCGCCGCTTCTGCTGGCGTGGCCATCACTTTGTTACGCACGGCGTAGGCATATTCATCGGCCGGCTTGGGGTAGGCAAACTCTTCGTAACCGCGATCGGCTCCGCGCTCCAGCGCCCGCACTTTCAGCCCGGCCATCGCCAGCTCAATGCTCATCAGCGAGCCAGCCCATCCCAGGCCGACAACAACAACGTCGACTTCTTCTTTATTAATCTGTGCCATGTTTGATCCCAAACTTTGCTAAAAACACGATGGAAAGACTCAGGCGCGTTCGCCCTTGATGCTGACCGGGCCAAGTGGATACGGGATATTGTGCTGCTTCACCCATTCCAGATAACTGGCACGTGCGCCCGGGAAGCCGATAGCAATCCACGCTTTCATCCCTTTATTGCCGCCGTACATCGGATCGGAGAGATAGCCGTGTTTGGCATCGGACAGCAGCCCGCTAAAGAACTGAGAGGCTTTCAGGTCGGCCTCGCCCAGTTCAGCAAAGTGGACATCGTTTTTTTGCAGTTGGGTCAGAACGCTGTCTTTATCCTGCGATGA
>NZ_JBBGYT010000010.1:0-1378 GCF_037479575.1 Erwinia sp. MYb416
AACGCTACGCGCGCCGGCCGCAAAGGTGGATCCGGTATCTCCGTCGCCCACTTTGGCATCCAGCTGGTTAAGCTCACTTTCCAGCCCGATCAGCGTCTGGCAAATCGTCGTGACGATCGCCGCGGTCGCCGGGTTGTCTGAAGGGGAAAACGACTGTAGCGAGTCGGCCAGTTTGGCCGGGAGGTCGGCAACCGTCGCAGGCGCCATGGCCGGACTCCAGCCGCTGACCTCTACCGGTGCCAGCAGCGCGGTTTCCAGAGGGGGATCAAGCTGCATCACCGAGAGCGAGAAGCCTTTCATATCCAGTGCACTGACCAGCGTAGCGGGGCCGATCAGCAGCTTCACCTGTTTGCCCAGCGCCGAATGAAGCGCCTCACGCACCAGCACCGCCATTTCCAGCGCCGAGAAGCCGCCCAGATTGTTCACCAACAGGGCGAGCGGCCCATCGGTCTTTTTCGCCGTCAGCTGATGCACCAGTTCAGCGACGATCTCGCGGCTGTTCTGTGTTTTTAACGTTGAGGCCCCCGGTTCGCCGTGGATCCCCATACCCAGTTCGCTGCACCCTTCCGGTACGCGGTGATCGTCACGGGCCTCGCCCGGCACATGGCAGGTGGTGAAAGCCAGCCCGATGGAGGCGGTGGCATCACAGGCCTGCTGTGCCAGCGCGGCCACTTCCGTCAACGACTGGCCCTGTTCAGCAGCATAGCCCGCCACTTTATGCACCAGCGCCGTCCCGGCGATGCCGCGCGGCTGTGGGTTATCCGGCAGCGCAATGTCGTCGCGCACCATCACCATCTCCACCTGGTAACCCATCCCCCGGGCCTTTTCTGCCGCCAGCCCGAAGTTAAGACGGTCGCCAGTGTAGTTTTTGACGATCAGCAGGCAGCCCGCCTCCCCGGTCACATTGATAATGGCATGCAGCACTGCATCCACGCTGGGTGAAGCGAAGATATCGCCGCATACCGCTGCCGTCAGCATTCCTTTACCCACAAAGCCAATATGAGCGGGTTCATGACCCGAACCGCCACCGGAGATCAGCGCAACGCGTGACTTGTCCCAGTCATTGCGCACGACCACACGCATCTGGGGGCCCAGCGCCAGGCGGGCAAGATTGTGATGGGGGGTACTGAGCAGCACCCCTTCAATCGCGTCGTTCACCACCTGCTGTTTCTGATTCATGAAAAACTGACTCATTGCGCACTCCTTGTTAAATGAAGAATATTAATTACCCTTTCAACTAATAAACAATACCCTACATTAAGGGAGATAGCCCGGGGATATTTACTCGTTCCCGCCAAAGATTAAAATCAGCCTCAATGACAACATTACGCTATATAAAATCGCCATCCAAACACCAAACCAACCAATTGATAATAAT
>NZ_JBBGYT010000011.1:0-718 GCF_037479575.1 Erwinia sp. MYb416
CTCTGCACCAAGCTGCAGGATGATGGTCGCTTCCTCGATTTCCTCACACATAACTATGAGGCGCTGTGTAAGGATAAAGACAGCAGCGATCAGAACTGCGCTATCCGTAAAACCAAACTGGGTGAGCAAACAAAAAGTTTACAGCAGGTGACCAGTTACTACGCCAGTAGCCTGGTAGATTCGGCGACCTTATATGGCCAAGAAGGGCTGAAACATGAGGTTGGCGTCTTTGATCAGATGCTGACCCTGAACAAGCGTCTGTCCGGGCTCAAACCTTTCCTGGCCGCACACTGGCAGAACCAGCAGAAATATCTGGAGAACGGCAAGATTGATACCGCTGGCTGGCTGGAAAGCTGCAAGAAAATCTAAACCGTGTACAAAAGGCACAATGGATGTGCCTTCCTCAGCTCAACGAAAGCGGTTTACGATGCGCCCTGCTTATCTCCCTTCCTCAGATTTCAATCATGTTATACAGCATGCCGACCCACAGCAGAAAACCCGCCACGAAGTAGCTATAGAGAAATGCATTACTCGCCGGGAACTGATAAGGCCCCTTAATTTGGGCCTTTCTGGCTTTTATCAGGAGCAGAGGAGGAAGAAGCACGCTCCATATCACCAGCGCAATACCGGCATACGCTAACGCAGAAATAAAGCCGTCAGGGTTCACGATGCACAGCAACGCAGGGGGCAGGTAGGTCAGCGCCGCCGTGAGGGAGGA
>NZ_JBBGYT010000012.1:0-2481 GCF_037479575.1 Erwinia sp. MYb416
CCATAAAGGCGCACAGAAAAATGGCCTGCAACAGCCACGCGTGCTCGGCTGGGATGCCAGCGGTATCGTGCTGGCCGTGGGCAGCAAGGTCAGTGGTTTTAAAGCGGGTGACGAAGTCTATTACGCAGGCGACATTACCCGCCCGGGCAGCAATGCCAGCCAGCAGTTGATTGATGCGCGGATTACCGGCCATAAACCTCGCTCACTGGATTGGGCAGAGTCTGCCGCCCTCCCGCTGACTGCACTGACAGCGTGGGAAGGCCTGTTTGATCGTCTGCAACTGGAAAGTGCCACAGCAGGCAAAACGCTGCTGATTGTGGGCGGCGCAGGTGGCGTCGGATCACTGGCGATCCCACTGGCTAAATTGCGCAGCAAAGTGACGGTGATCGCCACAGCATCTCGCCCTGATTCCGCGCAGTGGTGTCAGGATCGCGGCGCCGACCTGGTGATCGACTACCGTGATATGCCCGGAGAACTCGCGAAGCACGACATCAAACAGGTGGACTACATTTTCTGCCTGAACGATACCGATGGTCACTGGGAAGCGATGAGCAAACTGATCGCGCCGCAGGGACATATCTGTACCATCGTCGAAAACGAGAAGCCGTTAAACATGGATCAGCTGAAGCTGAAAAGTGCCGCGCTGCATTTTGAATTTATGTACACACGCAGCATGTTCACCACACCGGATATCGCCCGTCAGGGAGAGATTCTGGAGGCCACCGCGAAGCTGCTGGATGACGGCAAGCTGGCAGGCTCACTGAGCAAAACCCTGCATGGGCTGAGCGTGGAAACACTGTCTGAAGCTCACCAGCGGGTACTGGAAGGCCATATGCGTGGCAAAGTGGTAATAGTGTATTGATGGATGTATGGGCGTGTTAAGCGCCCAGCACAGTGGCCCGAAACAAGCACAGAGCATCAGTGTATATCCAACTCAAAGGCGATGCTCTGCATCCTTACAGGATGGTAATTCTTATTATTCCACTTCCTTCGAACTTACCCGCCACTGGGTTTCTATTCGGCATATATGTCGATTTAACATTCACTGTCATGCTTGATTTATTGATATTCAGCGTTTCATTGTAACGCAATTTTTTTCCATCTACGTCAAAGGTTAACCGGCAAGATGAGCCCGTACCGCAGGATGTGTAGTTACGGGTTTTACCCGACACCGGGGTACTACCTATTAATTCAACATTCACATAAGCATTATCATTTTCACAGGTTATATTCAATGGATATACATTCGAAAAATATTCAAAAAATAATGGTCTAACTTCAATGTCACCATGACTCAATGTAATATCACTGGTATCAAAAATACACTTTATCCTATGGGTATAAGTCACAGGGATTGACATTTTATTAAGTGCTTTGTTCAATATAGCCCCCATACGCTTCGAGATATTACCATAACTTCCTGCGTATTTATTTTCTTCAACACCCCATACCATGGGAATACTGAAATGATATACTCCAGGATCCGCTTGTTTTGAGGACACAGTTAATGACCCAGTAAGAACCCCTTGTGATGGAATATTCCATCTATATTGTTCCCCGGCATAAAAACAACCGCCGTACTCCGAGGAAGGCTCTGTTACCTGAGAAAAAGGTACCAGCATATCCTCATCAGAACCACCAAGCTCAGAACCGCGATAAGGACCACCCGCTCCGGCGGAGTTCATGGTAAGGCTCCATCTAAGCCCTTGATAATTCCCTTTGGATGGGTACATTATCCACTGCGTCGTGATTTTTTTTGTTATATTCGTGAAATCGACACACTGAGAATCAATAGCTATCATGGGCGTATTGCCAGATACAGGTGACACCGTAAAATCTGAATAGAATTTATCATTATCAAGCGGGTCAATGTGTATTTCGGGTTTTGAACCTGCCTTGCCTCCCCACACTATATTGTTGTAACCCGCCATGGCATCTGAGCAGAATATGGAAAAGGTCAAAGCTAATATGCCCATGAACTGATTTGATTGACTGGAAAGATCCATTTAAACGTGACTCCCTTAAAGTATTAAATGCTGATTACAAATAGCTGAACGTCATGGTGGCCGAACCCGTGTAACTACCTACTAATATTTTCTTGCCAGCAATTCTGAAAAGTTTCGCCGTTATAGTAAGATTAGACTGAGAAGAATTCACATTCGTTAACCCTGACGTTATTTTATTCTTGTAAGGGTCACCGCCTAGAACTATTTTTGCTCCCTGTGAAGCAGCGTTTCCCTGATAAAACTCCACACCTATTGCACTTTCCCCTCCTTCATCACGACGAAGGGTTAATATGTCACTTGGCGCCCCCGGCAAGCTGGGACCACTTATCGTTAAGTAAGGTTCCCCCCAGTAATAACCACAATCAATACGGTAAGTATTTTGTTTAAATACTGGTTTTTCATTCGTGTAAGCATCATTTATTTCTCCAAAGGGAAAGTCTACATATGCTAACACCTCTATGCTACAGGGTGGGAT
>NZ_JBBGYT010000013.1:0-3269 GCF_037479575.1 Erwinia sp. MYb416
ATTGAGCGTGCATGGATTTATGCAAGTCTGGAGTGCTATGCGAGTCGCATCAGAAGCGGTCACCTATTGATTGCAATGCTGACGACAATGGAATTGCGTCGCGTCTTATCGGCGATCTCTCCAGTATTCGACAATGTTCAACTTGATGTATTAACTAAAGATTTTAACTACATTACGCGTTCTTCTACTGAAGCTAATGAGTCAGAAGATGATGTTCATCATGATAGCGATCTACCGGGGCAAGCCAGCAATGCTATCAATACAAATGAAAACTCAGCATCTCTTACACAGTACTCTACAGACCTTACTGCATTAGCACGTGAGGGGAAAATTGATCCCGTGCTAGGTCGCGACCATGAGATCAATACCATGGTCGATATACTGCTGCGCAGACGCCAAAATAACCCGCTATTAACCGGTGAAGCTGGTGTAGGCAAAACAGCAGTAGTAGAAGGATTAGCACAGGCGATTGTTGCAGGTAAAGTCCCACCTTCCCTTTCTCAAGTCCGCTTGTTAGCCCTGGATATCGTAGCTCTCTCTGCGGGTGCCAGTATGAAAGGCGAGTTTGAAGCACGCCTGAAATCCGTGCTAGATGAAGCCATTGGGTCACCTCAACCCGTTATTCTCTTTATTGATGAAGTTCATACACTTATTGGTGCAGGTGGTAATGCAGGAACAGGCGATGCAGCCAACTTGCTTAAGCCGGCTCTTGCGCGTGGCCAGCTTCGCACGATTGGTGCCACAACCTGGAGTGAATTTAAACGTCACATTGAGAAAGACCCTGCGTTAACGCGACGTTTTCAGGTATTGCAAGTCGAGGAGCCAGATGAAAACACGGCTACGTCAATGTTACGTGGTCTGGTTCCTATGCTCGAAAAGCACCATAAAGTTTGGATAATGGATGAAGCACTACAGGCAGCTGTGCGACTTTCTCACCGTTACATTCCTGCCCGTCAGCTGCCTGATAAGGCGATCAGTTTGCTGGATACGGCGTGCGCACGTGTTGCAGTGATGCAATTTGCACCGCCAGCAGAGCTTTTGCTTAGAAAATTCCAGGCGGAGACAGCCCAAACTGAGTTATCACTCGCAGAAAAAGCACTTGCCTTCGGTAAAGAGCAACGTCAACGCATTGATGAGTTACAGCAAGATATAACGCAACACGAAGAGCAGGCCCAGATTCTATCTTCACGTTGGGAGCAGGAAAGAACTCTGGTTGCTGAAATCGTCGCAACCCGAGAAGAACTCGATACACTGATCCAGCAAGAATCCCCATCACCAGAAGACATCAGCCTTGTTCAGAAGAAGCTTAGCGCATTGGAAACAACGCTTAAAAAGAGTCGACATGAGCATCCGCTTGTCCAGGCTGAGGTTAACGCCGAAGTCATAGCCAGTATTGTTGCTAACTGGACAGGTATACCCGTCGGCCAGATGATGAAAGATGATATTCGGACCGTACTGGAGTTGCCGTCACGTCTTGAGGAAAGAGTGACAGGCCAATCTCATGCTTTAGATTTGGTCAGTCAGAGTATTCAGGCTTCCCGTTCAGGTTTAGCAGATCCCGGAAAACCTATTGGTGTGTTTATGCTTGTGGGGCCATCTGGTGTAGGAAAAACAGAAACTGCACTGGCACTGGCTGAGCAACTGTATGGCGGTGAACAGAATCTCATTACTATCAATATGAGTGAATACCAAGAAGCCCACACCGTTTCTTCATTGAAGGGATCACCTCCAGGATATGTTGGATACGGTGAAGGTGGTGTATTAACGGAAGCCGTACGCAGGAAACCATACAGTGTAATATTGCTGGATGAAATTGAGAAAGCGCATCCAGATGTTCATGAGCTATTTTTCCAGGTTTTTGATAAAGGCTGGATGGAGGATGGTGAGGGGCGCCATATAAATTTCAAAAATACTATTATACTGTTAACCAGTAATGCCGGTAGTGAAGTGATAAGCAGTGTCTATGCCGATATTGATACGGCTCCAGATATAAATGGCTTAAGAAAATTATTACAACCAGAGCTACTAAAAACATTCCCGGCTGCATTTTTAGGGCGTGTCAGTGTAGTTCCTTACTTGCCATTACAATCTTCCACACTTGAGCATATTGTAAGAGTTCATTTGGATAGAATTGGTAAACGTTTACATGAACAACATCATGCGTCGCTTAAGTATGATACTCAGTTGGTGAGGTTCGTTGTAGAACAGTGCCCTGTCGCAGAAACTGGCGCACGTATGTTAATTCGTTTCATTGAGCAAAACATCATGCCTGAGATGGCACGGAAAATACTCAGTAGTGAGAACGGCATCGATGGAAAAATTATCAATTTAAGTGTCAACGCGGATAAGGAAATAACCATACTATTCCCAGAAAAGGAGAATTTGCAAAAAGGAAAAGTTAAAAAGGGTAGTTAATGCAATAAGTTACATACAAAAATATTATCATTAGCTTTATAGAGGTTATATATCATGGAAAAGATGAAGTTTTTAGCAACCGCTCTGGCACTTAGCCTCACAGCTTCTTATTCTTATGCTGCAGATCTAGGGGTCGGTCAGGGTAAAGTAACATTCAACGGTAAACTGATTGCTGAAACTTGTCAGCTTGAGGATGGCATGGATAATATTATGGTTACTCTGCCAACATTATCAACCCAAACGCTGGCTGCAGCGGGTGCCACCGCTGGTAGTAAAGTTTTTGAAATTAAAGTAAAAGATTGCGATAAATCAATCAAGAAGGTCGCAGCACACTTTGAAGCGATTGGAAGCACTGGTGTGGATTCAAAAACAGGCAACCTGGAAAATAAGGCAGTAACTGTAGGCGAAGACAAGCCAGCAACGGGTGTTCAAATCCGTCTGTATAACTCTGATGCAGAGCAGAATCAGCTGTTACTGGGTGATACAGGTGAGTCATTTGAGGTTGAGGCAGCAGGGACAGCAACGATGCGCTATTATGGTGGCTACTATGCGACTGCTAAAACAACCCCAGGCTTGGTTACTGCTACCGCCATGTACACCCTGAGTTATCCATAAAGCCCTTAATATGTTAGGGGACTTAATCCATGGTTATTCATTAATTGTGGATTAAGAATCGAGTGAGTCAGATAACACTAAATGGAATAGTTATCTGACTCCTCTGCTGCTTTATGCTTTCCTTTTAATGTTAAGATGATAATGCGATGATATATAAAACACTCATAGCGGTCTTTACTACTATTACATTGTCAACAAGCTCGATGGCAGCGATGACAATCGCTGGGACTCGTGTTATT
>NZ_JBBGYT010000014.1:0-2008 GCF_037479575.1 Erwinia sp. MYb416
GGTGAAGTGCTGATGCATGGGTATATGAATCAGGAAGCGCTGGCGAAGACGCTGGAGATTGGCAAAGTGACCTTCTGGTCACGCACTAAACAGCGCCTGTGGACGAAAGGTGAATCCTCGGAGCACTTTCTGAATGTAGTGAGCATCACGCCAGACTGCGATAACGATACGCTGCTGCTGCTGGTCAATCCGGTCGGCCCAACCTGCCATCGTGGCACCACAAGCTGTTTCTCGCCCGCAGCAACAGACTGGACTTTCCTCTATCAACTGGAGCAGATCCTGGCTGAGCGTAAACACGCTGACCCGAAAAGCTCCTATACTGCCAGCCTGTATGCCAGCGGCACTAAGCGCATTGCACAGAAAGTCGGTGAGGAAGGCGTGGAAGTGGCACTGGCTGCGACCGTCAACGACCGTCATGAGCTGACCAATGAAGCCTCTGATTTGGTCTATCATCTGCTGGTCCTGCTGCAGGACCAGGATCTGAACCTGTCAACGGTGATTGAGAATCTGCGTCAGCGTCATAAGTAAGCCCGTCTAATTATCAGGCCGGATCATCCCGGCCTGCATTCTACTCTGCCTACTCTGCTCTCATCCTCAAACGATAATCAGCGACCACAGTACGCCCGATAACAATCGCTGAACCTGCAATCGCGCCCAAAATAGCGGCCAGCAACAGCACTACCGTCTTTTTGGGTTTGACAGGCGCAGCAGGTAAATCGGGTTGTTTAATATAAGTGAATGGCTGTAACTTCTCAGCGTCAGGCTTCAACTGTGACAGTGCCAGGAGCTGAGATTGTGTATCGAAATACTGTTTATTGAGTATGAGAGGCTTGTTGGCCTCATTAGCAATCATCGCACTTAGCGCATGGGTACCCAGCAGATATAACGTATCATCCGACAGGTTCTCCGCTTGGGTCAGTTGAGAGCTGGAAATATTCGAATCTTCAGCAATCTTCAATGCATAGCGAATAACTTCCATACGATGTGCATTACGCTGCTGCGCGATTTTTTTCTGCGCTTCCAGGGATACGTTCAGTTCGCGTTGTATCGCAATAAGGTTAGTTTTGATTTCAGCGACATAATCATTCACCAGGGAGGTATTCACCTGCTGGATGTAGCTTGACAGCTGCGCCTGAGCGTGGCTGGCAGTATCGGCCGTGACTGAGATGCTAAGGGGATAGTTAAGCGGTTTGTCTATGACTTTAATATCGACGGAGTTTGATGCGGCAAGCGAAGCACTAAAGCGACTAAACAGGCTTTGCTGAAGCATATCCGGAGAGAACTGTCCTGATTTACTCTGAGCGCTGTTACCGTTGTTATCAGTATCATTTATTGCATAGACTTGATTTAAAATACCACTGTAATAGACCATCTGGCCGAAATCGGGTTGCGTCACTATGGCCGTTGATATCCATTTAGATTTAACCGAGGCAAGATAGATTCCTGCACACGCCAGGCTGGCCGCTATTATTGCAATAATGATCCACTTACCCTTCCATAACTGGAAAAAAATATCCAGCAGGTTCAGTTCATCATGCTTTACAGATTCTAATTGTTCAAAGGCAGTTGTATTTTTTTGGCTCATCGTGACTCAACTTAAAAAAAACTGATATCGTTTTTATGGTTATGCGAATAAAAGATAGTCGAGCAATTAGCAGAACACCAGAAGGATAGTCTTAAAATCGAGGAGAAAAAATGAAATACCCCCCGTAAAACGGGGGGTTAAGCATTGACTTAGTCCAGCCACTCGGTGTGGAACACACCTTCTTTATCAGTACGCTTGTAAGTATGCGCACCAAAGTAGTCACGCTGCGCCTGGATCAGGTTCGCAGGCAGTACCGCTGAACGGTAGCTGTCGTAGTAGGCGATGGCCGCAGAGAAGGTTGGCGTTGGGATACCGTTTTGTACCGCCCAGGCCACAACATCACGCAATGCCTGCTGATATTCATCAGCGATATTTTTGAAATACGGAGCCAGCAGCAGGTTAGCGATGTCGGCATCAACAGCA
>NZ_JBBGYT010000015.1:0-1639 GCF_037479575.1 Erwinia sp. MYb416
CGATGATATTCCTTACGTGCCGAACAAGAAGGGCGGTGGCGTCTGCCTCGGCGGTAAAATCGCACCTATCTTCTTTAACACGATGGAAGATGCGGGCGCACTGCCGATTGAAGTCGATGTTGACCGTCTGAATATGGGCGACGTCATCGACATCTATCCGTATAAAGGTGAAGTCCGCAATCACGACACCGACGAAGTGCTGGCTAACTTTGAACTGAAAACTAACGTACTGTTGGATGAAGTTCGTGCGGGTGGCCGTATTCCACTGATCATCGGCCGTGGTTTGACCACGAAAGCCCGTGAATCGCTGAATCTGCCGCACAGTGATGTGTTCGAGCAGGCGAGAGATGTGGCGGCCAGCACCCGTGGTTTCTCACTGGCGCAGAAAATGGTCGGCCGTGCATGTGGCGTTGACGGTGTGCGCCCTGGCGCCTACTGCGAACCCAAAATGACCTCGGTTGGCTCGCAGGACACCACCGGTCCAATGACCCGTGATGAACTGAAAGATCTCGCCTGCCTCGGCTTCTCTGCGGATCTGGTGATGCAGTCCTTCTGCCATACTGCGGCTTATCCAAAGCCGGTCGATGTGACCACGCATCATACGCTGCCTGACTTCATTATGAACCGTGGCGGCGTGTCGCTGCGCCCAGGTGATGGCATTATTCACAGCTGGCTGAACCGTATGCTGCTGCCGGACACCGTGGGTACCGGTGGTGACTCTCACACCCGTTTCCCTATTGGTATCTCCTTCCCTGCGGGGTCAGGTCTGGTGGCCTTTGCCGCTGCGACTGGCGTGATGCCACTGGACATGCCTGAGTCAGTTCTGGTGCGCTTCAAAGGTAAGATGCAGCCGGGGATCACTCTGCGTGATCTGGTGCATGCGATCCCACTGTATGCCATCAAAGCTGGCCTGCTGACCGTTGAGAAAAAAGGGAAGAAAAACATCTTCTCTGGCCGCATTCTGGAAATTGAAGGTTTGCCGGATCTTAAGGTTGAGCAGGCATTTGAATTGTCAGATGCATCCGCTGAACGTTCTGCCGCCGGTTGTTCTATCAAACTGAGCAAAGATCCGATCATTGAGTATCTGAACTCGAACATTGTCCTGCTGAAGTGGATGATCTCTGAGGGCTATGGCGATCGTCGTACGCTTGAACGCCGTATTCAGGGCATGGAAAAATGGCTGGCCGATCCGCAGCTGCTGGAAGGCGATGCGGATGCAGAGTACGCTGCGGTGATCGATATCGATCTGGCAGATATTAAAGAGCCAATTCTGTGTGCGCCGAACGACCCGGATGATGCTCGTCTACTGTCTGATGTGCAGGGCACAAAAATCGATGAAGTCTTTATCGGTTCCTGCATGACCAACATCGGTCACTTCCGTGCGGCTGGGAAACTGCTGGATGCGCATAAAGGCCAGCTGCCGACGCGTCTTTGGGTGGCTCCGCCAACCAAGATGGATGCGGCACAGCTGACTGAGGAAGGCTACTACAGCGTATTCGGTAAGAGCGGCGCGCGCATTGAGATCCCAGGCTGTTCACTGTGCATGGGTAACCAGGCGCGTGTGGCAGATGGCGCAACGGTGGTATCGACCTCCACACGTAACTTCCCGAACCGTCTGGGAACGGGGGCAAATGTGTAC
>NZ_JBBGYT010000016.1:0-1175 GCF_037479575.1 Erwinia sp. MYb416
CGTGGCGGACTTCCTCGCCCTGGTGGCGCCGTATCAGTGGGCATTAACGCCGGTCCCCTGGTGTGCAGAAGGATTCTGGATCAGCCGTGACGATGCAGACACCCTGCCGCTGGGTAGCACCGCTGAACACCTCGCCGGGCTGTTCTACATCCAGGAAGCCAGTTCAATGCTGCCGGTAAGTGCACTGTTTTCCGGTGATACCTCCCCTGAGCGGATTATGGATATGGCGGCTGCGCCAGGTTCAAAAACCACGCAGATTGCTGCCCGGATGAACAATCGTGGCGCCATCCTCGCCAACGAGTTCTCCGCCAGCCGTGTGAAAGTGCTGCACGCAAACCTCAGCCGCTGCGGCGTGAGTAATACCGCGATGACCCATTTCGATGGACGCGTCTTCGGCCCGGCGCTACCCGAATGCTTTGACGCTATTCTGCTGGATGCCCCGTGCTCGGGCGAAGGCGTTATCCGCAAAGATGCGGACGCGCTGCGTAACTGGTCTGAGGCCAGCAACGCAGAGATTGCCGCCACACAGCAGGATTTGATCAACAGTGCGTTTCATGCCCTGCGCCCGGGCGGCACACTGATTTATTCCACCTGCACCCTGAACCGCAGTGAAAATCAGCAGGTCATTACCTGGTTGCAGGAACAGTACCCGGATGCCGTAGAGATTGAGCCCCTGAACTCGCTGTTCGAGGGTGCGGAAAAGGCGACCACGCCGGAGGGTTTCCTCCATGTGTTCCCGCACATTTTCGACAGCGAAGGCTTCTTTGTTGCCCGTCTACGCAAAACGGCCAGCGTACCTCCTCTGCCGGTGCCCGGCTATAAAGTGGGGAAACCGCCCTTCAGCCCGCTCAATCGTAAACAGCAGGACGAGGTGATCGCTGCAGCGGCAAAATCGGGACTGCACTGGGAAGATGACATGGCGCTTTGGCAGCGTGATAAAGAGCTGTGGTTGTTCCCACGCGCGATGGAAGCACTGCTGGGCCGCGTACGTTTTTCTCGAATTGGCCTGAAGCTGGCTGAAACATTCCCGAAAGGTTATCGCTGGCAGCATGAAGCCGCTATCGCGTTGGCTGATCCGGCTGCAGCCCATGCCGTTGAATTGAGCAGCAGCGAAGCGGAAGAGTGGTATCGTGGACGGGATATTTACCCTGAGCGTGAACTGCCAGGTGATGAAC
>NZ_JBBGYT010000017.1:0-1312 GCF_037479575.1 Erwinia sp. MYb416
AACAGTAGCGCCCCCACAGGCCGCACGGCCAGCGTCAGCATAATCGCCAGTGACACATCGGTAATGCTGACATGAAAATTCGCCGCAATATCGCTGAGCACAAACACCAGAATAAAGAAGTCAAACGCATCCAGCGTCCAAGAGCCAAAGCTGGCGAACGCCACGTTGCGCTGAGTCGAAGTCCAGTTAAACATAGGAGAGAGTCCTGTCTTAAAAGCACACAAACAATGTTAATGATTTGTTTATAGCATGTAAGAAGGACGTAGATTGCGGCGCTTTTGTCAGGGTTCTCTTCAGACTGTAAAAGGCGATGTCATTATGTTAACAGACTAATAATTAGCCTGTTAACGAGAATTTCTCCACTAAATATCGCGGGCTACCATAGCCTGAAGCCCAACCTGCTGGCCGTATGACAGTTCCAGCGTGTTGCCATCAGGATCGGCAAAAAACGCCCAGTATCCCACAGGAGCGGGAGAGGCTACCGGGGCTTTACGCAGTACCCCTTCTTCCTGCGCCATCACGACTTTAGCGTCAATCTCTTCACGCGTGGCGCAGGCCACACCAAGATGGCCGAAGGGACCAAGTGGTGTGTCTCTTCTGACCGCCGTCTGCACCAGTACCAACGCAAACGGGCGGGAGAGGTCAGAAAGCCAGGCCACCTCTTGTGCTTCTGGTACACCCGGCTGACGCTGATGCACCACCTGCATACCGGCGTAACGCTGATAGAAATCGATACTCTTTTGTAAGTCCTGCACTTCAAACGCTACATGGGTGAATCCCACATCGTGAGCACTCATCGCCCGCTCCTCTCGTATCATCAGATAGGTTTATCATGGCGTGTCCGGCGGGCAACAAGTGATCGTCAGTGCGGACGGGGAAGGATGAGAGCACAAAAAGCACTATATTCACCGCACTCAAGGTGCTAAGACTTTGGGAGGCACCTGCGTATCCGGCATTTTTTGCCAGTTTGCATCTTCATGACCATATTTCCCCCCCCAGACGACATCGCTGATACGCTGAAGCTGCCACTCTCCCCGGGTATTTTTTGTCAGCTCATACGGCAAACCACGGCACTGGCGCAGACGCAGGTCAACCTGCAGGCCGAACTGGTAGTAGTGACCTTTCTGCGGTACAAACGTCATCGAACTGCTGCACTGGTTATTACTGCCGTGATACACCAGGCCAATACGGGTTTTTCTGCCCGCTATCACCGGGGTTTCATAAAAATCGCTCCAGGACGCTTTATCCTGGCCACTGGCCACCGGCATCCCGCCATCCTGAGTGTGAGTTAAGATAAACTCACTACTGCGCA
>NZ_JBBGYT010000018.1:0-1695 GCF_037479575.1 Erwinia sp. MYb416
GTAAGAAGCTTTTTTCTGGATTTACTCTGTTAATTATCATCATGATTTCTATATCAGGTTTCGGTATCTACGAGTTAAAAACCTTGGAAAAAAACGCAGTAAAGGCATCGCTGACCAATAATATTGTTAATCTACTGGATGCAGCAAGACAAAAACGGTTGGTTTATATGCACACCGGTGATGAGCAAAAAATGAAGCAAAACAGTGATGACATCCAGTCAATGCGCAGGCTGGTGAAAGAGGCCAGTCAGTTCACCTGGCACGATGATACCAGGAAGCAGCTTGAACAGCTCAGCATCGATATTGAACACTACGATAGGCTACGAACAGATTATTATAATAAACACCGTCACAGCCTAAAATTGGCTAATGAACTGCAAAAGAAAAATGACAGGAATTTTCTGACCAACCTGCAAAATAACCTGCAGGATATTCCCGTGGACACTAACACTCGCCAAAGAATGCGTGACCTGCTCTCTTCACTTTCTCTGCTTAGCCACGCTGGCAGCATACTCATTGCACAGTACACTCCTCAAAACGCATCGGATTTTGAGACATTACATCGTCGCACGGCGTCGCTCTACAATGACAGCCTGACGGAATTCCCGGAGACGATAAAAAACGTGTTAGTCCCGGCATGGAACCGCTATCAGGCGTTTAATGGTGCGGCAGAACAGTATTTTTTGGCCATCAGGGAAACACAATCCTCCACCGACCTCATGACTAAGGCGGCTGATGCACTGCAAAATACCACCAGCACACTGATAGATATGCAGGTTGGCTATAACAGTCAGCTGATTTCCGATGCGATCAACGTCATTTCCCTGCTTTCATTACTCGCCGTTGTCATCGGGCTGGTCACAGCATCGGCGATCACACGTAAGATCACACGCCCTGTCAGTCAAAACCTCGCCCTGGCTCAGCGTATCTCCAGTGGTGATCTCACGGCTCATATCGCCGCCACCTCGAAAGATGAGCTGGGTGAACTGACGGAAACCATGGAGGTGATGAACTCACAGTTATGCGACATCATCTCAGGCATACGTGGAAGCGTTAGTCAGTTAGCCAGTGCATCTACCCAGATTGCTGCAGGGAACGCGGAATTAGCCTCCAGAACAGAGCAACAGTCCGCTGCCGTGGTGGAAACCGCAGCCAGCATGGAGGAGCTGACCTCAACGGTGCAACTGAACGCAGAGAACACCCTGCAGGCCAGTAAACTTGCCGCCAGTGCCAGTGATGATGCCCGCAAAGGCGGGCAGATAGTCGATGAGGTCGTCGGTACCATGAGCGATATTGCTGCCAGTTCAAAGCAGATTACTGAAATCATCAGTGTGATTAACGGCATTGCTTTTCAGACGAATATTCTGGCGTTGAATGCCGCCGTAGAAGCCGCCAGAGCCGGTGAGCAAGGGCGCGGTTTTGCCGTGGTGGCCGGCGAAGTCCGAACGCTGGCGCAGCGCAGTGCGGATGCCGCAAAACAGATAGAATCACTGATCAACGCGTCCGTAATGCGTATCAGCGTGGGGACTGATTTAGTGAGTAAAGCGGGTGCCAGCATGGCAGACATCGTGAATTCCGTCACGACGGTCAGCCAGATTATCGACGAAATTTCTACCGCATCGAACGAGCAACGTCAGGGCATTGAACAGATCAGCATTGCCGTGACAGAGATGGACTCCACCACTCAACAGAACG
>NZ_JBBGYT010000019.1:0-1271 GCF_037479575.1 Erwinia sp. MYb416
ATTGCCTGCTCTTTACTGTCCGGGCCAGAGGTCAGCACAAGGGTATGCCCGTCATCGTGTAACGCCTGCACAACCGCGGCGAATTTCTCGTCGCTCCAGCATTTAAAAAACCAGCGAGACGTCGGCTGCACCACGATATATTTCTTTACCCCATTCAGCAGTGTTGTCACCCGTTGACGATCGCTTGCTGCGTAGTGCATGCCAACCGTAGCATCGAGGGTGTGTAGCTGAAGGGGAGCAAGTAACGACAGGTTCTGCTCCACGGTATGCAGATTCTGATGGGTAGCAGTAGGGACTAACTGGGTATGACAGCGCTGCCACAGTGCACCACGGCGTTTGGGAATATCGAAGCCCAGCCGCACCGGGGCGCCAGTAAAACGGGTAATGAGGGCGCTGCGCCACTGATCCGCCAGATTAAGCACGATATCGTACTGCTGTGATCTCAGCATCCTCAGCAACTGCCACTCTTGAGAAAGCTGATAACGCACGCCCTGTTTTTTCCAGTTTCGATCGATAGCATAAATCTGGTTGATATCAGGATGGCAGGCCAGCATGGCACGGGTTTCTTCATACAGCAGGACGTCAATTTTTGCATCCGGAAAGGCCGCTTTCAGTGAACGTATGACCGGTGTGGTGAGAAGCATATCGCCATGATGGCGAAACTTAATTACCAGAATACGCGTAGCCTGGTGGGGAGAAAACGGCAGGTCTGGACGTTTCATGCTATATCGCTGTTCAGTAAACCAGTCGCTGATTCTAAAGCAGACACGGGAAAGTGGCTAGCCCGGCGCACGCGGGCCATGCAAGTGGTGGAATAACTTTGCGCAATCAGCATCCGCTACGTAACATAGTGGGCAGGTAATTTTATGGCAGGAACAACAATGGGTAAGCCCGCGTTTATCATCACTATCGATACCGAAGGCGATAACCTTTGGCAAAATCACGATCGGATCGCTACCGAAAACACCCGTTTTTTGCCACGATTTCAGCAGTTGTGTGAAAAATACACCTTCAAACCCACCTGGCTGACCAACTATGAGATGGCGGTGGATCCTGAGTATATTGAGTTTGCCCGGGATGTTATCGCGCGCGACAGCGGCGAGATTGGCATGCATTTACATGCCTGGAACAGCCCGCCACTTTATGATTTAACCGGTGACGACTGGCGCCATAAACCCTATCTGATTGAATACCCGCAAGAGAATATGCGGGAAAAAGTCAGTTATATGACCCGTCTACTGGAAGAAACCCTCCAGGTAAAAATGCGCAGT
>NZ_JBBGYT010000019.1:1439-3011 GCF_037479575.1 Erwinia sp. MYb416
TTAATGAATACTATGCACAGTTACTCATTGAATTTGGCTATCAGGTGGACTGCTCAGTGACGCCACGGGTTAACTGGCAGTTTTCACCCGGTGCCCCGCAGGGCAATGGCGGCACCAACTATCAGCATTTTCAGGATCGGGCCTACTTTATTGATCAGCAGGATATTTCGAAGCCAGGCGACTCTTCGCTGCTTGAAGTGCCAATGAGTATTCAATACAAACATTCTTCATTGATGAACGCCTTCAAACAGGGTTATGATCGCCTGCGTGGAAAACAGCGCAGCCCTTCCGTCCACTGGCTGCGCCCGATGGGCGGTAACGTGGCGCAGATGATTCATGTTGCTGAAAAAACACTGGCCGACGGCAGTGATTATGTTGAATTTATGCTGCACTCATCCGAGTTTATGCCTGGAGGCAGCCCGACGTTTAAAACGGACGAGAGTATTGAGCGACTGTATCTTGAACTTGACGAGTTATTTAGCTGGCTGCAGCCACGTGCCATTGGAATGACACTGTCTGAGTATTATCAGAAGAAAGTGAGTTGATGCAATGTCAAAGAAATGGAAGATTAGCCTCACAAATTGGTTTCTGGACCGTTATGTCACTAAACATGGTCGCTTGCAGAAGAAAGACAGTTTCGATAGCAGCATCCAGTTTGATAATATAGTTATCTATTCAACAACAGCGCTGGGTGATTTTATGTTTAATACACCCGCCATTCGTGCGATTCGTGAACGATACCCAGCAGCACACATCACGCTTGTTGCTCACCAAAAGAATCGTGAGCTGATTGATAACGGCCGTGATTATGACCGCGTGGTTTACTGGAATAACAAAATAAAGACGTTACCTACGCTGGTGAAAACCTTACGTCAACATCAACCTGATATTGCCATCATTCTTCACTCTCATCTTCCTTATGATGTTATCAGCGCTGTCATGTCCGGAGCGAAATATATCATCCGGGATAATTACAGTTCAGGTATTAGTGGACTAGAAAAATGGCTGACCAATTATGTTTTTCATTATTACGGGCACTTTGTACGCCGTAAATTAGAGTTGATTTCAATACTGGGTTGCCGTAGTGATGATCCCACGATGGTCATCCCTGCACCATTCCAGGCGGGAAACCGCGACCCATCACGTTTGACGATAGGCTTCCAGCTTGGCGCATCCACAGAGTCCCGCTGTTGGCCTGTATCGCACTACGTTACGCTGGCAAATATGCTTATCTCCCAGCTACCTGATGTGCATATTGTGCTGATTGGCGGGCCGACTGATGCAGGCAAAGCGCAACAGTTTATGCAGCAACTCGGTGAGAAAAACAGAGATTTAATTGACGACCGCATCGGTAAAACAGGGCTACAGCAGTTGATCACACTCATCGATGGTTTTGACCTGCTCGTCACGGGTGATACTGGACCACTCCATCTGGCAGTGGCATTGCAAGTCAAAACGATTAGCTTGTTTGTCACCGCCGACCCGCGTTCGACAGGTCCGATTCAGGATACTGAATTGCACCATATTATTCATAAGTCCCGTACCGGCTATACCCTGCCATTGGAAGTAGAA
>NZ_JBBGYT010000020.1:0-621 GCF_037479575.1 Erwinia sp. MYb416
GCGTGATGGCGCTGCTGGGCATTCGGCTGATGGTAAAATAGTAGCCGGGCCAGGCCTTCTCGCCGACCCGGGACGGCCTGAGCTTAATGACGGGTATCCTGACCACCAAAGATATTGGCACGGCTGGATGACGATGATCCGTCGTTATAATGCGTGTCCTGCCCCTTAAAGATATTCTCCCGGCTGGTCGATGAGCGACCGTCGCTGTAGGCTGTATCCTGCCCTTTGAAGATATTTTCACGACTGGTGGAGGTGGTGCCATCGCTGTACGTCGCATCCTGCCCGCCGAAGATATTGGCCCTGCTGGATGAGGTGCGCCCGTCGCTGTACGTGACATCCTGCCCTTTGAAGATATTGGCACGGCTGGTGGAGGTGGTGCCGTTATCATAGGTGCAGTCATAACCCTCAAAGATATTCTTGCGGCAGCTGTCTGCCTGGGCCGTGGCACAGACACCGGCCAGCAGGAGGGCGGGTAACAGTGTGAGCAACCGGATTTTCATCGTATTTTCCTTTATGCAGACCGGAATGGCAGAACCTCAACATAAGCAAACACTGTGCAGAAAAGATGGAGAATGGCGGGGCGAATAATAAAAAAGGCCACACAACGGTGGCCGGGGGGAA
>NZ_JBBGYT010000021.1:0-2265 GCF_037479575.1 Erwinia sp. MYb416
CTCAGCCGCACTTTACACTGCAGGATCTAAAAAATATTGGGATAAAATTAAATTCAGAGAATAATACACCTCTACAAACTGATAAAAAACAGAAAGAGATCAGTTTTACATTGCAAAGTGTCATCGAAGATAGTTCGGTGAACTATAACGCAGGTGATTATGAGTTAAACATTACTGTACCACAGGTTAATATTATTTATCATCCGCGAGGTTATATTGACCCCAGCCTTTGGGATGCAGGCGTTCCCGCGATTTTCCTTGATTACAATGCTAATATGTATCGAAGTTATACTGGTTCAAAGTACGGATCCAGAAGTAATAACATTATTTATACTGGCAATATCGGTATGCAGACAGGATTCAATGCTAAAGGATGGCGTTTCAGAAAGCGTCTGAACGTAGGCATGTCCAGCCGTGGGACTTCGAATACGCAAAATTTATTTGGTTTTGCTCAAACAGACATCATTCGGTTACAAAGCAGCCTCACAATAGGTGATAGTAATACCAGAGGAGATGTATTCGACAGTTATAATATTCGAGGCATTATTTTACAATCAGATGAACGTATGCTGCCCGAAGGATTAAGAAACTACGTTCCTGTAATTAGAGGCGTGGCAGAAACCAATGCCAAAGTCACCATTACTCAGCGTGGGCAGACAGTATATGAAACTGTGGTTCCGCCTGGCCCGTTTGAGCTTACTGATGTTGGGGCAATGGGATATGGTGGAGACCTCGAAATGACGGTAACAGAAGCCGATGGTCGAGTCAAAAGTCAAAGCATTCCATTCTCTGCACCACCGATGTTACTACATCAGGGTGTATCTTTGTTTAGTGTCAATGCAGGGGAGCTCAGAGAAGATAAATTAAGAACGAAACCGAAGGTAATGCAGGGCGTGTACCAGTACGGTGTGGGCAATATGTACACACTGTATGGCGGCGGGCAACTTTCGGAACATTTCTATTCAACGGCCTTGGGTAATGCATTTAACACACCAATTGGTGGTTTCTCGGTGGATGTCACACACGCAAAAAGCCAAATTTCTGAAAATAAAAACAAAGCTGGCAATAGTTTTAGAGTAGGTTTTAGTCGCTACCTGGAAACAACAAATACAGATTTTACTCTTGCTGCTTATAAGTACTCAACGGCAGGATATTATACATTTAGAGAAGCAAGCCTTGAGCGATACGCTTCTAGAAATAACCAAGAATCAGATTATCGAGCAAAACAACGTCTGACCCTGACTATTGGCCAGCGATTATGGAATGATGCTTATCTGAACTTCACTGGTAGCATGTATAAATACTGGGACAATAGATCCGGGACCAGACAATACTCCCTAACCTATAATAAGTCTGAAAAATATTTTTCTTACTCACTTACGGGTATGCGAACGATGAATAGTAATCGTAGAAATGAGAACACTTATATGTTGTCTTTCAACATACCACTTGGCCGGAGTATCAGCAGTCAGCCAGTCTTTAGCTCAATCTATACCACTCTGACGCACGATGAGGGAGGTGGATCTTCCCTGCAGGTCAATGCCAATGGTAGCCAGGGTGAAATGAATGAACTGAACTATGGGATTGGGACAACAACAACGAACAGTCATAATGAGGGCACTAAGGAAACTGTCTCTGGCAATGCTTTCTATCGTTCCCCTATAGGAAACCTCGGCCTGACAGCATCGGCTGATAATAAATCAACTAATCAGGTCTCTTTGTCCGCTAACGGAAGTATTGTCGGTCATCAGGGCGGTATCACGGCGGGTCCACCTATAGGTGATTCTCCCTTTGCTATCATCAATGCTCCAGGAGGAAGGGGTGCCAAACTATTAAATGGTTATGGTTCGAAAGTCGACTCAAATGGGTATGCCATTATGCCTTCATTAACAGCGTATCGGGAAAACAGAGTTTCTATCGATACGAGAGGACTACCCGCAACAGTTGATGTGCTAGAAAGTGAAAGCACAGTTGTGCCAAGAGCGGGATCAGCCATTTTGGTTAACATGAAGACAATTGTTGGAACGCCTTACATACTTATTGTTAAACGCTCTGATAATAGTTATCTGCCGATAGGCACAGAATTGTTCAATGAGAATGGCATAAGCCAGGGTATTATCGGACAAAATGGGATGGCATTTATTCGCGGCTGGGACCCAACGATAAGCATACTGAATGCAAAATGGGATGAAGGACGAAGTAAGTGCCGTATTCTTCCTAACAAAAAATGGATTGCGCCATCCGACAAAGGTAATAAAAATATAG
>NZ_JBBGYT010000022.1:0-1379 GCF_037479575.1 Erwinia sp. MYb416
GCCGTACCCCACGTGTGGTGTGGGAAATAGATACCTGAGTATCGTACAGCGGTTGCGTTTTTAACAGCGCCTGAATCAGACTGGATTTACCCGCGCCGCTGGGGGCGGAAACAATAAAAAGTGTACCTTGAGCCATGATTATTCTTGATATGCCAATAAAGCGGAGTCTACTTCCTGCACAGTATACACAGGTGCAGCGCGTGATGCAGCGTTTAGGCCCGGTAATACGCCTTTTTCTGTAGAAATGGACAATGTTTCGCAAGTTTTTGTTGGGTGATGCGTGCTGCCGCAGAAACCCCTGAAGCCAGTTCTCATCATCCCGCTTTCCCCCTCGCCAGTTTGCCTTCGCTGCGTTTTACTGCCGGATATTCATTGAATGTGCAGGAGAAGTAGGGATGCACTATCTGATTTTACTGGTCTGGTTTTTGAGCCTCGGGGTTTCGGCAACGTGTCCGGTCTGGGCACCCACACGCGCTGAGGAGGAAATCGCGGCTCTTGAAGCCCAACTCATGCAGTGGGATGACCTCTACCATCGTCAGGGGAAAAGCGTGGTAACCGATGAGCACTATGATGCTCTGCACAGCAAGTTACAGCAGTGGCAACGTTGTTTTCATCCCACCTTAGCACCTCACCCGCCACTGCTGACGACCGATGGTAAGGTGCCACATCCTGTCGCCCATGTTGGGGTTCGAAAACTGTCCACTAAGGATGATGTAGCGCACTGGATGATGAATAAGCGAGAACTCTGGGTACAACCGAAGATTGATGGTGTGGCGGTTACGTTGATGTACCGTCAGGGAAAACTGGTAAAGATGATCAGTCGCGGTAACGGCCTGAAAGGCGAAGACTGGACGGCAAAAGCTGCGTTGATTAACGATATTCCCCTTACGATTCCGTTGTTGTCCAGGCAGCAGGTTTTTCAGGGCGAGTTGTATCTCAAGATGACCGATCACCATCAGGCTACTGATGGGGGGAGAAATGCCCGCTCAATTGTGGCGGGAGCATTAATGGCAAAAACACCAGCCGACGTGCTGCCGCATATCGGTCTGTTTGTCTGGGCATGGCCAGACGGACCGGAAAATTTAACACAGCGCCTGTTGGCTCTGCGTCAGGCGGGTTTTCCCGATGTCAGTGAATGGACGCACAGAGTGACTGGCGTAGACGAGGTCGAAAGCTGGCGTGAACACTGGTTCCATCAGCCGTTGTCCTTTGTTACCGATGGTGTTGTGGTACATAGCCTCCCATCGGAACAGGGATGGAACTGGATACCAGGCTTGGGAAGCTGGGCGGTGGCCTGGAAATATCCCCCACCGCAAGCGACCAGTGAAGTCCGTTCCGTGGCATTTTCTGTTGGCCGTACCGGAAAAACGAATGTGGTG
>NZ_JBBGYT010000022.1:1459-2084 GCF_037479575.1 Erwinia sp. MYb416
CATTAGTCGGGTGAACGTCGGCTCAGTGTCACGCTGGCGGCAATGGAATGTGATCGCCGGAGACCATGTGAGCATTGATCTGGCGGGCCAGGGGATCCCGCGTCTGAATGAGGTGCTGTGGCGGGTGGCGCAGCGAGAGTATCCTCAGTTTCCTGATGCGACATATTTCAGTCAACTTAGTTGCCTCCATCTGACACCTGAGTGTCGGCAGCAGTTCCTTGCACGGCTGGAATGGTTGAGCAGTAAGTCTGTGCTTAATCTGACGGGGTTGGGGCGTCAGAGCTGGCAGCAGTTGCTTCAGTCGGGCTATCTAACACACCTGTTTTCATGGCTGGGATTGTCGCTGGAACAGCTGAAGGTAGTTCCTGGAATCGGGGAGGCGAGAGCTCATCTTTTCTGGCAGCAATTCCGCTTGAGTCGACAGCGGCCATTCAAGCGTTGGGTCCGGGCATTAGGTGTTCCGATCCCTGAGAAGGCCATGAATACACTCGCAGATGATAGCTGGTCGCAGCTATTGTCACGCTCGGTAGAGGAATGGCAGACGTTACCTGGTATTGGTGGCGCGCTGGCGCAAAAAATTATCAATTTCCTACAACATCCAGAAGTGCGGCAACTTATTCATGGG
>NZ_JBBGYT010000022.1:2192-2958 GCF_037479575.1 Erwinia sp. MYb416
GGCTACATCGTCAGATTAATGGTCATCGTGCGGGTAATTGAATACAGGCAAGCCCAGTTTGAAACGAAGGGCCAACAAACGAGCGATGAATCCGGCTAGCAGCGTAATGATAATGACAGTTTCCATTGGTAGCGCAGTTTTAAGCAACAAAATGTAGACCCAACCGGAGGCGAAGGCGATACCAGCATAAAGCTCTTTCTGAAAAACCAGGGGTATCTGGTTGCAGAACATATCGCGGAGAACACCGCCAAACACACCCGTCACGACGGCACTGATGGCCGCAATAATTCCAGCATGCCCCATATCCAGCGCGACCTGCGCGCCAATGATGGAAAATACCACCAGGCCTAATGCATCCAGGACAAGAAAAACCTTACGAAGGTGGGGCATCAGGGGGGCTGCCAGCGTAGTAATGACGGCGGCAGCAGCAACAATCATTATATATTCAGGATGTTTCACCCAACCGAGTGGGTAATGTCCAAGCAGCATATCGCGAACTGAGCCCCCGCCAATCGCAGTGACAGACGCGATGATGATTACACCGAACATATCCATCTTGCGACGACCAGCCGCCAGTGCGCCTGTCATTGCTTCCGCTGTAATACCGATGATGTAAAGGACCGTGAGTAACATTGCCATCTCCTTAAAACCTGCCGCAATCCTAAGGGGTTAGCGCCAAAACGGCGACTGAAATTTTCTCAGGGAGAGCTCTGTCGGATGAGGTGGCTCAACGGGATGGCATTAATGGTGAATACCTTAGCAAAAC
>NZ_JBBGYT010000023.1:0-1826 GCF_037479575.1 Erwinia sp. MYb416
TGCCGCCAGTGCGCTCATGCCCTGCGCGCAAGTCAAAATCCGCGACTGATGCGCGCCATAAACCGCTACGCGGGTGGCATTTTCCGGGATAAAAATCAGCTCAGGGATCAGCTTTGGCCGCCGTGGCAATAAAGCGTAGAGATCGCGATGCTGCCTGAATTGCGCACCTGATAGTAGCGTGGACATATGCGTGGTTTTCATTTACTGCAAGACTCCCTTCAGATGGCTGGCCAGCAATGCTGTTCCCTGCGCCTGCGAAACACGACGGCTGCCGCGACAATCGCAGCCGTGCAGCGCGACGACATGACTGCTGGCGGTACGGTTGCTGCTGAAGCTGACCGCCGTCAGATTGCCAAACTGCTCTTCCGGCAAGCTGGCATACTGCTTCAAACGTAAACTGGCCATCATCACCAGCGCAGGCGTAAAGCCCTGTAACGCGTTATGCGGCTGTTGTTCGTGAAAGCGCTGTAAATTAAGGTCCATCATCGCCGTTCGCGGCGTTTCCACCAGGCTAAGAAGACGCTTCGTTGTGCACGCGTAGCAGGCTGTTTTTCCTGGCACCACCAGCGGACCACAGCGTAACTGATGATCGCTCAGCACCACGCAGGCATGAGGGATCCCCGCCTGCAGTAACCGGGCGGTAAGCTCTTCAAGCTTAACCGGCGCGCCGCCAGTAAGCACAATGCCGACAAACGGCGTTTCGCTACTGTACCAGGAACGATCCAGCGCGGCGGCCAGCGTCAGCGACGTAAAGCCTTCCTGCCGGCACAGATAATCGGCAACTTCATGACCAAACGCCGTCTCACTGACAATAATCATGGCAACTCTCCTTCATGCAAAAGGCTGCGGCCACGGATTGATCGTGACCTTGTCGCCTGTTTGCTCGCTTAGCCGTTGCTGCTGTTGCAGCAAACGAGGATGGCCGAGATAACGGGCGCGATAGCTTGATGTCATTGGTAATAACTCCGGGATTACCGCACGCACGACATGCAGCCCCGCCTCACGCAGGTCATCCGTGGTCATATCTACGATCACCACATCCATGCCAAGCTGGCGAAAACGGGCAACCAGCTGCTTCAACTGTGCGGCCGGCTGCTGAGGTAAGCCCGCCTGAAGCTGGCTAATCGCCACTTCCCCACTGCTGTTGGTCAGGAAATCAAAGGCGGGACGTTGTTCCGCACGCCCCATAAAAACAGCGCCGTGTTCCAGCGCGATAAAATCGCGCATATCCTTCGGCAAAGACAGTTCGTGTTCCAGCACCGAACGGCCCATCGCGCTTTCGCGGATCATCTTGCCGCAGCTATCCCAGGGATCGAAACTGGTTGAACAGTTGACAAACTGGGCGGAGGTCGGGTGTCCGGGCCGCAGCTGTAGCCCATAGACAGTCGGCACGCCGACATCGGTCGTCGCGTCGAAAAAGTACTGTTCAAGTCCGCTGGTAGCCAGACGGGTAAACTTCTCCTCCAGGCGATCCGGGACGGGCTGATCGAAGCGAATACGCGGCAGCGGCATTTGCAGCAGCCAGGTCAGGGCAATCGCGTCGCGCTCAATGATTTCGTTGATCGCGGTAACGGTCGCCATGGTCAGATCGGTATGAGCTGCGACGCCGGTGGAAATGGGTAACCAAAACAGTTCGCTTTCCCAGGGCCTGACGTAGAGATGAGACATGATTAGCGGCACTTTGCGCGGGCGGTCTGCCGTTAACGAGTAGCCTTCAACCCACCGCAAAGGCAAGCTGTCATCTATTGGCTTCACCGGACAAAGTGGGTCCGCCAGCTCCTGCTCGCTGCAGCAAGGAAGCGTATTGGCAGCAACGCCCTCAGCAC
>NZ_JBBGYT010000024.1:0-1551 GCF_037479575.1 Erwinia sp. MYb416
GGAAAGGCGTTAATATCACATCCTCATAGCGACGTCCGATTTCAAATCGCTCATTATCAAACAGGCTTCGCCTGTAGATGCGATTCCACAAGTGCCACATTGATTTAGTAAACAGCGTTTCCATGCAGTTCAGACCTTGCTGCTCAAAATTATACTGAACACAAGGTACGTTCTCACAAACACTGCTTTCACTTGGTTGCAAAGTGAATCTTTCGTAGTTGAAGTCGATGAGGTCGAACTCGCCTGACGCCAGATGAGGCCTCAGAACTTTCATGTAGTTGCGGCTCAAAAGATCGTCACCGTCAAGGAAAGTAATATATTCACCACGAGAATTATCCAGTCCCACATTCCTTGTGAATCCAATGCCTCGATTATTTTGCGAAATTAACTTCACATTGGTGTGAGAGATCTTTGCGAGAAAGTGTTGCACCAAATTTGCAGAGTTATCTGTTGAGCCATCATCGATTATCACAACTTCGATATCATCGTCGATCTGATGGAATAAGGATTCCAGACAAGGAACAATGAAGTCCTCATTATTGAAAAACGGGATTATAATACTCAAAAGAGGGGAGGAGTCAGACATTTTGATTATGCTCCTCATCCTGAGAACGGTTAGCGAGAATGCTAATTATTATACTAATTAAGAAGACAGCCGTGCATTCAATACTGAAGAAAAGAACATCACTTAATCCATATAGAATTAATGCGAGTGATACACCCAGCAACATTACGTTTCTTTTTGGCCTAAATGACAAGATCAACAGACTTGCATATGTCGCGACTAATAACAAAACACCCCAGATACCACGAAGCGAATAAGTCTCTAAAACTTCATTGTGAAGATGAACCGTCAGATAACGTTTTGCGTTATATAACCGTGGTTCATTGCTGATGATTGTCCTGGCTTCGTCGGCGCGTTTTTCTGCCGATTGCCCTAATGGTGCTGTATTTCCCGTACGGATACCGACAATCTGCATCCAGACTCGAGCATAAACGGAATTCTCTACTTTAGTATTATCAACCATGGCGATGTTATTTTGAAAGTCGTTAATGCGCATTTCAATCTGTTTTTTGAATACTAAACCACTAATCACAATGAGCAGAGGTAATGCTAACAGTAATAACTTTTTCTGGTTGCCGTTGATTAAATTCTTTGTTGCCATGATAGATAGAAAGATAATAATAGGATAGGCAATAATTGCAGCTCGAGTCCCAGTAAGAAGCAGTGTGGAATAGGTGAAAGCAAATGAAATTGTATAAATAACAAGGCGATATCGGATGCGCATCATCAGGATAGACTGCATCATGACAAGGCTGATAGCGGTAAGAATGTAGGCGACAATTGTTGCACGATCAAAATTAAGACTTATACGTGTTATTCCAAGCCATAGTCCTTGATAAAGACCAAAAGCATTAACGATAACACCTGCGAAAATCCCTGTGAAAATAGCGATTTTCTTTGTGGGGATTTTTTCATTCAGAGCAAAAAGCATAATAAATGCTGCCGCAATTTGTAGTCTGGCCGTCCCCATGTAAGCACGATATATA
>NZ_JBBGYT010000025.1:0-1723 GCF_037479575.1 Erwinia sp. MYb416
CGAAAGCGATGATGCGCACAATCATCGATCTCTGTGACAACTGGCTGAACGTTGAGCGCATCGAACTCACGGTCTTCGCCGACAACCATGCCGCCATTGCGCTGTATGAACAGTTTGGCTTTGAAACTGAAGGCTGCGCCCGGCGTTATGCCTTACGGAATGGCCAGCAGGTTGATGCCCTCTATATGGCGCGTTTCCGGCGGTAATCGTCTCAGGGATGCCGCTGCGTCATCAGATCCTGATCGTTTTCATTTTACCGCGACGCTCAATCTTGAGCACCAATTGCCCTGCCGGCGTGTCCGCCAGGGCAATACGGAGTTGATGAATACCTTCAGGCAGCACTTTACTGCCGTTCACTTCCACCAGCACATCTCCGTTTTGCAAACCAAAGCGGGCCAGTGCAGTCAGAGAATTAGAAAAGAACTCAACCCGATGCGCGTAATAACGAACGGAAAGGATGCGCTGCGGTTCAGGCTCGTCGCGTGTAAAGTGCTGTTCCCGATAACAAAACAGCATTTTTTTGGGTATAAAAAGATAGCTATCAAAGCGTGCCAGAAAGTTCATCCCCAGACCATATGCCCCCTGTTTGTTCTCACGTACCAACAGCTTACCCAGCGGCATCTGATTAAAACTTAAGCCCGTCAGTGAGTATCCATCACTCACCTCCTGGACAGTTAGCCCCAGAACAGGCTGATTGATGCCCGTCAGTACCGCGCTTTCAGGACGTTCGCGGCTTGCGTTAATCAGCTCATCACCGATGTAACTGTAATAGACGCCGGTATCAACCCTCATTGGAACCGGGCGATGATGATAGTCCAGCAACAGTTCAGGCCCGGAATCATAAGCATCGCGGTAGGGAACACACAACGGGTAATCCAGCGTACCGGGCGCTTGCTGCCAGATGCTGAGCTGCCCCTGTTGATTATCAACCTGCCATGCAAACTGGCGAAAAATATCCTGACCTAAAATCCCGTCAATTTTCACACCAGTCACCTGAGTGAACACACTGAGATCCATCCCCAGCCACGGCGCACTGGCGGGCAACACGCGAGCGCCAATCGCTATCGCCATCGGCTGCCAAAGCAGGAGCGCATCTTGAGGCAATGGCCCACCCGGCGTCTGAATACCCGCAGCCAGAATCGCCCGTTGCAACGCCGGAACCTGGTCACCGGGCAGCCGATGCGTCAGCTCACTCGCCAGCGCATTATCAATCACCAGCGTACTGATGCCGGTATCCAGCAGGAAATGATACTGCCTGCCGCTGATGGCCACCGGCACAATCAGAACATCGGGCCGCACGGGGCTCGTTAACAGGGGCGGTGGGGCGGCAGCAGGAGTACGGTCAGCCAGGGCCGATACTGATCCCGACAGCAGCATGGCGGAAAAAATGATGCTCAGTGCAGAATACTTCATAACCTTCCTTGTGGTGGATGCCCCCTGTTCCAGTGTGGGACCGCATAACGTTTACGTCTCTCAATCTACGTTAAAAAGAGGATAAAACGAGATTTAAGCGTGCTAATTGTAGCGAAAAAGCAAAAAAACACAGCATTCAGCTTAAATACCTCATCCAGATATCTCACTCACCTATGACACCTTGGTTTTGCGTTTTTTTGAGGCCAGTCGTGGTCTCCGGCGGGCCGATGATTTTTCCAGTCGGCCCGCATCACATCAATACCCCGCGGTTAAATCATCAATGGTGCGCGGATCTGACGCGCCGTAACGC
>NZ_JBBGYT010000026.1:0-1321 GCF_037479575.1 Erwinia sp. MYb416
CTAGATTAACCAGGCTGCGAATGGAAAGATGCGTGCAGACACAGGAAGACACCAAACTCTCATCTTGGTTCTGTAAAGAATTATTGACGGCAGTGGCAGGTGTCCAAATAACTCCAATGAGGGTAATAACAAAATGATGAAGCGCAACATTCTTGCAGTAGTGATCCCAGCACTGTTGGCTGCTGGTGCCGCTAACGCAGCAGAAATCTATAACAAAGATGGCAACAAACTGGACCTGTACGGTAAAGTTGATGCGCGTCACTCTTTCTCTGATAACACTAGCGAAGACGGTGATAAATCTTACGTTCGTTTTGGTTTCAAAGGTGAAACCCAGATTAACGACCAGCTGACCGGTTACGGCCAGTGGGAATACAACATCCAGGCCAACGTTGCTGAAAACCAGGGGACTTCAGGTTCTAAAACCCGTGTTGGCTTCGCTGGTCTGAAATTTGCTGAGTTCGGCTCATTCGACTACGGCCGTAACTACGGTGTTGGTTACGACCCACTGGCATGGACCGACGTGCTGCCTGTATTTGGTGGTGATTCTGGTTACAACGATAACTTCATGGTTGGTCGTTCTAACGGTCTGGCTACCTACCGTAACAGCAACTTCTTCGGTCTGGTTGATGGCCTTGACTTCGCTCTGCAATACCAGGGTAAGAATGAGTCAGGCAGCCGCGACCCACGTGATTCAAACGGCGATGGTTGGGGTTCTTCTGTAACCTACACATCTCCAGTTGGCGTAGCAGTAACAGCCGCTTACTCCAAATCTGATCGCACTGAGACTCAGCAGACTGGTATTGGCGACGGAAAATCTGCAGAAGCCTGGTCTACTGCTGTTAAGTATGACGCGAACAACGTTTACCTGGCCGCAATGTACGGTGAAACCCGTAATTCAACCGCTATCATTTCTTCTGACGATAACTACCTGGGTGCAGTTAACAAAGAGCAGAAATTCGAAGCTGTTGCTCAGTACCAGTTCGACTTCGGCCTGCGTCCATCCCTGGCCTACGTACAGTCTAAAGGCAAGGACATCGAAACTATCGGTGACCAGGATCTGTACAAGTACATCTCTGTTGGTAGCTACTACTACTTTAACAAAAACATGTCCACCTATGTTGATTACAAAATCAACCTGCTGGATGAGAACGATTACACCCGTGCAACCGGTACCTCTACCGACAACACCGTTGGTGTTGGCCTGGTGTACCAGTTCTAATTGCCATTTAATCTCGACTTCGGTCGCGATTAAAAGTGCATCAAAAAGGGGCTTCGGCCCCTTTTTTGTTTTTATCCCTTCCCCACTCGCTTTCTGCTGTTT
>NZ_JBBGYT010000027.1:0-774 GCF_037479575.1 Erwinia sp. MYb416
GCGCAAAGCAGCAGCAGGTGGTCGCCAGCGTGAATGTGCTGATCGACGGGAAGTTTATTCAGGCACTCAAAGACCCGGCGCTACTGTGGCGCGGCAGCAGCAACCAGGTGATTCATCAGCTACGCTAGTCAGCAATAAAATGGGGAATAAAGCGTGATGTGTCTTTGGTGATCGGGCCGTTATCTTCGCGAAGACCGATGCCTGCGGCACTGTCGCCAACAATCCAGCTGCCGATCAGCGTATGGTCATCACCGAAACGCGGCAACGGTGCACAGGCCTGCCAGATACGCGGTTCATCGCCATATTCGCCCGCTTCACTGGCCAGCGTCTGCTGACCATCGCGGTCAGCATAAAGGGTGATATTGGCCCCTTCGCGTGAAAATAGCGGCTTACTGACAAAGCCACGCCACTGGCTGCCCATCTCTTCCGCCAGACGCCAGCCGGGTTTTTCCACCTCACCGGCAAACCACGCAGGGAGGAGATTGGGGTGCCCGCGATGCCAGCGCCACAGCAGCGGCAAGATGCCTTTATTACTGAGGATGGTTTTCCACAGTGGCTCGATCCACTGCTCGCGCCCCTTACGCAGCAGCGGGCCGAACTCATCACGCAGCATCCACTCCAGCGGATAGAGTTTAAATGCCTGCTGGATCACCCGTTCCTGCAGGTCAGTTAACACCCCGCCTACGCCCATGCCGATCTCTTCCAGATAGAGAAAACGCGTCTCCAGACCCGCCTGCCGTGCGCAATCCTCCAGATACTGCACCGTACCGCGAT
>NZ_JBBGYT010000028.1:0-2056 GCF_037479575.1 Erwinia sp. MYb416
CAGATACTGATCGATGTGATGGCTGGTGACTACAACCCACGGGACCGTGATAACTTTTTGGCTAAAGCAGACCCATGGATTATTGCAAAAGGTAAGTCCATGGGAGCGACAGTGATCACCCATGAGACACTGTTTCCGGCAAATACACGAAAAGTTAAAGTTCCCAATATCTGCCAAAAACTGCAGGTTCCCTGCTTAACAACCTTCCAGTTTTTACGAAAATTGAATGCACGCTTTGTGCTTGAGAAAAGCCAGATTTAATGCAGCCAGTGAAACTAAATAAAGTTTCCCTTCTTTATGAGTGAGGAGCGCGGTGCCAATTAAATAAAACTGAATCTATTCTATTAACTGCTTCTGGCCTTAACAGCACTGGGCAGCACATTTCTGCCTCCCCCATTTGTAATATGGTTCCTGCTTGCAAGCACACTGACATGTCTTATCTATGGATGGGATAAACTGGCTGCCCGCAAAGGCTGGCGCAGAGTGCCTGAGTCTACTTTGCTAGTGTCTGGCTTCCTGGGGGGATGGCCTGGGGCGATAGTCAGTCAGCAACTCTTTCGCCATAAAACGCAAAAACAGCCGTTTAAAATCTGGTTTGCCATCACAGTCATCCTTAACCAGGTCTTACTGCTGATAGCTACATATGATTTTTATTTTCGTTGACCAATGTCATACGAAACCCTGGCTGAGCTGCTCCATTGTTCAACTAAACCACCGTCACCAACGTGCTAATATTCTTTCTCTTAAACCAAAATATGGCAATAATATTAGCACTTTCGCATACTATTTCGACAAAGGCCTTCTGCTGTATGCTGTGATCTGAGCAAGCTGTAACTCGTCCTCGCAATCAATGCAGGCCTGATTAAAATCACGCATCGTTATGCGGGATGGCACCAATGCTGAATACTCCAGAAGCTGCGCAGTGAATAGCTTCAAAGGCAGGGGTTTTAAATTTACGCTTTGCGGTCATTGCGGATCTCCATCCGTTCTTTGCAGTCGATCCGCTGCATTAATCTTAAGGATCACATCCAGCGATCAACCATGCGCAGCTTTGATAAGCGCGTCGTTGATCCATTGATTAACGCTTTTGCCAGCGACTTCCGCTGCAACATTAATAGCGGAATGGATCTCAGGAGCAATGCGCAGACTAATTTTACCACTCGCCGGACGGAGCGGTTCACGCCCCTGTGCGGCGCAATAGGAAATATAGTCATCCACGCTCTCTTCAAATGCTTTTCGCAGTTCGACTACATTGTCAGCGTGGAACCCAATGATATCCCTGATACCCGCTACGTGGGCCACAAGGCAATGATCTTCTTCACAATATTCAATCCTTGCCGAATAACCTTTATATGTCATGGTATTCATCATGGTGTTACTCCTACCGCTATTAAAAATACCTTCGCATCACGAACCTGGTGCGCTTTAGCCTCTTTTTTTGCCCGCCACAAGACCCTTAATGATATCAAAAAGTGATATCAACCCAAATTCAAAAACTATAGCCCTAATAACAGAGCTTAGAGGCTGGCACATACACGACGGGGGATCAAGAAGTGGTTAGGTAAATTGCAGACACAAAAAAACCACCTTTCGGTGGCTTCAATGTTCATACGCTTTATGGTGCCGAAGGCCGGAATCGAACCGGCACATCTCTCGATGGTTGATTTTGAATCAACTGCGTCTACCGATTTCGCCACTTCGGCACTGAAGGGTATGCGGAAAACGTTGTGGATTATACCGTTACCGCCTGCATACGCAACCCTATTCCGCAGGGTCTGCGTCTGAGTGCTGAAAAAACGTGCGCCGGGCCAGCGTATTGATATCCCGTTCGGGCGTGGCTTGCCCCGCCCCTGTGATGTTTCAGTGCAGATAATTCTTAAACCCTGGACCATAATGGCTGTACGGCGCTGTGCAGTGGAACTCACCCGCTCTCCGGCAGTCGGAACAATCAGATATCAGCGCGTGGCCAGGAGGGCGGCGTGCGTCACATCACATCGAATAGGGCTAACAATGAAAGCAGCAATGAAATGGGTTCTGGCAGGTTCAGTGGCCACCG
>NZ_JBBGYT010000029.1:0-693 GCF_037479575.1 Erwinia sp. MYb416
ACTGATAGAGGGAGGGTTGCATGGTGTCTGGAAAATAAAGAGTTATTGAAAGAAAAATATAACTTGCCCTTTATTGGTAGTAAATACTCGTGGACCGTGTTAGTTAGCGAAGTAGGTGATGGGTTTCAGTTTCTGCAGCACAGGGCCAGCGACAATGATTTGCGCTGTTTTGACAGTCTAAAACCTGGTGCTAATTGTATCGAAAAAAAATGGCTGTTATGGATATCGCACTACAACCAAACCGATACCAGTTACACGACGGATGATAGTGAATATATTCAGCGTGGCGATAACGCTGAAATTAAGCGTGTTGTTGATTAATTGATAATGCTGAGATTAATCCGTAGTGGCGGACTCTCTTTTTCGGTCGTCCTGTAAGGGGCTTAACGACCAGGTCAACGTCAAGGGCGTTTCGCTTTCCCGCTGCGCGTGCCGAGGCACGCAGGGATGCGGTCGTTGCCGATCCGGCGTGCTCAAACTGGCCCCGGACCTGAAGCCAGACTGCCAGCCATTAATATTGCAGGGGATCCCTCAGTGTTCGACCCTTACGCCTAATCTCAATGCCAGGGTGGTTTTAAACGATCGGAAAAAATGATCGACCGCGACGCTGGCGTACAAACCAGGCCTGATAACCTCAACGGCATAAAATTTCGTTTCCCGCAGCAAAACACGCGCCACCACGCATCGGCCCAA
>NZ_JBBGYT010000030.1:0-1379 GCF_037479575.1 Erwinia sp. MYb416
GACCTGTCCGTTGTAGGGGTCGGGCATGTGTAGGACCGGGTACATAGGTAACAGATCAGACCGGGCACACAGGTAACACTTTTATGCCGGGTCGACCCTGATAATACGCTTTTCTGCCCGTTCATAGTAAGCCAGTATCAGCCGGTCGAAGAGGATGACATCCACGCCGTCATCCACTTCGACCAGCCTCACGTATTCTCCCCTCAGCGCTTCGCTCAGGAACATCCACTTATCCAGCTTTATTCCTCCCTTTGCCTGAACCCGCAGCAGCCTTGAGCCCTCCGGGTATTTCACCTCCGGCACCTCCCCGTCCCACCCCCGTGCTGACGGGGTCCATACCGACGACGGCGTTTTTCCTCCGTGCGCCTCGTGCGGCCGCTCTGCGTTGAACTCTCGCCGGTAGGCGTCGAACCACATCTGCTGCTCTGCCTGCGTCGTGAAGATGTTGCCGCAGGCCAGCGCTCTCTTCAGTGAACGGTGCATCCGCTCATGCCGCCCGTTCTCTTCAGGATGCCCTTTCCTGATCCGTTCCGGCAGGATGCCCGGCTTTATCAGCCAGACGCTGAGCCGGCTCAGGCCGGCGATGCCCGTACCGGCGAAGGGATGCCCGTTGTCCGTGCGTATCACGTCCGGCAGCCCGTATTCCCGGAAGGCCCGCTCAAGATTCTGGCGGACGAACGCCCCGGTTTCACGGGTGCCTGCTTCACACGCCAGCAGGTAGCGGCTGAGGTTATCCGTCAGGGTGAATGGCCGGCAGAGGCTGCGGTCACGCAGGCGGAACCAGCCCTTGAAGTCTGCGCTCCAGACCTGATTAACGCGGCAGATATCCGTCAGACCTGCGGCGTTACCGGGCGTGCGGCGGCGGACTTTACGGGGCGTGACCAGCCCTTCGCGAGCGAGCAGGTTGCCGATGGTGCTGGCGGCAGGAACGTGGCCGGGATGGCCCGTGTTAATCAGCCAGTGTCGCAGTTTTTTGGGCCCCCAGTCCGGGTGTGCGCGGCGCAGGGATATCAGGTGCTGTGCCAGGTCGGGAGGGATAACGCAGGATGAGGTGAGGCGCGCGCGGGAGAGGTTTTCAAGGGAGCGAAGGTCGCCGGGGTCAAAGCGTTCAAGCCATTTGTAGCCGGTTTTGCGGCTGATGCCGAACTGGCGGCAAAGTGAAGCGACAGAGTGTGTGCCTGCGAGGCAGGCACGGATAAAATCGAGGCGTTGCATGGTAACAGTCTCAGTCCAGGGCATAGTGAGTCTCTTCCGCTATGCCGTTTATAACTGTTACCCATGTGGTCAGTCTAAAGTGTTACCCATGTGGTCGGTCTGTACCCGTGCCTCGCCCCTACGCAAAATGAGGGTGGGTGACCTGTCCGTTGTAGGGGTCGGGG
>NZ_JBBGYT010000030.1:1546-2532 GCF_037479575.1 Erwinia sp. MYb416
TCAAATCGCGCACCGCCAGCAGGCCGCCCGCCATATTGTACGGCGCTTTATCGCTACTGAGCACATCAATCCAGGCCGGCGTTTGCAGCCGCTGGAAGTTCATCCAGAAACGCTGGAACGGCACCAGTTGCAGCGAGGCAGGATCATACCAGTGCAGATAAAGCGGAACACGGATCGCATCATAACTGAAACGCGGCGGCCAGGCGGTAGCCGGAGCCATTGAACCGTCGGCGTTCATCGCCACCCAGTCCATTGGCAGGCCACTGTCACCAAAACGCATCTCAGACAGCAGCTGCGTACCATCGTCAATCAGGGCGTTCCACACCTTCAAATGGCTGCGGGCAGCAAAGTCACGCCACGCCGGGAAAATAAAGTAGGATGGGTTGAGGATCACATAGCTGGTTTTGTTAAAACCCTGGGCGCCAGGCAACATAATCGTCCGCCCGGCAAAGGTGATCACATTGCGGTCAATAATCGCTTTTTGCAGACGATCGGACACTTGTAAATACGCCGGTACATTCCACTTATTGCCCGCTTTCAGCAGTGCCCAGGCGATCAACACATCACCATCAGAGGCGTTGTTGCGGTCACTGACCGGGTCGCTGGCACCGGGGGTGTACTTCCAGTAGAACAGACCGTTGTTCGGATTGCTGAGGTTCTTCTGCGTCCAGCGCCACAGGCTGTCGAAACTACTGCGGTCGTTGTAATACACCGCCATCAGCATCGCATAGCCCTGGCCTTCCGTGTGGCTGACATTATTATTGCCCGTATCCTGGATACGTCCTTCGGATGTCATAAAACGCGTTTTAAACGTGCTCCAACCGTCTGCGGCACTGGCCTGGGACATCCCCAGCACCAGCGCAAGCAAAATTATTCCTGCCCTGAACATTGCCATCATCCTACTCCTCATGCCTGGTAACGAAAGCGCAGTGAGCTTTCACCGGTCTCTTCACAGGTCAGGGAAACGTTATCGCCCCCTCCCTGAC
>NZ_JBBGYT010000031.1:0-1530 GCF_037479575.1 Erwinia sp. MYb416
CACTAAAGATCGCCTGCTCGGCACGGCAAAATCCCTGGCAGGTCGCCGCGGCCGCACATATCGGGCAGTGGTTTTCAATCAGCAGCAGGCTGCCATCTTCCAGCGTCTCGTATTCCGCCATATAACCCTCAGCAGAACGTATTTCTGCCAGCCGCGCCACGCGTGCCGTCAACCCGGCGAGGGCCGATAGCTCTCGCTGGTATAACTCCCGGGTTTTCTGTTCGCGTTTAGCAATCAGCATCTCAATCGCCTGTTCGCCAAAGGATTCACGCACCACGTCCAGCAACTGCACGGTCAGTTCAGGGTGCGTATCAGGAAATCGTTTCTCGCCTTCAGGCGTGAGTTGCCAGAACTGTGAAGGGCGCCCAACGCCGCGCGATCGGGAAAAAGCGCTCACCAGCCCATCCGCCGCCAGCTTTGTGAACTGCTGACGTGCTGCTTCGGCCGTCATTCCCAGCACCTTTCCCGCCTCTGAAGCCTGCTGCGGTCCGCGGGTTTTCAGCAGATGAAGCAGCCGCTGTGATGTCGATAAGTGCTCTTCAGGCCCCGAAGGCAAGTGATTTATTGACAAAATTTTTCTGACCCCGCTAATATTCCAAGTGTTTTCTTGTTTTATTAATTTACCTCAGGGATGCGCGGCCGACAACCCCAGGGTGACTCACAATCGTGGTTTCAAGGAGCCATTATGTCATCACATGAAGGAAACTGGGGAGATCTTCTCTCCGGTAAGAATGCCGCCCGCTCCATCGCACTTTCTGGTGGGGTTGCACTGCACGCTATCAATATTTATATCGCCACTACCGTGCTGCCTTCGGTCGTTAAAGAAATTGGTGGACTGAATCTCTACGCCTGGAACACCACACTGTTTGTGGTCGCTTCCATCCTCGGTTCGGCACTCACCAGCCGAACGTTGAGTCGCGCCGGGTCGCGCGGGACCTACGCTATCGCTATCCTGCTGTTCCTTGCGGGTTCCCTGCTGTGTGCCCTGGCCCCGAATATGCTGGCGATGTTACTGGGCCGCACCATTCAGGGCCTGGGCGGTGGTTTCCTGTTTGCGCTCGGCTACAGCATGATTTACGAAGTGTTTGAACGGGCGCTGTGGCCGCGCGCCTTTGCGCTGATCTCCGGCATGTGGGGCGTTGCGACGCTGGTCGGCCCGGCGATTGGCGGGATCTTTGCAGATATCGATGCCTGGAGGCTGGCTTTTGCTTTTCTGCTGCCGGTGACAATGCTCTACGCATGGGTGGTGTGGCGAGCTTTACCCGCAGATAACCGTAAGCGCAAACCTGCCGCACGCCTGCCTTTGCTCCAACTGCTGCTGCTCACCGCTGCTGTACTGGCAATCAGTATTGGCAGCACTGAATCACAGCTGAGTTACAACCTGATGGGCGTGGCACTGGCGGTGCTGATGGTGGCGCTGTTAATCCGCCAGGAGTTTGTTAGCGACACCTGCCTGCTGCCCCGTCACGCGCTACGCCTGCGCTCTCCCCTGCTAAGCCTTTATCTGACCATCGGCCTGCTGGTTGTCGG
>NZ_JBBGYT010000032.1:0-928 GCF_037479575.1 Erwinia sp. MYb416
GCGCGGAGCAGGGCTTTATCACGATCAAAACTTCTCGGTCTGCCCTTGGGCTTTCCGCTGGCTGTGTTTACACCTGGCGTTTTAATTTATGGGTTATCAATATATAGCTTTAAACTTTACATAGTGATCACTATACAATAATAACATTACTTAGTGGTCACTACAAAATGGTACCAGCAAGTGAAAGAGGGGATCTGAACGGATACCCGGTTTATCACTACGGAGAAAGAAGATGAGCGAAATAACTTACGTACAGGATTACAACGCCATTGTGGCTGTACTTAATCAGTACAACGAAGGCGGTAAACAGGCTAAGAGCGAGATCATGAAGCCCGCTTTCAGTGAGCAGGCCACCATTTTTGGCGCTGACGGCGACGGTAATCTCACCGGTGGCCCCATTCAGGGGTTGTTCGACGTTATTGACTGCGATTTCCGTCCCTCTCCTGAGGCGAAGGCCGCTATCGTTCGCGTGGATATCGTCGGAACCGCAGCTAGCGCACGCATTGATACCGATGACATTTCAGGCTTTCGCTTCACCGACTTTTTCAATCTTCTGAAGGTGAACGGCAGCTGGACCGTGGTCAGCAAGATTTACCATACCCACGTCGCATCCTGATATCCATTTGGTCAGCTCACTGATGCAGCCTGCAAGCACTACCGGACTCGTCGGTAGCCATGTGCTGGAGCTGGAGCTGGCCAGCTCAGCCTTGCGTACGGTGAGCCTGATTCTGCTGACGGGAAAAGAGGAAACTGTCATTGTGTGGCAGGCCAGTTTTGAAGCCCGCTCGCGCGGTGAAACGCAAAAGATGGAAGACGTCGTTATGCATCTCATCATGTCAGGGCATAACAGCCTGGCCGATTATCTACAGCAACAGTGAATACTGAGGAGACCGTCTGAAAATGAACGATTACATCCAGCCTGTTGAAC
>NZ_JBBGYT010000033.1:0-776 GCF_037479575.1 Erwinia sp. MYb416
ATATCCAGCAGTCCCATATAGGCGGTAAAGCCCGGCATTCCGAGCATCCCCAGCGCCCAGGACGGATGCTTCAGCACCGGGCCGCTGAGTTTCACCAGCCCTTCTCCAGTGGAGAGCGCGAAGTCCTGCCAGCCGCTGTAGCTGAGCACCCAGTCCCCGGCGGCAAAATCCGCGTGCTCAGAGCGCTCAACAATCGATACGGTTCCGCCACACATCACCTCATTAAGGGCAACGGGTGGCACATAGGAAGGGGCATCGCTCATGCGTCCACGCATATAGGGATCGAGCGAGAGCCAGACAGTGCGCAACAGCACCTGCCCGGCAGCGGGTTCGGGAACGTGCTGCGCTTCGAGGCGGAAGTTCGCTGTGGTCGGTGCGCCGTGCGGGCGGGAAGCCAGCAGCAGCTGACGGTTGGTCTGTTTATCTTGTGGCATGTTATCTCCTGTTTGCGGCAGCAGGCCGCGCAAAACCTGGTAAAAGCGTAGCGCATCACGCTGACGGCTGCCTGGAGACTGCCTCCATTGTTAACAATTAAACAGGGCAGGATGTGCGATGGCGGCACTGACGGCGTCGATGAGCTGTGTCAGCGCCTGTGGTGTGATGACGTAAGGCGGCATCAGGTAAATCAACCGACCAAAAGGCCGGATCCACACGCCCTGTTCAACAAAGAATTGCTGCATCGCCGCCATATTGACGGTTCTGTGCGTCTCCACCACGCCAATCGCTCCCAGCACCCGCACATCGGCCACTTCCGGCTGTGTGCTCAGGGGTAACAG
>NZ_JBBGYT010000034.1:0-888 GCF_037479575.1 Erwinia sp. MYb416
TTACAGATGGACCCGCAACAGCGTCCGCAGTCCATTGATGATCTGGCCGCCCTGCTCGATTCTCCGGTGAGTGAAATGGGTGAACTGGTGAGTAACGTGGTGGTGCCGCAGGAAGAGCCGCCTCAGTTACCCGATCCCGAACCCGTTGCGCTGGCGGTTAATCCTGCTGCGGGCACCACGGAGCCGGTTATGGCACCGCGCGTGGCCAGACGCCTGTCGCGGCCGCTGATGTTACTCAGTGGCCTGGCCGTCATCGCAGTAGCGGCCCTGGTGTGGGGACTGAATCGTAGCGATAATGTAGCACCCGAGCATTCTGCCGCCGCCAGCAATGCCCCCGGCAGCGTTACCGCCGCCGTGCAGACGCCTGCCGCCAGCGCGCCGGCGATGGCAACCGTCTACCTGAAACTGAGCAGTAACGAATCTCTGCTGCTGAACGGCAATGTGATGGAGGTTAAACCTAACAACAACGGTTACGCCTCGTTGAACCTGGCGGCAGGGGATTATCATCTGGAAGTGCGTACCTCAACCGGTGTTCACAGTCAGCAGTTGAAGATTGATCATGCAGGCACCTGGTTAATTAACCCAGGGCGCTAGTTCTGCGGGTTCGATGCCCACACGGGATACACATTTGACGTTATTCCGTGTGGGCCATCGCGATGCGGTTATCCCACCAATCCATTGTGGCACTGCTGTAATTCACGCACACGCTGCACCAGGTCCGTCAGACAATCGTCATGCATCCCCCGCTGCTTCAGCTCTGTTTCCAGCGAAAACAGATACTGCGCGTTGGTGCCCAACGGCCCTTTCGCTTGTGCGATCAATGGCGCGATGGTTTTCGGGCAGGAGTCCGGCTCATACAGCGCATGGCGCGGGTCCATCACAAAGACC
>NZ_JBBGYT010000035.1:0-662 GCF_037479575.1 Erwinia sp. MYb416
GACGGCATCCTGGAAGCGATTGAAGCGGGCATTAAGCTTATTATCACCATTACTGAAGGCATTCCAACGCTGGATATGCTGACCGTTAAAGTGAAGCTGGATGAAGCCGGTGTGCGTATGATCGGTCCAAACTGCCCGGGTGTCATCACCCCAGGCGCCTGCAAGATCGGCATCATGCCTGGCCATATTCACCAGCCAGGCCGCATTGGCATCGTGTCCCGTTCAGGTACGCTGACCTATGAAGCCGTGAAGCAGACTACAGACATCGGTTACGGCCAGTCTACTTGCGTCGGTATCGGCGGTGACCCAATCCCAGGCTCTAACTTCATCGACATCCTGAAACTGTTCCAGGATGATCCGCAGACCGAAGCCATCGTCATGATTGGTGAAATCGGCGGTAGCGCTGAAGAAGAAGCCGCGGCGTTTATCAAAGAGTACGTGACCAAGCCAGTTGTCGGTTACATCGCCGGTGTGACCGCACCGAAGGGCAAACGTATGGGCCATGCGGGCGCCATCATTGCCGGCGGTAAAGGCACAGCAGACGAGAAGTTTGCTGCACTGGAAGCGGCTGGCGTGAAAACCGTCCGTAGCCTGGCTGACATCGGCGAGGCCGTGAAAGCGGTATTGCCACAGTAACAGCATCAGAATGCAAAAACAGAGGC
>NZ_JBBGYT010000036.1:0-1482 GCF_037479575.1 Erwinia sp. MYb416
AACTGAGGGAGAGGAAAACGGCTATGTGGCGGAAGAATCGGCCGTCGCCAGCAAAACCCGCACCTCTATCCTGGAAACGCCCCAGTCCGTCTCGGTGATCACCCGTTCGCAGATGGACCTGACGCGCCCGTCATCCAGCAGTGCCGCATTGCGCTACACGGCTGGCGCCACCAGTGAACGATATGGTGGCTTTGGTGATTATCTGGATATGACCCGGATTCGCGGCGTCGATGCCGATTACTATCTGGATGGCTTACGCATCATCAGCAACCCGGGCAGCTGGCTGCCGCAGGTTGATCCCTGGTCCCTGGAGCGGATCGAAGTGCTGCGCGGCCCCGCATCGACCCTCTACGGCCAGGGGACGGGCGGCGGTATTGTCAATCAGGTCAGCCGCAAGCCCCAGGATATCGCCTCACACGAGGTCAGCCTGCAATACGGCAGCTTCAACCGTAAGCAGTTCGGCATTGATTCCACCGGCGCCGTCAATGACGATAACAGCCTGTTGTATCGTTTTACCGCCAGTGGCCTGGACAGCCAGGGGCAAATTGAAGATAGCCGCCACCGCCGCCTCTATCTCGCCCCTTCCCTGACCTGGCGCCCGAGTGATAATGCCAGCTGGACCGTGCTGGCGACGTATTCCTGGGAACCGGATATTCCCGACTACAACAGTTTGCCTGCGGCCGTCCTGGGGCTGAATAACAGCCCTTATCAGCAAATTGACCGGCATAAAAACTACACTGATGGCCATTTTTCCCACTCCACCCGCCGTCAGGATTCACTGACCTCGCTATTTGAATATCAGTTTGATAATGGCTGGCGTTTCAACAGCAATGCGCGTTATATGAATGTCCATTCAGATATTCAGCGCGGCGTGGTTTATGGGTATCAGCTCGTCAACGATCGCCCCTGGCTCAAAGCTTACGATGAGCTGACCCCGGCCAGAGTCAGCACGTTCTCGATGGATAACCATATCAGTGGCGATGTGGACGCTGGCCCCACCCGTCATACGCTGCTGGCCGGCATCGATTTTTCCACCGGTAGTCTGAAGAACGAGCTGTACAGTGTCGGTCCGGTGCTGATTGATCCGTACAGTTCTGATTACCGACCGGATCTCAATCCTGATTTCACCGCCAGCCGGGCCGCCCCCTGGAAAGAGAAACAGACATTTAACCGTACCGGCGTCTATGTGCAGGATCAGATGGCCTGGAACCGCTGGCGCCTGACGCTGAGTGGCCGCCATGACTGGTCGAATACTGACCATGAAACCAACAGCTACTCTCCGGTAACGGTGAAAAGCCGCCAGGAAGATACCCAGTGGAGTGGGCGCGCCGGGTTGAGCTATCAGTTCGATATCGGGCTGGCACCTTACATCAGCTACGCGACCTCATTCGACCCGCTGCTGGGCAGTGGCTATGATGGTAAAACCTTCCTGCCCGTGGAAACGAAGCAGAGCGAAATCGGCATTAAGTACCACCCGCAAGG
>NZ_JBBGYT010000037.1:0-960 GCF_037479575.1 Erwinia sp. MYb416
ACTATAAAGATAATAATGTCGACTTGAAGAAAGAAAAAGAGGCAGAAGCGACAAAATCCCCAGACTTATTTGGCCCATCGACAGGACCGTTGCCTTTTTTCGGTGAGGAAATACGCAAGCGTGGCTATGAATTGCCTGACCCTTATGGCATTGGCTATAACCATATGAATATGCGTCAGAACATTAAAGTTAATAGTATCGACTTTTCCGGACTTAAAATTTTCGGTTTCCCTCTCCCTCAGAATATTTTTAAAATCAATGTCGGCCACACGCGGGAAAGATCCCTCACTGACACAGCAAAACTGGATACCTGGTTATTCCCTTTCTTAAATGTTTACGCGGTTGTCGGGCATACCCGGGGGAGTTCAAACTCTACTGTTTCCGTGGATGCTCCCGTCATTGGAAAAATGTCAGATATCGATTTTATCCTGAAATTCAAAGGAACCACTTATGGTGCCGGTACAACGCTGGCTTATGGCTACCATAACTGGTTTGGTACCATGGATTTCAATTATACCCGCACGAACTTCGATATCCTTGACGGTAATACGACCGCCTATACGTTTACACCGCGCGTTGGTTATCGTTTTACCGTTCCTGGTTCATCGAAATATTCTATTCCCGTGTCTCACGCCAGCTTATGGGTTGGCAGCATGTACCAGAATGTTTCTCAGGATTTCGGCGGTAATCTGAATAACCTACATATGCCTGCTAATTTGGTTAGCCTGGTTAACTTCGTTAATAAAGACAAGGAGGGGCGCTTTCGTGTCAAACAGCACCTCCAGTCTCCCTGGAATATACTGGTTGGTGGTCAGTACGAGTTAACCCGTAATTTTAATGTCATTACTGAAGTAGGCTTTGAGAAACGTAACAGCATTATGGTTGGCGGCGAGTTCCGCTTCTGAGTATGCGCTATTGCCGCACGCTGTTGGTGGGGTTATTTTTTATGTCCCCTTTATC
>NZ_JBBGYT010000038.1:0-737 GCF_037479575.1 Erwinia sp. MYb416
CTCTTCCACCGAGCAACAGCAGCATGTGCTGGTGTTTATCGACCTCGACCGTTTTAAAGCGGTCAACGATACCGCGGGCCATGCTGCGGGTGATGCATTGTTACGTGAAATCTCTGGCGTGATGCAGCAGCATCTGGGCGCAAGCGATTTCCTGGCCCGTCTGGGCGGTGATGAGTTCGGTGCATTATTGCCAGATTGCTCGCTGGAACAGGCCAGTGAGGTGGTCGAACGTATTGTTCACGCCGTGAATGAATATGGCTTCCTGTGGGAGGGCCGCCTGCATCATGTCGGTGCTAGCGCAGGCCTGACGCGTATCAGCCCGGAAAACACCAGCGCCAGTGAACTGATGGCACAGGCCGATCTCGCCTGCTATCACGCCAAAAATAACGGACGCGGCCAACTTTCCATGTATGAAAGCCATCTGCTGAAGCGCCTGAAACCCGTGATGAGCCGCATTGAAAACGAACAAATCATCGCTCAGCAGCCAATGCGTCTGCACGTCTGGGCCGCCGCACCGCCGGGGAAAATTCATGCCACCAGCTTCTATCTGGCGGAGATGCAATTGTTTACCCCGGAGGGACACGAGATTGATGAGGCCAGCTTCCGCACCGGGTTACAGGATGGTGATCTGTTTGTGGCCCTTGACCGTAAACTGATCAAAGAGTTTTTCCAGCATTATGCGCAGGGTGCACTGAGCAAAGGGTTAACGCTGGCGCTACCGGTGTCGGGTTTTGGTT
>NZ_JBBGYT010000038.1:890-2777 GCF_037479575.1 Erwinia sp. MYb416
GCATTGTACTGCGTGATTTTGGCCGTAATCTTGATGCGTTTAACCAGCTACCGGCCGAGGAGATCGACTATATGATCCTCGCCAGTGAGCTGGTCGCCAATGTGCACCGCAATCTGATGGACGAAATGATGGTGTCGATCATTCACGGCCACGCCCAGCGCCTGGGGATCAGCACCCTTGCCGGGCCCGTCGAACTGCCGGGCGCGCTGAATACGCTGTCTGGCATTGGGATTGATGTCGTCTGGGGCGAGGTGATTGCGCCACGCCAGCCGCTATCGACACTGCTGCTCAACAGCTACTTTGCGATAAAATAACCCCCTCACCGCCACGCCGATGTTATTGCCAGCTGGGCTGACGCAGACAGGACTCACTGACCCAGCGCCGGACTTGACTGTCCTGCACCGAATCAGTCAACAGCTGTGCGCTGGCCGACATCAACGGACCACAGGGCAATCCTGCCTTGCGCATAACGGCCAGCGTCTCGGGCCCATCTTCATAACGAAACACCGCCAGCATCTGTTGAGGCGATAAGGTCACTCCCTGAGCGATCGCACTGGCCAGCACCTGCTGTAACACGCTGGGTGACTCTTCACGGAAACGCCAGTTGCCACGGGATTCATCAATCAATGTATTGGTCATTGCCCCCTTCCCGTCGCGTGGAGAAGGTTCCTGGTAGTGATCCCAGACGATTAATTTGCTGTTCAGCAGCGCGGTGCGGGTGGCTGGCGGGGCATATTTGATCATCCACGCCATCAGGTTCAGGTGGCGTCCCTCACCATCAGACAACGTTTGTTCCAGCTGTGACGGCTGCTCACGCAGCGCGGCCATCAGCGTCTGTGTGTCCTCATTGAGCGCCAGCAGTGCCAGCCGCCAGAGCCCTTCCGGCGCAGGCAGATACCTCAGTAAGAAGTTCGCACTCTGACCGTTGCCGTCAAAAATCGCACGGGTCAGGTAAGAAGCGGCGCGCTTGTCACGCGGATGGATCCAGTCCGGGCGTGCCGCCAGTAACAAGGCCATGCTGTCATAAAACTGCTGCTGCTCTGCCTCTCCCGCTGGCGGGTCCAGGCGCAGATCGCGCAGCGGGTCGTAATCAAAGGATAATGACTGGATTTGCGCCGGGGTGAGCACCGACAGGAACAGTTTCAGCGCCACCGTATTATGGCTTTCGATGGCATTGCTTAACACGCTATAGCCATTTTCACCTTTATCCAGCGGCGAGAGGCCACGCCGGATAAAGTAGCGCAGCGTCTGTTCCGGATACGCTTTTGCCGCCGCCCGATAGAACAGCTCGCGCGCACTCTCCTCCGAAAGTCTGTCCAGCTGCGAGCGGGCCCCCTGCTCCAGGAGTACCAAATTATGCTGCATCTGCTGTTCGTGGCGTTTCCAGGCCATCGTGCGTTGATTGGAGGGATTAAAATAGAAGGCGGCGGCCAGGACAATAAACAGCAGCCAGCCGGTCACCAGCGCCTGGATGGGCGGTGTGCCGCGGCGCTGCCAGCGCGCCAGAAACAGCGTTAGCCAGGCCACCAGCGTCACCAGCCATTGCAGAATATCGCGGGAAAACTCCACCGTAGACATGCCACCCGGCCAGAGCAACAGTGCGCCAATCAGTATCTGTGGCAGCACCATCGCCAGCAGAACCCAGCGCGGTCGGATATGTTGACTACGGATCAGCAACATCAGCGCAGTGATCCCCAGCATCAATGGCGACAGCATTAACCCCAGCAGTAATATCAGTACAGACCAGTCCATTTATTTCTCCCTGCCCCCGCGGCCAAATGGCAAGGCGGTGATGCCGTGTGAAGGGCGTGATTCTATACAAAGCAGACAGATATACCCAAAATAATTCGAGTCCCCGCGTGGGGCCTCATCTTGCCGCTTGCGCCG
>NZ_JBBGYT010000039.1:0-608 GCF_037479575.1 Erwinia sp. MYb416
CCCTTAAACTGTTGCAGGCGGGCTACGGCCACAGTACCTATCTGAAACTGCGGGAACATCAGTTGTTCCAGCCGCTGTTCCCGATCATCACCCGTTACTTCACCGAACAGGGTGACAGTAATATGGAGCGGATGATCCTTCAGGTGCTGAAAAACACCGACAGCCGCATCCACAACCAGATGCGTGTTAACCCGGCGTTCCTGTTTGCCGCCATCTTCTGGTATCCACAGCTGGAGGCGGCACAGAAAATTGCTCAGGAAAGCGGTCTTGCTTATTACGATGCCTTCGCCCTGTCGATGAATGATGTGCTGGATGAAGCCTGTCGTTCACTGGCGATCCCGAAACGTATCACCACGCTGGTGCGTGATATCTGGACGCTGCAACTCCGCCTGTCGCGCCGCCACGGCAAACGCGCGTGGAAGCTGATGGAGCATCCTAAGTTCCGTGCCGCCTACGACCTGCTGGCACTGCGTGCCGAAGTGGAACATAACAACGAGCTGCAACGCCTGACAACATGGTGGAGCGAGTTCCAGGTTTCTGCACCACCGCAGCAGAAAACCATGCTCAACACCCTGGGTGACGATCCGGTGCCACGCCGTCGTACCCGC
>NZ_JBBGYT010000039.1:628-1052 GCF_037479575.1 Erwinia sp. MYb416
ATAATAACGACGCATGATCCGCGTTTATCTGGCGCTGGGGAGTAATCTGGCCGACCCGTTGCATCAGGTGCAGTGTGCCCTGAATGCGCTGGCGGCCATTCCCGATACCACGCTGGTTGCCACCTCTTCCCTCTACCGCACCCCACCTTACGGTCCGCCGGATCAGCCTGATTTCCTTAACGCCGCTGTGGCGCTGGATACCCGACTTGACGCTGAATCCCTGCTGAACCATACCCAGCGTATTGAACTGGAGCAGGGCCGCGTACGCAAGGCACACCGCTGGGGGCCGCGTACACTCGATCTCGATATCATGCTGTTTGGTGAGCAGACGCTGAACACGCCGCGCCTGACAGTGCCGCATTATGATCTGCACAACCGCGCCTTTATGCTGCTGCCGTTACTGGAGATCGCCCCTGAACTTTGC
>NZ_JBBGYT010000040.1:0-922 GCF_037479575.1 Erwinia sp. MYb416
GGTGAATACGTTACAACATTCAGTGGTACATCGACTGCCGCAACGCTATCACTGGTGCACCGGCCCGGTCGGGCAGGTCATTGCAGCACAGACCCTTAATGGTCTGAACAGTGATGATGATCTTATCGGATTGCGCCTGCTGAGCCATAACGGCGAGTCGGCGTGGGAAACCATGCACATGATTGAGTCGGCACTGGCGGAAATTCAGCTGGTATGTTCGGTGGCGGAGTGGGAAGGGGAACCTTGTCTCTTTGTGCATCGTGATGATGAATGCGCAGCAACCTGCCGCCTGAAAAGTTTCGGCGTGGGTATTGCCGAACCTTTTCTTAGCGACCGCAGTGCCTGATCGCCATGCAGCATCAGGCCAGCGTGAGTAACTGCTGTGTATAGCTCTGTTGCGGTGCGCTAAATACCTGCTCACATCCACCCTGTTCAACCACTTCTCCCTGACGCAATACCACCACCTGATGACACAGTGATCGCACAACGCGTAAATCATGGCTGATAAAGATATAGGCCAGACGATGCTGTTGCTGGAGCTTTTTCAGCAGTGTCAGGATCTGTTTTTGCACCGAACGATCAAGCGATGAGGTCGGTTCATCGAGGATGATCAGCTGCGGTTGTAAGATCAATGCCCTGGCGATAGCCACGCGCTGGCGCTGCCCGCCGGAAAACTCAGAAGGGTAACGCTGACGCGTCTCAGGATCCAGCCCCACTTCCTGCATCGCGGTAATGACCCGCGCTTCACGTTCGGCGTTATTCAACTCAGGATGGTGCACCTGTAAACCTTCGGCGATAATCTGCAAAACGTTCAGGCGCGGGTTGAGTGAGGAGTTAGGATCCTGGAACACTACCTGAATCTGGCGCCTGACGGGCAGCATTTTTTTGCGGTTCAACAGGTGCAGAGGCTGATTCTTAAACC
>NZ_JBBGYT010000041.1:0-1510 GCF_037479575.1 Erwinia sp. MYb416
GTTGTAGTTAACGTGGATAGCGCTACCGCCATATTCGCCCTCATGACGCTGGCTGACAAGCCATGAAGAGGGCACTACGATACTGAGCGACTGTGTTTCCTGTTGCCAGACGAGGCTAATCTGGCTATCACTGGCTGCCCAGTCATAACATTTTTGAGAGCGTGCGGCATCAGGAACGCTCAGGCCCAGTTCTTCAAGCAGTTCTGGCGTGAAACACATCGCTCCCTGGGGAGTGACCTGTAATTGGAAGGAGCCGATAAAATCACCGTTAAGGCTGATATCGACCACATTCATTCCGGCAGGGATCTTGCCCAACCGATCCAACTTTTCCAGTGCATTTGGGTCCAGACCGTGGCGTTTTAATGTCTCAATGTCCCAGTCTTCAGGTGAGGTTTCACCCGATAAAGAAGCGGAAGGTGTTTCGTTGGCGGTGGCATGACCATTTACCGCCACAAAAATCAGACTGGCGGGCAGTAAAAAAATGAGCTTCCACATTATTCCATTTCATTTTGTAATGAGTGCGGTAAATTTCCTTTTACCGCCGGGGTCAATGTGTCACCGACATTTCAACATTGCCAGTGTCGAAGCCATATTTCGACACGGTTTCAATACTGACCTTTTGCGTGGCAGAGAGCTGCCCGGCTTCTTTCACCATCACGGGTACCGTCTGCTGCGGCAGAACATAGGTTTTGGTCAGCAGCCCGTTTTTCCCCTGCGGCAGTAGCTTGATCTGCTGTGACAGCCTGACCACATAAGGGCTGGGATTGTGTACCGTCAGCTTATCGCCGTTGACGCTCCAGACCAGTGCTTTCCATGGATCGGCGTTCATGGCTAATCCTTGCGGATGAATAATCACCGGAATATTTTGGCGAATATTAACGTCAATTCTGTTTTCATCATTGCCTGTTTTCGGCCGGATCCCTTCGAAGGTGACACGTTTCAAATGCTCAACCTGAAGTGGGCGCTCGCTATTAAGAATAAAACGTACCAGCTGGGTTTTCCCGGCGGCCAGGCGCATGACAGGCTGTGTGGCGTACAATTTCGGCTTTGGGTCGTCAGGTAAATCGTGAATTTTGACATACAGCAGTTCTGTCTGCTCGTCAGTATTGGTGACATTGATGCTGCCGCCGCCATCCTTTTCAAGAATAAACAGCATGGGGGTTTCTGGTTTCATGGTGGCGTAAGACGCTGCTGTCCAGGTGCAGCAGAGTAGGGCGAGTGTAGTAAGGGTAAAGGAGCGCATAGTACCTCTGAAATGAGAACGGAGTGCTACAGGTCGTAACACTCCGGTATTTAAGCGAAATTAACTTGGGATTACAGGTAAACCAGGTCGTAAGTCGCTTCACCTTTGATATCGATATTTTCAGAGGTTTTCAGCGTGGATGCCGGGGAAATAAATGGGGTGAATTCCAGCCCGATGGTATGGACTTTACCCATAGCAGGGGCATTGCTTTTACTGCCTCTTGTCCAGGAATACATCTTTTGGCCAGTACCTGAAATCATATGGGCG
>NZ_JBBGYT010000042.1:0-870 GCF_037479575.1 Erwinia sp. MYb416
CTGTCGAGGTTAGATAAAGAGGTATTCGTTACCTGGAACTGATTGACTAATCCCTGCGCCTTGCCGATCACGGCCTGACGGGAAGAGGAGTCGCTGGCATTACTGGACAACGTCTGCAGTGATTTGAAGAAATCCTGCATATTGGTCGACAGCGTGTTAGTGGTACTGGACAGCATGTCGTCAATACTGGAAAGCTGGTTGTACTGGGTGGAGTAGGCACTGGACTGAGCGCTGGCCGCACGCAGCTGGTTAGTGATGAACTGGTCATATTCACGGTATACCGAGGAGACATTGGCACCGTTGCCATAGTAATTACCACCACTCAGGGTACTGTTGGCCTGAGCAAGCACGGTCGTCTGGCGTGAATAACCCGTCGCTGCATAGTTGGTGATGTTGTTACTGGTGGTGCTCAGCGCTGCAGATGCGGCGCTTAACCCGCTCATCGCGGTATTGATTAAGTTTGCCATTTCGGTTCCTTGTTCACCGGCAACTGCAGAGCCAGCATTGACGAATCGTTTGCCGGGAGGTCATTAACGCAATTCCGGCCTGAAAAGGTTATCGGTTAAGCCGGGGCAAACTTGAGCATTTCCCCGAAAAATTTAAAACAAATCGCCGATATCCTGGCTGTAGGCTTTGACCACTTTTTCACCCATATTTTTGAACTGCTGGATCATACCCACCAGCTTCTGTGCATATTTAGGATCGGTGGCATAACCCGCAGCCTGTAACGCTTGCGCACCCTGTTCCGGGGAAGAAGCGGTCGTCACGGCCGCATAGCGGGGATTGTTACTCAGCAGTTTGACGTAGTCGTTGAGGGCATCGAAATAGGAGTCGTAAACACGGAATTTTTGCTTCACCTTTTTCGCTTCA
>NZ_JBBGYT010000043.1:0-559 GCF_037479575.1 Erwinia sp. MYb416
CACTTGGTGTACCTGAATCCTCAGAATACGTAATTACCGGTTGGTGTGCAACCGTTCCGGTGTTCATTTGTGAACCGGAAGAAGCCGTGGTCATGCCGCCAGCATTGGCATCTGCTGCCGTGACCGCATTGCCCCCGGTGATTGGGCTACCAGAGCCGTTCGCTACCTGCAATTGCTGGCCAACGTTGAGCCCATAAGGCGCGGCAACGTTATTGCGCTGGGCAAGATCGCGGAAATCGTTACCGGTAATCCAGGCAATATAGAACAGCGTATCACCCCGTTTTACGGTGTAAGTATCACCGCCATAGCTACCTTTAGGAATATTCCCATAACTGCGATTGTACACAATTCGACCGTTTTCGGTCACCACATTCTGATTTTGGCTCGTGGAGGAGGCAGATGAAGTGGCAGTCATTCCCCCACCCGATACCGGAGGGCGAGCCGGGCGGATAAACCCGCCGTTGCTGCCACCTGCGCTACTGGTCATGCCCGAGTTGCCAGAATTGCCGCTCATCATGCCGGAGTCATTTCCGCCAACTGAGCTGATGGGGGCCTGTGC
>NZ_JBBGYT010000044.1:0-619 GCF_037479575.1 Erwinia sp. MYb416
ATGCCACCCAGACCAACAATCCCCACTTTTAATGCACTCATTCTGCCTCCTGCCCGGCCAGCAGCCGGGCAAGCTGCTGTTGCAGCGCCACAACCTGCTGTTCAAGGGAGACCACTCGCGCTTCCAGCCCGCTGTCATGGTCATTAACAGGGCTGGTAGCCAGTGAGCTTTCATCCACATCACCGCTAAACAGGTGCATATAGCGGCTTTCGCGTTTACCCGGTTCCCGTGCCAGACGCACCACCAGCGCACCGGATTCGCGCTGTGCCAGCCGCTCCAGCGTCTGTTCCACTTCGGACATATCAGCAAAATCATGCATACGCGTACTGCGGGTGCGCAACTCACCCGGCGTCTGTGCGCCACGCAGCAGCAGTGTTGTGATCACCGCCACTTCGGCCGCAGTAAACTTCAACTGACCAAATTCCGAGTTACAAAAACGCTGTTCATACTTCACTACCCGGCTGCCAAAACCGTTCAATGCCGTCAGCTGGTGTTTTTTCACCAGTAAATCGAGGGTGTTCTGCACATCGCTATCGGTCAGCGACATCACCGGTTCACGGTTGGACTTCTGGTTACAGGCGGTGACCACGCCGTTAAGCGACATCGGATACTGATCCGG
>NZ_JBBGYT010000045.1:0-2020 GCF_037479575.1 Erwinia sp. MYb416
ATCTTCGACCGCCTGATAAATGCGTTGCATGATATCAGGAAAGGCGGACTGTACCCGGCCCCAGCTGGGGATAAACGGCTTCTCATTCGGGCGTTCGATAAAGGCTTGTCCTGCATCAAGAATCGACTGTGTAAAGGTTTCGACGGCGGCTTCTTCTGCATGTTGATCGAACGTCAGGCCGTTCATGGTCGCTTCATGGTGGTAGATTTCCATCATATCCAGCGCATTGCGATAATAGGTTGCTTTCAGTACGCGGAAGGAATCGCTGGTGATACTGACCCCCATCGTGGCCATTTTGCGCAGTAGCGACTGCACAATGTCGTTGCTCATGCGCTTCAGACCGCCGGTGCCGTCCTCTTCAGCCAGCGGCTGATGCTTATGATCGTAATTATCCGCGATCTCTACCTGGCAGCTCTGACGGGTGGTGTAGTTGCGGTATATTTCTGACAGTACACCGATCTCCAGTCCCCAGTCGCCCGGCAGCTTGATGCCGTTCAACACATGCGTGCGCATGGCGAACTCCCCGGAAAGGGGATAGCGAAAGCTGGTCAGGTAGTCCAGATACTCAGAGTGGCCGTACACTTTTTGCAGCGAACGTAACAGCGGCCCGACCAGCAGTCGCCCCACACGACCGTTCAGCTTGTTATCGGCGACCCGCGCATAGAAACCTTTGCAGAATTCATACTGAAAGCTGGGGTTAGCCAGGGGATAGAGCAGGCGGGCCAGCATTCCCCGTTCATAGGTAACAATATCGCAGTCGTGCAGCGCCACGCAGGCCGACTTATCGGACGCCAGGGTATAGCCGGTGCAAAACCAGACGTTACGGCCCTTTCCAGGTTGAGAAGGCGATAGTCCCTCTTTGTCCAGCTCCGCATCCAGCGCTTTCAGGCGAGGTCCATCGTTCCACAAAATACGATGACGCTGTGGCAGACGCGAAAAGAACTCGCGGGCGAGCAGAAACTGGTCGCGGTCCGCGCGATCCAGCCCGATAACGATCTCAGACAGGTAGGGGACTTTTGCCAGTTCATCGACAATATGACTGAGGGCGGGACCTTCCAGTTCGGAAAAGAGTGAAGGCAGGATCAACCCCATTTTGCGCTTGCGTGAAAAGCGCACCAGATCTTTTTCCAGCGCCTCTACGGAGCGTCCGGTCAGATTATGAAAATTCGTTATCACGCCATTTTGGTAAAAATCGCTCATCGCTTACCCCTTAAAAATCGCCTCAGTTTACTGAGTGATAAAATGCGCCAGCCCTTCGCTCCAGCCTTCGGGGCCAAAATGCGCGGTATGATAGATATGATGTTTGTCCTGCCGTTGCAGGATGATGGGATTTTTACTGTAGCCTTTGATCACGACGGCATAATCGACGGCATCCAGCATCGGCGCATCGTTGGGGCCATCGCCCAGTCCGATGGTGACGGGCGGTTTATCTCCCTGCGCGGTGTGCTGAAGCAGCCAGCGCAGTGCGGCACCTTTTCCGCTGCCCTGACGCATGACATGCCAGAAGCGTCCGCCCTGAACTAACGTCAATGCCCGGACTTCCAGTTGCTGGCAGAAAAGTGCGAACTGTTCACTGCTATCACGCCAGATAAGGCTTTCGGAGGCTTCGCGCAATCGGGCCAGAGCAGCATCATGGGGCGTCAGTCCCGTCCATTCGGAAACCTCTTTTTCGCTCACCTCAGAAAAACCGGTGAACTTAAAGCCATACTGCTGCTTCAGCTGTGCTAACTGCAGGCACAATGAAGGGTAATCAACTGGGCTTTCAGTAAGGTGTGGTAAGGACGTACGGGCGAGACCATCACTCACGACGGCACCATTTTCAGCAATAAAAGGCGCACCGCTTAGCCCGAGTGCACGCTGTAGTGGAATAATTTCTGCTGCGGTTTTGCTTGAGCAGATCACCAGCGGAATGTGGTTCGCCTGCAAACGTGCCAGCCAGGGTTCAGCAGGCTGCCAGCTGTAGGTGTGGTGGTCAAGCAGCGAGCCGTCGAGATCGGTGACGATCATCAGTGGGTCCTGC
>NZ_JBBGYT010000046.1:0-1316 GCF_037479575.1 Erwinia sp. MYb416
CGCATAACCAAGTTGTGGTTGTTCAAGATGCAATTACCGAGCAAAAGAAAACTTTCCTGCAAGCGAATGGTAGAGCCGACCTGTTACAGTCTTTTACACTCGACAGTCCAATTCCATATTCTCTGAATGATGTCATTGGAAAACTAAAATATTTAAATGAAGAGAAGGTCGATGGCTCAAGAGGTCCTAAAAACGGCCCTTTCAACGGCGAATTCTCCAGGCTGCTAGTTCGCTTGGCAAGCCGTTTAAACGACCGACGTTATGGTTTTCTCTTTAATAGTCCTGATAAATACAACCAATACGATTCGTTGAGCATGATTGCTGAAAAACTGATGGAGTTTGGCGAGCAAAAAAAAAGCATAAAAGTAATCGACTTTTCAGAAGTTCCGGCCGATATCCTGCCAGTAATCATTGGGTTGGTTGCCCGTATCATCTATCAGGTTCAATTCTGGACTGATCCGAAAAATCGCAGACCAGTTGCCTTTGTCTGTGATGAGGCGCATCTATACCTACCAAGAAAAGAAGGTAACCCAGTTGAACGCAGAGCGGTTGAAGCATTTGAAAAAATCGCTAAAGAAGGACGTAAATATGGCGTTGCGTTGATGATTGTAAGCCAGAGACCTTCAGATGTAAGTGCCACCATTCTCAGCCAGTGTAACAACATCATTTCTCTGCGTTTAACGAACGCGGATGATCAAGCGACCGTGCGCAAGTTGCTACCCGAAAGTTTGGAGAGCCTCTTAGAGGCACTCCCAATCATGGATGTTGGAGAAGCCATGGTTGTGGGTGATTCGGTGCTCCTGCCAAGCAGGATTAAAATTGACCCTCCAACTGAAAAACCGTTAAGTGCAACAATAGATTTTTGGTCTCGTTGGCAAGAGAACGTTACCAATGCAGACTTTACATTGGCAGTAGAAAACATGCGTCGACAAAATCGAATAAAGTTATAAACCGAAAATACCCCTCGAACGAGGGGTATTAGCAAGCTAGGTTTGTTAAACCCTTCTTCATATGGTGTTGTATCCCTCAAAGCATTTTGAAAAAAACTATGACAGCCCTCTCGTTGATTAATACATTATGCTGCCAGCAGCGTCCATTTCTGACATAAGCAGTCTACTGCAACTTCAGCAGGCTGCTATGAGCGAGGAGCAGACGTTGAGACACATAATAAATCGTCTCAATTTTCAACTTTTCTGACCCTTAAAGTCCTGAGAAGTAAATCAGACAAACTCCAATGCCCAAGATCCCTGAGATGCTTCTTCTGAGCAATGATACTTCCATTAGCTCAAGGGGCCCCAAAAGATGTTCATTGCCTA
>NZ_JBBGYT010000047.1:0-1153 GCF_037479575.1 Erwinia sp. MYb416
CCCCTGACTGTCCCGCATCACGCTGTTCCAGTTGGCCGAACAGTGAAGGTATTTTCCTGCCAGCGCAGTAATTTCCGCGGTGGTATACTCGCTGACCGATTGACCATTGCGGACAGCGCGGCCCATCATAATCGCTTTTTTATACAACTCTTTTAGTTCGGTCGGTAATGAAAGGTTGTCATCTTTAGGCAGTATGGGCTCGAACACCACCCCCGCATCCTGCGCCGCATCAATCATTACCCGCAGCGCCACTTTTGACCAGTCATTGCGTGTCGGACGCTCGAGGATCAGCGCGGCACCGCTGCGTTTTTGCAGCATACCATAGCGGTCAGCGGGCATTCGGTCGTCATGCCAGGCTCTGAGTTTAATCACGTTACCCTCAAGCAGCGGCGCTATGGCCGGATAACGCGTCATGATCCCAAACTGTGCACCGGCATGACGATACGTTGCGGTCTCCTTATCAGAAACAGAAGCCAGAACCGTTTCAAACTGCGGGCGGGTGAGGAAACAGGCTTCATGCTCGTCAGGATTATACCCGCCGCCAATATCCGAATGCGCCCCGGGCAACACCAGCTCCGGCCACGCGGGTTTTACGCTGTTCAGCGCAAAGTTAAAGCGGCACTCATGCTGCGCGGTAATATGGAACACCTTCTCCGCCACGCCGGGGCGCAGCACAATATTCACCTCCCCGGTGTCCGCACTGTGCGGATTAAAGCCGTTCACCGGCGTACCGATCCCCGCAACGGTATCGAATATCCCCAGGAAGCGGGTTTTACCGCTGGGCGTGCCATTGAACTTAACCTCACCTAATCCGGCTTTAATCGCTGCCACAATGGCATCGTCCTGATCAAACACCCTGTTGGCAAAATGCCGTGCTGCCGCTGCCCCCCGGCTAAAACCGAAGATATCAAACTGCAGTTCCCTGACGATGCTGATACCGTATTCGGAGGGTTTATCTAAATGATTTTTGATAGCAACAACCAGCGCGGCGACGGCTTTATCCGTTTTTCTGACTACGCCGGTGTTGCCCCTGCCCGTTCCCACGCCATAGGCACTGTCGCCCTTGCCGCTCTCTGTACCAATCCCCTCAATATAAATCTTGATCTGGCCATGCTTGTCATCATTGGGGAAACTAGTGGTATACAACCTATTC
>NZ_JBBGYT010000048.1:0-1125 GCF_037479575.1 Erwinia sp. MYb416
CGTAAAACGTTATCTTAAACAGTTTCTTAGCGATAAACGCGTGGTCGATACCCCGCGCTGGTTGTGGTGGCCGATCCTGAATATCGGCATTCTGCCGCTGCGCTCTCCGCGTGTGGCAAAACTGTATGCTTCCGTCTGGATGGACGAAGGTTCTCCGCTGATGGTGTATAGCCAGCGTCAGAAAGCCGCGCTGGCCGCACGGCTGGATATGCCTGTGGAGCTGGGGATGAGCTATGGCAATCCGAGCCTGAAAAGTGCTCTCGACAGCCTGATGCAACAGGGTGTTAATCGCCTGATTGTCCTGCCGCTCTATCCGCAGTTCTCCTGCTCGACCGTCGCTGCGGTGTGGGATGGCATTACCGACGTCTTCGCGGGTTACCGCAGCCTGCCGTCCGTGCAGTTTATCCGTGATTATGCCGAGCACCCGGCCTATATTGCTGCGTTGAAGGCCTCGGTTGAACGCTCTTTTGCACAGCACGGCAAGCCCGATCTGCTGGTGACCTCGTTCCACGGCATCCCGCAACGCTTCGCCAATGAAGGTGATGATTATCCCCAGCGCTGCTATGACACCTTTAACGCGCTTACGGCGTCACTGGGGTTGGGCAGCAGCGAAGCGATGCTGACGTTCCAGTCACGTTTTGGACGTGAGCCGTGGCTGATGCCATACACCGATGAAACCATGAAATCCCTGCCTGCCAAAGGCGTGAAGCATGTGCAGATTATGAGCCCGGGCTTTTCATCTGACTGCCTGGAGACGCTGGAGGAGATTAACGGTGAGAACCGTGAGATCTTCCTCCATGCGGGGGGGACGCGTTTTGAATACATTCCGGCGTTAAATGATGATGAAGCTCATATCACCATGATGCTGGAGTTGGTCAACCAGTACCGCTAAAACAGCGGCAGGCCATGTTCCCTCGGTGATCGTCACAGAGCGCAATTGTGCTATGATTGCGCTCTGAACCCCTTCTGTAGCCTGCAATGATGAAATTCCCCGGTAAACGTAAATCCAAACACTATTTCCCCGTCAGTGCGCGTGATCCCTTACTACAGCCGGTTCTGCCGGAAAACGATGCAGCTAACAGCTGGATTGTCGGTATTGATCAGATCCTCGTTGATATTGAAGCC
>NZ_JBBGYT010000048.1:1158-1850 GCF_037479575.1 Erwinia sp. MYb416
TGATGGCTTCGTGGCACGTTATGGCCTGAGCCTCGGGCATTCGCTGGTGATTGAGGATGATGTCGCCGAGGCGCTGTATGCCGAGCTGGTTGATAATAACCTGATTACCCATCAGTTTGCCGGTGGCACGATTGGCAATACGCTGCACAACTATTCGGTACTGGCGGATGACCGCTCAGTACTGCTGGGCGTGATGTGTAATAACGTGCAGATTGGCGGTTACGCTTACCGCTACCTGTGTAATACCTCCAGCCGAACCGATTTGAACTATTTGCAGGGCGTGGACGGGGCGATCGGCCGCTGTTTCACACTGATCGGCGATAACGGTGAACGTACCTTCGCCATCAGCCCGGGAATGATGAACCAGCTACGCCCACAAAGCATTCCCGAAGAGGTAATTGCCGGGGCATCTGCGCTGGTGCTGACTTCTTATCTGGTGCGCTGCAAGCCGGGTGAACCGATGCCGGAAGCGACCATGCAGGCAATCCACTGGGCGAAGAAACATAACGTCCCGGTGGTGCTGACGCTGGGAACCAAGTATGTGATTGCCGATAATCCGCAGTTCTGGCGTGATTTCCTGCGTGACCATGTCTCTGTGGTGGCCATGAATGAAGATGAAGCTTTCGAGCTGACCGGTGAGCGCGATCCGTTGCAGGCGGCGAATATTGCCCTCGACTGGGTGGATCTGGTCC
>NZ_JBBGYT010000049.1:0-1057 GCF_037479575.1 Erwinia sp. MYb416
TGCTGGTTGCATGATGATCGGTTTCATCCAGGGTGAAAATTTGGTTGGCTTTACCATCGGTCATTTTATCCAGTGTCAGATTTTCTGGGGCATCATCCTGCATAATTACCTTAATGCGCTCATAAAGACGGTCACTGAGCGAAATACGGCCTAATACATCCCTTGCCTGTGTAACTAAATCAGCATCTAGCGGTTGTGAATAATGACGCCAATCCGGTAAATCAAACAGATTATCTAAATGAGCAATAAAAATTTCCTTATCAGCGTAGGGTACAATTTTACCAGAGTCATCCCAAGCCTTGGTTATAGTATCAATAAGGAATTTTTTATCGAATTTTCCTTTCCCATTGAGCATCAGATACGCTTTTAACGCAGTATATATCTCACTATTATCATCACCGAGAACTGCATCCTGAAGCTTGTCTTGCGCTTCATGTTGCACATTTGGGAAGAGCAGTTTCTGTAAAAAATAGTGATATAATGAGGTTGAGTCGGATGTTATATCCCAGCCCACATATTGACCAAATCTGAAGTTCAATGGTGGGTGTTCAACGTCCAAATCACTATATTCAGGCATGTACTGAGCCATGGACAACAATGTAGGAATCAGTTCGGGATTGTTTGCTTTCTCAAACTCTCCAATTTTCCCTTCTAGAGAAATTACTTTTTCACGAATAGTATTGAGATATCCATCATTATTATAATAACTATGATAGAAACCATTGATCAGCCATACAGTTAACAAAATACATGAGCAATGTATCACTATGTTCTGGAAGCGATATTTCGATTCAGCACTTAAGTTGTGGCGCACCAGATGGGCATCTTTAACGATGATCTCTGAAAATAGTGTTTTGAGAAAGTAATGGCGACCATAAGCGTTGTCAGTGACTAAAAAATCACCTTCATTAATTTTTCTTGTGACGGAGTCAACCGCATTAACGGAACGTCTGTGCACAAAATTATCCCATTTATGCATTAACGTATTGTTATTTATGAGGTAAACATTAGCCGGTTGGTGATTACTGACGAAATATAAGCCGCGTAAACTGGTGAA
>NZ_JBBGYT010000049.1:1096-1618 GCF_037479575.1 Erwinia sp. MYb416
ATATGTTTTGCAGCATGTCAGATATTTCCTGTGACAAAACACGGAAATCCTGAGGGAAACTATACATTCTTTTTCTATCGTTAAGATTCAGTTCTTCTTGCTGGCGTAATGTCATCTTCTCTTCAATACGATTTTCCAGCAATACCAGCTCGGTATCTACACGCTCACGCAGGTCTGAGGCTGGCATTTTCATTTCTTCGCCATAGGGGAATGTCACGCCCCAAATCTGTTCGCGTTCCTGTTCTGTCAGTATCCTGAAGTATTCAGAAAATCCAGAAAGTTGATCTATTTTTGACACCAGTACATAAACTGGGAAATGTATACCAAGAGTTTTGCGAGTATCATCGAGTCTTGCTCTGATTTTAGCAGAAAGGTCGTACAATTCAGCCTTGCTGCGCCCCATAACATCTGAAACAGAAATATTGATAATCACGCCATTTATGGCTTTTATTGATCGGTATTTCCGGATGCCATTTAAAATGTTTTTCCATTCGTTATTATTTTCATCCGCCTGGCTAACAT
>NZ_JBBGYT010000050.1:0-739 GCF_037479575.1 Erwinia sp. MYb416
GTTTCTGATAACGAAGGGGTTAGCTGGCGCAGTGGGCAGTTCAGGCTGACTCCCTCCGGTGAAAGCATTTACTCATGGGGTAGCCAGACAACGCCAGGCAGCGCACGTCAGGTTAATATTGATATTATCCTGAAGCCTTTCATCTTCAGTTTAAATCAGGCAGATACCATAAAACTCGATGGAATGGCAACTTTTGAAATTGTTTATCTGTAAGAAATCTCATTTTCTACATTTGTTTTCTGGCATTAATTAACATTACACCTAAAGATATAAAAATAAGTTTCCAAAATGCATCAAGCAACCTTTGATAAGGTAAAAAGGCAAACATGCGATATTTAATTCTGCCTTTCAGATGTTAGGATAAAAAGGGAATGTTTAGGTTTCCCTGGAATTCAATAAAACCGTATTAAGAATTAAGCATCACCCCGATTCTCACAGGAGAGTCATTTCTTCATGAATAAAACGTATAAGGACTATACACACATGAATTTTAAAAAGACCGCGCTGAACGTCACTCTGTTGGCCGCTATCGCAGCATCGGGCATGGCCAATGCAGGCTCACAGTTCACTGTAAAAGTTGATGGCATGATTGTTCCTGCGTCATGCGATATCGGTAACGGGAGCGACTCAACAACCGTTCAGTTAGGAAAACTGTTAGCCGATAAGCTGAACACGGATTCAGAAACCATGCTACCAGTCAAAAAAATGCAGCTCAGGATTGACTGCCCATCAGCCACAG
>NZ_JBBGYT010000051.1:0-967 GCF_037479575.1 Erwinia sp. MYb416
CCCTTGTAGTATTGAAAAAAATAGCCCCGGGAATATAGCGCACTGAACCAGATAATTCGGCAATTATTGGTAATTTAACTACGTTTAGTTAACAAATAGCGATAAGGAGCATAACGATGAGAGGTTGCCTGGCGGCGTTAACGATGGTGTCAGCGTTATTACTCAGCCCAGCGGTGCGGGCTGAGAAAGTCCATGCTGAGGTATTACAGGATGGGTTGGATCACCCGTGGTCGCTGGCCTTTCTGCCGGATAACCAGGGCATGTTGATCACCGAACGCTCCGGCCAGTTACGCCGCTGGCAGGCTGGAGCGGGGCTGTCTGAACCGATCGGCGGTGTGCCTGAGGTCTGGGCGCAGCGCCAGGGCGGATTGCTGGATGTGGTACTGGCACCTGATTTCTCCAGCAGCCGCCGCGTCTGGCTCAGTTATACCGTTGCGGGGCAGGACGGGCGCGCCGGAGCGGCGGTTGGCTATGGCCGGCTCAGCGAGGACCATCGCCAGTTGAGCGACTTCCGTGAAGTGCTACGGCAGCAGGGGCTGTCAACCGGAGCCAATCTGGGCACGCGCCTGGCGTTTGACCGCAGTGGCCATCTGTTTATCGCCTTTGGCGACAACTTCCAGGCAGAAAAAGCGCAGGATTTGTCTGCCCTGCAAGGCAAGATCGTTCGTCTCAACGCCGATGGCTCTGTTCCTGCCGATAATCCGCTGGCGACGAAAGCAGGAGCGCGACCTGAAATCTGGAGCTGGGGGATGCGTAATCCGCAGGGACTAGCCCTGAATCCGGCCAGCGGTGAAATCTGGGAGAGTGAACACGGCCCGCGTGGCGGCGATGAAGTGAATATTCCACACCGGGGCAATAATTACGGCTGGCCGCTGGCAACATGGGGAGTTGATTACAGCGGTGAAAAAGTCCCCGGCTCGAAAGGGGGCCGCGTGGCGGGAACCGAGCAACCGGTCTGGTACTGGAA
>NZ_JBBGYT010000052.1:0-697 GCF_037479575.1 Erwinia sp. MYb416
AACCTGGTGGTCCTGGATACCTCGGGGCTACAGGACCTTGCCGGTAATACGGGCAGTGGGATAGCCATTTCCAACAACTACGCGGTTGATGCCACGCCGCCTGTTGGCACCATTACTCTGAGCGACAGCCAGCTGACGGCCGGGGAGACGGCCCAGGTAACAATTACCTTCAATGAAGCGGTCACGGGGTTCAGTAATAGCAGCCTGACGGTGACCAACGGCACGCTCAGTGCGGTCAGTTCTTCCGATGGTGGCAAGACCTGGACGGCGACCTTTACCCCTGCGGCAGGGATTGCCGTGTCAGGCAATCTGATCGTACTGGATAACAGTGGCGTGACCGATCTGGCGGGTAATACCGGTACTGGCAGCAGCCGTTCACTGGCGTTCAGCATCGACAGCCGTCCGGTGGAAACCAGTACTGTCACCATGGCGATGAACGCGCAGTTTATGTTAACCGACGGCAAACCTGGCGCGACCAGCCCCACCGGCGGTGAGGCTCCGCGCAGCCAGATTGAGTTGATTGCATTACCGGCGGCGTCCGGTGTGCCGTTAACCGGAGGCGCGTCGATCTTCGGTGCGGCCCCGGGGATCAGCACCACGCCATCGGCAGCCATTGTATTCAGTCAGGCCGGACAGGGCGGCGGAGCGGCTGCGCCCTCTGCGCTGGCGGCGGTCTTCAGTCAGAACGACGTTAACC
>NZ_JBBGYT010000053.1:0-675 GCF_037479575.1 Erwinia sp. MYb416
GCCCGAGCTTCAGCGTGCACTGCCCCAGCTGGCGGTGATTTCTGCCAATATTCAACCTGTGGCGATGGCGATTATGGAGGGGGAGGAAGAGATCCCGTTAACGGATAATCAGGTCCTTGCCGAACAACTCAACGACGTGCCGCTGTCAGTACTGCCGAAAAGCTTTTTTCAGACAAATCCCCGGGTGGCGGCCGAACTGTATGCCACGGCGCGCGTCTGGGTGAGAGAATTACAGGTAAGTGCTATGTGGGATCTGTTCTGCGGTGTGGGCGGGTTTGGTCTGCACTGTGCAACGCCCGAGATGCAGCTGACAGGTATCGAGATCAGTCAGGAAGCGATTGCCTGTGCGCAGCGGTCTGCGGCACAGATGGGACTGAAGCAGGTGAGCTTTGCAGCACTGGACTCCACCGCTTTTGCCACCGGAGAGGGCAGCGTGCCGGAGCTGGTGCTGGTCAATCCACCGCGCCGCGGAATTGGTGCCGAGCTTTGCGCGTATCTGGAGACAATGGCACCGCCATGGATACTCTATTCCAGCTGTAATGCCGAAACGATGGCCACCGATATCGGGCGCCTGAAAGCCTATCGCATCATCAAAATTCAGATCTTTGATATGTTTCCGCACACCGCACATTACGAAGTGTTGACGCTGTTGCAGCGGGTGTAAAGCGGGTCGGG
>NZ_JBBGYT010000054.1:0-753 GCF_037479575.1 Erwinia sp. MYb416
GATATCCGCCGCTCTGGCAACAGCTGAGGTATCTCGTCTGGCCACAAGAAGGGATCTTGCAGCCGCTATATTTCAGGAGCGGGCCGGCGACAGCAGGACCAATCCGGATGCTGATTTTGGTGTACAGGTATCACGTATAATCTTTATGTAAGTATTTACCGGGCACTCAGAGAGGGCTTAACACATCCATCATTCAGGACAGGAGTTCGTGGTATGGCCGCTAACTCCTGAATTTTTTAAATTCAAGCACACCAGTGCCGCTTCTGTTCCTGACTCCATGTCCGCTTCTCGCTCACAGCAGACCTGCTACCGGCCTCGGTCCGCTTTGTGCCAAAAGCGGACATTATCTGAGTTGTGCAGATTCACTCTTCTCAGCTCGTCTATTTATTTCACAGCATTTTATAACAGGTTAATGCTGCTTATCAGACAGTAACGGCTTCATGAAACTGCGCTCGTAGCTAAGGATGAACTTTTTTTGGTTAGCTTCATCGAAAAGTTTGACACATTCAGCCTTACTTAAAATGGCTACTCTGTATTCTTCATACTGCGCCAGACTATCAAAGCTAAACAAACAGTAGGCTATGTTATTTGCACCTTCCGATGGGAGGAAGTATCCATGATGGATACCACCCATAGACTCCACAATTTCTATCCAATTTGAAGCATAATTCTCGAAATCACTTAACTGATAGGGATCAATAATATATCTGACGTGACAAGTGATCATTCTCTTCCCTCATGTGAAATAAGACG
>NZ_JBBGYT010000055.1:0-1119 GCF_037479575.1 Erwinia sp. MYb416
CTATTATAGTAGCAGCATACCATGGAAACATAGATATGGTTCGATGGCTTGTGGGTAATGGTGCTGACATAAATGATCGTAACCATAACGGCACAACCGTAGCGATGTATTTGAAAAATTTCATCGCTGAAAGCAGAAGATTTGAGTTGCTCGATGATTTAGTGGATATGGGTGCAGACTTGAATTTACAAGACTATAGCGGATTAACTGTTTTTGATTATGTATTAAATTCTCATGATGAAGAGTTAATCAACGAATTAAAAAGGCTGTCAAAATGATTGATTTTTTGAACTTAAAAAATGTTAATTCTCGCTATTCGAATGAGTTGAAAGAAGCTTGTGCGAGAGTCATTGATTCTGGCTGGTATGTGTTGGGTAAGGAGTTGGAGGATTTCGAAATGAAATTCTCTGAGTATTGTGATGTGAAACATACGATAGGGGTGGCAAACGGTCTCGATGCTCTTATCTTAGTCCTGCGCGCCTGGAAAGAGATGGGACTTCTGAAAGATGGGGACGAAGTTATCGTTCAGGCTAATACCTATATAGCTTCAATTATGGCAATAACACAGAATAAGCTAACGCCTGTGTTAGTAGAGCCCGATGAGGATAGTTTCAACTTGACAGTTGAGAATATTAAAAGAGCGATAACGAATAAAACACGCGTAATTCTTCCTGTTCACCTTTATGGGAAAATATCACCGATGTCTGAAATTATGGATATCGCACGTGAGAATAATTTGTTAGTTCTTGAGGATTGCGCGCAGGCACATGGAGCAAAGCTCAATAATACAATGGCAGGTAACTGGGGTGATGCTGCTGGTTTTAGTTTCTATCCAGGTAAAAATTTAGGTGCGTTAGGTGATGCAGGTGCAATCACAACAAATAATGAAGAGCTAGCGAAAAAAATTCAAGCTTTGAGAAACTATGGTTCACATAAGAAATACGAAAATGTCCATGTTGGATACAATAGTCGTTTGGATGAAATTCAAGCTGCTTTGCTTACAGTCAAATTAAAATATCTTGATGAAGACATCTTGAGCAGGCAAAAAATTGCAGCACGTTACAATAATGAAATTAGAAACCCATTGGTAAAATTACCGAAGATTCAAGATCCGTCAGA
>NZ_JBBGYT010000056.1:0-1219 GCF_037479575.1 Erwinia sp. MYb416
TCTCAATTATATCTTCATGTGGGATCCCGAATTTTACGGATTCTATTGCCCACCCAGCCTTTTTCGCCAGTAAACACGGGCTTAGCGGGTTTACAACTAAACTGGCACAGCAGTTATCTGAAGAAAATATCCGTGTTACCGGGTTGTACCCTCCGGATTTCGAATTGACAGGGTTAGATACGTCTGTCGATAGTCAACCCAGAATGGGAGAACGTTTAATGAATGGACGATCGATCTGGGAAACGATTCGTTTTGTGCTGACACAACCGCGTAGTTGCCATATAAGTAGCATCTACTTTCAAGGTCCAACTCGCGAAGATCTTAACGCCAGGAGCTGAACTGGGTGACGTTGAGCAGAATACTCAACGTCGCTCCTCGCTCACAGCGGACCACTCGCACCATCATGTCTACATCGTGCCAGGAGAGGATATTGATTAATCCCTGAGCCAGGGCTACTCAGTCCGGTAAGCAACCCTTTAGGGCTGAGTAGCCCTGGCGATCGGTGTGGGGCAGAATCTGCGTTCAACAGAAGTGACAGGAATGTCTAAACGAGAACGGGTTCATGTCTCTGGAGGATGCACGGTGCAAAATCGGGGCCTGGCGCATACACTATAACCAGAGTCGTCCTCATTCTGCACCGGGCTGGATGACGCCCTGTGAATTTGCCGAAAAATCTGCCGGTTGCCAGAATATGCAGCCAGAATGAAGTGATCTGTTCCCTTTGTTCAGTGCTGGCTTTCGCAGTTCAGGCCCTGCAGCACGGTGTCTCAGCATTGCCTTACTGTCTGCTCAGTCTGTATGCATGAGGTCGCCGGGGTAATTAACCTCCGGCAGACCACGTTAACGGCAGACGGATAACTATTTAGCGCCACTAATCCCGGGAGAACCATCATGTCCTCCCTCATTCCCGCCACTGCCACCCTGACCGCCGACGCCGCCAGGACCCGCATCGCCTCCGTTTCCTCCATTACCTGATCCGTCACCATTACCGCCGTTCCCTCCGTTTCCTCCGTTCTCACCTCCATTACCGCCATCGCCGCCATCTCCGTTGCTGCCAGAGCCAGCATTCCCTCCGTCTCCGCCGTTTCCTTCACCGCCACCGTCACCACCGTCGCCACCATCACCGTCTGCCCATGCCGCCGTGCTGAATATTCCGGCCGCCAGAGAGGACGTTACAGTGAATACGGCAATGAAAGGTCTCAGTAATGCTGAGGTCAGA
>NZ_JBBGYT010000057.1:0-822 GCF_037479575.1 Erwinia sp. MYb416
GCGCTTATATTCGTGCCCGCCGTCTGTCGAAAGCCGCCGTAGCATTACGTTTGACGAGTCGCCCGATTCTGGATATTGCTTTGCAGTATCGTTTTGACTCTCAACAAACTTTCACCAGGGCCTTTAAGAAACAATTTGCCCAGACGCCAGCCTGGTATCGTCGGTCATCAGACTGGAATGCCTATGGACTGCGCCCACCGATTCGCCTTGATGACGTCAGACTACCCGAACCGACATGGGTAAGTTTGCCGGAAATCGTGCTAATTGGGCAAACTCAATCTTATACCTGCACACTTGAACAGATTTCACGCTTCCGTGATGAGATGCGTATGCATTTCTGGCGCCAGTTCCTGACGGAAACGGATACCGTTCCGCCAGTGCTGTATGGTCTGCACCAGTCGCGCCCCAGCATGGAAAAAGACGATGAGCAGGAGATTCTGTACACCACGGCGGTCACCGCTGAGTCAATTTCCAGTCAGTTGCATTCAACGCAGACGGTCGTACTGGAAGGGGGTGATTATGTGCAGTTTACCTATGAAGGGCCGCGTACCGGACTTCAGAACTTTGTCTTACAGATTTATGGCACCTGTATGCCAACACTGAATCTGACACGTCGCCACGGTCAAGACATTGAGCGCTTCTATACCCACGGCGGTAAGAAACGTCCAGAGCCACCTGTCGACATCCATTGTGAATATCTGATCCCGATACGACGCCAGTCGTAATCACCGATGATTCAGCAAGGGCCGAACATATCGGCCCTTTTTCATCGTTAGCGCTGGAGTTCGTCGAGGGAGGTATCCTCAAGATGCGCAATATCGC
>NZ_JBBGYT010000058.1:0-1092 GCF_037479575.1 Erwinia sp. MYb416
CCCCGCCCCGGAGCAAGCGCTCCCGTAATTCCTGCTGAGATACTTCCCTTATAATCCCAGGTTTTCTTTTCGTTTCCAGGCTGGCTCAGATCGAACCACTGATAACTGCCGTTGGCAATTTCAGATATTATTGCCCCACCCACCACTTTACCCGCCGATGCCGCTGGCCCTAAATAAGCCGCACCCGCGACCAGCGCGATATCCGTATAACCCTCAACGATAGCCTTCGTTATATTCGCACCATCGGGTAAGTCCCCTTTCACATTTTTGCTTAATGCCGCATTCACTTCTTCCGTTGTCACTCCGGCATCGATCATCGACATGCCAAGCGTAGAAGCCCCCTGACTGTAGTCGGTCATACCTTTTGGCAGACTGAACATCTCGTTATTTTCTGCGGTATTTTTCCCGGCCTGCGCTCCGGCTAATGCTGATGTGCTGCTATCTCCCGCAAGTCCGCCTGCCAGACCACTTGCCAGTGTCGCCAGTGCACTGACAGTCTGTTTCTGCGTCTCTCCCAGGTTATTGAAGTCATCCGTACCATACATCGCTTTTGCAATCGCTGACGTCCCGATGGCTGCTGTAGCCGCTCCGGCAGCAGCACCTGCTGCGTTTCTTCCCTGCACCTCAGCCAGCACTCCTGCAACCACAGCATGAGCCATCACACGACTCGCTTCATCGGGTGCCCGCTTATGGATTTGTTCAGCCAGATACGGGGCCATACCGCCCGCTATCGCGCTGGTGATATCACCGCCCGCCAGGCCCTGCACCACGGCGGTGGCGGCCTGGATACCCTGCTGGACGGCGCCGCCGGTGCCGAGCCCGGTGGCGTTAAAGGCCTGGTCGTAGAAGTTCTGGTAAACCTGGCCGTTGATGGCGTTCTCATCCGGGGTCTGACCCGGATGGGCTTTCACCCAGTCTTTCTGCGCCCTGTCCCGGTCTTCCTGGCTGATACTGCCCATCTTCTCTCTGGCATCTTTCGCCGCGCTGATGGCGCCCTGGGTACGCACGATATCCGACACCTGGGTGCTGATTTCGCCAATCAGCTGCGCCTGCTGAATGCGCTTCTGCTCTTTCTCTTTGTCGAATATCTGG
>NZ_JBBGYT010000059.1:0-902 GCF_037479575.1 Erwinia sp. MYb416
CAACGCTTCAGACCATCACTGCCCTGATCGGCCATGGCCTGGCTCATCAGCCCCAGCCATGCCTGCTGTTGCAGATCGAGGCGATGGGCTTCATCACCCAACTGAATCTTCTCCATTGCAGGCAGAATATCCAGCAATGCGCCCCAGGCATGGGTACGCAGATAAGCCTGTTCAGCCAGACGCAGGACTTCAGGGTGGCGTGGCGCAATCTCCAGCAGACGATCAATACCGTGGCGTGCGGCGTGATCTTCATTACGTGCCAGTTGAATACGTACACGGGTGATCTCTACGGGCAGCGGGTCACCGTTATTTAATTCGGTAGCACGTTCCAGATGTTGATTGGCACGTATCTCGTCACCGCGTTGTTGTGCAGCTTCGGCGGCCAGCAGATAGTTCACCATCGGTTGTTCAGCGTGGTCGGCATTACGTGACAGCAGTTTCTCAACCTGCTGATAATCACCTTCAGCCAGTTTGATCAACGCCGCATTCGTATGCTTATGCGCGCTGCGACGTTTGCGGCCGCTAAACCAGCCGCGGGTGCGTACCCCCGTACGGAAGAGACGGCGGAGCAGCCATTCGATAGCCAAAATCACTATCAGCGTCAGGATCAACATGATCACCAGTGCAGTCACACTGGTTTTGATATCCCAGTTGTCGGTCTGGATCAGCACAAAGCCCTGATGGCCCGCAATCACGGGGCCCAGCACAATACCGGCAATTAACAGCAGGAACAGCAGAAGTACTTTCAACATCATTATTCTCCCTGCTGCTGAGACGAAGCTGATGGTGCGGCTGGCTGTGCCAGCAGGTTACGCACGCGTGTCTCCATCAATTTATCCAGCAGTGGCTGACTTTGCAGCGCTTCCGGAACATCCATTGATACGCTCTGCTGGCTCAGCTCA
>NZ_JBBGYT010000060.1:0-702 GCF_037479575.1 Erwinia sp. MYb416
AACGGCAGTATGGAAGGGGCCGCATCCGGATGGATCCCCAGTGACATTATCGCGGTCCAGACCAGAATCGCCTTTGGATTTCCAAGATGCAGCAGCAATCCACGGCGGTAGAGGGAGGCGGGTGCCCCCCCTGCCGCCAACGGAACAGCGCTGTCTTCCCCGCGACGGGCAGCACTGCGCGCGGCTTTCCACGCCAGAAAAAGCAAATAGAAGCCCCCTACCACTTTGATCACCACAATGGCCTGTGCATAAGCCAGCAACAGCGTGGATAATCCGGTCGCGACCAGCAGCGCCCAGCACAGTGATCCCGTGATCACGCCCGCCGCCAGCATCAATGCCGGGCGGCGACCCTGGCGCATCGCTACCCCCATAATGGCCATATTGCTCGGGCCGGGGCTGGCCGTGCCCAGCAGATAGGCCACATACACGGGCAACAACATCATAAAGGTATCCATTTGACTCCCGAGGCTGACAATGTTTTTTTGGTTATAGCATGCAAGCCCTCCTGCTCGCCACAAGCATCATTCACCCAGTGACCTCTTGACTCTCCGCAACAATCGGCGATAAAAACCCCATCAATTTGTAACCAAATAATTCAAATTACATATTTATGTGTATTACACCCTTAACATTTACAGGGAGGAAAATGACGAGTGGTCCCGCAGAGGGATTGACTAGTAAAGGCGAATAGTGGGAAAAGGG
>NZ_JBBGYT010000061.1:0-581 GCF_037479575.1 Erwinia sp. MYb416
AACGTACTGACGCATGACCCGGCGATTGTCGCCATCGGCGTGGAAAACTATGCGGATATGCGTTTTAAAGATACGGCGCGTAATATCCGTGAAACCGGAGAGTTTACAGTGCATATCGTGGATGATGCACTGGTTGAACAGATGGAGATCTGCGCCATCAAGTTTGGCCCGGAGGTGGACGAACTTGAGTTAGCCGGGCTGGAAACCACACCCGGTGAAATGGTACGCAGTCCGCGGATTCTGGCCGCCCCGGCCGCGCTGGAGTGCCGCCGCCATACCACTTTACAAGTGGGCCCGGCACGCGAGATTATTCTCGGCGAAGTGCTGGGCGTTTATGTCCGCAGCGATGCGGTTAACCTGGAAAACCTGCATATCGATCAGCAGTTGATGGATGCCGTTGGCCGTATGGGCGGGCACACCTATACCCGCACGCGCGACCAGTTCGATATTAGAACCCTGAGCAGCGAGGAGTGGGAACAGCGGAATGTCGCGGCGAAACCTGCCGTGGAATAAGCTCAGGGATTCTGGCGGCCGGGCCACCGTCCGGTCAGCCTTATTGCCGTGATGGCATCATCCTGATC
>NZ_JBBGYT010000062.1:0-538 GCF_037479575.1 Erwinia sp. MYb416
CCAGCGCAAAACGCTGTCGGTCAAACCCTCCTTCATTAAGCTGAGCATGCACTGGACGCAGAACAAGTTCCATGTTCCAGTGCTGTCCGGCGCAAAAGGCAATCTCCTGCGGCGAAACTTTCAAGGTTGCATAAATCGGAGGGAACAGAATCCTGTCTTTGTAGCGCAGCAGCCGTACTTTAACCATCTTCCCATCGGGTAGTACGTTGTCCACGACAATTTCTGCTTTCAACTGCCCGTGCGACAGCTCTTCTATTTGATCCAATATGACTCGCCCTGCACAGACTGCCCAGAGGAACAGGACTAATATCAGCGCCACTGCTTTTGCATAACGCCATCCGGACAACGCCAGTAGCAGAGCCAGGAACAACATGGGCAAGTCGTAGGTAGCAGCAGGAAGCTTAGGCAGGAAACTCAGCGGTAGCGTTGCGGCAATGACACTCCATGCCAGCCGGTTCACGGTTAAAAGCATGACACCTCCCTGTATCAATGATGGCCAGTGTGCAGCAATCACTCCTGGGAGTCATATGACCTGGAA
>NZ_JBBGYT010000063.1:0-829 GCF_037479575.1 Erwinia sp. MYb416
CTCTTTCCAGCGCGCTCAACTCAAGATCCAGCAACTGACCATCCAGTTTTGCCAGCGTAAAACCCACCATGCCCGCCGGGTGACTGACGCCAAGATCCACTCTAAGCTGGCTGCTTCGCAACGCCTGTGCCACCTGTTCAGATCCACTTAGCCCCCAGTTAACCCCTAACTCGCGCAGATTCTCTTCACTGATGGTGACGATGTGTGCTGCCAGTTCAATCTGTGCCAACGGCACATCTAACTGGCGCACCCAGCGTTCTACCTGATCGAGGGCGCTTTCAGTATCACGTAATAGCAGACTGTTGGTTCGACTATCCAGCGTAATGCTGCCACGCGCGGTCATTAATCGGGCGCGCTCATTTTGCAGGCTGCCGTTGACCGCTGCGGCATCGGCATGCTGGAGAGTGAGCGTACGATTATGCAGGGGGAGCGTCTGTTCCTGAGCTTCACGGCGTGCGGCCGTGTTTAGCTCCTCCTCTTGCTGCCAGCTCTCCGGATAAATAAGCATCACGTTGGCCGGTTTTTACATTGTCAGGCGCCCCATTTTTAACACCAACTGTAAAGCCTGCTGCCAGGGCACGTCTTTCAGCCGAAGAGACAGCGTGCCTTCTATTCCGGGCGCCACCACCAGGTTGAGCTGCTGATAATCGGCCAGCGCCTGTAATACCTGCCCGACAGGGGCAGCGTCAAAAGCGAGAGAAAGGGGAATCTGGCTGGCGGATATCGGGCTTATCAGCGCCAGCCACAGGCAAATCATCCTGAGCATTATGTCGTCCTTTTAAACCCAGCCGACGTGGCGGCTGGCAGTCCTGTAAAATCGTAATCGTGA
>NZ_JBBGYT010000064.1:0-641 GCF_037479575.1 Erwinia sp. MYb416
GTCGAATGACCAGCTGCCTGCCGATCAGTTTGACTATATGCTGTCCAATCCACCGTTTGGCGTGGACTGGAAAAAGATTGAAGGCGAAATCAACGACGAGCACAGCCAGAAAGGTTTTAACGGGCGTTTTGGCCCCGGCCTGCCACGCGTCTCGGATGGTTCGTTGCTGTTCCTGCTGCACCTGATCAGCAAAATGCGCGATACCAAAAATGTTGATGGCACCGCCAGTGACGGTGGCCGTATTGGCATTATCCTTAATGGTTCCCCTCTGTTTACCGGCGGGGCCGGCAGCGGCGAGAGTGAAATCCGCCGCTATATTCTGGAAGCCGACCTGCTGGAAGGGATTGTCGCGCTGCCGACCGATATGTTCTACAACACCGGCATTGCGACCTATGTATGGATCCTGTCGAACAAGAAGGCACAGGAGCGCAAAGGCAAGGTTCAGCTGATTGATGGCACGAAACTGTGCGGCAAGATGCGTAAGTCACTCGGCTCGAAGCGTAACCTGATGGGCGAAGAGGATATCCGGCTTATCACCCGCACCTTCGGTAGCTTCGAGGTGGTGGATGCGACTTCTCTTGAAGCATTAGGTCTTGAGAAAGCGCCGGAACAGAAATCTAACCGTGGTCGCCAGTCCGCCA
>NZ_JBBGYT010000064.1:661-973 GCF_037479575.1 Erwinia sp. MYb416
TCTGACCATTGAGCGCCCGTTGCGCTTATCTGCGCAGGTGACAGATGAGGCCATTAGCACCCTGCGCTTTGCACCGAAGCCGTTTAATGCGCCGATGGAGCGGCTGCATGAAGCGTTTAGCGACCAGTGGCAGGACGGGGAGTACGGCGATTTCTCCGACATTCAGGTGGAAGCGCGCGCGATTATCAAAGCCGAGTTTAGCGAGCTGAAAGAGAAGCAGGTTAAAGACCTGCTGGACAGCAAGCTGTGGCTGGCACAGCGCGATCTGATGGCCAAAGCGCAGCAGATCCAGAGTGCGCTGGGGGCTCAGGC
>NZ_JBBGYT010000065.1:0-847 GCF_037479575.1 Erwinia sp. MYb416
GGGTTATTACAATATGTGTCAGGAAATTTCGCATCAGGATGAGAAGGTAAAGCGGTAGAACTTCGTATCCACCGTCATCACGGGGAAGTTGACCGGCAGATCCGTCTGAGGAATGTCACTGAAGCCGTTTTTCTCGTAAAAACGGTGCGCAGCAAGGAATTTAGCGGTGGTACCGAGAAAAATATCCGCCACGCCACGATGGCGCGCGTGCATCATCAGCGTATTGAGCAGCGCCGATGCCACGCCCCACTCCCGGCCGCGATACGGGGCGGCAACAAACATCTTACGCAGCGCCGTTTGCTGCTGCCCAATATCCTTCAGGCCAATGCAGCCCACTACGCGATCGCCAATCTGCGCCAGCCAGAAATCGCCGTTGCCCTGCTGGTAAAAATTCCCGATATCGCTGAGATCCGGCTGCTGGGCTGCCGTGATGGCAATGCCAAACTCCTGATTCTGGATCGGCAGGATTAGCTGCACAACGCCAGGCTGGTATTGCGGTCGGTAGCGCTGGATAGTGACAAGCTCGCTGGGCATCATTCGTGGCTCCGCTGGGGTTAAGATCATTCGGCGATGCAGAGTAATCTATCGCTTTTACTAATACGTTGGCGAATGAAAAATCGCCCACATTCAGAGGAAATTTGTCTTCTGCTCTTCCACATCAGGTTAATCCTCCTTGTGGACGTGGCAGCAATGAAGACGGAATAAGCGCGCCAGCTCTGCCCCCATCGGCGTCAGCGTACTGTCCTTCCGCTGAATGAGATAAAACGTGGCATTGGGCAGCACCTCTTTAATATTCAGCGCCACCAGCTGGTTGCCGAGGATCGGGTCGCCGATCACATCACTGGAG
>NZ_JBBGYT010000066.1:0-797 GCF_037479575.1 Erwinia sp. MYb416
CTATTGAACGTTTCCTCGACCGCTTCAGCCGTATCTATACTCCGGCCATTATTGCACTGTCGCTGGCGGTGGTACTGGTACCACCGCTGCTCATGGGCGCTGCATGGCAGCCGTGGATCTATAAAGGATTAACACTGCTGCTGATCGGATGCCCGTGCGCGCTGGTGATTTCCACCCCGGCGGCGATCACTTCCGGGCTGGCCGCTGCAGCACGCCGTGGTGCATTGATTAAAGGCGGCGCGGCGCTGGAAAACCTAGGCAGCGTGCGAACCATCGCCTTTGATAAAACCGGCACACTGACTGAAGGCAAACCGCAGGTCACCGCTATTCTGCCGCTGGCCGCACTGGATGAGCATCAGTTACTGGCAACGGCTGCCGCCATCGAACAGGGCTCATCCCACCCGCTGGCGCTGGCGATTGTGGCGGCGGCAACAGACCGACAGCTGACCATCCCTGAAGCCGAAGCGCAACGCGCCCTGGCGGGCAGCGGTGTGGAAGCAATTGTGAGTGGTCGCTTACTTTCCATATGCGCACCATCAAAACTGCCTGAAGCGTTGCTGGCACCGCAGCGTGAGAACGTGGAAACCCTGGAAAACGCGGGCAATACCGTAGTGCTGATGCATGATGGCCAGCAGTTGCTGGGGATCATTGCGCTGCGCGATACGCTGCGTGCCGATTCCAAAGCTGCACTGGACGAGCTGAAGTCACTGGGCATCCAGGCCGTGATGCTGACGGGCGATAATCCACGCGCGGCCGCGGCCATCGCCACTGAGTTGAATATTGATTACCGCGCAGGC
>NZ_JBBGYT010000067.1:0-534 GCF_037479575.1 Erwinia sp. MYb416
CGGGTGACAGAGCTGTCGATCAGTGTGCCGATCTCCTTCGCCGCGGTGGCTGAACGCTGAGCCAGTGCGCGCACTTCGGCCGCGACCACAGCGAAACCGCGTCCTTCGCTGCCTGCACGCGCCGCTTCAACGGCGGCATTCAATGCCAGGATATTGGTCTGGAAGGCGATGCCGTCAATCACGCTGATAATATTGCTGATTTGTGTGGAGAACTGGTGGATGTCGCTCATGGTGCGGACCACCTGTTTCACGACGTCGCCCCCCTGGCTGGCGACGGCACAGGCTTCAATGGAGATATCGCTGGCGATACGTGAGTTCTCGGCATTGTTTTTGACCACCGACGTCAGCTCTTCCATCGAGGCCGCCGTTTGCACAATGGCGCTGGCCTGCGCTTCATTGCGCGTGGACAGTTCGCGGCTGCCGACGGCAATTTCGCTGGAGGCCGACGCAATGGTTTCGGTGCCGGAACGCACCCCGGACACAATACGCGTCAGGTTGCCGTTCATCTCCTGCAGGGCATGCATCAGTTCGGCG
>NZ_JBBGYT010000068.1:0-551 GCF_037479575.1 Erwinia sp. MYb416
GCTGGAAAGCGGCCGCACGGTGGAAGGCAGCAAGAAGCCCTCTTCCGATACCGCCACCCACCTGGCGCTGTACCGGGCGTGTGCTGATATCGGCGGCATCGTGCACACCCATTCGCGCCATGCCACCATCTGGGCGCAGGCCGGGCTGGATCTGCCTGCCTGGGGCACCACCCACGCGGATTATTTCTACGGCACCATCCCCTGCACGCGCCTGATGACGCCACAGGAGATCGCTGAAAATTACGAACACAACACCGGCGAAGTGATTATCGACACCTTCCGCTCACGCGACATCAGCCCGACGGCAATCCCGGCGGTGCTGGTCAACGCCCACGGACCGTTCGCCTGGGGCAGCAGCGCGGATAACGCTGTGCATAACGCGGTGGTACTGGAAGAAATTGCCTATATGGGGATTTTCTCGCGCCAGCTGACGCCGGGGATGCGTGATATGCAGCAGGTGCTGCTGGATAAACATTATCTGCGTAAGCACGGGGCGGGGGCGTATTACGGGCAATAATGGCCTGCAATGGGCGGACCGGAAGTCCAGGGCG
>NZ_JBBGYT010000068.1:630-1016 GCF_037479575.1 Erwinia sp. MYb416
CCCCTACGAGATCCTATCGTCCAGGGCGAAGCGTGCCTCGCCCCTACGAGATCCTATCGTCCAGGGCGAAGCGTGCCTCGCCCCTACGAATTCCTGTCGTCCAGGGCGAAGCGTGCCTCGCCCCTACGAATTCCTGTCGTCCAGGGCGAGGCGTGCCTCGCCCCTACGAAAGCATGATGTGTCGCTCAGCCCGTTACGGCGTCAACTTCTCCACATCAACATTCCCCTGCTGATGCACCACGGCCTCATCCTTACGCACCTTCGCCACATCACCGGCCGACACCGCAGACGTTGCGGTATTGCCCCAGCTGGTGCGGACAAAGTTCACCACATCGGCGACCTGCTGGTCGTTCAGACGCCAGCCAAACGCCGGCATGGTGATGGTG
>NZ_JBBGYT010000069.1:0-880 GCF_037479575.1 Erwinia sp. MYb416
AGTCATTGCTGACTGAGTTGAAAGCACCGGAACAATTCACCGGTTTCCTGGTGGCGTTACTGATCCTCTCCCCTGAAGGATTGGGTGCGATTAAAGCGGTGCTGGCAAACCAGGTGCAGCGCGCAATGAACCTGTTCTTTGGCTCCGTACTGGCGACCATTTCTCTGACGGTACCGGCGGTGACGCTGATAGCGACACTGACGGGGCAGCAGCTGATCTTTGGCCTTGAACCGCCGCAGATGGTGGTGATGATTGCCGCGCTGTTGCTGTGTCAGATTTCGTTTTCGACCGGACGCACAAATGTGTTGAATGGTGCCGCCCATCTGGCGCTGTTCATTGCCTATCTGATGACGATAATGCTGTAAAGATAAGTAGACGGGCTGTCGTTTCTGTAGGGGTCGACCGTTTTTCCGGTCGACCCGTGCTGATGGTGTGCAACACGGGTCAGGTCCGCGTTACTGTGCGGTATACTCCAGCGTATGACCACTTCCCGTCAGCGTCAGCGTTTGCTCAGTCAATTTCACCTCTGCCCCTTTCGTCAGCACCACCGATAACGTCTGTTCCCACTGATTAAGCAATGGATCGCTGCACAGCATTTTCGTCGATGCCAGCATCGGTACAGTCAGTCGCCCCTGCTCAATATGCCCCTGCCCGAAGAAACGATTACACATCACGCCATTGACCCGGAGGCTGTCATTAAAGCCGATCCCCGGTTTCATCCCTTCATGAGATTTTACGGTCTGACCATCAACAGCACTGAGCGCAAACAGACGGTTTGCTAACTGCCCGGCATCAGGGTGAGGGGTCTGGCTGCAACCATTGAGCGCGATTGCACCCAGTAGCAAAACAAACGTTTTTTTCATAGGAACTCCTTTTTATG
>NZ_JBBGYT010000070.1:0-1682 GCF_037479575.1 Erwinia sp. MYb416
CCTGTTCTGGAAGCAATGCACCAGTGTGGCTCACTGGAATGGACGCGCAATGCCGCGGAACAAGAAGCAGATAAAGCCATAACGGCTCTGAAAGCCCTGCCTGAATCACCATGGCGGAGTGCGCTCGAAGCCCTCGCACACATGTCAGTTCAGCGCGAATTCTAATGCCATAAATTGAACAGAAAGCACGCCCCACCCGTGCTTTCTGTTTTTTCGTCTGCCCTTCCAATAAAATTTCTCACGCACTCCCCCTTAAAACCTCGTCCTTAATCCTTAATTTTGCGTAGCGTTACGCAAAAAAACAGTTATGCCCGAATTTTATTGGAATTTAATGGAAGTTATTTGCTATAAACATCCTGTTATTGCTAAATATAACAATTTGCTTTATCAGAATAAAACTTACATCAGGGTGTAGTTGATGACAGCAATCTGCTCCCTGTTTTCCAAAAGTGCCCATGGAGGATAAGCACATGAAACACCCTCAGCAAGACTGGCACCCTGCCGATATCATTGCCGGACTGCGCAAAAAAGGAACCACTCTCGCCGCCCAATCCAGACTGGCAGGCTTAAGCTCATCGACGTTAGCGAATACGTTGAGCCGACCCTGGCCTAAAGGAGAGTGGCTGATCGCCGATGCCCTGAACGTGCATCCGGCAGAAATCTGGCCCAGCCGCTACTACGATCCAAAAACACATCAACTTATCGATCGTAAGAAGCTGATCCGCAGTTAAAAAAAAGGGCCGGTATTCAATACCGACCCTTTTTTATTGCGGAAAAATCACTCTTCGCCGCTGATGCGCTGAATATTTGCACCAAGTGCCATCAGCTTATCTTCAATGTGCTCATAACCACGGTCAATGTGATAGATACGATCAACCAGAGTCGTACCTTCAGCAATACAGCCTGCCAGCACCAGACTGGCCGAAGCACGCAGATCGGTCGCCATCACCTGAGCACCCGAAAGCTTCTCTACGCCATGGCAAATCAGCGTATTGCTCTCAATTTCACCGTGCGCACCCATACGAACCAGCTCCGGCACATGCATGAATCGGTTCTCGAAAATGGTCTCAGTAATCACGCCCGTACCTTCTGCCACCAGATTCAACAGGCTAAACTGCGCCTGCATATCAGTCGGGAAACCTGGGTGTGGTGCCGTGCGCAAGTTCACCGCTTTTGGCCGCTTACCGTGCATATCCAGGCTGATCCAGTCGCTACCCACTTCAATATCCGCACCGGCTTCACGCAGTTTAGCCAGCACAGCATCCAGTGTATCCGGTTGAGCTGCACGACAAACCACTTTACCGCCAGAGATCGCCGCCGCCACCAGGAATGTCCCGGTCTCGATACGGTCAGGCAACACGCGATAGACACCACCACCCAGGCGTTCTACGCCTTCGATAGTAATACGATCGCTGCCAGCGCCAGTGATTTTCGCACCCAGCGTATTCAGGAAGTTTGCGGTATCAACAATTTCTGGCTCACGCGCAGCATTTTCAATAACCGTTGTTCCGGTTGCCAGCGTTGCGGCGCTCATGATGGTGACGGTAGCGCCTACGCTGACCTTATCCATCACAATGTGCGCACCCTTCAGGCGACCATTAACCGAGGCTTTCACATAACCTTCTTCCAGCTTAATCTCTGCGCCAAGTTGTTCCAGCCCCGTGATATGCAGGTCAACGGGA
>NZ_JBBGYT010000071.1:0-574 GCF_037479575.1 Erwinia sp. MYb416
ACCTTAAACGGTTCCATTATTATCACCTTTTTGCGTATGTTGTGGTTGTCTTGTTTGTGAACGGGCTAACGCTTGTAAGAGAATATGATTTGTTCGCGCTAGAATTTTATCATGCCAATTTTGATTGAATTTTTTTGGTTCAGGGTATTTGAGCCGAGCTACTATACTAGCTGCCTCATAATCGGTAAGATTTGAAGCTTTAAAATTTAATCGATGCGACGCCTGAATCAACCCATTCATTCTCCATCCATAATAAGCAACAAACAGGTAGAGCTTCGGTATCTCATTTTTTTTTATATATTTTGTTAAACGTATCGCCAAGTACATTTCTAACAGTTTTCTACTCACTGTTCTCTCATAACGACCGGTCAACACTCTTACAAGTTGCATTGCGATTGTTGAAGCTCCTTCTGTCCTTCGCCAGAGTAATGTTCTCCATGACGCACGACAAATAGCTATAAAATCAACGCCAATATTTCTACGGCTAAATCTATGATCTTCGGCATAAATCAACATGATTACGAGATTCGGGGATATAACCCACCGGTTAGCCTCCTTTAGTAAGTGTGTCAGT
>NZ_JBBGYT010000072.1:0-633 GCF_037479575.1 Erwinia sp. MYb416
GAATATTTCTGTTGACTCAAGGGTTATTGATATTGCGGAGATGTTGAATGATAAATAATGCGAACGACGATTTTCAACCTTTTGATGATGAATTATGTTCTAACTCTACGGGCTTGGATTCAAAAGGAGAAGAGACTGAAGAGTTTAAAGAGTTTAAAAAAGCCATGCGGTATCAATATGTGAAAGACGTAATCGGCAACGTAGGGTTTTGCTTAGTAATGTTTGCCGGTTTCGTTATAGCTCTGCCGTTTATCGCCCTGGCTTATGCTGGATGTGGAACGTTTTTAGCGGTCAGCGCATTGATCGATTTAGTGAAAGGGGGTGATTAATATGTTTGTGCCTATTGTTGAAAAAGTAGCCAGATTAGAAAAAGAGATCGAGCAGAAAAAGGAGCAGATTAAGAGAATGAATAGTGAAGAGAGAACAGCAGCCAGAAAGGCAGAGGCGAAGCGTAAGATCGAGTTGGGTGGCGTGATAGACATTATAGACAAAATCAACGCTGAGCAGTATCCAGCGCTGGCTTTAGACGTGTCTTTGCTCATTGGTGCACTGACTAACGACATGATCATGAAAAGGATAACAGCGCAGGCTGATTTCCTGAGAGGGGAGGGCGATAAGAGAACGAACGAGAGA
>NZ_JBBGYT010000073.1:0-1723 GCF_037479575.1 Erwinia sp. MYb416
ATCACATACAGCAGCGTACGCCAGTGGCGGCCTTTCACGGTCACCAGCAGCCAGGCAGCGGGCCAGGCCAGCAGCACGGTCATCGCCGCCGTCAGCAACGACACCCACAGTGTGGTCCAGAGCGCATACAGATACTGCGACTCGCCAAACACCGTCAGGTATTGCGCCAGGCTGTGGCCGGGCAGCGGATTCAGCAAACTGTCGACCGCGGTCAGGCTCTGATCGAGCAGCAGCAGCAGCGGCACCAGCAGAAACAGCACCAGGAACACCAGGCACGGCGTCAGCATCAGCCAGGGAAAGGCGTTCTGCCTAAGCCGGTTCATTGCGGCGCTCCCGGCGTGGGCAGCACGATCACATCGTCTTCACGCCACGCCAGGTAGAGCTTATCGCCCGGTGCGGGTAACTGACGGAAGTCCTGTTCCGCAGGCTGCACGCGCAGCTCGCCGCCGCCAGGAAGCTGGCACAGCAGGCGCAACGTCGCCCCGGCAAAGCTCGCCTCTTTTACGCTGGCGAAGGTGCCGTTAACCGCCGGTTCACCGCCGCCGGGCAGAATGCGGATGCGTTCGGGTCGCACAATCAGTAATGCGCTGCGGGCATCAAAACGACTGGCTGCCAGCTGTAACGGCTGCCCCGCTGCACTGAAATGTTCGCTGGCCTGATAACGTTCGCTGCCACGGTCGGCCGTCACCTGGAACAGGTTCGCCTGCCCGACAAACTCGGCGACAAAACGGTTTTCCGGCTGGCGGTAAAGTTCCGACGGTGTGCCCACCTGCTGCAACTGCCCCTGACCGAGAATACCGATGCGATCGGAGAGCGTCAGCGCCTCTTCCTGATCGTGGGTGACCAGCACCGTGGTGATGCCCACCCGTTTTTGCAGCGCACGCAGCTCATCCTGCATCTCCTTGCGCAGCCGGGCATCCAGATTGGACAACGGCTCATCCAGTAACAGCACCTGCGGCTCAATCGCCAGCGCACGGGCAATCGCCACGCGCTGCTGCTGGCCGCCGGAGAGCTGATGCGGCATGCGCGTTCCCAGCCCCTCCAGGCGCACCTGCCTGAGGGCCTCCGCGACCCGGCGGCGCTGCTCATCGCGCGCCACATGGCGCACCTTTAGCCCAAAAGCCACGTTATCCGCCACGCTGAGGTGCGGGAACAGCGCATAGTTCTGAAATACCATGCCGATATTGCGTCGATAAGGGGGTAACGCGGTCATATCCTGACCGCCAATCAACACCCGCCCGTTATCGGCCGCCAGAAAACCCGCGATGATATTCAGCAGCGTGGTTTTGCCACAGCCGCTGGGGCCGAGCAGGGAGAAAAACTCCCCCTGCTCTATTGTCATGCTGACGCCATCCAGCGCGCGATGCTGCCCAAACTGCCGCTTCACCGCGTCAATCACCACAGAACTCATTTTGTCGCCCCCAGCGACTGGCTCCAGCGGTTGGTCCAGTCGGCAAGCTGCGGCGTGGCCGTGGCGTAATCAATCCAGATCAGTTTGCTGTAGGCTTCTTCACCCACTTTCACCTGTTTTTTCAGGTTGTCGCTGTACTGCACCTCTTTATTGGTCATGCCGTACAGTGATTTATCGGAGAAGGCTTTCTGCACCTGGGCGCTGGAGAGCGCATTCACCACTTTGTAAGCATTCGCCAGATTCGGTGCGCCTTTCGGGATCACCCAGTTGGCCGCGCCAACCACCGCGCCTTCAGACGGGTACACAAAGTCG
>NZ_JBBGYT010000073.1:1823-2129 GCF_037479575.1 Erwinia sp. MYb416
TCGCCACGTGGCCTTTGTATTCCGGCTTCCACAGATCCAGCCAGCTGGTCGGCGGGGTTTTCACCAGGTCGCTGCGGTAGGCGAGGCCTAACTGCCCAAGGCTGAACGCGGCAGCATAGGTTTTGTTCTCGCTGACAAAGCGCGTTTGCACACTCTGATAGAGCTTATCGAGGTTAGGAATCTCTTTGGCCTCCAGCGGTTGCAGCAACCCTGCTGCCGTCGCACGCTGCACGGTATCCGGCTGGAAAACCACAATATCGTAAGGCGAACGACGCCCTTTGGCTGCACGCAGTTTGGTAAACCATT
>NZ_JBBGYT010000074.1:0-407 GCF_037479575.1 Erwinia sp. MYb416
GTATATGACCGCATTATTGATCCTCTCCGGACCGGCGTTTCTGCTGTTCGGTTACCTGCTAAAGCTCAATATCGTGCTGGGCAGTATTTTTGGCGGCGTGTTTGTGGGAATGACCTTTAACGGCGGCATCGGTGTGCTGGAGTCCTATACCGAACGCGTTGCCCGGCAGAGCACGTTTGAGTTTGGAAAAGCCCGCATGTGGGGTTCGCTGGGCTGGGCGGTGGCCACTTTTTTCGCCGGGCTGCTGTTTAATATCAATCCGAAGCTCAACTTCCTGGTCGCTTCCTGCTCCGGTCTGGTGTTTTTCTGCCTGCTGGCACGCCTGAACGTCAGTACGCCCGCCAGTCTGGAAAAACTGGAAACCGGCATCAGCAAAGTGACGCTGGAAGATGCCCTGCGTTTACTGA
>NZ_JBBGYT010000074.1:492-2630 GCF_037479575.1 Erwinia sp. MYb416
GTATTTATGGCGTCTACGACCAGCAATTCCCGGTCTATTTTTCTTCGCAGTTTGCCACGTTGCGTGAAGGCAATGCGATGTTTGGCTACCTCAATTCATTCCAGGTTTTCCTGGAAGCCGCAGGCATGTTTTGCGCCCCCTGGCTGGTGAACCGTATCGGCGCTAAAAACGGGCTGATCTTTGCCGGAATGGTGATGGCACTGCGTATGATCGCGTCCGGTTGGGTTGAAGGGCCGCTGTTGATTTCCATTACCAAATTGCTGCACGCTCTGGAACTGCCTGTTCTGCTGGTGGCTATTTTCAAATACAACAGCCTGAACTTTGATAAACGCCTCTCTTCAACGCTTTATCTGGTGGGGTTTGCCTGCACCAGTTCCGTGATTGCCACGGTGCTTTCTCCTCTCGCTGGCTACAGCTATGAGAAGTATGGCTTCGCCCAGTCCTACCTGATCATGGGGCTGATGGTGTTCTGCACCACCTTTATCTCGATTTTCCTTTTACGCAGCAACAAACCTTTATCGGAAAGGGTGGTTCCTGCCCCTTCTGCCGTCTCCATTTTAAAGAGTGAATAGTGATGACATTTCAACTTGCTGATGCTGAACAGGCGCTGACCACTGCACGCAACCACATTAACCTGCGCTGGTATCCGCGTTTTCATCTCGCCCCTCAGGCCGGATGGATGAACGACCCTAACGGGCTGGTCTGGTTTGATGGCTGGTACCACGCGTTTTACCAGCATCACCCCTACTCCACGCAGTGGGGACCGATGCACTGGGGCCATGCCCGCAGTCGCGATCTGATGCACTGGGAACATCTTCCTGTTGCGCTGGCGCCGGAAGGGCCAGAGGATAAAGACGGCTGTTTCTCCGGGTCAGCGGTGGTTAACGGCGATGAACTGGCGCTGATTTACACCGGTCATAAATTTCACGGCGATCCGACCGATGACGATAATCTTTATCAGGTGCAGTGTCTGGCCACCAGCCGGGATGGCATCCACTTTACCCGCCACGGAAAGGTACTGGATACGCCGCCGGGCATGCACCATTTCCGCGACCCCAAAGTCTGGCGCGAAGGCGATAGCTGGTACATGGTGGTTGGCTCACGCGAAGATGATACCGGCCAGGTGAGACTGTATCGCTCTGCGGATCTGCACCACTGGGATGATGCCGGGGTGCTGGGAGAAGCCTCCAAAGAGATGGGTTTTATGTGGGAATGCCCGGATTTTTTCACGCTGCAGGATAAACAGGTACTGATCATCTCCCCGCAGGGCATCGCTGCCCGGGGATATGACAACCGTAATCTGTTTCAGAGCGGCTATATTGTCGGCCAGTGGCAGCCCGGTGAAGCCTTTACTCAGGAGCACGTTTTCGCCGAACTGGATCATGGCCATGATTTCTATGCGCCACAAACGTTCACGGCCCCCGATGGTCGTCGCATCCTGCTCGCCTGGATGAACAGCTGGGAATCAGTGATGCCTGAGCAGCAGGATGGCTGGGCCGGTATGCTTACCCTGCCCCGGGAACTCAGCCTGACGGCAGATCATCGCCTGCAGATGAAGCCGGTAAAAGAGGTGGAAAATTTACGCCAGACCTGGCAGCGCTGGGTAGTCACCTCGCTGAAAAATCAGCAGCAGTGCGTGATGGAAAATGCGGAAGCAACAGAAGTGCTCCTCCAGTGGGACACGGCGGCAAGTGATGCCGAACAGTACGGTATTGCCCTTTCAGACGGCCTGCGTCTGTATGTCGACAACCAGTCGCAACGACTGGTCCTTGAGCGACATTATCCGCAGTCAGGCCTGTGCGGCCAGCGCAGCGTCCCCTTGCCCGCAGCATCGGTTCTGTCGCTACGCCTCTTCTTTGACCGTTCGTCTATTGAGGTGTTTGTCAATGACGGTGAAGCCTGCCTGACGAGCCGTATTTTCCCCCAGCACCGTCAGCTGTCTCTCTTTGCCTGGTCAGGTAGCGCGCATATCACAGAGTGTGGCGCCTGGGATTTAGCATAAGTCCCTCTCAGTAAGGCTCATCCTGACCCGGATGAGCCTCATCACTATAAGTAAGGATCTCGTCGATGAAAATATCCGTCGGGCTGGCGCTGTGTGCCGGAATTTTTCCTGTCACACTGTTTGCACAAGCCTCATT
>NZ_JBBGYT010000075.1:0-690 GCF_037479575.1 Erwinia sp. MYb416
CGCTGACGACCACTGACTTCATATCATCCATACTCAACGTCATCAGACGGGCATTCAGTAACAGAATCGTCCTTAACATTTCATCCCCGAACTCTGATGAGATGTGATCCATCATTCGGTGATGTTTCTCAATGTTTACCTTCTCTTCAATGGCCTGTGAAAATCGGGTCATTGTGTTACCCCCAGGGATAATTTCGTTAACGTTGCCTGACAGGCCCGCACAGAGACCATCTGTCGTTCAAGCAATTCTGCATAATTAATCTGTTCTGCAGCAGACCCTCGCTCCAGTTTTATCGTAAGCGAGAGTGCATGGCTCGCTGCCTGTGAAAGTTGCAGGCAGGCTGACAGGTGTTCTTTACGGCACAGCTCGCTCTGGGAGAGCGCTTTTAACAGGATTGAACGCGCTTCTGCTATAAGCGCCAGGTGCTCCGGTGTCATTTGAGTCACTCTCCGATAGCGTTGTGAAAAGATCAGGTGGTTACCTGGCCCATTGGCAGCGTTTCCGATCGTTTAGTGGAAGTGAGAATGACCACCAAAACCTTCAGAACGTGAGTTGTCGTGGCCATAACCGTGACCACCGAACGCAGCGCTGTGGGCATTATCGCCACCGCGATTGCCAGAACCGCCGTGTGAAGCATGGCCGCCCTGACCACCGGCGTTACCTTTGCCGGTAGCGAACGTGATTTTCGA
>NZ_JBBGYT010000076.1:0-508 GCF_037479575.1 Erwinia sp. MYb416
CAGTACGGCAATACTCCTACTGTAGCCGCCGTCGACAGCGGGTCACGGTTGACCAGCGACCAGTTTGGCATTTACTTACAGGATCAAATTACCTGGAACAAAAAATGGGTACTGCTGCTGAGCGGTCGTAACGACTGGTCAGAAAGCCGCACGACGAAACACAGCAATCAGGCCCAAACCATTCAAAGCGATCATAAAGCCACGGGGCGTATAGGTGCTGTCTATCTGGCCGATAACGGCCTGGCACCGTATATCAGTTATAGCCAGTCATTCAACCCGACATCGGGTACCGACAGAGAAGGTAACAGCTTTCGTCCAACGGAAGGTGAGCAGTATGAGGCGGGCATTCGCTTCCAGCCACCAGAAAGCAAAACTATTATCAGTATGGCGCTGTATCAGCTCACACAAAACAATGCCCTGACATCCGACCCTGCCGATAGCAGTTATAACGTGCAGACGGGCGAAATACGTTCTCGTGGCCTGGAACTGGAGATGAAGAGTGAGATAA
>NZ_JBBGYT010000077.1:0-583 GCF_037479575.1 Erwinia sp. MYb416
CTCCCTAGCTGACCAAAAAGCAGAGCTTGATGCTATCGAAAACCCCACGATTGAGCAGCAGGCTCAAGCCATAGCCATAGACCGCGCACCGACGATACACAGAGGCCGCTCAGGGAACCCAGAGAGACAAGAGCGTTTCGATATGCTGTATCAGGTGAAGCTGACAAAAGAAGAAGAGGCGATGTATTTCGGAGCTGCTGAACATCAAAAACCAAAACCCTCGCCTGATAAGGCGGCACCCACCGCCGGAACCGCGCCAGAAAGCGCTAAAACGGGCGGAGGGGCACATATCTTAAAAGCAACACTCAACGAGATAAGCGAAACAAATACACAGCTATTTAATATGGTCGTTGATGATAGCTATCAAAGCACACCAGAATCGAAAGCCAGGCTCGAAGCAGTTAAAGAGCAAATAGGTTTGAATGATGACACAAAGAAGCATGATGATAAAAATGACCAAACGCCAGCTGCAGGCCGCAGCAAAAAAGCGCCTGCCGCTAAGCCTGCTAGCACTACAGCCAGCACGATAGGCGACGATTTCCGCGACATCAAAGGCATGTCGAAGAGTCAGATCGAAGAGCTT
>NZ_JBBGYT010000078.1:0-685 GCF_037479575.1 Erwinia sp. MYb416
CAGCTATAAGGCATAAGCAGTTAACAGCGATTTATATAGATAGAATAGATGACGCTTTTAGATACACGAAGTTTAAAGACACTGCTGATGTTGCTGCTTTTCATTTTAAACATAGACCCAGCTTGAGGATTATGTCTCTCGATTTCGTTAGTTTTTATGATGGAGTATTAAGCGTTGGCGAAGCTGATGATGATGCCAAGTTAGTTTGGAACTTTGTTGATAGATATTTTCAAGAAAGGTGAGGGGGTTATAATGCCAGCGGATGATGGATCGGGCGCAATAATAGCGGCAATGGGTATGTTTATGTCTCTTTGCTCCGGCGGTATTTTTATATATTTTATTCTATGGTTTGTGAGCTTAATGATCGGTTCAAATGATGCTGCTAACGCATCATTAAAAGAAATTAATAACGCAAAAGATAAGATGAATCAGCGCATGAAACAACAACAGCAAGCTGATCATGACGCTCAAATGAAAGCGTTGAGGGGTGAAGATGAATGATGATTTGATTGGTTTATTAGTGCTTTCTTTTTTTATGATTCTTTTCTTTATTTTTATATTTGTGAAAAATGACAAGCTTTATATTTTTCAAACAAACATGCGTTTAAAAATAATGAGATTGAAAAGCAGAGGCGTTATTCCTGTAAAAACAAAAGATGAAATAGAAGAAGACAAAATAAAAGAG
>NZ_JBBGYT010000079.1:0-904 GCF_037479575.1 Erwinia sp. MYb416
TTAAACAAGAGAAGTAAAACCCAACGTCAAAAGCCAACTGCGGGGCGTTCAATGCCCCCTCTGCGTGTGAAAACAATGGCGGTGATCTCGCATCTTCGACGATCAGCTTTTCAGCCGCTGCAGCTGCAGTGCCTGCGATAAAAGACTGGCGGTTCAGGGCGGTGAGGGGTTTAGGGATATATGAAACGACGAAAGGCCCGGCGGCCTTCCTGTGGTGCTTCTCTGTAGGCTTCCGTGTGCCGCCTTATCATGCCCTGGCGGGCATCACTTAGGCTTGCCGCTTCTGCGGGCTATGTGCTCTTTTAGACGCTCCTCCCCCTGTTTTTCAAAGGCTTCATTGTCGAACTTCGCAAGCTTGGTGCGCTCTTCGTCTGCTCTACGTTTTAAAGCTGTAATCATGTCTATCGCATCATTTTCTTTTCTCGCATCTTTAGCAGCAATATAAAGCCTCATATATTTCAACCTCACATTGAACCCACCTTTTTTTAACTCTTCTATATCGAATGGTATTTTATATTTATTCAACAACGCTATAAGCTTTTTAATATCCATACTTCTCGCCCTCTCTTTTATTTTGTCTTCTTCTTTTTCATCTTTTGTTTTTACAGGAATAACGCCTCTGCTTTTCAATCTCATTATTTTTAAACGCATGTTTGTTTGAAAAATATAAAGCTTGTCATTTTTCACAAATATAAAAATAAAGAAAAGAATCATAAAAAAAGAAAGCACTAATAAACCAATCAAATCATCATTCATCTTCACCCCTCAACGCTTTCATTTGAGCGTCATGATCAGCTTGCTGTTGTTGTTTCATGCGCTGATTCATCTTATCTTTTGCGTTATTCATTTCTTTTAATGATGCGTTAGCAGCATCATTTGAACCGATCATTAAGCTCACAAACCA
>NZ_JBBGYT010000080.1:0-1513 GCF_037479575.1 Erwinia sp. MYb416
TGGCTCTATGTATTTGTACAAACCATAGATCGAGCCAGCTCCCAGCAAGATGCAACACACTGCAAGGATCAATAAATACTTTACGAACTTCACCTGATATTTCCCACTTAAAGTCGGTTGGGCAGTTTATAAACAATCGCGCGGTAGTATAAAGGCAAGCCTGTACCTTGGATACGTCCTTTTCAACAGACGATAAGGAGATCGCGCAATGGCTTTTAAGACATGGCAAGTCGGGCTGGATATTCAAAACGGGCAGCTCTGCGCCCTGGGCATCCAGCGCCGTCGAAACGGCTGGCAGCTACGTCATTGGTGGCAGCATACGTTGCCGCAAGATACGTTAAGAAATGGCCTGGTGCAACGCCCGGACGATGTGGTGGCATTACTGCAACGCTGGCGTAAACACCTTCCTGCTCGCATTTCATTGCGGGTGGGCTTTCCCCCACAGTTAGTCATGCAGCGCCAGCTGACGAAGCCTGCCTTGCGATTACGTGAATCCGATCATAGCAGTTACATCATGGCGGCGGCGAGGCGACTTTTCCCAATCGCACCCGAAGTGCTGGCGCTGGATTACCGTTGTAGTGATGACGCTGACGGATCGATGTATCTGACGGCCGCACGTCAGGACGCACTACAAAATTGGGTAGACTGCCTGCAACAGGCATCGCTGGCTCCAGACGTTCTGGAACTGACTCCGGCGGCGCTGTATGCGCTGGCTCGTGAGCTGTCACTGGAGACGTCCGCTGCGTTGGTGCACCGCCTGAGCGATCACTGGCTGTGGTATGCCCCGCAGTCGGGTGAACATGCCTGGGGCTGGTGTTCACAGGAAGATGCAGCCGATTTTAGCGCACTACAGCAGCGATACTTACAAGGCAGTCACTCAGTCTGGTACAGCTCTGTGCTGGCAGAAGAGCGACCGGAAGGCACCTTCGCACTGTCGCCGCTGGCCGCAGTGCAATGTTATCAGCCGCCGTTACCCGTGTATGACGGTGCTTTTGCGTTGGCAACCGGCCTGGCATTACGCCCGGAGGATGACTGATGGTATGGGTGAACTTATTACCCTGGCGGCAGGTGCAATTGCAGAAGCGCTGGCGCGTCTGGCGTCTGGCAGGGGGCGCGTTAGTGCTGGTGTTTTCCATGCTGATGCTGAAGGGATACTGGCAGCGCAGTCTCAATCACCAACAGAGTAGCATGCAGGGGCTGTGGAACGCCGCGCTGAACGAGGCACAGGCTCTGAACGGGCGCACGCAGGCCGTGAGGCAGCAGCTCATCGCCTTGCAACGTCAGCAGGATCACCTCGTGCGCCGGCAACAGCAGATGGTTCAGTGGCGTGATTTCGCACGCGGGCTCGGCGCGCACTTTCCTCCGGATACGTGGCTGAACGTTTTGCATAAAACCCGTAAGGAACTGGTGTTACGCGGGGTGGCGGCCAGCATTCAGGAACTGCATCAACTGCGTGACAGATTACGTGAGGTTACGTTGTTTACACAGGTGAACCTGGGGGCGGTCCAGCGTG
>NZ_JBBGYT010000081.1:0-1256 GCF_037479575.1 Erwinia sp. MYb416
GAACCTGACGGTGCGGATATTCAGAGTTTTATCGCGCTGCAACATCTGTGGGAAAAAGATGATGCCCTGAAGGTGAAAGTGATCACCGCCAGTGACCAACGCTACGACTATGATGTTCAGCGCTGCCGCTACGCCGAGATGTACCATGAAATGGGGCTGGGAGAGATTGGTCACCTGCTCTCCTGTGCACGCGACAGCCAGTTTATTGTCGGCTATGCGCCGGACGTGGAACTGACGCGTACTGAAACCATTATGTCCGGTGCGCCGCGCTGCGATTTTCGCTATGCCCGCCGTACCCATGATGAGGAGTCGTGATGCAACAGATTAACGCATCGCGCCTGTGGGACAGCCTGAACCAGATGGCCACCCTGGGGGCAATCCCCGGTAACGGCGTCTGTCGTCTGGCGCTGAGTGAAGAAGATCGTCAGGCCCGCGACCTGCTGCAACGCTGGGCGACTGATGCAGGCTGTACCGTGCGCGTTGATGAAATGGGCAATATGTTTCTGCGCCGGGAAGGACGCCAGCCGCAACTCGCCCCGGTACTGACGGGTTCGCACGTCGATTCCCAGCCCAACGGCGGCCGCTATGACGGCATTTACGGCGTGCTGGCCGGGCTGGAAGTGCTGCGCTCACTCAATGACGCACAGGTAGAAACCGAGCGCGCCATTGAGGTAGTGAACTGGACCAACGAGGAAGGTGCCCGCTTTGCCCCCGCAATGCTGGCATCCGGGGTGTTCAGCGGTGTGTTTACCCGCGACGAGGCCTGGCAGCGCGAGGATGCCCGGGGCATCAGCGTTAAGCAGGCGCTGCGCGACATCGGCTATCTGGGCAACCACCCTGCCCGCGCCTTTCCGATCCACGCGGCTTACGAACTGCATATCGAACAGGGTCCGATCCTCGAAGCCGAAGGGAAAACCATTGGCGTGGTGCGCGGTGCACAAGGGCAGCGCTGGTATCAGGCCGAAGTGGTCGGTTTCAGCGCCCATGCGGGAACCACGCCGCTGCCGTTACGGCGCGATGCGTTGCTGGGCTTTGCCAGCCTGGTGCAAACGGTGAATCAGATTGGCCTGCACTTTGCGCCGGATGCACGCGCCACCGTGGGCCGCGCCGACATCGAACCCAATTCCCCCAACGTGGTGCCGGGGCGCGTACGATTCAGCATTGAGTTTCGTCACCCGGACGAGCAGGTGCTGGCAGAGATGGAAGCGGCGTTACTGCTGGCATTCGCGCAGAGCAACGACGGGCCGTTAACCGCC
>NZ_JBBGYT010000082.1:0-1178 GCF_037479575.1 Erwinia sp. MYb416
TGGTATCACCATCGGCACCTCTAGCCAGAAGCATGACTTAAAAGTGAAGGGCACGACCCAGAGCCAGAGCGTCAGTACCGTCGGCAGCACCGGGGGCAATGTGACGGTCAGCGCGGCTGACGGCGTGAAGATCAGCGGTGCTGACCTGGTGGCGGGTCAATCGTTAACGGTCAACGGTGACAGCGTGGTTATCGCGCCGGGTCATGATAAGCGCACCGCGGACGAGCGATTCGAGCAAAAATCCACGGGGATTACGCTGGCGCTCTCCGGCGCAGTCGGTGAAGCAATCAACAATGCCATCGCCACTGCACAGGCGGCGAAAGGGGAAAGTGACAGTCGTCTGGCGGCCCTGCAGGCGACAAAAACCGCGCTCTCAGGGGTGCAGGCAAAACTGGCCAGCCAGCAGGCGCAGGTCAGCGGCGACCCGAATAGCGGCATTGGCATCAGTATTTCGCTGACCACGCAGAAGTCTAAATCCCAGTCGCAGCAGGTGAGTGATGCGGTATCCGGTTCGACCCTGAATGCGGGGCAGAACCTGGCGATTACCGCGACGGGTAAAGGTCAATCGGCTAACAGCGGGGATATCGCTATCGGCGGCAGCCAGCTGAAAGCGGGCGGCGACACCACGCTGACGGCGGCGAATGACATCCTGTTAACCGGCGCGGCCAATACGCAGCAATCCACGGGCAGTAACTCCAGCGGCGGCGGCGGCGTGGGCATCAGTTTTGGCGTGGGCAACGGCAGCGCCGGGTTGAGCATCTTTGCCAGTGTCAACGGCGCGAAAGGCAAAGACACCGGTAACGGGACGCAGTGGAGTGAAACCACCCTCGACAGCGGTGGCAACGTCTCGCTGAACAGCGGACGTGACACCACGTTAACCGGCGCTCAGGTGAACGGTAATAAGGTCAGCGCCGATGTCGGGCGCAACCTGACCATCACCAGCCAGCAGGACAGCGATCGCTACGATTCGAAGCAGACCAGCTTTGGCGCCGGTGGCAGCTTCACCTTTGGGTCGATGACGGCGTCCGGCTATATCAATGCCAGCCAGGACAAAATGCACAGCACCTATGACAGCGTCATGGAGCAGAGCGGTATCTATGCGGGCAAGGGCGGGTTCGATATTCAGGTCGGCGACCACACCCAGCTGAACGGAGCAGTGATTGCCAGCCAGGCAGGGG
>NZ_JBBGYT010000083.1:0-1172 GCF_037479575.1 Erwinia sp. MYb416
CTTCTATATTGATTATTCATTTCCCCTCCGTTTGAAGGGGAAGTATATCAGGCGGCCCTCATCTGCCAAGCACACATTTCCGGTAGATTTGCCCTTACCAGCGCTTCGGCGAACGGCGGAGGTAATGCATTGCCGCAGCGTGCGACCTGCTTATCCTTCGCGTACTTTGTGCCAGTGTAGTCCCGGTCAATGATGTACCACTCCGGGAATCCCTGACTCATGCGGCTACAGCATACGCATACCGATATCCACGATGCGATATACCACCCCACCGATCGTCACCAGACCGTCATACTGCGGCCCGCAGTATTCCCACAGGAACACCAGCACCTGCAGCGCTCGCTCCTCGTCGTAATCATCAACAGCCAGGCTGCTGCTGACCTCGCCAAAGTGCAGGCCACCAGCGGTTACCGTTTGCAGAGGTGTATCCGTTGGCTGGCCGGTATTTGTACCTCGCATTTTGATGATGCTGGATGTGATCAGCGCGTGGCGCCTGTGTAATTCCCGCCGAAGTGCTTAACCAGGTTCGCGGCCACCAGCCCGAATTTACCACCACCGGCCGTTACTGTTCCCAGCAGTTTACCGGGCTGCAAAACGCGGGGATCCTGCCCTTGCCTTTCGCCATAACCCATCTGAATGAGCGTCGGCGTCACCAGCCGCGATTTACCGCCACCACCATCAGTGATTGTCGCGCTCGGTTCGTCCGCCCGGTGGCCGACGCTTGCGCCGAACTGCCGGGCGATCACTGGCGCGATAACGCAGGAGTGATTTGTATTCACCAGCGTGTGCATCGACTGGTAAGCACCACGTGGTTTTGCGGAGTATTTCGGACCACCAGCGCCAGCAATAAACGGGACCAGGCCCGCCTGCACCATCCTCAGTCCATGGCCGTTCCCGCCAGGGCGTTTCGATGTACCGGCGGTGACGGTCGGTACCGGTTCAGTTACGTGTTGGCCGGTAGCACCAGTGCGGAACTTGGTCAGATGCGGTACCGCGATCGCATAGCCGTGAGTTTTGGTTATCGACTGTAGCGGTTTCGCCAGCGACTGACCTCGGAAACAGTCGTATTTGCCTTTCGTGGTGGTGTGATTGCATTTCATGATGAATGGCGACGCACTATCGATAACAAAGCGCTGAATGCCTCGGGCAATGCGCTTGAGCGTGTTAACCGC
>NZ_JBBGYT010000084.1:0-1891 GCF_037479575.1 Erwinia sp. MYb416
GTCGGCCCTTGTTGTACAACAGCAATCGATGAAAAGCGCCTCTGCGCTTGATGAATCTATCCGTCGTCTCTCGTCCGGGCTGCGCATCAACAGTGCGAGTGATGACTCTGCCGGGCAGGCTATTGCTAATCGTTTAACCAGTCAGCAGAAAGGGCTGGAACAGGCGCAGCGCAACGCCGCTGATGGCTTATCGTTGGCAGAAACAGCCGAAAGCGCACTGAATGAAATCAACAGTCGTTTACAGCGTATCCGCGAACTCGCCGTGCAGGGACTCAGTGAAACTTACTCACAGACCGACAGTGATGCGATTCAGGCGGAGATCAATCTCAACCTGAAAGAGATCGATCGACTCAATACCACCTCCCGCTTTAACGGCATCAGCCTGCTGAACGGCAGTGCGGGTAAAGTAGGTATACAGGTGGGTGCGAACGATAATAATAAAATCGACCTCGATTTATCACAGGGTTTCAGTGTTGAACAGCTGGGTTTAAAGGACCTGATTATCCGCGGCATCAGCGGTTCAATTACGCCAGCGAATACCATTATCGGCATCGCCAATAATATCTCGCTGAACAACGGCAGCGTCTCGGTGAACTACTCGACGCCAGTGACGCTGACATCGCCGCAGCTGGTGAGAAGCAACATCACGAACCAGCTTTATATACAGGGCACCGCCAGCGACGGCACGCCAACGTTTTACCCGGCGTCTTATAGTGCAACGTGGTATACCGCTACCGGAAGCGGTACGGTTTCTGTTGGCACCTCCAGTAACGTTCCGCTGTATAGCGGCGTCAGCGCTATCGCCGCTCGACCCCTCCCTTCCGTTAACTATCTGGACGACAACGGAACTGCATTGAGCAACAGCCCGCCGCCGACCCTGACAGAAAACAACGGTCAGTATTATATCGAACAGAACGATATCTATTACGCTGCTGATATTCACTTCGCCACCAGCGGTGCTGTGACCGCGCAGATAACCAACGCCAGCGGCCAGCCGGATACTGACTTCACGCCACTGCCGACCCAGGTTTCAACAACTCCGGCAATCGACACCAGCACCGCGACACTCACCTTTACGGATGCAAATGGCAATGCCGTGGCAAACAGTGATGCACGCCTGGTGAAATACGGCAGCCAGTACATGATGGAAGTCGGTGACGGCAGCGGCAACTATCAGTATTACAACGCCAGTGTCAATGCCACGAGTGATGGAACGCTCACTTCGCTGAGCGTGACGGCCAGCAGCATCGCCAGCCAGAACAGCTTTACCGCGGTATCGACCGTCAATGGAACGTCCGTGGTGACGCTTGACCCGGCAAATGTCGAAACCCGCTACACCGAAAACGGCGGCCAGAGCTTTAGTGATGTGCTGCGTCTCGATGCGGAGGGTAATTATTATATGGATGTACACGGCGGAACCGTCAACAAGACGGCAACGCTGGTCACGCTGAATGACGGCAATAATACCCACCTGTTGAAAACGCTGGAAGGAGTGGGTGATGTACAGATCTTCTTCACCACGACGATGGCTGCCGTCACGGATGCTTCCACAAACAACACCCAGATGAGCATTGCGGAAACGGGTTCTGAAATCCGGCTGCGTAATCCGGATGACCCGTTAGCGACCCTCGACAGAGCCATCAGCCGTATCGATAGCCAGCGTTCATTACTCGGGGCCGCTGCCAACCGTCTGACATCGGTGCAGAACGTGCAGAGTGCCACGTCCACCCATTTTGCTGAATCACGTTCACGTATTGAAGATGCCGACTATGCCGTCGAGGTGTCCGCAATGGCCCGGGCACAAATTCTGCAACAGTCCAGCGCCTCGTTACTGTCGAAGGTGATGACGACCACGCCACAAATGGTGCTGTCGTTGCTGGAAGGATAATTC
>NZ_JBBGYT010000085.1:0-732 GCF_037479575.1 Erwinia sp. MYb416
GCGGCAATAAAGAGATGACCAGCTGGAAGATGCTGGGCTTCCCCGGTGCCCGTTACGACTTCCGCGATCTGCTGAGCAAAAAAGGGCAGAAGCTGAATATTATCCCCACCAGCCTGATCGACAACACCCTGTAATCCGGCTGCTTATGCCATTGTGTAATAGAGTCCCGAAATGAAAAATGTCCGTCCAAACGCTGATGTCGTCATTGTGGGTCTGGGCTGGTGCGGCTCTCTGATCGCCGAAGAGCTAACCCGCGCAGGCCTGAATGTCGTTGCCATTGAACGTGGCCCGTGGTTCGAAACCGCCACCGATTTTCCACCGTCAATTGATACCGATGAACTGCGCTGGGATACGCGGCGCAGTATGCTGCTTCCACCCGCGGTTGAAACCACCACGTTCCGCAATAACATCACTCAGAAAGCCCTGCCATCGCGCGACTGGAACCTGAATGAACTGGGCTACAACGTGGGGGGATCTGGCACCCACTGGGCCGGTATGGCCTGGCGCTTCACGCCGTGGGATCTGGAACCTTACAGTCAGACCGTAGCACGCTATGGCAAAGAGAAAATCGACAAGGGACTGATTTTACAGGACTGGGGAGTGACCTATGACGAGCTGGAGCCGTTCTACGACCGCTTTGAGAAGATCGCCGGGGTGTCCGGTAAAGCTGGCAAACTCAATGGGGAGATCGTTGAGGGCGGCAACCCGTTCGAAGGCAACCGCAGCAACGAA
>NZ_JBBGYT010000086.1:0-913 GCF_037479575.1 Erwinia sp. MYb416
CATGGGCTTTATCAGCGAAAGTCATCGCCTGATTAAAGGTGATATCGTGCGCCCCGTCTTCCCACTGCTGGAGGCGCTCTTCGCTGGTTCCACATTTACGGGCAAACAAATCCATCGCGATGCCAGAGCGCTCGCGCGCCCAGCTTAGCATTGCCGGATTGATGTTTGCCTTAGTCACTATGGAGCCCCTGTTGCCGAATTTTAAACACGATGATTGTAGTATGTGGGCAGCCCGGGCGGGGCGCAATAGTAGAACAATTAACCTCAAGAAATGCTCAGGATTAAACGATTTATCCTGTCACGGTTCATTAAGATTTTCGATAGAGAAATTCGGCCTGTTGTGACCTCATCGCTGAAAAAATCACCCTAAACATCAGCCCCAATCGTAAGCAAAACAGGTACAATCAGATAAATTTTTAATTCCTCAGGTCGCATAATGTCTACTCATAACTTTTCCAGCACCGCTGCCTTTATCTGGTCGGTGGCCGATCTTCTTCGTGGTGATTTTAAGCAGTCACAGTACGGGCGCGTGATCCTGCCGTTTACGCTGTTGCGGCGTCTGGAGTGCGTACTGGCCAGTAGCAAAGACGCGGTGGTGGCTAAGGCCGCCGAAGTCAAAGCGATGAAAAGCCTGCCGGAAGAAGGTCAGGAAAAATTTATCTTACGCGCCACCAACAACCTGTCGTTCTATAACACCTCGCCGATGGATTTGGGCAAAATGGGGCAGAACGATATCAAAGACAACCTCGAGAATTACGTCCAGTGTTTCTCGAAGGACGCCCGTGAAATCTTCGATCATTTTAAATTTAACGAGTTTGTCAGCCAGTTGGATGAGGCCAACCTGCTGTTCAAGGTGGTGAAAAAATTTGCCACCACCGACCTTAGTCCGCAGGCCATCTCTAACCACGATATG
>NZ_JBBGYT010000087.1:0-711 GCF_037479575.1 Erwinia sp. MYb416
CAATCTGACCGACCAGGTAAGAACTCACTTCCACTTCCTGCGGCGCGACCTGCACGTTATCGGAAACCAGCCAGGAGTTAATCCACGGAATCGGGTTCGAGCGTGTTTTAAACGGCAGATCCAGGCCGACGGCATTCATACGGATATTGGTGATGTACTCAATGTACTGCCACAGAATGTCTTTATTCAGGCCGATCATCGAACCGCCGCTGAACAGATATTCTGCCCACTCTTTCTCCTGCTCGGCTGCCAGCACAAACAGGTCGTAGCACTCCTGGCGGCACTCTTGGGCAATCTCTGCCATTTCCGGATCATCTTCACCGCTGCGCAGCAGGTTCAGCATATGCTGAGTACCGGTCAGGTGCAGGGCTTCATCACGTGCGATCAGCTTGATGATTTTGGCGTTGCCTTCCATCAGTTCACGTTCGGCAAAGGCGAACGAGCAGGCAAAGCTGACGTAGAAGCGGATAGCTTCCAGCGCATTCACGCTCATCAGACAGATATAGAGCTGCTTTTTCAGTGCACGCAGGCTGACGGTGACGGTTTTGCCATTCACTTCATGCGTACCTTCACCCAGCAGATGCCAGTAGCTGGTCATTTCGATCAGATCGTCGTAATAGCCGGAGATATCTTTGGCCCGCGACAGAATCTGCTCGTTAGTGACGATGTCGTCAAACACCAGCGAGGGATCGTTAACGATATTACGAATGA
>NZ_JBBGYT010000088.1:0-681 GCF_037479575.1 Erwinia sp. MYb416
GGGAAAGGCCAGCAGCAGCGCATGAGCAAGCAGGAAACGGCGCAGGCGGGTATCGTCGTCGTCCGTTTTCTGATTCAGCGCATCCATGTAGGTGACGTTAATTTCATACGGGCTGGTGCTGCCGTCAGGGTTATTCTTATAGGAGATCAGTGCCCCTTCCATCGCCAGATCGCGCACCAGCGAAACGATTTCAGTTTCTGGCAGAATGCCGCGTAAGGGGTTCAGACCGATGCCGTCATGTGAGGCGAGGAAATTGAAGAAGGTGGTGCTGCCGCTGCCGCCATCGAGGGAGGCGGCCCACTGCCGCAGGGCGCGCGAGGATCCGTAATGGATCGCGTGCAGCACCAGCGGCGGCAGTGAAAATTGATACACCATCTGCGCCTCATCACGACCATTACCAAAATAGCTGATGTTATCTTTGTGCGGTACGTTGGTTTCCGTCAGCACAACCGTGCCTGGTGCCACCTCGTTGGCGATGGCGCGAAACAGTTTGACCAGTTGGTGGGTTTTTTCCAGATGAATGCAGGACGTCCCCGGGGTTTTCCACATGTAGCCCACGGCATCCAGCCGCAGGTAATCGGCGCCTTTTTCCAGATAATCCAGTACCACGTTCACCATCGCGATCAGCACTTCCGGGTTAGTGAAGTTCAGGTCGATCTGATCGGCGCTGAAGGTGGTCCA
>NZ_JBBGYT010000089.1:0-615 GCF_037479575.1 Erwinia sp. MYb416
CCGAAAATACACCGATGAACCTTATATCGTGCATCCGGCTGCGGTGGTCGAACTGGTGCGAAGTGTCAGTGACGATGAAGAGATGCTGGCTGCGGCCTGGCTGCACGATACCGTTGAAGACACCAGCAGTACGCTGGAGGATATCCGCACCCATTTCGGCGAACGGGTGATGTCGCTGGTTGAAATGCTGACCAACCAGGGTGCCGTTGCCGGGCAGAACCGCACCGCGCGTAAGCTGGCCCATTTTCGCCATACTCAACAAGCCTCTGCTGACGCGCAGACCATTAAGCTGGCGGATATTATCGATAATACCCGCTCAATTATTCATTTTGATCCGCATTTTGCCCGCGTCTATCTGATTGAAAAACGGGTGCAAATCCGTCTGCTGACCGCAGGTCATGCCACGCTTCACCAGATGGCTAATCAGGTGATCGAACAGGGAATAGCGCAGTTGGGCCAGCCACCTCACAGCGTACCGGCAAGCTGGTTTGAACAGCAGGAAAAAAAATACCATCCATAACAATAGGTTGAATAAAAAAACTGCAGGTTAGATGTCATTATGTGCTCTATATAAGTCAATCGCATAAAATGACCAGTTCTGTTATGGAACATCCC
>NZ_JBBGYT010000090.1:0-931 GCF_037479575.1 Erwinia sp. MYb416
CTGCCCCATCGTCTGGTTCATTTGCGCGATAATCGTTTTCATATTGGTAAACTCTTTCACGTAGCGATTGAACGCCGTTTCATAGCGAGTCTGAATCTGCGACTCCTTACGAGTTAGCTGCTCGCTTTTCCTATCCAGGCCTTCCTGACGCTGCTTCAAGGTCCCTTTCGACCCACTGAGAAGGGTATCAAGCGCCTCTTTTTCGACCCGTTTAAGCAGGCCGCTGGAACCATCAAACAGGGCATTGAAGGCACCTGGTTTTTCCTTCATCGTCTCTTCAAACAATTTTCCGTCCAGTTTCAACTGGCCATTTTTATCAGAGGTGATACCAAACTCGCTCAGCTTCGCGCCGTTAAACTCACTACGCAGCAGCTCATTAAGTTTCGTTTCCAGTGCGCTAATGCCGGAGTCTCCGGCAAGTGCACCCCGTGTTATTGAGCCATCGCTGTTACCACTTTTGGTCAGCTCGTTCAGCTTGGTACGCAGCGAGTTCCAGGCATCAACAAACTTATCTGCCTGTTCACGGGTACCGGTGGTGTCGTTGTCAATGTTAATGATCAGCGGTTCTCCCTCGATGGTCGTACGGATCACCGTCAGATCCACGCCGGGAATGATGTCTTTAAAGTCATTCGTGCTGCTGGTGAAGGTCATCGCGCCTTCACCCATCGTGATCACGGCATCCTTCGCGGTCGAAATTTGCGTGGCCTTTGTGGTCAGCTGGTTATGCAACGCCGCATCATCAGCGGAGAGCGTGACGGCATTATCCGCACCGGTTTTATCACTGCTTATCATCAGGATATTCTGGCCGTTTTGCTTCACCAGCGAGGCCGTTGCACCAGAATTACCGCTTTCTGCGTTAATTTTGTCGCGAAGTCCCGACAGACTACTGATGGTGGACATATCAATATCCACGTCTTTATCACCAATACTG
>NZ_JBBGYT010000090.1:1105-1317 GCF_037479575.1 Erwinia sp. MYb416
TACAGCCCTTTTTTCGCACTGCTGCTGGCATTAAGTGTGACGTAACCTTCCTGGCTGGCCGTGGCACTGTTTTTCACCATGCCGCCGCTGCTACCACTAACGGAAAAGCCTTTCAAAGCTGACTGAAAATCTGTCAGCGCCGTTTTTAACGTCGTCAGTGCTTTTTGCTCTGCGGAAACCCGATTTTGCTGATTTTTCAGCTGGGACTGCTG
>NZ_JBBGYT010000090.1:1367-4019 GCF_037479575.1 Erwinia sp. MYb416
CTATCTAACCAACTCATTATGACCTCCCGTTCGCCTGCGTTTTGCATGGCGGAAGTAGACTATTTCACTTTCTCAAAGCAATACTCATGCCAACTTTTAAATTTATTATTTATCATTAAGTTAGAATGAGACGAGAACCCGGCTTTCCGCCTGATGCGGAAATATCCGTTTCCGCTTGCGGAAACAAAAACACCGCTACGTGAGCGGTGTTTTTTCAGTTCAAGGAAGAGGGATTAACCCAACATGCCCAGCACCATCTGGCTCATGCCATTAGCCTGCTTAAGCATGGCCTGGCTTGACTGCGTCAGCATCTGATTGCGCGTCATATTGGTCGCTTCGGAAGCGAAGTCAGCATCACGAATAATGCCCAGGTTAAGGTTGGTGTTATCCTGCATGTTGGCCAGGTTAGCGCCAGTGTGGCCCAGACGGTTGATGTTGGCACCCAGAGAGGAGCGCATAGACCCCACGTCTTTGATTGCCGTGTTCAGGCTGTCAATCGCTGCGTTACCACCCGTTGCTGAAGTCAGATCAGACGAAAGCAGGGTTTTCAGTGAGCCGGTCGTTTTTCCCATCTCCGTTGAGAAATCGACTTTCAGTGTTTCATCGGTGCTGGCACCGATCTGGAACTGCATGAGGCTCATCAGTTTGCCTGAGACTGAACCGCTGACAGAGGACAGCAGTTTCTCTGTACCGTAAGAGGTGTTGCTCATGATGTTTTCCAGCTCAGCATTCAGCTCTTTGTACTCAGCGCCAATGGCCGTACGGTCATCCTCTCCGTTAGTATCATCTGCAGCCTGAGTCGCCAGATCCTTCATGCGATACAGGATGTTGTTCACTTCATCAAAAGCCCCTTCTGCGGTCTGCAGCATGGAAGTTGCTTTAGCAATGTTCTGCTTAGCCACGCCCATACCGTTAGACTGTGCTTGCAGACGAGTTGCGATTTGCAGGCCAGCTGCATCATCAGCTGCAGAGTTAATACGAAGACCCGTACCCAGACGCTGCATCGCAGTATTCAGGCTACTTGTTGACTTGTTCATCGCATTGGTAGAACTCATTCCTGCTGCGCTAGTGAAGATAGATAATGCCATGTTTATTTGCTCCTTGAGGAATCACCGCGATTCCGTTTCCAGTACCAGAGATAAGCGACAGGAACAGGGAGAAAGTTAAGCGCACCGAGAAAAAAGTTGAAAAAAAGTGAAATAATCGCCTGAACATCGCCTTTTACAGTGGCACTGTCTTAGCCCTCCTCAAGCGATTACCCCACGGCCAATACGTTACGCACCCGCGCGCCCCGAACATTTGCCTGGCCTGCCAGCGCCTGCGACATGCCGCTAAAGTCCGCATGACGCAGTCGGGCTGACAGATCTTCTGATACCTGCAGTGCCGAAGTCTCGCCATGTTTAAAGGTGGCCATGCTGTCAATGCGCTGCTGAACCAGGTTACGGGTCGCCTGCAGATGACGTCGCTGTCGGGTCACCGTCTCCAGCGATTGCTCAAGGCTGCCAAGCAATGCCCCTGCACTTGCCGGCGTGCGTACCAGTTGTTGCAACGTCTCTTCCAGACCGCTTTCTCTTTGTGGCTTAAGAGGATAAAACTGCCCCTGCGGATAGCGCTCACCGCCCCCCTGCACGCTGAGATGCTGACCGACCTCTGCCCAGCGATCCTCACCCACCTGGAAATTCAACTGTCTGCCGTTGAGCTGACCGTGAATGCCCCACTTTCCCAGAGCCTGGTTAAGGCGCAGCAGGTTTTGCTGCGGCGAGGTGCCATCCAGTTCTGCCGCACTGATCGAGCGCTGGCGACCTGCCAGCGAAAAGGTCAGCAATTCTGGCTGTGCGTTATACAGTAATGCCGCCCCATCCTGCAGGCTGAAGTTAACCGACGGTTTATTTTGCAGGCTAAGTTGCAGCTGTCTGTCCACTGTTCCTGCGGAAAGCTGCTCACGTTTTGCCAGCAATTTTTGCAGGATTTCCGCCTGGCTGGCAATCTCACTCGCCACGGCACGACGTGTAATGAGATGGTTCAGCTGCAGAACCTTTTTCTCAGTTTCCAGCAGGAATTCATCCGCCTGCTGAACCGCGGTCAGTTGCTGATTAAGCTGTACGTTATAGCGCAGTGGTTCTGAGGAAATTAACGGACGATCAGGAAAAGCAGCTGCCGCTTTCCGGGCCGAATGTACGCCGGATGGCGCACTGACCGCGTTAAGCGGGGCAGCAGAGACCTGCGTCTTACTGACGGCCGTATTGGCCGTTGCCGGGGTTCCTGCCCCGGCACGATGAGTGATCGGTATCATGTGATTATCTTAAATCAGTGAGAACAGCGAAAGCTGCTGGATTCGGGTATAGCTTTTCTGCGCACCCACTGTTGCATTGTAAAGACGGGCCAGATCAATACTCGCCTCAGCCATATTCAACGTTGTCAGGCTGTTGATCACCGTGTCATTCACCACGCCATTATCGCCGTGAATATCGTTTAGCAGGGTCAGGTTGTTCTGACGAGCGCCCAGTTCGGTATATAACGCGCCAACCTTCACATGCGCGCTATCAATAGCATTAAAGGCCTCCTGCATCTCCGCAAAGTAGTCCGGCGGATTCTGGCTGCCATCCTGCATTTTTTGGGTCACTGCATACACTGTATTCAGCATTTCAAGAT
>NZ_JBBGYT010000091.1:0-842 GCF_037479575.1 Erwinia sp. MYb416
TCTCACTACCGATGCAAATCACATTATTACTGCCATCCGTTGTTTCATTGATGTACTGCAGGAAGAGACGTTCAACTCCCCCCATTTTTTCCAAATTAATAATGTGAAGTTTTTTCATCAAATAACCTGCAGTATCGCGCGCCATACGAAGTCAGCGCTCAGTGTGGACATATTTTTTTCAGCCGAAATAATAGGATGCTGATTCTTTCCATATCCGCCAATCAGCCCTGGATCGGTCGGGCCGTAAAGGGTGATGTTCGGGCGGTCGAGCGCGGCGGTTAAGTGACTTAACCCGGTATCCACCGACACCACGGCGCGAGCGCCGGCAAGCATGCGTGCGACCTGTTCCAGCGTCAGCTTTGGCAGCACCTCGACAAAATCGAAGCCCTCTGCCAGCCGCAATGCGCGCTGATGCTCATGCTCTGCACCCCAGGGTAATTTAATGGTTAAACCTGAAGGCTGCATTAGCTCGATCAGTTCGCGCCAGTGCGCTTCCGGCCAGTGCTTATTGTCGCGCGTGGTGGCGTGCAAAAACACCAGATACTGATTCGCATCGGCGGGTAGCGCCTGGGTAAAGTGCTGGGCGATAGCATAATCACCGGTGGTCGTGGGCAGCGCATATCCCAGGCTTTTCGCAAACAGCTCGCGGGTACGCTGCACGGCGTGCTGCTGTTTGCTGATTTCATGACGTTTGTCATACCACCAACTGGCAAAGGGCTCACGAGCGCTGCGGCTGTCCTGCCCATGTTTAACCCCTTTCGCCAGGCGGGTTACCAGCGCTGCGCTCTTAATCAGCCCTTGTGCATCAATGATCGCATCGTATTCGCGCGACTGAAGTGCAC
>NZ_JBBGYT010000092.1:0-741 GCF_037479575.1 Erwinia sp. MYb416
GTAAGCTTTCGACATCTTTCATCCCAAACTGAACAATACCATCTGCTTCAACATTTTCTTCTATGTAACTCGATAGTTTAGTTGATTTAGGAAATATGATTTCAAGATCCTGTTCTATTCTACGATATGTTGGCAAATACATTAATGAGCAATTCACTTTGTCATTTATGAAGGCGATAGCTTTAGCAATGTCATCTGATTCCGCATCCAAATTATCTTCGGAGAAACTATTAATATCCAAAATGTAATCATTTATATAGTCGCTCACTAAAGAAGAGGGGGGAATCGGGTTACCTAATTCCTTAAATTCATTTCTTATTTTAAATATTACATCTCTATTCTTAAACTTCGTAAAATTCCCATCAAAATTACTCTGAATATACTCATGAATATACAACTTAAGTTTATAAGCAAGACTATTTCTACTAGGTTCTCGATTTCTTCTATTGTCTTTCCTGTCAAAATAATCAATGATATCCTGTTTAGGAAATGACTTCGTTTCACCATCGATACTTATATTAATATCTTCATAATCGTATTCAATAAGTTTTGCCCACTCAGCCTTTAGTAAGTAGTAAATCATTGAGAGAATGGTACTCTTACCAGTCCCATTCTCACCAACTATAATAAAGCTATTATCTTCAATACTTATACTGTAGTTATTGAAACCGTTAAGGTTTTTGATTTTTATCTCTTCTATTCTCATGGGTTATGAATTCTCTTTAATTTTAGGTTGCATTT
>NZ_JBBGYT010000093.1:0-560 GCF_037479575.1 Erwinia sp. MYb416
GCTGGATCAGGAGCAGATCCGTGGTCAGCTTGAGCACGTGCTGCACGCTGAGCATATCAGTGCTGAAACCCGTGCATTACAGCTGCTGGCACGCGCTGCTGACGGCAGTATGCGTGATGCACTGAGCCTGACCGACCAGGCGATTGCGATGGGCCAGGGGCAGGTGACTACCTCCACTGTCAATGACATGCTGGGCACGCTAGATGATGAACAGCCACTGGCGTTGATAGAAGCACTGGTCCATGCCGAGGGTGCAGAGGTCATGGCGTTGCTCAACCAGGCCGTTGCGCGGGGTGTGGAGTGGGAAGCGCTGCTGGTTGAAATGCTCACGCTGCTGCATCGTGTGGCAATGATTCAACTGCTGCCTTCGGCACTGGGCGACGATATGGCTGCCATTGAACAGCGGCTGCGTGAACTGGCACGGGTACTACCGCCCGCAGATGTTCAGCTTTATTACCAGACGCTGTTAGTAGGCCGCAAAGAGTTGCCGCTGGCACCGGATCGCCGTATGGGTGTGGAAATGACGTTGCTGCGTGCACTGGCTTTTCACCCTAAAGCCG
>NZ_JBBGYT010000094.1:0-2225 GCF_037479575.1 Erwinia sp. MYb416
CCATCTCACGCCGGGCCTGCTCTATCAGCTCACGCTGGATCGCCATATGCTCAATAACGGCCAGCGCTTTCTCCTGCTCCTGCCAGCCGATGACACGCTGAATGGTGGCTTTGAATCGCGCCTGGTTATTCATCTGAGCAGCACCGGCAGCCATCCCACTGCTGCTGTCGCTGAGTGCACTCAAGGCTTCAATGTTGTTGCTATAACGCTGGCAGACCTGCTTTTGCTGCATAAGCTTGCCAGTGGTTTTTTCCACATCGCGTTGACGCATCTGATACAGCATTTCCAATATACGAAGGCTTTCCGGCTCGCGGCTCATGAGATCATATCCTTATGATTTTTTTTATATTTTCGACGTCAGGCCTTTGCCAGCGTCTCGAGGTCACTAAAACTGCTTTCCAGAGAGCGACATTCGTCCACCTGCTGACGTAAAAAATTTTCTACCGCAGGGAAGAGACGAACCGCGCGATCCGCCCCGGCATCCACGCCTGCAACGTAGCCCCCGAGGGGAAGCAGAGGCTTAATGGCCACATAGTCGGCATACAGCTGTTTAAGCCCACGGGCCGCCTGCTGGTGCGATTTCTCTGTCACTTGATTCATACAGCGGCTGATACTCTGCCCGATATCAATCGCCGGGTAGTGGCCGGCTTCAGCCAGATGGCGGGACAAAACAATGTGTCCGTCCAGCACCGCCCTGGCACAGTCAACAATGGGATCCTGCTGGTCATCACCTTCAGCCAGCACGGTATAGATAGCGGTCATCGTTCCCTCCCCTTCAGCGTTTCCTGCTGTTTCCACCAGCCTGGGAATAATGCCAAACGCCGAGGGAGGATAGCCTTTGGTCGCCGGAGGCTCCCCCAGTGACAGCGCAATTTCACGCTGCGCCATCGCATAACGTGTTAGTGAATCCACTAACAACAGAACGTCTTTGCCACGATCGCGGTAGTGAGTCGCGATGGCATGACAAAGTTCAGTGGCTTTGATTCTCATCAGCGGTGATTCATCCGCTGGCGCTGCCACCACCACCGATTTTGCCATTCCTGCGGCCTGCAACGCCTGTTCAATAAACTCTTTCACTTCGCGGCCGCGTTCTCCGATCAGCCCGACCACCACCACATCAGCACGGGTACAGCGGGTGATCATACCCAGCAGTACGCTCTTCCCCACGCCCGATCCGGCCATCAACCCGACACGCTGCCCTTTACCGATGGTCAGCAAACCGTTGATGGCCTTCACGCCAACGTCCAGCGGACTGTCCACAGGCTTACGGGTCAGCGGATGGATCTGTGGGATCTGCTGCTGTAATACCGTGTCTCCCTCGAGTTTTCCGCGCCCGTCAATCGGTTCACCCACACCGTTAATCACCCGGCCCAGCCAGCCGTCGCCAATCAGTATTTCGCTTTGTTTCTCCGCCGGGAATACGCGGGCGCCAGCCATCAGACCCTGTGGTTGTTTGAACGGCATCAGATAAGTCACATCCCGATCGAAGCCAACCGCCTGAGCGTCAATCAGTTCGCCGGCGCGGCTCTCTATTTGGCAGCGCTGCCCTATCGCCAGCTGGCATCCCAGAGACTCCAGCAGCAGACCGTTAGCACGAACCAGCCTTCCGGCGACGCGGGCAAGGCTGATGTTTTCGATCGATTTCAGGGCCTTATCAAAAGACGATGGAATACTCATGGCTGGTCTGACTCATCCTGCGACTGAGACAGACTCTGAGACAGAACGTCCATACACTGCTCAAGCCGATGGGCGCAGCCGACATCCATTTCCGCCGACTCGGTGATAATTTTGCACTCTCCTGCCGCCATATCCGGATCAGCCGTGAGCCCCCACTCTTTGACTTTGCTGGCTTCACTCTCGCTAATGCGGGCAAACTCTTCCGGGTTGAGCAACACACGCAGCCGCTTCGGTGCTTCCGGCAGACTGCCCAATGCTTCTTCGACAAGTGCCAGCAGCTGTCCTGGCTGAAGCGCCAGCTCACAGCGGATCACCTGACGCGTGACTTTCTCCACCAGCTGTAGCAGTTCATTACGCCGACGCTCTTCGTGTTCATCCAGTGCACTCTGCATCTGTGCAACCAGATTCTCCAGCGGCCGCGCCGCCAGCATGAATTCGGTATGGGCAATGCGTTTACCGTCTTCCCGCCCCAGGCGCATCCCCTCTTCGCTCCCTCTGGCCAGCCCATCCTGATAGCCTTGTTCTTTCCCCTGCGCCATCCCCTGTTC
>NZ_JBBGYT010000095.1:0-1212 GCF_037479575.1 Erwinia sp. MYb416
GCCCTGCATACCAGTTGATATCGGCAGATACCCGGCGCTACACTCAGTCCTCTGTTTACTTATTCCTCTTGCTCTACCCAACCAGGATACTGAATGGATCAGACAACCCGCACTCTACAGCCACAGAAACATATCGCGCTGGTGGCCCACGACCACTGTAAGAACGCTTTAATGCAGTGGGTGGATATCCACAAAGAGCAGTTGCAGCACCATACGCTTTACGCCACCGGAACAACCGGCAATCTGGTACAACGCGCCACCGGATTACCGGTGACGGCGATGCTGAGTGGCCCGATGGGCGGCGATCAGCAGGTCGGTGCGCTGATTTCGGAGGGGAAAATTGATGTGCTGATTTTCTTTTGGGACCCACTGAATGCGGTACCGCATGATCCCGATGTGAAAGCGCTGCTGCGCCTGGCCACCGTGTGGAATATTCCCGTTGCAACGAACCGAGCCACCGCAGATTTTATTATTCAGTCACCGTTGTTCGCCCGGCAGGTTGAAATCCAGATCCCGGATTATGAACGTTATCTGCAACAGCGCCTGAAGTAGCTCAGCCGCTGGCTGTCAGGGTTTACGTAGTATTGGTACGCCCTGACGGCTGAACTCGGCAACAAACACCGATGGATGATTACGATCATACAGCAGCCACACCTGCTGCTTCGCTCGTGTAATGGCAACATACGCAAGCCTGCGCTCCTCGGCGTCCGGAAAGTCTTCCGGGGCAGGTAACAGCGCATCTTCCATCACTGATTCTCTGGCTGCCGCCGGGAAGCCCTCATCACCTTCTGCCAGCCCCAGCAGAATGACATAATCTGCCTGCTGTCCTTTACTGGCATGAATAGTCATAAAATCAATATTGAGCTTAGGCCAGCGCGTTGCGGCTTTATCCAGTATTTCCGGGCGCAGATGGTGATAACGTGCCAGCACCAGAATTCTCTCGTCAACGGCAGCATAGCCACTCAGTTTATTCATCAGCGCTTCCAGTTGCTCTTCAGGCAACAGAGAGATGGCTTTTTTATGGCCTTTACTCAGGCTGTTGAGCGGTTTTTTTAACTGATGAGGGTTGCTCTGAACAAAGGTATTCGCGATTTCACCAATACGCTGATTAAAACGGTAGGTGGTATCCAGCACACAACGGTCGCCCTCACCAAAATGGTGATGGAAGGCCGTTGTTAAGCTCATTTCAGCGCCACTGAAGCGATAGATAGC
>NZ_JBBGYT010000096.1:0-728 GCF_037479575.1 Erwinia sp. MYb416
ATACCTTTATGGAAGCCCTCATATGAACAGGCCGTTACCGCAGTTTACCTACCTCAGCGCTGACTTCACTCGCGATGTCTTTATCCATCAACCCGCCACCTGCCAATGCTGTGGTAAAGACACTGACCGCCACTATAACGGCACCATCTACAGGGTCGGTGACAGCGATATCACCCTGTGCCCGTGGTGCATCCATGATGGCAGCGCAGCCGCTAAGTACGCCTGCAGCTTTAACGATCTTTATGACGAAGCGCTTGATGATGAAATCGCGGCGGAAGTTTGCGAACGCACGCCGGGTTACAGTTCCTGGCAGGATCAGAGCTGGTTGACTCACTGTAACGATGCCTGCGTTTATCACGGTGATGCCAGTGCAAAAGATGTTGCCGAAGCCAGTGCAGAAACCCGCCAGAAGTGGATCAGCGATTACGACATGGATGAAGAGAGCTGGTCACAGTTTATGGCCGACTACGCACCGGGTGGCGATCAGGGGGTTTATAAGTTTGTCTGCCGCCATTGCGAATTGGTGATGTTTAACTGGGATTTTTCTTGAGCGAGAGATAAATCCTAAGAAAGGGACGGGACTAAAAAGGCCTTGTACCCGTCATACTGCAAACTGCTTATTCATGGGCTTATTCCAGTACGTACCTCACCAGGCGTTGACTCCGCGGTAAGAGCATTTCTCTTACGGCTCAATGATCTCCCGCACTTATCATCCCCCTCTTCCCCCA
>NZ_JBBGYT010000097.1:0-1003 GCF_037479575.1 Erwinia sp. MYb416
CTGTAAACATCGACCTGCCAGCCAAGATCAATTTGATGCTGTAATCCTGCCAGATTAAGCGGATTAAGTTCGTAGTCCTGTTTCAGCGTCGTGGTACGTTTCTCAGTCGCAAAGGAACCATAACCACCTATATAGGCACTCTGGAAATTCGCTCCCGGTGTACCGCTACTCCAGTTAATCGTATCAGATACAAAATTGGTTGCTCTGTTATAACGGCGCCAGGACTGATAGGTATCAGCGCCATGATCGATTTTATTCTGCTCAAACTGATAGCCCGCCAGGCTGGTCATTTTCCCCCAGTCAGCATTATGCTCCCATTCCATATTGGCACGGTAACCACCACCGGTATTGGTATAACCGCCGTTCTTCACATCCTTGCGATAATACTTCGACTCATGCGGAGAATACATACCAGTCAGGCGGAACATATCGCCGTTATCGGCCAGATAGCTCCCTTTCAGTAAATAAGTTTCGGCCAGGCGTTCCTGATCGTGCCACTCTTCGAGCCAGGTATGATAATTAGGGATCGTCGACTTCTGACGGTTATAGGCAAAGATAAACCCGGCCTTATCGCTTAGCGGCTGATTAGCGCTAAACGAGTAAAACTCTTTTTTAAACTTCGGCTGCTGCGTCAATTCGGTGGCCAGTTCAAAGGCTTCAGCATCGCTGGCGTCAATATGGTATCGCGTCCAGCTGTCGCGCGTGGTGCGGTACGAAATTTTTCCGGAGGCTTTTTCTAAATTGGGATCTTTTAAGCGTGCATCCACCACGCCGCCGGTAAAGTCGCCGTACTTGGCCGACACGTTGCTGTCGAACACTTCCAGCTGCTCCACCAGCTCAGAGTTAATCCAGAACGACTGCGTACCACCTGCAGGCAGGTCGGTGGGACTGTAACCGTCGGGCGAGTTGCTCAACTCACCGCCGTTCGCACCGGGATTGATGGTGTTATTATTCGATAACCCATCAATCATAAAGTTGTTGTTATAAAACTTCTCACCGTGGA
>NZ_JBBGYT010000098.1:0-1364 GCF_037479575.1 Erwinia sp. MYb416
GGTCAGCGGTACAAACAGGAAGCCGAGGCCAATGGTCTGGAAACTACGCATGATCACCAGCGTGGTGAAGTCGATATCCGGCGTCAGCGTTGATGAGTAGATAAACGACACCCCAAGCAGCGCAAAGCCAAAGGCAATCAGCAGACGCGTCTGTACGATGGGCATCAGCTTCAGCACCAGCGGAATCGACAGCACAATCAGCACCGCCCCTGGCGATAACACCAGCCCCGAGAGCGTGGCGGTATACCCAAGGTCCTGCTGTGCCAGTTGAGGGATCACCACCGAACTGCCATACAGGATGGCAGCCATACCTGCCATCAGCAGGCAGGCCACCGCAAAATTACGGTCTTTCAGCACGTGCAGATCGACGACCGGCTTTTTGGCATACAGCAACCAGTAAATCGCTCCGACAATCCCGGTCAGCGCCAACAGCGCGAAGGTTACGATAAAGCCCGACTGGAACCAGTCTTCATCTTCTCCCCGGTCCATCATCACTTGTAAACAGCCCAGACCCAGCGTAATCAGGCTGATGCCGATGTAATCGACCCGCAGCTTGCCCTTCGCCCATTTACGCTCCCACGGCGGATCCTCCAGCAACTGATAAATCGCCAGCACGCTGAGGATCCCCACCGGGATATTGATAAAGAATACCCAGCGCCAGCTGTAGTTGTCGGTGATCCAGCCGCCCAGCGTCGGACCCAGTACCGGTGCCACAATAATCGCGATGGAGGAGAGACCAAACGCCTTACCGCGATCCTCAGGCTTAAAATAATCCAGCAGCACCGACTGTTGTACGGGCTGCAACCCGCCGCCGAAGAATCCCTGTAATATGCGGAAAAGAATGATCTGCCACAGTTCAGTCGCAATGCCGCACAGGAAGGAGCAGACGGTAAACATCACAATACAGATGAGGAAAAACTGCTTACGGCCCAGCAGGCGACTCAGGAAGGCTGAAATCGGCAGCACGATGCCGTTGGCCACCAGATAGGAGGTCAGCACCCAGGTGGATTCGTCATAACTGGCCGAGAGCGATCCGGCCACATGCGGCAGGGCAACGTTAACGATGGTGGTGTCGAGGATCTCCATAAACACCGCCAGCGTGACGGTCATCGCGACCAGCCAGGGGTTACTGGCGGGCTTCCAGCTCTGGCCGGGATTCATTCCAGCGTGACCTTAGGTTCAACCGACAGGCCAATCGGTAGCGGACGGTTTGGATCCAGCCCTTTATCAATCACGATTTTCACCGGCACGCGCTGCACGATCTTCACGTAGTTGCCGGTGGCATTTTCTGACGGGAAAGCAGAGAAGCGGGAACCACTGCCCATCTGCACGCTGTCGACATGCCCCTCCAGCTTGAGGTCCGG
>NZ_JBBGYT010000099.1:0-761 GCF_037479575.1 Erwinia sp. MYb416
GATGCCATTATCCTGCTGGCGCAGAAGCTGGCGATGAAGGTGGTGGCAGAAGGTGTGGAAAGTAACATGCAGCTGGAATATCTGAAAAATCGCGGCGTGGAGTACATTCAGGGTTATTACTATGCTCGTCCGATGGACAATCAGGCGCTGATGCAGTGGATTGCGCAGCAGCGGACTCTGGCAGCAAACCCTGAGTAGATTACATGCGCCGCTTTTGCGCAGCGCGCAGCGCGACATCAATGGTGTCATCCGCCGGGCCCGCTACAACGAGCCCCCCGTCGCCACTGATATCGAGTCTCTGGCGGCGGGCAGCCACACGTTTATTAATACGCGCCAACGTTGGCATAATCTGGTCAGCCAGCTGGCAGTATTCCGCATGCAGCTCGCGGGCCTGTGCAGGTGCCGTCCGTTCAGCCAGTAACGTGCTTAATGACTGGAAGCGCAGGATCAGCCGATACGCGCGGCCGGATACCAGCCCTTCTCCCCGCAGTACCCTGACCTGTTCACCCAGATTTTCACTGTTCAGCGACAGCGTTTGCAGCACATTTTCCACGCTCGATGCGCAGTTAAGCCACTCATTAGTCTGCGGTGTTTTGCCACCGTTCACGCTGGCAACGCCATCGGATAAGACGCGAGTACGGCAATAATACTTTAAATTTTCTTCAACACTGTCCAACATAATCAGCCAGTGATTTTGGAAATTCTTGTTTTTGGTATGACTCACATCGTCCCCCTAAAAGGCGGCGACGAGTATTACTGAT
>NZ_JBBGYT010000100.1:0-637 GCF_037479575.1 Erwinia sp. MYb416
GAACACAACAGAATGCAAAAGGCATTCGACAACCTGATGAACAGCGCAGCTCAATACACTGGCCTGCGTAAAAGCGTTGATGAGAATACTCAGGAAACTGTGGACTCACTTTATCACTATCGCGCAAATCAGCTTTGTGCCCGCATTGCACAAACACTGATGGATAGCCTAACCAGCAAAGGTGAAGCACGTCCATGATTGGTAAATATACTATTCCCCATGCTTTGTCAGGCGCCGCTGCCCTGGTAGTGGCATGTCTGGGTATGAGTAAATTGTATGCAGCAGAGCACGAAGCGCCTGCCGTTTTGAACTTTGCGACCTCCTATCTGCAGCAGCAACAGCAGTCTTCGGCCAAAGTACCTGAGCCTTCATCTTTAGCCAGCGAACCCGGTAAAACGACCAAACCTAAGCAAAAGCCGACCCCTGCAAAGCCCTCCGTAGATCGCGGCCAGATGGCCGCCTTACGACGAGATATCGAAAATAAAACCCGGCAAATTGCTCAAAAAAATGGAGCCATCAGCGCGCTTGAGAAGCAGATTGTTGCACTCAAAAAAACAGCACACGTCCCGGATGCAGTCAATGAAGCACCCCATCTAATCCCTGCAGATAAAGAGGCGATGTTGGATCTGGTTAAGGA
>NZ_JBBGYT010000101.1:0-1361 GCF_037479575.1 Erwinia sp. MYb416
CGCGGGCGTGGTGCCATAGGTCATGGAGTAGACGGTCATGATATAGAACAGGGTGTAGGTCGCCAGCATGATGAATGTACCAATAATAGTGGTACCCAGATGCTTGCTGAACAGGGTGCCAATCGGCACTTTCACCTGTTTATTCTCTTTCTGTACTTTGGCGAAAACCGGCGACTCATGCAATGAGACACGGACATACAGGCCGATCAGCACTAATACCGCTGAGAGGATAAACGGCACGCGCCAGCCCCAGCTCATAAACTGTTCGTCAGTCAGCAGCCAGGAGAGCAGCAGGAAGGTGCCGTTGGCAAAGAAGAAGCCAATTGGCGCGCCAAGCTGCGGGAAGGATCCATACAGGGCGCGTTTTTTCGCCGGAGCGTTTTCCGTGGCCAGCAGTGCCGCACCACCCCATTCGCCGCCCAGTCCCAGACCCTGACCAAAACGTGCCAGCGCCAGCAGCAGGGGAGCGAACACGCCAATCGTTTCATAGCTCGGCAGCAGGCCGATCGCAACGGTTGAAATGCCCATGGTCAGCAGCGAGGCGACCAGCGTGACTTTACGTCCGACACGGTCACCAAAGTGGCCAAACACCGCTGAACCGATAGGGCGTGCGATAAAGGCAATGGCGAAGGTCGCCAGTGACTGTAGCGTGGCAACGGTGGCATCGCCCTGTGGGAAGAAGATATGCGGGAACACGATTACCGCGGCAGTAGCATAAATATAGAAATCGAAGAATTCGATAGCAGTGCCGACCAGTGAAGCAATAACGACTTTACCGCGAGAGTTGACGGGCGTGGCGTTGGGATCGGTGTCGATGGATGGCGCGATGGAAGCTTGCATAAATTTTTCTTATTTGAATGTGAATGTAAACGGCGTAACAACGAATCTTACGCACAGGCAAAGCCGCATTCAATGGCGAAAAAGCACCGAACAGGCGGGTTAATCCAGCGAAAAGAGGATAATTTTCATTCCGCGATATTTGAGGGTGAATGGCAGGGCGAAATCGACGATTTCTGGCGTGAACCACTGCAAAACAGCCAAATTAAAGTTATGTCTCAGCAATAAATGCTGTCTTTTGGTTGAATTATCGCCACTTGTCCAGATTATCAACTGCTTTATGCCCGGTTGCCGTTGCACTACGGCTAAGGGGTTTCTTAATATCGTTGATAAAAGGTTTAGAAAGTAAACTATCAGCACGGTTTACAACCTGGTTTCGGCGGAATAGAATCTCGTCACTTTCTTCTCAGGAGCACACAATTGGACAGTCACCCTGTAACTCACGCGTTATAAAGGCAGGCCTACTCCGTTGTGCGCCTGCCGTTAATCGGCGGGCTATGTTTCCTCTCTTCTCAGAGCAGTAG
>NZ_JBBGYT010000102.1:0-674 GCF_037479575.1 Erwinia sp. MYb416
TCTCAATGCATTAACCAGCGCCCTTGATTATGAGCGCGGAGGAGAACTGGCGCTGCGGCTGGCAGGGCTTTATGACTACTGCGTATATCGCTTGTATGACGCCAGTCATCATTTGTCTGTTGAACAGATAGGCGAAGTGGAAGGGATCCTGCGCAATATTCAGGAAGGCTGGGAAGGAATGGGGGCGTGATGAAGGGGCGCATTGTTCAACTGAGCCGGGCGCTGGAGCAGGCGGCAAACGACGAAAACTGGAATGAAATCCGCCGTATTGACGCTCAGATTAGCCAGCTGCTGGAAGCGATACGTGAGCAGGGATTGCAGGAGACGTTGTGCCCCGATCTGGCCACGCTATACCGCTGCCATCAACGGGTGGCAAAAATATGTCGCGAACAGCATGACGTATTGCAGATGAAGCTTCAGCAGTACCAGCAGAACCGACAAGGGCTGCAGGCGTATGCACTATTTTCAGTAAGTGATGAGGAGAATGAATGATGCCGACGATGTTTACTGTACCGGCAATATCAGGAAAGGCCGATACCCTGTTACCCGGCATCAGAGCACAGCCCGCTGCTGCATTCCCTCAGCCCGGTGCCACGCAGGCCGATAAGCTGTTGTTGCCCATCGCTATGCCTTATCTGACAGAAGGGGATGTGTCTGAACCCCCTGCCCAGGAC
>NZ_JBBGYT010000103.1:0-516 GCF_037479575.1 Erwinia sp. MYb416
GCCTTCACCGTACTGCTGCTTATCGTGAACCACGGCAATTCGCTGCGGTTTGATCTCGCTCAGGATGTATTTTGCTGCGGTCGGGCCCTGGTCAGAATCAAGACCGGTCGTACGCATAATCAGCTTATAGCCACGGCTGGTCAGGTCAGGTGCGGTTGCTGCCGGGGTAATCATCAGCACGCCTTCATCTTCATAGATATCAGAAGCAGGCTGGGTGGAGGAAGAGCACAGGTGGCCGATGACGTAACGGATGCCGTCGTTAATCACTTTGTTAGCGACTGCAACCGCCTGTTTAGGATCGCAGACGTCGTCATACTTCACCGCGACCAGTTTATCGCCGTTAATACCGCCTTTGGCGTTGATATCGGCAATAGCCTGCTGCGCGCCTGTCCACTGCATGTCGCCATACTGGGCCACCGGGCCGGACATCGCACCCACGATGGCGACTTTGATGTCTTTTGCCATTACTGCATGGCTCATTGCCAGAGCAACACAGCCCGCCAGGAACGCACTACC
>NZ_JBBGYT010000103.1:536-1896 GCF_037479575.1 Erwinia sp. MYb416
TACCGGCATTTTTTATGAATAAGGCTTTAAATTTCAGGTTATTAAACAGGAATATTCTGCTGTAAATCAACTGACATATTCAGTAAATAGCGGGTCCCGCAGGACAATTCACTAACACGAACGGTGGCATTTTAGCCGAATACCCAGGAGTTTATGCTGGCTGATAAATCATCAACAATGATTTACTCGGCATATAGGATAGAGACTCAACACATCGCCTCGTTTTTGTACGCAAAAACTAACACGTTATAGTATGGTCAACTTCGCTACAATATGCCTTTCTCACGTACGGGTTATTCCGATGAAACTGACTATCATCCGTCTGCAACAGTGCTCAGAGCAGGATCGCAGTGATTTAAAAAAAATCTGGCCACAGGCTGATATCGACGCTCTGGAAGCGCAGTTGGATGATCAATTCCGACTCTATGCTGCGCGCTTTAACGATCGGCTGCTGGCGGCGGTCAGAGTGGAAGTGCGCACAGGTCAGGGGAAGCTGTCGCAGTTGGAGGTGCGGGAGGTAACACGCAGGCGCGGTGTCGGGCTGTATCTGCTGGAAGAGGTAGTGGCACAAAACCCAGATGTGGCCTACTGGTCGGTCTGCATCGACGGAACGTCGGCACCTGAAGTGATAGCCGCCTTTATGCAGGCGGGCGGATTTAAGCAGCAGAACGGTGAATGGTTGAAATAAAAAAAGGGCTGACCTCAAAGAAGGTCAGCCCTTATAGCGACCACATGCCGGTCGCTCTGCTGTCATGGTATTGACTATGCTTCAATCGCCAGACGCAGTTTCTTCATCGCGTTCTTTTCGAGCTGACGCACACGCTCTGCGGAAACGCCGTACTGATCGGCCAGCTCCTGCAGGGTGGTTTTGTTGTCATCGTCAAGCCAGCGGGCGCGGATAATGTGCTGGCTGCGTTCGTCCAGCCCCAGCATCGCATCACTCAGCTTATCCGCCGCGTGATCGTCCCAGTTATCTTCCTCGATACCATTGGCAAAGTCGGAAGACTTATCCTGCAGGTAGAGCATCGGCGCCATTGAACGCCCTTCGCCTTCGTCGTCCGGCGTTGGGTCAAAGGTCATGTCCTGCGCAGCCATGCGCGATTCCATTTCCAGCACATCTTTACTGCTGACGCCCAGTTCACGCGCCACCATTTCGACTTCTTCCTGGTTGAACCAGCCCAAACGCTGCTTGGCTTTACGCAGGTTAAAGAACAGCTTACGTTGTGCTTTAGTGGTGGCAACTTTCACAATACGCCAGTTACGCAGAACGTATTCATGAATTTCGGCTTTGATCCAATGCACTGCAAAGGACACCAGGCGCACACCCACTTCCGGGTTAAAACGGCGCACAGCTTTCATC
>NZ_JBBGYT010000104.1:0-838 GCF_037479575.1 Erwinia sp. MYb416
ATCCAGGAGTATTTCTCCTGCCGTCAGCGATTTTATTTTTTTACGTTAAATCATCTGGCAGATAGCCTGAGGAAAAATAATTCCAATGAGGCTGAACTCATTATTTTACTTGACCGATTGCCACAAGATTTAATCGGTCATATCGATGCATCCCGGTTTCTTCTGCACTGCACCCCGGTTATCAATCTTTTCCCTAAGTTAGTCGATAGGATAGAAATTAACAGGGCACTGCATAGTTTCCATGTTGTTCCTGACCGGAGCAGGCCTTTAGATTATGAAGTTTTCTCAGTCAATCGGCTATTGGGGCAGAAGGCTGAAAGCAGTGATGAGGTCGTTTTTAAACCCCTGTATCATACCCGACATTCTGATGATGGAAACTTTGGTCGCTATTTTTCTATTCGTAGAGAAGCAAGAATCAAGGATAAGAATACCAGGAAATACGATACTCGTACTCCCTATGTGAGCACTGAAGTTTTCGTTTCATTAGTAGATCAGAATGAGGCGCCTTTTAGCGATGATATCAGGTATCTGTCTATTGATGCGATGGTGACTAATCGGGATCTTCCGCGCCTTATCAAGGCAAGTGGTAGCTTAGACCTGACGATGTCTGGTTCTGTTCCTGTTCACGGTGCAATGTTTGTCTGCCAACCCAGTGCTCCGCGTCCGGCATTTGCCCTGGGAGAAGCGTCATGGCGATTAATTCGTCAACTAAGTTTTAATTACCTTCCACTCTCAGATATGGACCATGGATTAGGTGGGGAATCGTTGCGTAATATGCTTAGCCTCTTCCTCAATGGTGCGGATCAGGAGTCGATTGCTCAGGTTAACAGCCTTGTGG
>NZ_JBBGYT010000104.1:912-2155 GCF_037479575.1 Erwinia sp. MYb416
TGTGGGATGCAAAAGTGAACCTGTTATTAGGCGTATTCCTGGCGATGGCCTGTTGGTTTATGGTCGGGGAGTACGCTGTATGTTAACGGTGGATGAAGAGGGATTTTCGGGCATTAGTCCATACTTATTTGGCCTTATCATGGAAAACTACTTGGCTCGTCATGCTGCGATAAATATTTTTACTGAGACAGAATTACACTCAATGCAGAGAGGGCTTATTGCGCGCTGGGGAGCACGGCCTGGAAGGCGTGGAGCACTGTGAATATGAAAGAAAATTCACACGTTCAACCAATGACCTCCGAGCTAGAAACTTGGTTCAAGGAGGATGAACCCTGGAACGCGGGCTACATTAGCTTAATGCGTGCAATAGCGGCAAAGAAGAGTGATATGCCACCGATTGGTAGGGCTAAGCTTCCTGGACAGGAAGCTTTCCGCATCGGGCAGTGTTCTTATATGGCTTTTGCTCCACGTGAAATATCTGCTATTTCAATGGAAAGCGGCAAGGTCAATCTTGAGCTATTTGGTTTAGGAATATGGGGCCCTCAGGGGGCGATGCCGCTGCATTTTTCTGAGTTGGCTTATTCTCGCTCAGAAGCTTACGATAATACGCTGGTTGATTTTGTTAATATATTTCATCATCGAGCATTATCGTTGCTGTATCGTGCGTGGTTTTTATCACAGGATACGGCCTCTCTTGACCGTAAACATGATGAGAGATTTTCATTTTATGTCGGAAGCCTGATCGGTATCGATGCGCAAGAACTTATACATTCTCACTTGCCGCCACATGCTCGATTAGCATCATCTTCGCACCTGATTCGTGAATCTCGTAATCCAGAAGGGATCATTGGCGCTTTACACTATTATTTTCAGGTGCCAGTGCGAATGGAGGAGTTCGCAGAACAGTGGATACGTTTGGATAAATGCGATCAAACTATTTTGGGTGATGATGCCTGTGCGATGCTGCTTGGAGATGGGGCCATTCTCGGCAATACCGTGAGAGATTGTCAGCACAAGTTCAAGCTTATTTTAGGTCCTCTCACCCTTGAAGAATATATGCAGTTCAGTCCCTGGGGAGATGATCTTCCGGTCTTGCAGGAGTGGGTGAAAAATTTTGTTGGGTATGAGTATGCATGGGATATACAGCTCGTTTTGGCTGCAGAAGAAGTTCCCCATGCAACGTTAAATGGTACGCATCAGCTTGGCTATGCGACCTGGCTTGAAAGGCTGGATAACATAGAAC
>NZ_JBBGYT010000104.1:2261-3075 GCF_037479575.1 Erwinia sp. MYb416
ATAACATAGAACCGGTTTCTGGCATGAGCTTTGAACCAGAAATTTATTGCCACAGCTAAGTTATGATGTGGTTTTTATCATGTGTATGCCGGGGATGGGCATATATACCAGATGTTAATTAGGAGGGAGCCTGTGTCTGATACTATCATCACTGAAATAAGTCAATTTTACAGTGAATTTTTGCAGCCCGTATCGGATGAATTTCCATGTGGTGACAGTCTTGAGTATGACTCTGCCTTTATTCTTCTTCTGTCTAACATTCAACCGAAGCAGGGCGCTGAATACGGTAATTTTGTTGAACAGGCGGAACCTGTAAATTGGTCGGAAGTGCAGCGCGAGTGTGCTGCCCTGATGCAAAAAAGCAAAGATGTGCGTTTGTTTATTATTATGATCCGCTGTCGCCTACGGCAGATCGGTTTAGTGGCGGTAGAGGAAGGAATCACAGCTCTAAAAGCACTCATCGATATTTTCCCTGAACAGTATTACCCCTTATTGTTTGATGAAGGTGATTTTGAGCCAGTAATGCGGGCTAATGCATTTTCAGAACTGGATGATACTTCAGGGTTAATTACAGACTTAAGAAATCACAAATTGCCTAAAGCGGCGGGTCAGGTTATTGCTTTAAAGGATTTTGAGAAATCTTTCGCCACTCCTCGTGAGCCGGATGCGCTTCCCGAGGCGATGATCTCTGCAATGTTAGAGGAGTGGTATCAACAGGCTGATAAAGAGATTATCTCTTTGAGCCGTGCGGTGAAGTCTTTGCTGGCAATCCGGCACTCCTTAAGGGACAGCCTCGGTGAAGAAACTCCCGAGC
>NZ_JBBGYT010000105.1:0-876 GCF_037479575.1 Erwinia sp. MYb416
CCCCCTACGGAGATCACCCCAGGCGTGCGGCAATAAACTCAACGGCTCTTTGTGCGCCCTGGGCCGAAATGGTGTGCCCGATGCCCGGCTCAAACTGGCTGCTGACCTGCACACCCAGAGCGCGCAGACGCTGCTCCGCAGAATGCCCTTCCTGCACCGGGATAACATCATCGGCCATACCGTGCAGCACCAGCACCGGGGTATTCAGTGCCGGAGTGAACGGGGCGGGTGATGACAGGCGGCCGGAAAAGGCGACAATGCCCGCAATCGGCCAGCGGCCCGACACCAGCGTATCCAGCGCCATAATCGACCCCTGCGAGAAGCCGACCAGCACCACCTTATCCAGGCTGTCGCTCATCTGATGCCGATCGAGGATCGCCTGCAGTGTCTGGTCAAAGGCAGCGCGCGCTGCTGCCACCCTCGCAGGACGGTTTTCTGGCGTGATACCCGCCAGGCTAAACCACTGCCAGCCAGCGCCATGTTCAAAGTGGTACGCGGCATTGGGGCTGGCAAAGCTTACGCCTGGCAGTGTGGGCGCCCAGTGGTCACCCAGGCCTGCCAGATCATCGCCGCTGCTGCCAACGCCGTGCAGTAAAATAACTAATCCTTTCGACATTGTTCGCCTCGTAAATCAGATTAAAAACCGTAGCCGCTCATGTCTGGGCCGGCGGGCACAATCCCGTTCGGGTTCAGTGCCTTAATAGAGTAATAACCCTGCTTAATATGGTCGATGCTAACCGTTTCACGCACGCCGGGAAGCGCCAGCAGACGTTGCAGGTAAGCATCCAGCGCGGGGAAGTCCCGAAGCTGACGCAGGTTGCACTTAAACAAACCGTGATAGGCAACGTCAAAGCGAATCAGCGTCACGAACAGGCG
>NZ_JBBGYT010000106.1:0-3456 GCF_037479575.1 Erwinia sp. MYb416
CCACCGCATTACAACCTGCTTAAGCAGTCCATCGCTACCGCTTTAAAACTGGCAAAGTCTTTGCTCTCTCGTAGTCGCGTCATCGCCCGCTCGCGCATAAAGGTCACAAACAGGTCGTAAATGGCCATCGCCTCTTCATACTCTGTTTTGCTGATTGCCAGCAGGAAAATCACATAGGCGGTTTCATCACCCCAGGCAATGCCCTCAGGTGCAAGCACCGTGTAGACGCAGGTTTTCTTCGCCAACAATCCGAGCGAGTGCGGCAACGCAATCCCCTCACCCAGCATGGTGCTGACAATCGCCTCACGTTCCTCCACCGAAGGGTAAAACGCTTCATCTACCCTCCCTTCTTCTTCCAGCCGATCGCATAGCTGGCGGAACAGTGCAGAACGATCCATCGGGCGATCGAGAATCAGGAAGTGGCTGGCATCAAAGAAACGCTCCAGCATGTAAGGCCGGGTGCGATCGAGCAGCACCAGCTTGCCGATCTGCTCAAGCTGATAATCGGTAGGAAACGGTGACATCACTACCACCGGCTTATCTTTATCACTGAGACGCACCGTGGAGATCACAAAGTCTTCCTCCACGTTCTCTTTCAGTTCGTATTCACGCAGAGAGAGGATGTTACTCACAACAATTTGTGGATATTTACGCAGCAGCATGGCTTCGATCATGCGCACGGTGGAGTTGCCGGTATCGCACACCAGCAGGATCTGCGGATGGCGCTGATAGCCCACGTTGTAGTGGCGTTCCAGCCCAACGCCAATATGCAGCACCAGGAAACCGATCTCATTTTCACTGATGGTGTAAGGCGAGTATTTACCCCAGCTGGAGACCGCCGCCAGCGTCACATCCCAAGCCATCGGATAGTGCTGTTTGATATTTGATAGCAACGGGTTAGGGATCTGGATCTGGTAACGCACGCGGGTGATCATCGTTTTAATGTGCGTCAGCAGGTCGGCATGGAGCTGCGGATCGTTTTGCAGGTTAAAATTGTAATGCGTGTTGATGTAGCTGAGGATGTAGTCCACCAGCGAGTCGCCGTCATCCGGGCTGATCACGCTGGCCACGCTGTCCTCTACCCGGCGGGCAGCGATATTTACCCGCAGGTAAGCCTCTTCCGCCGGAGAGATTGCTTTACCCGTCATCGGCCTCATCAGGTTCACGATATGGCGCGCCGCGTCACGCACGTCATCATCAACATCCTCCGCCGTGAAATCGGTCAGCGGATAGCCTTCGCCAATGCGACGCACCGCCACGGCACAGTAAAGGCGCAGATAAAACTCCCCCTCATCGGTCAGACGGATCGTAAAGCGCGACAGGCACTGTTGCAGCAGCGGTTGCAGTGTATCAAGCATACCGCGGTTCAACGCCTCCAGCCTTAACAGCGGGCTGTCGATGTCTTCCTGTGCAATCTGATACAGCAGGTCCGTGAGGCAGGTGCGCATCGCTACCTCTGTCCCGAACAGCTTCATGCCGTAGCGTGGCTTGGTTTCAATCGCCAACTGATAGCGCGCCAGCCACTCCCTGACTTCAGCCATATCACTTTGCAACGTGGTGCGGCTGACAAACCACTCGTCTGCCAGGTCTTCCAGTTTCAGGGAAAATGCCGACGTGAGAAAGCGGGTAAGCAGGTAGTGCACGCGTTCCGACGACGTGCGTGGGACGCGCAGATGGGAAGGTGACTGCTTTAGCAACGCAGTATAACGCGGCAGATCCTCAATTTTCAGCCGATAACCCGCACCACGATTCAGCACCAGGCTGGCACCGTGATCGGCCAGCAGTTCATTGAGGACATGAATATCGGTACGCACCGTGCGTGTCGAGACAGCGAAACGTCGCGCCAGCTCATCCTGCGGCAGCGTTTCGTTTTGCAGCAAATCAAACAACTGAGCCAGTCGTTGGTTAGGGAATCTCACGGGGGCACCACTTTTAAGCTGATCACCAAAAGGAAAATTAACTTATTTTTCGACGAAAAAATAGTACACCCCGGAACAGTCCGGGGTGTCAGGACGAGATTAATCCACTAACTTTTTGGTTAGTGCCAGCAGTGTTGCCACATCTTCCGGGCGGGTCAGCCCGGAGGTGCTATCAATAATGGAGCTGTAGATATGCGGAATAATTTTGCTGACACCGGCATCCAGCGCGACGCGCAAAATCGTCTCATAGTTGTCCAGATCAATACCGCCTGTCGGTTCCAGCCAGAAATCCTGGTCTGCACAGGCTTCTGCCACTGCTTTAAACTCGTCGATAGCTTTCAGTCCGCCCATCGGGAAAAACTTCACTGAGCTTCCGCCCATATCCTTCAGCATAGCAATCGCGGAGGCGACCGGGATGATTCCGTCTACCCTCTGTGAACTCAGTGGTCCGGTAGAGATTTTCACTTTTCCGGGTTGGCCGGTTGGCGACACTACAGCGTTCACCACGGTCTGCGACTGTCCCAGCAGCGCGCGGGTAGTGCCAACGCCGGTAAAGACTTGATTAACATGCTGTGGCTGCACTTCAGCGGAGATGGCACTCACCATCAGCGACTGATTCGGATCGCCCGCGCCCAGCCCGACGGACAGCGCATTATCGATCAGTGCGGCATACTCACGCATGTCCGCCACGGCGGTCGCGACATCGAGATAGTTTTTCGACAGCACGCCTACCAGTACGTAGCCTTCGGCCGCCAGCCAGATATCACGGGCGTTCTGTTTTGAGCCGGCCAGTACATTCAGGCATACACGGTCACGATAAAATTTTGGTGTCAGCGTCATGCGCGTTTCTCCTTGTTTAACAGCGTCTGAATACAGACAAAAATAGTGTGCAGCTGCTCCGCAGACACGCTGCGCACGTCTACTTCAACAATCCCTTCGTTGGCTTTGTAGCCACGGAAATAGATGGCGATATCGCCGGTTTTAAGTGCCTGTACCACTTCCCCCGTCGTACGCCCGAGAGTCGCTTCGTCAAAATGAATCTCCGCACGGGCAATATCACGCCCGGCCGCATCCCACACCACGCGGGCCTGAATCCCGGACAGCTGATTCAGGTTGTCGATAAATGGCGTCATTTTTTCCACCATCTGCGCCCCGGTTACCTTCTCCAGACGCTGGAAATTTTCAATCGCCTGAGTCAGCCCAAGGATGCCCTCTTTGCCGACTTTCATCGCGCGACCAATGCCCTGCGACTGACGTTTTACCCATTCGACGTACTGCGTTTTTCCGGTTACCAGCCCACTGGTAGGCCCTTCAATGGCTTTTGCGCCGCTGTAGATCACCAGGTCAGCCCCCAGTGCGTAATACGCTTGTAAGTCTTCTTCGGCGGCAGCATCCACGATCAGTGGAACGCCATGTTTGCGTGCCACCCCCGCCGCCTGTTCGACGTTGAGATGGCTTTTCTGCACGCTGTGGTGCGATTTGATGTAGAGAATGGCGGCTGTTTGCGGCGTGATGGCCGCCGAGAGCTGTTCAGGCG
>NZ_JBBGYT010000107.1:0-682 GCF_037479575.1 Erwinia sp. MYb416
TAATGAGCTGTAATTCTTGCGCCATGGAGTCCCCATCATGACGCGATGTTCTGTGCCAGTTGTTCAGGCTGGCAAGGGTATTATTGACAGGTGATTATGGAAAATCAAACTATGTCAAAGTAATATCTGATTTGAATTTGTACAAGTACAGCTCCATATGCTCAAGCTTTCTATCTTTATCCTTTATCCTACCTGCAGCATCCTTTGCATAGCTGATCGCTGAACACAACTGCTCATCAACATAATCGGTAAGAACGTGCCTGATCTGAGAGCGATAGGCTCTAGCTGTTTCAAGGTAAGGTTCAGCAACATCTTTCGTTGCTGAGTTCGCCGCACTTAGTATTGCTTTCCGTATGGCACTGAATTGTTCTTTTGAAATTGAATTTATCGCTTCCATTTTCTCTTTTCTCTCTCCTCATGCCAAAAAAAAATTATATCGGGGTGTCCATTAATATCACCATGATTTATGTGCTCATATCCACAATTCAAAAAGGTCACCAAAACCGTTAATTGCGGATGAAACAATAATCAGAATAACTCCCCAAAGAATATTGATAGACACATTGCGCCCTTCTTCGGAGGTAACAGCCGTCTTACCGTCCTCATCGCTTCCTGCGAAGCCGAATGTCTCTGCGTTAGAGAGGTAAATTCCATCTGAAAAAAGGGGCGACAGCGTCAGCAA
>NZ_JBBGYT010000108.1:0-502 GCF_037479575.1 Erwinia sp. MYb416
TCCCTCTATGATATCGCTCCGGTAACTCCCGGTGTAGCGGTTGATTTAAGCCATATCCCTACAGCAGTCAAAATTGAAGGTTTCAGCGGTGAAGATGCTACTCCGGCGCTTAAGGGCGCTGACGTGGTGCTGATTTCTGCTGGTGTTGCACGTAAACCAGGTATGGATCGTTCAGATCTTTTCAACGTAAATGCCGGTATTGTGCGTAATCTGATTGAGCAGGTCGCCTCCACCAGCCCAAAAGCACTGATTGGTATCATTACCAACCCGGTCAATACCACGGTGGCTATTGCTGCTGAAGTGCTGAAGAAAGCAGGTGTTTACGACAAAAATAAACTTTTTGGCATCACAACCCTGGATATCATTCGTGCCAACACGTTTGTTGCTGCTCTGAAAGGCAAGAAGCCTGAAGAACTCAATGTGCCAGTGATCGGTGGGCACTCTGGCGTGACCATCCTGCCATTGCTGTCGCAGATCCCTGGCGTGACATTTACCGAGCAGG
>NZ_JBBGYT010000108.1:576-982 GCF_037479575.1 Erwinia sp. MYb416
GGTCGAGGCAAAAGCGGGTGGCGGTTCTGCAACCTTGTCGATGGGCCACGCGGCTGCGGTCTTTGGTTTGTCCCTGGTGCGTGCCCTGAAAGGCGAAAGCAACATTGTTGAGTGTGCTTATGTTGAAGGGGAAGGCGAGTATGCACGTTTCTTCTCACAGCCGCTGCTGCTGGGTAAAAACGGTATTGTCGAGCGTCGTCCGGTCGGTGCACTGAGCGCCTTTGAACAGCAGTCACTGGATGGCATGCTGGACACGCTGAAGAAGGATATTGCTCTCGGCGAAGCGTTCGTTAAGTAACTTATCCCTTCATTCCTGGCACCCTGGCGGTGCTTGTTCCCCCCGGCACTGCCCGGGGGGAATGTCTGGCAAACTACGGTGTCTGATTCTCTTCCGGGTATTCCTGAA
>NZ_JBBGYT010000109.1:0-648 GCF_037479575.1 Erwinia sp. MYb416
TCTCTTGCTGAGTAATCTCCGTCTTTTTCATTTTTAATCTATCGCTAAAGCTACCACGCGATGCTGGCGCTGATGGCTCCGGTTCTTGCTGCATATCTGCTTGTATGTTGTCACTAATGACAACACTAAAACCGGCGGTCGCTTTGTCTGTTTCTGCTGCCGCTTTGCGCTGCGCTGCGTGAACTTCGTCGAGTGCTTCAAGCTCTTCGATCTGACTCTTCGACATGCCTTTGATGTCGCGGAAATCGTCGCCTATCGTGCTGGCTGTAGTGCTAGCAGGCTTAGCGGCAGGCGCTTTTTTGCTGCGGCCTGCAGCTGGCGTTTGGTCATTTTTATCATCATGCTTCTTAGTGTCATCATTCAAACCTATTTGCTCTTTAACTGCTTCGAGCCTGGCTTTCGATTCTGGTGTGCTTTGATAGCTATCATCAACGACCATATTAAATAGCTGTGTATTTGTTTCGCTTATCTCGTTGAGTGTTGCTTTTAAGATATGTGCCCCTCCGCCCGTTTTAGCGCTTTCTGGCGCGGTTCCGGCGGTGGGTGCCGCCTTATCAGGCGAGGGTTTTGGTTTTTGATGTTCAGCAGCTCCGAAATACATCGCCTCTTCTTCTTTTGTCAGCTTCACCTGATACAGCATATCGAAAC
>NZ_JBBGYT010000110.1:0-968 GCF_037479575.1 Erwinia sp. MYb416
CGGATCTGAAAGCCATCAGCGCCTATCTGAAGTTTATTGGCGGCAATCCGGCAGCACCCGCGGCGGCAAATACGGCAGTCAGCGCCACGGAAGCGAAGCTGACCGCGGCGAAAAATCTCACCCCAGGTGAGCGTCTCTATCTGGATAACTGCGGTGCCTGCCACTTTGTCACGGGTAAGGGCGCACCGCGTATCTTCCCGGAACTGGATCAGGCAACGATTGTGAATGCCGGCGATCCGACCGGGCTGATCCACACCATCCTGGCCGGGGCACAGCAGCCCTCTACGGCAAAAGCCCCCTCCACGCTGGTGATGCCAGGCTTTGCCGGCCGCCTGAGCGATGATGAGGTGGCGCAACTGGCGACCTTTATTCGTCAGGGCTGGAGCAATAAGGCGGAGGCGGTAAGCGTGGATCAAGTGAAAGAGGTCAGGGAGAGTTTGAAAAAATAATCACAGCGGGCGACCCTTTTGCGGTCGCCCCTTTCATCAATAAACGAACTCAGCAGACGCCGAAATCGCCCTCTTCATGATAAAGATTGACCGAATCAGCGGCGATCGCCACCTCTTGTTTCTCCGCATCATTCACCCGGGCGCAATACAATGTTGAGCCGTCGACGCGCAACACCTGCATTTTGGGTCCACCGGTTTTTGACTGCACAAAATCGTCGGGTTTAAACATAGTCTTCTCCTGATAGGTGTCACTCATATTCTCTGTCAGCCTGGAATGTTCTGCAAGTCGGCTAATTTTCCGCAGCCTCTGACACAGTGTCTATACTGGTAGCTGATGTTAAATAACCGGAGGATAACAATGACCATTCATAAGAAAGGACAGGCGCACTGGGAAGGCAATATCAAGCAAGGGAAAGGCACCGTCTCAACCGAAAGTGGGGCGTTAAGCCAACAGCCTTACGGTTTCAATACACGCTTTGAAGGTAAAGCGGGGACCAACCCCGAAGAGCTGATTGGGGC
>NZ_JBBGYT010000111.1:0-960 GCF_037479575.1 Erwinia sp. MYb416
ACCCGAAAGCCAGGAGTGACCAATAGACGACACGCAGGCTCCTTTATTATTTTCTGCTTCTTGCAGAGGCATTATTAGTTAAGATATTTTTTTGGGATGATTTACGGGAATAGAAAACCCGCCCTGGACTAATTCAGGGAAATAATAAACAGGGAGAAATGTTTGGCAAAATCCTACAGATCATCGATAGTCCGTACAACTTCAAATAGCGTAAGATTCATCTTAAACCGTTTAATCTGACTTGAGATTAATACAAATCACAGTGAAAAAATGGAATCAACTACATGATATAAAACGATTTTAACTTAACAACCCTTTCATTAAACACAGAAAAAACGAGCGATCACGGAACATAATAATACGCAATTAGAATCACCTTATCTTTAAGTTAAATTAGATATTCAATGGCACAAAAGGACAGAAACAAGATTATTTCCATGGCATGGAAATAATATTTTGCATACGGATTAATCTGTATTTTCTGACGTCAGCGATAATATATTTATCACCTGCCCTATCGTCGAGTCAGTGTAAACTCACCTGGATTGACCGAAAAAACTACCATACCAGGTATGAATTTTGTTCAGTTTTGAAAAACGGGTGATATAATGTGACCGCCGTCACACTTCCATGACCAAAGTGTCAGACCGGAAAGGAGCAAGCCTGGCAGCTCCCGTTCCGTTCCGGGTGATGTTGCATCCCGTTTGTCAGGACCGATCACCCCGGAGTTTTCACTATGGCTACGATTACCACCAGCGTTATTCTCATGAGATGGGAGCTGCTCAGTGCAGTGATGATGTTCCTTGCCAGCACCTTCAACGTGCAGTGCCGTAAAGCCAGCCGCAACGTGATGGCGTTCGCATTTACCGGTATTGGTATCGGTATGTCATGCTGGTTTGTCACCGGGTTGCTGGGCATTACGTTGAGCATGGATAATCTGCAAAACTTCTGGACGATAAC
>NZ_JBBGYT010000112.1:0-552 GCF_037479575.1 Erwinia sp. MYb416
TGGCAGCACATCGGCCAGCCGGTTGAGCGGTTCAGCCTGCGTGTAATGTCCGGCCTGATATTTCAGATGCTGTCGGGTATAGAATTGCGCAGGCTCCAGCGCTTCAGCGAAGATTTGCAACGCAACCGTATCGCTGCTGTTCGCCAGGCGCATCATCTGCAACTGCGTCTCCGCGTGCTGTTGCAGGCCCACCGACACAGCGGACCAGCTATCAACGGCCGCCAGCCGCTGATACATATTTTTCTCATCCGTCACGTCAGAGGCCGACCACAGCCGCTCTGCCACTACAAATGCCCGGGGCCACAGACGGACGTCAATCACGTTCTCATCGACGATTTCGCTCCACAGTGCCGCTTCCCCGCCCAGCAGGTTATTTCGCAACTGGGCGTCATCCGGCAGCACCGGTTTTATACCCTGCGGAGGCTGCGGCAACCTGCTGCCCACCGTAGGATAGCGCACGTTACCGATGCGCCAGTAGCCACTCATGTTGTCGCCCGCCAGGGTGAGCACCGGACGAAGCTCCCCCATCCAGCTGTCGACACGGAAGGTAAA
>NZ_JBBGYT010000113.1:0-1149 GCF_037479575.1 Erwinia sp. MYb416
GCTTCTGCTTTTGCACGGGCTTCAGCAGCCTGCTTCGCTGCCTTCTGCTTACGAGCCGCATTAATCAAGGCAAGCTCCGCCTTAGCCTGTTTTGTGGCTTTTATCGCATTACGTATCCGTTGCCCTGCCTGACCGCTATTAGCCATCCGTGCATTGTTGGCAATGATTTTATTCAGCGCGGCAATGCGCGTATCGGAGGTGTCACCTTTAAAGGTGATAATCACCGAATTGAACGGATCCAGTGTGTTAGTGCTACTGCCGTTACCACTAATGCCGTTACCACTAATGCCGTTACCACTATTGCCGCTACCGGCATCCGGATTTGCTGGCGCCGGGCCAAGGTTAACGCCGAAGACATAGCCACCGACAAGGGGGCTTATTCCTATGGCCTGACCATATTCATTAATAAAATAGCCGGTAAAAATCGCCGGATTCAGGCCCGCTTTCAAGGCCAGTGTGTCACCGACCGATCGCGATATACCCGGTGTTGTGCCCGAACCCTTACCGGAAGCGCTACCTTTGCCTTTATCGTGATTACCAGCATTTCCCGTGCTGCCACCGCCCGGACTCGGCTCACTTCCGCGCTCCCGACTCCATCCCGTGCCATCACCTTTGCCACCACCGTAATTAAATCCCGGCATGATGCTCTCCTTTGCTCTTTCTGTGGTTAATGCTGTGCGTATACACAGTAAAGCCGAGGCTATGCCGAAATCTTTCTTACGACCAGACTACCTTGTTGTGTCAGAGAACAGCGTTACGATGCGAGCCTTTCAGCTAAACAGCTTTAATGCCTCAATACGTGTCAGCGCCGTATTCAGCGCGGCATCATCGGCGGTCAGGCTGATGCGGATATAGCCTTCACCGCCATGGCCAAATCCGGTGCCGGGGGCCACGATAATATGCGCCTCCTTCAGCAGTCGTTCGGCAAACGGCTGGGCACGCTCTCCGTCAGGCACGGGAAGCCAGAGGAAGAAGGTGCCCTGATTAGGCGGTACAGGCCAGTTCATGGCGGCCAGCTTTTGCAGCACCCACTCGCGGCGCTGGTGATAGACGTTGGCCAACTGCTGAATCTGCGATGCAGGCAGCGACAGCGCTGTGATGGCGGCATCCTGAATCGCGCCGAACACGGTGCTGTAACTGTGGGTGTGC
>NZ_JBBGYT010000114.1:0-602 GCF_037479575.1 Erwinia sp. MYb416
ACCTAATGCACGCATTCTGCTGAGTGCCGCCGTGACGGTCGACGGTAAAATGCTGTTTATTACCGATACGGTGAAGCAGGTAGTGACCACCGGTGGAACACATCAGGATCTGACATTGGTGCCTGTGCCTTCCATTGCTGTACCAACGCAGAACGGAGCCGCCACGACGATGCCATCCACATCGCCAACTCAGGTTTCCCCTTCTTCTGCTGTACCGGCCCCCACCTCACTGTAACGTCTGAACGCCCCGAAAGGGGCGTTATCACGGTTGCCAACGATAACGTTTGAGATCGACCTTTCCTTCCAGGGAGACTTGAATCCCTTCGTCCATTAATGCTCTGCGCTGTCGACCGAGATCGTCCCCCACCAGCGAGATTTCTCCTTTACGGTTAATCACGCGATACCAGGGAAGTTTACTACCAGCGGGCAGGCGTTTCAGTACGCCTCCAACTTGACGTGCGGCACGAGGAGAACCGGCTAGCTGAGCGATTTCGCCGTATGTGGTCACATAGCCAAAAGGAATGGCGGCGACAATATTGTAGATGCGTTGTTGAAAGCTATCGTCTTCGAAGGTCATGGTGTTCGGTACCGGGGAAATAAAC
>NZ_JBBGYT010000115.1:0-1530 GCF_037479575.1 Erwinia sp. MYb416
TACATTGACGCAAAGCGTACAAGGGCTGTCACCATGATGACGATTGATGTCGCCGGTGACATCATTGCCCAGGGGCTGAAACTGGTGTTGATGATTTCGGTGGTGGCGATCCTGCCCAGCCTGATGACCGGCCTGATAGTGAGCATATTTCAGGCCACCACGCAGATTAATGAGCAGACGTTGAGCTTTCTTCCTCGCCTGGTGATGACCATGCTGGTGCTGGTGTTCGCCGGTAAATGGATGCTGACGCAGCTGATCGATTATACCCTGTTGATTTTTGAACAGGCCTCGACCCTGGTAGGCTGATCATGGGCATCCCGATTCACCAACTGATTGACCCGCTGCTGGCGCTGTGGCTGCCGTTTGTGCGTATTGCCGCCTTTTTCCATTTCTGCCCCATTTTTGAACATCGGGCGTTTCCACGCAAAGCCAAGGCCGGGCTGGCGCTGCTGTTAAGCATCGTGATGACCCCGATGCTGGACAATAACGTGGTGTTGAGTGAGCTGATGACGGTGCAGACCCTGTTGTTGACCGGCGAGCAGCTCCTCTGGGGATTACTCTTCGGCCAGATGCTGAACTGGGTATTTGCCGCGCTGCAAGCCGCAGGGGCGATACTGTCGATGAATATGGGACTGGGCATGGCAGTGATGAACGATCCGGGTAACGGCAGCTCAACCATGGTGATCTCACAAATTGTTTTCGTGTTTGCCGTCCTGCTGTTTTTCATTATGGACGGCCACCTGCTGCTGATCACCATCCTGTATAAGGGATTCGCCTACTGGCCGATTGGCCAGGCGATTAACGCGTTAACCCTGCGTACCTTCACCACCGGTGCTGGCTGGCTGCTGGCCAGTGCGCTGCTGTTGGCGTTACCGACGGTGTTTATCATGCTGCTGGTGCAGGGGGTTTTCGGTCTGTTAAACCGCATCTCACCCACGCTGAACCTGTTTGCGCTCGGTTTTCCTATCAGCATGCTGTTTGGTTTGTTCTGCCTGGTGCTACTCAGTAACAGTATTCCGCAGCATTATCTGGCACTCACTAATCAGGTTTTAGCCCAGTTTGACCAGCTAAGGAACCACTGATGTCTGCCAATAGCGGTGATAAAACTGAAAAACCGTCCTCCACGAAGCTGAATAAATCACGCAAAAAAGGGGATATTCCACGCTCAAAAGACGTGACGATGGCCGCAGGGCTTGTGGCTAGCTTGTTCACGGTCAGCGCCTTCTTTCCGTTTTATCGTGACCAGGTTCAGGCGTCATTCACGGCGGTAAGCCAGATGGGCCCACGCATTCATGATGACGGTGCCCTGCACCAGTTCATGCTGACTCAGGTGCTGATTATTTTAAAGGTTCTTGCAACACTGGTGCCGATCTCTCTGGCGGCCTGCCTTGCTACGCTGGTTCCAGGCGGCTGGGTTTTTGTCCCCAACCGCATTAAACCGGACTTTAAAAAACTCAATCCGATCTCTGGCCTGAAGCGGCTGGTCAGCAAACAGCACCTCATCGATGTGCTAAAGATGATCCTTAAATG
>NZ_JBBGYT010000115.1:1550-2521 GCF_037479575.1 Erwinia sp. MYb416
GCATTCAGCACGAACTGCCCGTGATCATGACATTACAGACACACTTTTTGCATGAGGCTATCTACACCGGATTAGCTCACTACGCCGGGGTCATGAAGGTCTTTATTATCACTATTGCCATTTTTGCCTTTATTGATGTGCCACTGAGTCAATTTTTCTTCACTAAAAAAATGCGCATGACTAAAAAAGAAGTGCGTGATGAGCATAAAAACCAGGACGGTAACCCTCAGATAAAAGGACGTATTCGCCAGCTGCAACACCAAATGGCCATGGGACAAATTAATCGGCAAGTGCCACAAGCGGATGTGGTGATCGTTAACCCAACGCACTATGCCGTTGCCCTGAAATACGCGCCCGATAAGGCTGCCGCCCCGTATATTGTGGCGAAAGGACTGGATGACGTCGCATTGCATATCCGCAGCGTAGCCAGCAAACACCAGATTGAAATCGTGGAGTTTCCTCCTCTCGCTCGCTCTGTTTATTACAGTACACGTGTTAACCAGCAGATCCCCACGTCACTTTACCGGGCTATCGCTCAGGTGCTGACATACGTTATGCAGCTAAAATCCTGGCGTACCGGGCAAGGTGAAAAACCGCATCTCGATCTGCATATTCCTCTTCCTGAAAATGAGTTAAAAAATCATGGCAACGTTTAATGTAAACTCGCTAAAAGCCCTGCTGCGCAACAGTCAAATCAGTGTGCCGTTGCTGCTGCTCAGTGTGCTGGCAATGGTTATTTTACCGTTGCCGCCGATCGTGCTGGATGTGTTGTTCACCTTCAATATCGTGCTATCCATCACGGTATTGCTGGCCAGCGTCAACAGTAAACGGCCGCTGGACTTCGCAGTTTTCCCGACGATTTTACTGGTGACCACACTGATGCGCCTGACACTGAACGTCGCCTCGACGCGCGTGGTGTTACTGAACGGCCATGAGGGCGTGGGTGCCGCCGGTAAGGTGATTGAATCCTT
>NZ_JBBGYT010000116.1:0-466 GCF_037479575.1 Erwinia sp. MYb416
ATCCACTGTGGTCCTGGCGATGTGGTGGCCATCAAAGGCCCGGGCGCGGGCGGCTACGGACTGGCGAAACACCGCCGGGTGCAGGCGGTATTACAGGATGTACAGTGCGGTTTCCTGACGGAGCAGGCGGCGCGTGAGCAGTATGGTGTGGCGTTGCAGCGCGGGGAGATCGACGAAGTCGGTACGGCCCGTCTGCGTGCCGCCATGCCGGAGGGGAACGGCGAACACTTTGATGTGGGTGAAGCCCGCCGCACCTTTGAAGCGGTCTGGACCCCGCAGCGTTATCAGCTGCTGACCGCATTTCTGGCGCAGCAACCGGTGGTGTGGCGTCACTTCCTTAAGCACCAGGTTTTTGCCGCAGTGCAAGCAGGCGAGGGTAATGCGCTGGCGTTGGATGAACAGATGTCGCAGTTGTTTGCGGAGCTTAAGCTGCGGTTCCCGGCGCTGGGCGCGGTGTAATGATTTC
>NZ_JBBGYT010000116.1:651-894 GCF_037479575.1 Erwinia sp. MYb416
TAAGAGAGGTCAATATGGATTTTAGCCTTAAGACGTTAATGCATGCGGGGATCGGCGGGTCGGGGTTAGGTTTTGGGTCGACAGGGTTTGTTCCTTTATTATTTCCGTCAATGCCTTTCACTGATTTCATGATGTACTTCGGGGCGATCGCGGGAGCGGTTGTTTTTATCGCGCTGTATCTGTTTTTTGTCTGGCAGGATCAGTAATGCAGGCATCCTGGTACTTCCCACATGATAATCAACA
>NZ_JBBGYT010000116.1:1050-1952 GCF_037479575.1 Erwinia sp. MYb416
AAAAAAAACGCCGCCATTTTCATTGAACAGTATTAAATATAAGCTGCATCAGGTTTTCTCCGGTATAACATTAGCATCAAGCGCTTTTTTTGTGGTGATTATTATAGACCTGTCGAATCCGCTTCGTTATTCCGATGCGTTAATTGTACCACTGACTTATGCTGCTTTATCCGGGATGATGATTTCGCTGGCCAATATCGTCCCGGAACCTTCTGGTCCGGGATAATATTACTTCACCAGCGCCAGCGAGAACCCATCCCAGCCTTTGGCACCCACGGTCTGAATGGCGGTGGCATCCAGACGCGGGTCGCTGCCCATTTGCGAAAGAAAATCACGCACCCCCTGGATGTTCCAGTCGCTGGTATCCCCATCGGCAACCCGTCCGTTACGCACGACGTTATCACCAATAATCAGGGTGCCTGAACGTGAGTACTGTATTGCCCACTCCAGATAGGCCGGATTATTGCGTTTGTCGGCATCAATAAAGATCATATCAAAAGGCGCTGCGTCAGCCAGTGTGGGCAGGGTATCCAGTGCGGCACCCACGCGGATCGTGACCTTGCTCTCCAGCCCGGCACGTCGAATATTCTGCGCGGCAATCTCTGCGTGATGCGCTTCATACTCCAGGGTAATCACTTTTCCGTCATCCGGCAGCGCCCGCGCCAGCCACAGTGTGCTGTAGCCGCCCAGCGTTCCGATTTCCAGAATGCGTTTTGCGCCGACCATTTTCGCCAACAGATTAAGCAGTTTTCCCTGATTCGGGGCCACATCAATGGCAGGTAACCCGGCGGCCTGGTTGTTTTCCAGCGCGGCCAGCAGTGCCGCATCCTGTGGCACCAGTTGTTCCACCAGATATTGGTCGACCTGTGTCCAGCGTGGCTGATTCATGGGGTTTCCTTTCA
>NZ_JBBGYT010000117.1:0-486 GCF_037479575.1 Erwinia sp. MYb416
AATCGCCCGGTGTTTGCCGCCTTTGCCGTCCTGTTTGTACTGGTGCTGGTGCTCTGGATACTGCTTTAATTTAGCAACCGCAGTCGGGTAGCGTTGTCATTTCAGACCAACTGCCCGGCTGATCGCCTTCCGTTACCGGATGGTTATCGCGCCGCCAGAAATCCAGCCCGCCAATCAACTCCTTTACTCTGAATCCCGCCGCCGCCAGCTTCCATGCGCCTTTTGTTGACCCGTTACAGCCAATGCCGTCACAGTATGTGATATACACTTTCTCCCGGTCCCATCCCGCCAGCGTATCGGCATTCATTAAACGATGAGGAAAGCTGACGGCACCGCAGATATGCCCGGCGTGATACTGCTGCTCTGAGCGCGTATCAATCACCACGATCTCCGGCACGCCGTGTGCCAGATCCTGCGCCACATCCCAGGCATCAGCATACAGTGCCAGTTTCTGGCGCAACCACGCCTCACTCTGCTCAGGTGCCG
>NZ_JBBGYT010000117.1:645-1294 GCF_037479575.1 Erwinia sp. MYb416
ATGGGTCTTAATCATAAGACCCATTCTGAGACAGTGACAAGACCACGATGAATCCCACTCCCGTCCCCTTTTCCGCTCTGTTTACGCGCCAGAATGGATCCACCCTGCGGGAAAAAGTCTGTGCCATGCTGCGCGAGGCGATGGCCAGCGCAACGTTACCTGCCGGGACTCGACTGCCCTCTTCCCGCCTGCTCGCCAGCGATCTCTCACTGTCTCGCGTTACCGTTGAGGCCGCTTACAGCCAGCTGGAAAGCGAGGGATATCTCTCACGTAAAAGCGGGCGCGGCACGTTTGTTGCCATCAGCCCCTCCGTATCGCAAAACCGCCATCGCCCCGCTTCTGCGGCGCCGCAGCTGTCAGCACGCGGGGGGCAGATGGTGGCGGGAGGCGGCTGTAACGATCCGCTGTTTCCCCATGCCTTTGCCGCCGGTTCCCCGGATCTGCGTGCGTTTCCCCAACCGCTGTGGCGGCGTCTCACCCAGCAGCGCCTGCGCTCCGATAGCACTTCCCTGATGCAGTATGGCGATCCGCTGGGTCTGCCCGATCTGCGCCAGGCGGTGGCGCACTACCTGGCGCAATCGCGCGGCGTGCGCTGTTCGGCCGACCAGGTGATGATCCTCACCAGCTCTCAGCAGGCGCTGCAAATGAT
>NZ_JBBGYT010000118.1:0-752 GCF_037479575.1 Erwinia sp. MYb416
TCCCCAGTGGTTCTGCTGCGGATCACTTTGCCAATATGCACCTGCGTGCTGTTGTTCTGCTGGTGATATTGAAAAAATTCGCGGTCGCTGTTATTGGCGCGTTTGGGGATATTGCCGTCTGAAGTCACCAGCCAGCTGCCCTGTGCGTCAAAGATAAACAGACCATGCAACTGTGGCAGACTGGCTTTACGATTGGTCAGGATCTCACGCAGGTAATCGGTCTGATCGTCGCGCAGGCCGATCAGGGAGACGCGATCACGCAGATCCTGTAATGTCAGATCAACCTGCAAGAAGGTATCTTCTGCCTGACGCGAAAGGGACTGGGAGAGATTACGCGCATCATCCTTCGAGGTGGAAATCATGCGGTTCCATGAGCTCCACACGATCCAGCTGTTGATCGCAATCACAGCCGTGACAATCACCAATAGAAAAATAATCATCATTTGACGCAATGACGATTTTTCACTCGCGCTTATCCCGCTTTGCTCATCAGTCATGTGCTAATCAATCCTTTACGCATCCAGGCATCTCCCCTAACTATAGTGCTACTTGACGATGCCACAGACTTCACAATCCGGATCTTTAGCCAGCGTCATACTTCGGAACTGCAAGGTCATTGCGTCATACAACAGCAGTTTCCCGGCCACCGGGCTGCCGTATTGGGCCAGGACGCGGATCGCCTCCATCGCCTGCAATGAACCGATCACGCCCACCAACGGTGCCATTACGCCCGCTTCGACACAGCTCAGGGG
>NZ_JBBGYT010000119.1:0-2039 GCF_037479575.1 Erwinia sp. MYb416
ATGCCGCTCTGTTCGCTGTAGGTGAGGATGGTGTCGAGCAGTCGCTCGCGCGCGCCCGGCTGTTGCAGCATCATCAGTTCTGACGGCACCCGCTGTGCGGAGAGCACCACCCGCTGGCAGGCAAAGCGTGAATCCCATAGCGCAGTGGCCACCTGCAATGCCAGCAATGCGCCCATGCTGTGACCAAAAAATGTTACCGGTGCCACGCCCAGTAATTCCCGCAGTCCGTGGTTACAGGCCGCGATCGCCTGCTGTGCACCCGACCAGGGAAGGTCTGCCTGGCGCTCTTCCCGCCCCGGATATTGCACCACCAGCAGGTCACATTCTGCCGGGAGTCGCTCACGCCACTGCTGGTAAAACGCGGCACTGCCGCCAGCATGAGGAAAGACCACCAACTGCTGCTGTACGGGTGCAACGTTACCGGTGCTGAAGCGCATGACTGTTCTGTTATGACTGAGGGTGGTTTTCATCGTCTACGTTCGCTCTGTCATCGTGCCAGGAAGAGGCGCCTCTTGCTGCGCCAGTAACGCCCTCAAGGCCAGGCGGTCAATTTTGCCAATGCCTTTCATCGGGATGGAATCAATCAGGATCAGTCTTTCCGGGGCCTTGAAAGTGGCGAGCCCCTGCTGTTCAAAAAAACGGCGCACCGCCCCCAGGGTCAATTCGCTATCGTCGGTGGTGACAAACAGGCAGGGAACTTCGCCATACAACGCATCCGCCATGCCCACACAGGCGGCCTGCCGGATCGCCGGATGATGAAGCGCCAGCTCTTCAATTTCATTCGGTGAGAACTTCTCCCCGCCACGGTTAATCGCGTCGTTAACCCTTCCATCGATAAAGACATTGCCCTGTCGATCAACGTGTGCGAGGTCGCCGGTGCGATAAAACCCGTCAGCGGTAAACGCCAGGCTGTCGGCCAGCGGATTCTGGTAATAACGGGTGATGGTGTAAGGGCCACGGGTAATTAATTCGCCCGAATGTCCCGGCGGAACGTCTTCCCCCTGTTCATCAACGATGCGCACCTCATCTTCAGGACAAAGCGGTCGCCCCTGCGAGTGGAAACGAAGGCTGTCATCATCATCGAGAGCGTTAAAACAGAGCAGCCCTTCGCTCATGCCATAGCATTGCTGGAGGGTAATGCCGAGGGTGTCAGAGGCGGATGCGGCCAGCTCCGGTGTCACGCGTGCGCCGCCGACCTGCACATGCCACAGCGAGTCGATAAAGCGGGGACTCTCGCGCTGAACCTCCGCCCACTGCGAAAGCAGCGCCGGAACCAGCGTGGTATGAGTGACGCCACAGTAGGCGATGAAATCCAGTGCCTGCGCCGCAGAGGGCACATCGGCCAGTGCGACGGCGCCCCCCCGCAACAGCGTGCCCAGCATCCCCGGGCAATTGATCACGAATCCGTGAGAAACCGGCATTACCGCGAAATAAACGGAGCGCTCAGTCAGGCCAAAAACGTCGCACCCGCAGGCAATCATATAGCTATAGCCGGCGTTTTTACGGGCGATAGCCTTCGGAAGACCGGTCGTGCCGCTGGAGAGCAACATCATGGCGATATCGTCATCGGCCATCGTCGCCAGCTTTTGCACGGGAACGGGCGCCAGCAACGCGCAGAAATCCTGCAAATTAAGATAACGTGAGTCCTGGTGGCAGTTAGCGCCCTCCTCCACCAGCACCAGATCGACATTAAGCCCCTCCTGCTGCAGATTTTGTAATACTGCCAGAGGGTTATAACGACGAGTACTGCGTTGCACAGCCAGCACTTTAGGCGTGGTCATTTGCAAAATATGACGCAACTCTTTTTCACGATAAGAGGGAAGGACAGGAACGGGGATCGCGCCGATCATCAGCGTAGCGAGCATTAATATCACGGCCTGATGCGTATTACGCAGTTGCATCGCCACGCGATCTCCCTTCTGCACACCCCGTTGCTGCAGGCGATAGCTACAAGAGGCCACGCGGTCGGCTAACTCACCGTGAGTGATTATCATGTCCTGTTCGAACAATGCCCGGCGTTGGCGGTTTTCGTGCAGCGC
>NZ_JBBGYT010000120.1:0-510 GCF_037479575.1 Erwinia sp. MYb416
GTCAAGCAGATGGCGAAGCAGTATTCCTCCCATCAATGCCTGTAGCAGGTTAACCAGGGGGAATTTTAGATTTGAGAACGACATGCCCAGCACCAGGGCGTTAGCGCAGGTGACACCCAGCACGCAGCTCATCAGAAGGACGGGCAGATCGCGTGAAGGATTGCGGAACACCACGATGGTCATCAGGGCGGTGGAAAACCACAGCGGGGAGATTTGTCCGCTGACTTTTATCAGCTCAAGGCAGAAAAAGGTGACGACAAAACTCAGTAATCCCAATAGCAGCCCGTTGACCCAACGTGGGCGGGAGAGGGCTACTTGTTGTAACGTTTCTGTCGTCATTACATATCCAGCGCGGCGCCGATATAGGCGTAATCTCAATCACTAATGCCATGCTAGCATAAGGAATAGACGATTCAGCGGCAAATGCACAATCAAAAGATCGTCTTATTCGAACGATTGAAGGGGGGCAATATCGCGTCAGGGAGAAGTTTTGCGCCATTACTGGCGCAA
>NZ_JBBGYT010000120.1:596-1974 GCF_037479575.1 Erwinia sp. MYb416
TTGAGCAACTCTTCACGGGTCCAGGCATGATCGATACCGGCGATCTGCACGGACAGGCGTTGCAGGAACTGCTGGGTGGTGGCGATGCGGCCATGACCAATCAGCAGCAGCGGCACCAGCAGGGCAATACTCAGTTGCCACAGGGAGAATCCGCGCGGGCGGGTGTGGCGCTGGCCGATCAGGAAGGCGCTGCTCAGTGTAAAGCCGAGGATCAATCCGCTGACCACTTCACTGACAGAGTGATAATTTAATACCAGGCGCGAGATGCCGACCATCAGCGGGATCAGATAGCCGATAGCGATCGCTGCGGTACGCCAGATTGTTGGCAGACGCGCGCCCAACAGCCAGAGCATCACCGGCCAGAGGGTTGCAGACATTGCGCTGTGGCCACTGAAACCGGTGAAATTGAAACGAGCGCTGCCAATACCAAACCCCAAGAAGGCGATTTTCGACAGGCTGACCACCGCGCCTGCGGTGCAGAAGGCCAGCAACCAGTACCAGGCGGTGCGTTTATTGTCGCTTTTCCGGTGAAGGAGTAACGCCATAATGGCTGCGGTGGGGATCAGCAACATGCTGTCGCCAAAATAGGTCAAAATATGGACAATATGCCAGGACACACGGTTTCCTTTTTACTGTTTTTCTGTCCATCAGTTTAACGATGAAACTGATTGTCGCCTAACGGGAAAGTCTGAAAAAGTTGCAGGCGCTTTTTGCTGGCATCAGCAGGGGTAACTCCCTATAATTGCGCCCTCTATGCCCTTCATATTTCAAGCCGCAGGCAGGTTTATTGACGTTATTTGCCTGCGTCAACAGCAGGCCCCATGAGGGGCTCGAAATCTGCCGGGTTATGCTTACCCTTATATTGTCTCAGAATCAGGTCTTTAATATATGACTGACAAGTCGCATCAGTGCGTCATCGTAGGTATCGCAGGCGCTTCAGCCTCGGGAAAAAGTCTTATTGCCAGTACGTTGTATCGTGAAGTGCGCGATCGCGTGGGTGATGAAAATATTGGTGTCATCCCCGAGGATGCCTACTACAAAGACCAGAGCCACCTCACTATGGAGGAGCGGGTCAAGACGAACTACGACCACCCCAGTGCCATGGACCACAATCTCCTGTTGCAGCATTTGCAAATGCTGAAAGCCGGTCAGGAGATTGAGCTCCCCGTATACAGCTATGTGGAACACACCCGCACCCAGCAAACCCTCTGCCTTAAGCCGAAAAAAGTGATTATCCTTGAGGGGATTTTGCTACTGACGGATGCGCGACTGCGTCAGGAGATGAACTTCTCTATTTTCGTTGATACCCCGCTGGACATCTGTTTGATGCGTCGTATGAAACGCGATGTGAACGAACGTGGGCGCTCAATGGATTCGG
>NZ_JBBGYT010000121.1:0-1325 GCF_037479575.1 Erwinia sp. MYb416
TCGCAGGCCCCCTCCCCGGTCAAGGGGCAGTAATCCAGCCAGCCGTGCGGTTGCGCCTGTAAAGTCCCGTTTGCTTGCTGACCGACCCAGCGATACAGTGCCAGCGTATCGGGCCCACTGTCACCGCGCAGCAACTGATCAACGGGCTGAAAACAGGCACGCCAGTGATGCGCCGCTTGCTGCTGGCAATGCCACTCTTCAGCGGCAGCCCAGTGCAGACGTTCACCCCAGGCCAGCGCAGACATCGCGCCGGTGAACTGCTGAAGGTAATGTCGTTCATCGCCCACCAGACTCATTGAATCATCAAGCTGTTGTCGCGTGGCGTTCAGCATCAGGGTTCCCATCAACAGGATCATTATCACCATGATGAGTGCACCGCTGCCCCGCTGTGTCGATGCCTGCATCACAGATTCTCCGCCGTCAGCCAGTGTTCCAGATCGCGCGCGATACGCGGATCGCGCTGTGCAAACCCCCTGAGGCTGACCTTGATCTGGCGCCCTGTTTTGATCACCTGGAAAGCACGAATGCCAACACGGTGTGGGTCATTCAGCCTTTCCCAACCGCCGCCCTGACAGTCAGTGACGCCGCGTTGCATTTCCAGACTGGTGCCACGCAGGCGGTAGCCATAAACTTCACTGTCCTCACGCCCCGGTGCTTCCCAGCGGCCGTTACTGTTTTCATCCCAGCGCACCAGCAGGCATCCCGCCGAGATGTGCATCCCGCGTTGTGCCGTGTCACTGCAGTTGCCGTGGCAGTACCCTGCGCGCCGCACGGCTTTTTCCAGGGTGTGCATGATCTGATGAAGATCTTCATGCAGTTGGGCCTGCATCATGAGACGCAGGTTTTGTGCCTGAAGCTGCGGCAGCGTGCGCGCCGCTGACAGCATTAACACGCTGCCAATCGCCATCGCCATCAGCATTTCCAGCAGCGTGAATCCCTGGGCCTTCATCGACAGTTCTCTTCAGAGGGTGAACAGATGCGTACCCGCCCACGAGACGACACAATAATCCGCCGCTTACCGGCTTCGTTGCCGATTAAAATACTGCCGGGATGGGCGGTATTTTTCTTGCCATAAAACCCTAAATCGCTGGTGACCAGTTCAACGCTCACGCCGGGGTGCGGTGCACGTAGCGTATGTTTTGTGATGCTCAGACAATCTGCCGCTCCCGTCCCCAGGCACCAGCGCCCGGCGGATTTCAGCCACAACAGATGCACGGTATTGTGCCAGTTGGCATCGCTGCGCAGCCGTTGCAACAGACGCTGGATCTGCTGCGCACTGTCGTTCAGCTGCTGTCGCTGCTGCCAGCTCTGCCAGCCGCTCCAGG
>NZ_JBBGYT010000122.1:0-581 GCF_037479575.1 Erwinia sp. MYb416
GATGAACATAATGCGCTGCTGGTTCTGGATGAAGTACAAAGCGGCATGGGCCGCAGCGGTAAACTGTTTGCGTATGAGCATTACGGCGTGCAGCCGGATATTCTTACCACCGCCAAAGCGCTGGGGGGGGGATTCCCGGTCAGTGCCATGTTAACGACTAACGATATTGCATCGGTCATGGCGCCTGGCGTGCACGGCACCACCTATGGCGGTAATCCGCTGGCCTGCGCGGTCGCTGAAGCAGCACTGGATATCATCAATACGCCAGAGGTGCTGGACGGTGTGGAAGAGCGCCGTCAGCTATTTGTTGATGCGCTTCAGGCGCTGGATGCCCGTTTCGACCTGTTCAGCGATATCCGTGGCAAAGGCCTGCTGATTGGCGCGGAGCTGAAATCACAGCACGCCGGTCGTGCGCGCGATATTCTTAATGCGGCGGCAGAAGCCGGTGTGATGGTGTTGGTTGCCGGAACTGACGTAATGCGTTTTGCGCCTTCGCTGGTCATTGAACCGACCGATATTGCCGAAGGTATGGCGCGGTTTGCCACGGCAGTGGAGAAAGTCCTGGGCTGATTGCCGTGGGG
>NZ_JBBGYT010000122.1:615-1353 GCF_037479575.1 Erwinia sp. MYb416
GTCAGGCATATCCCGGGCCAACGTCGGCATGGCGCTAATTCGTAGGGGTCAGGCATGCCTGTCCCGATACCGCTACGTTTTCGATTTGCGCAATCGGCGTGACAGCCAGCGGCCATGATGTGGGCGCTGGCTCCAGGTCAGTGACGAAATGGTGTGCATTACGCTGAGGTGGCCAAGGATACGCTTCACGTGTCGCTCCATAATGGTCACCGGCCCCTGATGGAAGTCCTCGGGGGCATCCAGTACATTGCTGCCTGAATCCGGTCCGTCATACTCCAGACGCTGCTGACAGCGTTGCAGGGCAATTTCGCAGGATTGCAGATAGCGCTCTGCCAGCGTGGGTGTCAGCATGGTGTGTTCTCGCGCCAGAATGGTCATGGCGTTGATATGCTCAACAATAAACTGGCTGTGCGTGACCCACAACTGCATATCGGCGAGATAGCGTGAATTAAAGCCCGGTTCCTGCATCGCCTGATGCAGTGAGTTAAACAGCGCGTTGTGCGCCTGATTCACCCGCATACGCTGGTATGCCAGTTTCTCCGCATCCTGCTCACTCCCCAGCAGCATCTGCAATGCCTCCTGATAGGTCTCCAGTGCATCGTGCGCATTTTGGCGCATTAACCCACTCTGCCACTGTGGCCACAGCCAAATCATGCCGCCAAAGGCAATCAGACAGCCCATTAGCGTGTCCATTAAGCGAGGTAGCAGGAATTGCGCCCCGTTCAGTGACAGCAGTTG
>NZ_JBBGYT010000123.1:0-1467 GCF_037479575.1 Erwinia sp. MYb416
TGCTGAATGTCAGCGTGGGCTTCACGATTGCTGAAACCGAGATCCCGTGGGGATCGGCCTTCCTGGCGCCGGTGGCCGAACGCGTGCGTCGTGAAGCCGCTTTACCGGTGGCATCGTCCTGGGGCATTGAAGCACCGGACGTCGCTGAGCGGGTGATTGCCGAACAGCAGATGGATCTGGTGATGATTGGTCGTGCACACCTCGCCAACCCGCACTATCCGTACTATCTGGCGAAGAAACTGAACGTTGAGCGCCCATCCTGGGTCCTGCCTGCGCCTTACGCGCACTGGCTGGAACGCTACCGTTTGGGTGAGTAATCGACCCGAAAAAAAGGTGGCCTGTTTTCGGGCCACCTCACGCACCTTACCCACTGTTGTTTCAACTACGTTCAATCTTTTTCGCTGCATCATCCAGCGCATCAATAATCGCGAACAGCGACTGCTGCGAGATCCCGTCCTGCGACAGGCGAACATTGAGCGCCGTTTTCATATTATGGATGGCACGTTCCACATCCGGCAGACTGCGGTTGTTCACCAGCACTGCCAGCGTGGACAGTCGCTGAATGATGCTGACCAGTGCCGCAGCGTGATGTTGCAACTGCTCCGCCCCTTTCTCTTCCAGACGATAGGCTTTACGTGTCGCCTGACCATCCACTACCGCGATGCACTCCATCTCCTCCAGCAGCTGGAGATTGGGGTAAATAATGCCCGGACTGGGGCTGTACTCCCCTTTCGACAGCTCCTCAACGGCTTTGATTAACTCATAACCATGCGCGGCGTTGTGGCTGAGGAAATGCAGCAGAAGCAGCCGGATATCGCTGGCATCGAGTATTTTTTCCCGACGTTTTCTGCGGTGGCCGGCACGTGCTGCGCCATCGGGATGCCACACGGGCGGCTCCGTTTTCACGTTACTTCTGATGCCAGTAAGCAACGGCGCGCACGAAGGTCGCGTCACAGCCACGCTGTTCGATAAAGTAATCACTCAGCTTTTTCACAAACTCCGCTTCGCCGGTCAGCCAGATAAAGTAATCCTCTGTCGGAAGCTGAATGCCGTTGAATGTCTCAATCAGTGCAGCCAGATTCTCTGTTTTCATGGCACCGCTGCCGACCCAGGTTGCATCCACGCCGTTCAGACCGTCCAGATAGGTCTGCCCGACGACCTCATCCACATAGGCGAACAGACTGAGCCGCTGACCGCGAAGGGTTTCCTTACGGCGTTTAAATGCTGGCAACCCGCTTTCATCGCAGACATACAGCTGGAAGGCATAGTCTTCCGGCACCACCAGAGAACCACGCGGCCCGCCAATCGCTAAGGCATCACCGGGCTGTGCCTGGGCGGCCCAGTCACTGGCCACGCCGCCGTCATGAATATAGAAATCGAGGGTCAGCGTTTTGGCTACGCCATCAAAGAACAGCGGTGTGTAGTCGCGGGAAACGGGCCGTGCGCCCTCTTTCCACACCACGCCGT
>NZ_JBBGYT010000124.1:0-556 GCF_037479575.1 Erwinia sp. MYb416
TCGTCATCGACGCTGAACATCGTGGCTTGCTTACTGAATGCTAGCTTCATAATGCTGCTTTTGGCCTGTTTGCAGCCCTCAATGTACTGGTTCAGCACCTCGTTGATGGCTTGGTATTCGTGCACGTAAGTCGGCTTGTTCATGTCATTACTCCTGGTTGTTAATTCGAGTCGCAGCAATATCAGTGCCATTTTGCAAATGACGCACCTGGGCTTCGAAGGCTTTCAACTTAACGCTCTACAGTGCTCTCTAGTTCAGCTGCTGGCTGACGTGGCTGAGAACGTTGCCAGCCTGAACCATAACGCGTGTACTGCGCCGGAACCGGAAGTTCGACATTCAGATTATCCGCAGCTGTACGTGCCCAGAACGGATCTTTGAGCATATCGCGACCCACCAGAATGATATCGGCGCGACCGTTCTGCAAAATCTCTTCAGCCTGACGACCTGTTTCGATCAGACCGACTGCACCGGTTTTGATATCCAACTCGCGGCGCAGCAACTCAGCAGCCGGTACCTGATAACCGGGATAGGTAGTTACCGGCACCATGGCGATCCC
>NZ_JBBGYT010000125.1:0-548 GCF_037479575.1 Erwinia sp. MYb416
TATGCCGTCACGATACAAAAACACGGCGCTGTGGCCCGGGCAGATATTTTCGATTACATTGAAGAGTTCTACAACCGTACCCGACGTCACAGCCATCTCGGTGGCGTCAGTCCGGAGGCCTTCGAAAAGGCCTCGCCGTGAGGACAGAAACTGTCTACGGGCTCGGGGTCACTCCACACCTCAAATGCAAAAGCCTCAGTAAATACCGACAAGAAGCGAGAGTACCGCTAATCATTTTCCAGTCTATCGGCACATCTTCTTCGACTTACTGATTGAACCATCATTACAAACGAACTTTTCGCCGGAACAGTGAGAAATCCCGCCCTTCTTTCCAGAACAAGGCTTGTTTGCTGCGGTTGCTGTGAGTGCAAAGAGTGACAGGATTGTCACTAAAACAATTTTTTTCATGTATCGCCCCTTCGAATGTCCCAATATTATGATGCTTTTAGTGTCTACTGCGTCCCATAGACGCCTGCAAATTTATATCAGAACAATCCGCTTTTGATCAACGCTACCTAAAAAAAAGCCTGCAATTCTCAGGCTATATC
>NZ_JBBGYT010000126.1:0-779 GCF_037479575.1 Erwinia sp. MYb416
CGGGAAGTGCTCGCAGATATCTTTCTTCACTTCAACGCCCAGATCCGCCAGCTGATACTCCATGACCTGTTTGACCAGCGCGGCACACCCGCCGCAGCCCGTTGCCGCTTTGGTGCTTGCTTTCAGCGACGCCATATCGCCGCATCCTGCTTTAACCGCGGCGCAGATATCCCCTTTGGTGACGTTATGACAGGAGCAGACCTGCGCGCTGTCCGGCAGAGCTGCCACGCCGAGCGCTTTTGACGGGGCCCCGGCGCTCTGCGGCAGGATCAAACTCTCTGGGGCATCCGGCAGCGCCATGCCGTTAAGCATCATCTGTAACAGCAGGCTGTACTCGCTGCTGTCACCGACCAGTACGCCGCCCAGCAACCTTTTACCGTCGGCGGAAACGACGATTTTTTTATAGATCTCCCGGGGCTCATTGGTCCAGTAATAGCTCTGGCTGCCCGCTGTTTGTCCGTGAGCATCTCCCATCGACGCCACCTCGACACCCAGCAGCTTGAGTTTGGTACTCATATCCGCCCCGCTAAATGCCGTGGCTTCTCCTGCCAGTGTTGCCGCCAGCACGCGAGCCATCTGATAGCCGGGTGCCACAAGGCCATAGACATGGCCCTGCCATACGGCGCACTCACCGATGGCCCAGACGGCAGGATCTGACGTCCGGCAGCAATCATCTATCACCACGCCACCGCGTTCGCCCAGCATCAGCCCCGCCGCCGCGGCCAGATGGTCGCGCGGGCGAATACCGGCCGAAAACAGCACCAGATCCGTCTCAAGGG
>NZ_JBBGYT010000126.1:907-1249 GCF_037479575.1 Erwinia sp. MYb416
TTTCCAGACCCAGTTTTTGCAGTGCATTGGCCGCCTCCAGCCCCAGCAATCCCCCGCCGATGACGATGCCGCGCGTCGACCCGGCGGCCTTCGCAGCAAGGGAGTCCAGGTCGTCCAGCGTGCGGTAAACAAAACAGGACGCGTGCTTGCTGCCGGGGATCGGTGGCACAAACGGGCTGGAACCGCTGGCCAGCACGAGCTGGTCATACGCCTGTACACAACCATCGGCTTCGTGTACCTGCCGCCGCTGGCGATCGATAGCGACGACCTGCCGCCCCGTTCGCAGTTCAATGCCGTTTTGTTCAATAAAACCCCGCTGGACCAGCGACAGTTCAGCGTGCC
>NZ_JBBGYT010000127.1:0-350 GCF_037479575.1 Erwinia sp. MYb416
TCCGGGTTAAATGCCATTACCCAGCAGATGAATGCCATCAGTAATAACATCGCCAATAGCGGAACGACCGGCTACAAATCGATGCGTGCTGAATTTGCCGCACTGTACGCCGGGAGTGCACCGCTGGGTGTGGGCGTTAGCAGTATGTCACAGAGTATTTCTACGGGGGGCGGGATCTCAGGTACCGGGCGTAACCTCGACCTGGCGATCAACGGTAATGGTTTCTTTGTGGTACGTGATACTAACGGCACCAACAGTTATACCCGCGCGGGCTACTTTGGCACGGATAATAATGGTTACCTGGTCAACAATCTTGGCAGCAAATTACAGGGATATCCCGTCAACGCTCA
>NZ_JBBGYT010000127.1:430-766 GCF_037479575.1 Erwinia sp. MYb416
TTGGCGATCTGAAAATTAATGCGGGTGGCCTGCCGGCAAAAAGCACCTCGACGCTCGATTTTATTGCTAACCTGGATGCGCGCGCTGAGGCGAAACCCGCGACGCCCGCTTTCGATCCTGACAATAACGATACCTTTAACAACAGCTATACCACACAGGTGTATGACTCGCTGGGGCGTGAACACACGCTGACGCAGTACTTTGTTAAAACTGATGATAACAAGTGGACTGCACACTATGTGGTCGATGGCGACAAGGCTAACGCCACTTCCTCTCCGCTGGAGTTTGACACCAGTGGTTTGCTGACCGCACCCACGGGGCCGGTCAATATTACTG
>NZ_JBBGYT010000127.1:830-2570 GCF_037479575.1 Erwinia sp. MYb416
GAGGCGCTGAATATTAACCTCAGCTACAGCGGCAGCAGCCAGTACGGTTCTGATTTCTCGGTAAACAAAAATAGCCCTGATGGCTATCAGTCCGGTGAAAAGACCGGCCAGCAAATTGATGACGACGGCATGGTGTATGCCACCTTCAGCAACGGCCAGCGCCTGTTACAGGGGCAGATGGTACTGGCTAACTTTACTAACCCGGATGGTCTGCAAGCGACCGACGGTACCTCATGGCAGCAAACCAACAGTTCCGGTGCGCCGTTGCTGGGTGCGCCGAAGTCGGGGATGTACGGCACGATTAAATCTGCGGCACTGGAGTCATCAAACGTTGATCTGACGTCGGAGCTGGTGGGGTTGATGTCGGCACAGCGTAACTATCAGGCGAATACGAAAGTCATCTCGACCAACGATCAGATGATGAACGCACTGTTCCAAGCCTTGTAATTATGGATCGTCTCATTTTTACCGCCGTGAGCGGCGCAAATCGCAGTCTGAACCAGCAGATGATCCATGCCAATAATCTTGCGAATGCCAATACCGAGGGCTTTCGTGCCGATCTGGAGCGGGCGAACAGCCAGCCAGTGGCGGGCTATGGCTATAACAGCCGCTATCAGGTTAACAGCCAGAATGGCGGCATCAATATGGCTAATGCGGCACTGCAGGAAACCGGGCGTGAACTGGATATTGGTATCAAAGGGGATGGACTGATCGCCCTGCGTGACGGGCAGCGAGAAATTTATACCCGTAATGGTCATATCGAGATGGACGAGAGCGGCAATCTGACGGTCAACGGTAAGCCCGTACTGGGCGAAACGGGGCCCATTCAGCTGGCACCCTTTTCCGAGGTCGCTATCGGTGATGACGGCACGATTACCGTTATTCCTGAAAACGGCGATCTGGAGGCCGCGATGGATGTTGACCGGATCAAACTGGTCGATGTGTCGGCTAATCGTCTGCGCAAGAACAATGATGGTTTTCTGGTCAGTACTCGCCGGACGGAGCCGCGCAATGAGAGCGTTCAGATCGCCAGTGAGCATCTGGAAACCAGTAACGTCTCAGCCATTAATGAAATGGTGGCGACTGTTTCCCTCAGTCGTCAGTTTGAAGCCCAGATAAAAATGATGAAAGCGGCTGACACTCTGGCACAGGCGGGTAACCGCCTGATCCGTGGCAGCTAACCGATGAAGGAACAGCAAAAATGAATCCCGCATTATGGATCAGTAAAACCGGGCTGGCGGCACAGGATGCCAAAATGGCCGCAATTTCCAATAACCTGGCCAACGTGAATACCACCGGATTTAAGCGTGACCGCGTGGTCTTTGAGGATCTGTTCTATCAAAACCAGCGTGCGCCAGGTGTGGCGCTGGATCAGAACAATACGACGCCTGGCGGCATCCAGTTCGGTAGCGGGGTAAAAATCCTCGGCACGGAAAAATCGTTTACCACGGGATCGGTACAGGTGACCTCGAAAGAGCTGGATGTCGCGATCACCGGGCAGGGCTTTTTCCAAATCGAAACGGCCAGCGGTGATATTGCCTACACCCGCGCCGGGAACCTGAGGATTAACGCCGACGGCGTGTTAACTAACGCACAGGGATTGCCGCTGGTGCCGGGGATTGAATTGCCGCAGGGCACCAAAAGTATTGGCATTGCGAAAGATGGCACGGTTACCGCCCAGGTGGGAGGGGAAAGTGAACCCGCCGAACTCGGGCAAATAACCCTGGTGAACTTTATCAA
>NZ_JBBGYT010000128.1:0-862 GCF_037479575.1 Erwinia sp. MYb416
CTGGTGGATATGGCGGTAAGCTATGATTTAGGGCAGTTAACGCCACAGCTCAAAGGCACCACGCTGGCCGTGAATGTCAGCAATCTGACAAACCAGCAGTATGTGGCCAGCTGCACCTCGGCGATGTATTGCTTCGTCGGTCAGGATCGCAGCGTCACGGCCAGCGTGGATTATCGCTGGTAAAAAAAAGGGGATGGCAGGTGCCATCCCCCGTGTATCAGGCCACCATCAGCGCGGATTTTACCGGCTGCAATAACCTGCCCACTTCACAATCCAGCAGCGTTGCACGCCGTAATAACTCTTCCGTTTTCGCCCCAATCACCGAATAAACATAGGCATTCACCTGATCCTGGCTCATCTGGTTGTAGCGCTCGGTAAAGGCCATTTCGATACTGTCACAAATCACCGCCCCCGCATTGCTGACATAGTCGGGCAGATAATGAATCCCGCGTGCAATCAGCACATCTTCCGCCAGTTGGCTGTTAAACGGTGAATTGGCGCTGCTGACCACCCATCCGCAGGCTAACTGCGTGACGTTATCCTGGGTTAAAATGCCGGACAGTGACGCGATACACAGGATATGACTGCGCAACTCGAATAGCTGCGCTTCGTTAACCCGGCGCACGCCTTCAGGGAAAACGGCGCGTGGATTAATGTCATACCCCACCACCTCGCACCCCTGTTGCAGGCACTGCCTGGCCACTTCAGAACCCACTTTACCCATACCGTGGATCGCCACCAGCGGATGCGCAACATCAGACAGACGCAGCATGATCACTTTATGAATCGAGCTCCAGACGCCGTAGCCGGTGGCAATCGACGTATCTATCTGTGGGCTGTCCATCGCATTGAGGATCCAGGG
>NZ_JBBGYT010000128.1:882-1331 GCF_037479575.1 Erwinia sp. MYb416
TTATAGCGATTCAGCAGCTCGCCAATCGCTGCCATCACCTCCGGCTGCTGCGCGGGCAGATGCGGGCTGTTGACCACAATTTTGCCGCCGCTGAAGCCGGTGTTATACAAACCATGCTTGAGTGACATACTTTGTGCCAGCATCACAGCCTCACTCTCCTGCTGCTGACGCGAGCCATATTGACGCCAGCGAATGCCGCCGTTGGCCGGAAGAAGTTTGATTTGTGGTGAGCAGGCCAGAGTAAAGGACGTCTCGCTGTCAAACTGCACGGTTTCAATCTGATACTGTTTATCGTTCAGTGTTGCATTCAATGCGCACATGATTTTCATCCTGTTAATGAGTGAGATTTTGCTCAACAACGCCAGACTTCAGCAAACAGTGGCGAATCCCCAACGGGGTTGGCTGCTGTAAAAAATCGGCCATACTGATGGCCACGCTAAATTCCTGTT
>NZ_JBBGYT010000129.1:0-526 GCF_037479575.1 Erwinia sp. MYb416
GGCCAATGTCGGGCATCTGGAAACGGCGGCTGGAATGGCGGGACTGATCAAAGCTGCTTTGCAAATCAAACACGGCTGGCTAACACCGCAAATCAATTTCACCCGTGCCAATCCGGCCTTCGACCTGCGCCACAGTCCATTTCGCGTGCTGACACGTGCAGAACGCTGGCAGGCTGACGATCCCCGCCGTGCAATTGGTGTCAGTGCCTTTGGTATCGGTGGCAGCAACGCGCACGTGGTGTTAAGCCGACCTGATGTTGCCGCAGCCGCATCTGACACCCGGTCTTCTTCGCTGGCTGACAGCGTGGTGCCGATCTCTGCCCGTTCTGAACAGGCCTGGCACCAGCTGGCAAAGCAGTATCGTCAGCGTGCGACGGGTGAGCCGTTATCCGCGCTGGCCTGGAGTGCGCAGACCCGCAGGCAGGCCATGCGCTTTCGCGGCACGCTGGGGCCAGATGAAGAGGGAAAACTGGTGGTGAAAGAGGGCGTGACCGACAGCGGTAAGGGGCGACTGAGCGTGATATTC
>NZ_JBBGYT010000130.1:0-1176 GCF_037479575.1 Erwinia sp. MYb416
GTTTATGGGTTTCTGTTATTTGACGCAAATTGCTTGCCATTCCGTACTGAGCGCACTTAAGATGTTTCGTGCAATTGTTAATGGACCGTATGTTTATTAAGGGCTGTGATGATAATCTACATGGAGGGAGTATGTCTAACCGGCACACAATAGCAATCTCTGATGACCACCCACATATCATATATTCGGTAAAGATGCTGTTCGAAAATAGTGATTTTTTCGTTGTTTCAAACGAAACAATATGTGGGAAAAACTTATTGTCGGGTCTGGCTTCTAAACCAACAGACATAGTTATTACTGATTTTTCATTGAGTTCAGACCGTTCTACGATGGATGGATTTGCCAAGCTTCGTGCCCTAAAGGGGCGATTTCCAGATGTGAAGGTTGTCCTACTTACCTCACAAAGTAATACAGCCATTCTGAGAAGTGCATGCGATTATGGCGTAAAGTCAATCGTTAGCAAATCTGATCCTGTAGAGGAAACGGTAATGGCTTGCCAACACGTCATGACACAACAAGGATATTTCTTTTCTACATCATGTAGCCACATTAGGAATTATCTAATAAAAGGGAAGGAAAAGGGAAGTCCTCTTACGCCTAAAGAGTTAGAAGTGATAAGACTATTCTCTTCTGGATATACCTTGTCAGAAATTGCAGTGCGCCAAAACAGAACCATTAGCACCATTTCCACTCAAAAGTACAATGCGATGCGTAGACTGGGTGTTTCCTCTAACATTGAACTGATACGCTATGCATACGCAAAAGGGTTAATCTAGTTTTAAGTGTTGTAAGGTAAAAATAGTATTTTGTTGGAAAGTGACTTCCATCTATTTCACTTATGGTCATAATTTATTTTTCTATTGCAGTTATTCTTATTTTGTTAGCTACCCAAATGCGCAAGGTGATTAACAGACCTCGCGAGAGAACAGGACAAAGCCTGGTCTCTCGATGCGGAAAACTTTATTTCCCTTCAGCAGTCAGTCTAACGACTTACAGTTTTTCCCAGGCTTTTTTCAGGCCGGTCTCTTCATCGGGATCGGCTCCCTGTGCCGATGTTGCTTCTTCCTCTTCCAGCGATTCACTATCGAAAGAGGGCATCGTTTCCTCAATCATCTGTTCATCAAATGCCGGGTTTAGTGCCGGAGAAAGCGGAGAACTCATCAGGCTGTCTGGCAT
>NZ_JBBGYT010000131.1:0-537 GCF_037479575.1 Erwinia sp. MYb416
GGTAATAGGGCTGGAACGCGGCCAGAATCTCTTCCGGGTCATTATAGAAATCCAGCACGAAGGTGCCGGACTCGGCTTTACCCGGATAGGTGCGGTTAAGACGGGACAGCGTCTGCACGCACTCCACGCCACCCAGCGGTTTATCAACGTACATGGCGCACAGCTTAGGCTGGTCAAAACCAGTCTGGAACTTGTTAGCCACCAGCATCACCTGATAATCATCGCTATCAAAGGCTTTGCGCATATCACGGCCTTTCAGGCCCGGATTCATATTGGCTTCGGTGAACTTTTTGTTTAACAGCGCCAGACTGTTATGGTCGCCTTCATTAAATTCGACCTCGCCGGAGAATGCCACCATTGCACTGATTTTCTGGTAGTTATTCTCGGCAATATACTTATCAAACGCCAGCTTATAGCGCACCGCCGCCTTGCGCGAACTGGTGACGACCATGGCCTTTGCCTGCCCGCCCAGCAAGTGCATCACGTTTTTACGGTAATGCTCCACGATCACTTTCACCTTCTGCGAAACGTTATGAT
>NZ_JBBGYT010000132.1:0-751 GCF_037479575.1 Erwinia sp. MYb416
TCCCTAAACCCCTCACCGCCCTGAACAGCCAGTCTTTTATCGCAGGCACTGCAGCTGCAGCGGCTGAAAAGCTGATCGTCGAAGATGCGAGATCACCGCCATTGTTTTCACACGCAGAGGGGGCATTGAACGCCCCGCAGTTGGCTTTTGACGTTGGGTTTTACTTCTCTTGTTTAATAAGAAACAAATCAGATTTCGAAAACAGTATAAAAACCCCCTTTAAACCCGCGCCGTTGCTGGATTCTTGGCTCTTAAAAAAGTCTAAAAAAGGTTGAATGGGAGGGGGTTTTTTGAGGTCTTAGCGGTTTTCTTTTGTGTGCCACACATCGAGGATATAGATGTTATTTTGAGCAGTATCTATCTCAAAGTGCATTTCATACACCTTTATGACAATCACGCGGTAGACCTGGCGAGGCAAGTAGTCCTTTAACTGTCTGCCTTTGATGATCGGCAAGGCGAGGTCAATATCTATTGATTCATTGAGAAGAGAGTTAATGATTCTATTCGCTCGCCGTGGGCCTCCGGCTCTACTGTTAAGCTCAAATCTATGAATCCTTGCCAGATCCCCTCTGGCTTTAGCAGTCCATGAGACATTCATCTTATCTTGCCGCTGTTTTCAGTTGTCTAACAAAGCTCGTCATCTCTTCGATGCTAAACGTGTTCCCTGCGTCTACGTCTGCGAGTCCTTTCAGGATGGCTTCGCGGCGGCGTTCGTGATTGTGTATGAAGCTGTCCAGAGCCTCTCTGATGA
>NZ_JBBGYT010000133.1:0-318 GCF_037479575.1 Erwinia sp. MYb416
AACCTGCATCCAGCGATGTTGTTTCGGTTGCTGCGCAACAAGCTACCATTGCCCCCGTTGCGCCGGTGATTGCTCCCGTGGAGGAATACGCAGCTCAGGCTGAGGTACAGATTTCCACGCCAGTAGCGCCACCACAACCTTCGCTCTATCGGTTTGAAGTGCCAGCAGATGCCCGGACGCCAGCGCCTTCGTTACCGGTTGATGAAGAAGACGGTCCGCAGATGGGTAACTGGCAGGATACATCAGCGGCTTCGCCGTTTGATTTCTCCACGCCACATGCCTCTCATCCAGCCTCCGTAGCGGCGGTGGCCACCGGTG
>NZ_JBBGYT010000133.1:471-827 GCF_037479575.1 Erwinia sp. MYb416
TTGGCTTCGTATGGTATTAAGCTGCCTTCGCAGCGAATGGCGGAAGAAAAAGCCAAAGAGCAGGAGTTACAGCAGCCAGAGGTTGCTGAAGTTGATGCCTGGCAGAGTATCCCGCCTGACGAGCAGGATGCTGCGGAACAGGCACAGCTTCGTGAAGCGTTCCTGGCACGGGAACAGCAGCGTTACGGTGAAGAGTTTGCTGCTGACGATGAAGAAGCGCTGGAACAAGCGGCGCTGGCGCGCCAGTTCGCTGAGCAGCAGCAGCAACGTTATGCTGCCGAAACGCCAGTCCAAAGCCCAACCTTTACGCTTGATACCTCCGGTGCTTTCGATTTCTCACCCATGGACGATTTGGT
>NZ_JBBGYT010000134.1:0-714 GCF_037479575.1 Erwinia sp. MYb416
AGCCATTGCCACAAGCGGCCCAGGCTTTCGTAGATCGCACGTTCGCTGTGGCCCAGCCAGAATGATGAGGGTAATACCCGCTCCCAGAAATTCAGCGGTGACGTGACCGCCAACTGGTTTGCGGGTGCTGGCCAGGGGGCCAGGCCCTGACGCTGGAAGAAGATCATGGCCCGTGGCAGATGGTTGGCGGATGTCACCAGCGCAAACGGGCGCTGCCCGACAATATGGGACACTTCCAGGGCTTCCTGTTCGGTATCACTGGGTTTATCCAGCGTAATAATTGCACTTTGCGGTACGCCCAGTGATTGCGCCACGAGTGAGGCCACGGCTGCTGAACTCATCGGGTTGCCCTGTGCATGTCCGCCCGTCACGATCAGTTTTGCCCCAGGGTTCGCCTGCAAAATACGAATGCCCTCTGTGAGACGTGGCAAGCTATTGTTGAGCATATTTGAGCTGGGCGCCCATTGTGGATTCCAGGTGTAGCCACCGCCGAGGACCACAACGTACTCCACCGGGTGCTGATTGTGCCAGGTGGGATAGCGATTCTCGATGGGGGCCAGCAGCCTGTCTGCAATGGGTTGCAGGCTGATCAGCAACAGAATAGCCCAGGCAACGGAGATGAGTGTTTTGCCGCTTTTCTGCCAACGGCTGAACCAGAGTAAGATAATCCCTAGTGCCATCACCAACAGCAGCATTGGCAGTGGAAGCAGCAGG
>NZ_JBBGYT010000135.1:0-672 GCF_037479575.1 Erwinia sp. MYb416
TAAAAAAAAACCCCACGACCAGGCCTTTACCTGGCGCGGCGGGGTGAACTATGTCTTCGATAACGGTATTGCACCTTACTTCAGTTACAGCGAATCATTTATTCCTAATACTGGCACAACTCTCGGTGGGGAAACCTTCACACCTTCTCGTGCAAAACAGTATGAAGCAGGCGTGAAATACGTTCCGAAAGATCGTCCTATTGTTCTGACCGGGGCGATTTACCAGTTGACCAAAAATAACAACCTGATGGGTGACCCGACTGCGCCACTGTTTAGCGTACAGGGCGGGGAGATTCGTTCCCGTGGGTTCGAGTTTGAAGCCAAAGCCGCAGTCAATGCCAACATCAACGTGACTGCGTCATACAGCTATACCGATGCTGAATATACAGAAGACAATTACCTGCGTGGAAAAACGCCAGTACAGGTGCCTAAACATATGGCATCACTGTGGGGCGACTACACATTCAATGAAAGTGCCTTATCCGGCCTGACGCTGGGCACGGGCTTGCGTTACGTGGGTGAGAGTAAAGGTCTGTACCGTCCTCAGGCGAGTAATGGCGATAATCAGGATCAGAATTTTGATGTGGCCGGTTATACGTTGGTTGATGCCGTCGTGAAGTACGACCTGGCTCGTTTTGGACTTCCAGGATCATCGGTCGGTATTAACGTTAA
>NZ_JBBGYT010000136.1:0-353 GCF_037479575.1 Erwinia sp. MYb416
CCAGTGGGCAGAAGTCGGCTGCTGATTATACTCCTGACGGCGATACTCTGTGCCAGCGCTACGTTACTGACCGGCCCGCTGAGTTTTGTTGGGCTGCTGGCACCACATATCGTGGTGATGATGGGGATCCAGCGGGGAGTCACCCGGCTCATTGCATCGGCACTCATGGGGGCAATTTTGTTACTCTGTGCAGACTGGGTGGGACGTAACCTTCTCTATCCCTTCCAGATCCCTGCAGGGCTTTGTGCGACCTTCATTGGTGCGCCCTATTTCATGTGGATGATGCGACGCAGAGGCCGATAACATGATGCTGAAATTGTTTGCCCCACTCACCCCGGCGTTTCTTACTTTAT
>NZ_JBBGYT010000136.1:466-811 GCF_037479575.1 Erwinia sp. MYb416
CGCTTACTTCCCGCCACACATCTGCTGCAGCACGAATTTATCGCGCAGCAGCTTAAAGGCTTTGCCCACCAGCATGGCTGGGAGCGGCAGGACGTCACGGCCGTTGCCTCCATGTGGAGTAAGCATTATTTGTCGCTATTTTCCGGCGGTTGGTTATTTGCACGCATACTATACGATACCCTGTTGCCTGCCGATCTAAAGGATCTGCTGTTATTGCTGGATGCTGACGGGCAGGTAACAGCGGTTGTTGTGCCAGATGAGGGGAAATCCGTAGCGCCAGTAAGCACTGTCGAAGATTTTTCGATTTTTTTTCAACAGCATATTGATGCACACTTCGTGGCACTC
>NZ_JBBGYT010000137.1:0-404 GCF_037479575.1 Erwinia sp. MYb416
GCCCACTACCATCACGCCTGCGGAAATAGCGGCATAGTCCTGTTGGCGAATGGCATTAATCAGCCAGCGCCCCAGTCCAGGCCAGCTGAATACCACTTCAGTGATCATCGCCAGCGTCAGCATGGTCGAAAATTGCAGACCCAGGCGCGGGATCACGGGTGGCAGGGCGTTGTGCAGGACGTGACGGCGAATAATGGTAAACAGTGACAATCCGCGTGTGGCCGCCGCTTTCACATAGTTCTGCTCCATGACTTCACGGGTGCTGATACGCAGCAGACGAATCACTTCTGTGGTGGGGGCAACGGCCAGCGCCGTTACTGGCAACACCATATGTTTCAGGGCGCTAATAATCATTTCATGACGCCATGGCGAATCGGTGATCCAGGCATCAATCAGGGCGAACC
>NZ_JBBGYT010000137.1:435-952 GCF_037479575.1 Erwinia sp. MYb416
ACCGGATACCGGAAGCCAACCGAGATTCAGTGAGAAGAACAGCGTTAACAGCAATGCCAGCCAGAATACGGGTAATGAAAATCCAAGCAACGCCACGGCGCTAATCGCTTTATCCTGCCACTTATTTCGCATCACGCCTGCGGCAATACCCAGTGGTATTCCCACCAGCAGTGCCACACTGAATGCCATAAAGCAGAGTTCGAGCGTGGCCGGAAACACCTCACTCAGCTGCAGATTGATCGACTGGCCGTTAATGCTGGAAACGCCAAAATCGAGCTGTAAAATCCCTTTGAACCAGAACAGCCAGGCATCCATTAAAGACGCGCCCTGCAGCGGTGCATGTGGCGTAAAGTAGCTCAGGCTGAAGCCGAGCAGCGTCAACATAAACAGCGTAACGGTAAACAAAACCAGACGGCGTAGCGTATAGATAATCACGGTGATTTCTCCTCGCCGCCATCGCGGTAAACACCGGCAAATGAGGCATTGCCAAACGGGCTGAGTACCAGCCCTTTAATAT
>NZ_JBBGYT010000138.1:0-661 GCF_037479575.1 Erwinia sp. MYb416
CGCCGGCCACGTCACTCCAGATGGTCACGCGTGTCACACCGGCCAGCGCACCGATCTGCGTTGCCGAATAGTCACTGCCGTTGCGCCCTAACAGCACCGTTTCACCCGCATCATTTGCGCAGATAAACCCAGTGACCACCAGACGCTGATCAGGATGCTGTGCCATCAACTGCTGTAACAGCGGCTGTGACTTCGCTTCATCCACCTGCGGCTGTGCTGCACGTTCGGCGCGTAAAAATTCGCGGGCATCCAGCCAGCCAGCGTGAATATCCCGCTGATTCAGCACTGCTGACATCAGACGTGCCGACCAGATTTCACCGTGCCCCACCACCTGTGCATAAACCGCATCAGTGATTTTGTTATCCAGCAGGGCGGCCAGTTTTTCGAGGTCATGAATAAATTCAGCAATCAGCGGGTCAGCGACATCCGGCGGTAACAGACTGCTAATCAGCTCACTCTGATAACGACGTAATGCCTGTTGCACCTGGTGCGCAGACAACCGATCATTCTGGCTCAGCTTAAGCCAGCTAATCAGCTGGTTAGTGGTACTACCGGCTGCCGAGACCACCATCAGGTCACCCGGCTGGCTGTACTCTGCCATGATCCCGGCAACACGCAGGTAGCATTTGGCATCGGCCAGGCTACTGCCACCAAATTTATG
>NZ_JBBGYT010000139.1:0-2755 GCF_037479575.1 Erwinia sp. MYb416
CACAGGTGGATATTCATCAGCGTATTATCGTGATTGATGTTTCTGAGAATCGGGACGAGCGTCTGGTTCTCATCAATCCGGAATTGCTGGAAGAAAGTGGCGAAACCGGTATTGAAGAAGGTTGTTTGTCTATCCCTGAACAACGTGCACTTGTGCCTCGCTCTGAAAGAGTCAAAGTTCGGGCACTGGACCGTGACGGCAACAGCTTTGAACTGGAAGCGGATGGCCTGTTGGCAATCTGTATTCAACACGAGATGGATCATTTGGTTGGTAAGCTGTTTATTGACTACCTGTCGCCAATGAAACGTCAGCGTATCCGTCAGAAGCTGGAAAAACTGTATCGTCAGAGCGCCCGCGACTGAGTTCGCTGACTGAAGGGAATAATGTGTCCGAATCATTAAAAATCATTTTTGCCGGCACCCCAGACTTTGCAGCGCGTCATCTTGACGCGCTGTTGTCATCAGGGCATCAGGTTGTCGGTGTATTCACTCAGCCAGATCGCCCCGCGGGCCGTGGCAACAAACTCACCGCCAGCCCCGTAAAACAGCTGGCCGAACAACACAGCATTCCGGTTTTCCAGCCGAAATCACTACGTCCCGAAGAGAACCAACAGCTGGTCGCTACGCTCTGTGCTGATGTCATGGTGGTCGTTGCCTACGGGTTGATCCTACCGAAAGCCGTGCTGGATATGCCACGTCTTGGTTGCATCAATGTTCATGGTTCCCTGCTACCGCGCTGGCGTGGGGCCGCACCCATTCAGCGCTCGCTGTGGGCAGGTGATGCAGAGACAGGTGTGACCATCATGCAGATGGATGTTGGGCTGGATACCGGCGATATGCTCTTCAAGCTGGCCTGCCCGATCGAAGCCAGTGATACCAGTGCCACGCTGTACGACAAGTTGGCGAACCTTGGGCCTGCCGGAATGCTGACCACTCTGACGCAACTGGCAGAAGGTAGCGCTCAGCCTGAAGTGCAGGATGAATCGCTGGTCAGTTATGCCGAAAAACTAAGCAAGGAAGAGGCCCGTCTTGACTGGTCACTTTCTGCGGCACAGCTTGAACGCTGTATCCGTGCGTTTAATCCATGGCCAGTCAGCTACTTCGTCATTGATGAACAACCGGTGAAAGTATGGAAGGCATCGGTGCTGGCCGCCGTTAGCGGACATCAACCAGGCGAAGTCCTGCAAGCCGATAAGCATGGCATTCAGGTGGTGACTACCGATGGCGTGCTGAATATCGAAGAACTGCAGCCTGCCGGCAAAAAACCGATGAAAGCTCAGGACCTGCTTAATTCCCGCCGTGAATGGTTTACTCCGGGCAATATCATTGCCTGACGCGTTGCCCGGCACTCATGCCGGGCAATCGTAAGAATTGCGAATCCACTATGAAAAAAAATACTAACTTACGCAGTGTTGCTGCTCTGACTATCGAGAAAGTCGTTGAACAGGGGCAATCGCTCAGTAACGTGCTGCCCGCTGCACAGAAATCTGTCGGTGAGAAAGACGCAGCCCTGCTACAGGAGCTTTGCTACGGCGTGCTGCGTACACTCCCGCAACTGGAGTGGATTATCAGCAAACTGATGTCACGTCCTATGACAGGCAAGCAACGCACCATTCACTTCCTGATTATGGTCGGCCTGTATCAGTTGATGCATACACGAATCCCGGCTCATGCGGCATTAGCGGAAACGGTAGAGGGCGCCATTGCGCTGAAACGCCAGCAGCTAAAAGGCCTGATTAACGGGGTACTGCGCCAGTTCCAGCGTCAGCAGGAAGAGTTGATGCTGCAGATGAATGATGGCGATCAGCAGTACCTGCATCCAAAGTGGTTACTGGAACGTCTGAAACGTGCCTGGCCAGATCAGTGGCAACAGATTGTCGAAGCTAATAACCAGCGGCCACCGATGTGGCTGCGTGTTAACCGAAACCATCACAGCCGCGATACGTGGCTGGCACTCCTTGAGGAAAGCGGTAAAACGGCATTTGTTCATCCGCAACACAGTGATGCATTAAGACTGGAAACCCCGTGCGCAGTGGGCCAGCTTCCGGGGTTCGATCAGGGGTGGGTCACTGTTCAGGATGCCTCAGCCCAGGGCTGTGTGGCACTGCTTGATCCACAGAATGACGAGAAGATCCTCGACCTCTGTGCTGCACCAGGCGGTAAGACGACACATATTCTGGAAGCGGCCCCTCAGGCTGACGTCATGGCCGTTGATGTTGATGCCCAGCGCCTGGCAAGAATTAGTGAGAATTTGAAACGCCTGAACATGACAGCGGAAGTTAAGCTGGGTGACGGCCGTACCCCAGAAGCCTGGTGTGGCAATACGCAATTCGATCGTATTCTGCTGGATGCGCCCTGCTCCGCAACGGGTGTCATACGACGCCATCCTGATATCAAGTGGCTGCGCCGCGATCGTGATATCCCAGAACTTGCCTTGTTGCAGCAGCAGATTCTGGATGCAGTCTGGCCACATCTGAAGTCAGGCGGGACATTGTTATATGCGACCTGTTCAATATTACCGGAAGAGAATCATCAGCAAATAAGCCAGTTCCTGCAGCGTCATGCTGATGCACGTTTAAGTGAAACAGGTGACCTCTCACAGCCCGGTATTCAGGTATTTCCGCAGACCGATGGCGGTGATGGCTTCTATTACGCAAAATTGATAAAACAGTGACCAGCGTGGCGCGTTACACTGCGCCACAATCTGAACGACAACCAACAGACTGAAGCATAATGAAAATCATCATTCTTGGTGC
>NZ_JBBGYT010000140.1:0-1223 GCF_037479575.1 Erwinia sp. MYb416
ACTGGTTATCAGCGTCGACAGCCGCCACATGATTACGGGCAACTTTGTCATGCGCGGGCTGACCGTCTTCTCGCAGCCCATCCCAGATGATGCACTGAACGGACTGAATATTCAGAACCTGGTGCCAGCTCACATTTATCCCCACAATAAGGCCATGCGCACGGCGTTGGAATTGGCCATAACAAACAAACGGTGATATCTTTCATTTTGAAAGATTTCCCTTCCTTGTTTGCTTTGTTTGTGCGAATACGAAAGGAGTCTATTGGCCTACGACAGGGAAACCAGGATGAAACCAATACAGCGGCAAGCACTGATACTTGAATACCTCCAGGGCAAAGGCCGTACTACGGTTGAAGAACTGACTATCTACTTTGACACCACAGGCACCACCATCCGCAAAGACCTTTCTCTGCTCCAGCAGCAAGGGGCAGTGATCCGCACTTACGGCGGCGTTATGCTGAACCGGGACGATGGCGACCAGCCTATCGACAGGAAAACCTTTATTAACTCGGATAAGAAAAAACAGATTGCCTCACGTGCAGCCCAATGGGTTTCTGAAGGTGATTCGCTTATTTTTGACGCTGGCAGCACCGTACAGCAGATGGTCCCCCACCTTGCTAAATTTAATAATATCACTGTGATGACGAACAGCCTGACCCTTGTTAACGAGCTGGTCGAGCTCAATAACGATCAGGTGATTCTGATGCCAGGTGGTACCTATCGCGGCACGTCCGCCTCATTTCACGGCAGTCTGGCGGAAGCCGCATTCAGCCATTTCAGCTTCGACAAGCTGTTTATTGGCGCGGACGGCGTTGACCTTAATGCCGGAGTCACGACTTTTAATGAAGTGTTCGGCGTCAGCCAGGCCATGTGCCGTGCGGCACAAAAAATTATCCTGCTGGTCGACTCGTCCAAATTTGGCCGCAAAAGTCCAAATGTGGTGTGCAGCCTCGACTCGGTAGATGTACTGATCACAGACAGCGGGATTGCTGATGATGTGGCGGCACAACTGCGTGATCGCGGCATTGATGTGATTATCGCGGGAGACAAATAATCTGATGCGTGAAATATTAATCGAAGCAGCCCGAGAGACGCTGCAAACGGAGATCGATCAGATCGTTAGTCTGCCTGACAGGCTGGATAATGCTTTCGCGGATGCCTGCACAATGATGCTGGCCTGTCGGGGAAAAGTGATCGTCAGTGGCATGGGTAAATCAGGCCAT
>NZ_JBBGYT010000141.1:0-2201 GCF_037479575.1 Erwinia sp. MYb416
TATTTGATGGCCGCCGCCGGGTTAACGCACGGGGGTTTTTACGGGCACTTTGAGAAAAAAGATGAGCTGGCCGCCATCGCCAGCCGCAAGGCCTTTGACGACTCTGCGGCGCGCTGGCAGGCGATCAATCAGCAGCCGAGCCATCACACGTTGCGCACACTGGCCGAACATTATCTTTCTCCCGCTCATCGGGATGGCGTACAGGCTGGCTGTGCCATTACGGCATTAGCCAGTGATGTCGCCAGGGAAAGCGCGGATAAACCGGTGCGTGATGTCTATCTCGACGGCGTGAAAGGGATGCTGGGAATGCTGGAGTCGCTTTCGGATGTGGAAGATGACGCGCAGCGCCGTCAGCATGCGCTGATGCAGTTTTCCCTGCTTATCGGCGCGCTGACGCTGGCACGCGCCACGTCCGGGGACAGCCTGTCCGATGAATTCCTGACGGCCGCAAAAGCAGCGTTGCTGGCAGAGAAGGAATAGCGATCAGAAAAGGGAATGGTTAACCAGATAGAAGGCGTGCCGCCCGTCGGCCAGCAGGCGCTGATGGAACGCCAGCACGCTGTCAGGCGTCAGCGCCTGCAAGTCGGTGATATTGGGCTGAGGAATCATCTGCTGTGCCCGCAGCCAGCGATCGCGACTGGCCTCAAGCCGCCCGGTTGGCACCTGCTGCTGTTCCTTCAGCACTATCTGGCATGTTTCCCACAGCGCCTGCGGGCTGAGCGCCGCCAGCCCGGTATTCATCTGCACTAAGAAGTGGTCAATGCGTGCCGCCAGCTCCGCCGTCGTGAGATGCGGGGATTGCAGCGCAAACAGGATGCCCGAACGCCCCGCCGCCTGATAAAAACGACAGCTCACCACATAGCCAATGTTCTGTTCCACACGCAGGCGCTGAAAAAACAGCGGCTGATAAATCATTGCTAACAACTGCCAGGCGGCCAGGCACGCCGTACTCTCCTCCACCAGCGGGCAGAAGCGCAGCAGTACGGCCTCCGGGCTGCGTGTCGCCACCCGGTATTCGGCCTTGGGGTGTAAGACGTCAGGCAATGCACGTACCGCCGGGTTAATAGCAGCCGGAAAGGTACTCAGCAGGCAGGCCAGCTGCCGGTGCAGCTCGTGGTCGCCGCCATCCAGTACTGCACGCCAGGGGAGGTTGAGCGGCGTCTGGCCGCCTGCGGGATTGTGCAACGGCTGCAACGTTTCCGGCAGTGCACCGAGTAATGCCCGCACGGCAATATCATCGTGCAGCGCCTGACGCTGGCGCAGAGACTCACGCTCACCGCGTGCGATCACGCCAGGCGGGATATCCGCCAGCAGCGCATTGAGCGATGCCAGCGTGCTGACCATCAGCGCCGCCTCCCCCTGTAACTGGATCAGCCAGTGTCCCTGCGGGCAACCGATCGCCAGTTCGCCCCCGCGATGGGCACAACCCGCCGCCAGCGCACGCAGACGGGCCTGCACGATCTGCCCCCAGGGCGCTGGCAGGTTGTTTTCAGGGCTGAGCAGCAGCACAGCGGGCGATTCATCGCAGCGATGATGGGCCAGCGGTGTCTGGCGCGCAGGCAACGTGGGGATGGCAGGCGGCAGGGGATGTGGGAAGAACACGAAAGCCTCACCTGATGTATCAGGCTGAACCGGCGCCCGCTCGCCCGGCTGGCAGGCCAGCGTCCAGCCCTGAACGTCGAGTTGATCCAACGGAGTGCTGTCAGCAATCCACAGCCGTGATAATGGCGCGGCAGACAGCAGTGCGAACAGTATTGCGCTCTCGTCGTCCCCGGCCGGAGCAAACCCAAAAGCACTTTCACGCAACTGATCCATCACGGGTAACTGCGCGAAGTGGCGGCTGGCCAGCTGCGCGTAATGAGCACGCTGCGTTGTCGTCAGTCGAGCCAGCTGTGCCAGCCAGTGATGTACGCGCGCTTCAGCCCGGTCGGCATCCCCGGCTTCCACCAGTACCAGTTCAAGGGTGATCACCGTCTGCTGTGCGCTGCGATACGGCAGCAGCAGGCGGGCACCGTCGCACAGTTCCTGCTCGCGCAGCGAGGCCATCAGGCTGCCCGCCGCTTCGTCCAGCAGCAGCTGGCGCAGCAACGCCAGCCCGCCGTCGATCGGTTGATTCAGCAAAAAGGAGAGACGCAGGCGCGGTGCACCGTTCAGTTGCAGGGCGATATCGCACTCAGCAGCAGGCGCTAACGCGGGCAGCG
>NZ_JBBGYT010000141.1:2221-3266 GCF_037479575.1 Erwinia sp. MYb416
GGGAAGGCTTCGGCGGCCTGCTGGGCCAGCGGCCACAGCGCCTCGATCGGCTGCGGTCCCTGCACCCACAGCGTCACCGTATCCGCATGGTAATAACGCTGATGGAACTGTTGCAGCGCCGCACGCAGCGCCGTGTGATCGTTGCCAAAGCCCGCTGCATTGCCGGTCTGGAAGCGTTGCCACGGATGGGAAGCGAATGCAGCGCTCAGCGCCGCATCACACAACGTGTCCTGATGGTCAGCCAGCAGGCGGCATTCGGCATCAATGGTCGCGACTTCCTGGCGGATCGCGCTGGCAGACAAGAGCGGCGCCACCAGCATATCCGTCAGGCGGGGCAGCGCATCGGCCAGTTGTTCGGGGGCGCACTCGAAAAAGTACGCGGTGCTGCTGCCGAGCGTGGTGGCGTTCAGCCGCCCTCCCCGGGCAGGCAGCCAGGCCATCAGCCTTTGGTCATCCTGAAAAACCGGGCTGCCGGCAAACAGCAGATGCTCAAGCAGATGTGCCAGCCCCGGCCAGGCATCCGGCTCATGGTGACTGCCCACATCCACCTGCATCAACGCGGCGGCGCGCGTGGCCTGCGGGTCTGAGATTAACTCAACCCGTAAACCGTTGGGTAAGCGCCGCTGTTGATGCTGCATGCGTCAGACCTTAAAGATCAGCTGAGCATTAACCCGCTCAGAGTTAGCACGGTTGCGGAACTGCAGCTGACTGACCTGAATATTGGTGCAGTTGGCCTGTTCACGTGCTTCCAGGATCTTATGGTGATGCTCTGATTTGCTGCACACCGGGTCGGCATTATCCGCATCGCCCGTCAACATAAACGCCTGGCAGCGGCATCCACCAAAGTCCTTCTCTTTTTCCGAGCAGGAGCGGCAGGGTTCCGGCATCCAGTCAAAGCCGCGATAGCGATTAAAACCAAACGAGTTAAACCAGATATCCTCAAGGCTCTGCTCCAGCACTGACGGGAACTGAACCGGCAGCTGATGCGCACTGTGGCACGGCAACGCCGTGCCTTCTGGCGTCACACTGAGGAAGATCGCTCCCC
>NZ_JBBGYT010000142.1:0-779 GCF_037479575.1 Erwinia sp. MYb416
CACATTTACAGCTTGAGCAGGTTGCTACTATCGAATAAAAGCCCGGAAGGGCTTTTATTAGTGAAGCAATCCTAGGCCGCGCCTGCGTTTGCGTTCCTGTTCTTGCTGCATCTCTTTTGATTTCTCTTGCTGAGTAATCTCCGTCTTTTTCATTTTTAATCTATCGCTAAAGCTACCACGCGATGCTGGCGCTGATGGCTCCGGTTCTTGCTGCATATCTGCTTGTATGTTGTCACTAATGACAACACTAAAACCGGCGGTCGCTTTCTCTGTTTCTGCTGCCGCTTTGCGCTGCGCTGCGTGAACTTCGTCGAGTGCTTCAAGCTCTTCGATCTGACTCTTCGACATGCCTTTGATGTCGCGGAAATCGTCGCCTATCGTGCTGGCTGTAGTGCTAGCAGGCTTAGCGGCAGGCGCTTTTTTGCTGCGGCCTGCAGCTGGCGTTTGGTCATTTTTATCATCATGCTTCTTAGTGTCATCATTCAAACCAATTTGCTCTTTAACTGCTTCGAGCCTGGCTTTCGATTCTGGTGTGCTTTGATAGCTATCATCAACGACCATATTAAATAGCTGTGTATTTGTTTCGCTTATCTCGTTGAGTGTTGCTTTTAAGATATGTGCCCCTCCGCCCGTTTTAGCGCTTTCTGGCGCGGTTCCGGCGGTGGGTGCCGCCTTATCAGGCGAGGGTTTTGGTTTTTGATGTTCAGCAGCTCCGAAATACATCGCCTCTTCTTCTTTTGTCAGCTTCACCTGATACAGCATATCGAAACGCTCTTGTC
>NZ_JBBGYT010000143.1:0-649 GCF_037479575.1 Erwinia sp. MYb416
GAGTATCACCCTGTACCCTGCGACTTTCCAGACGCTTCCACTAATGCACAAACTGATTCAGGTTCTGGGCTGTTCCCCGTTCGCTCGCCGCTACTGGGGGAATCTCGGTTGATTTCTTTTCCTCGGGGTACTTAGATGTTTCAGTTCCCCCGGTTCGCCTCATGCCACTATGTATTCATGACATGATAGTGTGTCGAAACACACTGGGTTTCCCCATTCGGGTATCGTCGGTTGTTGCGGTTCATATCACCTTACCGACGCTTATCGCAGATTAGCACGCCCTTCATCGCCTCTGACTGCCTAGGCATCCACCGTGTACGCTTAGTCGCTTAACCACACAACCCACAAGCGTCCCGAAGAACACATTGCTGTTGTAAGCATTTGAGAGACTCGAACATATCGTTAATTTCATTCTTATTACGGAGAATGAAAACGACATGTCGTTTCAATTTTCAGCTTGTTCCGGATTGTTAAAGAGCATAATACTTCGCAGCATACTGTTATCCAGCACACTCTGAAGTATTTTATTTAGAAAAACAGTATGGTGGAGCTAAGCGGGATCGAACCGCTGACCTCCTGCGTGCAAGGCAGGCGCTCTCCCAGCTGAGCTATAGCCCCATACAGTCTGCCTTACGGCATAATCAGTTTT
>NZ_JBBGYT010000144.1:0-389 GCF_037479575.1 Erwinia sp. MYb416
CGTCCGAAGGTGGAAAACAAAAAAGGAGTCATTACGATGATAGCTGCCTTCATGAACATGTTGCGATTCATCTCCGGGCAATCGTGTAAGCGCATCATAAGAGTGGTATCTTCCTCCCTCCTTTTTTGCTCATTCAAGGTCAGTGGATGATGAAGCATCGTTATGTGAGTTGTTTTGTGTTCTCTCTTTTGGTTTCTGGAACAAGCCATGCCGGGGTGATGATTCAATCCCCTGGGGGCGGCGTATTAACCTTTTCCCAGGCGAAAAAAGGGGAGCATTACGATGCCAACGCATGGGCGAAAATCGTCTTCTCAAATAAAAATGCTCAGGCAGACCTCAGCCAGGACGATCGCTATTACACGGAAGACGGTTCTTCCCGGGTGTCACCC
>NZ_JBBGYT010000144.1:489-1125 GCF_037479575.1 Erwinia sp. MYb416
TGTGGCAGGAAGATGGTACGGTGACCTGGAGCGACCGCGCCTATTGCAGTGTGGTCGATATGAAGAATGGCTGTATCACCAGCGACTGGAGCGGTGAGGCGTGTGGTTACACGTGGGTTGGAGGCAAAGATATCCTCGCCAGTTCAGAAAAACCCAACGCAGACACGTTTAACTTCACCGCAATGCGCCCTACGCTGCGTGAGTCGAAAGGGGATTTTTCCCTGATGGAAAATGCCCGGGTAATGAATCTGATGCGCTGTGATGTACCGGGAAAAGATAATATCAATGACTATCAGAAACTGGCCACCTTAAATAAATCCTCGGCAAAGGCCGTTCGCAGCCAGATAGTTAATTACGTCAATAGCCTTACGATGGCGGCATCGATAGAGTCCAAAGCCTTATTATTCACCGGGCCAGATGAACACAGTCAAACTAAAGCCTATCTTGTGGCGGGGGATAAAATAAAGATCATACAACGTTCACCTGATAATCAATGGGTGAATGTGGGTTACATCAATGCAAAAGGCTCTCCCCTTGTTGCCTGGATCAAGGCAAATACGCTAATAAAGTGAAGGTAAATGGTTCCAAAGGAGGAAAGTAACAATGTTACCCAGTAAGAAAGTCGTTAAAGAGAAC
>NZ_JBBGYT010000145.1:0-372 GCF_037479575.1 Erwinia sp. MYb416
GATCCGTACCGCACTGAGCATGATGATTTTTTCATTAGCCGCATTATTACTTTTTGTCGGCATTCTGGGGCTAATCGCAGTGCAATCAGGCAATAAATCCTTTGCCCGCGTCGATACCGAAGTGCTGCCTGGGCTGGTTGCACTGAATGAGAGTTCCGAGCTGCTGCTGCGTGGACGATTAGATTTACGCCTGTATGAATCACTGATGGTCAATGGCGACACGGAGAAAGCTAAAGTCGCCTTAGAACGAGCCAGAGGTAAAGTCGACAGTGCCGGGGCGAAATGGCAGGACTATCTGAAATATCCGCAATCAGAAGAAGAGCAGGTGATTGCCACTGAAATGGCTACCGCACGCGACACCCTGATGAAGAC
>NZ_JBBGYT010000145.1:400-1228 GCF_037479575.1 Erwinia sp. MYb416
GACGACTATCGCCAGCGCGCCGGGAAGTCGACGGCACTCTATGCCGCTTTTGATAAAGCCTCAAAGGCACTGGTCGCCTTTAAGCTCTCAAGCATTGATGTGGCTTATGAGGACTCCAGCGATCGGGTAAGCACTATGCAGTTTATCCTCTACTGCGCTATCGCCTGTGCCCTGCTGCTGGCCGGACTGGCCTGGTCAGTGATGACCAACCTGGTGGTAAAACCGCTCAACAATGCCGTTACCGTGTTTGACCGCATTGCTGAAGGCGATTTACGGGCGCGTATTGATGCCAGCGGCAAAAATGAGATCGCCCATCTGTTTGCCGCCGTGCAGCGTATGCGTGACGGACTGGAAAATATGGTGCTTGTCGTGCGTAACGGTACCGATGCGATTGGCGCGGGCGTTGAGGAGATAGCTTCCGGCAATATCGATCTTTCCAGCCGCACCGAACAGCAGGCCGCCTCGCTGGATGAAACCGCGTCGAGCATGGAACAGATCATGGCGACGGTCAAAAACAACGAGGACAACACGCGCAAAGCAAACGCACTGGCGCAGAAAGCCTCGGCATCGGCTTCACGCGGTGCCAGCGTGGTCTCTGATGTGGTGTCGACCATGAGTGCCATCGAACACAGTTCGGCCAAAATCGGTGATATCGTCGGCGTGATTGATGGCATTGCTTTCCAGACCAACCTGCTGGCACTCAACGCCGCAGTCGAAGCGGCACGTGCGGGCGAAGCCGGTCGCGGCTTTGCGGTCGTCGCCTCTGAAGTGCGGGTGCTGGCCCAGCGTAGCGCAACCGCCGCAAAAGAGATCGGCACAATGATCGAT
>NZ_JBBGYT010000146.1:0-325 GCF_037479575.1 Erwinia sp. MYb416
CTTATCAACACCGAGTACATACAATAAAATCATAGCAAAAAGATAAATAAGTAAAATGGAAATTCTCAATAAAATAATCACGCTAACCCCACAATAAAATCCTTTCCTGTACTGCACAACGCAGCATCTTAATTGACTGGCAATGTTTAACTATCGTAATTTTCTGAGACTAATGAAGTTAAACCCGTTATCTACCGCGACTCCTGAAGCAGACTGCTCTTAATGACGTCAGCCCAGAGTTGAGCCACGCTCAGCGCGGCACCGCAACGTGCTCCAGGTAGCTCAGGCACAGCAGTTCTAGCTGGCCTGCAAGACGCTCCATATC
>NZ_JBBGYT010000146.1:385-950 GCF_037479575.1 Erwinia sp. MYb416
CAGTGCGCCCATAAACACAAACGTCACCCCCGGCGTATCGGCAAACCGCCTGTCGCTGGCACTGTCGAGCATCGTTTCCAGCGCCAGGCGATTGCGCGCTTCCACGCTACGCACATAGCTACGCGTATCCAGTTCGCTGGCGACAGCATACAGTGCCGCCGACTCGTGCAGGTTCTCGGTTTTCACCTGCATAAACACGCTGACAATATGTTTAACCATCACTGCCAGAGGCTGGCCCTGCACGGATAACGCGGCACCTTCCATTATGCTTACCAGCCTCTCCAGATGGCGCTGTAACAGCGCAAACAGCAGCGCCTGCTTTTGCGGGAAATACTGATACAGCGTTCCCACCGACACGCCAGCCCGCTCTGCCACGCGGATTGTGGTCAGCCGGGGCAGCCCTTCTGCCAGCAAAACCTGAATAGTCGCCTCGAGGATCACCTCAACGGTGGCCTGCGATCGCGCCTGCCGCGGCTGTTTGCGCGCTTCAAGTCCCTTAGCGTTGTCGTTCATCATATGCGAATTCACAACTTGAATAATTATTCGTATTTTATTGGAACACCTT
>NZ_JBBGYT010000147.1:0-1045 GCF_037479575.1 Erwinia sp. MYb416
CTTCTGGAGCATTAAATAAGATGAAAGTGCTCTGGCTGAGAGACTCTTTCGGAATAGCACTTTACCCGTATATGAATGCAACTTTCAGTGAAATTATGGAAAGGCATTTCGATGCTTTCACCAAAAAGCCTGAAGACCTCAAAGAACTGATTCGAAGATATCAACCTGATATTGTCATAATAACTGTCATCGAGAGATCTTTCTCCGCAGACTTCTTTATGATGGAACCGTAAAAGTACTAATCCCATTGATTTTAAATTATTAATGGGGTTGCTATAAATCACTCAAGAAAATCAATAAAAACAATATAAATCAGTGCGTTGAAAAAAATACTGCATAAACGCACTGCGTTTTCAAAACCCTGTGTATCGCGCATCACCGTACAAATTCCAGCCTTGTTAGCGGGTTTACAGCTGGCAACACTCTCAGGCAACGTCGTCATTTTTACCGCAATATCAATATCAAAATGCCATACCCTTCCTACAGATATGCGAATATGCAAGGCCATAGAGGCCTGCTACTTCAGGCGAGTCCGAATATGGTTTACCATGTATAGCGCGAAGTTAGTGTCGCTGAGGGCCATATGATTTTCTGTACGCGGGATTTCAGGGATTCTGTACCCACTATGTGCACCATATTGCATAGACTAAAGCGAACCATAATGAACAGATGTGAATAATGCAGGGTTTGTAAGTAGAGTTGAGCACTGCCTTTTCAGAAAGTTAACAAACAGAAGTGGACAGCGAAACAGTGAAAGACACAACTAATCAACCTACCTTCCTTTTCCACGATTACGAGACCTTCGGTAAAAGTCCCTCGCTGGACCGCCCTGCGCAGTTCGCGGGCATCCGTACCGATATGGATTTCAATATCCTGGGCGAGCCTGAGGTGTTTTACTGTCAGCCTGCGGATGACTATCTGCCACAGCCGGAAGCCGTGATGATCACCGGCATCACGCCACAGATTGCACGTGCTCGCGGTGTCACTGAAGCGGAATTTACCCGTCGTATTCATCAGCTGTTCAGCGAACCCAACACCTGTGTGG
>NZ_JBBGYT010000148.1:0-1155 GCF_037479575.1 Erwinia sp. MYb416
ATGTGGGACTGGGCGATTTTCATCGGTAGTTTTGTCCCGCCGCTGGTTATTGGTGTCGCCTTTGGTAACCTTTTACAAGGCGTGCCTTTCCACATCGACAACGATCTGCGCCTGTTCTATACCGGCAACTTCTTCCAACTACTGAATCCGTTTGGTCTGCTGGCGGGAATTGTCAGCCTGACAATGATCCTGACCCAGGGCGCAACGTATTTGCAGATGCGTACCGTCGGCGAACTGCATCTGCGTACCCGTAAAACCGCGCAGATTTCGGCTGCCGTGATGATGGTTTGCTTCGCGCTGGCAGGTGTCTGGGTGGTGTACGGCATTGATGGCTATGTGGTGACCTCGGCACTCGATCATAACGGTGTGTCTAATCCACTGGTGAAAGAAGTCAGCCGTCAGGCGGGTGCCTGGATGGTGAACTTCAATAACGCGCCGATTCTCTGGGCTATTCCGGCACTGGGTGTGGTACTGCCGTTACTGACTATTCTCTTCTCGCGAATTGAAAAAGGGGCCTGGGCATTCCTGTTCTCTTCACTGACGCTGGCCTGTGTCATTCTGACGGCCGGTATTGCGATGTTCCCGTTTGTTATGCCATCCAGTACCGTACCAAATGTGAGCCTGACCATGTGGGATGCTACGTCGACGGTATTGACACTCAATGTCATGACCGTGGTGGCGGCTATCTTTGTGCCGATTATCCTGGCTTACACAACCTGGTGTTACTACAAAATGTTCGGTCGCGTGACGAAAGAACAGATTGAGAATAACAGCAATTCTCTCTACTAAAGAAGGAGCAACATATGTGGTATTTTGCCTGGATCCTTGGCACGCTACTGGCTTGTGCCTTCGGTATCATTACTGCACTGGCGCTTGAGCAAGCAGAAGCGTCAGCCGCGAGTAAAGAGGAACTGTGATGGGGGAGGGCATCGCTCGTCTCTATCAACTAATGGACAAGGGCCTGCTGAGGGCCCTTTCCCTGATGGCTGCGTTAGTGCTGGCGGGATGCATATTCTGGAACCCAGCGCGCTTTGCCGCGAACAGCAGTGAGCTGGCTATCTGGCAGGGGCTGTTGCTGATGTGGGCGGTCTGCACGGGCGTGATTCACGGTGTGGGCTTCCGCCCGCATCGTCTACGCTGGCGTGGATTTTTCTC
>NZ_JBBGYT010000149.1:0-769 GCF_037479575.1 Erwinia sp. MYb416
ACCTGCAGCAGGTTCGAGTCGAACGTAGTGAGACAGCGTTGCCGAAGGCAACGACCCGGAGGGCGAGGCAAAGCCGAGTCATCCTGCACGACCCACCAGTGTAAGAAGGCGCCCTAAAGGCGCCTTTTTGCTGTCTGCGATTCGTGTAGGGTGAGAACCTTCAGCAGGTTCGAGTCGAACGCAGTGAGACAGCGTTGCCAAAGGCAACGACCCGGAGGGCGAGGCGAAGCCGAGTCATCCTGCACGACCCACCAATGTAAGAAGGCGCCCTAAAGGCGCCTTTTTGCTGTCTGCGATTCGGGCAGTATGAGAACCTGCAGCAGGTTCGAGTCGAACGTAGTGAGACAGCGTTGCCGAAGGCAACGACCCGGAGGGCGAGGCAAAGCCGAGTCATCCTGCACGACCCACCAGTGTAAGAAGGCGCCCTAAAGGCGCCTTTTTGCTGTCTGCGATTCGTGTAGGGTGAGAACCTTCAGCAGGTTCGAGTCGAACGCAGTGAGACAGCGTTGCCAAAGGCAACGACCCGGAGGGCGAGGCGAAGCCGAGTCATCCTGCACGACCCACCAATGTAAGAAGGCGCCCTAAAGGCGCCTTTTTGCTGTCTGCGATTCGGGCAGTATGAGAACCTGCAGCAGGTTCGAGTCGAACGTAGTGAGACAGCGTTGCCGAAGGCAACGACCCGGAGGGCGAGGCAAAGCCGAGTCATCCTGCACGCCCCACCAATGTAAGAAGGCGCCCTTAAGGCGCCGGTTTGCGGTCTGCGATTCGG
>NZ_JBBGYT010000150.1:0-1090 GCF_037479575.1 Erwinia sp. MYb416
ACCTTCTCTGATATGTCGGCCATCAATTTCGGTAATTACAATAACTGGGACGGCAATGTTGACGAAGGTAACTGGGAGCCATGGACCGTAGAGAAAGACGACAGCATCCGCCAGAAATCGGCTTACACCGCAGCGCGCTTCTCGCTGACCGATCCGCTGTCACTGCTGGTCGGTGCACGTTATACCGAGTGGCGTGGCAATGGCACCAGCGGTAACAAAACCACCAGCAAGGTCGCGCCATATGCGGGTCTGACGTATGACATTAATGATACGTACTCGGCTTACGCCAGCTATACCTCCATCTTCCAGCCACAGACCTACCGCAACGCGGATGCGCAATACCTTGGCGCAGTGACCGGAAAAAGCTACGAAACCGGCCTGAAAGGCGACTGGAATAACAGCCGTCTGACCGCCACGCTGTCACTGTTCCGTACCGAGCAAAACAACCTGGGCATCAGTACTTATCTCCCTATCGGTACCTCAACGGAATATGCGTATGAATCCGTTGATGCCGTCAGCCGTGGCGTTGAGTTTGAAATAAACGGTGCGTTGACCGATAACTGGCAGATGACCTTCGGTGCATCGCGCTACATCGCAGAACAGCGTGACGGCACCGCAGTGATGCCGGAAGTACCGCGCACCACCGCCAAGCTGTTTACCCGCTATCGTCTGCCGATGTTGCAGGACCTCACCGTCGGTGGTGGCGTGAACTGGCAGAATAAAACCTGGGCAAATGTTGCAGACGCCCCTGCGGATTATATCGACCAGTCACCAGTTACCCTCGTGAATCTGTTCAGCCGCTACCAGGTGACGAAGCAGGTTTCCGTGCAGGCAAATATTAACAACCTGTTCGATAAAGAGTATTACGATTATATGGGAACTTACGTGGTGTATGGCGCACCGCGTAACTTCACAGTATCGGCTAACTACTCGTTTTAATGAGATAAAATACCTTTCCCACAATGCCAGCCGCGACGGCTGGCTGGCATTGTTCTCCCGCTCCGATAAAAATACCAACGCGTGACTTTTTTTCCGATTACACTGCACCATCGATCGGCACAATGTCGCTTATTCATGCACTATTACTCAC
>NZ_JBBGYT010000151.1:0-656 GCF_037479575.1 Erwinia sp. MYb416
AAAAGTGCGTTCGCGTGGGGTAGAAGTGGATGTGGCGGGTGCGCTGACGCAGAACGTCAATGTGATTGCCAGCTACGGCTATACCGATGCCAAAGTGATGGAAGACCCGGATTATCAGGGCAAGATGTTGCCTAACGTGCCGCGTCACACCGGTTCACTGTTCCTGACTTATGACTTCCACAACGTGATGGGCGGCAATACGCTGACCGTTGGTGGCGGCGGTCATGCGGTCAGCCGTCGTTCCGGTGACAATGGCGAGGACTACTCGTTACAGGGCTACGCGGTGGCGGATGCGTTTGCGTCTTATAAAATCAAAACGCAGAACCCGGTGACCTTGCAGGTTAACGTGAAGAACCTGTTCGACAAAACGTACTACACCTCGTCGATCGCCACCAACAATCTGTCCAACCAGATTGGCGATCCGCGTGAAGTGCAGTTCACCGTCAAGATGGATTTCTGATCGTCAAATTTGCGTCAGGTGAAATACGGGTCAGTTGAAATACGGGTCAGGCATGCCTGACCCCTACGAAAATCGGGACCACCATGCCCCGCGCGGCAAAACCGCACCATAACCGTAGGGGCCGGGCATGCCCGGCCCTTGATGGCCCAACAGAATCCGTGTTCAAAAACCGTAGCGGATCGCATCCTTACTCTGC
>NZ_JBBGYT010000152.1:0-1078 GCF_037479575.1 Erwinia sp. MYb416
TTTTTAATCCGTTAATAGCGGGACGATCGTAAAAGGTCGTCCCGCCAGCCTGTAAAGTTGGTCCTCAGGCGTTTTCCGGTGTGATCAGCCGGAAATCTACTTTTCCGTCCTCATACAGCGTCGGTTGGTATCCCTCCTCCAGATGGCGCAGCAAAATATCCGTCGCCAGCTGCGCATGCATACGTGCATTTTGATCCAGCGTCATTGCCAGTACATCATCTGCCATCAGGCCCCGGGTGATGCTATACAACTCATGTGTGATATACACACAGCGCCCCAGTAACTGATGCCGATCCAGTGCTGCGCTCACCTCGGTATTCCCTGACCCGGTGTTATACAGGCCGATCACGTCATGCGAATGGCTCAGGCACTCCTCCAGCAGACGGCTGATGACGTCGCGCTGATCCTGCCCGGCAAGCACTTCGCGCAGCCGCAGTTGGGGGAACTTCTTCTCCAGTACCGCACGAAACCCGGCAATGCGCTGGCGGTGTGCGCTGTAATCACAGCGGCCGCTGACCATCACCACTTCGCCAGCCCCCTTCACCATACGTCCCATCATCAGCCCGGCGGTGCGCCCGGCCTGCATCTGATTAATTCCGACATGACATAAGCGTTCGGCATCGGGCAGATCGGTCACGATAGTGATCACCGGCACCCCGCGCGCCTTACACACCTCCAGCGCCTCGTACAGCGCCGGAGAATGGTGAGCGACCACAATGATCCCGTCACGCTTTGTACTGCTGTCGATGATCAGACGCGCCAGTTTCTCCGGCTGAGTTTCAACGGTAAAGGTCCTCAATAATGTCATGCGCTGATAACCAAGATGATTGGCTATTTCACCAAAATCTCGCGCCAGCTGTTTAAAGAAAAACGAGCCGTTTCCACTCAGAAAAACTTCAATTTGCCAGGGTTGCTGATAAGCCACAGGCAATATTCTTTTTAATCCGATTTCCTGCGCAGCCAGTAATACTTTACGCGTTGTTTCGGGTGAAACACCGCCACGTTCATTTAACACCCTGTCAACAGTTGCCACGCCGACACCTGCTTTTTTTGCCAGCATATCAAGCGTATGCTTTTT
>NZ_JBBGYT010000153.1:0-736 GCF_037479575.1 Erwinia sp. MYb416
CAGTACAATTTTAAAGGAATAACGGGCTGTTAAATCAGATAAAAACCTTTACTATCATTGTGTCATCGTGGTTTTAGTGCCACGGCTTGCAAATATAACCGATTTGTCGCTGGTGGGAGCCTGTTGAAACCATGATTGTGCGTCTTGTTGCCTTTGCATTACTTAGCCTGTCTGCGGCCAGCGTGCAGGCAGAAAAAATTAATCAGAGCTACAGCTTCGCCCAGCTTGGGGTCGCAAAATACCCCAGCGGCTTCACCCATTTTGATTATGCTAATCCGGCGGCGCCGAAAGGCGGCAGCGCCACACTTTCCGCGATTGGTACTTACGATAACTTCAACCGCTTCGCCCTGCGTGGCAGCCCCGGGGTGGGCACAGACGCGCTGTACGATAATCTATTTGCTCCATCTGAGGATGAAACCGGCAGCCTCTACCCTCTCGTCGCCGAATTTGCCCGTTATCCAGATGATTATCGCTGGGTAGAAATCACTATTAACCCCCGGGCGCGTTTTCATGATGGTTCGCCAATAACAGCTGAAGATGCAGCCTTCACCTTTAACCTGATTATGACTCAGGGCGTGCCAGCTTATCGCTTTTACTATAAAGGGGTGACGGCGAAAGCCATTTCACGCCTCACCGTGCGCTTCGATCTGCCCAAACCCGATCGCGATCAGATGCTTTCACTACTCTCAACGCCGGTGTTCCCGAAAAGCTTCTGGAAAGATCATAATCTCGCGGG
>NZ_JBBGYT010000154.1:0-707 GCF_037479575.1 Erwinia sp. MYb416
CTGTTAAAGGATGCGGTAGCCATCATCACCGGCGCAGGACAGGGCCTGGGACGTACCTACGCGCAGTCACTGTTAGACCATGGTGCGCGCGTTGTTATCAGCGACCTCGGCACCAACCGGGCCGGTGAAGGCGCCAGTAAAGATGTGATTGCGGAAGCTGGCCGTACCCTGCGCGCTGACAACGGACAATTGATCACACACAACGGACGCCTGGATAATGAGGATGGCTGCAGGGAGCTCGTGGAGCTGGCTATCACCCACTTCGGTAAGCTGGACATCCTGATTCACAACGCAGGCTGGGTGGACTATCAACGTATCGAAGACCAGAGTGATGATTTCCTTGAACGTGCCATCGGCATCAACATCCGTGCGCCGATTTGGCTGAGCAAATATGCCTGGCCATACCTTAAGCACTCTTCATCACCACGGATCGTGCTCAACACCTCTGATCGCGCCCTGTTCCAGCAATATGCGCAGCCCGGCCTCGTGGCTTACGCTGCCGGTAAGATGGCTCAGGTGGGCATCATGAATGCACTGAGCCTGGAAGGCGAGCAGCATGGAATCCTTGTCAACGCTATCTCCCCTGTTGCCAAAACACGCATGTGGGGAAGCATGCCGTCACCCGAGAACCTCAAACCGGAGTGGGTCGCACCGGGCGTCGTGTATCTGGCCAGCCCGCTGTGCCATGACACAGGCTACATCCTTCG
>NZ_JBBGYT010000154.1:790-1103 GCF_037479575.1 Erwinia sp. MYb416
CAACGGTCATTTCACCGCAACCCGCTTTTGTGAGAACCCCGGCGTTGTTTATCCCACTGACCTGGCGCGTGTCGAATGTGAGAATGTGGCTGACGTCGCCCGCCAGTGGCAGCAGATCAAAGAGTGTGAATATGCATAACGATTATGATCTGTGCAACATTGCTCATGTCGGCGCCACGTTAGGCGAAAGTCCGGTCTGGGATGCTCAGAAGGGGCTTTTGTACTTCGTGGATATCGTTGAAGGGCGGATCAACGTGCTGCGGCCAGAGGGAAAGGTCGACCGTGTTTATGAGTCAGCCGCACGCATTGGCGC
>NZ_JBBGYT010000154.1:1152-2298 GCF_037479575.1 Erwinia sp. MYb416
TGAGCCACGGCTCTCCCATTATCCATGAAGGCACGAGCTATCGTTTCAATGATGGTGCCTGCGATCCACAGGGACGTTTTGTTACCGGACTGATGAACGAGCGCCCGGATGGCAATAGCGGTGCGCTGTACCGATTCGATAGTGCACTGAATGCCCGGTTAATCCTGCCGGGGGTAACGCTGCCCAACGGGGTGGCCTGGTCCGAAGATGGCCGTACTCTGTTTTTCGTTGATTCGGTAGCATGTGCAATTTTTCAGGCCACCTGTTCGGCAGAGGGCTTGCCAGGCGATATCAGGTTATTTGTTGAGACACCCGCCGAACTCGGCCGTCCTGACGGTATCGCTCTGGATAAGGAGGGAGGGCTGTGGGTATGTCAGTTCAACGGGGGATGCCTGCTGCGTTACGACAGCAACGGGTGTCTGAGCGATCGTGTCATCATGCCCGTTCCGCGCCCTACCAGTTGCTGCTTTGGTGGCGAAGGTCTTGCGACCTTATTCATTACCACCGCACGCTTTGCTATGACGCCTTCGGAGTTACTGACGTCCCCAGATGCCGGGGATGTGTATACGATTCATCCCAGAATATCGGGCAGCCGAAGGCATCTGTTCAAAGAAAGACCACTATTCATGCCGTAGCGATCCTTGCTGATGGCGAATACCAAAGTGTTGCGCTAAGGCTTCCCATCCCGACGCGGTGACGTTCAACGCTCTTGATTGATTCGAGCGGCTCAGCCATTCCCACGCAATAAATGCCTCCAGCATCGCGGAGCCAAGAGGGCCTGCGAGGTGATATTGCCGCTCGGTCCAGTCGAGGCACAAACGGTTATTGCCTGCGCGTTCCGCACTGATTTCCACGCCTTGCTGTTCAAACCAGCGATGCCCCAGAACGGTTAACACGCAGTGTTGGCCTTCTCGCATGGCAATCAGCCCCTGGTCAAGCATCCTCTGCGTAATCAGCACGCCGAGTTGCCCGGCTAAATGATCGTAACAACAACGCGCAAAACGCAGCGCTTTCGCTGCACTATTGGGCGTTGTTTGCCATTGCGCAGTGACAGGCCCGACCGAGGCCAGACTTTCTAAGAGCTGGGAAATATGTGGCCCGGCCAGGCGGTAATAACGATAGCGCCCAACAGACTCGACGGTGACA
>NZ_JBBGYT010000155.1:0-651 GCF_037479575.1 Erwinia sp. MYb416
GAATCAGGGAGAACGTTGTAATTTCGCCCCGACAGGCGGTTCATCGCCGCTGCGGCTGTATCAGCATCTGGTAGCACGGCTACAGGCGGAAAACGCCGGACAGCAGGTGCATTATTATTTGCAGGATGACGTTCCGCTGCGCGGTCATGAGCAGCAGCCAGGGGTGATTTATCAGCATATTGACCGTCATCTGCTGACCCCGGCGGGCATCCCGCCACAACGCATCCATCCGTTAACCCTGGCCAACGTTGCGCAGCAGGATGCCGCGATTGCCGCTGACGGCGGGCTGGATCTGCTGCTGCTGGGCGTGGGTCAGGACGGGCATATTGCCGCGAACCTGCCGGGCACGCCTTTTGACACGCTGACGCGTGAAATTGAGGTCGACCGCTGCCACGGTGTGCTGATGGCGGCTTTAGTGCAGGAAGTGGGATCGGAGGAAAATGTTCCCGACAGCTACCTGAGCTTTGGCATTCAAACCATTATGCAGGCCCGGCATATCAGGGTACTGATCAACGGTGAAAATAAAGCCGAGATAGTCCGGCGAATGCTGATGGAGCCCCCTCTGGAAGCGCTGCCTGCTTCTGTATTGCAGCGCCATGCCAACTGCACGCTCTATCTCGACGCGGCCGCCGCACGCCTGCTGGATGCGGA
>NZ_JBBGYT010000156.1:0-703 GCF_037479575.1 Erwinia sp. MYb416
ACCTTCTTCTTCGGTCAGCCCGCCCTCCTTAATCCAGTGCGCGCTCGAAGCTGCGCAGACGCTTGTAGATCGACATCAGCTCCACCAACGTGGTCCAGGCATTGATCAGATACTGGAACGCGTTGCGCACTTGATCGAACACATTGGTGATCTGCGTCAGCAGGCCAAGGGTGATCGCGCCGGTGATGATCGAGGGAAACAGCACAAAGATGCTGAATACCGCATCCAGTTGCAGATAAAAAATACGGGCGATATTGAAATAGAGATAGTGAAAGTAGAGGCGAAAATAGTTCTTACGTACGTGGCTGAACAGATCGCGCACCAGCGGTGGGCTGGCACGCTGTGCGTCATCCTCACCGTACACCAGCTCTTTACGGTAAGCGGCTTCCACCCGCTGATTACGAAACGACAGTCCTGGCAGTTTAATCCCCACCACCGCCAGTAGCCCGGTGCCGAACAGTGACCATAGTACCGCGGCTATGACCAACGCATACGGGATTTGGCCGAGGATTGGCACGGTTTTTACATGCACTGATAGTGCCACCAGCACCGGTAAAAAGGCGATCAGCGTCATCACCGCATCAATCAACCTGACGCCCATATCCTCAAGCGTCGAGGCGAAACGCATGGTGTCTTCCTGCACGCGCTGGGCGGCCCCTTCGATGTGGCGCAGGCGCGGCCAGTATTCCATGTAGTAACTGTT
>NZ_JBBGYT010000156.1:800-1557 GCF_037479575.1 Erwinia sp. MYb416
GTATAAAACGCCGAGATCTGAATGGTATTCGGGTGTGCCATTGCCTTTTGTATCAGGTCATAGAACGGCTCATACCAGCTGTTAATCGCCACGCCGACCTGAACGGAAAACCAGGTGACAAAGATAATCAGCGCACTGCCGAGAATTGACCAGCGCTGCCAGGGATGCGGGCTGAAGAAAAACCAGCCTCCGGCAAATAGCAGCGTGGCCAGCAGGTAATAACTGTAGAAACCCAGTTCGCCGGGCGAGATAAAACGCAGTGCGTTGTTGGGCAACGTGCCTGGGGGGATCCAGGTTAAATGGATCATCAGATGAGCGAATTTGCTGTCGGCATAGCCAAACCAGAACAAAACGGCCAGCAGGCTCCAGATCGCCACGCTGCTGAAAAACAGCCCTGGCCTGGGAAAAAAGGATTTAAACATAGGCACTCCGCTGTCAATGTCTGGTGGTTATACCGCGATTGCCTGTGAGTAATCTCGTTACGGTTGTATCTATTAATGTCCGTGACGAAAATACTTTATTTCCTTTGGTTATTTATGCCATTAATTGGCCCGTACTCTTTATTTTGTGGAAGCGAAAAAACAAATTTACCTTTAAATTCGCGCTATATAGCGTGGTCTTCTGAAAATTAACGCTGAATATTTTTTAACCAAAGCCGATAACGATCAATGAACTGCTGTGAATCGATTGAATTAGCTTGAATTGGCTGATGTTTTCGGTTTATACCCGTGTGGCTTGAGCACACTGAAAGACAAGA
>NZ_JBBGYT010000156.1:1647-2820 GCF_037479575.1 Erwinia sp. MYb416
CATCGGCGTCCAGGCGAAAATAATAATGAATGAAAACTCTGATGTCCTGTACCGGCTGCTGGTACAAAGCGTGGTTGATTACGCAATTTATATGCTTTCTCCGGATGGAACCGTCGTTAACTGGAATCCGGGGGCACAGCGTGCCAAGGGGTATCTGCCTGCTGAGATTGTCGGGAAGCACTTTAGCTGCTTTTACAGCTATGAAGATCGCCAAAAAGGCCTGCCTGAGCTTGGGTTGCGTACTGCGCGTGAGAGTGGCCGCTTTGAGACGGAGGGCTGGCGCTATCGCAAAGACGGCAGCGCCTTCTGGGCCCATGTGGTCATTGATGCCATCCGCAGCGAGAGTGGCGAGTTACTCGGTTTCGCCAAAATTACCCGTGATTGTACTGAACAACAACGGCTACTGAGCGAGCAGCGTGCGCAAGAACAGCGTTTCCGCCTGCTGGTGGAAGGGGTGACCGACTACGCTATTTACATGCTGGATGCGGAAGGCCTGGTGGTGAACTGGAATGCAGGCGCCCGCCGTTCTAAAGGCTATACCGCTGAAGAGATTGTCGGTAAGCACTTTTCCTGTTTTTACAGCTCGCAGGACCGGTTGAATAAACTGCCGGAACAGAACCTGAAAACGGCCTATCGCACCGGGCGTTTTGAAGAGCAGGGCTGGCGTTACCGTAAAGACGGTAGCGCGTTCTGGGCGCATGTGGTCATTGATGCGGTACATGACGATGACGGCAAGCTGCTTGGCTACGCCAAAATTACCCGCGACTGCACCGAGCAGCGCCGTATGCAGCGCGAACAAACCGAACGCGAGCAGACATTCCGCCTGCTGGTGGAAGGGGTGAAAGATTACGCCATCTATATGCTGGACCCGCGTGGCATGGTGATGAACTGGAATACCGGTGCACGACGTGCGAAAGGTTATACCGCTGAGGAGATCGTCGGAAAGCACTTTTCCTGCTTCTACAGCGCTCAGGATCGCCTGTTGCAACTGCCCGAAACCAATTTAAAAATAGCCGCCATCAGCGGGCGTTTCGAAGATTACGGCTGGCGCTACCGCAAAAATGGCAGCGCCTTCTGGGCTCATGTGGTGATCGATGCGATCCGTAATGACGACGATCAACTGATCGGCTTTGCCAAGATCACCCGCGACTGCACCGAAGTCCGTGAGTACGA
>NZ_JBBGYT010000157.1:0-678 GCF_037479575.1 Erwinia sp. MYb416
GATTTTACAGGGGTGATTTTCGATTGCCCTTGCTGGCCGACCGAAACAGACGGTCGGCCACTCCCCATCGCGACATACCTCCTCACCTCCACCTGTTCAGCCTCCGTCGGGGGCGATCGTCTTTTTCGATCGACCCGTAATGCAAGGCGCCAAACATGTTAATAGTTTATCTCCGCAACGATAATAAACTGTTTCATCGTGATGAATAACTCTCCAGCCACATGAGTCACTGGTTTTCTGATTATTTCGCGACATAAAGATCTGAATACGCCTGCCGATAACAGCATCGTCAACTGGCTAATAAGGAACATTATGTTTAAGCGTATGAAGGTCGTCACCAGCCTGATTCTGGTTCTGGTGTTTTTTGGTTCATTGCAATTAATCACTGGCGGTTTATTCTTCCAGGCCCTCAAAGGTGATAAAAATAACTTCGCCGTCTCCCAACAGCTTCGTCTACAACAGTCTGCCCTCAACCAGTCCTGGATCGCGCTGATTCAGGCGCGTAATACCCTCAACCGTTCTGGTATCCGTTACACGCTGGATGCTAACCGCGAAGGCATCAGCGATGCCGTCAAACAGTTGCTGGCCGATGCACAGGGGCAATTGACCATTGCTGACCAGAACTATGAGTTGTGGAACTCCCGCCTGTCAGAAGAAGGGAAAACCGCTGAGAACGTG
>NZ_JBBGYT010000158.1:0-2084 GCF_037479575.1 Erwinia sp. MYb416
GATCCGCATCGCGCCACTGGGCGATCCGCTGCATATTGAAACCCGCCACGTGAGCCTGATGTTGCGCAAAAGGGACCTTGATTTGCTCCAGCTGGAAGCCATGCAGTCAGCCGGAGAGACAGCATGAAAACCATCACTATCGCACTGACCGGGAACCCAAACGTAGGTAAAACCACCCTGTTTAACCAGCTCACCGGATCGCGCCAGCGGGTCGGTAACTGGGCCGGGGTAACCGTCGAGCGCAAAGAGGGGCTGTTCACCACCGCAGAGCATCAGGTGCAGTTGGTTGATCTGCCGGGCTGTTACTCGCTCACCACCCTCTCGGCGCAGGCATCGCTGGACGAACAGATTGCCTGCCAGTATCTGCTGAGCGGTGATGCTGACCTGGTGATTAACGTGGTGGATGCCAGTAACCTTGAACGTAATCTTTATCTGACCTTGCAGCTGCTGGAAATGGGGCAGCCCTGCATCGTGGCGTTAAACATGCTGGATATTGTTGAAAGCCAGCAAACAGAGTTAGACCTCGCGGCGCTGGAACAGGCCCTGGGCTGCCCGGTGATACCGCTGGTTTCGACACGCGGGCGCGGCATCAAACCACTGAAAGAGACCATCGACCGCTATTCACGCCAGCCTACCCTGCTTGATGTCCCCTATTCGCAGCCGCTGCAACAGGCATTACGTGAACTGGTCGCGGCCATGCCTGCCGCCACGCCCGAAGGGCAGAAACGCTGGCTGGCCCTGCATATGCTGGAAGGGGACATCTGGAGCCAGCAGCAGATGCCCGCTGCCCAGGCGTTACTGCCTGGCATCCATGAACATCTGGGGGAAGATGCTGCCCAGTCCATTGCCAGTAGCCGCTATCAGACTCTCGAATCCCTCTGTCACAAGGTCATCCGTGTGGCCGGAAGCCGTAGCCTGTTCAGCCAGCGGCTGGATCGGCTGACCATGAACCGCTGGCTGGGTCTGCCGGTGTTTCTGCTGGTGATGTATATGATGTTCTTCCTCGCCATCAACCTTGGTGGCGCGCTGCAACCCCTGTTCGACCTTGGATCAGCGGCGATCTTTATTCAGGGTACGCAATGGCTGGGGGCTACGCTGCACCTGCCGTTATGGCTGACACTTTTCCTGGCGCAGGGCATTGGCGGCGGGATCAATACCGTGATGCCGCTGGTGCCGCAGATCGGCATGATGTATCTGTTCCTCTCTTTGCTGGAAGATTCCGGTTATATGGCGCGTGCCGCCTTTGTGATGGATCGGTTGATGCAGGCGCTGGGTCTGCCCGGTAAATCCTTTGTACCGCTGATTGTTGGCTTTGGCTGCAATGTGCCCTCGGTGATGGGTGCACGCACGCTGGACGCGCCACGGGAGCGGCTGATCACCGTGCTGATGGCGCCGTTTATCTCCTGCGGAGCGCGGCTGGCGATTTTCGCCGTCTTTGCGGCGGCCTTTTTCGGTCAGCGCGGTGCCCTGGTCGTTTTCAGCCTCTATCTGTTGGGGATCTGTGCGGCCATCGCCACTGGTCTGCTGCTGAAGCATACGCTGATGCGCGGTACCGCCAGTCCCTTTGTGATGGAACTGCCGCTGTGGCACGTTCCTCACGCCAAAAGTTTGCTGTTGCAGACCTGGCAGCGTCTGCGGGGGTTTGTCCTGCGGGCCGGGAAAGTGATTGTGCTGGTCAGTATGCTTATCGGAGCGCTAAACAGTTTTTCGTTTAGCGGCAAGCCGGTGAGTCATCTGAACGACTCCGCGCTGGCCAGCGTCAGCCAGACATTGACACCGCTGCTGGCACCGATCGGTGTTCACGATGATAACTGGCAGGCTACCGTCGGTCTGCTGACCGGAGCGATGGCAAAAGAAGTGGTAGTCGGCACGCTGAATACCCTCTACACCGCCGAAGCGCTGCAACAGCAGGCATTCGACCCTGAGCAGTTCAGTCTTCGCGCGCAACTGAGTGACGCGCTGACTCAGACATGGCAAGGCATCAAAGCCACCTTCAGCCTCAGCGTTCTCGCCAACCCTATTGAGGCCAGTAAAGGCGATGCGGAAATGGCCAGCGGCGCAATGGGTACGATGCACAGCAAGTT
>NZ_JBBGYT010000159.1:0-684 GCF_037479575.1 Erwinia sp. MYb416
ATCCTGCCAGCGCCACCAGCCCCACAATATGCGACAGCGGAAACCGGCCGTAGACCATCAGTTTGTAAATCGCATTGGCCAGCAGATAGACCGCCGGGCCGAGCAGCAGAACGGCTGCCGCGGCCATGTCGATATGTCCATCGGGATGGGCAATCACCAGCTCATTCGCCACTGCGCAGACAATAATCGCGCCGACCAGCACCACGTGCACATAGTGGAAGCAGGCGCCCATCTGCCCTGGATTATCGGCATGCTGTATAGCGTGGCTGCCCGCTTTACTGCTGGTATCGAAATAGACCCACCACATCGCCAGGCTCCCGATAAACGCCACCAGCGAGGCAATAATAATCGGCGCATCCCACACGTCGGTTTCACTGAGCGTTGCGCCAGTAATCAGAATGGTTTCACCCAGTGCGACAATGACAAACAGCTGACAACGCTCCGCCAGATGGTGCCCTTCTATGGTCCATTCACTGCTGCTGTCTGAACGGCCCAGGCCCGGCAGCGGGAAACCAAACATCGGAGAAAAGTAGGTACAGGCGACAGCTATCCCCCACAGCACAAGGCGTTCCGGCCCTTCTGCAATGCCACCCCACAGCCAGAACACCCCAGAAATACACATCCAGCCGAGGATGCGCTGGAAATTATGCCGCAGCAAATGCCCGGCGGGCAGTAACCATAATG
>NZ_JBBGYT010000160.1:0-1820 GCF_037479575.1 Erwinia sp. MYb416
ATCGCCATCTGCGGCGTTTACGGCAGACACTGGAGCAGCGTAAAAATCTGGCGCGTCAGGCTCTCAAACGCTCTCTGCCTGCCGGGGCGCAAATCAATGATTCACGTGGTGGCTACTTCTTGTGGGTGGAATTGCCAAAACAGGTCAATACGACGACGCTTTATTACCGTGCGCTGCACAACAATATCAGTATTGCCCCCGGAAAAATGTTCTCCTCCAGCGAGCAGTATGCCAACTATTTTCGCTTTAACACCGCGTGGTGGGATGAATCGCAGGAAGTGGCGGTCGCCACATTAGGAAGATTAATCGCAGAATTACTGTAGGGGTCAGGCATGCCTGACCCGCATCGGGCGGTTTTACACGGCTGAAGCGCTTTTCTGGCCCCAGGTCAGGTGGAAGACATCGTAAAAATCGACTTCACCTTTTAACGACAGCAGTTTATTAATACCCTGCTTAACCTTGTCCGGCACATTGTCACTGCTGAGGATGTCGCTGATCGCCCGTTCAGACAGGGTGCGCACATAATACCATTCGCCGTTGTAGCAGACGCGAAGATCAAGGGTATCGATATCCTCAAAGCGGTATTTCGGGTTCACGTCCATGAGCATCAGGCCGCTCATCAGCATGATAAAAATAGTCGCCCCCCAGAACGCGGGCCAGCCCAGAAAGTCCGTGGTAAAGATTAGGGCAACAGTCAGAATGTAGCACCCGTACATGGATGCCCAAAGCCCCGGATGGGTCTTCAAAAACTGAAAACTGAAGCGCGGTTTATTATCGCGTTGCTCTTCGCGATTCAATGTATCGATCTCGCGCAGCAATATTTTTTTAACTTCTTCCATTAGTGACCTCTGCAAAACAGTTCGGGCAGAGTGAAAGTAAACCATGTTTGCTCCTATAATAGCAGACACAGTTTATCGCTATTCGACTATAACAGTTGCTCACCGGTATGGGTCAGTTGTCACCTGCCGTGGCAGTGTGTAAAGTTCAGGTCATTCCCGATGGCCTGCTGATATGGAATAAATAACAGATGGATTTAATCAAAGCCCCTGCTGTCATCGGCTTCACTCTGCTGCTCCTTACCTCCACGGCGAAGGCCATCGACTGTGGGCGTGCCGCAAACGTGGTAGAAAATACCGTCTGTGATAAGCCGGAACTGATGTGGCTGGATAGGGTGTTTACTAACGCCTTCAGTGAGCAGCAAATGCGCGATCCGCAGCATGTGAATCAGATAGCGAAGGAGATGATCCGGGAACGTAATACCTGCATTAGCGACAGCTGCCTGCGCAGTGCCTATCTGGGTGGCCTGAGCCAGCTGTATAATGCCGATCGCCAGGTGGACTGGCAGGGCGTCTGGTGGAATGTCAGTGCCCCCCACGGCAATGGCGGAAAAATTCGTATCAGCCAGCTGGCAGGCGATGAGTTCAATATGGATGCATCAGTCTGGGGAGGTGTGTACCGGTCGAGTTTCAGCGGTAAAGTGACGCTGTCCGACGGGGTAGGATTTACCGATAAAATTGTCTGGGGCGGCGGGTGTACCATTGTCCTGATCCCGCGCCCGGATAACCGCCTTGAGGTCAGCAGCGATTCGCACGGACGCTGCGATATGCTGTTGCCAGGCAAGACGTCAATTGATGGAGAGTATGTGAAAGCGGATAACGATCCGCGTCCGCCCGCTACGCTGTTGACCCTTGGCATTTTACCGAATAAAGCGATGGACGAGCGCTTTCGTCAGCTGACAGGCAATGATTATGCGCAATACCTCGCGACGGCCACCAGTTTTGTTTACCGCCCGGACCTTGATCAGTTAGGGGCAACGGTAC
>NZ_JBBGYT010000160.1:1840-3401 GCF_037479575.1 Erwinia sp. MYb416
CACTCTGTGGGTAAAAGGCATGGCGAACCGACAGTCAGCCATCATCATGTACACGCCGGAAGGGAAAATCTGGGCGCTACGTGTCAGCCCTGGCGAAGATAACGGCGTGGAAGTGGATTATGTAACCACTGAGAAGGATAAAAATACCATGCCCAAAACGCTTCAGGCATGGCGTACGCTGTTTACCGACCGCTAAGTAAAGCAGCCAGTGGTGCTAGCGGTATCGTACCATTTGGCCAGAAGGGGTGATCATTAGACGTTCTTTACCCAGTTGTAGGGTATCAAAATGTACGCCGTTGTTTTCCGCATAGCCGAGAATATTTTTAATCATCCGCGTCTGACCATCATCAGCATAATAAATTTTATGGAACGTAAACATCACACCTTCGGTATTTTGCTTTTGCTGTTCCAGGCTGATCTTGGCCATAAAACGATTATCGTTTGGGCTGGTCAGGGTCATCAGCACGGTACTCCCCCTGGCATCGAAGTAGGTATCATAAATCTCACGCTGGCGCGCCAGCAGGTCGTAATACCCCAGCTGTAAATTCACTTTAACGAAATCCTCCGTGAACAGACCCTTATCTCCTGGCAGATATTTGATCACTGCCACCCCCAGGGGCACCAGCAGAGTCACGATCAGTAAGCTAATTGACGCAGTTGGCCATTTCATTAATTTTTCGTTCGCCTTCACGATAGATTAGGGCGCTCAGTTGAGCACCATCCGTACGCCAGTTGATAATGTTCATAGCCAGCTGTTTACGATCGCATTGATTCGATAACGTCATGGTGTAGTTCAGCGTCGTGCCTGAGGTGTAATAGAAAATTTCCATCGTCACCTTCTGGTTTTTCAGATTTTGATTCAGCGTAAACAGCACCGGTCCCAAAAGCTTATTTAAATCATAGGACGCGGATGAGTTGTCCCATCCCCGGCGCAATTCCATTAGCTGAATATGGCTGTACGGGACGGAATTTTTTTTCACCAGTTGGCTGCTGTTTACCGGGAAAAGCGCTCGCCCGGCCCACGCCAGCACAACCAGTAACAGCAAAACCTGAAAGAAAATAAGCCAGAGCCAGAATGCGCGACGTAAGCGCGGTTTTAGCTCTGCGTTAATCGTCGTTTTCGTCTCGGCCAGCGCGGGTAATACCGCAGGATCTACCGGGTGCTCATCCTCAAGGGGTATTCCATTTTCTGGTACAGATGTTTGCGGCGAGGCACCGGCCAGGCCAGGCGCCTCTTCTTTGTCATAGGAAATACGCTGGCAAAATTCTGCCTCAAGGATATAGCCCTTTTTAGGGATCGTTTTAATAATACGCTGCTGCTTGCCGTCATCCTCCAGCGCCACGCGCAGCGCATGAATCGCATTCGGTAAACTGTTAATACCAATAACCCGCCGTTCCCAAACCAGCGTAGTGAGCTCATCACGGCTTAATGTTTTTCCGGCATTTTCAGCCAGTACCAGCAACAATTTGAATTGATATTCGCCCAGGCGCCGTTCTTCACCACTGAGTTGATGGAGTAACGTACCGGACGAAAAATCGACGTACCAGTGGTGAATAATAT
>NZ_JBBGYT010000161.1:0-865 GCF_037479575.1 Erwinia sp. MYb416
GTCCGACGATTGCCAGCGCCACATTACAGGTCACGGCGATCCCAATTCGCCAGGCAGCCAGCCAGTTGCGTCAGCAGCTTATGCTGTTGGCGGCAAAAGCCATGAATCTTTCCGCGAGCCAGGTGTATACCGATGCGGGCTGGGTGATTGACCGCCAGCACCCGGATCGACGCCTGAGCTATGGTCAACTGGCTCAGGATAAAGACACCCATTTACCCCTGGACACCACTATCCCGCTGAATAGCGCGAACCGCTATACCGGTAAATCGGTGGCGCGCGTGGATATTCCGGCAAAAGTGAGTGGCAAACTGACCTGGGTTCACGATTTTCGCATACCCGGAATGCTGCATGGCCGCGTGGTTCGCCCGCCTTATGGCGGTGCTGACAGCAGTGCCCCGCTGGGACACAGTCTGATTTCGATCGATGAGCATTCTGTTGCCCATCTTCCGGGTATCGTGAAGATTGTGGTGATTAAGGATTTTGTCGGCATTGTCGCCTTGCGTGAAGAGCAGGCGATTGCCGCGATGTACGCGCTAAAGGTGAACTGGAAGCCCTGGGCCGGACTGCCTGCACTGGGACTGGACCAGCTGCATGACACGCTGGCCAATTGTGAGAAAACCCCGCGCGTACTGCGTGACGACGCAGGCACTGACAGCGCGCTGAAGAACCGACATGTCGCCGTTGATGCCGACTACGTCTGGCCTTATCAACTTCATGCCTCTATCGGTCCTTCCTGTGCGGTAGCCGAGGTGCGCAACGGGCAGGCGACACTATGGTCAGGCACGCAGAACCCACACGATCTGCGTAAGGACATCGCACTGCTGCTGGAACTGGATCCTACGATGGTCGAGGTGAAGCGTATGGA
>NZ_JBBGYT010000162.1:0-774 GCF_037479575.1 Erwinia sp. MYb416
ATGCAGGACTCAGAAAGTAATTCAATAGCGGTTTGTTTTTAACCAGTATTGCGGCACGCGGATTGATGTTCACCTGACCAATAAGTGTGATGGTTTTTAATTCTCCAGACTTTAACAAATCCTGAGTAATGATATTGAAAACCATATCTTCATGTTCGCGCTGTGCTTTAAGGGCACTGCTCAGTTGGGCGCTAAATGCAAATACTGTAATGACAGGGATGAGCACAAGATATCTTGCTTTGAGCGCGCAATGATCTAGAAGTAAGGCTACCACCACAAAAAAAACGGAAAAAGAAACCAGTATCCGTGGAAAAACAGGCGCTTCACGTAAAATAATATTAGGGCCTAAAAGTGATAAAGTTAACAATAAGAATGAAGATATCAGGCAAAAGAGCTTAAAGTAACGATGTTCTGTATCTTTTAAAATTTTATACAGCGCAACCAGAATGGCAATGAATAAAGGGATGGCAAAATAAACGATTACCGGGCCATAGAGGAATGATGAAACCATAGCAAAAAGTTTTTTGCACGTGTACGTTATGGTTTCAATTCCGCTGAGATCAAAGGATATCGTGCTTGCTCTGCTATTGTTATGCTTCCAGATTTTTGCCACTAACAGAACGTAGAGGCTGTAATATATTATAAAATCGATAATTTTTTTCGAAATATGGCGAGTCTTTTCGCGGGGGCTTTGCTCATTACGAGTGCTAAATATAGCCAAATCAACAGCTATAAGGCCGATAAAAATATTGGCGCAGGGTTGGTAAATTGATA
>NZ_JBBGYT010000163.1:0-724 GCF_037479575.1 Erwinia sp. MYb416
ATAAAACTCACCAGGGCACAGGCCAGAATCGCCAGTGGAAGTCTGCCGGTAAAGCCGTATTGCCCTGCCTCAATCATCCCCCAGGCCAGCGTTCCTAATGCGACAATCCCCAACAGCTGGCCCGCCGTATCCAGCGCCGCGTGGTCAGGATATTTACGCTCCGGTATCCCCCACAGCCCTGCGGCAATCGCCACCAGGCACAGTGGGATATTGACCAGAAAGATACTTTGCCAGCCCAGCCACTGGAGCAGAACGCCCCCCAGCAGCGGCCCGAGGATCAGCGCCAGCGCGCTAAACGCCGACCACCCGCCGATGGCATGCGCGCGCTGGCGGGCATCAGGAAACGCGTGGGTCAGGATGGGCATCGCCCCTGAAATCAGCAGCGCGGCCGACACGCCCTGAATGGCCCGCCCCGTCAGCAGCATGCCGAGGCTGGGTGCCACACCACACAGCAGAGACCCGCCGGTAAACAGCACGACGCCGCTCACCCAGGCACGTTTATGACCGTAACGATCGGCCAGCGGACCGGCAGAAAGCATAAAAGCAGACAGGCAAACGGCGTAGGCATTGACCACCCACTGCAACCCGGCAATATCCGTATCCAGCGCACTCTGCATGGTGGGCAAAGCGACATTCACAATGCTGATATCCAGCGAGGCAAGAAAAGTGCCAAGATAAGCCGCAGCAAGCGCGGCATGATGACGGCTAAGACGCATGATAATCC
>NZ_JBBGYT010000163.1:823-1651 GCF_037479575.1 Erwinia sp. MYb416
ACTGACCGACGGTCAATCAAAACTCGACACAATGGACACTCTGCCAGCCATCATTATTCCGCCCTTCATCCCCCCGGCTGTGCATCCTCCCGTCCCGGTGTTTTCAGCCCCAAATGTCCCCGGAAGGTGGTCGCGGTGTACTGCTCTCTCAACAGCCCCCGGCGCTGTAACACCGGAATCACCTGGGTGACAAACTCCTCTACGCCGCCGGGAAAATGAGAGAACATCACGTTAAATCCATCGGCCGCCCCGCTCTCCAGCCAGTGCTGCAGGGTATCGGCCACCTGGGTTGCCGTGCCCACCATTTCCAGCCCCTGATAACCACAAATGCGACGCGCCAGCGCCAGGATGCTGAGATTCTCCCGCCGCGCCAGTTGAACCACCCGTTCACGCCCGCTTTTGCTGGCATTACTTTCCGGCATCGCGGGCAGCGGGCCATGTTTATCGTACGGCGAAATATCATGCCCAAGCGCCACGGATAAGGTGGCAAGGCTGCTCTGCTCGTCGACCAGACTGTCGAGCAGTGCTCTTTTCGCCTGCGCCTCTTGTGGCGTTTCCCCCAGCACCACGAACGCCGCCGGGATGATTTTCAGTGCATCACGACGGCCAGCAGCCTGCGCCCGGGACTGCATATCCTGGTAAAACTGACGGGCAGAGACGAGATCCGTCTGGTAGGTGAAGATGACTTCTGCCGTTTCCGCTGCCACCTGCCTGCCAGCTTCAGACGCGCCGGCCTGCACAATCACCGGTCGCCCCTGCGGAGGACGATCAACATTTAACGGCCCGCGTACGGAAAAATACTCCCCCTCGTGATTGAGCGTATGCATC
>NZ_JBBGYT010000163.1:1795-2554 GCF_037479575.1 Erwinia sp. MYb416
GTCCCACAGCCCGTTCATCACCGACGAAAACTCGCGCGCGCGCGCATAACGCAGGCCGTGCTCCATATGTTCAGCGACACCAAAATTACCGGCCTCGTTGGCATTACTGGAGGTCACCAGATTCCATCCGGCCCGGCCTTCGCTGATGTGATCCAGTGTGGCCAGCCGCCGGGCGAGCATATAAGGCTCATTGTAGGTGGTGCTGGCGGTGGCAATCAGCCCGATATGCTGCGTAACCGCCGCCAGCGCAGGGAGCAGCGTCAGCGGATCCAACGTCACCGTACTGTGCCCCCGCGCCAGGGCCTGGGTCGATACCTGGCGCAGCGCCAGCGTGTCGGGCAAAAACAGGCCGTCAAACCGCCCCTGTTCCAGCGTCCGGGCAAACCGTTTCATCTGCTTAAAGCTGCTGTGAAACTCGGGGATGGCACCGGGATAACGCCATGCACCGGCATGAATACTGGGCATCGCCAGCAGAATAAGGTGAGGTGTTCGGGTCATACGACGGTCTCCTTGAGGCTTAACCAGTAGCCGGATTGATAAGGCACGGGAAGAAAACGTTCATGTAACTCGCGGAAGGTGGCTTCCGGGTCAAGCGCGGCAAACAGCTCAGGATGCAGCCACTTCGCCACGCGCTGCAGGGCGATAAAATAGTAAGGATTGTCATAAAACGGGTGCCAGATGGCATACACCTGCTGTTCCCTGACGGCACGCAGCGTGCGGTACGCCGGACGCTGCATCAGGCGTTGCAGGCGCGCATGC
>NZ_JBBGYT010000164.1:0-681 GCF_037479575.1 Erwinia sp. MYb416
GCGTAATGCAGTTCGCGCCCCAGTCTTCAAGCTGATGCACGACGATTTTACGCACGTCATCAACGGTAATATCAATCAGGGCGTTGACGCCCTCCAGGAGTTTCTCTTCCTGCGCCAGCTGAGGTTCCAGCGGCGTATGGAGCTGGATACTGTAACGCGTGCCGATATCCGGGCTGGCGCTGATATCCAGGTGGCCGCCCAACTGTTTGCACAGTTGCTTACACAGGAAGAAGGCCATACCCGAGGCTTGGCCATAACGGTCCTGATGAGTCTCACCCAGGTACGGGAAATCAGTATTCGACATTTCGTCAGCCGAAAGACCGGCACCGGTATCAACAATCTCAATCGACAGGCGATCCGGGCGATCGTCCGCTGCACTTACAGATACGCTTACCCGGCCCCACATCGTGGTGGTCACGGCATAGTGCAGCAGCGTGGACAAGATCTTACTGATTGCCCGACGATCGCCAAAACGCGTCTCATCGCTGCTGCGGTGATTGGCAATTATCAGCGTCAGCCCTTTGCGGCGCATGACGGGCAGCAGCTCGCTCACCAGCTCATCCAGCAGGGTTTGCACATTGAAACTGCCTGCATCCGGTGTCCAGTCGAGGGTTTCCAGCTGGTTCAGCAACACAATATCGTCAACCAGACGGCTGAGCGCCTGTGAGGCTTCCAGCGAGG
>NZ_JBBGYT010000165.1:0-641 GCF_037479575.1 Erwinia sp. MYb416
AGGGTCAGGGGGTATTTATGCCTTCAACGATATTGCGCAGTACCGCCGGTCTAGCCCTGGCGGTCTGTCTGCATCATCGGCTTAGTGCCAAATTTCTGTAAATCGCGATACAGGCTGACCATATAGAGCAGAATTACCGCAGAGAAGGGTAAACCACATATCACAACAGCGGTCTGCATCGCACTGAAGCTGCCCGCATATAACAGGCCTGCACAGACTAACGTCGTGACGGAGGCCCAGAAAATACGCAGCCATGCCGGTGCATCATCGTCATTGGTTCCCCCCTGGCTGGAGAGATTCGCAATCATCAGCGTGCCTGAATCGACAGGTGTCAGGAACAGGACAAAGCTGATGACAATCGTGAAGCCGGCGGTGATTTTAGTGAACGGGAGGTATTCGAAAAGTTTGAAAACGGCCATAGGTGGGTCTTTCAACGCAACCTGACCCAGAATTTTATCCGCATGCTCAAGTACAAGGCTGATCGCGGTATTGCCGAAAATAGACAGCCAGGCGAGGGTGAAGCCTAACGGGATCAGCATGACACCCAGGATAAGCTCACGGATGGTTCTTCCCTTCGAAATCCGGGCAATAAACAAGCCGACAAACGGTGCCCAGGCAACCCACCACGCCCAGTAGAAAAG
>NZ_JBBGYT010000166.1:0-701 GCF_037479575.1 Erwinia sp. MYb416
ACCATCAAAGTTATTGCTGCGGTTAATCAGCGACAGCCCCAGCTCACGCTCCAGATTTTTCAGACGCATGGAAAGCGTGGGCTGACTGACAAAGCTGGCCTCAGCAGCGCGGCCAAAGTGGCGCTCTCGCTCCAGGTTACATAAATAGATGAGCTGTTTAATGTCCATTATGATGATGTCTTCGTTAGTGTGCGAACGCGGGTGCCGACGGCCGGGCTGCTGCTAATAAAATTCACTGACCAGCGTCGACTGGCGTTCAATGACGTTATCACCGGGCGAGGTTTTAATTTTATAGCGGCAGGAAGTGGGAACGCCCTGCTGATACTCACAGCGCGTCGTGATTTCTCTGGTCGAGGCCGGGTAGGTGGTGAGCATCACCCCATCCAGCCGTTTATCCGCCTCTGTCGTAGCAAATGTCTGCTTGTCATCGCTGATCAGACGAGCCCCTTCCCTTATGTTCTGCCTGACCATTCGCCCTTGCTCGTCATACGTTATGTCAATGCGCAGAGGATCCTGGATGGAAGAGTAAGCTGAAATCAGCCCACGGTCGTTGTAACTGATATTCAGCGTAGAATTGCCGCGGGTTTTTGATACGACGTTGCACTTGCCGTCCAGTTTCATCAATACCGGTTTACCGTTCTCCTCACCGACCAGCGTGTCTTTGTCCCGCCGCAGGCTGGTATTCGAGTGGATTTTGCGGT
>NZ_JBBGYT010000167.1:0-1960 GCF_037479575.1 Erwinia sp. MYb416
CTTTCATAAACAACCCAGTACCCCGGCCGATCCGGCGCTGGCCTTTAGCGATGGCTTACGGGCGGCGCTGAAGAAAACGGGCCAGCCTGCCAGCGCACTCTCCCTGTTGCTGCACGGCACCACGCTGGGCCTGAACGCCATTATTCAGCGTCGTGGTGCGAAAATTGCCCTGGTGATCACCCAGGGATTTCGTGATGTGCTGGAAATTGGCCGCGCACGTATGCCGTCCTCCTTTGATTTTCATGCCGACCGTGAGCCGCCGTTTCTACCGCGTGAGCGGGTGCTGGAGATCGGCGCGCGCTTCAGTCCGACAGGTGAGGTGATGCAGTGGCCGGACGAGCACGCCTTGAGCACGCTGGCGCAGGCCATTACCCGGCTCGACGTCAGCGCCGTGGCGCTGGTCACCCTGAATGGTTACGCCAATCCGCAGCAGGAGGGCGAGCTGGCGCAGCGGCTGCAGGCTGAGCTTGATGATATCCCCGTGCTCTCATCCGCCGAACTGTGGCCGGAAATCCGGGAATATGAACGCACGCTGGTGGCCGGGCTGAATGCCTATATTCAGCCGCTGATGCAGCGCTATTTCAGCCGCCTCACTGGGCTGCTGGAGCCGCAGTCGGTGACCGCACCGCTCCTGATCACCGCCTCTAACGGCGGCGTATTGCCGCTGGCGTCGGCCCGCCAGCGCCCGGTCGATACGCTGTTATCCGGCCCGGCATCGGGCGTGATGGCGGCGGCACATCTTGCCGCCACCACGCACAGCGGTGGCTATGTCTCCTTCGATATGGGCGGCACCAGCAGCGATATTTCCCTTTCTGCGGAGGGCGATGTTGAACGCGTCAACCGCACCGATGTTGGCGGCCTGCCGCTGATTTTACCGGTGGTCGGCGTCTCTGCCATCGGCGCCGGAGGCGGGTCGATTATCCATGTCGATGAATACGGCATCTTAAAAGTGGGGCCGGAAAGCGCAGGGGCCGATCCCGGCCCGGTGGCCTATCGCCGTGGCGGCGTGGCCCCGACCATCACCGACTGCTATCTGGTCAGCGGCATCCTGCCGGCTGATGCCCGGCTGGGTGGCACCATTCCCCTCGACCTTGCGGCAGCGCGAACGGCACTGGCCGGGCTGGCGGCGCAGCTCGGTATCCGCGGCGAGGATGCGGCAGAGCAGGTTGCCAGCGGGGCGCTGGCGGTGGCGACCACGCAGATGGCGACGGCGCTGAATAAAGCCGTGGCGCAGCGCGGCGTCTCGGCCGATGCCCTGACGCTGATCCCGTTCGGCGGTGCCGGACCGACGCACGCCAACCTGTTTGCCAGTGAGGCGGGCCTCGAACGCATTGTGGTGCCGTTACGTCCTGGCACCTTCTGCGCACAGGGGGCGATCACCGCCGATATTCGCCGTGACTTTGTCCGCAGCCTGCGCGTGCGCGTCAATGCCAGCACCTTCATTACGCTGACCACGACCCTTGACGAACTTCATCTGCTGGCGCAGCAGTGGTTCGGTGAGCAGGCCGCTGCCCTGAGCCGCGCAGCGCCGCGTTATACGGTAGAAGCCGATATGCGTTACAGCGGCCAGGCCTATGAGCTGAGCGTCAGCCTTTCCAGCGTGGACACGCTCACCCTGGACGGATTGCAGGAGAGTTTCCAGCAGCTGCACCAGCAGCGCTACGGCTTTACCGGTGCCCGCACCGATATCGAATTAACCACCCTGCGGCTGTCGCTGACGGCACCGCTGCCGCGCCCGACAGAGAAAGCCTTTGTGCCACACGCGCCGGAAGCCCATCGCCCCCGGCGGCCGCTGTATCTTAACCAGCGCTGGCAGCCGGCGGATATCTGGCAGCGTGCGCAGATCCAGTTTGACGATCGCCTGACAGGCCCGGCGATTGTGGAACAGGATGATACCACCACGCTGATTCTCCCCGGCTGGACGGCACAGCTCGACCCGGCAGGCAACCTGTTGATCACC
>NZ_JBBGYT010000167.1:1980-2335 GCF_037479575.1 Erwinia sp. MYb416
CCATAAACTGACGGCGCTGACGGAAGAGATGTGCCACATCCTGCAACGTACCGGGCGCACGCTGTATGTGAAAGAGACGGCGGATTTCTGCTGCGCGGTGGCCGATCGGCACGGCAAGTTCTTCGCCTATCCGCGCGGCATCGGCGTGTCCGGTTTTGTCGGGCTGAATCTGCTGACCACGATGCAGGCGGTGGGCGAGGTGCAGCCGGGGGATGTGATCCTCACTAACGATCCCTGGCGTTCGCGCGGTCTGGCAACGCACCTGCCGGATTTACAGGTGCTGGAACCCTGGTTTATTGACGGGGAGATCGTCGCCTGGGGCTGGGCCTTCCTCCATGCATCCGATGTCGGTGGC
>NZ_JBBGYT010000168.1:0-584 GCF_037479575.1 Erwinia sp. MYb416
CCGGACGCTGGCATTCAGGCTTCCCCCGGCCATGCCGAAGCGCAGCGGGTCGAGGCGCAGATCGCCATTTTTCAGGATCAGATGAGTGGAAAGATCGCTGATCGGCAGTGAGCTGCTGTGCTCAATCCGTCGGCCTTTGAATGTCACATCCGCATCCATCACATCCCAGTTTTTCGTGTCGAATTTATCGTGCGGCAGCACGCGATCGGCTGGCTGTGTCGCGGCCTCCCCGCGTTGTGTCCTGGCTTTTTCTGTCTTTTCACTGCCCTTACCGGAATTGACGCCGATCAGCGGGCCGAGATCGGCCATACGCAGCTGGCGTGACTCCAGCGTCCCTTCCAGCTTAGGCCGGGGTTTACTCTGGCTGTAGGTCAGGGAACCATGAATATCGCTGTCGCCGATATGGCCGTTAAAGCCCTGATAGCGAAAGACCGCGCCAGCGGCCTGCTGGAAGCGCGCCGTCAGATGGCCATCCGTTTCATACGGCGGCGTATCCGGCAGCAGAACGCCCGTCAGCCCGTAGAGGTTGGCCAGGGTATCGCCGGAGAAACGCAGGCGAATATCCACCCCGCCGAGGTTCATCG
>NZ_JBBGYT010000169.1:0-705 GCF_037479575.1 Erwinia sp. MYb416
TCACTCAACCGGTTATGCGCGTGGCGGCAGGCCAGACTCAGCGGGTTCGTTTTGTGCTAACCAGTGACCGCCCGTTAACCACCGAACATATGAAGCGCGTGACCTTCGAAGGTATTCCGATCACCGCCGTAGCAAATCAGGGTATTGCAATCAGTCTGCGGCAGAATTTGCCGGTGATTATCCATCCTGCCGGGCTGGCGGAAAATATCGGCTCCTGGAAAGATTTGCAATGGTCTGTTAAGCAGGGAAAATTGAGGGTCCATAACCCTGGTGCTTGGGTTGTCAGGATGGCTCCGTCCTTCACCTTGCTGCCAGGCAATCAAAAAGTGACTCTCAATAAGAGTTATATCCTGCCGGGTGAAACCTTACCCGTGGTATTTTCTGATGTATTGGCGTTGGCGAGAACCCAGAAGATTCGTATTGATGCCGTTTCTTCGTATGGATATGAAGTGGGTAATGCTGAACTGTCCGTTAGCCACGAGCTTTAACACGTGTCTGGTTCTGAACGCTTTACCTTAAATGCATACTGCCATTGCGCACTTCTTGCGGCGGCTGGCACCCTGATGCCAGCTTACCTCTGCGCGCAGGAAACACCCGAACGTCCTCAGCTATTACTAAAAGCGCAAAACACCTCCACACCCACAGTAGCGCAAGCTTCCGGCGAGTCCGTCACTGCGAAAATCCTTAGAGCGAGAGGGATTGACC
>NZ_JBBGYT010000170.1:0-678 GCF_037479575.1 Erwinia sp. MYb416
CTCCAGACCGACCGATTTGCGCGGCATAAAGGCCATCACCGCCTGCCCGTCATCATTCAATGCGGTGGTAACGATAATGTCGGCGAACAGTGCGCCGGTGGAGTAGAACTTGCTGCCGGTCAGACGCAGGCCATCCGGCCCCTGGACCAGGCGAGCCGTCACTTCACGGGTATGCCGGGTATTTTTTTCCGGGCCGCCGTTACCGAGGCGCTGCCCCTGCACCACGGCGCTGAAAAGGGTGTGTTGCTGGGCGGGTGTACCTTCATCGAGCAGCAGTTGGATCAGGGCGAAATGGTTTTGCGGGATCTGCCCCAGTGAGGGGTCCACGGCCGAGATAATGCGGAACACCTCCGACAGCGTGCGGTATGACAGCCCGCCACCGCCAAAGGCGCGAGGCACAGAGATGCTGCCCAGTCCGCTGCGACTGAACAGTGCCAGCGCCTCCAGCGGGTAGATGCGATCCCGGTCGCGGGCCACCACATCGAACCGGGCGAGGTCGGCCACGGCCTGTGCGGCCTGGATCGCCTGTTCGTGACTGAGGATCACTGCCGCTGTTTTATTCTGGCCGGTAGTACTCGCTGATTGGCTCATGATGTCCCTTAATTAACAGGCAAATAAATGCCAGATGGCGCAGGCCATCAGCAAAGAGATTTTTCAGATTTCATTAATATAATCAGA
>NZ_JBBGYT010000171.1:0-659 GCF_037479575.1 Erwinia sp. MYb416
GGCACCTACTTCGAAGATCCGGACGCGCAGGATGACGACGAAGGCGATGAAGATGATGAAGCCATCGACGGCGAAGACAACGGCATCCGTCATTAATTTTGTATCATAACGGGTCAGGCTTGCCTGGCCCCTTCAGAGTTTGCTTTGATGAACACCGAACACCTTCTTGCCCCTGTCCGTGATTTCCTTCATTGCCGTACCCCGCAAGCCTGGATTGACGAAGCCTGTCAGCCGCAACATCTTCCTCTGTTACTGACCGATCACCTGGTGTGTGAGCTGAAAGCGGCCCAGACCGCCATGTTGCTGATCCGCAAATATGTTGCGGACAAAGCCAGTGGCGATGCCCTGCTGGCGTGGCTGAAACCCTGGGAACAGTTTGTTCACAATGAGCAAGCCGATCTGGCCTTCCTCGAGCAGCATAAAGGCTTGTCAAAAACCATTATCGGCCGCGAAGAAGTGCCCTGGGGCGATGAGCTGGTGGATAAGATGGTGCTGCTGATCAAAGAAGAACTGCACCACTTCTATCAGGTGCTGGAGATTATGCAGGCGCGCAGCATTCCCTATATGCGCATTACCGCCAGCCGCTATGCCAAAGGGTTATTGCGCGAGATCACCACGCATGAACCGCAAACGCTGGTGGATAAACTGATCTGCGGAGC
>NZ_JBBGYT010000172.1:0-582 GCF_037479575.1 Erwinia sp. MYb416
TCGTGGCCGACCTTCTGTTTTGGTCGGCCACTGAATCTCCCGTAGTTACCCGCAGAAAGGGTACTCGCTGTCGCTTTCCAAACCGCCACCAAAGTGCGATTTCCTGTAGGGGTTGACCATTTTTTTCGGTCAACCCGTGCTCCATATGACTGCGGTATTGCAGCGGGGCGTTCTGCCCATTGCGGTCACCGGTGCTCTGTATTAAAGCGGGGTAGCTGTTGGTATCGGGACCATCAGATCCCGGTCAGTGCCGCAAACTTATCCGCAGAGCGGGTGATATTCACTTTTGTCACTTCGTAGCTGGCGACTTTCTGGAACGGATCTTCCGCCAGGATAACGTCCAGCTGCTTTCTGTCCATTTCTTTCACCATGATCATGCCGCCGGTGCGCGGATCTTTACGCCCGGCGCTGATAAAGGCCCCGGCGGTAAAGTAACGATTAATCCAGGCAACGTGAGGTTCCAGCAGCGCTTCCACTTCTTCCATGGGACGGGTGTAGGTCAGAAAGACGATATACATTCATCACTCCAAAACATTAAGGATTAGCCAGTTCGCGAATCAAGGGCAGCAGCACCGCCACCGA
>NZ_JBBGYT010000173.1:0-587 GCF_037479575.1 Erwinia sp. MYb416
CTGTTAAGCACTACCGTGAGCGCCCATGCCGCCGACTACAGCGGGCCGCTGAAAGTCGGCACCACCGCTGCGTTTGCACCGCCGCTGGAAACCGCCGTTGAAGAGGCGAAAAAGCAGGGGCTGAAGGTGGATCTGATCGAGTTCAGCGACTGGACGGCGCCCAACGTCAGCCTGGAAAACGGCGACATTGATGTGAACCTGTTCCAGCATCAGCCGTTCCTGGATAACGCCAATCAGCAGGGCGGTTTCCACCTGGTGAAATACGCCCCAGCGATCATCAATAATGTCGGCCTTTACTCTAAAAAACATACCGCTATCAGCCAGTTCCCCGATGGTGGCACCGTGGCGATTGCGAATGACCCGATTAACGGCGGGCGCGGCCTGCTGCTGCTGCAAAAATCCGGGCTGATTACTCTCAAACCGGGGGCTGGCCTGAAATCTACCGTTGATGACATCGTCAAGAATCCGAAGCATCTGAAAATCATTGAAGTGGAAGCGGTGCAGCTCTCCCGTTCACTGGAAGAAGTGGACCTGGCCCAGGGCTATCCGCACTATCTGCGCGCGTCCGGGGTGATTGACCCGAATAA
>NZ_JBBGYT010000174.1:0-879 GCF_037479575.1 Erwinia sp. MYb416
GCTGCACCGATCACCCTGCCCCCGGCAGAAGAGGTCGTGCCTGTATCCACTCAGGCCGCTGTACAGGCTATGAGCGCTGACTCTCCGTGCGGTGCTGGCCGAAACAGAGAGTGCCGGACCGCTGAGAAACCGTGTGCTGGCTGAAACAGAGAGTGCCGGACTGCTGAGAAACAGTTTTCTGGCCGCAGGCCATCTTACGACAGCAATACCGTGGCAAGTAAAAGAACAAACACCGTCTGCTGCAGTCGTGCCACTCAGCAGTGAGCCAGGTGACGTGTTGGCCATGCTGCAAAATGTTCCCAAAAAGTTGCAAATGCCTGCCGATGCTTTGCGGGCCAGTCAATCGGTGCAACAAGTATTGCAGGCGGATCGTGAATTACTGATCACAAACAATACCCTGCAGCATCCCGCCCCGGCGCTACTCAATGCATTACTGAAAGGCGATGCGGAGGCGAAAACATTACCGGTCATTACGCTGCCAGCCGCGTCTGAGCAGAAGGCCGACGTATTGCAAAAAGCGCTGGCAGAACGTCTGGAAATGCAGATTGATCGGCGCGTGCAAAAGGCCACTATTCGGCTCGATCCCCCTAATTTAGGGAAACTCGATATCTCGATACATTTCGAGTCGGGAAAACTTCAGGTACAAATTCAGGCTGCACAACCTGAAGTCACTCGTCTATTGCAGCAGATCAGCAATGACATGCGTACCAGCCTGAGTGAACAGAATAATGTTCAGGTGAACGTACAGGTGTCGACCCAGAATGGTGACAGTCGGCAGCAACATCGGCACCGCGATAACCCTGAAACGGCTATCGATAATAATAATGAGGAGGTCACCACGATACCTCGTGGTACCGACGGCACAATACTGACGATGGT
>NZ_JBBGYT010000174.1:1106-2312 GCF_037479575.1 Erwinia sp. MYb416
TTCTCCAGAGGAAGAGAAAGTTCTGCAGTTTGTTGAAATTAAAAACCTGGTGATCACCCTGAGAAGCAATTCATTGAAAGAGCGCTATCTTCTGCTGGATTTGGCCCTGACGACGACGGATGAGCTTCAGGCTCAGAGGGCGGAAAATCTGCTTCCTAAGATTAAAGGAATTGCTGTCGATATGCTCACATCAATGGATTACAACGAGGTGCGTGGCATGTCGGTGCAGGCGTTGCGTAGCCTGATGATGAAGCGCTATCAGTCTGCATTCCACAATATCGGTGTCACTATTCCTTTTGACGATGTGACCATTTCTAAAATGGTCTTCCAGTGATTTTTTGCTATGAGTACTTTTATTGATATTACGGCGTTGTCACCCGTCGAAGAAAGCCATTTTATGCAGCAGTGGCTTCCTCTGGTGAAAAAAATTGTCCGTCAACTTGCTTGGCAGGCTAACGGCATGATGGACCGCGATGATATTGAACAGGTCGCCCTGATGGGGTTGCTGGAGTCGCTGCGGCGCTATGGTAAACCTGATGATCACTTCGCGGGTTATGCGATGCAGCGCGTACGTGGCGCGGTATTGGATCAATTCCGTCAGCATGACTGGCGCCCGCGTACTCTTCGTCAAAAGACGCACAAAATCAATCATGCCCTGCGTGAAGTGACGCGGAGCCTGGGGCGTGAGCCGACGGATGAAGAGGCATGTCATCAGCTGGCGTTGAGCCAAGAAGAATGGCAGGAATATCAGCTACTGGAATCAGCCTGTGCCATCGAAAGTCTGGATGAGATCTTGTCCGTTGAGGGGGGGGCGCAAAATACGGCTTTTGCCGGACGTGAGCTTGAAGAAGAAGTTGATATTCAGCGTACGCTGGCACTGGCGTTACACAGTTTGGATGAGCGTGAACGTACCATTATCAATCTGTATTACCAACAGGGAATCAGCCTGAAAGAGATCGCTTTAGTTTTGGATATCACTGAAGCGCGGGTGTGTCAGCTGAATAAAAAGATTAGCGAAAAGATTAAAGTCTTTTTTTAAATGGAAAAGAAATGCAGAAACTTATTGGATTAATCGTCGTGCTGGGCTGTGTGATTGGTGGATATATGATGTCTGGTGGCCATATTGCATCATTCTGGCAGCCAGGTGAGTTGATCATCATTCTCGGCGCAGGGGCGGGCGCTATGGTCATTGCCAACCCAAAACAT
>NZ_JBBGYT010000175.1:0-572 GCF_037479575.1 Erwinia sp. MYb416
ATATTGGTGCCGGTGAAGCGAAGAAGTATATGGACCTCTACTTTGAGCGTTACCCGGGCGTGCTGCAGTATATGGAGAGTACCCGCGAGCTGGCGGCAGAGAAAGGCTATGTTTCGACGCTGGATGGCCGCCGACTCTATCTGCCAGAGATTAAAGCCAGCAATGCGATGCGCCGTAAAGCGGCAGAGCGTGCGGCGATTAATGCGCCAATGCAGGGGACCGCAGCGGATATCATCAAACGGGCAATGATTGCCGTGGATGAATGGTTGAAACCTCAGACCAACGATGACGTGAAAATGATCATGCAGGTACACGATGAACTGGTATTTGAAGTGCGTGCTGATGCAGTCGATAGCGCATCAGCGAAAATCCGTGATCTGATGGAAGGCAGCATGAAACTGGATGTGCCGCTGCGCGTTGATATTGGCGTGGGTGACAACTGGGATCAGGCTCACTAAGTTCATCTTTCCTGTCCTGTGGGCTGATTTTTCTCATTCAATCAGCTCGCAGGATTGCCCCTGCTAACATTGTCGCTTTAAACGGTTCAGCACCTCGCTTCATTCCCTTCCGAC
>NZ_JBBGYT010000176.1:0-792 GCF_037479575.1 Erwinia sp. MYb416
AAGGTGATGGAAAAACAGTTCGGCTGGCCAATGGGCCCCTCGTGGCTGCTTGATGTCGTAGGAATCGATACGGCGCATCATGCGCAACGCGTAATGGCAGAGGGCTTTCCGCAACGCATGAAGAAAGAGTACCGCGATGCCATCGATATCCTGTTTGAAGCGAAACGCTACGGCCAAAAAAACCAGCAGGGGTTCTGGCGTTGGGAAACCGACAGCAAAGGCAAAGCGAAGAAGGTGACGGATGCCGAAACCGATCGTCTGTTGCAGAGCGTGTGCCAGCCTAAACGCGTGTTTAGCGATGAGGAAATTATCGCACGCATGATGATTCCGATGATTAACGAAGTGGTTCGCTGCCTGGAAGAAGGCATTATCGCCAGCCAGGCGGAAGCCGATATGGCGCTGGTTTACGGCCTTGGCTTCCCACCGTTCCACGGCGGTGCTTTCCGTTATCTGGACACCCTCGGCAGCGATCAGTTTGTCGCCCAGGCTGAACCGTTCACTTCACTGGGTGCACTTTATCAGTTGCCGGACGGGCTACGCGATAAAGCTGCGCAAGGCGCAAGCTGGTACCCGCAGGCGGTCCCCCTGAATGCTCTCTCTTTGAAAACGGCGTGAGGAAATCAAAATGGAAAAAGTTGTGATCGTTGATGCCATTCGCACGCCAATGGGACGCTCGAAAGGCGGCGCGTTTCGTCACGTGCGGGCCGAAGACCTGTCAGCCCATCTGATGCGTAGCCTGCTGAGCCGCAATTCTGCGCTGGATGCCGCATTGCTGGATGACATCTATTGGGG
>NZ_JBBGYT010000177.1:0-533 GCF_037479575.1 Erwinia sp. MYb416
AACTGCTGAGAGGTTTAGGGGGCGGCGAAACAAAACGCCACACCACGCGCACCAGCATCACAACAAACAGCACCATACCGATACTTTTGTGCAGCTCCGGCGCTTTGTGATACCAGGTATCATAATAGCCCTGGGTGACCATCCACAGACCAAGTGCAAACATACCGTAAACGGTACCCGCCACCAGCCAGTGCATAGCAATACTCAGTGAGCCATAACGCAACACGCTATTTTTCAATTGCATTGAGAGACCCGTTTGTCAGAATTTTCAATAAGACTGACCAGATGTAAGGGCAAAATCAACAAATAATTTTACTGGTTTTAAAATTCACTCATGGCGTGAAATATTTTGAACAAAATATTGAATCATGCCCAGTAATTCAGAAGGCATAGAGGGGGTGTCGGCGCTATCTGACTTATTGTTGGCGCTTTGACGGCAGTTTGATGAAAGTATGATGTTCTGATTTTTTGCTGTTTAATTAAGGTAATGTCAATTTTTTGTCACGTTATGTCAATATCAGGCAGGGTTTAAT
>NZ_JBBGYT010000178.1:0-1239 GCF_037479575.1 Erwinia sp. MYb416
TCAACGGGCTGGTAACAAAAATATTATCTTTCATGATGTTAACCTTATTCAGCAAGACCAGTCACGGCAACCAGGCACGCAGATGCTGGTTGATTGTTTCGCCACTCAGCCAGTCCGTGTCCCGCAGTGCCTGTTGGGCGGTATGGGCCAAATCAGCCAAAACGTTACGTTCACTCGCAGCAGTACGTATCGCCGCCAGCCAGTCGGCTTTACGGTTTCGCACGCGCAGAGCAGGAATATGCCCTTGTAAACTGCCGACATCACTGACCAGCGCAGGAATGGCGCAGGCCGCGAACGCCTTCAGACTAAAGTCATCTTTAAGACGGTTGAGTTTGTTATCGGCACGCGGGATCATCGCCAGATCGGTATCCAGCTGGGCCAGCTGCGGCAGATAATATTCATCGCCAGGATAGCGGTAGTGCTCCTCAATCCAGGGTTCCCAGCCCGTGGGCAGCGGACCAAGCACCTGCCAGCTCACCTCGGCCGCCAGCTCGCGCACCAGGTTATGCACCAGTTCGATATCGGCATCGCTGAGTTCGCAGGTGTTGCACAGCATGCGCAGTTTGTCACCGGCGCGTCGGCCCCCTTTTTGTCGCGGTGTGAAGCTGACCAGGCTGCGCGGCAGTATCACCACCGGCCGGTCATACTGGCGGGCCGCTTCGGCCTGGGCGGCGTTTTGCACAATCAATCGGTCAATCCCCGTGAGGTCAGGGACATTGCGGCCCTGTGCGATAATCCAGGCCGGTGAAATCACTTGGGCGATGATGCTGCTTTGCCGTTTTTTCAGGGCAATAATCAGCGCCCGCGCCTCATCGGACAGCTCGCCGCTGATCACCATGGCATCCGCATCGGCGCGATGGATTAGCCCATAATCCAGTGCATTTTCCGTAACCAGTCCGTTGATTATTTTCTTGCGCGACAGGCTATCAATGACGGCAGGAAAAGACTCGGGGGCATGAGCCGCAACAGGTAACGTTATTCCCAGCACCACCGGCAACGGACGGTCAGCAAACGGATGGCTGATTAACGCGGGCCGGCATTCGGGTTTAAACAGTTTACGCAAGGTCGAGAAATGATCATTGTAGGCCGGGTCACGGAGCAAATGAGGCAGCCAGTTAGCGCGCAACGTCGCGTTACCCTGCTGTTCCTCCGCCGTGACCTGTTTACTTTTCGGGTAAAGAAAATAAGCGTCGCAGGCGATAATAGAGTGCGGTGTCCAGACTGACATATACCCCGCCT
>NZ_JBBGYT010000178.1:1346-2836 GCF_037479575.1 Erwinia sp. MYb416
GCTTCAGGCACAGGTCAATATTCTGTTGTTTCAGGGTGGCTAAACTGTCGTCCATACCTGCTACGTTATTCCATGCCTCTTTTTTAATCATCAGGCAGGAATAGTTAAGCACGGTGTAATTCTGATCGCTTTGCAGGCGCTGCATATAGCCGGGTTCATCAACGGCGGCGCCATAACCGACAGCCGCGCAAAGTTCTTCCCCGATCAGGATCTCCCCGGCGGATAAGACCAGATGCCGGTTGAGCGAAATAATCTTGCCCCCCACACTTCCGACTTCAGGACGCTGGGCATGATTGAGAAGATGTGTCAGCCAGTCTTTCTCAATAACGATCACATAGGGATTCACTAACAGAATAAAATCACCCCGTGCCACTGCGGCACCGGCGTTATATTTTGCGGCATCATTGCCAATGCCAGCGATTGTACTCACCTGTATCTTGGCAATATTCGCGGCAACAATGGTGTCCAGCCAGCTATTCACGCTGGCATCAGTAGCCGAATCCCGCACAATAATAATTTCATACAGTTCGTGGGAGGTGTTGACCAACATCCGATCCACCACCGTCTGCATGTCATTAAGACTGTTACTGGCGGGAATAATGACCGATACCATCAGGGACTGCGTCTCGCCATAGCAGAGATGCCACGGCTTATCGCCGTTAACCCGCACATGCCCGTCGGCGTAGCCCCGTTGTTGCAGGTGGCGCTGAATGACGGCAATATCAATCTCATCGGGCTGCAATAATGTCTGCGGCACCACCAGCAGCGGTTCGCTGATATGGCCAATACCGGCGATATCCTTTAGCTCAATCAACCGGGTGATCGCTTCCAGTTCCCAGGCTATCAGATTGAGGGATAGCTCCATCGTCATGCTGTTCACGGCATCAAGGCGGAACAGCCAGCGGCGCGCATAGCGCCAGGGAGTGCTCAATACCAGGTCGAGGTTAAAATCGGGTCGCAGCGCGCTGACCTGCGTGCCATCTTGTTCTTCAATCCGTTCATCGGCAAAGACAGCAAAACAGTCCGGGACGTCACTCAGACTTAACCCCACGGTGCAAAAACTGTCCGCCAGGAAACGCACACCGGCGTCGACCACCTGTACCCACTGCTCTTTCGCCCGTGATAACAGGCTGTTGTCAGTGTCCACACTCACCCATTCCGGCAAGCGCGCTGCGTTAGCCGCCAGCGAGGTCAGTACTACGCGGAAATGGGGATACCCGGCACGACAGGTGGCCAGGCTGGTCAGCGTCGCCTCCAGGCTGGCGCTGTCCTGACGCTCGTTACGCACTACGATCAGTAATGATGCTGGCTGCACCAACGCCGCAATCTTCTCCGCCATCTGCTGACGCTGGCCCGCAGTGACGCCACGCTGGCGTAACCCGTTCTGAGTATCATACTGCGGCAAATGCTGACGTTTTTCTGCGGCACGCTGCTGTGTCCGGGCAATAAAGACCTGCAGCTGATGCGCGACATTTTCGCGCTTGGTGAAA
>NZ_JBBGYT010000179.1:0-603 GCF_037479575.1 Erwinia sp. MYb416
CCGCTGGCGTTGTGTGCCACATGCACGCCGCTCGACTGCACGTTGGTGATCACGCCGGCAATCTTGTCGACAAACTGGTTGAACGATACGGCAATGTCGGCGATCTCATCACGGCCTGAGGTATCCAGGCGTCGGGTCAGATCGCCATCACCGTGCGCGATATCATCCAGCGCTTTGCGGGTCGACTCCAGCCGCCCTGAGATCTTACGCGAGAGAAACCACGAGGCAATCAGCAGCACGAACAATGACGGGATCAGCAGCACAAAGATATCCTGCATGATGTTGTGCGCCAGTGCGGTAACGGCGGCCTGAGGCGTGACCAGACCAATGATCCAGCCGGTATCTGCCATGCGGAACAGGGTGACCTGTGCCTCCTGGTGCAGCCATTCATCGCTGATGGCACTGAGTGTGGTGCTGCCGCTGGCCAACCCTGCCGTTTTCACCCCGGCAACCATCGGGGCAAGCCAGGGTTGCTGCTGCGCCAGATCGCTGAATTTTTTCAGCGCCTTATCTTTCATACCAGGGAAATACAGCACGTTACCGGCCTGGTCGAGGGCGAAAGCATAGCCGCCGGTACTGCTGCCGTTACGTTGCATAAAGCCG
>NZ_JBBGYT010000180.1:0-1974 GCF_037479575.1 Erwinia sp. MYb416
TTCCAGGGTGACCGTCATGCCGTGCAGGCGGGCAATATGATGAACGATCGACAAGCCTAAGCCGCTGCCGGACTGTTGCTGGCCAGGCGGGCGATAAAATCGTTCACCAATACGCGCCAGCGCTTCCGGGCTGACGCCCGGTCCATTGTCCAGCACCTGCAACGTGCTGGCGGTCAGTTTCAGCCACACTTCACTGCCCGCCGGACTGTAGCGAATGGCATTATCCAGCAGATTACGCACCAACAGCGCCAGCAGCAGCGTCTGACCCAGACTGATAACGGGCGCATCGGGGGCATCCAGCGCCAGTTCCACGCCTGCTGCCTGTGCGGCCGCATACTGATCCACCACGGCTTTCTGCACGATCGCCTGCCACTGCACACTGTGTTTTTCCAGATCCTCCCCGGCATCCAGACGCGACAGCGTCAGCAGTTGATCCACCAGCCGGGTGGCGCGGTCTATCCCTGCATCCAGACTGGTCAGCGCATGGTGGCGTACGGCGACATCGTCATGAGCCAGCTGGGCAACTTCCGTCTGCACCTTTAATGCGGCCAGCGGGCTGCGCAGTTCGTGGGCGGCATCCGAGGTAAAACGGCGTTCGCGCAGCAGCATGTCACCGATGCGCCCAAACAGTTGGTTCAGTTCAGTCAGCAACGGGCGGACTTCCTGTGGCACACGCTGTGGGGTGAGGGGTGTAATGTCATCCGGGGCGCGTTGGCGCAGCTGGTCAGCGATCTGTTTCAGCGGCGCCAGCTCCCGGGTGATCAGCCACAACATCAACATCAGCATCACCGGCAATGCCACCAGCCACGGCATCAGGTTGGTTTGCACCAGATCGCGGGTCATATCATCGCGATATTCCCACTCCTGGCCGACCACCACCACATAGCGATCGTCCGGTGTACGCAGCCATACCATCCGCCAGCGGTCATCATCACCGCGCAGGCGGCCATCAACAAAACCCTCACGCTGATAATCAAAGATGAAATTCCGGCCATTATCACCATCATTAAGCAGCATCTGGCCGTCGCGGCGAAACACGGCAAAGGCCAGCGCATCATCGTCCTGATCGCCACGGTGATGGCGCAGGATTTTTTTTGTTTTCGGCAGCGTCATCGTTTTTTCATCGCCTGACGCAATATCCAGGGTGGTGAGCCGTTTCGCAAACAGCATTTGCTGTGTATCAAACAACGCATTGATATTGTGACGGGTCTGCCACCAGGCCCCCACAGCGGCCACTCCCCAGCACAGCAGGCTGAGTAGCAAAAAACCGAGCATCAGACGCAGTCGCAGACTTTGGCGCATCAGGGTGCCGCTCCCAGCGTGTAACCCACGCCGTGAATGGTGCGAATAAACTCACTGCCCAGTTTTTTACGCAGGTGATGGATGTGCACTTCCACGGCATTGCTGGAAACGTCGTCATCCCAGCCATAGAGTTTGTCTTCTAACTGTGGGCGGGTGAGCACGCGCCCGTTGTTGAGCAGAAACAGTTCCAGCAGCGCCAGTTCACGCGCTTTCAGTTCCAGCGGTGCACCCTTCAGCGTAACGGTATGAGAACCCGGTTCCATGATCAGGCTGCCATGTTGCAGTGTCGGTTGTAGCTGGCCGTGACGGCGGCGGATCAGTGCCTGTAAACGCGCGGCCACTTCGCTGAGGGCAAAGGGTTTACATAAATAGTCATCGGCTCCCTGCTGCAACCCGCTGACGCGTTGTTCCAGGGCATCGCGGGCCGTTAGGATCAACACCGGTTCATCACGTCCCTGCTGTCGCCACTGACGGAGAATGGTGAGTCCGTCGATTTCTGGCAGGCTGAGATCCAGTACTACCGCATCATAGGGCGCGGCACTCAGCGCCCTTAGTCCTTCGTTGCCCTGGGTAAACCAGTCAACACTGAACCCCAGTTTACTTAATCCGGCTTTGATGCCGTCGCCAATCAGGCGGTCATCTTCGATTAACAGAATTCGCATGGTGTTATTC
>NZ_JBBGYT010000180.1:2054-2360 GCF_037479575.1 Erwinia sp. MYb416
GTGTTATTCCTCTCTGCTCACCGAGTTATACGGAATCATGATGCGGCTTGTACAGCAACGATCGACGAAATTCGCCACTTTTCGTCAATTTAGAACAATAAACTCGTGATGAAAGCGTCCTTAAGATCCTGTTAAGAACCTTTTGCTGTAATACTGACTGAACCGACGTTACCGGGCAGAATTGACTGCTCTATTGCATAAGGAAAAGTGAACATGATGAAGAAGACAGCTGCATTACTGGCGATCACCGCCCTGATGTCCATGCCCGTACTGGCCGTTCAGGGCGGCGGTTTTGTTGACCCGAGT
>NZ_JBBGYT010000181.1:0-897 GCF_037479575.1 Erwinia sp. MYb416
GGTATACACCTTCGCAGGCTGTGTGCGCAGTGTCACGGCGGTGACCACACCCAGACATCCCAGACCCGTTTGCACCGCCGCAAACCAGGGATGCTGACGGTCAAAGGTTTCAATGTGGCCATCGGCCAGCACCATACGAATGCTCAGCGCTTCGTCGCCGATGCTACTTTGCTGCAACCCCTGGCCATGCGTGCTGGTTGCCAGTGCCCCGGCCAGGGTCTGAGCATCAATGACGCCCGGAGAGGCGGGAAGAATACGTCCCATTGCTTTCAGATGTTCATACACCTCATGCAGCGGCGTGCCCCCGGCAAACGTGGCGCTGTGCTCATCACTGTCGATAAAACCGCGCAGCGCTGAGGTATCAATCAACACATCGTCGTGCTGATGGAGTGCCAGCATCCGGCCGGGAGACATGCGGCTGCCCATCACGCGCACACGGCCACGATGATGGCGCAGCAGGGTTTGCAGTTCGCCTTCACTGGCGGGCTGCGCCTGCTGGGTGGTGTTCGCCAGCGTGGCATTTTGTGCCCAGTTCCACACCAGAGGTTCGTGGGGGGAAAGATGTGGCTGACGGCGGGGATAGCCGATCGTTTCGCGTGTCATTGACAGCTCCTGTTCAGGACAATAACGGGTGAATGGAGGGCGAGGGCAGGCAGTTCAGCCAGGCACTAAGCGTAGACGAAAAAAAACCGCTATGACGACATAGCGGAAGAATTGAGTCGAACCGATTTAAATCGGTTGTATCAGTTAGCGCTCAGGGCGCAGATAGCGCAGGGTGGCATCGACCACGAGCCGACGGTTACGCGCCAGGCTCTGCTGTTCGGTTTCATTGCCGCCAAACAACGTATGGAAGGTGTAATGGTTGCCGACGTTGTGGAAGCTGATGCTGCTGATCAG
>NZ_JBBGYT010000182.1:0-530 GCF_037479575.1 Erwinia sp. MYb416
CGCTTCCTGATGATTCAATGTCACCAGTGTAAAAGAGCCTGATTTTGCCACCTTCTCGCTACTGCCAGCCGGATCTGACCGCTGGCAGCCTGGCAAAGATGAACGTGAAGAAGATCACAATTTGATTACTGGCACGCAGAATCACGGGATGTGACCCTGCCCTCATTTCTCACTCTTTCCCCCACTTTCTTAAAAATATCACCGGGATAGTCGCTTTCGCTGTCAAAAATTCAAGGTGGACTGCCATCACGCTGCGTAGACTCTGTTGCTGATATGTTAAAGAGGAAACGATCATGACCGTGTTACACAGCGCTGATTTCTTCCCGACAGGGCATTTCCCGGTTGCCATTGAACCCCGTGCGCCACAAGGGGTGTTCCCGGAGCATTATCATGATGATTTTCATGAAATTGTCATTGTTGAACAGGGTGCAGGTATTCATGTTTTTAACGGCCAGTCACAGCCTTTATGCAGCGGCTGCGTCTGCTTTGTACGCAGTCATGATCGCCATCTGTATGAACAAACGGAAAAT
>NZ_JBBGYT010000183.1:0-574 GCF_037479575.1 Erwinia sp. MYb416
CCGATATCCAGCCAAATCGAACTGTACGCCGGATTTTCGCAGACATTGGTGTAATGTCCCACCAGTTCAAAACGGATGCGGTTGAAGTCACCAATAAAACGCGGGTCAATCGGCACCTCCACCTGGTTCTCTTTTCCCAGCTGTTCAGCCGTCAGTGTCACCAGTCCGACCATTTCGTCATTCAGGTAGATTTTCAGGTGTGACAGCGTCGGGAGCAGGGCGGGCGACGGGCGGAAACTGAGCATCAGCAGCGCCTTAGTCGCCACCTCATCGCTGCGTACGCCGAATTCGATCTGCCCCTCGGGATGGGTGCCGCGCAGGGAAAAAGCACCGGGCGGTGGCGCGATTTTTCCAAAGTTGAGCACCGATTCACGCAGCGGTGCAGCAGGCAACGGTGTTATCAGAGGCGCCTGTGGCGTTGCAGTATCGGCTGCCTGACTCAGTGGCATCACCCCGAGCAACAGCGCGGTAAACCAGCTTTTTTTTATCGTCATCATTTTATCTTCACTGTTGCGTCACGGGGCTGCGCACGCGCCCCACACCATGAGGGAGGAAAGAGGTTATCCACGCTGCC
>NZ_JBBGYT010000184.1:0-639 GCF_037479575.1 Erwinia sp. MYb416
TGGCTGTCCAGTCCAATCTTATAAAGATCCTGGAAAGCAAGTTCAGGTATAACTTTTTTCTCTTTTGCCGTGAATTTTTCCGGCGCCAGTAGCATTAATATTTCATATTTTTCTTCTTCATACAGAACATCATCCTGCAGGTTAGCAACTTCAAGCTCATCCCAGACTTTATCAATCAATGAAGGTGCATCCAGAATACATTCCATGATGGTTTTCGATTGCATCTCTGATCGAGTAGCATCAAAGAAACCGTCATCATTAATAACGTAATGAGATTTTTTTCCGTCCTTATTATAGAGGTTGTTGTTGATGTGTCCCCAAATCAGGAATTTCTTATATTCAGTTTCCAGCGGTTTAATTGCATCATTCTCAATGACTCTTTCCGAGACCATCTCATTTGAGTAATTTAGATCGGCAATATAATGTGCACCGTTTGGTAAAATATCTTCTATTTCAGGAGTGTGGGTGTTACTTCTATCTGTTTCATAACCATTCAGTGTATAGAACATATCTTCAAGAGAAGTTGTGCTCTCACTGACCACTGCCTGAATATTATAATGGCCAATTTGTATTTCTGAACCTAAATTCAGGGTGCGAATTTCGTTCTTTTCAACAGGGATCCCATCAATAATACAGACA
>NZ_JBBGYT010000185.1:0-3231 GCF_037479575.1 Erwinia sp. MYb416
GAGTTACCGAGCAGAAGGGTCAGCTGCCCCTGAGGCTCATCACTGCTTTGCACATTCTGTGCCAGCCGTGTCGGGAAATAGAGTAAAGAAGCCGGAACTTTCGGGTGCCGCTGATGAAAGTGATTAATATCACCTCGGGTGGCAAACACCTGCGCCACTCGTTTTTGTGCCTGACGCCGTAGCAGATAGAACAGCCTGAATTTCAGGCGGGTGGAATCTTCATACAGGTCTGCCCCCCAGATATGCCAATAGATCTGTGAGCGCTTAAGCTGGCCGGACAACAACGCCAGCCACAAACGGGGATTGAACTGACCGTGGCAGAAAAAGCGCGTGTCACGCTCACGGCGTCCAGTGGCAATCACAGCAGCGGCGAGCGCCGCTTTATTTGCAAAAACACGGATATTCAGCCGCGTAAAGGACTGCGCCATCTCAGGCTGTGCGCTCACCAGCCAGAACTCGCGTGGCGCTGTCACGGGCACCACGTCATGCAGCTGTTGATCAAAGAAGCTCAACACCGTCTGGTTATGATGTGGGATGTCTGAGCCTAAAAGGTGAATTACTCTGGTCATACTCGTCTACGGTAAATAATAAAAATGCCTGCACAGAGTGCAAAATAAGCGATATAGGTCGCCATATACGCCTGAGCCGCACCGGCTGCACCATGCAGCGGGATCAGCCAGCGGGAAAAGCCGGTGAGCAAGATAAACTGGCTCACTTCCGTCAGCACATAAAAACGCAGCGATGCCTTCGCGATGACCAGATAGCCAAAAACGTAGCAACCCACTTTGAGTACATCGCCCGTCAACTGCCAGACAAACAGATCGCGCATGGCCGCAAACTCACGGGAGAACAGCAGCCAGATAGCCACATCACGCAGCAACCAGACGGTTAAACTCACGGCGGCAACCACTGGCAGCACGAAGCGCAGCGCCTTCAGAATTTCACGTGAAATCTCAGCCTTGTGCTGCAGGCGTGACAAGGTGGGCAGCAGATACACGCTGAAAGACGCCGTGATAAATTGCAGGTAGGCATCAGAGATACTGCTGACGCCCTGCCACAACCCAACCTGTTCCCATCCCGCATGTTGTGCCAGCAGGTTACGCATCATCATCCACGCCACGGGCAACGTCACAGCGGTGATCAGCGCCATCAGCGTAAACTTACCCAGCAGGGCAACAAACTCCGGCTGCCAGGCGGGTAGCAGATAACGCATCGGCAGATGCTCACGACGCACCAGCAAAACCACTGCCGGCACCACCACCAGTGCAGGCACCATCGCCAGCCCGATCAGTGCACCGCTGTAACCCCCCAGCTTGTAGCAGACAAACCACGCAGCAACGCCGGTCAGGCTACCGATAATCAGCGACCATGCATTGCCTGCCGCATCACGAAAGCCTTTCATGATCGCCAGCGCCAGATTAGCCCAGGCGATGCCCATTTGCAGGAAGGCGACGATACGGATCACCTGCTGATAGCGGTCATGGCCAAACAGTGCATGACTGATGGGTGCAGCGAACAGCAGGAACACCAGCGCCAGCAGCAATGAGAATCCCAGCACCATTGACGACGCGGTGCCGGTAACGGCACGCAGCTGTTCAGGCTGCTGCTGATACTGCGCCACATACTTTGTGACGCCGTTAAAAATGCCGGCTCCGGCCAGTACGCCGAGCACGGTAATCAATTGACGAAAATTCCCCGCCTGACCGACGCCAGCCGGCCCGTAAGAGACCGCCAGCATTTTCACCACCAGCAAACCGGCGACAATTTTTACCAGCGTGGAGGCGGCCGTCCACACTGACGCTTTTGCCAGTGACATATCAGGAGAAATAGCTCAGTAAGGAGTTGATCACCGTTTTCTGATTATTATCAGAAAGGTTAAAGAACAGCGGCAAACGCAGCAGGCGATCGCTCTCTGTCTGGGTGAAATGGTCTTCACCGTGGAAGCGGCCAAAGCGCTGCCCCGCGGGTGAGCTGTGCAGCGGAATATAGTGGAACACCGCCATGATTTCGGCCTCTTTCAGCCATGCAATCAGCGCGCTGCGGTCATTATGGTCGCGCAGCTTCAGATAAAACATATGGGCATTGTGTTCACAGTCGGCCGGTATGCTGGCCAGCTCAATGCGCCCACGTGCGACCAGCGGCTGCAATGCATCGTAGTAAGTCTGCCACAGGCGCAAACGTTGCTGGTTAATGCGTTCCGCTGCCTCCAGCTGCGCCCAGAGATACGCGGCCTGCAAATCCGCCATCAGGTAGCTGGAGCCAATATCACGCCAGGTGTATTTATCCACCTGGCCGCGGAAAAACTGGCTGCGGTTGGTCCCTTTTTCACGAATGATTTCAGCACGCTCGACCAGGGACGCGTCGTTGACCAGCGTCGCACCGCCTTCACCACCCGCGGTATAGTTTTTAGTTTCGTGGAAGCTGAAGCAGCCGATATGGCCAATGCTGCCCAGCGCCCGACCTTTGTACGTCGACATCACGCCCTGTGCGGCATCTTCCACTACCCATAGCTGGTGCTTTTTCGCCAGCGCCATAATGGTGTCCATCTCGCAGGCAACGCCCGCGTAATGTACCGGCACGATGGCTTTGGTTTTGTCGGTGATCGCTGCTTCTATCAGGCGCTCATCGATGTTCATGGTATCCGGGCGCACATCGACAAACACAATCGTTGCACCGCGCAGCACGAAGGCGTTGGCCGTAGAGACAAACGTGTAGCTCGGCATGATCACTTCATCACCGGGTTGAATGTCGATCAGGATGGCCGCCATCTCCAGCGATGCGGTGCAGGAGGGGGTCAGCAGGACTTTGCGGCTGCCGAAGCGCTGCTCCATCCACTGCTGGCAGCGACGGGTAAAACCGCCGTCGCCGCAGAGTTTGCCGCTGCCCATTGCCGACTGCATATATTCAAGTTCAGTTCCCACCACCGGTGGCGCATTAAACGGAATCATGGCGTTTCCCTGTATAACCAGTAGGCGGTGCGTTCAATCACGCCACCGCAGCGAAGATAGAGTCGCAACGCGGCAACATTGCCCAGTTGCGTTGCGACATGAAGCCGTGTCAGTCGACGCGCGCGGCACCAGTCATTAGCTGCATTCATCAGCCGCTGGCCAATGCCCAGCCCCTGCGCAGCAGGTAACACAGCCAGCAGGCCAATGCGCGCCGTGCCGTCTTCCAGCTCACGCAGCGATACAAAACCCTGCATCGCACCCTGCTCATCCACCGCCAGCAGGC
>NZ_JBBGYT010000185.1:3296-3603 GCF_037479575.1 Erwinia sp. MYb416
GCATTTTCCACCCACTGCGCATAAAAACGCCCGCTGTCGCCCGGCGCATACCAGGGCGCGCGAAAACGGCTGTAGATGAACGCTTCTTCAGCCACCTGGCGCAGCGCGGGGATATGCTCAGCGCGGGCAATACGAATGCCCGTCGGGCGTTCAACAGGGGTGATGCCCAGCACGCAATCTGCCTCCCCTTCCACCAGGCGAAACCCCAAAGCGCTCAGGGCATCCAGTTCCGCACTCTGTTGCGCCAGCACTTTGACCTGCACCAGCGTATAGCTGTCGAGTTGCGCACTATCCAGCGGTGTATCAC
>NZ_JBBGYT010000186.1:0-673 GCF_037479575.1 Erwinia sp. MYb416
AGCATACGCTGTACAGCTTCCGCTTCGGTGAGTGCATGCTGCGCATCATCCCAATCGGGCATCACACGCTGACGCAGGTCATAAACGCGCTGGAACTGACGACGTTCGCTGACCATCAGCTCACCGGAGGTAAACAGATTTTCCAGGTGGCGCTTATGAGGTTTCCACGCCCACCAGCCAGGCTTCTGCCCCGCCGGAGCCGTAAAGTCAGCCGAACGAACCGCGCCATTTTCACGAATATGCGCCAGCAAACTGGCGATATCCTGCTGATGCTCATCCATCCATGCCTGGCTGTACTTCCAGCCTAATGCTGAGGGATTCAGCATGCGGTGACGCAGCAGGGGATAATCCTCAATGGGAATAAAGCAGGCTTCATGCGCCCAGTATTCAAACAGGTTTCGCTGTGCCAGCGCCTGCTCAAGCCAGACATGAGGATACTCCCCGAGACGGCTGAATAGCACAAGATAAGGGCTACGCGCCACCACGTGGATGGTGTCGATTTGCAGTAGTGACATTCGGCGTACCGCCGACAGTAAATCGTCAAATCGGGCTTTATGTGAAGGTGGGCGCAGCAAGCCCTGAGCCGCCAGCTGAAGCTGGCGCGCCTGAACAAGAGAAAGAGTTACCGCCGTCATGATGCCATCCGTAAAGTTCAGATGGCTTTAGTGTAGCG
>NZ_JBBGYT010000187.1:0-666 GCF_037479575.1 Erwinia sp. MYb416
GCATATAAATAACCCCTTATTTTTGTAGCGTCGCAACTACTAATCTAAGGGGTTTTTTATTTCTGTCAATCACTTAGCCTTCACTTTGACTACAAGTCGAACACCTCGCCCACCCATCCAAAGACCACAAAATCACCAAAAGTGCAGCGCCATCCCATAAGGCCAGCAGTTTCAATAGATTTTTACTACAACCATCCCATAAAGCTTATTAAAAAGTGGCTGTTTTTGTAGTGCTGTCCCAATTCGACCGCTTATCTAAAAAGTTTGATCTGCGTCATCCCAAAAAGGACGCAAAAAACCGTCCTTTTCTCAGGTGTCATCCCATTTGCGCAGTGCTAAACTACTTAATAACTCCTAATAGCTCTGAGGAAACCAATCATGGCTGCCATCACAAAACAGACAATCAGCGCAGAAGTCCCCCGCGCACTCGTTCGCAAAGTTGATGCGATCGCAGAAGAAGAAGATCGCTCAAAGAGCTACATCATCAGAGAGGCTCTGGACAGCTTCATACACAATCACGACCGCCGCCGCGAAGCCATCCTGAAAGGACTCGCAGACGTAGACGCAGGGAACACGTTTAGCATCGAAGAGATGACGAGCTTTGTTAGACAACTGAAAACAGCGGCAAGATAAGATGAATGTCTCATGGACTGCTAAAGCCAGAGG
>NZ_JBBGYT010000188.1:0-1073 GCF_037479575.1 Erwinia sp. MYb416
CAGCCAGGATGTTGGCTTAGAAGCAGCCATCATTTAAAGAAAGCGTAATAGCTCACTGGTCGAGTCGGCCTGCGCGGAAGATGTAACGGGGCTAAACCATGCACCGAAGCTGCGGCAGCGATACGTAAGTATTGTTGGGTAGGGGAGCGTTCTGTAAGCCGTCGAAGGTGGACTGTGAGGTCTGCTGGAGGTATCAGAAGTGCGAATGCTGACATAAGTAACGATAAAGCGGGTGAAAAGCCCGCTCGCCGGAAGACCAAGGGTTCCTGTCCAACGTTAATCGGGGCAGGGTGAGTCGACCCCTAAGGCGAGGCCGAAAGGCGTAGTCGATGGGAAACAGGTTAATATTCCTGTACTCGGTGTTACTGCGAAGGGGGGACGGAGAAGGCTATGTTAGCCGGGCGACGGTTGTCCCGGTTTAAGCGTGTAGGCTTGAGTTCCAGGCAAATCCGGAACTCTTTAAGGCTGAGGCGTGATGACGAGGCACTACGGTGCTGAAGTAACAAATGCCCTGCTTCCAGGAAAAGCCTCTAAGCATCAGGTAACACTGAATCGTACCCCAAACCGACACAGGTGGTCAGGTAGAGAATACCAAGGCGCTTGAGAGAACTCGGGTGAAGGAACTAGGCAAAATGGTGCCGTAACTTCGGGAGAAGGCACGCTGTCGGTAGGTGAAACCCCTCGCGGGTGGAGCCGAAGGCAGTCGAAGATACCAGCTGGCTGCAACTGTTTATTAAAAACACAGCACTGTGCAAACACGAAAGTGGACGTATACGGTGTGACGCCTGCCCGGTGCCGGAAGGTTAATTGATGGGGTTATCCGCAAGGAGAAGCTCTTGATCGAAGCCCCGGTAAACGGCGGCCGTAACTATAACGGTCCTAAGGTAGCGAAATTCCTTGTCGGGTAAGTTCCGACCTGCACGAATGGCGTAATGATGGCCAGGCTGTCTCCACCCGAGACTCAGTGAAATTGAACTCGCTGTGAAGATGCAGTGTACCCGCGGCAAGACGGAAAGACCCCGTGAACCTTTACTACAGCTTGACACTGAACATTGAGCCTTGATGTGTAGGAT
>NZ_JBBGYT010000189.1:0-1346 GCF_037479575.1 Erwinia sp. MYb416
TGCAGGCAGCGGTTCACTCACCGCCAGCTGATACTCCGCAGGCAGGCTGTCGCAATCCAGCACGTCGTTATCATCGGCCAGCGCCAGCAGCACTTTCAGTACGCTGCGTAACTGGCGCACGTTACCCGGCCACGGCTGTTGCGCCAGGGTACCCAGCAGCAGTGGCGTCATCTCAATACCACGCTGCTCACCCCCCAGTTCCTGCCAGAGCTGGCGAATAAAGGCAGGCAGTTCTGCCCAGTCGCGCAACGGTGGCAGCGTCAGAGAGAACTCCTGCAGGCGGTAAAGCAGATCCTCACGGAACGCGCCCTCAGCCACTAACTGCGGCAGATTACGGTGGGTCGCGCAGATCACCGCAAAACTCACCGGCCAGCTGCGGCTGGAGCCGAGCGGGGCCACTTCTTTCTCCTGCAACACGCGCAGCAGACGGGTTTGCAGCGCCAGCGGCATATCGCCAATTTCATCAAGGAACAGCACGCCGCCGTCAGCTTCACGAATTTTCCCGATATAGCCACTCTTACTGGCCCCGGTAAAGGCACCGGACTGATAGCCAAACAGCTCTGATTCGATCAGCGATTCCGGGATGGCGGCACAGTTGATGGCGACAAACTTCCCCTGATGCCAGCGGCTCTGCTGATGCAGCGCCCGGCTGACATACTCCTTACCGCTACCGGTTTCACCCTGCAGACATAGCGACACCCCCGCATTGATCAGCCGCACCATCTTCTCGCCGCCATCACGCAGCGAAAAGGGCAGCGTGGATGGCGTCAGCGCGACCGAGGCAAAATGTGTGCGGGCCGGGGCACGCAGTCGGAAAAAATAGTGCTGCTGGCTGCGGGTGGTGAGCGGCTGTGGCACCTGATTGGCCTGTTGTGCCAGCTGTGGGAACAACTGCTGGAAGGTCAGGCAACCCAACTGTTCCGCGCCCAGTTCCAGTTCACGCATCGCCACGCGGTTGGCGGCCATCAGAATATTGTCAGAGAACACCAGCAGCAGCTCTTCCACGCGGTCAATGCCCTGAACCTGGCGGTGCAGACTCATCAGCCACTGATCGGGGTGCAGGCTCTGCTTGACCCACAGATACTCGATTTGCTTCGCGGCGTCTTTGATCCACGCCAGGGTGTGCGGATGCGCAAAGTGCGCCGGGCCGGAGATATCCAGTACCCCGGCAATCTGTCCGCCAGGGCTTTGCAGCGGGATCGCCGCGCAATACAGCCCCTGGTTGCTGGTCAGAAAATGCTGCTGGCCGTCGATTTCACAACAGTCATCAATCGCCAGTGCGGTGCCGATGGCATTCGTACCGCGCCCGCACTCACTCCAGAGATTCCCCGGTGCCAGTGCAAAGC
>NZ_JBBGYT010000190.1:0-1787 GCF_037479575.1 Erwinia sp. MYb416
ACTTTATTGGACTCTTTATCGCTGTAAGTCCAGTCGGATGCGGTGTTAAAGCTACGATCAAAATCGGTGCGGCTACCATCACTATTGAAGGTTGGCAGACCGCCCCAGCTTGGATCATTGGTATGGCTCTGCTGATAATCCCAGCCGAAGGAGAGCGTGGTGGAATCAGTCAGGTCCGCATCCATCACCAAGGTGAGGAATTTTTTGCGCGCGTTATAGCGATCGATCCATTTGTCGTTATCCTGATAACCGCCGATAGCGCGGCCACGAACGGTGCCCGATTCATTCAGCGGCGTGCTGATATCACCGGTATAGCGCTGTTTGTCCCAGCTGCCGGTTTCTGCAGAGAAGTTACCGGTCAGCACGTTACTGTCGGCGTGTTTGCGCACCATATTCACTGAAGCAGACGGGTTGCCGGAGCCAGTGCTCAGGCTGTTAGCACCACGAATGACTTCGATGCGATCATAGATAGCGGTATCAGCGGCGGTATCACCCAGGTCCCATTGATTGTCGACAACGGTCGGGATGCCGTCAGTCAGGTAGTTATTAATCATGAAGCCGCGTGAATAATAATTTGAACGATCTGAGTCAATATTGGAGGCGGAAACGCCGACGGTATTGTTCAGTACCTCGCCAACGGTTTGTAACCCCTGATCCTGCATACGCTGCTTACTGACGATAGAAACAGACTGCGGGATATCACGCAGTGTCAGCGGCATCTTAGTGCCCGCAGACGTCACCGGAACGCTGTAGTCGGTGACGGCCTGCTGTGTAGTTGCATCAACATTCGCTTCAACGGTCAGCGTATCGGTTTTGGCGCTGTCGGCGGCAAAGGCCGGTTGCAATGCCGACATTACCAACAGTGCGGCAACAGATGGGGTGAAAATACGAGATGCAGATAATGGCGCTGAGTGAGGCTGCTTACGGGATTCAGAGCGAGACATTGGCACGGTCATTCCTGGAATAAGTTGCTGATGTTGAGTCAATACCTGCACCGGGCACGAAAATATCTACCGGTTATCCTTAGGCGGTATGAGTACTCTGACTTATCCATGAAGTAGCGGCGAGGTCCACTGATACGGCAATCAGGCAGATTAGTGCCTGTAATGGTAAAGCAAATGAGAACTATAATTATTTGAGTATGGGATGTAAATATTTATTCATCGTGAAGGGAACTAAATTGGGGACGAGAAGTCAGTGTGGGAATGGGGCATTTTCTCTCTTCAATCAGGGGGCAATCCTTTTTCCGATTGTCCCCTGTTGAGACTGCTGTTTACGGATTCGCCGGGAATTGTTCCGGCTGTTTCAGCAACGCGCGTTTCTCTGCCACGTCCTGCTCCGTTACGGCGGGAGCCGCATTGCCCCAGCTGTTGCGAATATAGGTCATTGTGGCGGCTACCTGTTTGTCTGACAGTTTCCAGGCAAACGGCGGCATCGCCCCACTGGTCGGGTTACCGTGTGTCACCGCGCCCCGTCCTCCCTGCAATACGGTAGTGATCAGCGAAGAAGCATCCGGTGCCATCAGTGCCGGATTATCCGCCAGGCTGGCCGCCAGATGAGGAATACCTTTGCCGTCGCTGTTGTGGCAGGCAGTACAGTTGGCAGAATAGACATTCGCTCCCATACGCATCTGTTCACTGTCAGCGGAGAGCGGCGCGGGTTTCTGGCGATCAGAGCCCGGCTGTGACTTGATGTAAACCGCGATGGCTTTCAGGTCGTCGTCGCTGAGATGCTGGGTGGAGTTGGTGACCGCTTCGGCCATTGGCCCGGATGCCACCGCCACATGG
>NZ_JBBGYT010000191.1:0-534 GCF_037479575.1 Erwinia sp. MYb416
TGCTGATAAAGCAGGTCGATAACGTCGGTATTCAGTCGGCACAGCGAGCCTTCTACCGCTGCACGAATGTGCTCAGGACGGCTGTTTAAGATCTGCTGTTTATTGTCATCACCAAACGTGAAGCCGAATTTGGTGGCGATCACTACCCGGTCGCGGAAGGGCCTCAACGCTTCGCCGACCACGTCTTCATTGAGATACGGGCCATACACTTCTGCCGTGTCGAAGAAGGTCACACCCTGCTCAACGGCGGCGCGGATCAGCTCCACCGCCTGGCGGGTATCCGTTGCCGGGCCGTAGCCGAAGCTCAGCCCCATACAGCCCAGCCCGAGTGCGGAGACTTCCAGCCCTGACTGGCCAAGAATACGTTTCTGCATTAGTGAGTCCTCATGTAAAGGTGCCTGAAAGGATGCATCTGTTTTCCCCCAAAGAATGGCTCAAGGAATAGCCTAACGTAAGTCGACTTATCGGATTAGACGCTATAATTCGCTAGCCTTTATGAATTTAATTCATGAAATGATAAAGTCAGGCCAAATG
>NZ_JBBGYT010000192.1:0-424 GCF_037479575.1 Erwinia sp. MYb416
GGATATAAAACGCCGACATCTTCTTCACTAATAAATGATAATCCCGGCCCTCAGGCCGGGATGAAAGATAACACGCTATTCAACCGATGATTTCGTATTAATGCTAAAGACAAAGTCCTTCGTTAATCCCTGCCAGGGTTTATGCGGGGTAAATTTCCACTTCCTGATGGCTCCTAACGCTTCCTCATCAAATATTCCCGCAGGTTCTGAGGATGCCACTCGCGCATTGATCACATCACCGTCGTTATTCACATCATAGGAAACAACGACATGACCATTAACACGGTGAGCAAATGCCCTTGCCGGGTAGGCGGGTTTTACGGTCGATACCGGTTCAGGTTTTTCGGCAGTTTCCTGCTGCGCTGATGCCGTTAACACGCTCAGGCAACAGATGATTAACGCGATTAGATATTTCATTTCGTCC
>NZ_JBBGYT010000192.1:491-1051 GCF_037479575.1 Erwinia sp. MYb416
GAAAGATTCCATTGGCAGGGGCAGAATAATACGTTTGATTTCTATACTCAATCCTGGCCGACTGTTTTTAATTCATTCACGTCGCCGCTATCGTCGCCACCAATGCCTGCTCCAGTTTCTCCACCGTAATTGTAAACGGCAGGAGGGTGAGGCTGACGGCGGGGAAATGAATCTCACGGGCAATCTGGCGGAAACGCGCCGCGACATCGCCCGTCAGCGCGCTCAGCGTCAGCGGGCTGTCGTACTGGCGCAATAAGCTCACCAGGTGCTCATCAGGCTGTTGCCCGCGCTCAAGCAGTGACTGGATCAGCAGGCAGTACCCCACTTTCTCACCGTGCAGCAGATCGTGCAGCTCCGGTTCGTGGGTCAGGCGGTTGTGGATCTCATGCGCCACTCCGGGTGTGGGCAGGTCGTCATGCACACTGTTGGCCAGCCCGGCAAGTACGATATTGGCCTCAATCACCTTCTCCAGTGCCGGGGTCACCTGCTGGTTTTGATTGGCGAGCACCGCCTCACTGCCCCACTGCGCATACACCTCCAGCGCCTGGCGGGCCACCGAC
>NZ_JBBGYT010000193.1:0-633 GCF_037479575.1 Erwinia sp. MYb416
GTCTCGGCGCATGGCGAAAATCGTCATCGTGCTCGTCCGCCATCATCTGGCTGTAGGCAGGACGACCTATCTGCACGGGTTCAGCCAGCACGGTAAGCAGGTATTTTGTGCCCCAGGCAATCATCGGCGTGGCGGCTCCCAGATAGCAGGGTTGCAACGCCTGCCCTTGTCTGTCCATAAAATGCAATAACCCGCTTGCGGCGTCGTGGCACAAACGGAGCTGAGCAAGAACAAGATCGCCTGCCACCTGCTGCGGCTCGTCCAGACACAGGTGATGGTGCGCCAGCCGCGCCTGAGCCTGCAAATTACTGGATTCGCCGCTGATACTGAACGTTAACGGCAAAGCTGGCGCGGCGAACTGCTGCAGCCACAGCTTCAGCTGTCTGCATCGTGCATCGGCGCCGCCATCGTCGGTTAGCGTGGTGCGCGCCAGCTGCCAGCCGATACGGGAATAAGCATTATTAATCACTACCTTGCCGTGGCGCTGGTGCAACTGCCCGACCTCGCTGGCCTCCATCTGCAGAAACAGCGTCACCGGCAAGCGCAAGGCCGCTGGATCGATGCCCCGGTAATCCAGACGGGCAACAGCGGCGGCGGGCTGCGCAAGTAGCTGCTGGCTGAACAGAATAAAGC
>NZ_JBBGYT010000193.1:726-2965 GCF_037479575.1 Erwinia sp. MYb416
GCCCTCACCATAGCGTTGCAGAAAAGCCTGCCGTAACCAGAGATATTCCAGCGACAGGCTGGCGCGCTTCGCCACCACTCTGGCTACCCGGGCCAGCACGTCAGACACGAAGGTATCCGGCAGCGTCATGTCGATTCCCTCGCTCCAGGCATCTTCATACACAAGGTTACGAATTTCCGGCATCTGATGGCTGGTAAGCCTCTGCCAGCTCTCGCTCAGCGTCTGCTGCGCCTGCGCCAAAAGCGCGACGCGCTCCGGATTTTTCGCCTCACGCAGTTGGAGCGGTAGCTCGCCCAGGCGACGTAACGACTCGCTGGTCAGTTCTGCCGGTAGCGACGCAAGCACAGCGGCTATTGGCGCAGGATGATGCGCGCTCCATTGTAGTTGCGGGCGCAATACGTCTTTACGCACCAGCTTTCGCAACAGCCGTTCCGCCGACTGTGGCGCAATGCCTGCTGCGACAAAATGCTGCCACCATTCACTCCAGCGCTGTGCGCTCCGGGCCGTCAGGATGGCATCCACTTCCTGCGGATCCAGGCTCAGCGCAAACTGCTGCTCTTCGTTCCATAACAGACCGCGCCGTTTTTCGTAGCGATAAAAATCCCCGCGCAACTGGCTGGCAGAAATCCGCTGTAGCGACGGATTAAGGCTCAGCGGCAGGTCACGCTCTGCCAGCAGGTGTTGGGCATACAAAGCTTCGCGCAGCGCCAGCGCGATCGACCGATTCAGATGGGTAGTCGTTGTAACCTGCCAGTTCGCAGTCTGCAGGCTGGCACTGGCGGCGCCATTAGCAAGTGGAAGCAGGATAAAAGAAGCAAATGTGCTGAAAGGGCTGACTTTACCCGCAGCGCGGGTCATATAAGCAAATAGCGTGCGCTCTACCCGCCGCCGCCTTTTAGCAGGCCACGCCTGCCAGTTTTGCGCCAGATCGGTCAGCAGACGGGGTGAAGCGAGACTGAGTGCACGGCGCATCACCGGTTCGTCGGCTGCCCTGGATAATACTTCGCGGGTACGGTCGCTGACCTGCTGCCAGCATTGGCTGAAGGTCGCCTTCAGCTGCCGTCGCTCTTCGCTCAGCCTCTGCCATTCGGCAAGTTGCGCCAGCGTAGAGTCATCGTAATGCGCCAGCCAGGCGCTCACTTCCTCAGAAAGCAGAAAAGGGCGGCCGTTATAGAGATGACGACGATAGCGAATAAGTTCGTTACGAACACTGTCTGCAGCAGGCTGTGCGACATGCGCATGCAGGCTCTCGATCAGGGTTTGCCTGAGTTGGTGCCAGCCCGACTCCAGTTGCTGCTGTTGACGAATAACGGCCAGCAGGCCATCAGGTAATTTGCTGACATAGTGTGTCGGCAAGCCCGCGATACGCAGCAAAATAAACGGCGCGACCCGCAGACCTGGCTGAGATAAAAGCATCATAACCCTGCTCCTGCGGTCAGCCAGTTAGCTATGCGCTGCCAGACAACCATGCAAATCCAGGCCATCAGCCCGGCCATTACCATGCCGTAAAGCAGACAGTAGCTGAGAAATAAGTGCCTTCCGGCGGCAGACCAGCTGAGGTTTTTTCCACTCGCGTCTCGCTGTGCGAACGCCTGAAACGCCCGGTTCATATCGGAAAGCCGGAAAGGCGTAAGGTTGAACAATAACCCGATAAGCACCAGCAGCTGCAAAGGGTGTACCGTGGCGGCCACGGCGGTTTCGCTCAAGGCAGCCAATGTGCCCAGGCATAAAAGATCCACTAACGGCCCGGCCAGTGCCACCGCAACCTGTATTCCGCGCTGCGGATACAGTGCAATCGCGCTGGTGTTAACAAAAGCGGAAGGCAGCCACCAGCCGCGAAACTGCAATCCGGCCCCAAGAACCGGACAGCCGTAAAGGCGGCAGGCCACGGCATGCCCCATCTCATGCAGCAATAACCACAGCGGTATGCCAACAACCATGACAAACAGCTGGCTGCCAAGCCATTCTCCCTGCATTAGCCAAAGGTTTAGCGTCGGCAGGCTGGCCACTGCCTGCCATAAAGCCAGCGCCGCCGCCGCCAACAGCAAGCTGCATCCCAGCCAGCGCGGAACCGGCTGCAGCAGGCTGGCAATCCGGCGCGCGGCCGCATCCGGATTGGGCAAAGGAATACGCCCGGCCACTTTCGCTACAGCAGGCCGTTCTGTACCCTCGTCGATCATATTGGCCTGCCGCAGGCGTTGCAAAAAAGTGCGCAGCGCCTGCTGGCACTGTTCAGCGG
>NZ_JBBGYT010000194.1:0-825 GCF_037479575.1 Erwinia sp. MYb416
ACGCGTGGGTTGCCCCGGCAGACCGCCGTTAACGCCCCAGGGCTGGAACACCATCCGCTCCATGCCGCGCGCCAGCAGCGTGGTGTCATCGTGCAAAATGCGAATACGGATTTGCTGGCCCATACCACCGCGCCACTGCCCGGCTCCGGCAGACTCTGCGCGCAGGGCATACTGCACGATTTCGATTGAGGTTTCGGCTTCGACCATCTCCACCGGGTTGTTCGCCAGGTTAGAGATGCTGTTGTCACGCCCGTCGATGCCGTCACGGCCAAAACGGCCGCCACCGCCGCCGACCATCGGTTCAATCACCTGTACATTCTGCTCTTTGCCGTGGCGGGCCGTTTCTGCCACTACCAGCGGAATAATGGTGCCGCCGCTGGCCGCTGGCATCACTTCAGGCAGCGCCTGCCCCAGCAAACCGTTCAGTAAGTCGTTGACGCGCACGGCCGTGGCATGGCGCACGCCAACGGCGGCCGGGAATTGAGGATTGACCAGCGAACCAACCGGGGCAAACAGGGTAACAGGTTGCAGCAGACCGGCATTCAGTGGCACGGTTTTATCCAGCGTGCAGACCAGCGCCAGAATGCGCAGCGTCAGCCAGGCATGGGGATCGCCGTGGCTCGGGATATTCAGCGCCACAGCCACCTGAGCATCGCTGCCGCTGAAATCCAGATGCACATTGCCATCGTCAAAGGTGGCTTTCAGCGCCAGCCGCACCGGCAGGCCGCTGCCAGCCGCATCATCCAGATAGTCTTCAAATTCGTAGCTGCCCTGCGGGATACGGCGCAGCACCTGACGCGCACGGGCCGCCGCATACTGTTGCAG
>NZ_JBBGYT010000195.1:0-1257 GCF_037479575.1 Erwinia sp. MYb416
CGTGCAGGCGCAGGCCGGGGAAGCCTTATTGCTGGCCACGCAGCCCGGTGTGAGCTATTCAGAACATAATCTCAGTAAAGAGCACAGCCTGACGCGTATGCAACTGTGGCTGGATGCCTGCCCACAGCGGGAAAACGCGTCAGTGCAACGGATGCCGGTGTCTGAACATCAGCGTTATACGCTGCTGGCCTCACCGGATGGCAGCGCAGGCAGCCTGCAACTGCGCCAGCAGGTGTGGATCCATCAGGTGGTGCTGGAACCAGGGGAGAGCTATAGCCTGCCGCTGAACGGCACCCGCGCCTACCTGCAATCGATTCACGGATCCCTTGAGGCTATGGCGCATTCACAGCAGCAGGAGGCGCTGACCTGCGGTGACGGTGCGTTCCTGCACGAAGAACAGAGCGTGACGCTGACGGCAAAAACGCCATTGCGGGCGCTGGTTATCGATCTACCGGTATAATCTCGTCCCGATCGCTACACTCTGCTGGTTCGGCGCCCTCCTGGTGCTCTGACAGCGTGACCACTGCCCGTCGGCAGTCAGGGTCGAGCAGCAAACGTGTCGCATCGGGTCTGGAGTAGTGACCTGCCGGGTCATAAAGGAATTTACACATGGTTATGGATGAGAGTTCAACGTGGGCAAACAGCAAACCTTCCTCATCTTTTGCCAGCGGTGACGTCAGCAGCCGGCCGTCTGGCCCGTAAATTCTGGCATAGCCGCCTCCTGGTAGCAGTACCTTGCGCATATTGTCATTGACGCAGTAGTGTTCCACTTCTTGCACAGATACCACCGCACAGGCGAATAACAGGTAGCATTGCCCTTCCGCAGCATAACCCTGGGAGACAGCCGTATTCACCTCCCCACTTAGCGAATAGAACCCGTTAATCGAGAAAGCAGGCCAGGCCGCGATATGAATTTGTTCATTTTGTGCATGAAGAGCATAACAGCTAAGTGGCTGAAGATGTTCTCCGCAGCAAAGCTCACCGATATTGCCAAGTGCAGTGCGGTGAACTTTCAGGTCGCTACCATCGCCTTCACCAAATAGTAAGCGCTCAACCGAAGTCGGTTTAAGTTTTCGTCTGACCTCAATGGTATTACCCTGATCATCAATTAACGCCTGAGAAATATAGAGCGTTGCACTCTCTTTCTCACTAAAACTAAAGGAAAGGTAGATATTATGTTCTCGTGCCGCCTGCTGTAAGCGTTGAAACTGGGGAGAGTCTGTCGATATTGACTGCCGATGATAAGCCGTAATAAAC
>NZ_JBBGYT010000196.1:0-501 GCF_037479575.1 Erwinia sp. MYb416
TGTCACAGGCTAAATGCATTAGAATAAGTTTAGGTGTCGAAACCATTGAAACTGCGGTTGCAGAAAGTAATCTGCCAAAAATGAAAACGATGGCATTGAGAAAGATTGAGGACGTTTCAGCTCTCTGTCGGGATCATCATATTGAATTGAACTGTTTCATCATGATGGGCTTACCCGGGGATAGTATTGATGGATTGAAACGCACTATTCAATATATACACGACAATAACGCACGTTATCGACCAACAATATTCACCAGTTATCACGAAATTACTGATGATATGACGGTTGAGGATATCTCACTTTACAACAGACAACTTTTCTCAACCCGGGACTATCCTGATGCTCAGGAAATGGAATATTACAGATTGTTCCACGGTTACGAATATAAAAAAGTCACTACTGTTGATGATAATATTCCTGTCAGTACCCGGTAATTAAATACGATACACATTTTTCTGGAGTTAAAATTCAGTGCACACATTATCAGTTTCCCCGGGC
>NZ_JBBGYT010000197.1:0-580 GCF_037479575.1 Erwinia sp. MYb416
CCCCGACATTCACTGACATTACACGGTGTCATTCTGCGGGATAATTTGCACCTTTTGTACCCGATGGCTGTCAACCTGTAACGTCCGGAAGAGGTAATCCCCCACCTGAACCTCTTCCCCTTCCTGCGGTATGCGCTGCAAATGCTCCATCAGTAATCCTGCCAGCGTGAGGTATTCGCGTTTCTCATCCAGTACCAGCGGCAGATGCATGGCCAGATCGTCGAGTGGCATATGGCCATTTGCCGTCCAGCTGCCGTCGGCATTCTGTTGAATATCGTAGCGTGGGTCGATCTTCTCCCCTTCATTGGGCAGATTCCCGGCGATGGTTTCCATCACATCACTCAGCGTCACAATGCCTTCAACCGAACCAAACTCGTCGACCACAAACGCAAAATGGGTACGGGCAGTACGGAATTGTTCCAGCGCGGGCAGCAGGGCAAGCTGCTCAGGGAAAACTAATGGCTGGCGGATCAGCGCGCGCAAATCCAGGTCATTGCCATGCAGAGCCTGCTTTAACAGGTCAATAATGTGTACCACACCGAGCGGTTCATCACTGTTTTCGGTAATGATCAGCCGCGTA
>NZ_JBBGYT010000198.1:0-611 GCF_037479575.1 Erwinia sp. MYb416
CCAATCGTCTGCTGAACTGCCTGTCCTCGCTGAGCAGTCTGATGGTGCTGGTGGACAACATGGGCAACCGCACCAGTCGCCAGCAGGTGGGGCAGATGCAGGAGCAGCTGGAAAACCAGGGCGTGCTGATCTTCTTCCCGGCGGGGGAAGTCTCCCGCTTTGGCAGCAAGGGCGTGAAAGATGGCAAATGGAGCCACGGCTTCCTGCGCCTCGCCGCCCGTTTTCGTGCGCCGGTGGTGCCGATCCACGTCAGCGGCCGCAACAGTGCGCTGTTCTATCTCACCTCAAAAATCTATCAGCCGTTGTCGATGCTGTTGCTGGTGCGTGAAATGTTCGGCAATCGTGGCGTGCGGCTGAAATTGAAAATCGGCAAGCGCATCCCGTATGCCAGCTGGCATGATGGACACACCCCGGCGAAAGAGCTGGCGGCGCGTTTCCGCCGTCATCTCTACCGTATCGGCCTGGGTAAATCCGAGCTGTTCCAGACGGAAGCCGCCATTGCGCGCGCAGAAGATCGCGCGGTGCTGAAGCGGGCGCTGGCCGGATGCGAAGTGCTGGGGCAACTGCCCGACGGTAAGATGATTTACCTCTATCGCCGCCAGGGCGAAGAC
>NZ_JBBGYT010000198.1:747-1066 GCF_037479575.1 Erwinia sp. MYb416
GCTTTATTCCCACTGCCGAACAGTTCGAACGTAAAGGCTTTGAAGGGATCTACAGCCACAGCCTGTTCCATTACGACCACCAGATGAGCCCGGTGCTGATGCAGGGCATTGAACTGGGGCGCAGTTTTATTCAGCCAGCCTACTGGGGCAAGCGCGGCCTCGACTATCTGTGGATGGGCATTGGCGCGTATCTGGCGAAATATCCGCAGTACCGCTATCTGTTTGGCCCGGTTTCCATCTCGGGAGGCCTGCCGCTGGCGGCCCGCGATCTGCTGGTGGCATTTTATCGTCTGTACTTTGCGCCGGACCTGCCGCTGGC
>NZ_JBBGYT010000199.1:0-567 GCF_037479575.1 Erwinia sp. MYb416
CTCCCTAGCTGACCAAAAAGCAGAGCTTGATGCTATCGAAAACCCCACGATTGAGCAGCAGGCTCAAGCCATAGCCATAGACCGCGCACCGACGATACACAGAGGCCGCTCAGGGAACCCAGAGAGACAAGAGCGTTTCGATATGCTGTATCAGGTGAAGCTGACAAAAGAAGAAGAGGCGATGTATTTCGGAGCTGCTGAACATCAAAAACCAAAACCCTCGCCTGATAAGGCGGCACCCACCGCCGGAACCGCGCCAGAAAGCGCTAAAACGGGCGGAGGGGCACATATCTTAAAAGCAACACTCAACGAGATAAGCGAAACAAATACACAGCTATTTAATATGGTCGTTGATGATAGCTATCAAAGCACACCAGAATCGAAAGCCAGGCTCGAAGCAGTTAAAGAGCAAATAGGTTTGAATGATGACACTAAGAAGCATGATGATAAAAATTACAAAACGCCAGCTGCAGGCCGCAGCAAAAAAGCGCCTGCCGCTAAGCCTGCTAGCACTACAGCCAGCACGATAGGCGACGATTTCCGCGACATCAAAGGCATGTCGAAGAG
>NZ_JBBGYT010000200.1:0-574 GCF_037479575.1 Erwinia sp. MYb416
CTGTAACTTGACTCCTCCGTTATTTTTAACTTTAAATATATTCATATCCCTGTACTTCCCTTGAATTTATTATATAAAAACAACCAAAGCTTCTCATCTTCCCACAGGAAGGCTGTCATTCTCCCTTGCAGGCTTGACGGATTATCAATATATTTATTGTTAATTTTTATGCATATTTCTTTTTTTGATTTTACTGATACGACTTTACCTGTTAAAACTTTATTTCCATTTAAATAAACAACAATGAATTCATCGGGTGATATATTTATATTTCTCGCGCTACTTTGTTGTAAGTCAAAGCACCCCTCATTTCCATCTATAGGCGTGCTCAACGCGATATTACCCACAACAGTGTTCTTTCTGATTATATGCTGACTCAAAAATAACAATGGCACGCAAATTACCACCATTAAAACCAGCATAACCTTCATTTGTTTCTTCCCTGAATCATCCAAAATCACGCCGTTAATATTATTTTTCTTTCTTTCTAAGACTTCTTTTCTAAAAACAGACATTGTGGATCGTTCCTGTTTTACAAAAGTATAGCTTTAACAACGCTACCGCCCTTGAGTGT
>NZ_JBBGYT010000201.1:0-503 GCF_037479575.1 Erwinia sp. MYb416
GGTAGCTAATACCGCATAACGTCTTCGGACCAAAGTGGGGGACCTTCGGGCCTCACACCATCGGATGTGCCCAGGTGGGATTAGCTAGTAGGTGGGGTAATGGCTCACCTAGGCGACGATCCCTAGCTGGACTGAGAGGATGACCAGCCACACTGGAACTGAGACACGGTCCAGACTCCTACGGGAGGCAGCAGTGGGGAATATTGCACAATGGGCGCAAGCCTGATGCAGCCATGCCGCGTGTATGAAGAAGGCCTTCGGGTTGTAAAGTACTTTCAGTGGGGAGGAAGGCGATGAGGTTAATAGCCTCGTCGATTGACGTTACCCGCAGAAGAAGCACCGGCTAACTCCGTGCCAGCAGCCGCGGTAATACGGAGGGTGCAAGCGTTAATCGGAATTACTGGGCGTAAAGCGCACGCAGGCGGTCTGTCAAGTCGGATGTGAAATCCCCGGGCTCAACCTGGGAACTGCATTCGAAACTGGCAGACTAGAGTCTTGTAGAG
>NZ_JBBGYT010000202.1:0-505 GCF_037479575.1 Erwinia sp. MYb416
ACTTTCTTATCAGGTTGCAGTTCATTCATCCGTTGTGTTGCTTGCTGGCGCTCCTGGTCTGTCAGCCAGATACGCACTGATGGGATCTTAATCTGACGATCGGTAATAGCTGACAGATAACTGAAGGCATGTTCTACCTGATGATCGCCAAAAAAATCAGCACCTCTAAATGGAATAGTGATCGCTTTATTACCGGTATCCGCCCCAATAATATGTTGCACGCCAGCCATTCTCGCCAATCTGAGGCTGTATTTACAGGGAACCGGATTTGCCAATATCGCAGCATCAAAATGGATGCGCCTTAATTGCAGAAACATTTTTAATCTGGCGAAGTAAACACGCAACATGGCCACTTTACCGGAGGCATGCTTGGCCTTACGGTAGACAAAAGTACGTGTAATATGCGGATTGTTTTTGACCACATCCTGGCTGACAGTATTGATTAGCAAATAAACATTCGCATCAGGATATGCCGTTTTAACCCCTTCAATCAAAGGCGTGGTAC
>NZ_JBBGYT010000203.1:0-681 GCF_037479575.1 Erwinia sp. MYb416
TATTTTTATTTGTGATTTCTGTTTTACCATCCGCCGATTTCGCAACGCGAATATCCACACGCGGAAAACCTTTAGGATAGTCAGCAGCGTTATAAACCAAGCCATCTTTTTTAAACTCAGCCTCTAAGCACTCCCCCCAGTGCCGCCCCCCCTCGTCAGCACTCAGATAGTTCTCTTTTTTAAAGTATGTAGTCTTTAAGCAAATTATCGCATGAAAGTGAGGGTGAGCCTCGTCGCTCCCGCTCTTGCCTCTTGTGATTTCAGTAGAACGAATGCCACCCACAACGAAACGAAACGCCTTACGCTGGAACATCTTAGCGTAAGCACGAGACATACATAAAAGGACAGAACGAAGGTTTTTTATCTTCGGGTTTTTCACAGTGAAAGTAATGAAAAGATATTTACCATTTTTAAAGTTTAAAGTAAGTTCTGGTATTATTTCTTTCATCTTCTCTTGCCATATAAAAGCCTTTATTCTTTGGCAGTTTTGACAATGACGAGATCGGCAGCGATGAGTAAATATTGTGTGAGCTTTTCCATTTACTGAAACAATATAACGTTGCTGGGCGCAGTTTAACGAACGTTCACCACGTTTTGTTAGCGTTTCATTATCTTCAATGCGTCCGCGAATAATAAAGCTATTCGCTGTTTTAAAACTTTCTTTTTTACGATCTGTTATTC
>NZ_JBBGYT010000204.1:0-515 GCF_037479575.1 Erwinia sp. MYb416
GGCAACAGGATGGCACAATCACCACCTGTCAGGGGAAAACCGTGCGCCCTGAGCTGGATCAGACTGAGCTGGGTCGTATCGCCCGTCAGCAGCGAGACACGTCCGGGCCAGTGAGTATCGCCTGGCTGGAGGCTCCGGGAGGCACGCAGCTGCTATTGATATCTGCCAGTGACCTCTGTAAGACAGAACCTAAAGAAGAGGGATTTTAAGCATAAAAAAAGGCGATCGTTGATCGCCTTGATGCTGAATCGTTAAAAGCGGATCGACGATCCGCTTTGATGCGTTATTTACGGTCTATCGCGCGGTAACCGATATCGTTACGACAGAAGCTCCCTTTCCATGAGATCGGTTTGGCAAGCTCATAAGCACGTTTCTGTGCAGCAGCAACGTCTTCGCCCAACGCCGTAACGCAGAGAACGCGGCCGCCATTGGTCACGACCAGTTCGTCCTGCAGTGTGGTACCAGCATGGAACACTTTGCCATCCGCCACCTCTTCCAGAGGCAGGCCATGGATC
>NZ_JBBGYT010000205.1:0-792 GCF_037479575.1 Erwinia sp. MYb416
ATTTAACACCTAACCGGGCATCAGGGCCCAACAGCAACACCAAAACAGAACCCTTTGTTAAGGTCATTGCGTTGGTTGCCACTCTCGGCGGATTACTCTTCGGTTATGACACCGGCGTTATCTCCGGCGCGCTGCTGTTTATGGGCGACGAATTACACCTTACTCCCTTCACTACCGGACTGGTCACCAGTTCACTGCTGTTTGGCGCAGCCTTCGGCGCACTGTTTTCCGGGCATTTCGCGGCTTCTGCCGGGCGTAAAAAAATCATTATCATTTTGGCGATTATTTTCGCTGTCGGCGCAATGGGGACCGCCCTGGCACCGAACGTGGAATGGATGATCTTCTTCCGACTGGTGCTAGGGGTGGCCGTTGGTGGTGCATCTGCCACGGTGCCGATCTACATTGCAGAGATCGCACCAGCGAATAAGCGTGGGCAACTGGTGACGATTCAGGAGCTGATGATTGTCTCCGGCCAGATGCTGGCTTATATCTCGAATGCCGGATTTAACGCCGCGTGGGGTGGCCATGAAACCTGGCGCTGGATGCTGGCCGTGGCCACCATTCCTGCAGTGCTGCTGTGGTTTGGCATGATGTTTATGCCGGACACACCACGCTGGTATGCGATGAAAGGACGCCTGGCAGAAGCGCGTAAAGTGCTGGAACGCACCCGTGCCAAAGAGGACGTTGACTGGGAGCTGGAGGAGATTACTGAAACGCTGGAAGATGAGGACAAAGCCCAGACGCGAGCCAGCGTGCGTGAGCTGAAAAAGCCCTGGCTGTTTAAGCTATTCC
>NZ_JBBGYT010000206.1:0-565 GCF_037479575.1 Erwinia sp. MYb416
GTCTAAAAGAGCACATAGCCCGCAGAAGCGGCAAGCCTAAGTGATGCCCGCCAGGGCATGATAAGGCGGCACACGGAAGCCTACAGAGAAGCACCACAGGAAGGCCGCCGGGCCTTTCGTCGTTTCATATATCCCTAAACCCCTCACCGCCCTGAACAGCCAGTCTTTTATCGCAGGCACTGCAGCTGCAGCGGCTGAAAAGCTGATCGTCGAAGATGCGAGATCACCGCCATTGTTTTCACACGCAGAGGGGGCATTGAACGCCCCGCAGTTGGCTTTTGACGTTGGGTTTTACTTCTCTTGTTTAATAAGAAACAAATCAGATTTCGAAAACAGTATAAAAACCCCCTTTAAACCCGCGCCGTTGCTGGATTCTTGGCTCTTTAAAAAGTCTAAAAAAGGTTGAATGGGAGGGGGTTTTTTGAGGTCTTAGCGGTTTTCTTTTGTGTGCCACACATCGAGGATATAGATGTTATTTTGAGCAGTATCTATCTCAAAGTGCATTTCATACTCCTTTATGACAATCACGCGGTAGACCTGGCGAGGCAAGTAGTCCTTTAACCTG
>NZ_JBBGYT010000207.1:0-535 GCF_037479575.1 Erwinia sp. MYb416
TACTCGCCATTGCGGTACATGATTTCTGCACGATTGAGGCCGATTGCCTGTACGCGGATTTGAACTTCATTCGCCGCAGGGGCAGGTACGTCAACATCAATAACCTCCAGCACTTCCGGGCCACCGGTACGGTTAAACGTCACCACTTTAGACATATTCAAACCTCATCAGTTAACGGCATACCCTGGAGCGGGTATGCACGGTTTATCTGCGAGTAATTTACGGGGTTAGACTCAAGGTAAAAACAGGCGTGGCGGAACATCACTATTACTGATTCAGTAACAATCGCCTGGTTTCAGCAGCGCTGTCGGGCAAAAATCTCGCTAAACCAGTCGATAAAAACACGCACTTTGGACGACAGATGACGTCTGTCCGGATACATCACGGAAACGGGTTTTGGGACGGAAGGATACTGAGTCAGTATTTCTTCCAACGCACCGGAAGCAATATGGGGAGCCAGAGCATGGCAGGTTGCCTGAATAATCCCCAGCCCGGCCAGGCCGCAGGAGAGTAAAATATCGGAGTTATCTACAAG
>NZ_JBBGYT010000208.1:0-661 GCF_037479575.1 Erwinia sp. MYb416
CATTAAACTTTTTGCACAGCAGAAAACTTGCCATCCCGGTTCGATCTTTGCCAAAAAAGCAGCCGAAACCAACGGAAGGTGATGAAGTGACAATCTGAAGCAATTGAGAGAAGTCGCCCCGATGTGCGTCGATTATCTCTATATAAAACTCGACAAGATCACTGACAGCCGGGTCAGTCGCACGTCGATACAACTCACCGACGGTAGTCATGGGCATATTAATTATTTTCCTGGCAAAAGGAAACGCCACATTAGCCTCGTTTATCCCTCTGAAATCCACAAGAATATCCAGTGCTGCAGGAAAAGCAGCCCCGGAAGAGTAAGAGAGAGAAGTACGAAAGAATGAATAGCGACCACAATGAACCTTTCTGCAATTTATCATTATTCCACCGCAGTCAGTTCATAAAGAGGGACGATTATTTTACCAAATCGATTTTTATAACGGCGTATATTGCAGGTTTTATCATCTTCAGAAAGTCGTGCAATGGAAAGATTGAGCGTATGCAGGCCCAATGACCTACCCCATTCAGCAGCAGTCATCATAGCGTAATATGAAGAACCAGGATCTTTGTAACCTGACTGGCGGTTAAAAGCGAGTTTTCTTAAATAACACTCATTTCCAATTTTAACCAGGTTGAGACAACACAGGACGTCTTCATCG
>NZ_JBBGYT010000209.1:0-507 GCF_037479575.1 Erwinia sp. MYb416
GATCAGCGAACTGATTTACAGTGAGAATCAACCTGACATGACTCAATTGCTGCTGCTGCCTTTATTGCAGCAGTTGGGGATGCAGTCTCGCTGGCAGTTATGGCTGACCCCGCAACAGAAGCTCAGCCGCGACTGGTTACAGCGCTCCGGGTTACCTCTGGATAAAGTCATGCAGTCTCCCTACTCCGGGACGATCACCACGGTAGAAGCCATGATTAAAGCGTTGCAGACCGGGAATTACAGCGTGGTTTTAGGCTGGCTGGATGAAGAGATATCAGAAGTGGATCGTCAACGCTTGCAGGAAGCGGCAAGTTCAGGGCAGGCATTAGGGTTAATTATGCGCTCAGAAAACAGCATTTACTCCTCAGCCAGACCGCTCAATGGATTAAGAATTCACTCATCTTTGTATCATTAAGTAAAAATAAGATTTTTCTCAGACTTTATCTCTGCCAGACCCTTCTTATCACGCCAATAATGTTATGACGCGGTGGGACAATGGTTTAGCTG
>NZ_JBBGYT010000210.1:0-655 GCF_037479575.1 Erwinia sp. MYb416
CAAACAGATGTTTGCCGATCTCAGTCTGGAATGCCGGGCGTTGAAAGATGTTATCGAAAAAAAGCTTTAAAACCAGCGATAAAGCGTGAACTCGTCCGCTATCTGACGGCGCATTTTGCCATGAGTTTACGCCAGGCCTGCAGGACGTTATCGCTGAGCAGGACGGTATATTTTTATCAGCCTGATACCCGGCGTGATGAACCGGTGATCCAGGCGCTGACTGAACTGGCAGAACGCTATCCGCGCTACGGTTTTAAGAAGCTTTTTCAGGTGCTTCGCAGGCACGGTAATGCCTGGAACCATAAACGCGTTCACCGGATTTACTGCCTGCTGAAACTGAATTTTCGTCGTAAGGGTAAACAACGTCTGCCGGTGCGCAACCCGACCCCGCTGGCAACACCGCAAGCGTTAAACCAGAGCTGGTCGATTGATTTTATGCACGATGCACTCGTCTGCGGCAGACGCTTTCGAACCTTCAACGTGGTGGATGATTTTAACCGTGAGGTGCTGGCGATAGAAATCGACCTGAATATTCCAGCTCAGCGTGTCGTCCGGGTACTGGACAGGATAGTAGCAAACCGCGGATATCCTCTGAAGATGCGGATGGATAACGGGCCAGAACTGGTCTCACTGGCACTGGCGCAGTGGGCGGAAG
>NZ_JBBGYT010000211.1:0-700 GCF_037479575.1 Erwinia sp. MYb416
ATATGATTATTGTCTCGAAAATAAGAAAGATAGATTTTCATATATTGCTGAAGCTATACAAGCTAAAGCTTATAACTATCAATGTTATTATAAGGGAATCTTAGCTGATTACAGTGGGCTTTATAATGACTGTCTTGAAGCTATCATTACAACATACAAGAACGCGCTTGTTAGCGGCTACGATGAAGCTACGAGCGAAGAGATCATTAGGAACAGATTTAGCTTAATAAACATACAGATTGAGCGCATCGAGCGAATGAAGTTTATCTGTGATGCGCTTGTGCGCGTGGGTGCTTTCACAAAGCTGAATGAGCAAAGCCATCACTACAAAGACATTCACAGTGGCGACGTTTTCACAGTGCCATACGCTACAAGCGTAGACATCATGAAAGAGGCGGAAACTGTCGTGCTTGAGAGATACAAAGCGCTTGCGGCTGGGCTTGATCGTGTTGCTCCTGAGTATTTCGTTAGGGCAGTTGAGATACTCAATAAGCAGGCTAGTCTTGTTGAGCTAATCAGGCACTACATCTTCGCTCAAGGTGGTTATGAGCAAGTCGTTAAGTCGAAGCGTTCAGCGCTTGATGATTGTGCTTTTGAAGTCTCTTACTACATCGACACCGCTACACATTTACAGCTTGAGCAGGTTGCTACTATCGAATAAAAGCCCGGAAGGGCTTTTATTAGTGAAGCAATCCTAGGC
>NZ_JBBGYT010000212.1:0-520 GCF_037479575.1 Erwinia sp. MYb416
CGGATTAACTTTCAGCAGGAATACTTTAAAGAGCGATCCGCAGGATGGCTCTGTCATTAACGTCAGCACGGCATTCATGGATGCACAGGCAGAAACTAACTTTAGCGCAGGTATTAATGCACTCTGGCAACGTGTTGAGGTGGGGTATATTTATGCACACAATAATATTGCGGAGTTTTCCTCTTCCGGTATCAGTACTGAATGTACCGACGATTGTGCGATTTCCTCGTCCGGGAGATATGATATTCATACGCTGCATACCTCATGGCAATTGCCTGCCATTATGGATATGCCTAACTTTGCTATTTACCTCGGTGCCTATGCGTCCTGGCTTAATGCGATGAGCGAAGATGACGGTGATCATCAACCACGTTACGGAGCCCGTGTTCGCGCAAAATATATTTTTTAATGCCGTAACCTGTATGGCTGAATGATGTCGACCGCCAGGATAGCCCTGGCGGTGTTCACTCCCTGCCGTGGTTATTCCCGCCAGCCGAGGCCCGGTGCCACATGCTTGAGG
>NZ_JBBGYT010000213.1:0-679 GCF_037479575.1 Erwinia sp. MYb416
AACAGCACGCGGTTCACAAAGAATCCTGGACAGTCATTGACGACAATCGGTGTCTTGCCCATTTTGCTGGCCCAGGCCACCACTTTGGCGATGGTGCTGTCAGCGGTTCTTTCTCCCCGGATAACCTCAACTAAGGGCATACGCGGCACCGGGTTGAAGAAGTGCATACCGCAGAAATTTTCCGGGCGGGTGAGTGCCTTAGCAAGCTGGCTGATGGGAATAGTCGAGGTGTTTGATGCCAGAATCGTATCCGGCCGAACATGGCTTTCTGTTTCGGCCAGAACGGCTGCTTTAACCTGCGGATTTTCAACCACGGCTTCTACCACCACATCAACCCGATCGAAATTCGCATAGCTCAGCGTGGGTTGAATGGTGCCGATGACGCCTGCGAGCGTCAGACCATCAATCTTGCCGCGCACCAGCTGCTTATTCAGCAGCTTTGCGGCTTCATTCATCCCCAGCGTCAGCGATGTGTCGCTGATATCTTTCATGATAACCGGCACACCTTTCCAGGCGGACTGATACGCGATACCGCCGCCCATGATGCCAGCACCCAGCACGGCGGCCTGTTTTGGCGTTTCCACGTCGCGGGTCAGTTTTTTCGCTTTGGCTTTCACCGCCTGATCGTTAAGGAAAATCCCGACCAGGGCGCGGGCTTCATTCGATCGCGCCAGGGGAA
>NZ_JBBGYT010000213.1:736-1184 GCF_037479575.1 Erwinia sp. MYb416
GCTCCAGCTTGCACTGGCGGCGTTCCCGCCACGGCTGTCGGCCGGAGATAGCCTCTTTCAACACGGATAATGCGGCGGCATCCAGTTTATCCGCAGCCACGACAGCATCTACCAGACCTACTTTCAGTGCCTGGGCGCCATCAATATCTTTACCTGCGGCAATAATCTCTAGTGCACTGTCAGCTCCCAGCAGACGTGGCAGGCGCACGGAGCCCCCGAAACCTGGCATGATGCCAAGCTTCGTTTCCGGTAGGCCAATGCGGGTATCGGCAGTCGCGATACGGAAATCTGTTGCCAGCACGCATTCGCATCCGCCACCTAATGCATAACCCCGGATGGCCGAAACGGTGGGGACAGGCAGATCTTCCAGCCGATTAAAGATGCTATTAGCAAAGCCCAGCCATGCTGTCAGTTTTTCTTCCGGGGCGATAAACAGTGAGAGGAATTC
>NZ_JBBGYT010000214.1:0-520 GCF_037479575.1 Erwinia sp. MYb416
GCCTGATCATACTGATACCAAAACAACGATCATGCTCTCCTACGCGATGTAACCCTCAGACGAGCCGCTGCCTGCGGCTCGTTTTTCTCCTGCCCGAGCCCTTGACGCTAAGTGTCCATTTACCTGGACCGCAACCGCCTTTATATTACAGCGTAAATATCATCGTTGCTTTACTGGCCGGCTGAGCACAACGGGAGTACGCCAATGCGCACATTGTTAGCAGTCACACTGACAGCATTACTTGCCGGATGCGTCACCACTCCTTCGCAAAAAGCGCAATTTAACGCAGAGTATCCTCACCGTCAGGACATCCGTCAGCAGAGTGTTTACCATTTTATGACGAAACCGGTGAGTGCCAGCGGCAAAAAATACTGGGGTTCTGATAACGTAGCCGAACTCTTTTATGTCAGTGATAATGCAGCTTCAATGCTTCAGTTACGCTTCAATTACCCTGGGCGGTCAGTCGAAGTCTCGTCGCTGGACACGCACCAAAAAACGCTGCGTAAGAGAACATTTGCCC
>NZ_JBBGYT010000215.1:0-439 GCF_037479575.1 Erwinia sp. MYb416
AAACGTTTTGACGATTACGATAGCCAGGTCACATTTGCGGGTTATCGCTTCTCGCAGAAAAACTATATGACCATGGGGGAATATCTGGATGCACGTACTTACGGCACGCGTTCACAAAACAGTAAAGAGATGTACACCATCACCTTTAACCAGCAGTTTCGGGATTTAGGGCTAAGTGCCTACCTGAACTACAACCACCAGACGTATTGGGACCAGCCAGCGAACGATCGGTACAACCTGACGCTGTCACATTATCTCGATATTGGCCAGCTGAGAAACCTGAGTCTGTCGGTGACGGCGTATCGCAATAAATTTAACGGGATAAACGACGACGGCATGTACCTGTCACTGTCGATGCCATGGGGCAATGGCGGATCCATCAGCTACAGCGGCAGCTGGGAAGGTAAAGAAAACAGCCACCAGGCAAATTACTACAACC
>NZ_JBBGYT010000215.1:459-3805 GCF_037479575.1 Erwinia sp. MYb416
AACGCAAATGCCAGCTATCAGGAAGGACGTTATGCCACTGCAGGCTTGTCATTCCAGGGAGGGGCGACTGCCACGCTGAAGGGGGCGGCATTGCACCGTTCTGGCAGCATGGGAGGGACCCGAATACTGCTCGACACCGGTGGTGTCGCGGGGATCCCTATTCAGGGCTATGGCGCAACGACGCTGTCCAACTATTTTGGCAAAGCGGCAGTTTCCGATGTGGGCAGCTATCACCGTAACCGGGTCAGTATCGATCTGAACACACTGCCGGATGATGCGGAAGCGATGAACTCGGTTGTGCAGCTGACTCTGACTGAGGGTGCTATTGGCTACCGGAAATTCGATGTGATCTCTGGGGCAAAAGCGATGGCGGTGATCCGCCTTGCCGATGGTTCGGTTCCACCGTTTGGCGCAACGGTTCTGAACCTGAAAAAGCAAGATGTCGGCATCGTCGACGACGGCGGTAGCGTGTACCTGAGCGGTATTAAAGCCGGTGAAGCCATGACAGTGCACTGGAGTGGAAGAGCACAATGTGCATTCGACTTACCTGAAGAGCTATCGAACAGCAGCCTGACAGGCTTATTGCTGCCGTGCCATTTGCTAAGCGAATAAGCCCTTTGGACAGAGACGCTTGATGCATATGACGCATCACAACTGAATACTATTTTATTGAGAACGAGTGAAATGAAACTGAAGATGAAAACACCATTGATCGCTGGCGCTATATTATGTGCTTTGACCGCACAATCGGCTTTTGCCGCTATCGCTCTGGACCGCACCCGTGTGGTTTATAACGGTAGCCAAAAATCGATCAGCCTGAATGTCAGCAATGAGAACAAACAACTGCCTTATCTGGCTCAAGGCTGGATTGAGGATGCACAGGGTAACAAGATCACCTCTCCGCTGGCGGTGCTGCCGCCGGTGCAGCGTATTGAGCCTGGTGCTAAAAGCCAGGTGAAAGTTCAGGGCCTGCCCGCTGCCGCACAATTGCCACAGGACCGGGAATCACTCTTTTACTTCAACCTGAGAGAGATCCCACCGCGCACTGATAAACCCAATACCTTACAGATAGCCCTGCAGACGCGCATCAAAATGTTCTACCGACCTGAACCACTGGAGATTATGTCAGGGGACACGCCGTGGCAGGAGCAAATCACCTTAACTAAACAGGGTGGCAAGTACATGGTGAACAATCCAACACCTTATTTCATCACCCTGGTAGATGCCAAAGCGTCCGCAAAAGGCGAATCAGCAAAAGAGTTTCAACCGTTGATGGTGGAACCCAATGGCCAGAGCTTGATGACAGCGGGAGTGAGCTCACTGGGTAACAGCCCGGTACTGACTTACATCAATGACTACGGCGCTCGTCCCCAGTTGCAATTTAGCTGCAAAGCCAGCAGTTGCGTGGCAACACCAGCCAATAGCAGTCACTAATGCGGAACCGGGACATGGCATTGCCGTTGACGGAAACACAAGGTGTGTCTGGTGCGGCCTGAACCCGCATTGTTATTAATGTTGGGGAAAAGGTCTCGTGGCGCCACAACACAAAGGCGCGTTACAGGGCGGCTTGTCTCTGGCACAACTGAACTTCAGGCTGATAGAGGGGTAAGGAGCCAATGATAAGTTCAAAGCGTTTATGGTCAAAAGCGTGGGCAGCGGGTCTGGGTGTGGCTTGGTTACTGATCAGCCCACAGGTTTCATCAGCCTACCGATTGAGTTTGAGTGTGGATGTCATCCCCTCACCTTCCTGTGAGATCAATGGCAAACGACCGATCGAAGTGGATTTTGGCGAGGTCCTGACCTATAAGGTGAACGGCGACAACTATAAAAAAAACGTGCTGTTCGACATTAAATGTACCAATACAACCGCCAATGACATGTCCATTAGTATAAAAGGTACAAAGGCCCGTTTTGGCAAGGATATTCTGGGTACTGATAAGGAGATCTTAGGTATCGAATTTCTCAGCAATGGGCAGCCAGTGACACTCAACAGTGAGATTAAGTTTACTTATCCCAACCTGCCGAAGTTACAGGCGGTGCCGGTGAAATCCCCCGGCATGACGCTGCAGGCTGGGAAATTTTCGGCCGCAGCAACCATGACGGTGACATACCATTGAAAAGGAACAAACTGACTATGCGATTTTTACTCTATAGCTTATTGCTAATACTCAGCCGGCCATTGTATGCCGCAGATAATATGCTATTTAGCGGTACGCTGATTGGGCCGCCGCCCTGCAAAATTAACGGGGGAGATAAGGTAGATGTCAATTTTGGTGACCAGCTGGGGGTCCACAAAGTGGACGGAGTGAACTACCTGAAGACCCTGAGTTACTCCATTACCTGTGAAAAAGGGGTGACCGGAATGGACGTGATGTTCACACTGAGTGGAAAAAAAACGACCTATAATAACGCAGCAATCCAAACCAATATGGCTGATTTGGGCATCCAGGTATTGCAAAACGATAAGCCTTTCGTTCTGGACATCCCGTTAGTGATCGACCCCAAAGTGCCCCCTACACTGAAAGCGGTTCCGGTCAAAAAGCCGGGCGCAAACTTAAAAGTGGGAGTATTTTCGGCCACGGCAACATTAAAGGCAGAATATCAATGATGGACGGTAACAGATGAAGCACGATCCTAAAGACGGCAGAAGCAAAACAAGCCTGGAAATAGCGGGATTATTATTGTTATCCAGCTTTGCCGTTCTGGCGGAGGACAACGTGCATTTACGCGGCGCCCTGGTGGCAGAACCCTGTGTCATACCACCGGGGGAAGAGAACCTGCAACTGGACTTTGGCTCGGTGATCGACAAATATCTGTATCTGAATAAGCGAACGCGTGGGCAACCCTTTGAAATTCATCTGACGGCATGTAACCTGAATCAGGGCAACACACTTACCGTTACATTCATTGGCAATGAAAACCCGCAATTGCCTGGATTATTAGCCCTGGATGCTGCCAGCCAGGCCAATGGCATTGCGATAGGCATGGAAACCCGGCAAGGCAAACCGTTGCCGTTAAACCTGGCCGGACAAAAATCTATCCTGATGGCAGGCAGTAACCTAATCGCCTTTAAAGCTTATATACAGGGTGAACCTGAGGCAATCGCAAAAAAAACCATTGAGCGTGGCCCCTTTAGTGCAGTGGCCACTTTTCGCCTGGAATATGAGTAACGCCTGTAACGAACAATGCGTTTCAGGCATCCATCACGCAAAAATCGGGGGCCATTCATGCGCCCCGCTCTTTGCAGCCTGTCGTGGCAACACGTCGCTACGCCACGGTAAAGCCCAGCATCATGCCGGTATCTTCATGCTCCAGCAGATGGCAGTGCGCCATATAAGCATTGGCG
>NZ_JBBGYT010000216.1:0-513 GCF_037479575.1 Erwinia sp. MYb416
CTGTATTGCCGCTCCGGTGTTTGATATTCAGCAGCGGGTGCCGTATGCGGTATCCGTGTCCCTGCCGACGGCGAAACTCCAGCAAATTGGGGTGAAAAAGCTGATGGCCCCTGTGGTAGCCACCGCGAAAGCGATCTCTGCTGAATTGGGTTTTCACGGGTAATTAAACGGGTAATGTGGGCACAAAAAATTGTGCCGCTGTGGTTTTAACACTACCACGACAGGGCGATCTCCCGTCGGGGAGGTATCCCCCCATTTCTTCGCTAGAGACGGTGTGACAGGGCTAAGGCCCGTTTGAGCACGCCGGATCGGCAAAAGCCGCATCCATGCGGGCCTCGGCTCGCGCCATCCCTGGCGCGTGACGTCCGGCTTACCTCAAACGAGCCTCATCCCCAATGGCAGAGTGCTCGCTGTGGTTTTAACACTGCCATGCTATGGCAATCCCTCGTCGGGGTCGATTATCGTTTCCGATCGATCCGTGTTGATGGTGTGCACTAGTGGCAGGGTCTGCGC
>NZ_JBBGYT010000217.1:0-1169 GCF_037479575.1 Erwinia sp. MYb416
TGGGCGGAAGAACACGGGGTGATGCTGGACTTTATCAAACCGGGTAAGCCGACCCAGAATGCCTTTATCGAACGGTTTAACCGGACGTACCGGACAGAAATACTGGATTTTTACCTGTTCAGAACCCTGAATGAAGCACGGGAAATTACAGAGCGCTGGCTGGCTGAATATAACAGTGAGCGACCTCATGAATCCCTGAATAACCTGACGCCGGAAGAATACAGATTGATGGCCGAAAACACGGAAATCTCAAAAAGTGCGTGGAACTAAAACGGGTGTGCTTACAGCTGAAGCGCTCAGCATGTTCCCCCCTATGACCACCGGGTCAGTTTTATGGTGAGTTCCAGGTTTCAACGCGTATAGAACAACTCCAGCGAAGCTCTTACCTCTTCTGATCTTCTGCATGCCCTTCATGGGAATGACTACTCCAAAGATCGGTTGTGAGGAGGCGAGAGCGAAGTTCACTGATTTGCCGCTTTACAGCGAACAGTTCTGTCTTGGTTAGAGGGTTACATGACTGCTTTGCATTTAGGTGGTTAACAATCAAATTGAGCCTGTGATTTATCTCACCAAACATTTTCCATGCCACTCTGTTGATCTCAGGAACGACAACAGGTTGGTTTTTCATGAAGCACATGCGAAGCCATTCGCCTTTGGCATGCTTATGACGCTCTTTGTCTAACTTTGAGAGTTCACTGCTATTGAGTCTCACACTTACACAGCTGAGGCGTAGCGCCCGAGATTTATTCTAGTAATTTGGATTAAGACAAATTTTGTCTTCATTTTGATTAGTTCTACTTGATCTTTCCATGGCAACTCCTTTTGCCGTAAAAGATTAAAAAAACGTAACTTATTGATTGTGATGATAAATAACAATTATCAAATAAATTGATTTTGTCAATGCCGTCACTATAATGAAAAGTATTATTAATGATGCTTGGCATTGAAGCTGATCGCTATGACCACAAGTTGCATGTATACTGTGTTTTTATACAGTTATAGTAGGTGGTGTATGCTAAATGGATTCGCACGTTACGCTTTAACTGCTAGTTCGGTGGCACCCGTATGCCTGACATTGGCATTTTTGGCATTCATTAATGATAATAATAAAATACTTATATGTTCTGTTTCGTTAGCTGTGATAAGCATAATTTTTTGTGCGTTTATTA
>NZ_JBBGYT010000218.1:0-843 GCF_037479575.1 Erwinia sp. MYb416
GGTCACGACCAGCCCGGCAGGCAGCAACAGGTTTTCAATACACTCGCAGAGTTGCACTGGCAACAGGCCGAGTGCCGGGTCAGTCTGCCAGGTCAATGGGTGGGTAACGGTATCAGACACAGATCACTCCCTGTTAAAAGCACGTATCAGTTAGGCACGCCGGCAATCACTTTAGTCGATTATGCCGTCAGTAAAACACCGATGGCAGCATCGTTCTGAAGATAATCCTTTTCCATTCCGGGTCACGTTGATCAGGCCGCTGTCCAGCGTTGGCAGGGGGCGATCGGAAAAATGATCGCCCCCTTCATCAGATCGAGATGCCGTGGAGGTTTTAAAATCCACAGCAAGCACTCTCTTGCGGGGATGGGGCCAGTTTGAGGTAAGCCGGACGTCACGCGACAGGACGTCGCGTGCCGAGGCCCGCAGGGATGCGTCTTTTGCCGATCCGGCGTGCTCAAGCTGGCCCCGGACCTGACACCGGACTCTCCGCCCCATCTTGTGGTGTTCACCCGCCGAAAACGGTTATGTGAAGTGATAAACCACCTGCACAATAACGGTTCTCTCCCCCTTCAATGTATCGACATAAATGGCTTCCTCAGGGTCGGTGCTACGCCAACACACTGCGTCAACATCACACTTAACTTGCCTGTATCCCAAAGACGCCAGATAGTTTTCAACCTCACGAGTGGTATCTGTATCGTAAAATTTCATGGCATACACATGCGTTGCAGGCCCGGTGATGTTGGCGTAATCAAACGAATAACGGGGAGAGATACGCGGCATGTTTTTGAGTATGTCAGGCGTATAAAAATCATATTCCCGTTTATCCTGCTCGGTATAGTG
>NZ_JBBGYT010000219.1:0-381 GCF_037479575.1 Erwinia sp. MYb416
TGCTCGACTGGCGGACTAATGCCACCTATATGCTGGAGTCGAAAGACAAAAAAACCGGCAACCCGCTGTCGATCATCCCTAAGTACACCATCAACTCGATGCTGGATTATCAGATTACCGATAAGTTCTCCACCGAGCTGAACTGGACACTGTACGGTCGCCAGAAGCCGCGTGAATTTGTGGAAAGCCGTCTGGAAGGAACAACCCCTATGTCCACGACCGAGATTGGTGCATATTCCCTTGTCGGGCTGAATCTCAACTATAAGTTCACCAAAAACCTGAGTGTGAAAGGCGGCGTCAGCAACCTGTTTGATAAGCAGATTTACCGCGAAAATGACGGTGCTTCGACTTATAACGAACCGGGCCGCGCATACTATGCAG
>NZ_JBBGYT010000219.1:453-998 GCF_037479575.1 Erwinia sp. MYb416
GCGTAACGATGGGCTTCTGATAGCCGGTATCAACAGCACGGAGCAACACGGTTCCTGTGGGGGCTGACCTTTTGTTTCGGTCAGCCCGTTGACCCCTCAGCGCCTTTCCTGAAACCTTGCCACTATTCCCCGCATTTTTTGACTTTGGACAAGGCTATCGTCAGTACCCTTATTCCCAAAGATGAGAATGAGTATTATCTGGTGATAACCTCACACGGGAATAACAATGATGATAGCCAATACGCTTACCCGCTTTAACCAGCTGTTTTCTCATCCTGACTTTGCCAAATTATTGCTGCGCCTGACGGTCGGCGGCCTGATGCTGTTCCACGGCTGGCATAAGCTGCATTCCGGCATTGGCGGCATTCAGGGCATGCTGGCCGCGCACGGGCTTCCGTCCTTCATCGGTTACGGCGTACTGATCGGAGAAGTGGTGGCCCCGCTGCTGTTGATCTTCGGCATTCTCTGCCGCCTGTCAGCCCTGACAGTCATTGGCACCATGGTGGTGGCGTGGCTGCTGGCGGGTCTTGGCGATACCTTCAGCC
>NZ_JBBGYT010000220.1:0-457 GCF_037479575.1 Erwinia sp. MYb416
CTACTGGTGCACCCGTCTGAGCTGGCTGAGCGGGCTGATTGGTTACGGCCTGCTGGTGATTGTGCCGATTGTGTCTAACCAGGTAAACGTGCAGGTCGGCGCGCTGGTGAATGTGGCCGTTATGGGGCTGATGACTGTCTGGGCGCTGTATCTGATTTTCCATAACAAGCACAATATCCAGCAGGAGCTGACGCGCCTCGCCGACCGTTCGCTGGCCTTTTTCGGGCTGTTTATCCGTGCCTTTGCGCTGATCTGGCACTGGCTGGCCAGCGCTTATTTTATCGCCCTGTTTCTGTTCTCAATGTTCAACCCTGGCGACAGCCTGAAGTTTATGATGGCAGCGACCGTTCGTTCGCTGGCCATTATCAGCATCGGTGCGCTGGTCTCCGGTATGCTGACGCGCTGGATCAGCAAAACCATTGTGCTGTCACCCGAGCTGCGCCGCGGTTACCCGGAG
>NZ_JBBGYT010000220.1:477-1528 GCF_037479575.1 Erwinia sp. MYb416
AGCTGGCACGGATCATTACCGTATTTGCCGTCACCCTGATGCTGCTAAACGCGTGGAACCTGTTCGACCTCTGGCACTGGCTGACAGCGGGTGCCGGGGAAAAGCTGGTGGATATGATTATTCGTATTGTGGTGATCCTGTTCTTCTCCGCAGTAGGCTGGACGCTGCTCGCCAGCCTGATTGAGAGCCGTCTGGCATCTGACTCCCACGGACGTCCTATGCCCAGCGCACGCACTCGCACGCTGCTGACGCTGTTCCGTAACGCGCTGGCGGTGATTATCAGCACCATCACCATCATGATATTGCTGTCCGAGATTGGGGTGAACATTGCGCCACTGCTGGCCGGCGCCGGGGCGCTGGGACTGGCCGTGTCGTTCGGTTCACAAACGCTGGTGAAGGATATTATTACCGGGGTGTTTATTCAGTTTGAAAACGGCATGAATACCGGAGATCTGGTGACCATCGGGCCGATTACCGGCACGGTAGAGCGGATGTCGATTCGTTCCGTTGGTGTACGCCAGGATACCGGGGCGTATCATATTATTCCCTGGTCTTCGATCACCACCTTTGCCAACTTCGTACGCGGCATCGGTTCCTTTGTCGCCAACTATGATGTCGACCGCCGGGAAGACACGGAACGGGTTAACACCACGCTACAGGCGGCAGTGAAAGCGCTGCTGGAAGACGACAGTATTCGCGCAATGGTGATCGGGGAGCCGGCATTTTCCGGTCTGGTGGGCTTAACCAATCAGTCCTTCACGGTGCGCGTGTCGTTCACCACTCAACCGCTGAAACAGTGGACGGTACGTTTCGCACTGGATGGGATGGTGAAGAAACACTTTGATGCAGCGGGAATTAAAGCACCGCACCAGACGGTGCAGGTGATGCAGACCGGAACCAGTATTGACGGAGCTGCCAGCCTTGAAGCGCTGGAAGCCCCGAAATAAGGTGTTTGACGCCCGCTTAACCGAAACGGGCCGACGCACGCAGCGGCAACGTTAAAGATTAAGGTTGCGGGTTCTCTGGGGCTGTTCCATAAAACTCCACGCAA
>NZ_JBBGYT010000221.1:0-1374 GCF_037479575.1 Erwinia sp. MYb416
CAATATGGGCCACGACCCACACGGTCGCCGCCATGCCACCCCGGCCTGGCTGGCCATGATCAACGAACCAGACCCGATGGCACGTGGCCGCAAGCTGGTGGTACAGATGGTGGAAACCTTCCAGGCCGGCGCGAAACCGACCTTTGTTGAAAAACTGGAGGCGGTCGAGGTGGCTAAAGCGTCCGGTATGCCGCTGGCCCCGGTGATGATCTACGGCGATGACGTCACCCACGTACTGACCGAAGAGGGAATTGCTTACCTCTATCGTGCGCAGTCGCTGGAAGAACGGCGGGCGATGGTGGCATCGGTCGCCGGGATCACCGATATCGGTCTGGGCGTGGATGCGAAGCGGGTGCAGCAGTTGCGGCGCGAAGGGAAAGTGGCCTTCCCGGAAGATCTTGGCATTCGCCGTACCGATGCCACCCGTTCCCTGCTGGCGGCAGGCAGTGTGGCTGACCTGGTCGAATGGTCCGGTGGGTTATATCAGCCTCCGGCCAAATTCAGGAGCTGGTAATGAATCTGCAACGGCAGTGGGCTGCGAGTTCAGCGGAACGCCATGCACAGCGCCTGGCCGCGCTGGCAACACGTTGCCTGGTCATAGAAGCCAACCTGACGCCGAAACCCGGGTTGGTGGATCGCCGGGGTAGCGGGGCGCATCACGACCTGACGCTGGCGCTGATGGAGCGTTCCGCTCACAGCCTGACGCCAATGTTCCGCGAGATGGCGCGACAGAGCTGGCAGCGTCCGGCGGATATCGCTCTGCGCCAGCTGGCGGGCCGACTGGGACGTGAAGGCGAAGCGGTGATGATGCAGGTGACGGGCGGAGTGAATACCCATCGCGGTGCTATCTGGGCCCTGGGGTTGCTGGTCTCTGCGGCGGCCATGTGCGGAGGACGCGGCAACCCGGCGCAGATTACCCGCCTGGCCGCACGCCTGGCGCAATTGCCGGATGACGCCGCGCCGAAGCAGTTCAGCAACGGTCAGCGCGCCCGTGCACGTTATCGTCTGCCGGGCGCACGGGAAGAGGCTCAGCAGGGGTTTCCCCATGTGATGAATCTGGCCTTGCCGCAGCTCTGGCAAAGCCGCCAGCAGGGAGCGGACAGCAACGCCGCCCGGCTGGATGCGCTGATGGCGATCATGACCTCGCTCAGCGATACCTGCGTGCTGTCACGTGCCGGAATACCAGGGCTGGAAGCAATGCAGCAAGGGGCGCGGGCGGTACTGGTGGCAGGCGGGGTGCAGCAACCTGCCGGGCAGCAGGCACTTCAGCGACTGGATGCAGTAATGCTGGCGCTGAATGCCTCTCCCGGCGGTGCCGCTGACCTGCTGTCTGCAACGATTTTTCTGGACCATGTCCATTGCGCGGGTCGGGCA
>NZ_JBBGYT010000222.1:0-777 GCF_037479575.1 Erwinia sp. MYb416
GTTTTGGAGTGTAACTCGCCTGAAATTTATAGCATCTATAAATATGGGGCAATCACCCAGCTCTGAAGATTGTAATATTGATGGCAATGGTCTTGCTTTTTTACAGGGCAATGGTGAATTTGGGAAAGTTAACCCCAGAGAGAAACAATATTGCCCTGTGCCTAAAAAAATAGCTCAGCCAGGAGAGCTTTTATTCTCAGTGCGTGCGCCTGTAGGTGCGATAAATATTGCAGATAAACAATATGGGATTGGACGTGGTTTATGCAGTATTCAAGGAGCTATCAATGTCCAGCAGTCTTACTTATGGTGGATATTCCCTTCTTACAAAAATCAGTTAGATGCTATTGCGACTGGCAGTACATTTGAAGCAGTTTCCACTGAGCAAGTGCAAAATTTATATGTCACATTACCGAGTTACATCGAACAAGAAAGAATAGCTGCATTCCTCGATCATGAAACTGCAAAAATCGATTCTCTAATCGAAAAACAGCAACAGCTAATCGAACTTCTCAAAGAAAAACGCCAGGCGGTGATTAGCCATGCTGTCACCAAAGGGCTAAACCCTGATGTACCGATGAAGGATTCTGGTGTTGAGTGGTTGGGAGAGGTGCCTGAGCATTGGATTGTCAAACCACTAAGATATCTGGGTGATTTCCAGAATGGAATTAATATTGGGGCCGAGGCGTTCGGTTCTGGTTATCCATTTGTGAGTTATGGTGATGCGTATAAAAATAGAGTGTTGCCGGAGTTCGGTAGCGGATTAGTACAGTCAACGAG
>NZ_JBBGYT010000223.1:0-591 GCF_037479575.1 Erwinia sp. MYb416
GGGCTGGAGCAGCAGCAGTTTGCACTGTGGTTGCAGCCGCAAATCGATATGAACAGCGGTAAGCTGGTGGGCGCTGAGGCGCTACTGCGCCAGCGTCAGCCCGATGGCTCCTGGTGCCTGCCGGAAGATCTGATTACTAACGCGGAGGAGATTGGGGTGATTACCGCGCTGGGCCGCTGGGTGTTTGAAGCCTCCTGCCGCCTCCTTGCCGACTGGCAGCAACAGGGGATCGAATTGACGCTGAGTGTGAATCTCTCGGCAATCCAACTGCGCGAAGCCACAATGGTCAGTCATTTACAGGCGCTGATTCAGCGTTATGACATCCGTCCCGGTCGTCTGATGCTGGAAATCACTGAAACTGCCCAGATTGGCGAGCCTGAGCAGGCGCTGCGTCTGTTAAAGGAATTACAGAAAACCGGCGTTTCCATCGCGCTGGATGACTTCGGCATGGGCTATGCCAACCTGAACTGGCTGAATCAGTTTAAAGCGCTGCCGATTAGCAAACTGAAAATGGACCGCAGTTTTGTCGCCGCGCTGCCGCATGATGACAGCATGATACGCATTGTTTCCTTCATCGCTGAGCTGATGCAT
>NZ_JBBGYT010000224.1:0-589 GCF_037479575.1 Erwinia sp. MYb416
ATGCTCCCCTGGTCGCCAAAATGTCATGAAATCATCATTAATTCTCAACAAAAGCCAAACGAATCGTGCAATTAAGAGTGATTCTCTTTACCCCTTGCCCGCTCACTTTTACCTTAAGCAATTCGTGCTACTGATTCTCAGCGCCATGGTTTTTATCTGGCTGTCGCGCAGCGAAAGCATCGACATGGCGATCACCCGCCTGTGGTTTGACCCGCTGACACAGCAGTTTCCGTGGAAAGATAATCACTGGCTGGATCTGATTAACCATCGCCTGCTTAAACAGATGGTGATCGGCGGAGGGAGCGTACTGCTACTGGCCGGCGTGGTACGCGGACAACCACGCTGGGTATTGGTGGCATTACTGATGGGCATTGGCCCACTGGTGGTGGGCGTCCTGAAGGCCACCAGTGCCCACTCCTGTCCGTGGGACCTGGTGGAATTTGGCGGTAAGGCGGTTTCTTACCCGTTGTTCGGCGCTGTCCCGTTGAACAGCGGGCCGGGGCGCTGTTTCCCCGGCGGCCATGCATCCAGCGGCTTCAGTGCCCTGGCGCTGTTTTTTCTGTTCTACCCCCAACGCACACGCCTGGCC
>NZ_JBBGYT010000225.1:0-611 GCF_037479575.1 Erwinia sp. MYb416
ACCTGGTGGACGGCGCTGTTAAAATTCCATTTGTTGCCTATGTTAAAGCAAATGGCGATACCGATGTGACGCCAGGTACATTCCAGTCATCAGTTAACTTCAAGATTGATTACCAGTAATTTTAATGGCGTTAAGAAATCTGTTTTAAGCATATTAACCCTGGTAAGTATGCCTCATGGAATTATGCCAATGGGTATGCTGTATTACCGGGGTTATTTTTTTAAAACTTGCGTTAGCAAAGACCGCAGTAACACAGCCTGCTAAGACAGAGCCGGTGATAACAAAACCCTTTACCACCAAGTTGACCAGGTGTTATCTGGAATGCATGACCCACCCAGGTATACCTTACCAACGCGCGAATATGACGTTTATCGGTGCTTCTCGGAGCCGTCGTTCACCATTTTTTCGGTAACGTCATGAGAGCCTGCATCTGACTATCATATAGTCAATGGTCATGATGAGAAAAATTTACTGACTTACTAATCTCTGACAGAAGAAAAATTAAAGCTAGTGATTTTTATGCAAATGTAAATTTCTTTATGGACTATTTGTAAAAAAATAGATGGATTTTTTACAAATATACCTCCCTGTACGACAGGGAAGGAATATCG
>NZ_JBBGYT010000226.1:0-625 GCF_037479575.1 Erwinia sp. MYb416
CCACCCTGCCCGGTTTCAGTGATTTCAACGCCAAATGCGATTTGAAAGGTGGTTTTTATTTAGGCAATGCGGCGGCAGAACTGCGTTTCAATACGCTGCATGACAAAGCCCAGTTCAGCGCGGCCGCCCTGCCGACCTCGCTGTTCCCGGCGCTCGATGTTGAGGTGCCTTTCACGTTGCAAACACTGCGTTCTCATGACCAGTACAACACCACTATTTACGGGCTGGATGACCGTTATCGTGGTGTTTACGGCCAGCGTGAAGTCCTGTTTATCAACCCGGAAGATATGGACAACATGGGTTACGCCGCCGGAGATAACGTCGATATCGAAACGCTGTGGAATGATGGTATTACCCGTAAAGTCAGCGGGTTTAAGCTGGTGCCCTATGCCATTCCGCGTGGCAATCTGGCCGCCTACTACCCCGAAACCAATCCGCTGGTGCCACTTTCGAGTTTTGGTGACGGCAGCGGAACGCCCACCTCTAAATCGGTACCGGTGAAGATCAGTCTGTCACCTGTTGTGGCCGGAAGACGTATCGCCTGACACACCAGGGCGGCCGCATCAATGGCCGCCCACCACCACGTCAGAAAAGGCTTTTTACTTGCCGTGGAGCGGTTAATCGC
>NZ_JBBGYT010000227.1:0-1125 GCF_037479575.1 Erwinia sp. MYb416
CTGTTGCCCGCATTATCACCCAGCGTCACGGAGACAGTATTTGGGCCCTGCGGCAGGTTTTGCAGCGTGGCAGACGGTACCGATACGCTCCAGTTACCCAGCGCATCCACTGTACCGGTATAGGTGATGCCGCCAATCAGCACGTTCACCGTCTGACCTGCGCCCTCAACGCCCGACGACCCACTGATGGTCTGTGCACTACTCGCCTCGGCAGCATTGAGATAATCATCACCAAACAGCGGGTTGATCTCCGGCAGGAAGCCCGGAAGCACTTCACTGTTGAGTGAGTGCTCAACGGTGATGGTATTGCCATTGACATCAACGGTGCTGGCAGTGACTAACAGCGTGGTGTTGGTCAGGTTCGTGAGGTCTGCTGGTGGAACCGTGACCGTCCAGCTGCCGTCGCTGTTGGTGGTGGTAAGATAGGATTTTCCGCGGAACGATACTGATACCGAACTGCCTGTGGCCACAAAGCGGCTGAAACCGTGGATCGACAGCGGCAACAGCGCCTCACTGGCGTTCAGCGTATTGTCGTCGCTGATTACTCCGATGGCGATGGCGCTGAAGGTATTATCAACGGTGAAGCTGCCATTAGTGCTGGCCGGGTTACCGGCGACATCGCTGACGCTGACGGTATAATTATCGGTGCCATTCGCCAGATTATGCAGCGCCGAAGCCGGAACCAGCACACTCCAGCTGCCATCTGACAGTACCTGACCGGTGTAATTTGCACCATTGAGGCTGACAGTGACCGTCTGACCGGCCTGGACATTCGTGGTGGTCCCGGTGACAAACTGAGACAGCCCTTTTTCCGCGCCATCGAGGATATTATCGCCCGCAAATGCACCAACGGTGACGCTCGGGAGTGAACCGCTGGCCGCAATCACCGTCAGTGGCTGGCTGCTGCTGCCGCTGTTGCCCAGGGGGTCGGTGGCCGTCGCAGTCACGGTGTAGGTGTTGTCAGCCAGGCCGGTAACGACGTTCGCGGGAAGGGTTGCGGTCCAGTTACCACCAGCATCCACCGTGGCGGGGTAATCAACGCCATTGACGCTCACCACCACCGTGGCACCCGGCTCGGTAGTCCCGGTAATGGCCAGCGCCGCATTGTGCTCCAGCGCATTGAGA
>NZ_JBBGYT010000228.1:0-988 GCF_037479575.1 Erwinia sp. MYb416
TTAGCCTGGCCCGTGCAGTGGGCCATCTGTGGGCATTTATTTCTGCTTTAGGAAAGAAGGTAACAAGTTACGAAATGCTCACTTCAAAGAAAATGGCTAAGGCGCTCAGCTTTTCCAGGCCAGGACGCTTGCCGTTCCCTTTCCGCTGCACAGTACGTGTACTCAAGCCTGACAATTCGCAAGCCATGCCCACTTAAGGATAGCGTTGCATCGACACGTTGAACTCACAAGGCGTCCCTGAAGATGATTGCGTCTGATAAACAATCACTACGTGTCAGATCAGATCTGAGCCAATACACATAATTAGCCAAAACAGCCCGCTGGCAGAATACCCAGACGGGCTGTTTGCTTTATTTGGAGGCGCGATGCCGGGTGAGATAATGCTTCACCAGCACAAAGAACAGCGGTACAAAGAACAGCGCCAGTACCGTCCCCGCCAGCGTGCCGCCGATAATGCCGGTTCCGATGGCAATACGGCTGTTGGCACCTGCACCGGAGGCAACTGCAAGCGGTATGACACCGGCGATAAAGGCCAGCGACGTCATCATAATCGGGCGTAGGCGGGTGCGTGCCGCCTGCATCGCAGCGGCACTCAGCGAGCTTCCCCGACGCACTGCATCTTCAGCAAATTCGATAATCAATATCGCGTTCTTCGAGGTCAATCCGACGGTGGTCAGTAACGCAACCTGAAAGTAAATATCATTGCTTAATCCACGCAGCGATATCGCCAGTACCGTTCCCAGCACGCCGAGCGGCACCGCTAAAAGCACCGAGAACGGCACCGACCAGCTCTCATACAGCGCAGCAAGACAGAGGAACACAACCAGAATTGAGATTGCATATAAGGTAGTTGACTGACCACCTGCCTGCTTCTCCTGCAGCGAGAGTCCGCTCCACGCCCCGGTCGTACCCGCTGGTAACTGGTTAGCCAGCCTTTCGATGGTGTTCATCGCATCCCCGGAGCTGAAACCTTCCGCATTCTGCCCCG
>NZ_JBBGYT010000228.1:1008-1775 GCF_037479575.1 Erwinia sp. MYb416
CCATGGTCCAGCGGGTTGAGGCAAAGGCAGTGAACGGCGTCATGCCGCCCTGACTGTTGCGGACAAACCATTTATCCAGGTCGGCTGGTGCCGACCTGAACTGGCTATCGCCCTGTACATAGACCCGTTTAACCCGACCACGGTCGATAAAGTCATTGATATACGCTCCGCCCCAGGCGTCGGTCAGGGTATCAGTGACGTCATCCAGTTGCAGCCCCAGCGCAACCGCCTTATTGGTATCAATATCGACCTGTAACTGCGGTGTCTGAGGCAGAATACTGGCTCGTACCCCGATCAGTTCCGGGCTTTGCGCGGCGCGTTGCAGCAGTTGGTCGCGCAGTTTGCCCAGTTCATCACGCGTAGTGCCCCCACTGGCCAGCAGCTCATAGGTGAAGCCATTATTCTGCCCCAGGCCCGGTACCGACGGCGGCGTCAGGGCAAAGATCTGGGCATCACGAATAGTGGATAGTGCATAGGTCGCGCGTCCGGCTATCGCTTCCGCCGAGTTTTCTTTACCCGGACGCTCATCCCAGTTTTTAAGTTTGATAAATGCCATCCCTGCATTCTGCGCAGCGCCGCTGAAGTTAAAGCCGTTGATGGTGAACACCACGTCGATGTTCTCTTTTTCTTCAGTCAGAAACCAATCCACGATCTGTTTATTGACCGATTCAGTTCGGCTTGCGGTGGCGCCGGCAGGCAGGGTCGCCTGAAGCATAATGCTGCCCTGATCCTCAGTCGGCAGGAAGCTACCCGGCAGTCGGGTAAAC
>NZ_JBBGYT010000229.1:0-392 GCF_037479575.1 Erwinia sp. MYb416
CCACAGCCGCTGCCGAAGCCCGTCATGTTCTGGAAACGCTGCACGATATCCCGGAAGGTGAGGTCTACAGTCTGATGCCACCGGCCATCGACGAGCTGGGTAATTCATCGGGCTTCGCCCTGCGTCTGGAAGATCGCGCGGGTAAAGGCTATGCGGCACTGAAGGACGCACAGAACCAACTGCTGGCACTGGCGGCGGGCAGCAAGGTGGTGCAGGGCGTTTATGTCGATGGTCTGCCTGAAGGTCAGGTGATCAATCTGCGTATTGACCGACAGAAAGCCTTCGCGCTGGGTGTTTCGTTTGACGATATCAGCCAGACGATTTCAGGGGCGACAGGTTCGCTGTATGTGAATGACTTCCCGAACGGCGACCGGATGCAGCAGGTGATCATT
>NZ_JBBGYT010000229.1:412-1054 GCF_037479575.1 Erwinia sp. MYb416
CATTCAGGCCGATGCCCCGTTCCGCATGGAACTGAACGATATTCTGAAACTGAATGTGCGTAACACCAACAACGGCATGGTGCCGCTGTCGGAATTTGTTCAGGCGAAATGGGAAACCTCACCGCTGCAAATGGTGCGTTATCAGGGTTATCAGGCGGTGAAAATCACCGGCAGCGCCGCCGCGGGTTACTCCAGTGGTGATGCGATGCAGGAGATGGAGCGCCTGGCGGCTGAACTGCCTGAGGGTTTTGCGGTGGAATGGACCGAGCTGTCACTGCAGGAGCAGCAATCCGCCTCTGAAGCGCCGATGCTGATGGCGCTGTCGATGCTGGTGATATTCCTGATACTGGCCGCGCTGTACGAGAGCTGGTCCATTCCCATCTCCGTAATGCTGGTGGTGCCGTTAGGCCTGCTGGGTGCGGTGCTGGCAGTCATATTGCGTGATATGCCGAACGATGTGTTCTTTAAGGTGGGGATGATCACCATCATTGGGCTGTCGGCGAAGAACGCCATTCTTATCGTCGAGTTCGCCAAACAGCTTCATGACAATGGCAAAGGGCTGGCGGAAGCGACGCTGGAAGCGGCCAGAATGCGTTTACGTCCGATCCTGATGACGTCACTGGCGTTCACGCTGGGCGTGGT
>NZ_JBBGYT010000229.1:1164-3071 GCF_037479575.1 Erwinia sp. MYb416
TGCTGGCGATATTTTTTGTTCCGCTGTTCTATTTCAGCGTGATGAGCATCGTAGGCAGGTTTAGCCGCCATCGTATAACCCACAAGGAAAGTTGATATGTCTTCCTCATTTCGCTGGGTAATCCTGGCGGTGATCTCCAGCGCGTTATTACTGGTGGTCATTGATATGACCGTGCTCTATACCGCACTACCGCGCCTGACGCACGATCTTCAGGCAACGGCAACGCAGAAGCTGTGGATCGTTAATGCGTATCCGCTGACAATGGCGGGTTTGCTGATCAGTATGGGCGTGCTGAACGACCGCATTGGCGCACGCGGTTTCTTCATTCTCGGGCTGGTCATTTTTGGCATCGCCTCGCTGGCGGCGGCATTTTCCGTTTCCGCTGAGAGGCTGATTGCCTCTCGTGCGCTGCTGGCCGTGGGGGCGGCGATGATGATGCCCGCAACCATGACGATTGTGCGCAGAGCCTTTGACGATCCCGCCGAGCGGTCACTGGCGATTGGCATCTGGGCCGCCGTGGCTTCCGGCGGGGCGGCGCTCGGTCCGGTGATTGGCGGGCTGCTGCTGGAGTATTTCTGGTGGGGATCGGTGTTTCTGATTAACGTGCCAATTGTAGTTCTGGTGCTGCTGTTTTCGCTGAAACTGATCCCACCGATACCGGGCGACCACACCCGGGTATTCAGTCTGACCGCTGCCGTTCAGATTATGGCGGGCCTCACCGGGCTGATCTATGCCATGAAGGAGTTCAGCAAGCCGTCACCGCAGCTCAGCATTGCGGTGATCGCCGGGGTAACCGGGGTGATGATGACGCTGCTGTTTGTCAGGCAGCAGCAGCGCTCAGCCAGTCCGATGCTGGATCTGGCCCTGTTCCGCAATCGGTTCTTTACCGCTGGCGTGATAGCCGCGATGGTGTCAACCGCCTGTGTCATCGGCGTTGAACTGGCCGTGACGCAGCGGCTGCAACTGGTGCTGTCTATGTCGCCTTTACTGGCCGGGCTGTTTATTTTGCCGCTGCCACTCGCCTCCTTTATTGCCGGGCCTGCGGTGGGATGGCTGGTTCCGTATATCGGATCACTCAGGGCGATTCAGTACTCTCTGTTGCTCTCTGCGGCGGGCCTGGCGGTGTACCTGATGGTGTATGACTGTGCCTTGTGGATGACGGTAATAGCCCTGGCGTTGACCGGTGCCGGACTGGGCGGTGCCATGACGGCGGCATCGACCGCCATCATTCTCAATTCACCGGAAAACAGCTCAGGGACGGCGGCATCGATTGAGGGCGTGGCGTTTGAGTTCGGTGGCGCAATCGGCATTACGATTCTCGGCGGCATTTTGGCGGCGGTATATTCATATGATATGTCTGCCATTCCGCATCTGCCTGCGCTGGCGCAGGACAGCATTGATGGTGCGTTAATTGCCGCCGGATCGCTGATACCTGCGGAAGGGCGCGTGTTGCTGAACCTGGCCGAAGCGGCCTTTAGCCGTGGCTTTGTTTCGGTGATCGGTACATCGATTGTTGCATTGCTTCTCACAGGCGGGGTGCTGGCGGTTTATACCCGTAAAAAGGTGTGACAAAGGCTGAAGCCAGTTTGAACACGCAGCATCGGCAATAGGCATGATTTTAAGTGTCGCGTATGATGGCATCCCAGCTGAGACATCTCACAGGGAGTGGTCAACATGATTAATTTCGATTATTTTATCGACCAGGCAAAGCACCTTGCCACATCTGAATTGCGTGTTTTGTCTTGAGGAGGGAATACAGCAACATCTTAACGCCCTGCGCCAGAAACGCGCCGTCTGATCATCAAGCCCGCTGATGCGCTGAGGGATCCCCACAAAACAAGACCTGCATTATTGGCAGCCACCTTCTTTTCCGGTCGGCCAGTGACGCGGGCCTGCACGATGGCCAG
>NZ_JBBGYT010000230.1:0-369 GCF_037479575.1 Erwinia sp. MYb416
GATGCGATACCTATCAGAGAAAGGCCACCTGAAGCCGCAGACAGAGCCATACCAGGTCACTGGGAAGGCGATCTGATCCAGGGCTCGAAAAACTCCTATATCGTCACTCTCGTAGAACGCCATTCCCGCTTTGTTATGCTGGCTAAAATCAGAGACAACAAGACCATAACGGTTATATCTGCACTCATCAAACAAGCCCGGGAATTACCCGTTGAGCTTTATAAAACATTAACATGGGATCGGGGTGCTGAAATGACCAACCACACCCGATTTACTGTGGCCACAGACATTCAGGTTTATTTCTGTGATCCCCAATCTCCCTGGCAACGTGGCTCAAATGAAAATACGAACAGATTGCTCAGACAATAT
>NZ_JBBGYT010000230.1:473-988 GCF_037479575.1 Erwinia sp. MYb416
AGACTAAACAATGTTGCCAGACAGCTCAACGAGAGACCAAGGAAAACGCTAGACTATGAATCACCCGCAGAGCGGTTCAATCAGTGTGTTGCATCCATCGGTTGAACTCACAGCCAAAAGCGGACGTAGCATGTCGGAAGGCGCGTCGGTGAACAGTTCGCTCATTCTGGGTATGGCATATCGAACGGAATCAACTGCCCTTGTCAGTTCCAGCCCCTCCGCACAGGGTATGCGGAGGGTTAAGCAAATTAAGCAGGCATAGTAATCACACCTTTCTCTGCAAACGTTCAGCATCAACCATCGCCTTCCACTGCTGAACGGATGGCCTTGCCTGCATTCGGTTATACCACTCATGCAAGGCTGCACACTCTGACGGTACGGAAAGCTTCACTAACGTAGAAAAGATCATCCCTCCGATTACCGCGATATCTGCCATTGAGAAAGTATCACCGGCAACATAAGGTTGCATTTGCAGAACTCGGTCAAAGTAATGCATCCCCCGGACTGCCTTGTCT
>NZ_JBBGYT010000230.1:1042-1790 GCF_037479575.1 Erwinia sp. MYb416
ATACAGTTCAACCTCCGGTCCCAACCCTGGCGTGGCATGATGAAAATAAGTGCTAACTGCATCGAGAAACTCAATTTCAGCGCGCTTAGTCATCATATGAATGATGCCCTTATCTGCTGGAGTTGTACCGGTCAGACTGTATGGCGCGTCAAGGGCATCCAGATACTGCGTGATAGCCGTACACTCTGCGATGAGCGTGCCATCATCAAGCTCCAGAACAGGCAGCGTGCCTGAATAGTTGATGGCGAGGAAGTCGTTCTTTTTATGCTCACCAGTCCATAAGTTAACCGGGACAAATTCTGTTGTGGAAAGCATCCCTTTCTCGGCAAGCGCGATACGGACACGTGCAGGATAGGGGCCGTCATACCAGTCATAGATTTTCATGTGAGGGAGTTCCTTAACTTCTGTGAGTAAGAGTTCATAAGTAAAAGACAGTAACTGCCTACCAGTTGGTAGTTTCAGGGTTAAGAGTGAACCCGCTCTTGACTGATGTCAATACCTACCTGTCAATTGGCAGGTGACTTCGGACCGTGTATAGTGACGTTCTGAACGTTTCAGAAAGAGGCTAATATGAGCGTAAATGCACGGGAAGCGATACTGGCCGAAGCGAAGTGTGCGGCTCAGAAGCACGGATATAACGGGATAAACTTTCGCAGTATTGCGACGAAGGTAGGCATTAAAAATGCCAGTATCTATTATCACTTTGCCAGTAAGGCGAAGCTTGGCGCTGCGGTTGCTCACCGCTACT
>NZ_JBBGYT010000230.1:1864-2821 GCF_037479575.1 Erwinia sp. MYb416
TTTAGAGACAATACGCAACACGAGTCCCAGCATCGGCGAGGCGCTGAAGCGTTATCCCAGCATTTTCCGACAATCTCTTGAAAACGACAACAGGCTTTGTTTGTCCAGCTTCATGGCTGCTGAATATGAAGATCTGCCTCAAGAAGTTAAGGCCGAAGTGCAGGCTTTTGTTGATGCCAATGTAGTGTGGCTGAGCCAAATGCTTAGTGAGAAAGGTGGAGGCGATTCTGAGGATTATAAAAAGCATGCTCTGGCTATTTATACAGCTGTTGCGGGGGCTCAGCTGATAGCACGTACTCGTCAGGACATTGAATTGTTTGACGAACTGATGGTGACATATCAGCAAGCAGGACTGATCCCGACCATATAGACAGTTAACTGCCATGTCTTCTGCGAACAGAACATCGGCTTGTCGCTCTTTGCGGATCTGTGCACGTTATCTTCTGGGGTATGTTTTACTGCGCTCGAACAGAGGCCTTGTTAATAGGAAAGATGGAAAATTAAATCTATGACTAAGATCCAATACAACCTCACCCGTGGAAGCGATGTCATCCGTGATGGGATGTTCCTCGAGCTTTCTGAGACTGGAACATCCCCGCTCCGGCAAATTGCTGAAGTCTTCTATTCCGATGTCACTCATGAGTTCTCTTTTTCTTGCTACGAAGGATGCATCCCTCTGGAAGAGATTGAAAAGCTCATTCACGAAGCTAAAAAATTGCTTCCGCCAGCAAAGCAGGAATCTTGATAGGCCTGAACGTCTGCTGAGTGCCAGAAGCGGACATTGCTATCTCTATTCAGCATTATTTATTGGGACACAGCTCTACAAAAAAACCTTGTAATTCAGGCGGTAGCAATGATTAGCAGTAGAGAAAATGTTCATATTTGCCATATGGATCATATGGTCATTAGTCACCTAGCAGTTTAGAGATAAAAGCATAAATTGATGCAAATGATCAC
>NZ_JBBGYT010000231.1:0-1469 GCF_037479575.1 Erwinia sp. MYb416
GAGCATTACCGGGATCATCACTCTGCCAGGCAAACGTAATCCTTCCGCCAAGCGCGGGCAGTGTCAGCATATTACGGTCCTCGTGCTGACGGGCAGTTTGCGTGCTGAGGATTTGCGCGCCCTGGATACCATATTCCTGCGCCATAATGCTCAGTTTCTCCGGGGTGAGCCTGTCGGCGAAGATCAGAATTGAGTGCGGGCCATTATCCTTGTCTTCACTGGCAGCCCCGTCGGGGGTGATCCAGGCGGCGCTGACGATAGTGACGCGCCCCTGTGAGGCCACCAGTATCGAGACGGCATTACCTCCTGACGCATTTAACCGTTGATTAAGCTGGGGAAGGGGATCTTTGCCGAGCCATGATTCAATCATCTGCAGCTTCAGCTGCCCTCCGATCACGCTGTAGCGCGTTTTTCCCTGCGGAGAAACAACGAAAATGCCCTCATAATGAAATCGTTGATACAGTGATTCTCCCAGATTCTGATCGTCCCAGGCCCATTTGGTATTGACCGTCAGATGCAGGTTTTTCCAGGCTTCGCCCCAGTCGGCATTGTCCATGGTATGGGCATGCATAATCTCCTGCCGGTTTTCTATCGCTTTACCCATTAGTAATTGAAGGTGTTTATCTTCATGGGTATTTTGTTGATCGGCGATGTAAAACAGCGCAACGATGGCGCAAAGAAAGAGTCCACCCAGTAATACCAGCATGCCGACCATGGGCTGCCTGACCAGTCCGCGGGTGTCTCCGGTAATCATCATTTTTGTTTTATTTGGTTTTTGCTTCATTCACGCTCGCCTGAAAAGGGTATGAGGTTATCAACTGGGTTTCAGGACGTCCGTGTCACGGGCTAAGGTTATTTCACTGATTTCAGCGGGATAAGCGTGGCAGCCAGAGAATCTTTCATGGTGGATAGCGGTATCTCATCAGCATGTTCAATGAGATGTTGTGAGATTGTGCACAGCTAAAGTAAAGCGTTTATCTCTCCATAAAATAAGACGGCGCAATAAAGCGAACGCGCCTGTGCCAACGGTTATCGGAGCGTTAAGCAGAAACTTTATGCTGCATGCGGGTGGGGGGGAAGACATTGATAACCTGATCACTTTTTTCGCGTGAGACAATATATGCAATAGTGCTCGAAACCTGCCTGACAAAATGTCAAAATTGCGCGTTTTTTACTGACACGACAAACAGCTATGAGCCAGCAACACCACTATCAGGATCTGATCGACATCTTCGATCGCTGCTTTATGAATGATTTTCAGACCCGCCTGATTAAAGGCGATGACGAACCGATCTATCTTCCTGCTGACGACACGTCACCCTGGAACCGGGTGGTGTTTGCCCACGGTTTCTACGCCAGCGGAATGCATGAAATTTCCCACTGGTGTATTGCCGGTGCCGAGCGCCGCAAGCAGGTGGATTTTGGCTACTGGTACTGCCCTGATGGGCGTGATGCTGAGACCCAGGGCC
>NZ_JBBGYT010000232.1:0-400 GCF_037479575.1 Erwinia sp. MYb416
CTGATTTCTACCGCTGCTCTTGGCGATATAGAGCTGCTCATCGGCTTTGGTAATCGACTCATCCAGACTGTTAACGTTATTGATATTCAGCGCGCTGATACCGATGCTGGCCGTCACACTGAGATCGTTGCCGTCAAGCAGGATCTGGTTCTCTTCAATGCTGTGACGCAGACGATTGGCTAACAGAAAAGCGCGCGGCTGCGAAATCCCCTCTATTAATACCAGAAACTCCTCACCCCCCATCCTGCACACCATTGCCGATGCCGGTAGTCCCTGACGAATACACTCCACCGTTTTTGCCAGCACATAATCGCCGCTGGCATGACCGTAGGTATCATTAATGTTCTTGAAGCGGTCGATATCAATGACAAATACCGCGCCAAAAAAGCCTTTCGGGCGG
>NZ_JBBGYT010000232.1:499-1743 GCF_037479575.1 Erwinia sp. MYb416
TGTTTCCAGTTTGGAGGCGAGACCACTGCGTGTCAGTGCCCCGGTAAGGAAATCATAGTCGGCACGCTTAGTAATACGCGCCACCAGTTTGCGGTTTGAAGCGGTACTCAGTGCCACAATCAGTGGACTGATCAGCATCGCGGCTACACCCAGGCGCGCAGATGACAAACTATCAATACGGAACAGGTCGTCTTTGCCCTGAATATTCAGCACGTTTCCCGCGACCAGAATAATTTCGCTGATACCGGTCAACAGCGTCAGGAAACAGGTAATAAACAGCGGATAGCTGATCGCACACCACAACAGCGCCGGTAACGGGAACAGTAAACTGCCGCCGCCGCCAACCCAAATGCCTGTCACCGTTGTGAGCACCAACGCCAGTATCGGTAGCACGGTGCTGTCGCGCAGGGCGGCAACCAGATGAGCCAGTTCATCGCGTCGCGGCAGGCTTATCACCAACGGTAAAAGCAGAATCGATGTCGACATCTGTTCGGAGAACCAGGAGAACCAGGCTTTAAACAGCTCATCTTCGAAGTAGCGCTCGCTGACGATGGCGCCGACCAGCGCACAGGCTGCGGCACCCAGCAGTGAGGCAGGAAACACATGTAACAGCGCCTGCAAGCGGCGGGGATGTCCGCGTGTGAAGAAAGGGTTACTCAGCAACACCCAGCGGGCGGTGGCGATAAAAAGAATATTCGCGATATCCAGACCGACAGCAATCATCATCTGGGTACCATAAAGAATATCGGCACTGAGCATGCCAAAATAAAGAACGACAAGGGTGCTGGGTTTGTCCAGCGACGGGAAGCGGATCAGCAACCCCAGAAGAATGGCGTTACTCGGCCAGAACAGGGAGAGTGAGGCTAAATTGCGCGATTCCAGGCCAATTGTGGATAGCAGCATGGCGAGGGCGAATAAGATGATGGCCCGGTTTAGGTTATTTTTATAATTTGGCATCGTTAGGCTCAGGACGGTTAAAACGGGTCACTCTCGAGACGGTCGAGTTTACGGGCTGGCTGCAGGTAGATAACAGATCGACATCAGGGGATTGGCGCGAAATGACGCGCCAACAACATACGTGACAACCCGGATGAAAGCAATTTCTTAAGACTATTCCTGGTGTTGCTATTAGCAGAACGGCGTAAGGACGGTCTCACGGTTAGCTGCGCTACTCACTCAGTTAAGCATTTTTAATCTGTTTCCCGGCCAGCGCCGTTATGTGATGCCACATATAGCGCAAAACC
>NZ_JBBGYT010000233.1:0-305 GCF_037479575.1 Erwinia sp. MYb416
CCAAACTGGGTTTTCTTTAACAGCATCGCCGCTTCACTGAAGCGGTTATTGAGCATTTCACCCGTAGCCTGTAACTCCGCGTGGTCGATGTTGTTGAGTTGCAGGCGGGTCAGCAACTTGCTGTTGAACCAGGCGCGGTAAAGCTGAGGGATAAGCTGAAAGAGTATCCACAAAAAGTAGCTCAGGCCGATCAACAGCTGGCGATTCAATGGGCTGTCCAGCGACTGGAAACGGGTAAAGGGCAGCAGCGGTCCCACCATCCAGATCAGGGCAGACAGCGCGGTAACACCGACCAGCCCCCATAA
>NZ_JBBGYT010000233.1:451-810 GCF_037479575.1 Erwinia sp. MYb416
CGTCTGACTCAGGGGCAGCGAACAGGGTGATTTCAACGCGGCGGTTCTGCGCGCGATTTTCGCTACTGTCGTTCGGTAACAGTGCACCACTATCACCCCGGCCCTGTGAGCGCACGTTGATGCCTGGCTGGGCGATCAGCTGCGCCATCATGCTGCTGATCGCGCGTGCCTGGGTGGCAGAGTATTCGTAATTTGAGGGGAAACGGCTGGACAGTATCCGCTCGTCATCGGTATAGACGCTGACAAGGATAGTTCCTTTGGCGGACTCCATTGCGGTGGCCACGCGCGCAATCAGCGCACGACCTTCAGGAGAAAGCACCGTCGTGGATGGCGCGAATAAGCGATCGGCCGACAGGATG
>NZ_JBBGYT010000234.1:0-1185 GCF_037479575.1 Erwinia sp. MYb416
GTTCCCTTCAGTGCAATAGCCCACTGTTCCATCGGGATCTCTTCCAACAGACGCTGTATCGTGGCTTCATTCTGGCGGCTAAGAATATAGAATTCGTACATTTCTGTTTTCAGCTCGTCCACCACGTTTTCGTCACGCGCATGTAACTGGTCCAGCAGCATCTGCTGACTACCGGGAATGCGATTAACGATATTCGCTGCCTGTTTAATCCCCTGCACTTTGGAACCATGCTCGGACAGAACGGCCACACCACGCTCAATCAGACGGTCCAGTTCATCCACCACATCGCGATTGATGTCATCCAGCCTGGCGATACGATAGAGAATTTCATCCTGCCGCGTCGCATCCAGATGAGTGAGCACGGTGGCGGCCACATCGGGCGGTAAAAAGGCGAGAAATACCGCCTGCAATTGCAAATGCTCCTGGTCGATCAATGCGGCCAGCTGCGGAGTATCCACCCACTGCAGACGGGCCATGCGATAACGGATCTCGTCGCCGTAGATGCCGTTAATCACGCTGCGTGCAATCTCGCCGCCCAGTGCCCGTTCAAGTATGTTGCGCAGATAGCTGCGTGACGCGCCGTTGATACCACTCAACTCGCGATAGTCCAGGAAGAAGCTGTTCATTGCATCCCGCGCCTGAGACAGCTTGATGCCGTGCAGGCGCGCCATGGTTTCGCTCAATCGCAGCACCTCCTCGCGGGAGAATTTACTCATTACTGTCGCGGCAGCCTCTTCCCCAATGCTCAGTAATACAATGGCTGCCTGCTCAAGTCGGGGAGGCTGACTGTCAGTGTTGCTGCTTTTGCTGCTATTATTTTCTACTGCTGCTGCTGCTTCGCTCATTGCTGCTAATCCACTGTTTAATCACTTCAGCCACGCGATCGGTTTCGTTTTGGGCCAGAGTTTGTAAGTAGGCGATCTTGGTTTCCAGACCGGAACTTTGAGTAGGAAGGTGTTCATCGCCCTGGAACGAACCGACAGGCAGAGATGATGCGTGCCCATCGACCTCATCACCCTCATCACTTCCACTCTCGGACAGGCCGAGAGCGGAGATGTCTTTAGCCGCAGAGGTTTCTGCCCGACGTCCCACGCGGCGCATCATCGGCAACAATCCAAACAAGGTAATCACCGCAATCAATAGCGCGATCCCACCGCGTTTAATCCAGTCGATCACCGTCTGACG
>NZ_JBBGYT010000235.1:0-323 GCF_037479575.1 Erwinia sp. MYb416
GTTCAATCGTCAGCCCGCTGCCGCTGTTCAGCTCATTCATAAACTGTCGGCAGTGGCCGCACGGCGTGTAGTTGACGGTAATGCACGCCAGTGCACTTTCACCCCGCAGCCAGGCATGTGTCACCGCACTCTGCTCGGCATGAACGGTCTGCTGCATTGTAGTACCGGCAAACTCCATATTGGCACCAAAGAACAGCGTGCCGCTTTTGCCACGTGCAATGGCACCCACTTTAAAATCAGACAGGGTGGCTACCGCGCAGGCTGCTGCCAGCGGCAGCAGGGCAAAGGCCAGTTCGCTGTCGGTCAATCCACAATGTTTTTTA
>NZ_JBBGYT010000235.1:343-765 GCF_037479575.1 Erwinia sp. MYb416
GTCATCCGCGGCCAGGATCGGCTGAAGTGCGCTTTGTAACAGGGTAGGAAGCGTGGCAAATGCCTGCTGGTAACGTGGGTGCATAGTGGGGCCTCTTTCGCTGAATGCAGCCCATGTTAGCGGGCCGGCAGCCAGTTATATGTGATCTAAGTCTCTCTATCAATGTAATAAGTGAAATTGATCAACGAAATGCGAGACTTATCGCAAGTTTTAGCCCCACAACGCCATTAATAGCGGAAAAATAAACGGTGCCAGAAGCGACGTGATAATGCCGCACAGCACCAGTGCCAGTGAGCTGAACGCGCCTTCCTGATAATCGATCTCGGCAGCCCGCGCTGTCCCCAGCGCATGCGAAGCATTACCAATGGCAAGACCGCGTGCGGATTTACTGCGCACTCGCAGCAGGTTGAGCAGCATATGGC
>NZ_JBBGYT010000236.1:0-738 GCF_037479575.1 Erwinia sp. MYb416
GGTTTATAACGCTGCTGACTATCCTAAAGGTTTTCCGCGTGTGGATATTCGCGTTGCGAAATCGGCGGATGGTAAAACAGAAATCACAAATAAAAATATTGCTGAAAATGGCGAGCAGCTTATTAACTATGTTTTGAAATATTCTGTGAAAGGTTCTGATTTATTAAAAGATGGAAAGGCTGATGATTGGTTTTTCGAGTTTGATAAGCAAGTAAAAGGCATACGAATGATTGCGCCTGTCGGCGTAGTAAAAAATATGCTTTCAGGTTTAGAGCGCGATCAGTTCGATTACAATAAAGAAATAGAAAAAATCGAAAAACTAATAGCTGATGACATTTCTTTTAAGGCCGATAAAGCTGTTTTTAAAAAGAACGGCGATGAATATGATTATTGTCTCGAAAATAAGAAAGATAGATTTTCATATATTGCTGATGCTATACAAGCTAAAGCTTATAACTATCAATGTTATTATAAGGGAATCTTAGCTGATTACAGTGGGCTTTATAATGACTGTCTTGAAGCTATCATTACAACATTCAAGAACGCGCTTGTTAGCGGCTACGATGAAGCTACGAGCGAAGAGATCATTAGGAACAGATTTAGCTTAATAAACATACAGATTGAGCGCATCGAGCGAATGAAGTTTATCTGTGATGCGCTTGTGCGCGTGGGTGCTTTCACAAAGCTGAATGAGCAAAGCCATCACTACAAAGACATTCACAGTGGCGACGTTTTCAC
>NZ_JBBGYT010000237.1:0-808 GCF_037479575.1 Erwinia sp. MYb416
CGCCTGCCGCTAAGCCTGCTAGCACTACAGCCAGCACGATAGGCGACGATTTCCGCGACATCAAAGGCATGTCGAAGAGTCAGATCGAAGAGCTTGAAGCACTCGACGAAGTTCACGCAGCGCAGCGCAAAGCGGCAGCAGAAACAGAGAAAGCGACCGCCGGTTTTAGTGTTGTCATTAGTGACAACATACAAGCAGATATGCAGCAAGAACCGGAGCCATCAGCGCCAGCATCGCGTGGTAGCTTTAGCGATAGATTAAAAATGAAAAAGACGGAGATTACTCAGCAAGAGAAATCAAAAGAGATGCAGCAAGAACAGGAACGCAAACGCAGGCGCGGCCTAGGATTGCTTCACTAATAAAAGCCCTTCCGGGCTTTTTTTCGATAGTAGCAACCTGCTCAAGCTGTAAATGTGTAGCGGTGTCGATGTAGTAAGAGACTTCAAAAGCACAATCATCAAGCGCTGAACGCTTCGACTTAACGACTTGCTCATAACCACCTTGAGCGAAGATGTAGTGCCTGATTAGCTCAACAAGACTAGCCTGCTTATTGAGTATCTCAACTGCCCTAACGAAATACTCAGGAGCAACACGATCAAGCCCAGCCGCAAGCGCTTTGTATCTCTCAAGCACGACAGTTTCCGCCTCTTTCATGATGTCTACGCTTGTAGCGTATGGCACTGTGAAAACGTCGCCACTGTGAATGTCTTTGTAGTGATGGCTTTGCTCATTCAGCTTTGTGAAAGCACCCACGCGCACAAGCGCATCACAGATAAACTTCATTCGCTCGATGCGCTCAATCTGTATG
>NZ_JBBGYT010000238.1:0-736 GCF_037479575.1 Erwinia sp. MYb416
CAATAGATTTTTACTACAACCATCCCATAAAGCTTATTAAAAAGTGGCTGTTTTTGTAGTGCTGTCCCAATTCGACCGCTTATCTAAAAAGTTTGATCTGCGTCATCCCAAAAAGGACGCAAAAAACCGTCCTTTTCTCAGGTGTCATCCCATTTGCGCAGTGCTAAACTACTTAATAACTCCTAATAGCTCTGAGGAAACCAATCATGGCTGCCATCACAAAACAGACAATCAGCGCAGAAGTCCCCCGCGCACTCGTTCGCAAAGTTGATGCGATCGCAGAAGAAGAAGATCGCTCAAAGAGCTACATCATCAGAGAGGCTCTGGACAGCTTCATACACAATCACGAACGCCGCCGCGAAGCCATCCTGAAAGGACTCGCAGACGTAGACGCAGGGAACACGTTTAGCATCGAAGAGATGACGAGCTTTTTTAGACAACTGAAAACAGCGGCAAGATAAGATGAATGTCTCATGGACTGCTAAAGCCAGAGGGGATCTGGCAAGGATTCATAGATTTGAGCTTAACAGTAGAGCCGGAGGCCCACGGCGAGCGAATAGAATCATTAACTCTCTTCTCAATGAATCAATAGATATTGACCTCGCCTTGCCGATCATCAAAGGCAGACAGTTAAAGGACTACTTGCCTCGCCAGGTCTACCGCGTGATTGTCATAAAGGAGTATGAAATGCACTTTGAGATAGATACTGCTCAAAATAACATCTATATCCTCGATG
>NZ_JBBGYT010000239.1:0-847 GCF_037479575.1 Erwinia sp. MYb416
GTTCAATGAGTGCCAAAGCGTCAGCGAATAACGCTGCCCCGTCAAAATCCTGACCATCGGTGGAAGATTTCCCATGGCCCCGCCAGTCTGGAGTGACAACCCGAAAAGAAGCGGCGGCCAGCGCAGAGAATTCATTGAACACGGTCTTCGGCTGGCACCAACCCGGCATCAGAAACAGCGTCGTATCGCCGCTGCCAACATCCTGATAATCGATATCGCCATGTTTTGTATGTAAAATAGGCATGCATAACATCCTGTCGTAAAGTGAAGTAATACCACTCACAGCCGTATCAGTGTCAGGAACATGGCTGCGCCTGCGCTGCGTAAACCAGAAGAATACTCTTCACATCATTGAGAGGGTTACCATCCGACATATCACCGCAGGGTGCAAATGGCGAAGCACAGTCCAACACTGCATTTAACATAATTTCGGACGTCTTCATGAGGTCTTATGATCGAAACCTGGCTTATTTTCCCGTTGACTGCCGTCGCAGAAGAATGGCACTCCAACCACGCCGCGCAACGACTTTATATGGCGCAGCCCCCTGAGTCAGGAGGCTGGAGCAGGCTGCCAGGCAGGGAGAGCTGGCAGCCATTAGCTTCTTACTCACGCATGTTTAGAGAGGCATTCTGTACTCGATAACCCCCGGTTTTTCGGCCACCCAGTCATAAAGCCTCTGTGCCGTTACGTTCTTTTCCTGGGTATGCCAGTATAAGCGTCCACACTGGCGCTCGCGGGCCTGCCCTTGCACATATTCAATCAGATGTTTTCCTGTCTGTTTACCCCGACTATTGGGGGCCACAAACAGATCTTCTAAATAACAGAAATCACTGACCGACCATGTTG
>NZ_JBBGYT010000240.1:0-701 GCF_037479575.1 Erwinia sp. MYb416
TCACTGCGCAGAATAAATATGGCTACAAAGCCAAACACGGAATGCGCTCCATTGACGAAGGTGTGACCGCCATCAACGAAGGTGCCACGGTACTCGGCTTCGGCTTTATGGATAAAGAAGAGTTGGGTGAGCGTCTGGTGCTGGCATGGCAGAAGAAGTACGGCTGATGAAAGAGCAATTCACCACCACAGTAAGCGTTAGCGGTAAAGGTGACAGCAAAGGCAAAGCCTTTGCCGATGCCCTGAGTCGGGTACAAAACACGGTACTGAAATCCACCAGCAAAATTCTTCTGCGTATTGAGCCGGTGGATGTGAAGGTGCTGCGGGCCGGAGTCCGCATTAAAACAGAAAAGTTTCTGTTCTTCTTCCTGGCGCGTGAACGGCGGCTCTACAGCGTCGACCTGGAAATCACCGTTAACGTGGTGGTGGTTGATACAGACACCGTGGATTTCATCGTTTCCCACTAAAAAACATCAGGGCGCATACCTCCACGTGTTCAGATGCGGTAGTCCATCTACCGCCTGAGGCGCAGGGGTTATAACAAAAGGAAAGACCGATGTTCCTCATTATCTTATTTAAATCATTGATTATCGGCGGCCTTGTCGGTGTTGGTGTGGGCGCAGGAGCGGCACGCATGTTTCATGCACCCACCACACAGGGCATGGGTGCTTTTCGTACATTGGGTGAACTGAACTCCTGTGA
>NZ_JBBGYT010000241.1:0-506 GCF_037479575.1 Erwinia sp. MYb416
CAGCTCCCTAGCTGACCAAAAAGCAGAGCTTGATGCTATCGAAAACCCCACGATTGAGCAGCAGGCTCAAGCCATAGCCATAGACCGCGCACCGACGATACACAGAGGCCGCTCAGGGAACCCAGAGAGACAAGAGCGTTTCGATATGCTGTATCAGGTGAAGCTGACAAAAGAAGAAGAGGCGATGTATTTCGGAGCTGCTGAACATCAAAAACCAAAACCCTCGCCTGATAAGGCGGCACCCACCGCCGGAACCGCGCCAGAAAGCGCTAAAACGGGCGGAGGGGCACATATCTTAAAAGCAACACTCAACGAGATAAGCGAAACAAATACACAGCTATTTAATATGGTCGTTTATGATAGCTATCAAAGCACACCAGAATCGAAAGCCAGGCTCGAAGCAGTTAAAGAGCAAATAGGTTTGAATGATGACACTAAGAAGCATGATGATAAAAATGACCAAACGCCAGCTGCAGGCCGCAGCAAAAAAGCGCCTGCCGCTAAGC
>NZ_JBBGYT010000242.1:0-210 GCF_037479575.1 Erwinia sp. MYb416
TTAGCTGTTTTCAGTGCGGTATCCGCAAGACCTTTACGCGCACCGTGCGTGGAGATGAAGTACTGGAGTACGTTCAGACCTTCACGGAAGTTCGCGGTAATTGGCGTCTCGATGATGGAACCATCTGGTTTCGCCATCAGACCACGCATACCGGCCAGCTGACGAATCTGTGCTGCAGAACCACGCGCACCAGAGTCGGCCATCATAAAG
>NZ_JBBGYT010000242.1:287-896 GCF_037479575.1 Erwinia sp. MYb416
AAATATCGATCACTTTGTTATAGCGTTCGCCAGCGGTAACCAGACCAGACTGGAACTGCTGCTGAATCTCAGCCACTTCCGCTTCCGCTTCGGTGATGATTTCCACTTTCTTCTCTGGGATAACCATGTCGTCGATACCCACAGACGCACCTGAACGTGCCGCATAGGCAAAGCCGGTGTACATAGTCTGGTCAGCAAAGATAACGGTCGGCTTCAGACCCAGGATGCGGTAACAGGTGTTCAGCATCTTGGAGATCGCTTTCTTACCCAATGCCTGGTTGACGATGGAGTAAGGCAGACCTTTTGGTACGATCATCCACAGGATGGCGCGACCAATGGTAGTGTCGATGATGCTGGTCTTAGCCACCCATTCATCCTGCTCGTTTTTCTCGTGTTCGGTGATACGCACCTTAACGCGAGCGTGCAGAGACGCATGGCCAGAGCGGTAAACACGCTCGGCTTCTTTCGGGCCAGTCAGTACCATGCCTTCGCCTTTGGCGTTAACACAGTCACGGGTCATGTAGTACAGACCCAGTACAACGTCCTGAGAAGGAACGATGATTGGCTCGCCGTTCGCAGGTGACAGGATGTTGTTGGTAGACATCATCA
>NZ_JBBGYT010000243.1:0-2208 GCF_037479575.1 Erwinia sp. MYb416
CTTCACGATAGCCAGCTCTATCGTAGCTGACTGAAATCATCCAGGAGAGAGTTTTCGTTGTGAGGCGAGGCTTTGCTTCTGGTTGTCAGGGGCATCCGCTTAGACGGTTTGCTTTATGTCAGAAGCGCACATTACTTACATCGTGCTATGTTGATTTATGTGGAGAAATTCACCGAAAGTCATACCTTCTAGTAAATAGGATTGTCAGATGAATGTAGAAACTGCGCGTTTAAGGCTTGAACCCTATCATGACTCACACTACGAAGGCTTAAGGGTGATGGATAACGATTCCGGCGTGATGCGGTATATCAGCAAGGGGATTGTTAAAACACCAGAAGAGACCTGGGAAAGTATCAGGCGTGTTCAGGCCCGATGGCAGAAATACGGATTTTCGTGGTGGGCTATCAAAGAGAAGGCTTCCGGGGCCATCGTTGGCGCAGCATGTCTCCAGTACCTGGCAAACGTTGAGGGTGCACCCTTAGAGATTGGCTGGCGGCTCGTCCCAGAACAGAATGGCAAAGGCTATGCAACAGAAGCGGCGAAAGCGATTATTGATTTCGCGGCAGAGCAGATAGGCGCAACGTATTTAGTGGCTGTTGCCGATCCTGAAAATACGCCCTCTCAGCGCGTGATGCAGCGATTAGGCATGACTTACAAAGCAATAGAACAGCATTACGATGTGCCCTGCGTAGTCTATGAACTGAGCATTCAGCGCGCTGAATAGTAATAGGGATGTGACAACGTCCGCTTTATGCCCAACAGCGGACGTTATTAACAACGTTGAGTCAATGCGTGGGGAGCAAGGTCAAGATAGCTAAGACCAGGACTAATAATTCATTTTGCCTGAATGGCGGGAACGGGAGAAACGGGGCCTCAATGGGTGGCAACGGCGGTCCTGGTGGACCAGGGGGACAGGGGGGAGTGGAGGTAGTCATGGAGGACACGACGGATCTCCAGGAATGAGCGGCGCTGCGGCGTCCAGATAGGTATCAAGTTATTAATTTTGCTATAAAGGCTTATTTCTGAAGCGAGAGAGACGGTAACTCTCCGGGATCTCATCGTTCTTACCGTTGCGTAATTCTTCAGAAACCAGCCTCCCGATCGCAGCTGCACAAGTAACAGCTGGGTGCATAACTGCGACATAGACGCCCTCGCTCTCATCAGTAAAGCCAAGAACTGGATACCCATCCTGCGGAACAGGGCGTTCTCCTATTGAGTATTGGGTGAGAGAAACCAACTCTGCGCCCCTGAGCCTGCTTCTTATTGAGGCCTGAGCAGCGATAACAGTTTCTCTGACGCTGCCGTTTGCCGGATAATCCTCTGCTGCTAGTAAATCCCCGTTACGGGCATGTCGAACCTCTATATCATCACCTGCGATGAGCGTTTTGACTACGCACTGGAGTGCTGCAAAACGTAGCAATACAGCAGGTGATGCCAGAACCGGAACAGGGGTACCCATCAGCTTAGTCAGAGCGGGAATACCCGTTCCACAGGCCAGCACAACGCAATCCGCCTCCAGTTGCCCCTGAGAAGTCAGGACGCCTGTCACCTTGCCTTTGGTCATGCAAAAACCCTCAACGGTCGTTTGGTTTTGCACTACCACCCCCTTTCCGCAGGCCTTATCCAGTAATATACGTGTCGCTTCTATGGCATCGATGGCCCCATCGTTTGCAGCATAGCGGGCTTCTGAGGGAGGAAGTACCAACGCAGGCTCAAGACTGGCTATTTCGGCTGTGTCGAGGAGGCGTTCTTCAGGTAGGCAGGCCTGAGACGTTGCGCCGTATTTTAATGAACCACCCCAGTTAATCTTAAGCTCCGGAATTTGTTCTTCAAGCCTGTGCCAGTCCGCAAGTGCGGCGCGCCGGAGAAGCACATCAGGCGCATCATCACACACCACGCCGGTCAGCCAGCCGAACGCGCTGCCGGTCGCCCCTGATGCAGGCATATTTTGCTCAATAATAGTGACGTTAAATTCAAGGTGGGCAAGATGCCATGCGATTGAAGCACCAGTGATTCCGGCACCCACGATGACGATCCTTTTTTTCATACTCACCACTGTAATATTCTCCTGCGTGGGAAACATCTCCATGCCATGATGCAAAGGTTATTTGTTACGGTCAACCTGCCAGAATTGCAAAACGCGTGGCCACAACTCTTCAAGACTGCAGCGGTATATGCTTTGTTTAGAAGTCCGCTCTTCGCTCAAAA
>NZ_JBBGYT010000244.1:0-573 GCF_037479575.1 Erwinia sp. MYb416
ATATTGCGGAGATGTTGAATGATAAATAATGCGAACGACGATTTTCAACCTTTTGATGATGAATTATGTTCTAACTCTACGGGCTTGGATTCAAAAGGAGAAGAGACTGAAGAGTTTAAAGAGTTTAAAAAAGCCATGCGGTATCAATATGTGAAAGACGTAATCGGCAACGTAGGGTTTTGCTTAGTAATGTTTGCCGGTTTCGTTATAGCTCTGCCGTTTATCGCCCTGGCTTATGCTGGATGTGGAACGTTTTTAGCGGTCAGCGCATTGATCGATTTAGTGAAAGGGGGTGATTTATATGTTTGTGCCTATTGTTGAAAAAGTAGCCAGATTAGAAAAAGAGATCGAGCAGAAAAAGGAGCAGATTAAGAGAATGAAAAGTGAAGAGAGAACAGCAGCCAGAAAGGCAGAGGCGAAGCGTAAGATCGAGTTGGGTGGCGTGATAGACATGATAGACAAAATCAACGCTGAGCAGTATCCAGCGCTGGCTTTAGACGTGTCTTTGCTCATTGGTGCACTGACTAACGACATGATCATGAAAAGGATAACAGCGCAGGCTGATTTCCTGAG
>NZ_JBBGYT010000245.1:0-574 GCF_037479575.1 Erwinia sp. MYb416
CAGGTGTCATCCCATTTGCGCAGTGCTAAACTACTTAATAACTCCTAATAGCTCTGAGGAAACCAATCATGGCTGCCATCACAAAACAGACAATCAGCGCAGAAGTCCCCCGCGCACTCGTTCGCAAAGTTGATGCGATCGCAGAAGAAGAAGATCGCTCAAAGAGCTACATCATCAGAGAGGCTCTGGACAGCTTCATACACAATCACGAACGCCGCCGCGAAGCCATCCTGAAAGGACTCGCAGACGTAGACGCAGGGAACACGTTTAGCATCGAAGAGATGACGAGCTTTGTTAGACAACTGAAAACAGCGGCAAGATAATATGAATGTCTCATGGACTGCTAAAGCCAGAGGGGATCTGGCAAGGATTCATAGATTTGAGCTTAACAGTAGAGCCGGAGGCCCACGGCGAGCGAATAGAATCATTAACTCTCTTCTCAATGAATCAATAGATATTGACCTCGCCTTGCCGATCATCAAAGGCAGACAGTTAAAGGACTACTTGCCTCGCCAGGTCTACCGCGTGATTGTCATAAAGGAGTATGAAATGCACTTTGAGATAGATACTGCTC
>NZ_JBBGYT010000246.1:0-563 GCF_037479575.1 Erwinia sp. MYb416
CCCATAAGGCCAGCAGTTTCAATAGATTTTTACTACAACCATCCCATAAAGCTTATTAAAAAGTGGCTGTTTTTGTAGTGCTGTCCCAATTCGACCGCTTATCTAAAAAGTTTGATCTGCGTCATCCCAAAAAGGACGCAAAAAACCGTCCTTTTCTCAGGTGTCATCCCATTTGCGCAGTGCTAAACTACTTAATAACTCCTAATAGCTCTGAGGAAACCAATCATGGCTGCCATCACAAAACAGACAATCAGCGCAGAAGTCCCCCGCGCACTCGTTCGCAAAGTTTATGCGATCGCAGAAGAAGAAGATCGCTCAAAGAGCTACATCATCAGAGAGGCTCTGGACAGCTTCATACACAATCACGAACGCCGCCGCGAAGCCATCCTGAAAGGACTCGCAGACGTAGACGCAGGGAACACGTTTAGCATCGAAGAGATGACGAGCTTTGTTAGACAACTGAAAACAGCGGCAAGATAAGATGAATGTCTCATGGACTGCTAAAGCCAGAGGGGATCTGGCAAGGATTCATAGATTTGAGCTTAACAGTAGAGCCGGAGGCC
>NZ_JBBGYT010000247.1:0-313 GCF_037479575.1 Erwinia sp. MYb416
GTGCAGCAGGCTGGCGCCACGGAGCTGGCGGTGCACGGCCGTACCAAAGAGGACGGCTACCGCGCTGAGGCGATAAACTGGGCGGCGATTGGCGAGATCCGCCAGCGGCTGTCGATCCCGGTGATTGCCAACGGTGAAATCTGGGACTGGCAGAGTGCGCAGGATTGTATGCAGGCCACCGGTTGTGATGCCGTTATGATCGGGCGCGGCGCGCTGAATGTGCCCAATCTCAGCCGGGTGATCAAATACAACGAACCGCGCATGCCGTGGTCGCAGGTCGTTCAGTTGCTGAAAAAGTATGTGCGCCTGGAGA
>NZ_JBBGYT010000247.1:386-1129 GCF_037479575.1 Erwinia sp. MYb416
TCTTCCTGCTCCTCTGCATCAACAGTCTTTCCCCTCGCGGACATAACTTGTCTCTAAACTGATCGGGATCTGTTAGCAAGCTAAGCGTATAATGTGATGCATATCGCATCTTTTTTCTGGCTTCGCTATGTCCGCAATCCCGGCGTTAACCAATGCCCAATTGAACAAACGTATTATCTCTGTCGTGATCTTCACCTTCTTCTGCTATCTGTCTATCGGCCTGCCGCTGGCGGTATTGCCGGGCTACGTGCATAACCAGCTGGGCTACAGCTCGTTTATTGCCGGGCTGATTATCAGCCTGCAATACTTTGCCACGCTGATCAGCCGACCGCAGGCCGGGCGTTATGCTGATCTGCTGGGGCCGAAAAAAGTGGTGCTGGTGGGGCTGATCCTCTGCGGCGCCAGCGGGCTGTTTACGCTGCTAGCGGTGCTGATAGATGCCTCACCGCTGACCAGCCTGCTGCTGCTGGCTGTGGGGCGCGTGGTGTTAGGCTTTGGTGAAAGCCTCACTGCAACCGGATCGATCCTCTGGGGCATCAACGTGGTGGGCACCGTGCAGAGTGCTCGGGTAATCTCGTGGAATGGCGTGGCGACCTATCTGGCAATGGCAATGGGGGCTCCGCTGGGCGTGATGCTGAATGTGCTGTTCGGCATCCCCGGTTTTGCCGTGTTGATCATGCTGATGGCCGCTTTTGGCTACTGGCTGGCGACCCAACGCCCGGCGATTCAGGTACAAGTGGGGC
>NZ_JBBGYT010000248.1:0-647 GCF_037479575.1 Erwinia sp. MYb416
GTAACAAGGTAACCGTAGGGGAACCTGCGGTTGGATCACCTCCTTACCTGAAGATACCTTCCCGCGTAGTGTCCACACAGATTGTCTGATAGAAGAAATGAGCAAAAAGTCACACCAGAGTCCCCATCGTCTAGAGGCCCAGGACACTGCCCTTTCACGGCTGTAACAGGGGTTCGAATCCCCTTGGGGACGCCATACCGGTAACGAAGTGAAAGTCGTTATCACCCAGTATCTCAAAACTGATTATGCCGTAAGGCGAGTCACGTTTGAGATATTTGCTCTTTAACAATCCGGAACAAGCTGAAAATTGAAACGACATGTCGTTTTCATTCTCCGTAATAATAATGAAATTAACGATATGTTCGAGTCTCTCAAATGCTTACAACAGACAATGTGTTCTTCGGGACGCTTGTGGGTTGTGAGGTTAAGCGACTAAGCGTACACGGTGGATGCCTAGGCAGTCAGAGGCGATGAAGGGCGTGCTAATCTGCGATAAGCGTCGGTAAGGTGATATGAACCGCAACAACCGACGATACCCGAATGGGGAAACCCAGTGTGTTTCGACACACTATCATGTCATGAATACATAGTGGCATGAGGCGAACCGGGGGAACTGAAACATCTAAGTACCCCGAGGAAAAGAAATC
>NZ_JBBGYT010000249.1:0-1167 GCF_037479575.1 Erwinia sp. MYb416
CAACCAGCCGGTACGGCCAGCACGGTAATCCAACGGCATCACTTCATCACCGCTCAAAGATAGAGGTAACCCCGGCCAGAGAGAGACTTCGGCAGGCAGGTCGCACCAGGTGAGGCTATTTGGCATCACAGCTCCTGTAAGGACTTAATTATCACTATTGTTGCTCAACATAGGCAGAGCATTAAAACCACGCAAGAGGCTACCCTGTAAGCCCGCCTTCTGGCAACATAAAGCTAATGACCGGAAAGCGGTTCTTTCTCCAGGATTGAAGGGTTGAGATGGCAAAAGCCAAACTGAAGTTTCGTCTTCACCGTACGGTGATCGTCCTGATTTGCCTGACACTCCTGGTCGTGCTGATGCAGGGCGCCTCCTGGTTCAGTCTGGGACACCAGATGGCGCGTTCTGAACAGGTTGAAGAGCTGGCCCATACGCTGACGCGCCAGGTCGCCTGGACGCTGACGCCGCTGATGGATAATCCGGATGATAATCATCAAAAAATTATCGATTCGCTTGACCAGATGACCCATGAAAGCCGCATTCTTGATGCTTCGCTGTATGACAGCGAGGGAAGTTTGATCGCGCACAGCGGTGAAAACATTAACGTACGTGACCGCCTGGCACTGGATGGTCAGCGCGCCGGTAGTTACTTTAACCATCAGATTGTCCAGCCGCTGGCGAGTAAAGACGGCCCGCGCGGATTTCTGCGCGTCACGCTGGATACCCACGTACTGGTCACCGAAGCCAAGCAGGTGGATAACACCACCAATATACTGCGCTTAATGATGATTCTGGCGCTGGCTATCGGCATTATTCTCTCCCGTACCTTGCTGCGCGCTCGTCGTACCCGCTGGCAGCAGTCGCCGTTCCTGCTCACCGCAAACAATCCGGTGAAAGAGGATGATGAGAATGAAGAGGATACGGTGAGTCCCGGTGACACTCAGCCTTCCTCTGCCGCCGCAGAGAAACCGCAGTGAGAAACCGTGGAAATGAATGGGGAAAACGGAGGCTGGCTGAATGCCAGCCTCGCGGGAGAAATTACTCTTTATCGCCCAGCAACACAGACTCCAGCGCGATTTCAATCATCTCACTGAAGGTGGTCTGACGCTCGGCTGCAGTGGTCTGCTCATGGGTACGGATATGGTCAGATACGGTGCAGATGGTCAGCGC
>NZ_JBBGYT010000250.1:0-1008 GCF_037479575.1 Erwinia sp. MYb416
CGGTGCAGGTTGTTCGTGATCGGCTGGTAATAGAGTCTGAGCTGGCGGCAGGTGATGGCCTCACGCAGGTCGCTTTCAATCACCCGGCGCTTCTGTGCCATATCACTCATGGCCACGGTGAAGTGCTCAAAGCGGTTACGGCCGTTACGCTTGGCTTCATACAACGCCATATCTGCACAGCGCAGCAGTTCATCCGGCGTGGTCATGCCGTTGTCCGCAATCGCAATCCCCACACTCAGCCCGACGGACAGGTTATGACCATCGACGTTGAACGGCGGACGAAGGGTTTCAATCAGGCGGCTGGCGACCGCTTCGGCTTCCTGCTGATGCGTCAACCCTGGCAGCACAATCGAGAACTCGTCGCCACCGCTGCGTGCCAGCGTGTCCTGCTCGCGCAATACCGCGCGTAGCCGCACCGCCACTGAACGCAGCAGATCATCCCCCACCTGGTGACCCAGCGCATCGTTAACGTTTTTAAAATTATCCAGATCAAGGCCCAGCATTGCCGTCTTACGGCGCGCATCACGGTCTTCACGCAGCGCTTCGGTCAGGCGCTGGCTGAACAGAACACGGTTTGGCAGGCTGGTGAGGTTATCGTGATGCGCCATATGATGAATACGGGCATCGGCTGCGCGTTGATCGGTCACATCATCCGCGATCAGCAACACATAGTTATGGTGCTCATCGTTACCACGAATGATCGATGCGCTGCCATTGATAATGCGGTCACCGCCCGGCGTGGTCAGCAGCCGCTCGTTGCGCTGCATCCCTTCTTTGCGCTGCGCGGTGTCGGAGAGCTGCATAAAGTACTCGCCCATCTCTGCCGTCATGCAGTCCGGCGCACGTTTGCCGATAAAGTCACGCTGCGTGCCGCCCAGCAGTTTTTCCGCCTTGCTGTTGATCAACAAGATCTCGCGCGACACCACATCTTCAACGATGACGCAGGAGGGAATATTGGCAATGATGGTATCGAGGAATTTTGACAGTGAGGCCATTTTTTCACTGTTC
>NZ_JBBGYT010000251.1:0-992 GCF_037479575.1 Erwinia sp. MYb416
GTGATTGTTTCCGGCCTGCCGGGCGCTTCACGTCTGCAGTACAGCGGCTTCGTTCTGGATATTACCGGACAGCGTAAAGCGCTTGAGGACGCGCTGCGTACGGCGGCAGAATACCGCCTGCTGATTGAAAACAGCACCGATCTGATCGCCCATTGTGATGCGGATGGCAGATATGTTTCGATCTCTCCCTCCTACAGCGAAATGATTGGCTGGTCAGCCGATGAAATGGTAGGCCAGCGGGTGGTGGACTTCCTGCATCCTGACGACCGCGCACCTGCAACAGAGACATTGGTAAACATCTTCAACGGTGGCGAACAGCCGGACGTCGTCGAGGTGCGCAAACGCCATCGCAACGGTCACTACATTACGCTGGGTACTAAGGCCTGCGGGGTCAGCGATCCTTCCACCGGCAAAAACATCGGGGCAGTGCTGGTTTCGCGCGATATCACTCGTGATAAAGAAAAGATGCTGATGCTGGAACAACTGGCATCGCGCGATCCGTTAACCGGATTGCCCAACAGAGCCTGGATTAACGACAAGGTGCGCTGCATGCTTGAGCAGGTTGAAGACCTGTCATACACCACTGTGCTGTTTATCGATCTGAATGGGTTCAAGGCAGTCAATGATTCGATGGGGCACGCGGCAGGGGATACGTTGCTGCAGCAGGTAAGCGAAAGGCTACAGGGTTGCATGCGCTCGGGCGACTCGGTAGCACGCATGGGAGGAGACGAGTTCGTGGTAACCGCCAGATGCAGCGATCGTGAGGCGGCGTCCGCCATTGCCCAGCGTATTATTGACGGACTGAAAACGCCATTTACTATCAATCACGTGGAAGTCAAAATCGGGGCCGCTATTGGGATCAGCCTCGCACGTTTCGGGACGACATCGGCCAGGGTGTTATTTGAAAATGCGGATTTAGCGATGTACCAGGCGAAAGCACGACGTGATGACTCCTATCAGTTTTTGGAGCCTGGCTGGGATATTCTCTGAGA
>NZ_JBBGYT010000252.1:0-887 GCF_037479575.1 Erwinia sp. MYb416
CTACACCACCGATCCGCGCGTGGTGCATACAGCCCATCGTATCGATGAGATCACCTTCGAAGAAGCTGCTGAAATGGCGACATTTGGCGCGAAAGTGCTGCATCCGGCGACGCTGCTGCCTGCGGTCCGCAGTGATATTCCGGTGTTTGTCGGTTCCAGCAAAGATCCATCAGCCGGTGGCACAATGGTGTGCAATAAAACCGAGAACCCGCCACTGTTCCGCGCTCTTGCGTTGCGCCGTAAACAGACGCTACTGACGCTGCACAGCCTGAATATGCTGCATGCACGCGGGTTCCTTGCCGAAGTCTTCAACATCCTGGCGCGCCACAATATCTCCGTTGACCTGATCACCACCTCCGAAGTGAGCGTGGCGCTGACGCTGGATACCACCGGTTCAACCTCGACCGGAGACAGCCTGCTGACCCAGGCGTTGCTGACGGAACTCTCCTCCCTGTGTCGGGTGGAAGTGGAAGAGAATCTCGCGCTGGTGGCGATTATCGGCAACAAACTTTCTCAGGCCTGTGGCGTGGGCAAAGAAGTGTTTGGCGTGCTGGAGCCGTTCAATCTGCGCATGATCTGTTACGGTGCCAGCAGCTACAATCTCTGCTTCCTGGTCCCTGGACAGGATGCAGAGAAAATTGTTCAGACACTGCACCGTAATCTGTTCGAATAAAATCGAATGATGACGATGAAACCGGGCCTCGCCCGGTTTTTTATTGCTCTGGCACACTCGCATCACCTGCATACTCGCTGAAAGAAAAAATGCGATTCTAAAAAGGAAGTCTCTCTATGCTCGCCACTGTTACCCGACTGTTTCCCCTCTGGGCAGTCCTGCTCTCTGTTGCCGCGTATTACACGCCCACGACCTTCACCGGCATGGGGCCTTA
>NZ_JBBGYT010000253.1:0-750 GCF_037479575.1 Erwinia sp. MYb416
GATTATTACTCTCTGGGATGACAGCAAGGTGCGCTACGCGCCCAGCATCTCTTTCACCAGCTCGACGCAACGCAGGAAGCGTTCGTCGTAGTTGTCCTGCTCAACGTGAACATAATTAATGTTATTCTCGCCAAGCATGGCGATCAGCAGCGACTGGAACTCTTTGCGATCCACCGAGCTACCCAGACTGCGCAAGCCATCAGCCACCCACGGCACATTGTTCTCCACCAGAATCACCAGATCGAAGCGATACTCGTCGATCAGCGCCTGAACAAACGGGTGCTCACGCCCTTCATACTTTTTACAGAATGCCTGCGTTGTCACGAAGTCGGTGTCAATAAACGCCACTTTATTGGCGTATTTAACTGCAAAGTCGATGTACTGCGCCTGACCGAGGGCGATCTTATCGTAGTCAGAATACTGTAACGCCATCTCATCTCCGCCCAGATGCGAGAAGACGTAATCGCGACCAAACTCCCAGGCACTGGTGGTGTTGAAGATATTCGCCAGCTTATTGACCAGCGTGGATTTTCCGCTCGATTCACCGCCGAGGATCGCCACGGTGCGCACGAAGAAGGGCTTCACTTCGGTAGGAATATATTCCCAGTAGCGGAACGGATCCTGACGGATCTGCCCACCGCTAATATTCATAAAGGAGCGTTTTGGATCGATAACAATGGTCTCAACACCCAGGTGGGTGCTGAACTGCTCGGCATCCCCTTCTTCACTGGTGTAGATACAGTTCGGCAC
>NZ_JBBGYT010000254.1:0-2029 GCF_037479575.1 Erwinia sp. MYb416
AGGTGATGGTGACCAGCGAGGTTTCACCGGCCGTCAGCGCGTTGTCAGAGACCACGAGGGTGGCAGTCGGCCGCTGACTGTCAATAACGTAATAGTTGGAGTAGCTGAAGTCGGTTCCCGTATTACCGGCCTGGTCGGTCACGCCCTGGTTATTCAGGGTAATCATATTGCTGTTGGCCGAGATCCCGGACGTCGGTGTCAGGGTCGCCGTCCAGGTGATGCCGCCGTCTGAGGAGCTGACGGCGCTTAACGTGCCGTTGTTAACCACCAGGTCGGCATTGCTGAAACCCGTGACGGCTTCTGAGAACGTGATGGTCACCAGCGACGTCTGGTCAACGCCCAGAGCATCATTCGCCACCACGATCGTTGCGGTCGGGCGCACGGTATCAATCGCATAGTTATTGGAGTGGGTGGTGCCGCTGCCTGCGGTGCCCACAGCATTCTGCACGCCACTGTTATCCAGGACGATGATGTTGCTGTTATCTGTCACGCTGCTGGTCGGGGTAAAGGTTGCGGTCCAGGTGATGCCACCATCGGCTGAGCTGACCGCGCTCAGGGTGCCGTTGGCAATGGTCAGATCCTGGTTGGTGAAGCCCGTGACGGCTTCCGAGAACGTGATGGTCACCAGCGAAGTTTCACCCACGCGCAGCGCATTATCGGCGACCACGATGGTGGCGGTCGGTTGCAAGGTATTGATGGTAAAGTTAGTCGAGTCGGTCGTGCCGGTTCCCGTATTCCCCGCCAGATCGCTCACCCCCGTCTTCGCCAGTGTGATGATATTCGTGGCATCCTGAATCTGAGTATTCGGGGTATAGATTGCCGTCCAGGTGATGCCGCCGTCAGATGAAGTGACCGTGGTTAAAGTTCCGTTGGGTACAGTAAGGTCAGCATTAGTAAAACCCGTCACGGCTTCCGAGAACGTAATAGTCACCAGCGAGGTTTCGCCTGGGGTCAGTTCGGTATCCGCCATCACCACCGTGGCGGTCGGGCGCTGAGTATCAATGCTGTAATTATTAGAATCGGTGGTGCCCGCCCCGCTGTTGCCCGCCGTATCCGCCACGCCGGAATTATCCAGCGTGATGACATTACTGGTATCTGTCACGTTGCTGACGGGGGTAAAGGTTGCCGTCCAGGTGACGCCACCGTCGGCTGAGCTGACGTTGGTCATTGTGCCGTTAACAATGGTCAGATCCTGATTGGTAAACCCGGTGACCGCTTCCGAAAACGTGATGGTCACCAGCGAGGTTTCACCGATGGACAGCACAGTATCCGAGAGCACAATCGTGGCCGTCGGGCGCTGGGTATCAATCCTGTAAATGTTCGAGTCCGTTGCACCCGTGCCCGCGTTACCTGCCATGTCTGTCACACCGGTATTATCCAGCGAGATCAGGTTAGTGGCATCCGTCACGTTACTGGTCGGGGTAAAGGTCGCCGTCCATGTAATGCCGCCATCAGCTGAACTGACGGCGGTCAGCGTGCCGTTGACAATGTTCAGATCCTGATTAGTAAAACCGCTTACCGCCTCGCTGAAAGTGATGGTGACCAGCGAGGTTTCCCCGATGCGCAACGCATTATCGGCCATCACAATCGAGGCCGTCGGCCGCTGGGTATCAATGCTGTAATTGTTTGAATCGGTGGTGCCTGTACCGGTATTGCCTGCCTGGTCCGCCACACCGGTATTATCCAGCGTGATGATATTGGTGGTGTCCTGGACAGCCGTGTTCGGCGTGAAGGTTGCGGTCCAGGTGAGGCCACCATCTGACGAACTGACCGTGCTTAACGTGCCATTAGCAATGGTTAAATCCAGGTTGGTAAAACCGGTGACGGGCTCACTGAAGGTGATGGTCACCAGCGAGGTTTCACCGGCAATCAGGGCGCTATCCGCCACCACAATACTGGCGGTCGGGCGTGCGGTATCAACGGCATAGCTGGCGGAACTGACGGTGCCGCTGCCGCTGTTACCTGCCGCATCCTGCACCCCAGTCATGTTCAGGGTAATCTGATTCCCACTGGTGGTGGTGCCGTTGGT
>NZ_JBBGYT010000255.1:0-663 GCF_037479575.1 Erwinia sp. MYb416
GTACTAAGCAAGTAACAATTAACGTCATATTGCGCCGGATTTCTCTGGCATAATCAGGTCGATACCCGGGCTTCACCGGGATAACAATAAAACGAACAAAGCTGTCTGCCAGTCCTGCGCTGGCTGGAGCACTTGCAGGTAGGGATAGTTAATGACGTTGAATCACCGCCAACTGGACAGCAATGAATCGTTGCTGCGCCATCCTTCGTTCGTGCGCTTCTGGCTGGCGCGAACCTTCTCTTCATTCGGTTTCCAGATGTTCTCGGTGGCGGTGAGCTGGCAAATCTATGCCATCACTAACAGTGCAATGGCGCTGGGGATGATCGGTCTGATGCAGTTTCTGCCTTCGGTGCTGCTGGCATTACCGGCCGGGCAACTGGCGGATCAGTACGACCGTCGCCGGATTGTGTTGTTCGGGCAGGTGCTGGAGTGGGGCGCGCTGCTGGCGCTGATCCTGCTGACGTTCTATCAGTGGTCGGATAAAAACGCACTGTGGGGGCTGGTGTTCCTGATCTCTGTGGCAAAAGCCATTGAAGGCCCGGCGATGCAGTCAATGCTGCCTTCGTTGGTGCCGCCTGCGATGCTGGCACGCGCCACGGCGGCGGCGGCCGTTAGCGGGCAAAGTGCGGTGATTATTGGTCCTACGCTGGGCGGGCTGCTGTA
>NZ_JBBGYT010000256.1:0-661 GCF_037479575.1 Erwinia sp. MYb416
GCTGGTGACCATCATCACCATTGCGCCACCCAGCTGGCCCAGGGTATCCAGCGACAGCAGACGGTGCAGGTCGCGCGCCAGATCGAGCGGGTAGCTGAAATCCACCGGGCTGACATCGGCTGTCCAGAAGAGATAGCGGTGCGTAGCCTCTTTCACTTCATTCAGCGCATCCACCAGCTGACTGTTACCGACTTTTAACTTGGTCACGCCAAGGATCAGGTTATCGCAGCCGGAGAGCAGGGAGGTGAGCAGCTCACGTTGGGTTTTCAGCTGAGCATCCAGAATGCGTCGCTGTTCCGCGGTCAGATTACTGTTGTCATCCTGGCGTAGCTGAAGCAGTGATTTCTGGCGTTCCAGCAGATCTTCGTAATAGAGGCGCTGGACGCGCAGCTGGGCCATTTCGTTGTCCAGCTGCTGGGGTTTTGGCATATCTGGCAGACGTGCCACCTGTGCACGCAGCGCTTCGCCCAGCACATTGGATACGCCCAGCCATTGTGACTGTTCACGAATGGTGCTCAGTGCCTGACGAACCTGAATGGTCTGATTGGCGGCGGTGCGCTGCTGCGACGCCACCAGATCCATACGCTGCGCCTGCTGATTCAGCGCGCTGGACAGTTCGCGGTTAACGCGGAACTGTTCGGTGATGCCTTTGGGCATATCA
>NZ_JBBGYT010000257.1:0-655 GCF_037479575.1 Erwinia sp. MYb416
CCACTAATATTATCTCCTATTGATCCGGAAAACAGCTCATCAGACTGCAATACTGTAGAGATGTTCTCTCTGTATTTCTCCAGGCCATATGCTCTGATATCAACCCCTCCCAGCATAATCCTTCCAGAGTCAGGCGTAAGTAACCCCATCATTATTTTAAGTAAGGTTGACTTCCCGCAGCCTGATGGTCCAACGATGGCAGTAATCACCCGCTCTTTTATTTTCAAATTAACATCAACAAATAAAGGTAGCTCTATCGGACTGAATGCATAGTTTATTCCATCGAGTTGAATGTCCATCCCGGATGAAATCTGGTTTGTGGCACCGTATTGACTATCAGGCAATAAATTTTCTTTGCTGGTCTGAATAATATCAGACACGCGCTCAAGATGGAGATAAAGCAGTTTCAGCTCCATCAGCTTTTCAATAAATGCACGATAGCGGGTAATAAACATCGTTTTGTATGCCACAAAGGCAAACATCATGCCGATTGAAAGCGAGCCATCCATTATTTGTAAAGCAGCAATATACAGGACAATTATCGATTCCAAACCAAAAATAAGCTGATTTGCACCAATAGAATAAATATTTATATGACTAAGTTTCATACCACTATTAATACTATCTATTAACTTATTCAGCCACTGGCTTTCCC
>NZ_JBBGYT010000258.1:0-643 GCF_037479575.1 Erwinia sp. MYb416
AATGGCGCCTGCCAGCAAAGCTGCTATGTGCAGAACAGCCGCTGCGATCGGGATAAAAACAGCGGCTGCAGCGGCGCATTGCAACGCTGCGTGCAGGCGTGCCCCCGCTAGCCGTGTTCTTTACTGAGCGGGATCACCAGCGGTGTACCGTAGAATGGGTCATCGATAATGCGGCAGTTCAGGTCAAACACGGTTTTTACCAACGCTTCACTGAGGATCGCCTGCGGCGCCCCTGCCGCCACCACGCCGCGCTGATGCACAGCGACCAGATGGTCGGCATAACGACAGGCCAGATTGAGGTCGTGGAGTACCATCACAATGGTTTTATTCTGCTGGCGATTCAGGTCACGCAGCAGATCCAGCACCTCAATCTGGTGGGCAACATCAAGAAAGGTCGTCGGCTCATCCAGCAGCAGAATATCGGTGCCCTGCGCCAGCGTCATGGCAATCCACACCCGCTGACGCTGCCCACCCGACAGCGCCTCAACCGGACGATCGGCAAGCCCTGCAACATGGGTAGCGTGCAGAGCAGCATTAACCTCGTCTTCATCCCGGGCTGACCACTGCTGCAACCAGTTCTGCCAGGGGTAACGCCCCAGGCTCACCAGCTGGCGCACGTTAATGCCTTCCGGGGCTACCGGGT
>NZ_JBBGYT010000259.1:0-643 GCF_037479575.1 Erwinia sp. MYb416
ATCCTTAAGGTGATTCGCTTTTTCAGCAGCAAACCCATGACCTCTGACAGCCCGCAGGATTACATTGTCTGCGTAATTTTCTGAGCTGCCAATTATACCAGCGGTTGTTCCGACAACATTTTTCTCATTCATGAGGTATATATCCAATTTCAGGCAATAGACATTATAATTACTTGGTTATCGGCAGGTCCATATCGCTCTTTAGATATTTTTATTCAAAAATATCAGTCGTTGTCGGGTTGATGGTGGTGTAAGCATCACGCAGGATCATACCATTCTCCTTTAAATGGCCTCTAGCATGTGGGTTAAGTACTGAAGTTATTGTGCTGCTTGATGAACTGTAAAAAACAGCATTTCCTTCATATCTCAACTGGTATAGGTAACATCTTCCAAACTGATTAGATGATCTAGCCAAAATGCTATGGATGACCAATGGATGTTAAAGCGTGCTATCTGTTATAGGCATAGATGTCTGCTCCTCGCTCACAACGGACATTAATCACCTGTAGTCACTGGGCGTCTTTGACCCCCTTTCTGGTTGACATCAAACACAACTGCTTGTATGTTGAGCAAGCCTCATTAAACTGGCAATGCTGCTGCACGACCGGCCTGCTGGGTTTACAAGCCCGAGGGTGAGCTGAAT
>NZ_JBBGYT010000260.1:0-624 GCF_037479575.1 Erwinia sp. MYb416
ATGCGCACCATCGGCGGGCTGGCAGCCACCTGTTGCTGAGTCTGATATTGCTCCTGACCGTTAACCTGCTGCCAGCCAAACACCCGTACCTGCATCAGCGTGGTACTGGCACCGCGGTTTTCCAGCCACAGTTCGGTGGCTTTGTCGTTCTGACTGATTTTGGGATCGATCGGCCAGATGAGCACCGAGTTCCCGGCATGAGCATTGAGTGCCAGAACGCTCAGCAGCAGAGTGAATAGCGCGCCTGCGAGGTGATGTTTTTTCATTATTGCTCCTTCAATTCCCCGAAATTACCAGCTCAAAGTCACCGTCAAAGTGTCGCTGTAGGTCCCGGCGCGGTTAACACCGCTCAGTTGTAACTGGCCGTAGATGGGCAGCGTAATATTGTTGGCATTGCTCAGCGTCAGTGCCACATTCTGATTCACCGGAATGGCGGTGGTATGAGCGGCACTGGTGTACAGGCTATACGCCACCAGGTTGGTGTTGCCGGCGACTCTCAAGTTGCGTGTGGTGGTGTAGTTACTCCCGCCGTTGATACTCATACTCAGTGCCGTTCCCGGTGTGCAGGCCAGCGTAATACTGGAATTCTGCACATAGGCGGCATTGGCGGTAATAGTGCCTACA
>NZ_JBBGYT010000261.1:0-622 GCF_037479575.1 Erwinia sp. MYb416
ACACGCGCACCGGCCTGGAGCTGTTCCAGATCCTGGCGTGATAACGAACCGTAATTAGGATCGCTGTCGACGGAGAACATCACGTCGCCGTTGCTGGCAACATAAGCATGTTCACGGGCGATCAGTTTGCTGACCAGCTCGATAATCTCAGGAATATGGCGTGTTGCACGCGGTTCCAGATCCGGCGGCAGGATATTCAGCGCGGCGAAATCCTTGTGCATCTCGGCAATCATACGATTGGTCAGTTGCTCAATGGTCTCACCGTTTTCATTCGCACGTTTGATGATCTTGTCATCAATATCGGTGATGTTACGCACATAGTTAAGCTCATAGCCGCTGTAACGCAGGTAACGAGCGACCACATCAAATGCCGCAAAGGTTCTGCCGTGTCCGATATGACAGAGGTCGTAAACGGTAATGCCACACACGTACATACCGATTTTACCGGCATGGATAGGTTTAAATTCCTCTTTTTGACGACTCAGGGTATTGAAAATCTTTAGCATTGAGACATTCCGTTTTAGCGTGTGCGGGATTAGCGAAAAAATGATGAATTGATCATTCTGACGTATTTTTACCCTCAGCGCTACGCAAAGCAAGGTTATCCACACTTCCTTTATGC
>NZ_JBBGYT010000262.1:0-616 GCF_037479575.1 Erwinia sp. MYb416
ATAATACGCCGCATCATCCTTCTTTCGGTGGGTGAACGTAAAGAGATCTCCACGTTTATCTCACCGGACTCCGGGAATTGATAGTAAGTCTCAGGGATGCATAGCTGATTGTGTGCGATAGCCAGGGCAGGGAAGTCCCTGTTAAAACCAGACCTCGGCGGTGCATGTCTGTCTCTGATGGAAAGATAATGTACGTAATAGTCGCCGGCATTGTTAATCTGGAAACAGAATCCGGCGTCCGTTCTGGAAACCTGTCCGACTTCATACGGCGGGAAGTGATCCCCCAACCAGCAGCCAGTCAGTAACAAAGAGAGAAGAGTGGGCAGGATGGGATTATTGATTTTCATATGGCATACATATCCCTGAGTTTATCCATAAGTCATCACTGATGACCGACCGTAACGGCAGGTCGGCCACTACGGTCGGTGGCCGGGTACCAGGATACGTTGCAGGGTTCGATCTTCTGTTCCTGAGAAAACGGGCCAACGGCTTGCAGAACGGTGTGGTCAGCCGCCGTTTTTTCCCTCTCCCGGATATAGTCAACCGTTAGCACGGAATAATCCCTCGGTGCGAAGGGATGCGGTACACCCTTTATCATCCTGAACTCAGATATAAT
>NZ_JBBGYT010000263.1:0-616 GCF_037479575.1 Erwinia sp. MYb416
TCCTGCTGTTTCAGGCTGAGTTCCTGCATCTCTTTTCTGACCGTTGCGCAGTCACCGCGTGCCTTACATCCCTGAGCTTTCGCTGCAAACTTATCAATCTGCTCAGGCTTCAGGTAATTATTGGTCATCGCGTTGTCGCCGGCCTTGTAGGCATCCACAGCGCCCGCGGTATCGCCGGACACCAGTGAGCCGGTCAGGCTGGTGGCAATAAGAGCCAGGTTCTTAATCGTTTTCTTCTGCTGGTCGTCCAGTTTATCCGTGGCGACATCCGGATAAAGTGACTGATGGATTGCACGGATAGCCAGTTCGCCACCCCCACCACCCACGGCGCCTGCCAGCGCATTCTGCCCACTCATTTCCGCCACAACGCCACCGAGGATCGCATGCGCGAAGGCATTGGTGGCGATCTCCTGCGCAGTCGGATTTTTAGGATCATTAAAGGTCACGTCTTTAATCACCCCGGCAAGATACGGTGAAGAAGCCTGAGCCAGCGCTTTCGCCGGGTCGCCTCCCGCCAGTGCACCAATTGCTGTGACAGCCGCATTTCCCGCTTTAACCCAGGTATCATCCGGGCCGTAGCCTTTCATTGCCTGCTTGTAAGCAGAGCTCTCTTTCA
>NZ_JBBGYT010000264.1:0-614 GCF_037479575.1 Erwinia sp. MYb416
AAGCCCTTCACGGCGCAGCAACTGCCAGATGCGACGGTAGCCAAAACGCCTACGCTCCAGTGCCAGCTCAGTGATGCGCCCTGATAAATGTGCATCAGCAGCCGGACGCTGAGCCTCGTAACGGCAGGTCGACAGGGACAAACCTGTGAGCCTGCAGGCACGACGTTGCGACAGACCGGTCGCATCACACATCAACATCACGGCTTCCCGCTTCTGGTCTGTCGTCAGTATTTTCGCCCAAGAGCCACCTGAAGCGCCTCTTTATCCAGCATGGCTTCGGCAAGCAGCAGCTTGAGTCTGGCATTCTCTTCCTCAAGCGACTTCAGGCGCTTAACCTCAGGCACCTCCATACCGCCATACTTCTTACGCCATGTGTAAAACGTGGCGTCGGAAATGGCGTGCTTGCGGCAGAGTTCACGGGCGGATACCCCGGCTGCAGCCTCGCGGAGAATACTGATGATCTGTTGGTCGGAAAAACGCTTCTTCATGGGGATGTCCTCATGTGGCTTATGAAGACATTACTAATATCGGGGTGTACTAATCAACGGGGAGCAGGTCACTGAGACAGAAGATGCTGAAGTCTGACATTCTTCTTTAAAGAAAGCGGACGTTAG
>NZ_JBBGYT010000265.1:0-597 GCF_037479575.1 Erwinia sp. MYb416
ATCAGGTTCGAACACCACCGACATCGACAGGTAGTTTGGGTTGAGTTTCAGGGAGTAGATCATCTGCTGTTCTGCAACAGCGCGATCGCTGATGCCAGAGGCACGCAGGGCGACCAGGCTCTGTCCCATCGACGTGGCGACAGTACGGGCATAATCCAGTTCATTCTGTACGGCCAGTGCCTGGCTTTGGGCGATCTGACCGAGATAATCTTCAGCCAGCTTTCTTTGCTGCTGGCTGGACTGCCAGCTGAGCAGTCCAATCGTCACGCTGAAACCAAGGGTGATAGTCAGCACCCCGGTCAGCAGCATCAGTGTACGGGTACTCATTTTCTTTTTTGGAACCGACTGACTCTGCATCTGACTTCCCCCGATGTGGCAATAATGTGATCGCTATGTGTCTTCTTGTAACTAAAGTTTTCCCTGTGAGCGATCTATCGGCAGAAGCTGCACGATCTTTATCCGCTTATTGTTTCATCCCGTAATAAATTCAACAGGCAATCAATCTGGCAAAAAGAGCACGTTTGCAGGGTGGCGGAGCGGGTGGGGTTTGTGCCAAGCTAATAGCGGATCTAACCGTAATTTCATTCACCTTTTAAG
>NZ_JBBGYT010000266.1:0-578 GCF_037479575.1 Erwinia sp. MYb416
CCCGGTGTTGAATGCCGGGGTGGAAATCATTCGTTGTTTCCCTGCCCGCCATCTGGAGCAGTACGGATGCTCTGCGCATACAGCGGTGCTCAGTCTTACGCACGATGCGCGCATTGACGATCTGACATTGGTAGAAGCCTGCCACACGTCCGCATTTTACATCGGTGCGCTGGGTTCACAGAGCAACAGTGATCGCAGGCGGGTGCGGCTGGCGGAAATGGGAGAGCTGAGTGCTGAACAGCTGGCGCGAATCAGCGCACCGGTGGGTATGGCACTGGGCAGCAAAACGCCGCCAGAAATTGCGCTGGCGATTATGGCGGATATTGTTCGGGTGAAGAATGGTGTGTGACTCCAGGGCAGAAGGGCTTCTGCCCTGCGGGTCGTACGGCGTTTACTGGGCCTGCAGGAACAATCTTTCCCACATGCTCATCACCAGGACCTGGTCACGCGGGGAAAGCTCACCCGCCTTGATCGCTTTATCCAGGCTGATTTGCACCTGAGCCTGCAACGCTTCCGGCGTGTGTTCGCCGGCCTGTTCAATTTCGGCGACAGCCAGCGTCAGATGACCACGCAGGTAA
>NZ_JBBGYT010000267.1:0-577 GCF_037479575.1 Erwinia sp. MYb416
CGTTGCTGACCATGGCATTTGGTCTGTTCTGGCTGGTGTGGATCCTGTTTTCAACCGTGACTCGCGGTATTGATGGCATGACGCTGTCGCTGTTTACCGAGAATACGCCCCCGCCGAATACGGCAGGGGGTGGCCTTGCAAACGCCCTGGCAGGCAGCGGTCTGTTGATCTTCTGGTCAACCGCGGTGGGTACGCCGCTGGGGATTATGGCGGGGATCTATCTGGCCGAGTATGGCCGTAAGTCCTGGCTGGCGGAAGTGATTCGCTTTATTAACGACATCCTGCTTTCGGCACCGTCGATTGTGGTCGGTCTGTTCGTTTACACCATCGTGGTGGCGCAGATGCAGCACTTCTCCGGCTGGGCCGGGGTGGTGGCGCTGGCGCTGTTGCAAATCCCGATCGTGATCCGCACCACCGAAAACATGCTGAGACTGGTACCGGACAGCCTGCGTGAAGCGGCGTATGCCCTGGGGACACCAAAATGGAAGATGATTTCGGCGATTACCCTGAAAGCCTCCGTTTCCGGCATCCTGACGGGTGTGCTGCTGGCGATTGCCCGCATTGCCGGGGAAACCGC
>NZ_JBBGYT010000268.1:0-570 GCF_037479575.1 Erwinia sp. MYb416
CGAAGCAGCTGCGAAAACCTTTACCCGGCTGAAGAGTGAACAACCGAAAATTAAGCAGGATCCTAACTATCTGCGTCAGATCGTTCGTGAAGAACTGCTGCCGTATGTGCAGATCAAATACGCCGGGGCGCTGGTACTTGGTCGTTACTACAAAGAGGCCACGCCGGCACAGCGTGATGCCTATTTCAAAGCCTTCGGTGACTATCTTGCACAGGCTTATGGCCAGGCACTGGCGATGTACAACGGACAAACATACCAGATTGCTCCGCCTCAGCCGCTGGGGGATGCCAATATTATTGCTATTCGTGTGACCATCATCGACCCCAATGGCCGCCCGCCGGTACGACTGGATTTCCAGTGGCGTAAAAACAGCGTCACTAATCACTGGCAGGCTTATGACATGATTGCGGAAGGTGTAAGTATGATCACGACCAAGCAGAACGAATGGAGTGACACCCTGCGTACGAAAGGCATCGACGGCCTGACGGCGCTGTTGAAGTCCTACTCGCAGCAGCCGATTTCATTGAATAAGCAGTCGTAATGAGCGAACAACTGCGTTGGGAGGTAGAG
>NZ_JBBGYT010000269.1:0-566 GCF_037479575.1 Erwinia sp. MYb416
CTACGGTGTACAGAACCTGAGCAATATCGGCGGTGCCGTTAACCCCGTACTGTGTGGATTTTTACTCAGCTATACACCACCGCCGGTCATGTTTATTGCTCTGATCGGTTTCTCCGCAGCCGGGTTGCTGTTCTTCCGCCATGGGCATCGGTTGGCGATGAAAAGAACGGCGGCCTGAGTCTCAATCAGAAACAGCTTTCCTGAGAGGGAAAGCTGTTTCGGGGCACTGATTACCCTTAAAAAATAGTCTTCGGCTTTGAATCAGTCATATAACCAGCGGCCAGCTCTGGCGGATTCGATCAGCATATTGATAGTGAAATCTGGCACTTGAGGAATATGGCTTTTACGAAATGGATTAAGTCGCTCACTTAAGGGTGGTTCTGGTGGATAGTAGGTTGTGATAGAAAAATTCCCACGCTCAACACTAAACCTGGAGAAAAAATCATCCATAAGTGCTAATGCTTCATCATCTTCCAGTCGCAGATCCGAATCAAAATCCGTTGTTGGTGCCAGTTCCATCTTCTTAAAAAGGGAAAATCCGTCATGGGCTCTGACAAGTTCATAGA
>NZ_JBBGYT010000270.1:0-549 GCF_037479575.1 Erwinia sp. MYb416
GGCAGTTAACTTCCAGAATCACTGCGTAGTTGCCGTCGATCTTAGTTTTGATCACGCCGTCAGCAGCAACGTTACCTGCTTTCTTAGCGGCTTTGATCGCGCCAGATTTACGCATGTTCTCGATCGCCAGCTCGATGTCGCCGTTGGCTTCGGTCAGTGCTTTTTTACAGTCCATCATGCCAGCGCCAGTGCGCTCGCGCAGTTCTTTTACCAGAGCAGCGGTAATATCAGCCATTCTCTAATCCTCGGTTAGCTTGCATCTGCCAGCTCGCCTTGCGGCGTTCGCTTGAGATGCCTGGTCTCGGGAGAAACATTCTGCCCCGCCGAATTTTCCTTCATCTTTCCAGCCGCAGATGCGTTGGCTGTCTTCGGTCCCTCCAGTCACTTACTGATGTAAGCTCCCGGACAGCCCTCAGTTGCCACCTTCCTGCAACGTGAAATCTATCGGATAAATATGACAAACGGCGAAGCGAAGTCGAAAAAATAAAGGGGCCAATTAAGGCCCCTTCCTTACAGATTCACATCTGATGTACAAGGGCTCTCTAAAGA
>NZ_JBBGYT010000271.1:0-549 GCF_037479575.1 Erwinia sp. MYb416
CACGCTGCGGCGTTCTGGCGCACCTTATTGCCTCAGCCCAACCGCACTATTCTCCACATTGATGGTGACATCGGGCACCATGACTCATCGGCTGAAGCGGCTGGAAACCCGTGGGCTGATATTGCGCACAGCCAGCCAGCAAGATGCACGCAGCACCCTGGTGCAGCTCACACCCGAGGGGCTGGAACTGATCGAACGCGCCGTGGGGCCGCATGTTGAGAACGAACGTCAGATGCTGTCGGTGTTACCCACGGAGGTGCTGGCGAGTCTTGATGCGTCTCTCTCTCAGCTGATGCAGGCGTTAGAGGGAAATGCGGGAAAAGCGTAACGAGCAGGGCCACATTCACGGCCCTGAGAGTAATATGGAAATAAAGTCCATCCTATCAAGATGAAATCGGGCGACTATTCTGCAAAAACTTCCGGCCCTTTAGTTTCAATGGTATTCAAAATACGCAGCGCGGCGTTACCAGGTTGGCTTTCGTTACGTTCCCACTTGGATACGCTTTCTATTGACATACCCAAGGTCATCGCCAGGTCTGCCTGAGAAAG
>NZ_JBBGYT010000272.1:0-549 GCF_037479575.1 Erwinia sp. MYb416
CCCCGGATGGCCCCGTTAGCCAGAGGAATTCCCCCTTATGAAGCTCAAAGGAAACGGGCGACAACAGCGTTTTACCCTGACGCACAAACGAGACCTCCCTGACCTGCAGGAGGGGAAGTGAAGGGATCATGTTTAACAGACTCTGTGTAATGAATCGCGCGATGATAGCATTATCTTTGGGCCTTTTTCCCCGGCCAGAATATCAGTAACAACCCGGCGAGGATCAGTACCGCGCCCACCAGCTTGCCCCAGAGAAAGACTTCATTCATCCCTGGCAACCACAGTGCCGCTGTCCACACCAGCAGATAACTCAGACTCAACAGCGGGTAAACCCGGCTCAGGGGCAGGCGCTGTAAGGCCAGCAACCAGCACATCATCGATAAAGCGTAGGCCAGTAGCCCGCCGGACAGCACCAGCGTGGGTAAGGAGAGGCTGAGCAGCGCCGCGCTGAACAGCGTGAGCTGATCGATAGCGGGAAGCTGTACCATCGCCCACTTCATCATTAACTGCGCGCCACTGATCAGCAGCACGCTGCAAAAAGCATAGAGC
>NZ_JBBGYT010000273.1:0-544 GCF_037479575.1 Erwinia sp. MYb416
CAACTCAATTTGCGTGTTCAGGGGGCCGTCTCTTCGTCGCTTGCCCTCGTCACGCCCGCCGTGCTTCCGGTCAATCAGCACCTCGACTGGCAGCCGGATACCGCTGCGCTGCTCTGTTTCAATGGCCGGGGGGGCTTTTCTCCCGACGGTCGCGAATATCAAATCCTGCTGGATGAACGTGGCACCACGCCTGCACCCTGGTCGAACGTGATGGCGAATGCCCAGTTCGGCACCGTGATTTCGGAAGCCGGACAAGCCTATACCTGGTATGAAAATGCGCACGAATACCGTCTCACCCCCTGGGAGAACGATCCTGTCAGCGACCGCTCAGGGGAAGCCTTCTATCTGCGTGATGAAGAAACTGGTGCCGTCTGGTCACCCACCACTCTGCCCGTACAGGGGCGTGGCCCCTATCTGAGTCGACACGGATTTGGCTACAGCGTCTTCAGCCACCGGGAAACCGGGCTGGATAGCGAACTGACCGTGCTGGTCGCCGAGCATGCGCCGGTGAAGCTGGCCATTTTAACCCTCACCAACAACTCAG
>NZ_JBBGYT010000274.1:0-533 GCF_037479575.1 Erwinia sp. MYb416
CTTCAATCCGGCTCTGTTCCATGCCGCCGGAAATAACGTCACGCAGGATCACGTACGTACAGCCAATTTGCTGCAGGTCTCATCCGCTTTTGGCAAAACAATGGAGAAAGTGAATCACGTTAAAGTGATGGAAGCGATTTATCCAACCCTGCTGAGTAAACATTTGAGCGATGAACAGTTACAGGCAATTGTGGCGGCGAGCGGGGAAGGCTACTCCTTCCCGACCAATCTGGATACCGATCCACCACTGGGTGGCCTGGTCCCCAAAACACAACAGCAGCTGTTACTGGAAGCATTACAGCAACGTTGTTCACTGGAAGAGTTTACACGGCAATTAAACAACCACGAGAGTAAGAGAAAAGCGTAGGCGTGGTTTACATCGACATGACGCAATGCCATAAGGTTGGGTATTACGTCATACCCGTAAGGGTATCTTCACCACCCATTCTGAATTCGATAACTCTGCCATCATCAAACTGCATGAGTGCGATGGCACCGGGACTGTTAAATAATAAATTGGTCATGATATATCA
>NZ_JBBGYT010000275.1:0-533 GCF_037479575.1 Erwinia sp. MYb416
CGATAATGGCGATGAGTGTGGATATTTCATGATTTTTACTGGCTTTCTCAATCAGTAATCTGGTGACACGGCTGGCGATACCGCGCCCCCAGAATTCAGGTAATAGCATGTAACCAAGCTCGGCGGTCTGAGGTTTTTCACTAATCTGCACCAGTTTAGCGAGGCCGATAAAATTACCTTTATTAGCATCTACAATCCTGAAACAGCCTAATTCTGCATTCCGTGCATTGTCATTAAGCATCTTTTCAAAATCATGGCATGCCTCATCATAGGGAATCGCACGCTCTGTGATCATAGCCATAACTTCTACGCTACTGACAAGTCTGAAATAATCGGGAAAACACATTTCTGTGAAATCTTCAAGTAAGATATCCATTTAACGCCTCATAGAACAGATTGCAGATAATGTCACTCCCCAGCTCACGCTGGCATCAATAATGACGTCACGTTGCTCCACGCCTATGGCACCTGATGATGCCCGAATACCCGATATCACTCAACCAGACAAGACCGTAAGGTGTACACACTATTCA
>NZ_JBBGYT010000276.1:0-526 GCF_037479575.1 Erwinia sp. MYb416
ATCCGGCCCCAGTTCGCCCAGACGGTCGGCAAAACGTTCGCGCCACCAGCGTCGGGTCGGACGGCGGCCGATAATAATTTTACCAAGGTTGTGCTCGCGAGCGTAACGCAGCACCGCACTGGCTTCGCTCGGGTCTGAAAGCGTGGCAGTTTCCGCGCCAAGCTCCTGCGCCAGTTGCAGCGTGCGTAGAATGCCGCGCCGCCGCGCTTCGGAGAGACGATGCAGACGCGGAGTTTCAACATAAACAGCGTGCCACACACTGTCGAGCCGGGCCGCTAACCGGGCAGCGCTGCGCACCAGCTTTTCACTGCCACTGTTATCACCAATGCACAGCAGAATAGCATCGCGCGTGTGCCAGACTTTTTCCCGTCCCTGGGTATCACGCCAGGCACGCATCTGGTCATCGACGCGATCGGCGGTGCGCCGCAGCGCCAGCTCGCGCAGAGCGATCAGGTTACCTTTACGGAAGAAGTTTTCGATGGCGCGTTCGGCACCCTCACCGATATAGACCTTGCCCTCTTTCAAA
>NZ_JBBGYT010000277.1:0-525 GCF_037479575.1 Erwinia sp. MYb416
CATTGCCGGGTACGGGTCAGTGCTGACAGTGTGCTGGCCCCCTTTCTCAACCCGCAGGGGGCATTGCCTGCTTGGTTCGGCATTGAAATTATTGCCCAGACGATAGGCGTCTGGTCAGGCTGGCATGGCCGCCAGCAACAGCAACATCCCCCGCGTCCCGGCATGTTACTGGGGGGGCGCGGCTACCGCAGCGAGCAGGCGAGCTTCCCCGCCGACAGCGTGCTGGATATTCGCGTCAGTCTGCTGATGCGCGATGAAAAAATAGGCAGTTTCGACGGCGTCATCACCATTGATGGCGACACCTGGGCCCATGGCCGACTGAATACCTATCAGCCAGATGACCAGGAACTTCAACAACTTATGCAACAGGATATTCAGGAATGACGCGTTCTGTCTTAGTCACCGGCGCCAGTAAAGGTATCGGCCGCGCGATTGCGCTGCGCCTGGCCTCCGATGGATTTACCGTGGTCGTTCATTTTCACAGCGATGAGCAGGGCGCACGGGATACGCTGCACCAGATAGAAA
>NZ_JBBGYT010000278.1:0-524 GCF_037479575.1 Erwinia sp. MYb416
TGGAGCATGCATTAAGCATAAGAACAGGTACAGGTGGCATGATAAGTCAAAGATTGCTCACTGCAGAAACGTTGATGGAACTCTATGCAGCACAGGATGATTTTTTGCGGGAGGGAGGGTATTGGAAGAAAGTTTCGGGTCTGCACACTTTCTCTTCTCTCGCCGATACAATTATTTCTCACTCTTCCGACATACCTCAGAAAGAATTATCGTCGATTCAGCAGCATATGAATCATATTCTGACTGAGAATCAACACTCGCTTCATTCTTTTTCCCATTGACAGAGGATAATATGCATCTGGTGCATTCGCATACTGAGGTAGATAGTGAAGCATGGAATAATTTTATGATCAGCTACTCTGATACACCTTATCCTCAGTCAACGTATTACGGCCAGTATGTCGTAGCATGTTACAACAGTAAACCCGTCTATGTTTCAATCAATCTTGATGATGCATGGTTAAAGTGTCTGGTACTCATTAATGAAAATGAAAATTCAGTGAAATGGTCTTGTGGTCCGGTAA
>NZ_JBBGYT010000279.1:0-524 GCF_037479575.1 Erwinia sp. MYb416
GATTTACATTTATTACCCTATCGCTCTGGCGCAGAAAAATTTCATCATGCAGAATCAGCGTAAAGTGTCTTCATTGAGATTAAAGATCATGAGTAAAAAACACTCAGACATCAGCAAATTTTTAAGTTATGTTTTACGCCATCAACCTGAATCTATTGGTTTAACATTAGATAGCGAAGGTTGGACAGATATCGATACATTGATTGCCTGTGCAAAAAATGACAGTAAAAACCTCACTCGAGAGACTATTCTGTCCATTGTTGAAAGCAGTGATAAGAAACGATTTTCACTCTCAGAAGATGGATTGAAGATCCGAGCCGTACAGGGACATTCATCACAGCAGGTTGATATCAATTATCAAGAAAGCACGCCTCCTGACGTTTTATACCACGGCACGGCCACACGGTTTCTTGAGTCGATACTAATACAGGGATTAATCCCTGGATCGCGCCAGTATGTGCATTTATCTGCGGATGAAGCGACAGCATACAGCGTCGGGAAACGGCATGGTAAACCCGTTGTCC
>NZ_JBBGYT010000280.1:0-947 GCF_037479575.1 Erwinia sp. MYb416
CTACAGGAACAGCAACATGACCATCCCTCTTGACCGTCACAGCCTGGCCAGCGTCGCGCCCACGCTGGCAGCGATAACTGAGCAGACATTGTTCGGCACGATCTGGCAGAGACCCGAACTGAGTAAGCGCGAGCGCAGCCTGATCACAGTGGCGGCGTTAATCGCCCTCGGCCGCGACCAGCAGTTACCCTGGCACCTGGATTTTGCCCGGCAACATGGCCTTAGTAACGCCGAACTGGCCGAAGTGATGACGCACCTGGCGTTCTACTGCGGCTGGCCCGCTGCCGTCTCAGCCCTCAGCCAGTTACCCCAGCCCGGTCATCAACCTCAGGAGTAACCGACATGCCTTTCAGCCGTATTGCTCTGCCCGCAGGCACAACGCCGGTTTTCCGCCAGGCGTTGTCTGAGATTCTGCACCGAACCCTGGTGGACTTCTTCGACGTCCCCACCGACGACTGTTTTCAGTTGCTGGATGAATATGCGCCAGGCCAGCGCGTGTTCCCGCGCCACTATCTTGGCGGCCCACGCTCGGAGGGATTTATCTGGTTCCATATCACTGCCGGCCGGCCCCGCTCGACACAGCAAAAACATCAGTTCTATCATCATCTGGCACACCGACTGGCCTCTGAACTGTCGGTGCGCCCGGAGGATGTGATGGTCACCCTGAGCTTTACGCAGCCAGAGGACTGGTCTTTTGCCAGCGGTAACGCCTTTCACTGGCCGGTGGAGAATGACGAATGATTGCCATGCAATATCGTTTCCGCCTGCCCAATGACTATGACATGGCGATCATCACCACCCGAATCCATGAAAATGGCCACCGGCTTGATGGCTTTCCGGGCCTGATTCTTAAGGCATATTGCTATGCCGAATATGGCAGTCCGCAAAGCTCCACTGACCCTCTTTACGCTCCCTTTTACCTCTGGCAGGACAGTAAAAGTATGACG
>NZ_JBBGYT010000281.1:0-502 GCF_037479575.1 Erwinia sp. MYb416
ATAAATCGCGAGCAGATGTGGGGCAATGTTCATGTGTACAGAGTCCTAAACCAGAGCGGTTGTGCCAGAGACCTCTTTCCAGGCATCGGCGATATTGCGCAACAGCGCTTCAACTTCTTCAATTATTTGTACATCGTTATCTATGTTAGCGCGTACCAGGCGATGCACCATATAGCGGTACAGCCCCAGCAAATTCTGCGTTAACTCGTCTTCGCTGTTTTCATCTAAACCCAGCTTAAGACCGTTATCGATAATATTAATGGCTTTGGAGAGCGACTCTCCTTTTTTGATCGTGTTACCGTCCTGCATGAAGAGTCGTGCGCGAACCAGGGCACTGAGTGCCCCATCAAACAGTAGAGTGATCAGCTGATCGTTACTGGCACTCATCACTGCACTTTCCACGCCGACTTTTGCATAGGCCTGGGTACCGCTTGCACTATACATTCTGGCTCCTTACTTCGTGGTACTGTTGGTTGTCGCGAACTGCTGAGTCAGGTAACTG
>NZ_JBBGYT010000282.1:0-501 GCF_037479575.1 Erwinia sp. MYb416
ATTACTGCACCGCTGCCGGGCAGCGGCGAGTGGGGTACGCGTGACGAAGCGCTGGCCTTTGAGCAGAATAGCCTGGCCGGTGCAGCGGCGCTGATCGCGCTGATGGATCGTGAACGCGTGGAGGCCGCTCGTCGTGCAATGCTGGTGATCCCGCGCGATCTGCAGTGGAACTGGCTGGATGACGTCACGCTGGAGATGAACTTCTGGCTGCCGGCGGGCAGCTTTGCCACCAGCGTGGTGCGCGAACTGCTGTTGACCCAGGGCAGCGTAACTGAGGTTGACGAGTAATTCCCTTTGCAGCAGAGCCTGATCCCCAGCAGGCTCTGCTAATTTATCGCCTTAAGTCAGCCGTTCCTTTCACTGTTTGAACCCTTGTATCCTCTTCTTTTCTGGCGATTTTGCGAGAACCCGTACTTCCGTTACAATGCGAAATAACTTAACAATTTTGTTAATGGGAATACGGATGAAACAACCCCATCTGCCAGTGCCGGAGAGCACAAG
>NZ_JBBGYT010000283.1:0-2198 GCF_037479575.1 Erwinia sp. MYb416
GGCGTTGTCACTGAAGCGTGCCAACGTGGTCGCCGATGCCTGGGCAAGCGGAGCGGGTGTACCACGCAGCAATATCACGACCCGCGGTTTGGGTGACAGCGACCCGGTACAGAGCAACAAAACATCACAGGGCCGGGCAGAAAATCGTCGTGTAGCGGTTGTCATCAGCGCTCCCTGAGCGTGCTGAAAGATGCTCTGCCTCGTCGGCCATCCCCGGCGAGGCAGCTCCTTATCTGGCGGCGCGCAGCAGTTCGACGACCAGTGGCGACAGCTCATCACGCAGCGCAGCGCGTTCGGACTGGAATAATGTGGCTACATAGAATTTGTGTCCCGGTAGTTCCATTGCCCGCACATCACCCTCACGATCCCAGGCGGTGAGTCGCAGCGGATACGTTTTTAGATCGGCAACAAAATCCGGGTTGACGCCAAAGTTACAGTGATAGCCTTCGCTGATTTCTGTCTTACCGTAAGCCTGTGCCAGAAGCGAGCCAGGTTCAATCACAATATCCCCGGTTTTTTCTACCAGCGAACAGCTTAATGGCGCGATCACCAGGCGCCCACCGCTGTCGGTTTCGGCATGTCCTGCATCGCTCCAACCCATGACATTACGCGCGTACTCAACGATGGCATACTGAAACCCCCCGCAGGAGCCGAGAAAGGGCACGTTGTTTTCCCGGGCATAACGGAGAGTGAGGAATGCCCCCTCGTCGTTAATATACGGACTACCCGGCGTTAGCCACAGGGCATCATATTCCTGCAAAATCCCGCTATCATTGATGGATTCAGTGGGAAGCCACTGCGAGCTGATATCTCGTTGAAGGGCGTGTGCGGCGAGTTGAACTGCTTTTGGAATGGCCTGATGCGCAACGGCATCGGGGCGATAGTCGCCAACCAGAGCTAAACGGATCATGAGTGTTTCCTGTGCAGGTAAAAAAGGATGCTACTGCACAGTCATGATGCTGGCAAGCCGCTAAATTTATTTCTAAGCTGAAAATCAGTGCAGACTACGGAGAGAGACATGACGCAGCGTGTGAATGAATTTGGCCAACCAGTCGGCCCGGCATTGCCTTATTGGCAGCCTGTGCCGGCACCAGAAGCAAACAGTATGGTCGGCATTTACTGCCGATTAGAACCCCTGAATGTTGAGCTTCATTGCGAGGACCTTTATACGGCCTATGCTTCAGCGCCTGATGGTCGGGACTGGACCTGGCTGACGGAAGAACGCCCGGAATCGCTGGAGGCCTTTCGTATCTGGCTCAGTCAGCGTGCAGCGCAGAAAGATTTTGTGACCTTTACCCTCTTTTGTGCAAAGCGTGATCAGCCTGTCGGCCTGGTATCGTATTTACGTATCGACCCGTCTAACGGCGTGCTGGAGATTGGTGGTGTCACATGGTCACCTTTGATGAAACGTACGGTGATCGGTACGGAAGCGCTTTGGCTGATGATTAACAATGCCTTTACGCTGGGGTATCGCCGCTGTGAATGGAAGTGTGACTCTCTCAACGAACCCTCACGTCAGGCAGCACTGCGTCTGGGGTTTACCTGGGAAGGAACCTTTCGTCAAATGATGGCCCGCAAAGGACGTTCACGAGATTCAGACTGGTTCTCGATTATTGATAGTGAGTGGCCAGCGATTAACCAGGTGCTGACTCAGTGGCTTTCTGCAGAGAATATTGATGCCAGTGGGCAGCAGCGACAGTCACTCAGCAACCTGATGCGGGCGATAAAGCCGATAGATGGCAGTGTTAATTGGCCCACTCTTTAATACGATAAGCCCGTAGCGTATGGCAATCAGCTCTGCGCCTACGCGGATGGCAACAGCGCGGCTGGCGATATTGCTTTCAGCCGCCAGGATCTCGATGACATCAATATCCGGTTGTTCAAAAGCCTGCGTTGCAATCTGGCACACAGCCTGACGGGCAATACCTTTACGCTGTTCGCTACGTCGTACCCAGTAACCAAGAGCGGCAGGGATATCGGGTCCGCTGCTGTAACGCAGCCCCACGCCCCCCAGAAGCCGCCCGTCTTCTGTAAATAACCCGCATTCATTCGCTACGCCCTGACGGCGCTGTAAATGGGTGTAGCTGAACCACTTCAGTGCGTCCTCTTCGGTGTAATCTTCATGCGCCCATACCATCCACGGTATTAAACTCTTCAGTGACTCCCTGACGGCCTCGACGAAGGCGGCAGCATCACTG
>NZ_JBBGYT010000284.1:0-522 GCF_037479575.1 Erwinia sp. MYb416
GAATATATACAGTAGAATAAATATGTGACGCTGTAACGAAAGATAAATAATTAGCTATGAATGCGGCGGTGAACAAAGCGTGAGCACCTTTTGTACACCGCGGGGCATTAACGCGCCAGCCAGCCACCGTCCACCGCCAGCGTGTAGCCATTAACGTAGTCTGCGGCCGCCGAAGCGAGAAACACCACCGGGCCCATCATATCGTCACTTTGACCCCAGCGTCCGGCAGGAATGCGATCCAGAATTTGCTGATTCCGATCTTCGTCGTCACGCAGTTGTTCCGTGTTATTGGTGGCCATATAACCAGGGGCGATGGCATTGACGTTGATACCATACTGCGCCCATTCATTGGCCATTAAACGCGTCAGGCCCATCACCGCACTTTTTGACGCGGTATAGGAGGGCACCCGGATCCCGCCCTGATAAGAGAGCATCGAAGCAATATTGATAATTTTACCCCCACGCCCCTGGCGAATAAACTGGCGGGCAACGGCCTGTGAGAGGAAAAACACGGTCTTGCTG
>NZ_JBBGYT010000285.1:0-443 GCF_037479575.1 Erwinia sp. MYb416
ACTAGCAAGGTGCAGGCCTCCAACTACACCGTCAGCTATGACGGCACTAACTGGACGGCAACCCGTCTGTCAGATAACACCAAATCAACGGTGACCGTTGATGCAACGGCTAAGACACTGTCATTCGATGGCCTCTCAGTGGCGTATGATCAGCTGCCAGCGTCCAAAGACAGCTTTACCGTTCAGCCTGTCACTAATGTCGTCAGCGGGATGAGCGTGCTGGTCACGCAAGAATCCAAACTGGCTGCGGCCAGCTCGACCGGTGGTGCAAGTAACAATGAGAATGCGCAGAAGCTGTTGGATCTGCAAACTGCCAGTGTGATTAACGGCAAAAGCACCCTGACGCAGGCGTATGCCAGCCTGGTGGCCAATGTCGGTAATAAAACCAATACGCTGGAAACCACCAGTGCTACGCAGTCGGCAGTTGTGACGCAGCTCACTAA
>NZ_JBBGYT010000285.1:606-827 GCF_037479575.1 Erwinia sp. MYb416
CAGATGCGCGGCATTCAGACTTCGCAGGCAAGCTGGTTGAAAGTGGGCCAACAGCTTGCTACGGGCAACCGTGTAAACAGTCCTTCGGATGATCCGGTGGCGGCCGCGCAGGCGGTGGTGGTGTCACAGTCTCAGGCCGCAACCGAACAGTATAAAACGGCGCGTGTGTTTGCCACACAGAATCAGTCGACGGAAGAAACCACGCTGAAGCAGGTGGTCGA
>NZ_JBBGYT010000285.1:884-1904 GCF_037479575.1 Erwinia sp. MYb416
TCAAACGGCATTTTGTCTGATGATGACCGCACCTCTTATGCCACGCAGCTGGAAGGTATTCGCGCACAACTGCTTAACCTGGCCAACAGCACAGACGGCAACGGCCGCTATCTGTTCGCCGGTTATGAAAGTGATACAGCACCCTTTACCACCGATGCCACCACAGGTGATACCACTTATAACGGTGGGTCATCTCCGATTACGCAGAAAGTGGATGCCAGCCGTACGCTGACCGTTAACCATACCGGCAAGCAGGTTTTTGACTCACTGACCAGCAGTGCGCAGAAAGAGCCTGATGGCACACCCAGCGAAAGCAATATCTTCACTATTCTTGATACGGCGATTAAATCCCTGAAAGTGCCGCTGAATGATGCCGATCAGACCGCTATTGATGCACAGGCGGTCCAGATGGGCAAAGCTAACCGTGGCCTGAGCAATGCGCAGGAAAATGTCTCCAAGGTGCGTGCTGAGATCGGGACGAACCTGGATGAACTGGGTAAGCTTGATGCTAAAGGTGATGACACCATACTGAACCTGAAAACCCAGATGAGTGGGTTGATTGGCGCGGATACCACCGAGACCATCTCCAGCTATACCATGAAGCAGGCGGCCTTACAGGCTTCGTATACTGTCTTCCAGCAGATGTCCAAACTGTCTCTGTTTAACCTGAATTCCTAGACTGACCTCTAAGATTTGAACGTGCTTTAACCGGGTACGTTCAGTTTCTCCCGCTGCCAGTAACCAAAGCTGACAGCGGGTTTTTTTTGCCTGCTATTCCCTCTCCCGAAGCGTTGTGCCCCGAATCGTTTAACGACCTCCCGATGACGAACTGTTGGTTTTGAACCGCGAGGCTGATGACGACGGGGGGATGTATGCTTACAGACACGAATATGTTGCGATAACAGATCGGTGAACACAGAGATAATGGAGTAAAAGGAGGGGGGAAGAGCAGATAAAAAAAGCCCTGGCCAGGTAGCCAGGGCTTGATTGACGCGTTATCAGGTATTAAGGACGGGTTGC
>NZ_JBBGYT010000286.1:0-430 GCF_037479575.1 Erwinia sp. MYb416
CCTTTCCACCAGACTCAGCGTCTGAACACTCAGGTGGATGCACAGGATGTGTGGATGGTGCACCCGGCAGTGGTCGGCTGCGAGATTTATCGCGACCTGGCACTTTCGTTCGATGGCCAGTTGAACGCGATTGGCATCAACAACTACAACCTCTTTCACCAGCAGCATATTTCCTCACTGTCGGCCCTGGCCCGTCTCTACCTGCAACATATGTTCAGCCATGGGCTGCCCAGCCATCAGCCAGTACGTCTGCTTGGCTGGTCTCTCGGCGGTGTGATTGCCCTGGAGATCGCCGTTCAGCTTGAAAAACTCGGCTATCGTGACATCCATCTGTGCCTGCTCGACAGTCTGTACCAGACTGAATTTCAACAACAGATTGCTGCCGGGAGTCTGGCGCCTATTCTGGCGATGCTCGGCATTGAAGGCGAGG
>NZ_JBBGYT010000286.1:466-938 GCF_037479575.1 Erwinia sp. MYb416
AATCAACCGTTGAGCGCGCCGCTGTGCCACAGCCGGGTGACGCTTTTCAAAGCCATTGAATTTGCCGATTTAAGTCTGGACGGTGTGGACGGAGCAAAGGTACTGGCGATAAAGGATAACGGCCTCAGTGACGTTTGCCCACATCTCGAAGTGATCCCACTGCCAGCTAATCACCACTCTATTATCCTCTGCCACGATCCGATCGGCGCAATGCTGACGCAGGGTACTAAAGTGAATAGCAGCGCGGCCTAGCCCCTTATCAGGCCGACTGAAAAAAGGTCGGCCCCTTCCATCAGACGCGGTTTGCAGCACTATCCTATTGAAGGTAAACTGCAAAACAGGTAAAACGCAGCAGGCAATCGTTTTCGTTCACCCTCACCTCTCTCCGCGATAAGGGAAAAAAAGACTCATGGAAACCCGGCGCGACGAGCGTATCAATAAGCTGGCCCAGGCGCTGAAACGCACCGATAAA
>NZ_JBBGYT010000287.1:0-2194 GCF_037479575.1 Erwinia sp. MYb416
GAAAAATAACGTTTGCCTGAGGATTCAGTGATGGAAAAGAAAAGGCAGTTTTTGCCCACATTACTGGAAAGATTACAAGATGACGATCCAAAAAAAAGCATTGAACGCTTTGATGAATTATTTTTTGATTCGAGAATGATGCGATCAATTGTTCAGAAAGATATTGCTACGATGCTGAATAATACCAACATCGAAGACAGTCTTGATGAATACAAGCACAACCTGGTGGCAGACTCAGTTGTAAACTATGGCGTGAGTGCCCTGGTCGGCAGCTTTTCCCATCAGCATAGATGGCATTCGATTGAAAAAAATATCAGAACAGCGATTCTGCGATTTGAAACAAGAATTATTCCTGAATCACTGATGGTGCGTTCGCTACTGAGCGAAGAGCATCCTACAAAAAACGGTCTGATTCTTTTTGAAATAAGAGGGCTAATTGACTGGCATCCTCACCCAATCGACCTCTGTTTCCACGGACGTTATGATGTTGAGACTTCGCATGCTGAATTAAAAAGCATGTAAATAACAAGATTCCTCACCGTAGTGGAAAGCTGCACTAACGGTGAGGAACCTTATTCAGGCAACCCACGTTAACGTTTGTCGTTTCAGTCCTCGCCTACCGCCACATACAGCCGCTCTTCGCTACCCAGTTAACACAATAGAACGCTCCTCCTTCCCATCGTCCTTCCGGGATGGTTAAATCCGTTATTGACCACTGACCGGAGGTATTATGCTGTCCTCACATACTCTTAGCCTGGCTATCCATCGTAACTGGGTAGATTTGTATGAAACGATCTGGAAACCGGAGTTTTTCCCTAAGTGGGCTTCAGGTCTGAGTCAGGGGCCGCTTGAGCCGGATGGCAATAGCTGGAAAGGACGTGGCCCACAGGGACCGGTCAAAGTACGCTTCACCGAACATAATCCTTTCTGCATTATGGACCATTATATTGACAGCGGTTATAGCAAAGAAATCTTCGTCCCTATGCGTATTGTCGCCAACGAAGAGGGTTCACAGGTATTGATCACCGTATTCCGCCAGCCACTGCTGTCGGATGAAAAATTCGCCCAGGAACTGGAATGGGTGAAACGTGATTTACAGGCGCTACACAAGTTGCTGACTACCTGACAGCCGGGGGCACAGACGGACTTGCAGATGTTAGCTTCGGGCAGATGCGGCGGCACTCATTCAGCGCCGACGCAGTTGCCATAAAAACCAGGGCGCACCGATCAGCGAGCAAAGGATCCCTGCCGAAACAGGCCACGGCCAGGCGATGTTACGTCCAAGCCAGTCGGCCAGCACCATCAGCGTTGCCCCCAGCAATGCTGCCAGCCCAATCTGAGTGGACACACTGCGTGCCCCACTATAGCGAGCAAGCTGTGGGGCAATCAGCCCGACAAAACTCAGCGGCCCGATCAGCAACGTGCCACCCGCCGTCAGTGCCGCCGCCAGCAGCAGAATTAACAGACTATGGGTACGCAGATTCAGTCCCAGCGATTGTGCCGGTTGTGCGCCCAGTCCCAGCAGTTGCAGACCACGCCGGAGCAGCAGCGCCAGAGGAATCAGCACTGCCGCCTGCCCTGCCCCGGACAACGCAACACTGGCCGTGATACCTGCGGTCGAGCCAGTGCTCCAGTTCAGCAATTGCAACGCACGCGGGTCTCCGCTTAGCATCAGCAGGCTGGTCAGCGCGCCGCTGATACTGGTCAGACACAACCCCACCAGCACCAGACGCTGTGGTTGAAAACCCCGCCGGGCACCCAGCCACAACATCGCCCCGGTCGCCAGCAGGCTGCCGAACAGCGCGGCAGGAAACATCCACGACAACGGTCCCGCCAGCATAAACAGCAGCAGTATCGCCAGTGATGCACCGCTGCTGATGCCCAGCAACTCAGGGCTGGCCAGCGGGTTGCGCGTCAGGCGCTGAATTAACACACCCGCCACCGCCAGCATCGCTCCGGCAGCCAGCGATCCCAGCAGCCGCGGCCAGCGCCACGCCAGCAGCATCCCTTCATTGAACTGACGATTCCATCCCAGCGACAAGCCGATCGCCAGCAACAGCAGGCAAAGGAGTAGTGCGATCTTACGGCCACCCAACGGTGTAGAAAAAGCAGGTACATCCGCTGCGGCCTGAGAAAAATGAATGGTCCGCTGGCGGGACAGCAGCAGCAGGATCAGTGGCGCACTGAATAATGC
>NZ_JBBGYT010000288.1:0-795 GCF_037479575.1 Erwinia sp. MYb416
TGGCGGCAGAGAAGAGCCGCGATCGTGCGCTGGCCGTGCCGGGCTACTCCCGCGAATTCCTGCGTAAGGTGTGGAGCGATACCATCGGCTATTGCGGCACTGAACTTATCCGCCGTACCGTGGGGATGTCGCAGGTCGCAGATATCAAGAAGATCGAAGATGAAGCGATGCGCATCGAATGCGTGCGCCAGGCGATAATCCTGGGGCGCAGCCTGATCCTGCTGGCTGATCATGTGCCGGATGTGGAAGCACTGATTGCACGTATCCGCCAGAACGGTTGAGGATACGGCTGGCAATAGCAAAGGGCCAATCGTATTTTACGACTGGCCCTTTGCCTTTCAGATCGCCGCGCTCTTGTTACGCCGTTTCGCGTTGTGCAGAGCGTTGTGGCAGCAGCAGAATGCAGACGGCTATAAACAGCATCAGCGTGAATGAGGCCCCGTAACGGCTCAGCGCCAGTCCGCCGTGTGCCAGTGGTTTATCCAGGAAGTCTCCGACCACTGCCCCGAGTGGACGCGTCAGGATAAAGGCAGCCCAGAAAATCGCCGTGCGTGACCAACGGGTAAACAGATAACATCCCAGTAAAGCCACCAGTGCCACAACAAAAATGACTATCCCACCAAGATAACCCATTCCTGCCGAATCAGCGGTCCAGTCGCCCAGCGCCGTCCCCAGCGTTTGGGAAAACATAATCGTGACCCAGTAAAAGATCTCTGACTGGCGATTATTCACGGAATATACCGACACCGTGCCGCACACTGCACGCCAGCATAATAAGGAAGTGAATAACAGCAG
>NZ_JBBGYT010000289.1:0-414 GCF_037479575.1 Erwinia sp. MYb416
CTACCATATTGGTGGAAATCACCAACAGGGCAATGGCGATGGCCGGATAGAATGCGGCGCTGACGCCAAACAGTATGCCGTCACGATTTTCACGCACAATGCTGCCCCAGTCGGCGGTTGGCGGCTGAACCCCCAGCCCAAGGAAGGAGAGCGTGGAAACAAACAGCACGCAGTAGCCAAAACGCACGCCGAACTCGGTGAGCAGTGGCACCCAGGCATTGGGTAACATTTCATGAAAGATGCGCCAGCGGTGAGACTCGCCAGCCAGTAACGTCGCTTCCATATACTCCATCGCTGAAATCTGTTTCGCCAGCGCATACCCCAGACGATAGACGCGGGTGGCTTCAATCGCCGCCAGTACCACAATCAGCGTGAGGTTCTCCTGGGGTAATACGGCCAGCGCCACCAGTGAAA
>NZ_JBBGYT010000289.1:541-1306 GCF_037479575.1 Erwinia sp. MYb416
CTTGCGTCCACCGAGACTGACCGCGAGAAAACTGATTAAGGTGCCTGCTATCATCGCCAGCAGAGCAATGGCGAAGGCAAACAGCAGCGTTAAGCGCGTGCCGTACAGCAGACGGGAAAAGAGATCGCGCCCAAGATTATCGGTACCCAGCCAGTGCTGAGCGCTCATCGGTTGCCACAGATCGCCAGTAATCGCCGACCCGTCATACGGTGCCAGCCAGGGGGCAATCAGTGCCGCCGTCAGTAACAGGGCGAGCACAAAGATCGCTATCACCGTGCCCGGCAGTGAGCCTGGCGTCTTCATCGTGGATACCTCAGGCGGGGATTGGTGAAAAGGACAATGCCATCCACCAGTAAGTTGATCACAATATAAAGGCTGGCAAAGACCAGGCCACAGGCCTGTACCACCGGGATATCGCGTACCGTTACCGCATCGACCATATATTGGCCCATGCCGGGATAGACGAAGATCACCTCAACAATCATGGCACCGACAATCAGTGCGGCCAGATTGATAGCAATCACCGTCACCACCGGCGCAATGGCATTGGGGGCGGCGTGCTTCAGCAGAATGCGCAGAGGAGCAAGCCCCTTGAGCCGAGCCGTCTCCATCCACGGTGTATCGGTTAACTGCAACAGCGCGCTGCGCGTCGACCTTAACAGATGAGCCAGCACCGACAGCGCCAGCGTGCACATCGGCAGGATCATGGCGGAAAATCGCTGAGAAAAGGTCATATCATCGTAAAGCGTTGAAGGGAATGTAGTC
>NZ_JBBGYT010000290.1:0-1043 GCF_037479575.1 Erwinia sp. MYb416
CCCGCTATTGGTACTGTTACAGCTACGCTGCCAGCTTAACTGGCCGTCATTGCTATTCCACTGAGGAGTCAGTTTCACACTCAGCCCCTGGAGGCTTTCCTGGCCGGTAAGCGTGATGACTCCTGCATTGGTGGTTAGCGCTGAAACATAGCGTGAGGTCCGTTCAGCCGGAACACCGTGACTTCCCGCGCTACAGTTTCCGCTGCCACCGTGTTCAATGGCGCATAGCTCGACGGCGGTTTTATACGGCATCGCCGTTTGCAGCATATCGGTGAGTGCGGCTTTTTGCAGATAACCCTGGTAAGCAGGCAGTCCGATGGCGCTGAGAATGGCAATAATGGCGATGACGATCATCAGTTCGATCAGGGTAAAGCCTTGTTGGTTGTTCATAGCAAACCTCCTTGTGTATTGAGGCTGGCAACATAAATCGGGGATGGGCGGGCAGCCAGCGGCAAACGGCGGCTTTCAGAGGAGGAACGTAAAGTCTTTTGCTGCGTTGCATCGGTGCAAGGAGGGGCTGGAAGCCGCCTCGCAAAACCGAAATGCAGGCAGAAAAAAGGCCAGCACGATTGGCTGGCCTGGGGTACAACGTGGGCATTGGCTGACGCGATATCTCTTAAGCGTCGTTACCCTTAGCGAAAGCGCATCGACAGGTCGAGGGCACGCACATGTTTGGTCAGAGCGCCTACGGAAATATAGTCCACGCCGGTTTCGGCAAAGGTCCGCAGAGTTTTATCCGTCACATTACCCGACACTTCCAGCAGTGCGCGTCCATCGCTCAAGGTGACGGCTGCCCGCATCTGTTCAACGGTAAAGTTGTCCAGCATCACGATGTCAGCACCGGCCTGCAACGCCTGTTCCAGCTCGTCCAGCGATTCAACTTCCACCTCGACAGGAACATCCGGGCGCAACCAGGAGGCTTTCTCGACCGCTTTGGCGATCGAGCCGCAGGCAATAATGTGGTTCTCTTTAATCAGAAACGCATCGGACAAACCCAGGCGATGGTTCGCACCGCCGCCACAGAGCACGGCATACTTCAGCGC
>NZ_JBBGYT010000291.1:0-856 GCF_037479575.1 Erwinia sp. MYb416
GAGAAAGTCGCCCTGCAACACCTGTTGCAACGCATTCGTGCCGACGGCGTCAGCCTGCTGCTGATTGAGCATGATGTAAGGCTGCTGATGGGATTGTGTGACCGCCTGACCGTGCTGGATTACGGCCGTGTGATCGCCTGCGGCACCCCGGATGAGGTCCGCCAGCACCCTGACGTTATCCGCGCTTACCTCGGAGGAGAAATTCATGTCTGAACCACTGCTCAGTGTAAAAGGGCTGACCGTCTCCTACGGCGGTGTCCAGGCCGTGAAAGGCATCGATTTCCACCTGAACGAAGGTGAACAGGTGACGCTGATCGGTGCCAATGGTGCAGGGAAAACCTCCACCCTGCGGGCCATTACCGGCTTACAGCCCTGGCAGGGTGAGATCCGCTTTGCCGGGCAGTCGATTGCCGCCATCCCGCCGTGGCAACTGATGAAACAGGGGCTGGTGATGGTGCCGGAAGGCCGGGGCGTGTTCAAACGTCTGACGGTGCTGGAAAACCTGCAAAGCGGGGCGTATCTGCGCCGTGACCGCGCACAGCTGGCAACGGATATGGAGGAGATCTTTAGCATTTTTCCCCGGCTGGCCGAACGCCGCCGCCAGATCGCGGGCCTGCTGTCCGGCGGTGAGCAACAGATGCTGGCAATGGGCCGTGCCCTGCTGAGCAAACCCCGGCTGCTGATCCTCGACGAGCCTTCTATGGGGCTGGCTCCGATTATGGTCGAGACCATTTTTAACACCATCGCCAGGTTAAGCCGTGACGGCATGACCCTGCTGCTGGTGGAGCAGAATGCCCGTCTGGCATTGCAGGTTACCCAGCGTGCCTGCGTGCTGGAAAGCGGAATCCTGTCATTG
>NZ_JBBGYT010000292.1:0-1545 GCF_037479575.1 Erwinia sp. MYb416
GTGCCGCCCGGTACCAGCGAATCTTCCCCCTCTGCGATTCGCCCGCTTTCCCGTTTTATGCCCTCGCTCCTGTTTGTCAGCCGTCTTTTGCCAGCCTGACCCACAAAGTGGCAGAACCGCCAAGGTCTGCGTGCCGCCGTTTGCCTAGACTACGCAGTGCAAATCTTTATCACTGACACGGAGTTCTACCATGAGAAACGGATTTATCCTGTCCTGCAGCAGACTGTTGCTGACTGTTTTGTTCTTGCTGCCTGTGCTGTGCAGCGCTGCCGCGAATAACGGGGAGCACGATGGCGTGCTGCGTTTTTACCTCGTGCGCCACGGGCAGACACTGTCCAATGTAAAAGAGATGACGATTGGCGGCGGTGGCAATGCTGAACTGACCCGCAAAGGGCGCTATGACGCCAGCAGTCTGGGGCTGGGGCTGTCTGAGGTGCCGTTTATTGCCGCTTACAGCAGCACCCTCGGCCGTGCATACCAGACGGCAAACCTGATCGTGCGCGGGCGCGATATGAAGGTTGTGCAGATCGATGATCTTAAAGATATTTCCTGGGGTGACGCAGAAGGCGGGCGCATCCACGATCTGACAGCGCAGTTTGGTCATTCAGGGGATGATTTTCTTTACTACTTTGGCCCGGTCAGCGACCCGGATTTTGTCTCCCCGGTTCATGCTGAAAATATGGCTGCCTTCTCTCAACGTTTTGAAGGCGCACTGCGTACGATTGCCCGGCAGCACAGGGGTCAAAGCGGCAATATCCTGGTAGCTGCGCACTCCTCAATGGCGTTTTACCTGCAAAAATACCGGGCCGATAAACCGTTATCCGGGTTATCTAACACCAGTGTATCGGTGCTGGAATTCCGCCGCGGGGAATTCCGCTTAACCGACTTCAACAACCGTCGCTGGTTGCAGTCGGGTTATGAACGAGAGAAAGCGCTGCCGCCGCTGGAAATGGTGGTCGTGGTGAACCCGCTGACGCATCTGAAGCAGATTGGGGTGATGGAAGGGACATCGGATTCTGATTTCTCGCCCGCCGGTCGTCAGGCCAATCAGAAAATCGCGGAGCAACTGCGTCAGACACCGTTTATCGGCGCATGGAGCAGTGCGCTGAACAGGGCGGTGAAAACGGCTGAGACAGTGATGCTGCCGCAGGGGATCACCGTGATTCAGGACAAGCGCCTGAATGAGATGTTCCTGGGGCCGTGGGAAGCGGAGACAATCGCCACCCTTAATACCCGCCCCGCTGCGGTCAACCTGCTTACCCCCGGGAGGGTGATTGACTTTGTCCCGGAGAGAGTAGGGGAGCGCGGACGCGTGGCTGCAGTGCGCTTCGATGAGATGCTGTCCGCGCTGGGCTACCAGTATGAATTCAGCAAGGGCAGGCTGGCGGTCTTTACCCATCCGAGGGTGCTGGATGCATTTTTAAGCCAGCGGATACCCGGTTATGTGCATCCGCAGTGGGACACTGCGTACAGTGTGACGCTGACCTATAAAAATGAAACGTTCAACGTCAAGGACGTTAAAACATTCTGAATCCAGGCTAAATC
>NZ_JBBGYT010000293.1:0-395 GCF_037479575.1 Erwinia sp. MYb416
CTGGATGCTTTTGCACGGATGGATCTCACTGCCGCCATTGAAATCTATCGTGAAGACAAGAAGGTTGACCAGGAGTATGAGGGCATCGTGCGTCAGCTGATGACCTATATGATGGAAGATCCGCGCACTATCCCGAGTGTGCTGACGGCCTTGTTCTGCGCGCGTGCTATCGAGCGCATCGGTGATCGCTGCCAGAACATCTGCGAAATTATCTTCTACTTCGTGAAAGGCCAGGATTTCCGTCACGTGGGCGGTGACCAGCTGGATAAACTGCTGACCGGCGATGATACCGGCAGCAATAACCCGTCGTAATCTTTGCTCAGGCGTGCCAACCCTCCGGCATGCCTGACTTCCTTCCCCATCACTTTTTCGTCTGGATACCTTCGTCGCTCAAA
>NZ_JBBGYT010000293.1:433-977 GCF_037479575.1 Erwinia sp. MYb416
CGTCACGCCGGGCAAAGCGATGGTCGCTGCTGTCAGCGGTTATGCAATGGACGGCTTTGATCTGCTGATCCTCGGTTTTATGTTACCCGCTATCAGTCTGTCGCTGGCGTTATCCCCCTCGCAGGCCGGTTCACTGGTCACCTGGACACTGATTGGTGCCGTGCTGGGAGGCATTGTTTTTGGCCATATCAGCGATCGCCTCGGACGTATTCGCGTACTGACTTTCACCATCCTGATGTTTTCAGTCTTTACCGGGCTGTGCGCAGTGGCACAGGGATATTGGGATTTACTGGCTTATCGCACCCTTGCGGGTATGGGGCTGGGCGGTGAGTTCGGTATTGGTATGGCATTGATCGCGGAAGCCTGGCCTGCCAATAAGCGTAACCGTGCTTCCGCGTGGGTAGGTATGGGGTGGCAGCTTGGCGTGCTGCTGGCGGCATTTATCACGCCATTGCTGTTGAATGTGATCGGCTGGCGCGGCATGTTCCTCGTTGGCCTGCTGCCCGCCCTGGCCTCGTTTGCCATTCGTCGTGGCATGGGGGAG
>NZ_JBBGYT010000294.1:0-731 GCF_037479575.1 Erwinia sp. MYb416
ACACTATGCCTGGCCCGGCAATGTGCGTGAACTGGAAAATGCGATACAGCGCGGACTGATTATGTGCAGCGACGGTGTACTCAATGCTGAGTGTTTTGGCCTCGGAATGCCGACATCGGATTCCCAAATCCCCTCCCTTCACGATGTGTTACCGCCAGAGCTGGCGGGTGACCGCCCCATTAAGCAACATGGGCGTCTGGCGGAATATCAATACATCTTCGATTTGCTGAGATGTCACAAGGGCAACAAGTCGAAGACGGCGGCTTTTCTCGGCATCACGCCACGCGCGCTGCGTTATCGATTGGCTTCTATGCGTCAGCAGGGATTTGACCCCAGTGTTATGCCTTAATTCTTTAACCAGGAAGACTATTAAATGATCGAAAAAATAACCGCCAATGCGTTTTCTGCCGGACATGCGCAGATGGTCGCGGAAATGGAACAGATGCGCGCACAGGCGACGGGCAGCAAGGTAACCTCTGCAATGGAACTGTCGCAAACGGCTTCGTTATCCATTCCTTCCTTTAATTCTGTGCTTGAACAGACCATCAGGCATGTCGACAACCTGCAGCATGTGGCAACAGAAAAACAGCGCGCGGTAGACATGGGAACCAGTGATGACCTGATGGGCGCGATGCTGGAGAGCCAGAAGGCCAGCGTCGCGTTTTCCGCCATGATGCAGGTGCGTAATAAGCTCAACACTGCCTTCGATGAAGTCATCAATATCTCAATTT
>NZ_JBBGYT010000295.1:0-803 GCF_037479575.1 Erwinia sp. MYb416
CCTGATTGGCAACGCGGTGAAATTTACCCAGCAAGGGGAAATCGTGGTGCGGGTTGGCTATCACCAGGATGACTGCCTGTACTTCGAAGTCGAAGATTCCGGCATGGGTATCCCGCAGGATGAGCAGGATAAAATTTTTGCCATGTATTACCAGGTGAAGGATCAGCGGGGCGGCAAACCTGCGACGGGTACGGGTATCGGGCTGGCGGTATCTCGCCGTCTGGCACAGAGTATGGGAGGCGACATCAGCGTGCATAGCGCGCCTGGGCAGGGCTCTTGCTTCACCCTGACGCTCAACGCACCGCGTGTGGTTGAAGACCTCAAAGATGAGCAGCAGGAAGAGGATCTGCCACTGCCTGCGCTGCACGTGCTGCTGGTGGAGGATATTGAGTTGAACGTGGTGGTTGCTCGTTCCGTGCTTGAGAAACTGGGCAACAGCGTAGAAGTGGCGATGACGGGACAAGCCGCACTGGATATGTTTGACCCGGACGAGTTCGATCTGGTGTTGCTGGATATCCAGCTACCCGACATGACCGGACTGGATGTGGCGCGCATCATTCACCAGCGTCATGCCGGAGAGCATCTGCCGCCGCTGGTGGCGCTGACGGCAAACGTCCTGAAGGATAAAAGTGAATATCTCGATGCGGGCATGGATGATGTACTGAGCAAGCCTCTGGCCGTTCCTGCACTCACAGCGATGATCAAAAGATACTGGGATTTTCAGGCAATTGATCTGCCTGATGCACCGGAGTTCAATATGGATGAGAAAGAACTGGCGTTACTGGATGTGCCTATGCTTGAAC
>NZ_JBBGYT010000296.1:0-678 GCF_037479575.1 Erwinia sp. MYb416
CAATATTCATATTGCCGGGACAAATGCTTATGGTATTTCTGCAACGGGAAATTCGACACTGAACCTGAGTAATACCCATATTACACTGGGGAACAGAATGAATGAAGGGATCGATATTACGGGCGGAACGCTTAATGGGGATGGCCTGGTATTAACGGCCAATAACCCCACCGTGTTGAATATGATAGAAATTTCTAAACATGCTCAAGCGACGCTAAAGGATTCCCAAATTACGCTTAATGGTCTGAGCTCCAGTTTTGGTATTCATGTTAATGACGCAACGCTGAATGCAACAGGTTTGATTATTAATGCGAGTAATCTGGGGCAGGGGATTTTGGTTGAAAAGAGCAGCCAGGCCGGTTCTGCGTTGACCCTGAATGACAGCAGTATCAGCACGACCGGGAGAACCGCCACCGCGATATCGACTCTCGGACAAAGTGTTCTCAATAACGTGACTATCAACACCAGCGGTGATTTTGCCCATGGCTTGAGTCTGGAATATGCCGGATCGGCGGAGGTTAACGGCGGTCATATTGAGACGTCTGGTTCTGCTGCTTACGGTATCTGGACGACAACCAGAGATTCCTTGCTGCAGGTGAAGGATACCGTGTTCAGCATTTCAGGTGAGAGCGGTATCGCGGTGGCGGCACAGGGCGGTAAAGCGTCACTCGACAATAT
>NZ_JBBGYT010000296.1:847-2275 GCF_037479575.1 Erwinia sp. MYb416
GGGTATCAACATGACCTTGAAAGGCGAAAAGAGCGTTGGGCTAAGGTTGAGAAAGGGGACGCTGAACGTGGCGAACAGTACGATCGTTACAGCGGATGGCCCCGGATTATATGCAGATGGTAACGCCCTCAGCGAGGCATCCCTCGACAATACTCAGCTGGAGAGTGGTGGTTCCAGTGCGTTCAAAACACTGGGCAGTGCGCTGAATCTGAATCTGAGCAACGGGACGGTCGCCACCGGGGGCAATGGCAACGTGCTTGAGGTCCTGACCCAGAAAGATACTCAGGGCGCAGATGTCAGCAACAGTCAGGTGAATCTGATGGCGGATAACGCCACCTTGAATGGCAGCGTGATATCGGATTCTGTGCGTAATCAGGTCAACCTTAACCTGCAAAACGGTTCGACCCTGACCGGCATGATGAAAAATGTCAGCAGTACAATACTGGATTCAACCAGCACCTGGAATATGACCGGGGATTCCGATCTGAATACGTTCCAGCTGGATGGTAAGGTCCTGTTCGATGGTCAGGATTTCCATACGCTCACCGTGAACAATAACCTGAGCGGCAGCGGCTATATCGGTATTCATACCCGGCTGGAGGGTGACGATTCACCGAGCGATCGATTGAATGTGAAGGGCGATGCGACAGGCAATTTTACGGTGGGTATCACCAATCAGGGGGGGCAGGGTGCTGCGACGCACCTGGGTATCCCGGTCATTAACGTGGCGGGTGAAACGAAAGATGTCACCTTTACACAGTCACAGCCCTTACTGGCCGGGAACTATGAGTACTTCCTCAACCCGGTCAATAGCCACGACTGGTACTTGCAGTCCAGCTATAAACCTGTGGTCGATCCCAACGCACCGGTTACTGATAAACCCTATCGTCCCGAGACCAGTGGTTACCTGATAGGGCCTTATCTCAATGCGGCTTATGCTTACACGGCGGCCGGAACCTACCATCAGCGTCTTGGCGCCCGAGAGGAGGGCCAGGCCGTCTGGGGCCGCATCTATGGGCGGCATGATCTCTATGGCGCAGGCCGCTTTGGGTATGACAGCACCACTGCCTTTATGCAACTGGGAGGTGACCTGTGGCGGGGCAGTTTAACACCTGAAATTGATGCGCGTTCAGGTGTGATGGTGACCCTCGGTGACATCCACAGCAATGCGCGTGACTATGCCCGTAGTCAGCGCAACGGGCTGTCGGTCAATACCGGTAAAATTAATACCACGGCATACAGCCTTGGAGGGTATTTCACGGCTGATAATGAGGAGGGTGCGTATCTGGATACCGTGGGCCAGGTCACCTGGTACCGTAACCACTACAAAAGTATTAACAATACCGGGCAAGGCAGCTACAGCACCCTGTTGTCGGCGGAAATGGGCGTCCCCTTTGCCGTCAGCGGCGCGTTTAAGCTGGAACCGGA
>NZ_JBBGYT010000297.1:0-822 GCF_037479575.1 Erwinia sp. MYb416
TCTCAATTCTCCAGCGCCCACGGCAGATAGGGACCGAACTGTCTCACGACGTTCTAAACCCAGCTCGCGTACCACTTTAAACGGCGAACAGCCGTACCCTTGGGACCTACTTCAGCCCCAGGATGTGATGAGCCGACATCGAGGTGCCAAACACCGCCGTCGATATGAACTCTTGGGCGGTATCAGCCTGTTATCCCCGGAGTACCTTTTATCCGTTGAGCGATGGCCCTTCCATTCAGAACCACCGGATCACTATGACCTGCTTTCGCACCTGCTCGAGCCGTCACTCTCGCAGTCAAGCTAGCTTATGCCATTGCACTAACCTCACGATGTCCGACCGTGATTAGCTAACCTTCGTGCTCCTCCGTTACTCTTTTGGAGGAGACCGCCCCAGTCAAACTACCCACCAGACACTGTCCCCACGCCGGATCACGGCGCCAGGTTAGAACATCAAACGTTAAAGGGTGGTATTTCAAGGTTGGCTCCACGCAGACTGGCGTCCACGCTTCAAAGCCTCCCACCTATCCTACACATCAAGGCTCAATGTTCAGTGTCAAGCTGTAGTAAAGGTTCACGGGGTCTTTCCGTCTTGCCGCGGGTACACTGCATCTTCACAGCGAGTTCAATTTCACTGAGTCTCGGGTGGAGACAGCCTGGCCATCATTACGCCATTCGTGCAGGTCGGAACTTACCCGACAAGGAATTTCGCTACCTTAGGACCGTTATAGTTACGGCCGCCGTTTACCGGGGCTTCGATCAAGAGCTTCTCCTTGCGGATAACCCCATCAATTAACCTTCCGGCACCGGGCAGGCGTCACACCG
>NZ_JBBGYT010000298.1:0-559 GCF_037479575.1 Erwinia sp. MYb416
GGAACATCTTAGCGTAAGCACGAGACATACATAAAAGGACAGAACGAAGGTTTTTTATCTTCGGGTTTTTCACAGTGAAAGTAATGAAAAGATATTTACCATTTTTAAAGTTTAAAGTAAGTTCTGGTATTATTTCTTTCATCTTCTCTTGCCATATAAAAGCCTTTATTCTTTGGCAGTTTTGACAATGACGAGATCGGCAGCGATGAGTAAATATTGTGTGAGCTTTTCCATTTACTGAAACAATATAACGTTGCTGGGCGCAGTTTAACGAACGTTCACCACGTTTTGTTAGCGTTTCATTATCTTCAATGCGTCCGCGAATAATAAAGCTATTCGCTGTTTTAAAACTTTCTTTTTTACGATCTGTTATTCTCTGACCGTTCGCAGAAATGCTTGATAATGATTTATTTTTTTTACTGTCGTTATTAACAGTAGTATTGACTTTCGAGCGTATTAGCTCTAATCTTTCCCTTGAAAGCATATAAATAACCCCTTATTTTTGTAGCGTCGCAACTACTAATCTAAGGGGTTTTTTATTTCTGTCAATCACTTAGCC
>NZ_JBBGYT010000299.1:0-346 GCF_037479575.1 Erwinia sp. MYb416
TTATAGCTGTAGGCCAGGTCGTAGGCAGGGGCCAGCGACCACCGATTATCTTTGAGTAAGAAGGCGAAATTTTTAGCATGGTCGTCATGATTGCGGGCCACAATGTTGAACACCATTCTACGGAAAATTTGTTCAGCCTCGATGGCGGACAAGCGCAAGTCTCTCGCCACAGCGAAAATTTCAGCGTAAGAAAACGATCCCGGCTGTTTGTAATCGACATGCGCCAGACCGTTTAAGGTCTGAACATGAATTTTTTCATTTCCTTTACGATCAAAGCGCTGGGTGACAAAGTGACGCCTTGCACCTTCGTTGATTAACTGGCACGGCATCATGTTCACACCGCAGC
>NZ_JBBGYT010000299.1:438-1223 GCF_037479575.1 Erwinia sp. MYb416
TTGGAAATCGTCGCTAAACGCCAGTACGGCTTTGGGGCGAGCTCCCCCAGCGCTCATTCCGACTGACATCAGCGCCATCATCGCCTCTCTGTCTTCCTGCCCATGGCGATCGAGGTCGATGCTAAACTGGCCACGTGCATCCAGTATTTCCTGCGCGATGCTGACCAGGGATTCGACCGCCACTTGTTTGCTGGCGTTTAAGCTTTTCACCCTGGTTGCTGGCGCATATTCCAGCGCACCCATCCCTCGTTTACCGGTATATTGCAGGCGTTGCAGCGGAGTAATGTCAGACGGCTGGCGGCCCTGGCTTGCCACCCAGGCATTCAGAACGGCATTACCGAAATCATCCGGCAGGGAATCAGCGATCAATCCGGGTAGCCCTTTAAACGTCGCGAAGTTAAGACCAGAAAAGCTGAAGATCTGCTTAGACAGCGGCATTCTCAGCGGTGACAGCTCGATACCACTTTTGATAAAGCTGGCTTCGTACTCGAATGCCCCCTGATGTGTCTCCGTATTGAAGCTGACGGCCCCTACAGCGCGCCCCTGATAACTGACTCTGACGGCTTCCATTACCATTCCGGTGTCTCCTTGTCGATGCTGGCTTTCTGACCGGTGGCTCTTTGCCGTTTCTTACCCTCCAGCTGAGCTAACTGGATGGGGGAAATGTCCTGTTTGGGGAGAAAGTGGTCCAGTTGCCCGGTCAAATTGAGCGCAGAGAGGAGACTGATAAATATCTCCAGTGGCACTTTCCCTTTCTCAGCATTGATCACCATCTTGCGTGTGAC
>NZ_JBBGYT010000300.1:0-1108 GCF_037479575.1 Erwinia sp. MYb416
ACCCAATACCGTCATTAAGGCAAATTGCTGACTCCATTTTTCAGAACGATCCGCACTAAAAAGCGCAGTGTCACGCAGCACTCACTCTCCGTCACTTATCCTGCTGAAAACCGGCCAGGCTAAAGCAGCACGCCCCTTTTCTTCAGGGTTTTTACCAGCTTAACGGCACCATGATAGTTGAGATGATCGCCATCGCGAAAATCAGTCCGGTTAAAGGCTTTATCCTCATTAAAATCGTGAAAATTAAAATGATAACTTTCCAGACTTTTTAAGAAAGCACGGTTCTCTTCAATCATCCGTGGCTCAAGGGACTGGAGATAGGCATCCGGAAACGGCGGGATAACATAATGAATTCGAATACCTTTGTCTTTCGCCAGTGCGCACATTTCGCTGATGATTTTTGCGTTAACCTCTTTACTTTTCTTATATTTATACGATTTATTGTGGAGCGCGGCGCGACTTTTCGATGTCTCTTCAAACACCGCCTGCGGGAGCGAACTCGCCCCCTTAATATGTTCTTCGAGATTGACACTTATGCTGCCCAGCGTGGCGGCATCATCAAGCTTAAGATTAAAATTCGCTAGCCGCTCGCTATTTCTCACCATCGGCAGAAAATGAGCCAGTAATGCTTCATCAGAAGCATGAGGAAAGTCAGTGGCAATACTGTCATAAGGCAGGATATTATTTTTATGATTATAATGACTCACAATATGTACTACCCTGATATTTTCCTGCATCCGGGTTTTATACAGCTCATAGAAAATGTCGAAATACCCAAAGGTCAAAACAACCGTTTTAAGTTTTTTGCTTTCAGCATAATGGGATAACATCGTCTGTGCCTGACGAATATCCAGGCTGTGCATGGAAAGGTTCACAGACTTATTCAGGCAGCTATGCGGATAGGCGTAATAACCATAAGAATTACCCATAATCAGCGTGGGCGGTTTCTTCATCACTGTCTGATTGTGTTTATGCTGTAAAAAAGAGATGAACACATCATCACTGTCGGAGAAAGGTAACGCTTTCAACATCATAACCTGTTGAAAATCGGCTATCAGCAGTGCATCACGGACTTCATCAAGGTTTTTGACCGCCTCTGCGCCGTGAT
>NZ_JBBGYT010000301.1:0-1827 GCF_037479575.1 Erwinia sp. MYb416
AAGTTATCGTTACAGCGTCTTCGCCAGAGGTGAAGGTTGGTCGATTCCATCTCGTCTCAGTACCCCGGGCCAGGAGTACGATCGCTTCGATCGTTCTGATGTGATCTGGTTGATCGCCTGGACTGCGCAGTTTGGTATCTGTGGTTGTGCGCGTTTAATGGCATGGCAGGATCCGGACAGCAACCGTTCAGCCGAAGGTGCTGAAAATAGTCATAACGAAAGTGATAATGTCTGGGAAATGTCACGTTTCTCTGCCCGGCTTGAAATTGATGCGGAGTTGCCGCTGAACATTTTATGGCATGCGGTGCAGTTGGCGGGACAATCGGGTATTCAGCATCTCTACAGTGCGGCAACGCCGATGCTGGAGCAGATGTTTGAACGGCATCAGGTGAACTATGATCCGCTCACGCCAGGGATCATTCAGTCAGAAGACAACCTGTTTGCGGTCAAAATCCCGATTGCTCAGCCGAATCTGGCTGAAAAGTTTCATGGCGCGCGTCGCTTCCGACCTGAAGAAGTGCTGCCTACACTTGGGGTATCCGTTAGCTGGGGGCCACGCGGGCGCTAAATTTATTGCCCATGCCATTTTGACCACAGCGTAATCAGCACCCACGCTGCTACGCCCCAGCACAATACGGCTGCCAGCAGTGCCAGTGGCAGCCGCATCATCGTAATAAAATACCAGAGTGCCAGCAGATAGATAAAATAGGGCAGAATCGCCCACATGCCGAAGATGATGGTGGTTCGCAGCGCCTCGATGCCGCGCTCACTGGCCACAATATAGTGGGCTATCAGTGCGAACGTGGGAAACAGCGGAATCAGACCGGCGAGATAATAATGACGGGTTTTCGACAACAGGCCTATAAACACCACGACCGCAGCACCCAGTATTGCTTTGAAAAGTAAGCCCATTGCTTTGTTCTGTCAGTTAAAACACTACGGTGTGACAAAACCAATAAAAAAGCAACGGGCGTTTAACGCGGCGGGAAGGCAGGTGAATTACTGACGATAAGCGTATTTGATCTGTTTTATCGTGTTGCTGAACACTTCTGCCTGCTGCTGGTCTTCCAGCGCGGCGATGTAGCGCTCCATATTGATGATGACTTTACCGGCATCTGCCTGACCCATACCTTTCAGCATCAGTGTGACAAGTGCTTTCATGCACGTCACTTCGTTAGCTAATGCCTGCACTTCTTCGCTGGTTGAAAAGTCAGTCTCGCTCATGATTTCTCCCGATAGTCTTTGAAAAAACAGTGCTTCCGGTTAGTTTACCAGGCACGTAAAGTGTTTGAAAGTATAACATATAATGGCTTGAAGAAATCACTCAGTCGGTTAAGGTTAACGATAAAACAATCGGTTGTGCGTCAGTGTGATGTCAAGTTGTAGAAAGTGCTAAAATTTAGAAAAATATTGACTGTGTTAAAATGAAAAATAGCATTTTTTATACAACTTATTGTAATTTATAATTTATTTTATTATCGTGCTTATCGATAGTATTCTTAACGACTAAAAAGATTAACGTTTACATGTTACATCTTTGCATTAATGACGAATTTGCACGCTATTTAGCATCTGCTGATAAATTAGCGTCAGTATACAGGCCGACATTATTTCTGTTCTAACAGTCGTGAAAAAGTAGTAACATCATCGACCTGCCATTGCGATTTTCGCCACCTGCCTTAGCCACTTAAGGAGCATCGTTTGATAAGCGTTTTTCTTGTTGATGACCACGAGTTGGTTCGCGCAGGTATTCGTCGCATACTGGAAGACATCAAAGGTATCCAGGTTGTTGGGGAAGCGAACTGCGGTGAGGATGCGGTAAAATGG
>NZ_JBBGYT010000302.1:0-1859 GCF_037479575.1 Erwinia sp. MYb416
CGATCTGGAACAGTGCCTGACCGGGACGGATTTCACTGCCCTGGCTGAAGTGCATCGCCGTAATAATGCCGCTGACCTGCGGGCGGATTTGCGCCGTGCGAAATGCGGTGACACGGCCTGCAAAAACCTGTTCCTGCGTAACGGGCTGCAGTACCAGCGTTTCAACTATCACCGATACTGGAGGTGTTTCGCTGACCGTTGTTTCTGTCGGCGCATCACAGCCCGACAGAAGATAAAACATCGGTATCAATGATAATCTTGCTATGCTTTTGTTAAACATACCGACCGCTTTCCTGATATTTTTAAAGTTAACTTATGTGTTAACGTAATAATAAAGGCCGTACGTTGAGGCTGCGTGGAGGTTATGTGGAGATGGTGTGGAGAAGGAATGAGATGACACGAAAATCGGGTCGAAGATGAAAAATATTAAAATATTGCTCGCTGAAGACGAGAAAGATATTGCCGACATCCTTTTTGCTTACCTGCAAAAAGAAAGCTTTACCATTATTCATGCCGCTAACGGACGTGAAGCACTGGAGCGTTATTTTGAGGACCGGCCTGACTTTGTCATCCTGGATATTAAAATGCCATTTATTGATGGCTGGCAGGTACTTAACGATATTCGTAAAGACTCAGACGTCCCCGTGATGATGCTGACAGCACTGGATGCTGATGTGGACAAAATCCATGCGTTAAGAGTCGGGGCCGATGACTACATCGTTAAACCCTTTAATCCAGCGGAAGTGGTGGCGAGGATTCACGTGATATTACGTCGCCTGCCCATTTACAGCAGTAAAAATATCGATGTGGATACAGTTAATCATCTGGTGAAAATAAAAAATAGCGGTACCGAGATCGGAAGCAGGCTGACTTCAACGGAATTTAAAATCCTGATGCATTTGATTCGTTACCCGAAGCGTGTTTTCACCCGCCGGGAGCTGCTGGAGCATTGTCTTCCCGAAGGTGAAGCCAGTGAGCGCACCGTTGACAGCCACATCAGCAAGCTGCGTAAAAAGATAGAACAGGCCGGGCTACCCTCAGTGCCTGAGAGCATTCGCGGCTTCGGCTATCGGCTGGGAGACTAAGATGGCAACGCCTGGCATCCGCTATCAGCTGTTTATCCTCACCTTAAAAGTCGCCGTCAGCACGCTGGTGCTGCTGTCGGTGGTGTACAGCGTGTATATCGGCATCTTTTATGATGGCAAAGATGAGTACAGCTGGATACCGACTTCTCACGACTGGATACTGACGCTGCTCGCGGGTATTTTATCGTCGGCAGTGGCGCTCTATTTTGTCTGGGGCTTTGCCAAACGCGTGATTATTCCGCTGAATGCGGTTGCCCACAGTGCGCGCCAGGTGGCCGAGGGCAATCTGAGCATCCGGGCAGAACATAGCGCCGCAGAAATACGCGAAACCGCACTGCTGATTGATGACTTTAATTCCATGGCGGAAAAGCTCGAAGTGATGTCGCATGAGATGAAAAAGTGGAATGCGGCCATCGCCCATGAGCTGCGCACGCCTGTTACGGTGTTACAAGGGCGCATACAGGGGATGGTGGACGGTATTTTCGACAGAGACGATCGGCAGTTCGATATCTTACTCCGGCAGACGGAAGGATTATCTCGGCTGATCGACGATCTTCGCGTACTCAGCCTGTCAGACAGCGGCCAGCTCTACCTCTACCGTGAAACGCTGCATCTTAAAGAAATACTGACGTCATCTGTCGATTCTTTTCGTGACAAGCTTAAGCTACGTGGGCTTGAGCCGGTGATTGAAGCCGAAGATATTGTCTGTTTTGTCGATGAAGTGCGCCTGCGCCAGGTGCTGTCCGCGCTACTCAGCAATGTCAGTAAATATGC
>NZ_JBBGYT010000303.1:0-653 GCF_037479575.1 Erwinia sp. MYb416
GAATATGATTATTGTCTCGAAAATAAGAAAGATAGATTTTCATATATTGCTGATGCTATACAAGCTAAAGCTTATAACTATCAATGTTATTATAAGGGAATCTTAGCTGATTACAGTGGGCTTTATAATGACTGTCTTGAAGCTATCATTTCAACATTCAAGAACGCGCTTGTTAGCGGCTACGATGAAGCTACGAGCGAAGAGATCATTAGGAACAGATTTAGCTTAATAAACATACAGATTGAGCGCATCGAGCGAATGAAGTTTATCTGTGATGCGCTTGTGCGCGTGGGTGCTTTCACAAAGCTGAATGAGCAAAGCCATCACTACAAAGACATTCACAGTGGCGACGTTTTCACAGTGCCATACGCTACAAGCGTAGACATCATGAAAGAGGCGGAAACTGTCGTGCTTGAGAGATACAAAGCGCTTGCGGCTGGGCTTGATCGTGTTGCTCCTGAGTATTTCGTTAGGGCAGTTGAGATACTCAATAAGCAGGCTAGTCTTGTTGAGCTAATCAGGCACTACATCTTCGCTCAAGGTTGTTATGAGCAAGTCGTTAAGTCGAAGCGTTCAGCGCTTGATGATTGTGCTTTTGAAGTCTCTTACTACATCGACACCGCTACACATTTACAGCTTGAGCAGGTTGCTAC
>NZ_JBBGYT010000304.1:0-1793 GCF_037479575.1 Erwinia sp. MYb416
ATTCTTCAGACGTGTGCATACCTACCCCTTAAGAGTGTTTATCTGTTCTTGAATATAAAATTATTGGGTCAGTGTTTTAATTTGATCGAGTGGCACCAGCACCAGTAACGTACGATATTTCTCTCTGGGCACTTCCTGATAAAGCTGACGTACCCCCACTTTCCCCATCACATCGCCACTTACGCCTACGGCCAGCAATGACTGCCACTGCGATGCCCAGATGGCACTGGAGTTCCAGATACCTGAAGTTTCAATACGTCCCTGAGGGGTTTCGGCGGTCTCATGATAATAAGAGACCACGCTGTTATCGGCCAGCGCCGCAATTTTCCACCCGCTGCCGGTCATGGTTCCTACGGGTTCACCTCGCTCATCAATAAAATGGTCGACGTGCGAATTCGCGTCACCCACCGTCGGCCCACTGTTGGTTTTTGCATTAAAATGAATATTTGCCATTTCCACGACGGAAATAACCGTAGCATTCGCGTAGCCTTTATTTACTGCCAGAGAATGCTCAACTTCGGTTACCGAAGAACCCTGTTCAATTTCAGCGCGAACCCAGTTTGCGAGCGCAATCAGCTCTGACAATACATTATTATTGCCCTGAATAATTTCCATGTTTTTGACCCTTTAATTAAAAATGAGGTTATGCCACCACGATATCGGACTGTTTAAACCAGGCTTCTCCTTTCTCTCTTTCCACATCACTTCCGGCGTCAGCGAACAGGGTCACCACCTGCTGACCGCGGTCAAGCGTCTGCGCCAGTTTCCACGCGGTCTTCCAGTTGGCGGCGGAGGATGCGCCAATTTTCACGCCGGTCAACTGCCAGAATTCATACATAGCCGTCAGTGCTTCGCGATAGGTCACTTCATTAAACGGCAGATTTTTTGGCATCAGCTGGGTAATAAACGGCTGGCGGAAGCCAAACCCCAGGCCGCCTGCCCCGGCAAACTTTGCCTCACCGTTAGGGGCATTCAGCGTGCCATAAGGTAACTCTGCAGGCGTGGATCCCCAGGCAATAATCTGGGGATTATCGCGGCTCAGTGCTGCATATACGCCGGATAAGGTGCCACCGGTTCCCACTGCCGATACCCAGCCATCGGCACGTGTGCCGTTCAACTGATGGAGGATCTCAGCCCCGGTCTGATGCTGATGCACGGCGGTATTCACCAGATTGAGGTGCTGTGAGAGTAGCGTCCAGCTGGGATCATCGCGGGCAATTTGCTGGCTACGGGCAATCACGCCGAGTAAAAACTGACTGCGGTCCACCAGCGTCACCTGCGCATTATCGCCCTTCAGCGTCGCCACCAGCTGCTCGGGTGAGGAGTCGGGGATCACTACCTGCACGGCAATGCCACACATGTTGCCCAGTTTTGCCAGCGCCTTCGCCATATTGCCGCCGGACGAATCCAGCAGTTTCAGTTCGCCACGCGCAAAGTCATGTTGATTGATGGCATCACAAAACAGCCCGAAGGCGGTCCGGTCTTTTACCGAACCAAAAGGGTTGTTGAATTCATATTTCGCCAGAATCGTCGCGTGCCCCTGAGGGCCTGGCACCGGGATCAGCGGCGTTTTGCCGAGCGAGGCATAAAACTTTTTCAATGCCGGGAACAGCGTAAAAGCCTTTTCTGTGTCTGGCGCAGCGCGTTGAGGATTAAACAGCTCAAAGTTCATCACATCTTCCTTATCTGACCATCAGTTGAGTTGAGCCGCTGCGCATGACGGCAACAGCTGGTGTAAAAAGGCATCCAGATTGTCCTGGAAGTAAAAGTGCCCGCCCGGCCAGCGCTTAAGC
>NZ_JBBGYT010000305.1:0-1341 GCF_037479575.1 Erwinia sp. MYb416
ATATTTTTCCCTGTTCACAGCCCATGGGGCGTTACCGGAGCAGGCCTTGTACACTCATCTGCTAATGATTTAATGAAATGGGGACTGAATTTTTCTTCGGGTTTGGTCGGAGGAAAGGAGTTGATAAGAAAAATGCTTATCCCTCTTCCCCTGACTACTGACACCAACATTATGATTGAAGACCATAATTCATACTGCTTTGGCATTGAACTCGATGAGGATAAATCAGGGAAAATTTATTGTCACCAGGGTTCTACGTTTGGAAGAGAAACATATTTTTTGCGCTCACAGGAAGCAGCCTATACCCTGGCAGTATTATCAAACATCGAAGATTATGATGTCTGTTCAATAGCTGTAAGATTGTTTAATAACATGACTTCAATAACTGCATGAAAAATATTTTTTCTTATCTGGCTCAATGATAAGGGCATAAGTTGCACATCCGCTCCTCGCTGTGAGTTCAACCGATGGATGCAACACACTGATTGAACCGCTCTGCGTGCCATGAGCAGACGTTAAATGTTAGTTGGCGGATCGTACTCCCACTGTGATTCGTTACTGTAAATCGTACCATCATCATCCATTACTTGGGCATTGAGATGCTTCGCAATCCCCAACATCTTTCTGTACAGGTATGTGTCTGGCCATTTGGTATAAATATTACCTGCACTCCAGTCAAGCCATGGCTCTTCGTACAATGAGGGACCTGACCACAAGGCGTGATAATCACCATTAATAATATATCTGCTTAATTCGTTATCGCTATTAATGTAGTTAAGCCATTCATCAGCAGTTATCTGCGCATCATCATTATCTGCCCAAAATTCAGCTCTCGTTATGTGAAATTCAACCCCCATAGCATCTCCTAAACGCTGAAATAGTCCTCACAAATTAGCATAGTGCCCTATTAAAAACGAGGTTAGTAACACTACAGTACCTATAGACTTGAAAGATATTACGTCATCTCCTCGATCATAGCTGCATGTCAGATGCTTCGCATTCTGCAGATGAGAGCACAGTCTCTCAGAGATACGCCGATTCATCAGTCGGCCCAAGTGACGCGGAGAATTACAGGAATGGTTCGATCCAGGCAAAATGTTGGGCCGATTGGTTACGATATGGCTGTCTCTAATTCGATATTTCTGTAAACTGGCCAATGGGCGGAAAAAAATAGCCTGTTCTGTCCTGCTCCCCAGTGCGCTTAACAATATCGGCTATCTGCTGACGATTAAGTACGGGAACTGGCATTTAGACTGGGGAGTAGAGACTGATATCATAGATCCTGTCGCAAGGACTGGGATCTCTATCAATATTATTTGTTACTGATGTATAGTGCATTAC
>NZ_JBBGYT010000306.1:0-1238 GCF_037479575.1 Erwinia sp. MYb416
TTGAAAGGCGGGTATGAGGCAAACGGCTGGCGTCAGGCCGGGTTGCTGACGTCGGGATGCCCTGACAGCAAGACACTGTATGTCTGGGCAAGCCCGCTACAGCGCACAAAAGCGACGGCGAAAGCATTAACCGATGGCGCATTCCCGGGGTGTGATGTGACGGTGCACAGCGTCAGCGGTGACAGCGATCCCTTGTTCCAGAGCGATAAGATGGGGCTGGCTCCGCTGGACGAAGCACAGGCCCGGGCAGGGATTGAACAGGCAATGGGCGGTAGCGTACAGCAGGCAGAGCAGCGTGCCGCCCCGGAGATCGCCCGTTTGAAAGCAGCCGTCTGTCAGGCGGATCATCCCTGCCCTGTCTTCGATCACCCATGGAGTATCAAGCGTAGCAAGGACGGCCGTTTTGAGGTAGAGGGACTCGCGACGCTGGCGAATATGGCAGAAACGTTCCGCCTGGCATGGAGCGAAAATCAGCCGTCATCCAGCGTCGCCTTTGGCCATGTGCACTCGGCGGCCGATGTGGCGAAACTGATGCCGCTGCTGACCACCAAATACGATTACATCAACGACGTGCCCTACATTGCGCAGCGTGGCGGATCGATACTGATGGATCAGATCGCCAAAGCGCTGGCTCCTCAGCAGGTGCAGGGCGGCCCACCGGACGTGCGCTGGTTACTGTATGTGGCACACGACACTAACATTTCCTGGCTGCGCACCATGCTCAATTTTAGCTGGCAGCAGGCAGACTATCCGCGCGGCAACATCCCCCCGGCGGGCAGTCTGGTGTTTGAACGCTGGCGTGAGGTGCACAGCGGCAAACGCTTTATTCGCGTCTATTTCCAGGCACAGAGTCTCGATCAGATCCGCAAGCTCACCCCGCTGAATGCCAGCCGGCCACCGCTGATCACTGAGCTGACGTTCAACGGCTGTAAAATAACCCCCGTCGGTACGCTGTGCCCTTATCAGCCAATGCTGAAACGGATCAGGCAGCATATCGATCCTGAGCTGCAAACGCCGGTGAGCTATGCGCAGTAAAGTATCAACAGCCTGCGAGGTGATGATGCTGATGACATAAGGATGTGTTGAAGGCACCCGGTGCCATTTCCCCCGACATTCCGGGAGAAGAGGCACTCCGGGTGCCAGACTACTGATAAGGCTGCACCCGATAGGCACAGCGACGTGCATGGCTGAGAATATGCTCCACCCGAACCACCTCCGCCTGTAGCACCTCACTAAAG
>NZ_JBBGYT010000307.1:0-647 GCF_037479575.1 Erwinia sp. MYb416
TCCTGGCTGTCTGTGCCTTCCCACATCGTTTCCCACTTAACCATGACTTTGGGACCTTAGCTGGCGGTCTGGGTTGTTTCCCTCTTCACGACGGACGTTAGCACCCGCCGTGTGTCTCCCGTGATAACATTCTTCGGTATTAGCAGTTTGCATCGGGTTGGTAAGCCGGGATGGCCCCCTAGCCGAAACAGTGCTCTACCCCCGAAGATGAGTTCACGAGGCGCTACCTAAATAGCTTTCGGGGAGAACCAGCTATCTCCCGGTTTGATTGGCCTTTCACCCCCAGCCACAAGTCATCCGCTAATTTTTCAACATTAGTCGGTTCGGTCCTCCAGTTAGTGTTACCCAACCTTCAACCTGCCCATGGCTAGATCACCGGGTTTCGGGTCTATACCCTGCAACTTAACGCCCAGTTAAGACTCGGTTTCCCTGCGGCTCCCCTATACGGTTAACCTTGCTACAGAATATAAGTCGCTGACCCATTATACAAAAGGTACGCAGTCACCTAACAAGTAGGCTCCCACTGCTTGTACGTACACGGTTTCAGGTTCTGTTTCACTCCCCTCGCCGGGGTTCTTTTCGCCTTTCCCTCACGGTACTGGTTCACTATCGGTCAGTCAGGAGTATTTAGCCTTGGAGGATGGTCC
>NZ_JBBGYT010000308.1:0-681 GCF_037479575.1 Erwinia sp. MYb416
GCAGTATCCTGTGCAACGCTTTGAGGTGTAGACATGAAAAATTCCCTGATGTGAGGAGTTTTATTCGGCGCCATCCCTGGCACGCACTCCTCCGTCGGAGGAAAATTCGCCAGTGAACAGGCCGTGTTATAAAGCCATGACGAAAGGTCGTTTACCCTAAATAATTCGAGCTGCAGCCAACGCACATGCAGCTTGAAGTATGACGGGTAAAAAGGTTCCCTGGTGTTGGAACGCTTTATTCGCTTTGCGCCGACGGTCTAAAATTGACCAATCGTATAAGTAACGCGAAACAAATCTGACCTTCACGTAGCTGCTAACCATCAAGCACCGTGAATTTTCACTACGCAGCTATTGTATCTACGCGTGTAGATAAATCAAGGTAACGAAACGGCAATCGTTAGATTTTCTTGACATTCAATACAACCAATTGCTCAGAAAACCAATAAAATCAATGAAATAAATCGTCCAAAAAACATGCGATTTTTTTTCACTGTTTAAACCGTGCGCAAACTTAAGGCAAACGAAGCAGACCACAGTTTCAACACCGACGTTTTAGCCCCCAAGTGTTGCGAAGAGATGACAATCTGCACATTAGCATCAGGTTTGTGTTTGTCGGGGGGGATGGTTAAGCTGAAAAACACACGTAGAGCCTGGCCCAGTAGGCGTACATTAATGGCAAAT
>NZ_JBBGYT010000309.1:0-107062 GCF_037479575.1 Erwinia sp. MYb416
GTGCTGGTACTGCTGATTTCCTGGATCCCCCTGAGCATGCCACTGAAGTTGAGCCTGGCATGGATTAAAGGCACGGAAAGTCTGCAGGTCACGCAGGTGAGTGACTTAGAAAACGTTGCCCTGCATGTAGGCGACAGCCTGAAAGTCAAAGGCACGGGGATGTGTTCGATTCCAACCACCTATCAGGGCAACCGCAGCTATGACTTTATGCCGTTCGACTGCTCTGCGGTCTACTGGAACAACGCTGAACCCCTGCCCCTGCCGCAGTCCGATATTATCGATAAAGCCACTGCACTGCTGGATACCACCCGGATGCAGCTTCATCCGCAGACCAGCACCGACCCAAAACTCAATCCGCAGCTGGCCACCGCCATTCAGAAGTCAGGCATGATCCTGCTGGACGATTTCTCAGATATCGTGCAAAAAACGCAGGATTTGTGCAGCCAGGAACAGGACTGTGTGCGTCTGAAAAATGCGCTGGTCAACCTCGGCAATGCCAAAGACTGGCAAACGCTGGTGCATCGTGCCAATTCCGGTGCACTCAACGGCATGAACGTGTTACTTCGCCCGGTGAGTGCCGAAGCGCTGGAAAACCTGGTCAATACCGCAACCTCCTCTTTCTTCTATCGTGAAACACGCCGTGCCGCAGACGCACTGAACAGCCCTCCTCCGGGTGGTTTTCTGATCCTCAGTGACGAAGGTCGCCAGTTGGTGAATCAGCCCTCCCCGGCAGCATCACTGTTTGATTACAACGCCCCCGACCAGTGGCCAGAACTGCAACGTCTGGCCGGTATGCTGCTGCACACGCCGTTTAACGCTAACGGGATCATTACCAGCATCACCACCGATGCCAACGGTACGCGCCATATCGCACTGCACAGCGAGCCGGACACCATCACATTATGGCACTACCTCGGCAGCAGTTTGCTGTTGCTGTTGCTTACTCTGATTCTGGTCATTAACACACTACTGGCGCTGCGTCGCATCCACCGTAATCGTCTTCGGATGATGGAAATTCATCAGTATTACGACAAATGCCTCAACCATTCGCTCAACGATATACAGACCGTGCGGCCGATGTTCTGACCCCATCGCATCTGTGCTATTTTTAATAGTTAGTGCCCTCCATACCCAAAATAATCCAGGACGCCCCACCCGTTAACTTGAAAGACGACGGGGGACACCCTATATAGGGGTATTCCCAAAAGGAGCAGCGATGAAAGAGAAACCCTCAGACGGGGTCCGGCTCGATAAATGGCTTTGGGCCGCCCGGTTTTATAAAACCCGGGCAGATGCACGCGAAATGATCGAAGGCGGCAAAGTCCATTACAACGGTCAACGCAGCAAACCCAGTAAACTGGTGGAAGTCGCTGCGGAGCTGACGCTGCGCCAGGGTAACGATCAGCGCACCGTAGTAATTGAAGCGGTCACTGACAAACGTGGCCCGGCGACTGTTGCGCAACAATTGTACCGTGAAACGGTAGAAAGTATTGAGAAGCGGGAAAAAGTGGCACTGGCGCGTAAAATGAACGCCCTGACTATGCCGCACCCTGACCGGCGCCCTGATAAAAAGGAACGTCGTGACCTGATGAAATTTAAACATTCTGGCGACGAATAACGCCACACTCGAGAGAAACACTATGTCCCAGCAAGACCAGATGCACCGTTACCTGTTCGAAAACCATGCTGTGCGCGGCGAACTGGTTACCGTATCCCAGACATGGCAGGAAATCATTGAGGGCCATGACTACCCTCAGCCAGTGCAACAGGTCCTTGGCGAACTGCTGGTCGCCACCAGCCTGCTGACAGCCACCCTGAAATTTGACGGTGATATCACGGTGCAATTGCAGGGTGATGGCCCGCTTAATATGGCGGTGATCAACGGTAATAATCTTCAGGAAATGCGTGGGGTTGCGCGTATGCAGGGTGAAATTGCCGACGGCAGCAGCCTGAAAGAGATGGTCGGCAATGGCTATCTGGTGATCACCATTTCTCCGAAAGAAGGTGAGCGCTATCAGGGCGTTGTCGGCCTGGAAGGTGACACCCTGGCCGCCTGCCTGGAAGATTACTTTATGCGTTCAGAGCAGCTCCCTACTCGCCTGTTTATCCGCACCGGCGAAACAGAATCGCAGGTGGGTGCAGCCGGTATTCTGTTGCAGGTTCTCCCGGCTCAGGATGCCAGTCTGGATGAGTTCAACCACCTGGCGACGTTGACAGAAACGATTAAAACGGAAGAGCTGCTGGGCCTGCCAGCGAATGACGTGCTGTGGCGCCTCTATCATCAGGAAGAAGTCACCCTGTTTGAACCCCAGAACGTGAGTTTCAAGTGCACCTGTTCACGCGAACGTTGCGGCGATGTGCTGCGCACACTCCCGGATGAAGAAGTGGATCAGATCCTGCAGGAAGATGGCAATATTGATATGCACTGTGACTACTGCGGTAATCATTACGTCTATGATGCGGTCGATATTGCCGCGATCCGTAATGATTCTGCGACAGGTGACCAACAGGTTCACTAATCGCCAGGGGCCGGATATTACCCGGCCTTTTTCTTTTCAACGATGCCCCGTTTTTACCCCGCCTGTCTTTATTTTCTATCGAAAAACAATACGATACTCCCGTCACAAAAAATCGCATTTTCCCGCTAAAAATTCTTCATAACCTGGTATTTATCACTACAAAAAGACACCGACTTAGCACTATTGATGCAACAAATGCGATTCTTTTCATTGAACCCGGCGTGGCTTCTCATTTTCCTTCTTTGCCGCTTTCGCTGTTTTCTGGCGGGTGTAAACTGCGCGCGATCGTGGCATCACCCGGCACTGATGCAGAAGCCGGAGGTTGCTCGCGGTAATAAAGTTGAAATACCCCTACAATTTGACGCAGTACAAAAAACCGACAAAGGAGCAGTAACATGCACACTAACGACCTGACCTTGCAGGACCTCGTCGCTTATGGCATCACTGATACGGTGAAGGTGATTCATAATCCTGATTATGACACCCTGTTTAAGGAAGAAACCCTACCCACATTAAACGGTTTTGAGCGCGGTATCGTCACGCAGTCTGGCGCTGTCGCCGTTGATACCGGCATTTTTACCGGACGCTCTCCGAAAGACAAATATCTGGTACGTGACGAAACCACCCGCGACACGCTGTGGTGGAGTGACAATGGGAAAGGTAAAAACGATAACCACCCCCTCTCGCAGGAGACCTGGCAGTCGCTGAAAAACCTTGTCACAAAGCAGCTCTCCGGCAAACGCCTGTTTGTTATCGATGCCTGGTGCGGCGCTAACCCGGACTCACGCCTCTGCGTACGCTTTATCACGGAAGTCGCCTGGCAGGCGCACTTCGTGAAGAACATGTTTATCCGCCCGGATAAAGCAGCTCTGGCGAATTTCATACCCGACTTCGTGGTGATGAACGGCGCCAAGTGCACCAACCCGGACTGGCAGGCACAGGGGCTGAATTCCGAGAACTTTGTCGCCTTTAACCTGACGGAAAACATGCAGCTTATCGGGGGAACCTGGTACGGCGGCGAGATGAAGAAAGGGTTGTTCACTATGATGAACTACCTGCTGCCGCTAAAAGGGATTGCGTCGATGCACTGCTCGGCCAACGTCGGTGAAAAAGGGGATGTTGCCATTTTCTTCGGCCTCTCAGGCACGGGCAAAACCACACTGTCTACCGATCTAAAGCGCAAGCTGATTGGCGATGATGAACATGGCTGGGATGATGACGGCGTGTTTAACTTTGAAGGGGGCTGTTACGCTAAAACTATCAAACTGTCAGAAAAAGCAGAACCGGAGATCTACCATGCGATCCGCCCGGATGCCCTGCTGGAGAACGTTGTCGTTCGCAGCGATGGTTCGGTGGATTATGACGACAGCAGCAAGACCGAGAACACCCGCGTCTCCTACCCGATTGATCATATCGACAATATCGTTAAACCGGTGTCGAAAGCCGGCCACGCGAAGAAAGTGATTTTCCTGACCGCTGACGCTTTTGGTGTGCTGCCCCCCGTATCACGCCTGACCGCCGAGCAGACCCAGTACCATTTCCTTTCCGGTTTTACCGCCAAACTGGCCGGTACTGAGCGTGGAGTCACCGAACCTACTCCCACCTTCTCAGCCTGCTTTGGTGCCGCGTTCCTGACCCTGCACCCCACACAGTACGCAGAGGTTTTGGTGAAACGGATGAAGGACGCAGGCGCAGAAGCCTGGCTGGTGAATACCGGCTGGAACGGCAGTGGGAAACGTATTTCGCTCGCCGATACACGGGCGATTATCAACGCTATCCTCAGTGGCGACATCGCCCATGCAGAAACCACCACGTTGCCTGTTTTCAACCTGGAGATACCGCTGACCCTGCAAGGCGTAGACAGCAAACTGCTCGACCCGCGTCAAACCTGGTCGAGTGAAGCCGAATGGGAAACAAAGGCTCGGGATTTGGCGCAGAGGTTTATCAACAACTTCGATAAGTTCACCGACACTAAAGCGGGTGAAGCACTGGTGAAAGCCGGGCCGAAACTGTAAGCCAGTCAGTGGAATCGGGTGAGGCATGCCTCACCCCTACGACATCATGCCGCACCCTTGCCTGTCACTGGGTAGGCCCTGGCGGAAGGCTGGCAGGTGGCAATGGCAGCCAGGCACGAATGCGTAAGCCCCCTTTTTCACTCTTACCAATCTCCAGCGCCCCCTGGTGAGCATCAATAATACGCTGCACAATCGCCAGTCCCAGGCCCGTTCCGCTGGTACTGCGTGCGCTGTCACCACGCACAAACGGCTGAAGCAGGTGCTTAAGCTGGTCGGGTTCAATACCGGGACCATCATCGTCTACCTGGAACCAGGCTCGATGCAGCTCACGCCCGGAACTGACCTTAATCCAGCCATTACCATAGCGGGCAGCATTGACGACCATGTTGGCAATCGCACGCTTAATCGCAAGGGGATTGATATCCAGCATCAGCTCAGCGGACATCACGGCATTCTCAATTTCACGCTCGTAACCGCTTTCTGCCGCCACCACTTCTCCCAGCACACTGTTGAGGTCCGCGCGTTCAAACTGCATCTCCTGCCCGGTACGCAGGTAATCAATAAACTGTTCGATAATCGCATTACATTCTTCGATATCTTTATTGATCGACTCAGCCAGATAGCCATCCTGCTCTGACATCATTTCCGTTGCCAGACGAATACGCGTCAATGGCGTTCTCAGGTCATGACTCACCCCGGCCATCAGCAGGGTTCGGTCATCGGCTAACTGCTTCACGCCAGATGCCATCTGATTAAATGCCCGCGTCACGGAACGGACCTCAGAGGCACCATACTCGCGCAGTGGCGGGGGGATAATGCCTTTACCCACCTGTAACGCCGCGTGCTCCAGCTCCACCAGCGGGCGGTTCTGGATACGTATAAACAGCCAGGCTCCACCGATCGCCAGCAACATAATCGCCAGCGTGTAGCGGAACAATGGAGAGAAATCGCCCTGATGGATCTCGGTCAGGGGGACGCGCACCCAGATATCCGGCGACAACCAGGTTTTCAGCCACACCACCGGGGAGTTCTTATTGACCTCCACACGGACATCGGTCGGGCCACCCAACTGCTGCGCCATCTGTTGGCTGAGAAACTGATAGTGCTGCGCCCAGCGTAATCCGCTCTCTTCCGCCGCTGCATTGGTATACAGCGAGATGCCGAGTTCACGGTAGATTTCACGGCGAAATGCCGGAGGCACTTCCAGCTGCGTGCCATCTTCCAACTGCAAACGGTCGGTCATCAACATACGAACTTCATAGGCCAGCACTTTGTTGAACTGTTGCAGACTGGGCAAAATTGCAAAGTTCAGCACCACCAGATAAGTCGTTACCAGGCTGACGAACAGCAGGGTAACGATCAATAACAGTGTGCGGGCAAATGAACTACGGGGAGAGAAGCGGAATCGCCTCATGCTTTACTGCCGTCCGGCACGAAGACATAGCCCAGGCCCCAAACGGTCTGGATGTAGCGTGGATGAGCCGGATCTTCTTCCACCATACGGCGCAAACGGGAGATCTGTACGTCGATAGAACGCTCCATCGCACTGTACTCACGACCACGGGCCAGGTTCATCAGTTTATCGCGCGACAGCGGCTCACGCGGGTGGCTCACCAGCGCTTTCAGCACGGCGAACTCGCCGCTGGTCAGTGGCATCGGCTCATCTTCACGGAACATCTCGCGGGTACCGAGGTTCAGCTTGAATTTACCGAAAGCAATCACCGCTTCTTCCTGAGAAGGCGCACCCGGTAGTTCATTCGCCTGACGACGCAGCACCGCACGGATACGGGCCAGCAGTTCACGTGGGTTGAACGGTTTTGGAATATAGTCATCCGCACCGATTTCGAGGCCCACGATACGATCCACTTCCTCGCCTTTGGCGGTGACCATAATAATCGGCATGGGGTTGCTCTGGCTGCGCAGACGGCGGCAAATCGACAAGCCATCTTCGCCAGGTAACATCAGGTCCAGCACCATCAGGTGGAATGATTCACGCGTCAGCAGGCGATCCATCTGCTCAGCATTGGCCACACTACGCACCTGGAAGCCCTGCTCGGTCAGATAACGCTCCAGCAGTGCACGCAAACGCATGTCATCATCTACCACCAGGATTTTGTAATTTTCTTGCATTTCGTTACTCCCAAAGGCGCTATTGCCTGAGCCTGTATTTTTAAAAAAGATGCCTGAATGTAACAGTCAATAATGGTTTATATTGTAGCCGAAATTGTTACAAAGCATATTAAACAGCAGCTTATCTGTAATCTGGGTCAAAAAAACCAGGGGATGAACGGTTTTTTCCAGCGTATTTATCATGACAAACAAGCAGTAACGTTGCGGCATAATTCGGAACAATGAATTTGCATCCCGTCACACAGCACAACAAAATAGTCTGCATATCACGATGACGATGGCTGAATGATGAAAACCAAACTGATTACCCGCGAAGGCTACAACCTGCTGAAGCAGGAGCTGGACTTCCTGTGGCGTGAAGAGCGCCCGGAAGTGACGAAGAAGGTCACCTGGGCGGCCAGCCTTGGCGATCGCAGTGAAAATGCCGACTATCAGTACAACAAAAAATGCCTGCGTGAAATTGACCGTCGGATACGCTATCTGACCAAGTGCCTGGAACAGTTGCGTATTGTCGACTATTCCCCACAGCAGGATGGCAAAGTGTTTTTCGGTGCCTGGGTTGAGGTGGAAAACGATGATGGCGATCTGAAGCATTTCCGCATTGTCGGCTATGACGAGATCTTCGGTCGCAATGACTATATCTCTATCGACTCGCCGATGGCGCGTGCATTGCTGAAAAAAGAGATCGGGGATGCCGCCATCGTCCACACCCCAGTGGGTGAAGCACTGTGGTACGTCAATGCGATCAGCTACGTCAAAGAATCCTAAACTCGCCGTTGCAGCCATGCTGACAGTCTGATGACTGGCATTATGCTGCTGCAATCCGTATAACTGTTGCCAATTTCTTAAGCTAAAAAGTGTCCCAACAATGATGAATAATTCACTGAGCCGCCTGATTGCAAGTGAGCTAAAGGCCAGACCAGAACAGGTTGAAGCCGCTGTTCGCCTGCTGGACGAAGGAAATACCGTGCCGTTTATCGCACGTTATCGTAAGGAAGTGACCGGCGGGTTAGATGATACCCAACTGCGTCAGCTGGAGACCCGACTGGGTTACCTGCGCGAGCTTGCCGACCGCCGCCAGTCCATTCTGAAATCCATTGCCGACCAGGGAAAACTGACCGATGAGCTGGCAGCGGCAATCAACGCCACCCTGAGTAAAACCGAGCTCGAAGACCTCTATCTGCCTTACAAACAGAAGCGCCGCACGCGCGGTCAGATCGCGATAGAAGCCGGTCTGCAACCCCTGGCAGACACGTTATGGCAGGAGCCGTCTCACGATCCTGAACAACTGGCCGCTGGCTACATTGATGCCGACAAAGGTGTTGCTGACACCAAAGCGGCGCTGGATGGTGCACGCTACATCCTGATGGAACGTTTCGCAGAAGATGCCGGACTGCTGGCAAAAGTGCGTGACTACCTGTGGAAAAATGCACACCTGGTCGCACGTGTGATCGATGGCAAAGAAGAGGAAGGCGCAAAATTCCGTGACTACTTCGATCATCATGAAGCGTTATCCACCGTACCTTCCCACCGTGCGCTGGCCATGTTCCGTGGGCGTAACGAAGGTATCTTACAGCTGGCGCTGAATGCTGATCCGCAGTTTGATGAACCACCGCGCGAAAGCCACGGTGAGCAGATCATCACAGACCATCTGAATCTGCGCCTGAACAATGCGCCAGCGGATACCTGGCGTAAAGCCGTAGTCAGCTGGACCTGGCGCATCAAGGTGCTGCTGCACCTCGAAACCGAACTGATGGGCACCGTGCGTGAACGCGCGGAAGACGAAGCGATTAATGTCTTCGCCCGCAATCTGCACGATCTGTTGATGGCGGCGCCGGCGGGGATGCGCGCCACGATGGGTCTCGATCCTGGCCTACGTACCGGGGTCAAAGTCGCCGTGGTGGATGCGACCGGGAAGCTGGTCGCGACAGACACCATCTATCCTCACACCGGGCAGACTGCGAAAGCCGCAGCGGCCGTCGCAGCACTCTGTACCAAACATCAGGTTGAACTGGTCGCCATCGGCAACGGTACGGCATCTCGTGAAACCGAGCGTTTCTATCTTGAGGTGCAAAAGCAGTTCCCGCAGGTCCAGGGCGAGAAAGTCATCGTCAGCGAAGCGGGAGCCTCGGTCTATTCCGCTTCCGAACTGGCGGCACTGGAGTTCCCTGGCCTGGATGTCTCGCTGCGTGGCGCGGTTTCCATCGCCCGTCGCTTACAGGATCCGCTCTCCGAACTGGTAAAAATCGACCCGAAATCCATTGGTGTCGGCCAGTACCAGCATGACGTCAGCCAGAGCCAGTTAGCGAGAAAACTGGATGCGGTGGTGGAAGACTGCGTGAACGGCGTGGGTGTCGATCTGAATACCGCCTCTGTGCCGCTGCTAACGCGCGTGGCAGGGCTGAGCAAGATGATCGCCCAGAACATTGTCACCTGGCGTGATGAGAACGGCCGTTTCCAGAACCGTCAGCAGTTACTGAAAGTCGGTCGTCTGGGGCCGAAAGCCTTTGAACAGTGCGCCGGATTCCTTCGCATCACTCAGGGCGATAACCCACTGGATGCCTCTACCGTGCACCCGGAAGCTTATCCGGTCGTGCAGCGTATTCTCGCCGCCACCGAGCAGGCTCTTAACGACCTGATGGGTAACCCGACTGAGCTGCGTAATCTGAAAGCCGTTGATTTTACCGATGAGCGTTTCGGCGTGCCGACCGTGAGTGACATCATCAAAGAACTGGAAAAACCGGGTCGCGATCCACGTCCTGAGTTTAAAACCGCACAGTTCGCTGACGGCGTCGACACCATGAATGACCTGCTCCCGGGGATGGTGCTTGAAGGCTCGGTGACTAACGTCACCAACTTCGGCGCCTTCGTCGATATCGGCGTCCATCAGGATGGTCTGGTGCATATCTCCTCACTGGCCGATAAATTTGTCGATGACCCACACAAAGTGGTGAAAGCCGGTGATGTGGTCAAGGTGAAGGTGATGGAAGTGGATTTACAGCGTAAGCGTATTGCGCTGACCATGCGCCTTGACGAGCAGCCAGGCGAAACCAACGCGCGACGCGGTGGCGGCAACAAATCGCCGGACCGTGACAACGCGCGCCCGGCAAAAGCCAACAACAAGCGCCCTGCCGCCCAGCCTGCGGGCAACAGCGCGATGGGCGATGCGCTGGCTGCCGCCTTTGGCAAAAAAAGCTAATCCCCCCGGCGGGCCTGATGGCCCGCTCTTTTTTCCTAACCTCCGCGTCTGCCCTGCGATTAAGTTGCTCCATATCAATGTGAGCAAGAATCACTCTCATTAAAATTATCAGTGTCTATTTAAGCAGGCACCGCCAATGCAAATGATCCCACAGCACGCCTACCGAATCGTCGGTTTTTCGTCATCCATCAATCCGGTATTTCGCCAGAAACTCATGGCGCTGGGCCTGTTGCCCGGCATCACCTTTCGGCTGATCCGTATCGCTCCACTGGGCGATCCCCTACATATTGAAACCCGCCACGTCAGCCTGATGTTGCGCAAAAAGGATCTTGCATTACTCCAACTGGAAGCCATGCAGTCAGCCGGAGAGGTCGCATGAAAACCACGACTATCGCACTGACCGGGAACCCTAACGTAGGCAAAACTACCTTGTTTAACCAGCTCACCGGATCGCGCCAGCGGGTCGGTAACTGGGCCGGTGTGACCGTCGAGCGCAAAGAAGGGCAGTTCACCACAGAAGAGCATCAGGTGCAGTTGGTTGATCTGCCAGGCTGCTACTCACTCACCACGCTCTCGGCACAGGCATCGCTGGATGAACAGATTGCCTGTCAGTATCTCCTGAGCGGTGATGCCGACCTGGTGATTAACGTGGTGGATGCCAGCAACCTTGAACGCAATCTTTATCTGACCTTGCAGCTGCTGGAGATGGGGCAGCCCTGCATCGTGGCATTGAACATGCTGGATATTGTTGAAAGCCAGCAAACAGAGTTAGACCTCCCGGCGCTGGAAGAGGCGCTGGGCTGCCCGGTGATACCGCTGGTTTCCACTCGCGGGCGCGGCATTAATCGCCTGAAAGAGACCATCGACCGTTATTCACGCCAGCCCACCCCGCTTGCTGTCCCCTATTCGCAGCCGCTGCAACAAGCGTTGCGTGAACTGGTCGCTGCCATGTCCGCCGCCACGCCAGAAGGGCAGAAACGCTGGCTGGCCCTGCATATGCTGGAAGGGGATATCTGGAGCCAGCAGCAGATGCCCGCAGCCCAGGCGTTACTGCCAGGCATCCATGAACGTCTGGGGGAGGATGCCGCTCAGTCCATTGCCAGTAGCCGTTATCAGACTCTCGAGTCACTCTGCCACAAGGTCATCCGTGCCGCCGGAAGCCGTAGCCTGTTCAGCCAGCGCCTGGATCGCCTGACCATGAACCGCTGGCTGGGCCTGCCGGTGTTTCTGCTGGTGATGTATATGATGTTCTTCCTCGCCATCAACCTTGGTGGCGCACTACAACCGCTTTTCGACCTCGGATCAGCGGCGATATTTATTCAGGGTACGCAGTGGCTGGGCGCTACGCTGCACCTACCGTTATGGCTGACGCTTTTCCTGGCGCAGGGCATCGGCGGTGGGATCAATACCGTCATGCCGCTGATACCGCAGATCGGCATGATGTACCTGTTCCTCTCTCTGCTGGAAGATTCCGGTTATATGGCGCGTGCCGCCTTTGTGATGGATCGGTTGATGCAGGCGCTTGGTCTGCCCGGTAAATCCTTTGTGCCGCTGATTGTTGGCTTTGGCTGCAATGTGCCCTCGGTAATGGGAGCACGCACGCTGGACGCCCCACGGGAGCGGTTGATCACCGTACTGATGGCGCCGTTTATCTCCTGCGGAGCGCGGCTGGCGATTTTCGCGGTCTTTGCGGCGGCCTTTTTCGGTCAGCGTGGTGCACTGGTCGTTTTGAGCCTCTATCTGTTGGGGATTTTCGCGGCCATCGTCACTGGCCTGCTGCTTAAGCATACGCTGATGCGCGGTAACGCCAGTCCCTTTGTAATGGAGCTGCCACTGTGGCACGTTCCTCACGCCAAAAGTCTGCTGTTGCAAACCTGGCAGCGTCTGCGGGGGTTTGTCCTGCGGGCCGGGAAAGTGATTGTGCTGGTCAGTATGCTTATCGGTGCGCTAAACAGTTTTTCGTTTAGCGGCAAGCCGGTGAGTCATCTGAACGACTCCGCGCTGGCCAGCGTCAGCCAGACATTGACACCACTGCTGGCACCGATCGGTGTTCACGATGATAACTGGCAGGCTACCGTCGGTCTGCTGACCGGAGCGATGGCAAAAGAAGTGGTGGTCGGCACGCTGAATACTCTCTACACCGCCGAAGCGCTGCAACAGCAGGCATTCGACCCTGAGCAGTTCAGTCTTCGCACGCAGCTGAGTGACGCGCTGATTGAGACATGGCAAGGCATCAAAGCCACTTTCAGCCTCAGCGTTCTCGCCAACCCCATTGAGGCCAGTAAAGGCGATGCGGAAATGGCCAGCGGCGCAATGGGTACGATGCACAGCAAGTTCGCCAGCGATGCTGCCGCCTACAGCTACCTGATTTTTGTGCTGCTGTACGTGCCCTGCGTTTCAGTAATGGGTGCCATTGCCCGTGAAAGCAGTAACCGCTGGATGCTGTTCTCGATCCTGTGGGGGCTGGATCTGGCTTACTCGCTGGCCACCCTGTTTTATCAGGTTGCCAGTTTCCACCAGCATCCAGGCAGCAGCAGTCTGATTATTGCCACTGTCCTGCTGTTCAATGCCCTGCTGCTGGGCGCGCTACGCCGCGTGCGCATCACCCCGGCCCAGATCCCGGTTAAACAGGTCAGTACCGGCTGCCAGAACTGCGCCAAAAACGGTCGTTGCCACTGATGCAGGTTGCGATTTTGTGACCAGCGTCTACAGTGAAAAATAACGTCTGAATTTTTCACCCGCGGTGGCAATTCGAATAATAATGGATATTATCAATAACTTAATAGATAAGATCTACGATTACACTTTCCCGCCATCCTGCTTACAGCGGCTGCATACGCTGATTGCTGATGCGCGGGAGCGTATTCAACAGTCGCGTAAACCACACTGGGATGAAAAAGACGTGGTGCTGATCACCTACGCCGATCAGTTTCACGAAGAGAACACGCCCACCCTGACGACCTTCTCTCGTTTCTGGCAACAGCACCTGCAATCCAGCTTTAATCTGGTTCATCTGCTGCCTTTTTTCCCCTGGTCCTCCGACGATGGTTTCTCCGTCATTGACTATCACCAGGTGGACCCCAAATGTGGCGACTGGCAGGACGTCGCCGCCCTGCGCCAGCATACCCGGCTGATGTTTGATTTTGTCTGCAACCACATGTCATCTGAAAGCGCCTGGTTTCGCCACTATCTGGCGCAGGACCCCGGCTGGAACGATTTCTTTATCAGCATGCCGCCTACCACCGATTTAAGCGCTGTCACCCGCCCACGTACCTCACCCCTTCTCACGCCTTTTGCGATGGCCGATGGTGAAACCCGTTTTATCTGGACCACCTTCAGCGCCGATCAGATCGACCTGAACTTCACTAACCCGGAAGTGCTGATCGCGATGGTGAACGTGGTACTGGATTATCTGCAAAAAGGTGCCGATTACCTGCGCCTGGATGCGGTGGGCTATATGTGGAAAACGCCGGGAACGTCCTGTATTCATCTGGAAAAAACCCACCAGCTGGTCAAGCTGTTTCGCGCTATTGCCAACGAAGTGGCACCAGGCACGGTGGTGTTAACGGAAACCAACGTTCCGCACAAAGATAACATTAGCTATTTTGGTAATGGTCGTGATGAGGCGCAGATGGTGTATCAGTTTTCACTGCCGCCGCTGGTGCTGCACGCAATCCATTATGGATCGTCACGTGCCCTTCGCCAGTGGGCCGCCTCCCTCGATGGCGGCAGCGGCAGCACCACATTCTTCAATTTCCTCGCGTCACATGACGGCATCGGCCTGAACCCCTTACGCGGCATTCTGCCGGAAACCGAGATCGTCTCGCTGGTACGCGATCTGGCGATGGAAGGAGCGCTGATCTCCTATAAAAATAACCCTGATGGCAGCACCAGTCCGTATGAAATCAATGTCACCTACATGGATGCCCTGAATCAGAAAGCGGATGATGACGATACGCGCCTGCGACGTTTCCTGCTGGCCCATGCGCTGCTGCTGGCCTTTCCTGGCGTACCGGCCATCTACGTGCAAAGTATTCTCGGCTCACGTAACGATGTTGAAGGCGTAAAAATTGCCGGGTACAACCGGGCAATCAACCGCCAGAAATATGCCGTCAGCGATATCGAACAGGCGTTAATGGAAAAGGATTCACTGCGACAACGAGTCTACTATGCCCTCAGCCAGCTCATTCAGTTGCGTATCCAGCAGACGGCCTTCCATCCGGATAATCCCATGAGCATCATCGACAGTGACAATTCACTGCTGGTGATGAAACGCCAGGCAAGAGAAGAACAGGAATCCCTGTGGTGCGTGTTTAACCTGAGCAATAAAGCGGTGAGTATGATGCTGCCAGAGGCGCGCTGGTATCGGGATATTGCCAGTGGCGATCGTATTGATGGTGCGCAGGCGATGCTGCTGGAAGCGTGGGAATTCCGCTGGCTGAAAGCCTGAAACTGCCCACCGATGGCGGGCAGGGACTATCGCTTACTTATAGACGTCAGCCAATGCGTGATCGCGGTTCCCCTGCTGGGCTGCGATGATCACATAGTATTTACCGCCTTTCTCATCGGCTTTTTTCGATAAGCGGGCGTTGGCATCCATCGGATCGGTGGTGGAGTTTGTCGTCACCGTACCGATTTTTTCCAGCTTCATCTCCTGCGCTTTTTCGCGGGTGATCTGCTCGGCTGCACTGGCATTAAATGCCGCCAGGGTCGTCAACATCAGGGCAGAGATAGTGATCAGCTTTTTCATACAATTTCCTCTCCTTAGGTCAATATTTCCAGTTATCAATGGCAGTAAAAAATAGTGCCGTGACCATTATCGACCGCGATGTGCAAACCGACAACGCAGTGAATTGTTGCAATACGTAACGCCACTCTGCCTCCCCCGCTCAGTTGCCCAGAGATGGCGCTCCTCAGGGCCTGACGTTCTCACTGAAATCGATAATCTGCTGACAAAAATCGGCCGGATGCGAGATAAAAGGCGCATGGGCCGCTTTCTCAATAATATGGCTGGTACTGGCTGGCCAGGCATCATCAAGCAGCGGGACAATTTTTCGTGGTACTAAGCCATCCAGCGCCCCATACAGGCGTAAAAATGGTATGGACAGCGCGGCGAGCGCCTGGCGCACGTCTGCCGTCTTGAGAATTTCCAGCCCGCCGTTCAGGACTTCAACCGCAGGTACCGGTCGCTCAAACACCACGCTTTTCAATGCCCGGGCATCCTGGCGAGCGCTGTCCGTCCCCAGGGTTTGTAACGCGAGAAACCGCTCCACGGTGCGCTGGAAATCCTCACTCAACTGGTGCTGAAATGAGGTCAGCGTTTCCGGTTTTATGCCGGGCCAATCGGTTTCCGCACTGAAACGCGGTGAGGATGCCACGCTGACCAGACCACGCACCCGCTGCGGCGCATTCAGCGCCACCTGGCTGGCAACCAGGCCACCCAGCGACCAGCCCAGCCAGATGGCCTGCTCAGGGGCCTGCGCCAGCACAGCTGCCGCCATCTCATCGAGCGTCATTGCCGGGAATCCCTGGCTGTGACCATAACCGGGAAGATCCACCAGATGCAGACAAAAATGTGCGCTGAGCCGCTCGCTAATGCAATGCCACACCCCGGCGTTCAACCCCCATCCGTGCAGCAGCACAAGATGGCGATCGCCCTGTCCAATAGTCTCCCAGTGAAGCACCGTCATCGGTTATCGTCCTGTATTTAAATTACGAGGTCGCCATGCTACCAATGCCAGCAGGCTGTTGGCTATGTCTGATGCCGCTCAGCCTTGCACAGCACGGCTTGTGCACCGTTTGTTTACGCCACCTTCTGGCGATGCGCGGTGGTTGCCCACGCTGTGGACTGCCCAGCGGCGAAACAACCCGTGAATGCGGCCGCTGCCTGCACAGCCCACCTCCCTGGCAGTGGCTGGTGTTCGTCACGCCCTGGCAACCACCGCTCAGCCAGCTCGTAAACCGGCTAAAGTTTTATCGCACCACCGCACTTGCGGTAATGCTGGCCCGGTTGATACTGCTATGCTGGTTAATGCAACGGCGTGAAAGCGGGCTGCATCGTCCGGATGTATTGCTGACGGTCCCACTGCATCATCGCCGGGCGTGGCAACGCGGCTATAATCAGTTAGAGGATATGGCTCACTGTCTGGCACGCTGGACGCAATGTCGTTATTTACCCCGAGCCATCACACGTATACGTGCGGGGCGTATTCAGCACCGTCTGGGCGCTCTGGCGCGGCGTAAAAACTTACGCGGCGCGTTTACACTTGAAATTGATGTGCGCGGGCTGCATATCACCTTATTAGATGATGTGGTCACCACGGGCAGTACCGTCGCAGAGATAAGCCGCATTCTGCTGGCCAGGGGTGCTGCCAGCGTACAGATCTGGTGCCTGTGCCGAACCTTGTAGAGCGTCGGTGATGGGCGTATTATAACCAATGAAATTAGTTAACTATTGAGCAATCGCCATGATCCTAATTACCGACTCTGCACAAGAGCACTTCGCAAAACTGCTGTCAAAGCAGGAAGATGGCACCCAAATTCGTGTATTCGTGATTAATCCGGGTACACCGACTGCCGAGTGCGGTGTTTCCTACTGCCCACCCGATGCAGTAGAAGCAACGGATACTGAACTGAAGTTTCCCCTGCTGTCGGCCTATGTTGATGCCCTCAGCGCACCCTATCTGGAAGACGCTGAAATCGACTTTGTGACCGATAACCTGGGTTCACAGCTGACGCTGAAAGCACCGAACGCCAAAATGCGTAAAGTTAACGAAGATGCCCCGTTAATTGAGCGTGTTGAGTACCTGTTGCAGGCCCAGATCAACCCACAGCTGGCGAGCCACGGCGGTAAAGTTTCCCTGATGGAAATCACCGACGAAGGTTTCGCTATTCTGCAATTTGGCGGCGGCTGTAACGGCTGTTCCATGGTCGATGTGACCCTGAAAGAAGGCATCGAGAAAGAGATGCTGGCAGCGTTCCCTGAACTGAAAGGCGTACGCGACCTGACAGAACACGAACGCGGTGAGCATTCGTTCTACTGATGACCTGGGGCCGGATATCCGGCCCCTTCTCTTTTCTTTCCCCGCGATTTCACGCCCCCGGTTTAATTTTCCCCCGACTGCCTGTTTAATTTTCCCTGGCGTGATTGACGCTGGATTTTTCAGCTTACACGTGTACACTGAAACCTGTTTTCGCAACCTACAGGTCATCATGTTGAACAATATTGGCAGAAGAGTCGTGATCACAGGTATGGGCTTAATCAGCCCGCTCGGTAATGGCGTAGACGGTAGCTGGCAACGGCTGATCGCCGGTCAGTCCGGGATTCGTCATCTTCCTGAAGAGGCCTATGGCGATACGGCCATCCGCGTGGGTGGGCAGGTTCCCTCCATCGAACAAGACCCGCAGCACGGTTTTGATATTGCTGCGCTTATTCCGGTGAAAGAGCAGCGTAAAGCGGACCGCTTTATTCATCTGGCGCTGGCAGCGGCCGAAGAAGCCATCACGCAGGCCGGCTTACATAATCTATCGGAAACCGCACGTCTGCGCACCGCCACCATTATTGCCACCGGCATTGGCGGTTTTCATGCCATCAGCAATGCGGTCAAAACCGTGGCAGAAAAAGGCAGCCGTAAACTGTCCCCGTTTACCATTCCGTCGTTTATCGCCAATCTCGCGGCGTCACACGTGGCGATCAAATATGGCTTCAAGGGCATGCTGGGAACACCCGTTTCCGCTTGCGCGGCCAGCATTCAAAGTATCGGTGACGGTTTCCGCGCCATCCGTTTTGATGATGCGGATATCGCCGTGGTGGGTGGCTGTGAATCTTGCATCAATCCGGTTTCACTCGGGGGCTTCCAGGCCGCCCGCGCGCTATCAACAGCCTTTAACGACCATCCTGAGCAGGCTTCGCGCCCGTTCGACCAGGCACGTGATGGTTTTGTGATGGGAGAAGGTGCCGGGATGCTGGTACTGGAGGAATTGACCCGTGCTCAGGCGCGTGGCGCCACAATCCTTGGTGAAGTGGTCGGTTATGGCACCACCTCGGATGCTTACCACATCACTTCCGGGCCGGAAGATGGAGAAGGCGCTGCGCGTGCGATGACCATTGCGCTCCAGCAGGCAGGGATAACAGGGCGCGATATCGATTATATCAACGCGCACTCTACCTCGACGCCGGTCGGCGATCTTGCCGAAATCAATGCGCTGCGTCGGGTACTGGGTGAAGGCGCTCACACGGCGATCTCCTCAACCAAATCCGCCACCGGGCATCTGCTGGGCGCCGCCGGGGCTGTGGGGGCGATCTTCTCACTGATGGCAATGCGTCAGCAGATTGCGCCACCTTCGCTGAATATCACACAGCTGGACAGTGCTGCTGAAGGGCTGAACATCGTTAAAAACAGTGCGCAGCAGATGACCATCCGCAGCGTGCTGGTTAACGGTTTCGGTTTTGGTGGTGTAAACGGTTCGGTGATTTTTAAAGCCTTTACGCCGTAAGCGCCGGGCGGACCGCAAGAGAAACGGGTCGGGCAAGCCCGACCCCTACGTGATGCGGCAATAGTTGATACGGCGAGGCATGCCTCGCACGATTATTACGGGGCTTTACGTCGTTTATCGATATCCTTAATTAAGCGATTAACGCGATCATCGGCAAACATGGCCTCCAGCGTGACGCTCAGTTTACGCCGCCAGTTGGGATACTGATCGGTGGTGCCCGGTACATTCACCGGATCGGCCATATTCAGCCAGTCCTCTGGTTGCAGCCCCAGCAGTGCGCTGTTGCTGTCGGCAATAAAACGCTGTAATCCACGATTGAGCACCGTTGTCATCGCCAGCCTGTCCGCCCGTTTACCACAGCTTTTTGGCACACAGTGATGACGATGCAATGCCTCCAGCAATGCCTGTTTCTGGCGGACGCGATGCTCAAACAACCCTTTGAGGACCAGCTTGTCAGGATAAATACCCAGCGTTTCACCCAGAGTCAGATCCCCGGCACTCCAGAAGCCACGCAGCGTCGGCAGGTCATGGGTCGTCGCACTCGCCATAGACTGGCGTGGCCAAACGGAGGGTGCCCGGTAACGATCCCCACTCTCCTGCTCGAAGTAGAGAACCTTCCACGAATAGATACCACTGTCGCGCAGTTTACTGACAATTTCCGTCGGTACAGTACCAAGATCCTCACCGATCACCATGCACTGATGGCGCTGACTTTCCAACGCGAGGATTGCCATTAAGTCATCCACCGGATAGTGGACATAGGCACCGAAGTTGGCCGTTTCACCGTAAGGGATCCACCACAGGCGCAACAGCGACATCACATGATCGATGCGCAGTGCGCCGCAGCTCGCCATATTCGCCCGCAGCAGGTCGATAAACGGTTGGTAGCCACGCGCCGCCATCACGTGCGGGTCCATCGGCGGCAATCCCCAGTTTTGCCCCAGCGGGCCGAGGATATCCGGCGGCGCGCCAACGGAAGCTTTCAACCGGTAGAGTTCACGATCGCACCAGGTTTCGGCGCCGCCTTCCGCCACGCCCACGGCTAAATCCCGGTAAAGCCCCACTGGCATCTGGTGCTGCTGGCAACACTGCCAGCACGCATCAAACTGACGATTCGCCAGCCATTGCAGCCATGACCAGAAACGCACTTCATCCTGCTGCTCACGGCAAAACTGCTGCACCGCCTCGCTATCGCCCTGCTGTACATTTTCAGGCCATACCGGCCAGCCCCAGCGAGCAGGATCGTCCTTCAGCATAGCGCAGTGCAGGGCATCAAAGGCGGCCTGGTTTAACAGGCTTTCTCCCCCGGCGTTGATAAAGGCCTCAAAGTGCTGCACGCTGGCGTCCTGCGCATCACGTGCGGTGAACTGCGACCAGGCATGACGTAGCCCCTGAATTTTTAATGCCCCCACCCGCGCATAATCCACCCAGTCAGCATCGCGTGCAGTGTGTAACGCCGTCTGGGTGCTCTTTTTCTGCCACCAGCGCTGTGCGGCCTTGCTGTGCTGGAAATCCGGCACGGCAGCCACATCGATGTACATCACATTGAGCCAGCGCCGTGACGACGGGCTGTAAGGACTGGCATTTTCAGGCAGGGAAGGATAAAGCGCGTGAATCGGATTGAGACCAATAAATGCGCCGCCACGTGTGGCGATTTCGCTGACCATGTGCTTCAAATCGCCGAAGTCACCGATGCCCCAGTTCTGGGCCGATCGCAGCGTATAGAGCTGCACGCAGGCGCCCCACAGTTTGTCGCCGCGCTTTAACTCTGCAGGCTCATAGCAGCGTTTTGGTGCCACAATAATCCGGCACGGCCACTGTTTTTTCCCCTGCGTGAGCAACAGATGATGATAACCTTCTGGCAGATTCGCCGGCAGCGTCAGCACCTCTCCACCAGACACAGACCCCTGGTGGGTTTTCCCCTGCTCACTGTCAAATTGCCACTGATAATTCCCTTTTCCCCCCACCTGAAGCTGTTGAGTCCGTTTTTTCAGCAGCACACGACAGGGTGGCAATGGTGCATTTCCCCTATCAGGAACGGCGGCCATTGCCTCAAGCAGCTTTTCGCGCGTCCCGGCGCTCACCGCTTCCGGCTGCCCGCGTGCATTAATATATTTCGAAGCAATACCCGCCGCCGTAGCGGCCTGCTCACGCTTTTTTAAGTCCATCGCCTCTCCCGGGCCGTTTTGCCTGCCAGATACGCTGCTGGTAATCCCGAATCGAACGATCGGAGCTGAACATCCCGGTGCGGGCCGTATTCAGAATAGCCGCTTTCGTCCAGGCCTCCTGGTCACGGTACAGCGCTTCCACCTTCAGCTGTGCTTCGCAGTAACTGGCGAAGTCGGCCAGCACCAGCCACGGATCGCCCCCTTTGCCCAGGCTGTGCAGCATCATGTCGAACGCGTGTTTATCGCCATCACTGAAAAATCCTTTCTCCAGCTCTTTCAACAGGCTATCAAGATGTTTATCTTTTTTGCGTAACTTCAGCGGCTGATAGCCACTGGCTTTCAGCGCCTTGACCTGGTCCACCGTATTGCCAAAGATAAAGATATTCTCTTCACCCACCTGTTCAGCGATTTCAACGTTGGCCCCGTCGAGCGTACCTACGGTCAGCGCACCATTCAGCGCCAGCTTCATATTGCCTGTACCGGAGGCTTCATATCCGGCAGTGGAGATCTGTTCTGACAGATCGGCTGCCGGGATCATCAACTCAGCCGCCGTAATGCGATAATCCGGAATGAACACCACCTTCAGCTTGTCGCCCACCAGCGGATCGTTGTTGATCTTCTCCGCCACCTTATTAATGGCATAAATAATATTCTTCGCCAGGTAGTAACCCGGTGCGGCTTTGGCGCCAAACAGGAACACACGCGGCACCACATCCAGTTTCGGGTCGTCGCGCAGCCGTTTATAGAGAGAGAGGATATGCATCAGGCCAAGATGCTGGCGTTTGTACTCATGCAGGCGTTTGATCTGTACATCGAACAAGGCATCCGGGTTCACCACAATGCCAGTGCGCTGCACAATGTACTCAGCCAGGCGCAGCTTGTTGGCGCGTTTAATCTGTCGATACTGTTTGCGGAATGCTTTATTGTCGGCAAAGGCTTCCAGCCCTTTCAGCGCCTCCAGATTGTTCGCCCACTCAACGTTAAGCGTGTCATCGATCAACGCCGCCAGCGCCGGATTACACTGCTTCAGCCAGCGACGCGGCGTGATGCCATTGGTAACGTTATGGAATTTCTCCGGCCACAGCAGGTGATATTCCGGGAACAGGTCTTTCACCACCAGTTCAGAGTGCAGCGCAGCCACACCATTCACAGCAAAACCGCTGACCACGCAAAGATTGGCCATGCGCACCTGTTTATCGTGCACCACCGCCAGTTTCGCCCAAACGGCTTCATCCCCTGGCCACTGTTTCTCGACCACCTTTTTAAAGCGTCGGTTGATCTCTTTAATCAACGTGAAATGGCGTGGCAGCAGGCTGCGTACCAGCCGTTCATCCCAGCGCTCCAGCGCTTCCGGCATCAGGGTGTGGTTAGTGTAGGCGAAGGTCTGACGGGTGATGGCCCAGGCATCGTCCCAGCTTAACTGGTGCTCATCCAGCAGCACACGCAGCATCTCGGGAATGGCGATGGTCGGGTGGGTATCATTAAGCTGAATCACCTCATAGTCCGGCAACGTATGCACGCTGCGCCCAGCAAGGTGATGGCGACGCAGAATGTCGGCCACCGAACAGGCACACTGGAAGTATTGCTGCATCAGGCGCAGGCGCTTTCCTTCCTGATGGTTATCGTTGGGGTACAGCACTTTGGTCAGCTTCGCCGCATCAATACCCTGCTGCTCGGCCGCGAGAAACTTACCGTCATTAAACAGCGTGAGGTCGAACGGATGAGCATGGGAGGCCTGCCACAGACGCAGTGGCTGTACAACGCCGTTACGGTAGCCGGTCACCGGCAGATCCCAGGCTTCGCCGCGCAGAGTAAACGCCGGATGCCACGCCAGCTGGCCATCGGCATTTTTGATTACCGTCCCGCCGATGCCGACATTCACATCCAGCGCCGCATTGTGGCGAAACCATGGATAACGCTCACGCTGCCAGTCATCCGGTGCTTCAATCTGCTGACCGTCGTCAAACGACTGGCGGAATAAACCGTATTGATAATTTAGCCCATAACCCGTAGCCGGCTGCCCCACCGTGGCCATCGAATCCAGATAGCAGGCGGCCAGCCGCCCCAGCCCACCATTACCCAGAGCAGGATCAACTTCTTCTTCCAGCAGTTCACTGAGATCGCGCTGATGCTCTGCCAGTGCCGCTTTAACCTCGTCATACCAGCCCAGATTCAGCAGATTATTCCCGGTCAGGCGGCCAATCAGAAACTCCATAGAAATATAGTTAACGTGGCGCTGCTTTTTCACGGATTTCGTCACCGGCTTTGCCGCCAGCAGTTCTGCCAGCGCACCGCTGATCGCCTGCCACCACTGGTGGGCAGTCATGTCTGCGGCACGTGTATAACCAAGATGCTGCCACTGACGCGTCAACGCCGCATCAAAGCGCGCCTTATTGAATTTCTGTTGCAACATATAATCCCTCTTAAACAGGTGGGCAAAATGTGACTGAAGGCACCTTACAGTTAAGACGGCAAAACGAAAAAAAGCTCACCGCAGAATGCGATGAGCGAAAAAAAAGCAAGTAAACAACTAGAGGGAGACAACTAACCGGGCTGGGCTGCCCGGATAAAGCGCGCGGCAATAGGGTGCAGAACAGGCTGCACGCCCAGAATGGGAATAGGAGGTGAAAAAAAGAGACTGATCTGAGTATGAGTGAATTCGTTAAACGTGCCAGTAGCGGGCGACCTTTTTTTAGATCGCCCCGGCCGGGCTAGCAGAGTTCCAGATGAACTTCGTGCTGTTCGATCGTTTTCATGACACTCGGTGGCGGTGCCTGGTCGGTAAACAGGTAATCGATCAACCCCATATTGCCCAGGTTAACCATCGCGTTGCGGCCAAATTTAGAGTGGTCTGCCACCAGCATCACACAGCGGGAATTCTCGATTATCGCGCGCTTGGTGCGCACTTCATGGTAGTCGAAGTCCAGCAGGGAGCCGTCCATATCGATACCGCTAATCCCCAGAATGCCGTAATCGAGGCGGAACTGAGAAATATAATCGAGCGTCGCTTCGCCCATAATGCCGCCATCACGGGTACGCACTTCGCCCCCGGCCAGGATCAGGCGAAAATCGGGTTTCGCCATCAGCAACACCGCAACGTTCAGGTTATTAGTGACGATACGCAGATTACTGTGGTTCATGAGCGCATGCGCCACCGCTTCCGGAGTGGTGCCGATATCAATAAACAGCGAGGCGCCATCGGGGATCTGGCTGGCAACACGCTGAGCAATACGCGCTTTCTCTGCCGACCACATCATCTTACGGTCCTGCCAGGCGGTGTTTTCCGAACTGGAGGGTAACGCGGCACCGCCATGATGGCGCTGAATTTTGTTTTGCTCGGCCAGATCGTTTAAGTCGCGACGAATGGTCTGCGGGCTGACATCAAAGTGCTCTACCAGCTCTTCGGTACTGACATATCCCTGACGGCGCACCAGCTCAATGATGGCGTCATGTCGTTGTGTCTGCTTCACGCTGTTCTCCTTTTAGCTTTTTTTATGACGCGTATCGACAAAGGCCATCGCCAGCCCAACCAGCAGCCCGGTAACGTGCGCTGCATTGGCAATCGACAAACCAAACCAACCGAAATACCCCACCAGCAGCCACAAAACCGCAAAGGCCATCAATCCGCGTTGCAGAAAGATCCCGCGCTCAGGGCTGCGCTCACCGCTCAGCCAGGAATAGCCCATCAGGGCGTAGACCACACCGGAAAGCCCACCAAACAGCACACCGCTGAACTTCGCCTGCATCCAGCCGCTGAGCAGCGCGGATATCAGCATAATCACGAACAGCTTGCCGCTGCCGAGCCGCTTTTCCAGCGTGCCGCCAAGATACCAAAACCACATCAGGTTAAACAGAATATGCAGCAGCGAGAAATGCAGTAAGGCATGTGAGAACCAGCGCCACAGTTCAAAGTGCTGGTCTGCATCAGGCCAGGAGAGCAGGCGCATCACGGCGCCATCACCGAGCACCTGCATCAGGATAAAGACCAGCACGCAGGCTGCCATCACCGTCAGCGTGAGGACGCCAGCACGTTCACGCAGATTATCCAGCAGTGAAACATGCTGATAGTGAATGCCGCTGTCTGTCGTGCCCGAGGTCCAGCTGGCCGCCTGATAGCGCGCGTGGTTAGGGTCACGAATAAACTGGTTGAGTTCGTTTTCGACCACTGTCAGCTGCGATTCATCATCCAGCCACAGGGTGTAACCATTATCGTGCTCAACGCGCAACGTCACGCCGCGCGTCGCCATGTAATCGACAAACGCCTGCGCCGGGCGCAGATGAGTAAAATGGGTGATGCGCATAGAGAAGCGACTTCCTTTCAGTCAGACCAGACAAACCGAGAGTATAACGATTTCCCCTTACCGGTTGCAGGGGAAAGCGCGAGCGGTGACAAGAGAGGCGTCAGAGTGCGTCGACCTGCTGCGGGAAAGCGGCACGCCAGGCGTCAAATCCGCCATCAATACTGTAAGCCGCCGTGAACCCCTGACTGAGCAGGAATTGCGCTGCACCTTTACTGCTGTTGCCGTGGTAGCACATCACCAGCACCGGGGTCGTTAACGCCGCCTGGGAGATAAAAGCAGGCAGTGAATCGTTAGTCAGATGAAAAGCGCCGCTGGCATGGGCAGCAGCAAAACTCTGAGGGTCGCGAATATCAACCAGCAACGCATTCTCTTCAGAGAGTTTCTGCTGCGCCTGCTGTACGTTGATGCACTCAAATTGTTCCATGGTGGGTTCTCGTCAAAAGCTAAAAAAGTGACCAAATTACCCCCATTGTAGCCTGAAGGCGGCGCACAATAACCCGGGAGTTAGCAGGGAGATAAACTTTTTCTTGCAGCAAATATGTTACCTGCATCACGCATAATTGTTTTTATTAGGTTAACGCTAGCATCAATGTTGGTTTCCGATTAGTATAATGCTCGAAAACGAACATTAGTGAAAGATTCCGAACATCGGAGGAGATGACGTGGAAACCAAAGACCTGATCGTAATCGGCGGCGGTATTAACGGTGCTGGCATTGCGGCTGATGCTGCCGGGCGCGGCCTGTCAGTATTGATGCTGGAGGCGCAAGATCTCGCCTGCGCCACCTCTTCTGCCAGTTCAAAACTTATCCACGGTGGCCTGCGTTACCTGGAGCACTATGAATTCCGCCTGGTAAGTGAAGCGCTTGCCGAACGTGAAGTGCTGCTGAAAATGGCACCACACATCGCTTTCCCTATGCGTTTCCGTCTGCCGCACCGCCCGCACCTGCGTCCAGCCTGGATGATCCGCGTGGGTCTGTTTATGTACGACCACCTGGGTAAACGTACCAGCCTGCCGGGCAGTAAGGGTTTGCGTTTTGGCTCAGACTCGGTGCTGAAGCCGGAAATCGTGCGCGGTTTCGAATATTCTGACTGCTGGGTGGATGATGCCCGCCTGGTGGTGCTTAACGCGCAGGAAATTGAGAAGCGTGGCGGTGAAGTTCGCACCCGTACTCGCGTGACGCGCGCCTGGCGTGAAAACGGCCTGTGGATCGTGGAAGCTGAAGATATCGACAGTGGCAAAACCTTTACCTGGCGCGCCAAAGGCCTGGTGAATGCTGCCGGTCCGTGGGTTAAACAGCTGTTTGATGACAGCCTGAAGCTGAAGTCGCCGTATGGCATCCGCCTGATCAAAGGCAGCCATATCGTGGTACCACGTGTACACACCCAGAAGCAGGCTTATATTCTGCAAAACGAAGATAACCGTATTGTCTTCGTCATTCCGTGGATGGATGAATTCTCAATTATCGGCACCACCGACGTTGAGTACAAAGGCGATCCGCAGAATGTGAAAATCGACGATAACGAAGTCGACTACCTGCTGAAAGTGTTTAATGCCCACTTCAAGAAAGATCTGGGCCGTGACGATATCGTCTGGACTTACTCCGGCGTGCGTCCGCTGTGTGACGACGAGTCAGATTCTCCGCAGGCGATTACCCGCGATTACACGCTGGATGTGCATGATGATGCCGGCCAGGCACCGCTGCTTTCCGTGTTCGGCGGTAAGCTGACCACCTATCGTAAGCTGGCAGAGCACGCGATGGAGAAACTGAGCAAGTACTACCCAAGTATCGGTGCGGCATGGACCAAAAGCTGTGTACTACCGGGTGGCAACTTTGCCGGAACACGTGAAGATTATGCCGCGACCCTGCGTCGCCGCTTCCCGTTTATTACCGAGGCGATGGCACGCCACTACGCGCGAACTTACGGCAGTAATACAGAACTGCTGCTGAAAGACGCGACCTCTCTTGAGGATCTGGGTGAGCTGTTTGGTCACCACTTCTATGAAGCGGAACTGCGTTACCTGGTTGAGCACGAATGGGTACGCGTGACCGACGATGCTATCTGGCGTCGTACCAAAGAAGGGATGTGGTTGAACGATGAGCAGCAGGCGCGAGTGACCGCGTGGCTGACCGAACACGGTAAGAAACCGGCCGCGCTGTCGTTGGCATCGTAATATCAGCGGGTCGGGCATGCCCGACCCCTACGTTATGGCGGGGCGCAGCGGGTTGGCATGCCCGGCCCGTACATGATTCGTAGGGGCGAGGCATGCCTCGCCCTTTCCGGCTCTGATTACAATCTTATCGGTTTAATCCCCCAGATCTCATCCGCATACTCCTGAATGGTCCTGTCCGACGAGAAATATCCCATATTGGCAATGTTGTGTACCGCACAGCGCGTCCACTCTTCCTGATTACGATACAGCTTATCGACCTTATCCTGAGTATCCACGTAGCTGCGATAATCGGCCAGCAGCTGGTAGTGGTCCCCAAGATTAACCAGTGAATCAAAGATATTGCGATAACGCCCAGGCTCCTGAGGGCTGAATACTCCGGTGGCGATCTGTATCAGGACCTGATGCAGTTCGGCATCCTCCTCATAGAAAGTGTGGGAGTTATAGCCACTGTTGCGCAGCGCTTCGACCTGCGGTGTGGTGTTACCGAAGATAAAGATATTCTCTTCACCCACGTGATCCAACATCTCGACGTTTGCTCCGTCCAGCGTACCAATCGTCAGTGCGCCGTTGAGTGCAAATTTCATATTACTGGTGCCGGACGCTTCGGTGCCCGCCAGTGAAATCTGCTCGGAGAGATCGGCCGCCGGAATAATGATCTGCGCCAGACTCACGCCGTAGTTAGGAATAAACACCACCTTCAGTTTATTTTTCACCTGCGGATCGTTGTTGATCACCTTCGCCACATCGTTGATCAAATGAATGATGTGTTTTGCGGTGTAATACGCTGAGGCGGCTTTCCCGGCGAAGATATTGACCCTGGGCACCCAATCGGCCGTCGGATCGGCTTTGATGCGGTTATAGCGGGTGATGACGTGCAAAACATTCAGCAACTGGCGTTTGTACTCGTGGATACGCTTAATCTGCACATCAAACATCGCACGCGGATCGATCACCACATCCATTTTTTGGCTGATGTAAGCCGCCAGACGTTTTTTATTTTTCAGTTTGGCATTCGCCACCTGCTCAATAAAGTTCGGATAGTCAATATGCTGTTTCAGCTCATCCAACTGGCTCAGTTCGGTACGCCAGGTACGACCAATCGTCTCATCCAGCACATCGGAGAGCGCCGGGTTCGCCAGTGCCAGCCAGCGACGCGGCGTCACGCCGTTAGTTTTGTTGCAAAAACGGCCAGGGAACAGTTTGGCAAAGTCAGCAAACAACGACTGAACCATCAGATTCGAGTGCAGCTCAGAGACGCCATTCACTTTATGACTGACCACCACCGCCAGCCAGGCCATACGAATACGGCGACCGTTGTTCTCATCAATAATGGAAATACGCGACAGCAGCTCCCAGTCATCCGGGTAATATTCCTGGATGGTTTTCAGGAAGTAGTCATTGATGTCGAAGATAATTTGCAGATGACGCGGCAAAATTTTACCGATCATATCCACCGGCCAGGTCTCCAGCGCTTCCTGCATCAGCGTGTGGTTGGTGTAGGAGAACACCTGGCAGGTGACTTCAAAGGCGTCATCCCAGGTAAATTTGTTCTCATCGATCAGCACGCGCATCAGTTCCGGGATCGCCAGCACCGGGTGGGTATCATTAAGATGCAGGGCAATTTTATCGGCCAGGTTATCAAAGGTCTGGTGCATCGCCCAGTGACGATGAAGGATATCCTGAACCGTGGCTGACACCAGGAAGTACTCCTGCCGCAGACGCAATTCACGCCCGGAATAGGTCGAGTCATCGGGATAGAGCACGCGCGACACATTTTCCGAATGGTTTTTATCTTCCACCGCCGCAAAGTAATCGCCCTGGTTAAACTTCCCGAGATTGATTTCATTACTGGCCTGCGCGCCCCATAGCCGCAGGGTATTGGTGGCATCCGTATCGTAACCCGGGATAATTTGATCGTAGGCGGTGGCCAGCACCTCTTCGGTCTCTACCCAGCGTGCGCGGCTGCCTTCCTGCTGAATACGGCCACCGAAACGCACCTTGTAGCGGGTGTTAAAACGCTGGAATTCCCAGGGATTCCCATATTCCAGCCAGTAATCCGGTGACTCCGCCTGGCGACCATCAACGATATTCTGTTTGAACATGCCGTACTCGTAGCGGATGCCGTAGCCGCGTCCCGGCAGACCGAGCGTGGCAAGGGAATCCAGAAAACAGGCAGCAAGACGACCGAGGCCGCCGTTACCCAACCCCGGATCGCTCTCTTCTTCAATCAGCTCCTCAAGGTCGAAGCCCATCTCTTCCAGCGCCGATTTTGCATCGTCGTAGATGCCCATCGCCAGCAGCGCATTGGACAGCGTGCGTCCCACCAGAAACTCCATCGACAGGTAATACACCTGACGCACATCCTGAGACAACTGGGCACGGTTCGATCGCAGCCAGCGCTCGACCATACGATCGCGCACGGCCAGCAAGGTGGCGTTCAGCCACTCGTGCTTATTAGCAATAGACGGGTCTTTGCCAATGGTGAACATCAGCTTATAGGCAATTGAGTGCTTGAGTGCATCGACACTGAGCGTCGGTGAGGCATAGGAGAACGGTGCGTTCATATCAAATTTCCCATTTTCTGGTTACAACAAACGTTGATAGAGATCGCGGTAGGCCACTGCAGCCACCTGCCAGCTAAAATCCATCCCCATTGCCTGACGCTGAACATAGCGCCACAACGAAGGACGGGACCAGAGAACAAAAGCACGTCGAATTGCACGTAATAACGACCAGGCATTACTGTCTTCAAAACTAAAACCGCTGGCGATACCGTCAGCCAGATTTTCCAGTGAGCTGTCATTCACCGTATCTGCCAGCCCTCCGGTACGCCGCACCAGCGGCAGCGTGCCGTATTTCAATCCGTAGAGCTGTGTCAGACCACAGGGCTCAAAACGGCTCGGCACCATAATCACATCAGCGCCACCAATAATGCGGTGCGAGAAGGCTTCGTGATAGCCGATTTGCACGCCCACCTGGCCTGGATACTCGGCAGCCGCAGCAAGGAACCCCTGTTGCAGTTCTGCATCCCCTGCACCCAGTAACACCAGCTGACCGCCCTGCTCCAGCAGCCCCGGCAGAGCTTCCAGCACCAGATCCAGCCCTTTCTGCTTCGTTAAACGGCTGACCACAGCAAAGACCGGCGCTTTGTCGTCGATCTTTAATCCCATGGTGATCTGCAACTGCCGTTTGTTCTCCAGCTTGGCATCCAGCACATCACGGTTATAGCGCGCATTCAGTAGCAGATCCTGCTCCGGATCCCAGATAGCCGGATCAACACCGTTGAGTATCCCGGTCAGCCGCCCTTCCAGCTGGCGCTGTTTCAGCAAGTCTTCCATACCGTAACCAAACTCAGGCAGCGTGATTTCACGTGCGTAAGTCGGGCTGACGGCCGTGATATGATCGGCATAGAACAGCCCGGCCTTAAGGAATGAGATCTGCCCGTAGAACTCCAGCCCGTGCATATTGAAGAAGGAAGGCGGAAGCTGAAGCAGATCCAGATGCCGCGCTTCAAACAACCCCTGATACGCCAGATTGTGGACCGTAAACACCGATTTTGCCGGGCGACCACGCGCCGCAAGATAGGCACAGGCCAGCCCCGCGTGCCAGTCATGGGCATGCACCACATCCGGTCGCCACCAGTTATCCAGCCCACACGCCAGCTCACAGCCAATCCATCCCAGCAGCGCAAAGCGCAGATGGTTATCGGCGTAGGCGTACTGCGACTCATCGTGATACGGACTGCCGGGCCGATCATACAGGCCGGGAGCATCGATCAGATAAATGCCGACGCCATCAAAATGACCAAAGTGTAGCTCCACATCACCGGCAAATGTTTGCAGCTTCGCCACCACCTGAGTCGGTGTAATGGCTTTCTTCAGCGCCGGAAAGGCCGGCAACAACACCCTTGTATCCGTGCCTTCTGCGATTTGCGCCGCCGGTAATGCCCCAATAACATCAGCAAGTCCGCCGGTTTTCAGCAGCGGGAAAATTTCTGAACAGACGTGTAGCACCTGCATTATCGGCTCCTTTTTATCCTTCATACTTGAAGCTGCCTCTGTGTTGGCTGCGTTCACTCACCCGAATCACTTACCTGAGTAAGCTCATCGGGACTCGTTCTCTTGCCGCCTGGATGCAACTTCAATTATTTTGGATTACGTGTGTGCTATCGCCAGCCAAGCTTCGCCAGCATGGTCCTGGTGACAAGAACGATCCCTTCTTCCGATCGGTGGAAACGCCGGGCATCATCATCCGGATTTTCGCCAATCACCGTTCCTTCTGGCAGTACGCAGGCACGGTCTATCACACAACGTCGCAGACGGCAGGAACGTCCCACCTCTACATCCGGCAGTAATACCGATGACTCAATATTGCAGAAGGAGTTAATTCGAACCCGGGAGAACAGCACCGAGTTCACTACCACTGAACCAGAGATAATGCAGCCCCCTGACACCAGCGAATTCATTGTCATCCCGTGACTACCGGAGCGATCCTGCACAAACTTCGCCGGCGGCAACGGTTCCATATGGGTGCGGATCGGCCAGGTACTGTCATACATATCCAGTTCTGGCATCACAGAAGCGAGGTCAAGATTGGCTTTCCAGTAGGCTTCCAGCGTGCCGACATCGCGCCAGTAAGGTTCTGCCGTCTCATCATGCTGAACGCAGGAGAGACTGAAAGAGTGCGCCAGAGCTTCACCACTGGCGACAATTTTCGGCAGCAAATCTTTACCGAAATCATGGCTCGACTCCGGTAACGCCTGATCGACTTCCAGCAGGCCGAAAAGATATTCGGCATCAAAAACATAGATACCCATGCTGGCTAACGCCCGGCTGCTGTCGCCAGGCATTGAGGGTGGGTTCTCCGGTTTCTCAAGGAACTCAACCACCTTGTTATCATCATCCACCTTCATCACGCCGAAGGAACTGGCTTCCTCCAGCGGCACCGGCAGACAGGCAATGGTGCAGCGCGCACCGTTTTCTACGTGATCGATCAGCATGCGCGAGTAGTCCATCTTGTAGATGTGGTCCCCGGCCAGGATCACGATGTACTGCGCACGGTAGCGACGAATGATATCGAGGTTCTGCGTTACCGCATCGGCGGTGCCGCGATACCAGTGGTCGGTGGAAAGGCGTTGCTGCGCAGGCAGCAGATCGACGAACTCGTTCATCTCTTCATTGAGGAAGGACCAGCCGCGCTGGATATGCTGTACCAACGTGTGCGACTGATACTGGGTGATCACCGCAATACGTCGAATGCCGGAGTTCAGACAGTTGGAAAGCGCAAAATCGATAATGCGAAACTTGCCGCCGAAGTGAACGGCCGGTTTCGCACGCTTGGCGGTCAGGTCTTTCAGACGCGTACCGCGTCCACCCGCAAGGATCAGCGCAACAGTTTGTGTAGGGAGTTGCCTTGCCAGCATTACAGGGTCGTTCTTATCTAATTTGACCATGTCTGATTCCTATTATGATTGTTCCTGGAACACGCACACACCGTGGGCGGCTCCATGCCAGACCGTTGACAGAATCGGGTTATCATCCCCGGCAAAGGGAGGAATGGCATGCCATTTCCCTTCAGGTAACACCAGGTCATACACTTCTTCGGTGGCGTTGATCGTCAGTAACCAGTGCTGTGAAAGCCTGATCTGCAAACGATGCGCCCCCTGCTCCCACTGCTCAGTGGTCAACGGCTGTCCCTGGTCGTTCAGCCACTCCACATTGCCATCACCGTCCTGCCACCAGCGATCCTGCTGCAACGCCGGAATACGGCGGCGCAGATGGATCAGTGCGGCAGTGAAAGCAAACAGTCCGCGATCGTGCTGCTGCCAGTTGAACCATGTCAGCGGATTGTCCTGGCAGTAAGCATTATTGTTGCCGTGCTGGCTGTGCCCGTGTTCGTCCCCGGCCAGTAACATCGGCGTCCCCTGCGCCAGCAGCAGCGTGGCCAACAGGGCATGCACGCTACGACGGCGGTGTTCCATAATCAGTAACGGCGCCTGTAATCCTTCCACGCCGTGGTTATGGCTGAAGTTATTGTTGCTGCCATCACGGTTATCTTCGCCGTTCGCTTCGTTATGTTTATGTTCATAACTGACCACATCTCGCAGGGTAAAACCGTCGTGGGCAGTGATAAGGTTGATACTGCTGGAGGGCCGTCGGCCGCCACGATCGAAGATATCGCTCGACCCGGCAAAACGCCGTGCAAAGTCGCCGTTGGACAACTCGCCATGCAGCCAGTAACGCCGCGTAGCATCGCGAAAATGGTCATTCCATTCGGCGAACGGTGGAGGAAAATTGCCGACCTGATAACCCCCGATGCCGATATCCCAGGGTTCGGCAATCAGCTTGCAGCCTGACAGCACAGGATCGGCTGCAATCGCCTGAAACAATGGCGCATCCTGATGATAGTCCGGCGTGCGCCCCAGTACGGTGGCCAGGTCAAAGCGGAAGCCATCGACATGGCACTCTTCTACCCAGTAGCGCAGGCAGTCGAGCATCCACGCCATCACCTGCGGGTGGCTGAGATTCTGCGTGTTGCCACAGCCGGTCCAGTTCTGATATTCCCCCTGCCCGTCCAGCCAGTAGTAGCTCTGATTATCGACGCCGCGCATCGACAGCGTGGGGCCAGTCTCCTCCAGCTCTGCGCTGTGGTTAAACACCACATCAAGAATCACTTCTATGCCAGCCTGATGCAGCGCCTTCACAGCCTGCTGGAACTCCTGACGCGGATGCAGCTGGTGCTGGCCGGAGGCGTAGCGCGCTTCCAGCGCGTAGCAGGCCAGCGGGTTGTAGCCCCAGTAATTACTCAATCCCATCCGCAGTAAGCGCGGTTCACTGGCGAAGCAGGCCACTGGCAACAGCTCCAGACTGGTGATCCCCAGTCGCTGAAAGTAGTCGATCATCACCGGATGCCCCAGCGCCGCGTAAGTGCCGCGTATCGCTTCCGGGATATCCGGATGCAGCTTTGTCAGACCACGTACGTGGGCCTCATAAATCACGGTACTGCCCCAGGGCACGCGCGGTGGCGCATCCTCGTCCCAGTCAAAATCATCGGCCAGCACCACACTTTTCGGTGCCAGCGGCCCGCTATCAAGGGGATCCGGCTGCTGCACCCCACACTGGAAACAAGGGTCGTCCGTGACTTCACCCAGCACTTCGTGTGCGCAGGGGTCGAGCAACAGCTTCGCCGGATTAAAACGTTGCCCCTGCTGCGGCTGCCACGGACCATGCACGCGATAACCATAACGCTGGCCCGGTTTACCGCCGGGGAGGTAGCCGTGCCAGATGTCGCCACTCCGTGAAGGAAGATCCACACGCGTCTCCGTGCCACTGGCATCAAACAGACAAAGCTCCACGCGTTCAGCATGCTGCGAGAACAGGGTAAAGTTCACCCCTTTGCCGTCATAGTGGGCACCGCGCGGTGCTGGAAGTCCCTCACGGAGTGATGTCATTCTGCCTCCCGTACCAGCCACAGCGTCGAGAGCGCAGGCAGCGTCAGACTGAGAGAGTGACTGCGGTTATGGCTGCCCCAGTCATCGGTGCTGACCGTTCCCAGGTTGCCGTTGTTACCGCCGTGATAATGGCCGGAGTCGGTGTTTAGCACTTCGCGCCAGCGCCCGGCACCCGACACGCCAAAGCGATAGCTTTCACGCTGCACCGGGGTAAAGTTACTGGCGACGATTAGTTCATTGCCATCGCGATCGCGGCGCACAAAGACAAACACCGAGTTATCAAAGTCATCCACCACCAGCCATTCAAACCCGGCCGGGTCGAAATCGAGTTGATGCAGCGGCGTCTGTGCCTGGTAGGTATGATTCAGGTCGCGCACCAGACGCTGCACGCCGTTATGCCAGTTGTCTTCCCCTTCCAGCAGATGCCAGTCCAGGCTGGTATCGTGGTTCCACTCTTTGCCCTGAGCGAACTCATTACCCATAAACAACAGCTTTTTACCCGGGAAGCCAAACATCCAGCCGTAATAGGCACGCAGGTTGGCGAACTTCTGCCAGGTGTCACCCGGCATGCGGTCCAGAATCGACTTCTTGCCGTGAACCACTTCATCGTGGGACAGCGGCAGCACGAAGTTTTCGGTGTAGTTGTAAAGCATACCGAACGTCATCAGATTGTGATGATGGCGGCGGTAGATCGGATCGAGCTTCATGTAGTCGAGGGTGTCGTGCATCCAGCCGAGGTTCCATTTAAACCAAAAGCCCAGGCCGCCCATTTCCGGCGGTCGTGACACGCCATCAAAGTCCGTTGACTCCTCCGCCACGGTAATCGAACCGGGGGCAGCATGGCCCAGCGTTCGGTTGGTGTAGCGCAGGAAAGAGATCGCCTCGAAATTCTCACGCCCGCCAACATGATTCGGCACCCATTCGCCTTCGGCGCGGCTGTAGTCGCGGTAAATCATGGATGCCACCGCATCCACCCGCAGGCCATCAATGCCGAAACGCTCGATCCAGTAGAGTGCATTCCCCGCCAGATAATTACTCACCTCACGGCGACCAAAGTTATAGATCAGCGTGTTCCAGTCCTGGTGAAAGCCTTCGCGCGGGTCGCCATGTTCATACAGCTCCGTGCCATCAAACTTCACCAGACCAAAATCATCCGATGGAAAGTGGCCGGGAACCCAGTCCAGCAGCACGTTCAGCCCGGCATTGTGGGCCGCCGTAATAAAGGCACGGAAATCATCGCGAGTGCCGAAACGGCGCGTTGGGGCATACATTCCCAGTGGCTGATAACCCCAGCTCCCGTCGAATGGATGCTCATTGATGGGCAATAGCTCCAGATGGGTAAAGCCCATCTCTTTGGCATAAGGCACCAGTTGTTCTGCCAGCTCTTTGTAACTCAACCAGAAGTGGTTATCCGTGTGGCGGCGCCAGGAGCCGAGGTGCACTTCATAAATCGAGATCGGTGCGTCAAAACCGTTCGCACGCTGGCGCTCCGGTGACAGAGTGGTTTTCTCTGGAATACCGCAAATCATAGAGGCCGTTTGCGGACGCATCTGCGCCTCAAACGCGTAAGGGTCGGCTTTCAGGCGCAGTTGTCCCTGATGGTCGATAATCTCGAACTTATAAAGCTGCCCCTGCGTGGCGCCCGGGATAAACAACTCCCAGATACCAATTTCACGCCGCAGGCGCATCGGATGCCGACGTCCATCCCAAAAGTTAAATTCACCGACCACAGAGATGCGCTGAGCATTCGGCGCCCAGACGGCAAAGCGGGTGCCAATCACACCGTCAATCACATCGCCATGCGCACCCAGGGTTTCATAAGGCCGCAGATGGGTCCCTTCCGCCAGCAGCCAGCTGTCCATTTCCGGCAGCAGTGGACCAAAGCGGTAAGCATCGTCGATTAAATTTTGCTGGCCGTGCCAGGTGACGGCCAGTTGATAGCGAAACGGAGTTTTACGTTTGGGGATCACCCCCTGAAAAAAACCGCGAGAATCGAGGCACACCAGCTGCACACATTTATTGCCCGTACTGGTTTCAATCACCCAGACTTCGCTGGCGTCCGGTAACAGAGCACGCACTTCAAGACCCTTGTCGGTCTTGTGCATGCCCAGTAAAGAAAAGGGGTCAGCAAAATGACCAGAGACTAAAGCGTTAATCACACGACGATCCATAAGCTCTGACATGACTTTCTTCCCGTGATGATCGGCAGTCGACTGGCGGAATCCCCGATTCGGGTATCGCCAATGCACTGCTCTTCATTGAGCCCAAAACACACTGACCGGCAGAGGTAACCTTCCACTGGGTAAAAACCGCCGCAGCGTGCAATAAAATAACGAAGTGAAAAAAAATAATGTTTTAGGAACTGTGGCTTTTTAAGCATAGCCAGGGGAAAACAATAGCCATGGATGAAAGCGTAAAAATATTTCTTTCAGATCAAAGTTTATTGCTTTAAAGGCGTGAGACAGGAACGTCAGACCCTTCTTAGACCTGCCAGGGTTCAAGCCCCGGGCAAGGGGAAGTGACTGAATTCTGGCGCGGAGAATCGCCAGTTAACACAAAGGAAGGTGCACGTAATAACAGTGAAAAATGATGATGCAAATCGAAACAGGGTGACATCCCCCCTGCCAGCGGCAGAGGGGAAATGACCCGAATTAACCCACCAGCAGACGCAACATACGACGTAGCGGTTCTGCCGCGCCCCACAGCAGCTGGTCGCCAACGGTAAAGGCGGAAAGATAATCCGGCCCCATGTTCAGCTTACGCAGGCGACCTACCGGGGTGTTCAACGTGCCGGTAACGGCGGCTGGCGTCAATTCACGCATGGAGATATCACGGTCGTTAGGGACCACTTTCACCCACTCGTTATGTGCGGCCAGCATCTGTTCGATTTCAGCCAACGGCACATCTTTTTTCAACTTCAGAGTAAACGCCTGGCTGTGGCAGCGCAGCGCACCAACGCGCACGCACAGACCGTCAACCGGGATGACGCTGCTGGTACGCAGGATTTTGTTGGTTTCCGCCTGGCCTTTCCATTCCTCGCGCGTCTGACCGTTATCCAGCTGTTTGTCGATCCACGGGATCAAGCTGCCTGCCAGCGGTACGCCGAAATTATCAGTTGGTAACACGCCAGTGCGGCTCAACTCGGTGACTTTACGCTCAATGTCGAGGATGGCAGAAGCCGGGTCCTGCAACTCTTTCGCCACGTGGTTGTGCAGCATGCCCATCTGGGTCAGCAGTTCACGCATGTGGCGCGCACCGCCGCCGGAAGCCGCCTGGTAGGTCGCCACGGATGCCCACTCCACCAGGTTATTTTCAAACAGACCGCCCAGTGACATCAGCATCAGGCTCACGGTGCAGTTACCGCCAACGAAGGTTTTTATTCCGTTGTTCAGGCCGTCGTGGATCACCTTGTGGTTGACCGGGTCGAGAATAATAATAGCGTCATCTTTCATACGCAGCGTGGATGCCGCATCAATCCAGTAGCCGTTCCAGCCGGCTGCGCGCAGCTTAGGATAAATATCGCTGGTGTAGTCGCCGCCCTGGCAGGTGATGATAATATCCAGCGCTTTCAGCGCTTCAATATCAAAGGCATCCTGCAACGTGCCCGCAGACTGGCCGCCGAACGCTGGCGCCGCCTGGCCGTGCTGAGACGTCGAGAAGAATACCGGGCGAATCACATCAAAATCGCGCTCTTCGCTCATGCGCTGCATGAGTACCGAGCCCACCATCCCACGCCAACCTACCAATCCTACAGATTTCATCATTACCTTTATCCCGGGCTACTTTACTTGCCATTTTCGCCCCCGGCAGTGCTCGCAATCCTCACGTACTTCAGTACGCTACGGTTGCTGTACGCTGGCGGTAAGCAAACTGGCTGCGACAGTGGCGCCTGACCTGTTAGAGTTAAAATATTAGATTGCTAAACCTTACAAGTTGCAGGAAAAGTGGCAAGTGAATTAAATCGATTAGACGGTTTTTTTTAGCAGCTCTGCTTATAAGAGGCGAACATTGATTAATAAAGAGAACAACAACGATGACTGAAATGATCTCGGCCACGATATTATTGTTGCTGATAATGGATCCATTGGGCAATTTGCCGATTTTTATGTCGGTTTTGAAGCATCTGGAGCCGAAACGTCGACGGATGGTGCTCATTCGCGAAATGCTGATCGCGCTACTGATCATGCTGCTGTTTCTGTTTGCGGGCGAAAAAATTCTCGCGTTCCTGAATCTGCGTACCGAAACGGTATCGATCTCCGGCGGTATTATTCTGTTTCTGATCGCCATCAAGATGATTTTCCCTTCGCAGGAAAGCAGCAGTAGCGGGTTGTCAGCAGGTGAAGAGCCGTTCCTGGTGCCACTGGCAATCCCCCTGGTGGCAGGGCCCTCTCTGCTGGCAACCCTGATGCTGCTGTCACACCAGTATCCACAGAATATGGGCCATCTTGTCGGTGCACTGCTGATTGCGTGGGGGCTGACGGTGGTGATTTTACTGCTATCGGGGCTGTTTTTACGACTGCTGGGAGATAAAGGGGTCAATGCGCTGGAGCGTCTGATGGGGTTGATTCTGATTATGCTGGCAACGCAGATGTTTCTGGATGGGATACGCGTTTATCTGAAACTGTAATCCTTACATGGCGTTAAGGTCGAGGCATGCCTCGACCCTACGACACAGGTGTTAATACGCAGGAGCGAGGCACGCTTCAATCCTGCCAACATCGTATTAATACCTAGGGGCGAGGCACACCTCGCCCTTGCTGACTACGACAACAATTCGAACGCAATCATACCGATAATTGCCCCAACGGTGCCGAGTATGGTTTCCATCAGCGTCCAGGTCTTCAGCGTCTGCCCTTCGGTTGCCCCCGTAAAGCGGCCAAACAGCCAGAAACCGGCATCATTGACGTGGCTACAGATAATTGAACCTCCGGCAATACAGATCGACAGCGCGGCCATCTGCGCACCGGAATAATGCAGCGGTTCAATCACGGGCATAATCAGGCCCACCGCCGTTAAACAGGCCACCGTTGCCGACCCCTGAATAATGCGCACGGCACCGGCCAGCACGAAGCAGGCCAACGCCACCGGCAAACCGGCCCCGGTCAGCGCATTACCCAGCGCCGGACCCACACCGGAATCCACCAGTACCTGTTTGAACACGCCCCCGGCACCAATCACCAACAGGATAATCCCCGCAGGCTGTAACGCCGCACCGCAAATCTCCATCACGCGCTCTTTATCCATGCCCTGACGGTATGCCAGACCATAAATCGCCACCAGGCAGGCGAGCAGGATGGCGGTAAACGGATGACCGATAAACTCCAGCCACTCGTACAGCGTAGAGCCAGGCGTGGTAAAGCGGGCGCCAACAGTTTTCAGCCCCACCAGCAGCAGGGGAAACAGGATCAGCGACAGACTGAAGCCAAACGAGGGCAGTTTGCTCTCATCAAATTCAGGATGATCGCCTTCCGCGGGGATACCAAAAGTCACATGCTGGCTGATGAAACGGCCAAACAGCGGTCCGGCAATCAGCATTCCCGGAATGGCGGCACACAGGCCCAACAGAATCATCCAACCGAAATCAGCATGCATCTGCGAAGCCAGCAGCATCGGCGCTGGCCCGGGCAGCAGAAACGCCGCCGCAGCGGCCACCCCGGCAAACAGCGGGATAACCAGCTTCACCAGGTTATCGCCGGTACGGCGCGCAACCGCAAAGGCAATGCTGATTAACAGCACCACGGCCACCTCAAAGAACAGCGGCAGGGCACAAATCAGCCCGGCAATCCCCATCGCATAATGGGCACGGCTTTCACCAAAGGTTTTCAACATACGGATGGCGATCTGATCGACCGCGCCCGTTTCATGCAGAATTTTGCCAAACATCGCGCCCAGCGCAACCACGATGGCGAGGAAGCCGAGCGTACCGCCCATGCCCTTTTCCATCGTGGTGGCAATTTTATCCAGCGGCATCCCGGAGAACAGACCTGCGCCAATAGACACTAACATCAGCGCCACAAAGGCGTGCATCCTTGCCTTCATCACTAAAAACAGCAGCAGCAAAACCGAGCCCGCCGCCGTTAACACCAGTGTTGCAGTACTCATTACACCCTACTTATTTTTTTCTGTCGCACCGTCAATGGTTTTGAGTGTTGCCGCAACAACGTCATCAAGTGACTGATTAATATCGACGACCAGCACATCATCTTCATCGCTGCCCGGCTCTTCCAGCGTGGCAAATTGTGTCACCAGCATCTGCGGTTTGAAGAAGTGCCCCTTGCGTGCACGCAAACGCGACTCAATGGTATCGAAGTCACCCTTCAGATAGACGAATGAGAGGTTGCTGTTACCTTTGCGCAGAATATCGCGATAACTTTTTTTCAGTGCCGAACAAACAATCAGTGACACATCGTTGGTGCGCTGCATGGCGAATGCCGCATCGTTGATCGACTCCAGCCACGGACGACGATCGTCATCATTCAGTGGATGGCCTTCAGACATTTTTTCAATGTTGGCGCGTGGGTGCAGAAAATCACCATCGAGGAAGGCCGCCTTCAGTTGATGCGCAACGGCATTGGCAACGGCAGATTTGCCGCTTCCGGATACACCCATCAGTACGAAGACGTGATTAGGCGATGAATGAGTGGTCATTGTTTTGGCTCCGGCAGAGAGGTAGCAGATGTGTTCGGTTATTTGTTATCGGTAACATTGTCTGGATGTGCAGTGAGTATGGCAACAGCCACGGCGGAAAAAGCTGGTAAATGTGAGGTGGTTCAAAAAAATGACAGATTCAGACGGAGAGAGGCACAAAGGGGTAAGTCGATGGAGGCGTAGGGGTCGGGCAGGCCCGACCTGTATTAAATACTCCCGCCCGCCAGAATCGTAAAGCCGACATCCACCGGTGCCGTATCCACGTTTTCACCGCGAATACGCGCCAGCAACAGCGCTGCAGATTCATGCCCCATACGCTCACGCGGCGTCTGCACCGTCGCCAGCGACGGGTTAACCACATGAGCAATATCGTGGCCGTGGAAACCGGCAATCGCCATCTGTTGCGGCACTTGCAGCCCCTGACGCTGGCACTCAAACATTGCACCGACCGCCAGGTCGTCATTGGTACAAAACAGGCTGTCAGTCTGCGGATAGCGCTTCTGCGCTTCGCACATCAGCATCGCACCGGCGGAAAACGACGATGCCGCTTCCATCATCACGCAGCGAGGCTCCAGCCCGGCTTCCTGCATCGCCAGGCGATAGCCCTGCTCTTTTTGCAGGGTGCGTTCATCCAGGCGTGCGCCGAGATACACCGTATGACGATGGCCTTTTTGCAAAATGGCATGGGTCATCTGGCGGGCCGCTTCGACATTATCAAACCCGACCGCCATATCGAGGCACGGCGAGATGCAGTCCATCATCTCAATCACCGGGATGCCGGCGGTTTCAATCATGCGCAGGCTGGCAGCAGTATGGGTGCGTTCGGTGAGGATCAGGCCATCAATGTTCCAGCCCAGCAGCGAGCGCAGCTGTAGCTCTTCTTTTTCAGCGCTGTAGCCAAAATGACCCAGCAGCGTCTGGTAACCCGCTGCATCGGTCACCGCTTCAATGCCGCGCAATACATCGGCAAAGACCTGGTTAGTCAATGAGGGAAGTAATACGCCAATCGCCCGACTGGTGGCATTAGAGAGCATATCGGGGGCGCGATTAGGGATATAACCCAGCTCATCCAGCGCGGCAGCGATCTTGCCCTGCAACGCGGCAGAAACCTGATCGGGATGACGCAGATAGCGGCTAACGGTCATTTTAGTGATGCCTACGCGATCGGCAACATCCTGTAGTACCGGTCTTTTTTTCTTCATCTGACTTCAACGAATAGGAACGAGTTGAGCTGAGTGTAACAAAGATAGGGATAAAAAAGAGGAAGGGTGCGGTAAACCGCACCCAAAATGTGACAGGGAGAACACTTAGACCGGTGGCAGGTCGAACAACAGGATTTCGGCATCGCTGCTGGCAACAATCGCCAGGGATTTTTCATCCCAGATGGCAAACGCGTCAGACGTTGTTGCCGCTTCACCGTTGACGGTAACCGCCCCTTTCACCACCTGGATCCAGATACGACGACCCTCTTCCACCTCTACGCTACCCTGCTCAGCGGATTTCAGCGCCCAACGGGACAGCGTCATATCCTGGAACACCTTCAGCGAACCCTCACGGGCATCCGGTGACAGCACCAGCTGGCGTCCCTGCACATCGTCGAAGCGGCGCTGCGCGTAACGTGGCTCAAGACCGGTTTTTTCCGGGATGATCCAGATCTGGTACAGATGCAGCGGTACATCTTTGCTGGCGTTGTACTCAGAGTGACGGACCCCGGTACCGGCGCTCATAATCTGGAATTCACCCGCCGGGATCTGCTCTTTGTTGCCCATGCTGTCTTTGTGTTCAACCGTACCGGACAGCACGTAAGTCAGGATTTCCATATCTTTATGAGGATGCGTACCAAATCCCTGACCACCATCAATCACATCTTCGTTAATCACTCGCAGTGCCGAGAAGCCCATAAAATTGGCATCGTAGTAATCGGCAAAAGAGAAGGTGTGGTAACTGTCCAGCCAGCCATGATTTGCATGACCACGATCTTGTGCTTTGCGTAAGTAAATCATATTCAATTCTCCTCAACGTTTTGACACAGTCTGGACCTGTAGCGCTGTGGATGATAGCGGATAAAATTGTCTTCTCTGTTCAAAATATTCGATATAAATGCGCAGAAAGAAACAGGAGAATTGCAGATGTGCGGCGGAAGACAGGCAAAAAAAAAGCCAGCACCCGAGCTGGCTAAGAAATACTGAAGCAATGTGAGCAATGTCGTGCCTTCTCAGTCTGTGCCAGAGGCCTTCCTGAAAACGCATGACAATAATAATCATTATCATTCGCACTTGTAAAGCCATTTTCTGATTATTTTTTGCTTGATATGGCGATAAAAAACCCTGATTTTAAAGAGGATTATACAATCTACGGAGAGGGAAAATGAGTGAGATTATTGTTCGACATGTGCTTGCGGAAGATGCCACTGCCATTTATCAGTTGTACAGCCAGCCGGAAACCTATGCCGATACACTACAGCTCCCCCATCCCTCGCTAAAAAAGTGGCAGGAACGCATCGCCTCTGTGCCGGATGGCATGCAAATGCTGGTGGCCTGCAGGGGTGATGAAGTGGCTGGCCAGGTCACGCTGGAGGTCAACAATCGCGCCCGCCGCCGTCATACCGCCACGTTTGGCCTCGGGGTCGATGTCCGTTATCGCGGCCAGGGTGTGGCGAAAGCGATGATGCGTACGATCATCGATCTCTGTGATAACTGGCTGAACGTTGAGCGTATCGAACTCACGGTCTTTGCCGACAACCATGCCGCTATCGCGTTGTATGAACAATTTGGTTTTGAAACTGAAGGCTGCGCCCGGCGTTATGCATTACGCAATGGCCAGCAGGTTGATGCCCTCTACATGGCGCGCTTCCGGTCATAACTGGCGTGGTGCCAAAGCGAGCACTATCTTGCGGGGATGAGCCCAGTATGAGCCCTCCCCTGCATCATCAAATCCTGATCGTTTTCATTTTACCGCGACGCTCAATCTTGAGCACTAATTGCCCTGCCGGAGTGTCCGCCAGGGCAATACGGAGTTGATGAAGGCCTTCAGGCAGGACTTTACTGCCGTTAACTTCCACCAGCACATCCCCATTTTGCAGACCAAAGCGGGCCAGTGCGGTCGGGGAATGAGAAAAGAACTCAACCCGATGTGCGTAATAACGAACGGAAAGGATGCGCTGCGGTTCAGGCTCGTCGCGAGTAAAGTGTTGCTCCCGATAACAAAACAGCATTTTTTTCGGCATGAAAAGATAGCTATCAAAGCGGGCCAGAAAGTTCATCCCCAGACCATATGCTCCCTGTTTGTTCTCACGTACCAGCAGCTTACCCAGCGGCATCTGATTAAAACTTAAGCCTGTCAGTGAATACCCAACACTTACCGCCTGGCCAGTTAGCCCCAGAACGGGCTGATTGATGCCTGTCAGCACCGCGCTTTCAGGACGTTCGCGGCTTGCTTTAATCAGCTCATCACCGATGTAACTGTAATAAACGCCGGTATCAACCCGCATATGGACCGGGCGATTGTGATAGTCCAGCAACAATTCAGGCCCGGAATCATAGGCATCGCGGTAGGGAACACACACCGGGTAATCCAGCGTGCCGGGCGCTTGCTGCCAGACGCTGAGCTGCCCCTGTTGATTATCAACCTGCCACGCAAACTGGCGAAAAATATCCTGGCCTAAAATCCCGTCAATTTTCACACCGGTCACCTGAGTAAAGGCACTGAGATCCATCCCCAGCCACGGGGCACTGGCGGGCAACACGCGATCGCCAATAGCCAATGCCATCGGCTGCCAAAGCAGGAGTGCATCTGCAGGCAGCGGCCCACCCGGCGTCTGAAGACCTGCCGCCAGGATAGCCCGTTGCAACGCCGACACCTGGTCAACGGGGAGCCGATGCGTCAGCTCACTCGCCAGCGCATTATCAATCACCAGCGTACTGATGCCCGTATCCAGCAGGAAATGGTACTGCTTGCCGCTGATGGCCACCGGCACAATCAGAACATCGGGCCGCACGGGGCTCGTTAACACGGCCTGTGGGGCGGAGACAGGAATGCGGTCGGCCAGAGCCGATAATGATCCCGACAGCAGCGCAGCGGAAAAAATGATGGTCAGTGCAGAGTACTTCATAACCTTCCTTGTAGTGGATGCCCCATGTTCCAGTATTGGGGGCCCTGTGACGTTTACGTTTCTTCAATCTACGTTAAAAAGAGGACAAAACGAGATTTAAGCGTGCTAATTGTCGAGAAAAAGCAAAAAACACTGGATTGAACCCAACTCACTCATCCCCCTGTCACACTCACATTTGACACCTTTTTTTTGAGGTTTTTTTGAGGTGATTCGTGCGTATTGTTAATGAAATGTAAGTGATAAGGTGGTCTGGAGCCATTTTCTCTGACGACCAACCCTACATAAATCAACAATAAAGGCAGTTTAATCATGAGCTTAAATATTAATCAGCAGTTTCACGGTAACGTCTATGTGGTCACGGGCAGCACTCAGGGACTGGGCGCTGCCGTTGCAAGATTACTGGCAGAACGCGGCGCGCGCGGGCTGATCCTTTGTGGCCGAAACCGCAAGGCCGGGGCGGCTCAAGAAGAGGCGTTACGGGCACTCGGCTGTGAAGCCTGGTTTGTCGCCGCCGATATCAGTGACCCACAAGCCTGCGAACAGGTGATTGCCGAAGCGGCAACGCGCTTCGGTACGCTGCATGGTCTGGTGAACTGTGCCGGAATGTCCGATCGTGGCACCATCCTCAATACGACCCCCGAACTTTTTGACGCCATCTTTGCCGTCAACGTCCGTGCGCCATTCTTTCTGATGCAGGCGGCGATCAAACTGATGATTGCCAATAAGGTGGAAGGCAGCATCGTCAATATTATCACCATGACCTCTCACGGCGGCCAGAGCTTCCTCACCACCTATGCCGCCTCAAAAGGCGCACTGGTTACGCTGACGAAAAACGTTGCTTTCAGCGCCATGCGCAACCGCATTCGCGTTAACGGCCTGAATATTGGCTGGATGGATACACCACACGAAGATGACATCCAGAAGCAGTATCACCAGGCGAGCGACGACTGGCTGGAAAAAGCCGAACGCGAGCAGCCCTTTGGCCGACTGTTGAAGCCCCGGGAAGTGGCCCGTGGCGTGGCATTTTTACTCTCTGAAGAGTCCGGGATGATGACCGGTGCCGTCATCGATTTTGATCAGAACGTGGTGGGCTGCGGTGATGATGGTGCACCACAGCCTCAGCAGATACTGGCCCTGTAAGGAGCGACCGGTTATGAACGCAATCTATCTCAATGAAGCACAGCTTTCGCTGGATGATTTCGCCACCGTATCACAGCAGACCCTGCATCAACAGGATTACCCGCTGGCGCACGGCGCACAACGGAATGTTTTGATTTATCAGGCTGAGTCGCTGATCAATGCCGCCCGTGACGATCGCCAGTCGGTGCTCAGTGAACTGCATCGGGCGCTCTCATCCGGGCCTGGCGTATTTGTTGTTAAAGGGCTGTACCGCGATCTGGCGGCCGTCGACCGCAGCAGTCAGTTGTTTGAGGAGATCCTGCGTGATGAGGCGGCCTCCGGCGGCGGCGGCGATCATTTTGCCAGGGCTGGCAGCAATGGACGCATCTGGAATGCCCTGCAAAAAGTGGCAGAACGCGATGCCGATGCCTTTATCGATTACTACGGAAATCCCCTGCTGGCGCTGATCTGCGAAAGCTGGGTCGGGCCGGGCTATGAGATCACCGCACAGGTGAATCAGGTACGGCCGGGCGGTAAAGCACAGCAGCCACACCGCGATTATCATCTGGGTTTCCAGAGTAATGAGGTTGTGGCCCGCTTCCCGCTGCCTTTACAGATCCTGTCGCAGTATCTCACCCTGCAAGGCGCGGTAGCGCATACGGAGATGCCGCTGGAATCTGGCCCAACCCAGTTGCTGCCCTTTTCCCATCAGTATGAGGGCGGGTATCTGGCCTGGCGCCAGCCCAAATTTATTGAATACTTCCAGCAGCATGCGATTCAGCTACCGCTGCAAAAAGGCGACGGGCTGTTCTTCAACCCGGCGCTGTTCCATGCGGCAGGTAATAACACCACGGCAGATCATATCCGCACGGCCAACCTGCTCCAGGTCTCTTCCAGCTTTGGCAAAACCATGGAGAAGGTCAACCACGTCAAAGTACTGCTGAGCCTCTATCCCGCTCTGCGTCAGCGCCAGCTGGAGACAGAACAGCGTCATGCGGTGATTGCCGCTGCGGCAGAGGGCTATTCGTTCCCGACCAATCTGGATACCGATCCACCGCTGGGCGGACTGGTGCCACAGACGCAGCAGGCGCTGCTGTTGCAGGCATTACAGGAGGGATGGTCGGAAGTGCACTTTGATCAGCAGTTAAGCGAGCACGTGCAGAAACGTCAGGCGTGATTTTCCGCGGGGCGACCGGTTGTTTCCTGGTCGGCCCGCATCACATCAATACCCCGCGGTTAAATCATCAATGGTGCGCGGATCTGACGCACCGTAACGCATCCCGTCCGGCCCCAGCATAATGCTCTGCGTGCTGCCCATGGCAGACATCACCTTCACATTCTGCCCCTTCTGGCTCAACAGTTTCAGTGTATCCGGGCTGAAGCCTTTCTCTACACGTAGCTGATCCGGTAACCATTGATGATGGAAGCGCGGCGCGTTGGTGGCTTCGGCGACGTTCATTCCGAAATCAATGCTGTTCACGACCATTTGCAGCACAGTAGTGATGATGCGGCTCCCGCCCGGACTGCCCGTTACCAGCCAGGTTTTCCCGTCTTTAGCGATAATGGTCGGCGACATGGAAGAGAGCGGGCGCTTGTAAGGCTGTACCGCATTGGCTTCACCGCCCACCAGCCCGTAAACGTTTGGCGTTCCCGGTTTCGCGGAGAAGTCGTCCATCTCATTATTCAGCAGAATGCCGCTGTTACCGGCGACAATTCCGCTGCCGAAATTGGTGTTCAACGTGTAGGTAACCGCTACCGCATTGCCGTCTTTATCCACCACCGAGAAGTGCGTGGTCTGATTGCTTTCATACGGGGCCAGCTTACCGGGTTTAATCTCCGCGGAAGGGCGCGCTTTGGCGACATCAATCTGCTGCGCCAGCGATTTAGCATACGCTTTGCTGGTCAGCGCCTGCCACGGCACCTTGACGAAATCCGGATCGCCCAGATATTCCGAGCGATCGGCATAGGCATATTTTTCTGCTTCCGCCATCACCTGAATGGCATCTGCGCTGCCAAATCCCATCTTCGCCAGGTCAAAGTTTTCCAGAATATTGAGGATCTGCACAATATGAATGCCGCCTGATGAGGGTGGCGGCATCGAGAAGACTTCATAGCCACGGTAGGTGCCGCTGATCGGCTTGCGCTCGATCGCACGGTAGTTCGCCAGGTCCGTTTTGCTGATAAGCCCACCGTGCTGCTGCATCTCGCCTGCGATCTCATCGGCAATTTTGCCTTTATAGAAGGCATCCGGTCCCTGCTGTGCAATCAGTTCGAGGCTGCGTGCCAGATTGCGTTGCACCAGCTTTTCGCCTTTGAGATAAGGCGTACCGTCGGCTTTAAAGAAGATGGCTTTACTGTTCGCATGCCCTACCAGCACCTCTTTACCGTAAACGTTCAGGTCATCCGCCAGCGAGTCGTTCACCACGATGCCTTTACGTGCCAGCTCAAGTGCCGGTTTGATTAAGGTACTCAGCGGCAGCGTGCCATATTTCTGACTGGCCAGTGAAAATCCTGCCACCGTTCCCGGCACGCCGGAGGCAAGATGGGAAGTCAGTGATTTTTTGCTGTCGGCGTTGCCCGCCGCATCCAGGAACATATCGCGGCTGGCGTGTACCGGAGCCATCTCGCGAAAATCAATCGAGGTGGTATTACCGGACGCGGTGCGCAACAGCATAAAACCCCCGCCGCCGAGATTCCCTGCCTGTGGATGCGTCACCGCCAGCGCATAACCCACGGCGATAGCCGCATCCACCGCATTTCCGCCCTGTTCGAGGATTTTCACCCCAACCTCTGTCGCCGTTGCATCCACCGAAGCGACCATACCGTGCTGCGCTTTCACCGGATGGAAGGTGTCCGCCCCAACCCCGTAAGAAACAGGCGGCGCAGTGGGAGCAGCACCTGCCCCCTGCCACACCAGTAACCCGGCTAACAGCGACCACGACAGGCGCTTCAGAGTAGCTTGTGTCATCATTGTTACATCCTTTAATTATATTTACGTTATGTTTGCCTTTGATAAATATGCACAAAAATGGATGAAAGGCGAATTTTAACGCAAATCAGGAACACTCCTGGCGTGCAGGGCTTGTGGCTGAAGTAGACTTAAGGCAGTAACACGGAGGAATAAAAATGAAAATGAAATGGTTAGTTATCTTTGCCGCCATTTTGCCGTTAACCGGTATGGCGAACATGCTGAGCAACAACAGCAATAACAGCAACCCACAACAGCCGGGCTACAATCCCAGCACGCAGCGTTTGCAGCAAAATATGCAGAACCAGCAGTCGCAGCAGAAGCTGAAACTCCAGCAGGATCAACAGCGTCAGCAGCAGGATTTGCAGCGGAAAATGCAGGAGCAGCGTGACAGTGCGGCCCAGCGCACCAAAGAGGGTCAGGTGAAACAGCTGCCACAGAATTGACGCTCAGGGCGAGGCATGCCGCGCCCCTACATAAATCCCATCGGTCACACGATTTGTAGGGGGCGGGCATGCCTCGCACCTACATAAAACCGTACAGCGCGATGCCCAATCAATCACACGATTCGTAGGGGTCGGGCATGCCCGACCCGCTATTCAGCGGAAATCCGGTCCAATCACATCAATGCGGTCGGTGCAGATCGCATCCACGCCCCACTGCAACAGCTCACGCGCCCGATCCGGGTTGTTAACCGTATACACCAGAATACGCAGCCCGGCCTGTTTCAGCAGTGCAACGCGCGCCTTATCCAGCAGCTTATGATTCAGGTGAATCGACACGCAGTCCAGCGTGGTGGTCAGCGCCTGCCAGTTGTCATCCCACTCATCCAGCAGCAGCCCACGTGGCAGCTCCGGTGCCGCCTGCTGTGCCGCTTCCAGCGCCTGATACGAGAACGATGACAGCAGCGGCATCACCTGCCCTTGCCACATCATCCTTGACGCCAGCGCCAGCACCCGCCCGGTTTCTGCATCCAGACCGGTGGTGGGTTTAATTTCGATATTCGCCATAAGACGATGCTGGCGGCAGCGTGCCGCGACATCAGCCAGCAGCGGCAGGCGCTCATCGGTGAACGCGCTACCAAACCAGCTACCGGCATCCAACTGGACCAGCTTGTCCCACGGCAACTGCCCTGCCACACCCCAGCCGTTGCTGGTACGGTCAAGGGTGTCATCATGCAGCAGGAAAATTTCACCGTCCTGCGACAGTTTGGCATCAAACTCAATCATCCGGTGGCCCAGTTGCGCACCGATATCGATAGCGGCCAGGGTATTTTCCGGCGCCAGTTTCCCGCCGCCGCGATGGGCAACAATGGGCGGGTATGGCCAGGTCTTATTCATTAGTCGATCCGTTGTCCATGAGGGTCAAAGAAGTGCAATGACTGCGGCGGCAGATGCAGCCACAGCGTGCTGCCCATCTCAGGTCGCACCGAATGTGGCAGGCGCACCACCAGTTTATTATTGCCCCAGCGGCCGTGTGCAAGGTTATCCGCTCCCAGCATTTCCAGCGTATCCACCACCAGTGGAATGCCGCCGTCCTGCCGGGAAGAGAGTTCAATATGCTCCGGACGAACGCCCATCGTCAATGCGCGATCGGCCCATTTTGCCTTCGGCACGCTCAGGGGAAGCGCCATACTGTCGCTGAGATTAAAACGTGAGCCGTCAGCATTCACCTGCCCTTCCAACAGGTTCATCGCCGGGGAACCAATAAAGCTGGCGACAAAACGCGTGGCCGGGCGCTCATAAATTTCCACCGGCGTACCGAGCTGTTCCAGCACGCCTTTATTCATCACCATCACCCGCTGCGCCAGCGTCATCGCTTCTACCTGGTCATGGGTCACGTACAGACTGGTGGTGTTCAGACGACGATGCAGCTGCTGCAGCTCCAGACGCATCTGCACACGCAGCCGGGCATCCAGGTTAGACAACGGTTCATCAAACAGAAATACCGCTGGTTCCCGCACAATGGCGCGCCCCATCGCCACACGCTGGCGCTGCCCACCGGACAGCTCACGCGGGCGGCGTTTCAGCAGTGCCTCCAGCTCCAGGCTGCGTGCCGCCTCCAGCACGCGCTGGCGGATCTGTTCTTTGCCCATACCGCGAATTTTCAGGCCCCAGGCCATATTCTCTTCCACGCTCATATGCGGGTAGAGTGCATAGTTTTGGAATACCATCGCGATACCGCGATCTTTTGGCTCCTCTTCGGTCACACGGCGGGTATCAATATAGATATCTCCGCTGGTCACCCGTTCCAGCCCGGCCACCATGCGCAGCAGTGTCGATTTTCCACAGCCGCTTGGCCCGACCATCACCATAAACTCACCGTCGCGGATTGAGACATCCAGCGGCTGAATAATCGGGTTTATCCCATCGTAGGATTTCGTTACTGCCTGAAGTCTTACACCTGCCATCGTTATTTCTCACTCTCAACCAGACCGCGAACAAAGGCGCGCTGCATCACTAAAACAATCACTACCGGTGGGATCAGCGTGAGGATCATCGCCGCCATCACCAGGTTCCATTGGGTTGCCGCATCACCGGTGGCAATCATGCTGCGGATCCCCGCGACTGCCGTCCCCAGTTTGCTGTCGCTGACAATCAGCAACGGCCACATGTACTGGTTCCAGCCGTAGATAAAGGTGATGACGAACAGCGCTGCCAGATTGGTTTTCGACAGCGGCAGTACGATGTCCCAGAAGAAGCGCATCGGGCTGGCACCATCAATACGTGCAGCCTCCATCAGTTCATCAGGCAGCGTCATAAAGAACTGACGGAACAGGAACGTGGCGGTGGCCGACGCCATCAGTGGCAGAGTTAACCCGCTGTAGCTATCGAGCATATTGAGGTCGGCGATCACATCCACCGTCGGGAAAATACGCACCTCAACCGGCAGCATCAGGGTGATAAAAATCATCCAGAAAAACAGGTTACGCAGCGGGAAGCGGAACCACACCAGCGCAAAAGCCGACAGCATAGAGACGGTAATTTTTCCGGTGGTGATCGCCAGCGCCATGATCAGGCTGTTAAACAGCATGGTGCTGAAGGGCGCGCTGTTTTGCCCCACGCCGTGGGTCCAGATACTGGAAATGTTATCCCACAGGTGCGTACCGGGGATGAGCGGCATCGGCACCTGAAACACCTGTTCCGTACTGAGAGTGGCGGCAATAAACGCCACATACAGCGGGAACAGCACGGTGAGGATACCGAGGCCCAGCAGGGTATGGCTGAAAATATCCAGCCCGCGTCGGTTTTCGATCATTGGTAGCGCACCTTCTTCTCGACATAGCGGAACTGAATCACCGTCAGAATAATCACCAGCACCATCAGCACCACGGACTGCGCAGAGGACGAGGAGAGATCCAGACCGGCAAAGCCTTCACGGTAAATTTTATAAATCAGCGTCGTCGTCGCCTGTACCGGGCCACCGCCCGTGGCGGCATCAATCACCGGGAAGGTATCGAAGAAGGCGTACACCAGATTCACGACCACCAGGAAGAAACCCACCGGGGCGATCAGCGGCAACGACAGGCTGAAGAAACGCCGCACCGGGCCTGCGCCGTCAATCGCGGCCGCCTCCACCAGGGATTTCGGAATGGACTGCAACGCCGCAAAAAAGAACAGGAAGTTGTAGCTCATTTGCTGCCAGATCGAGGCCAATACCACCAGGAACATCGCCTGGCCGCTATTTTGCGCGTGGTTCCAGCTGTAACCCAGCAGTCCTAAGAAATGGGTAATCAGACCGAGGCCGGGGCTGAACAGAAACATCCACAGCACCGCCGCCACCGCAGGGGCCACCGCATAAGGCAGCAGCATCAGCGTCTGATAAAAGCGTTTAAGGCGCAGCACGTAGTCGACCAGCGCAGCAAATAACAGTGACACCACCAGACCAATTACGGTGACCAGACCGCTGAACACCAGCGTGGTCCAGAAGGAATCAAGGTAGTAGCTGTCGCTAAACAGGCGAATAAAGTTTTCCAGTCCGACAAACGTGCTGGAGATGCCGAAAGGATCGACGTTTTGGACCGAGTACCACAGGGCTTCGCCCGCGGGCCAGAGGAAGAAAATGATCGTGATTAACAGCTGTGGCAGCACCAGCAGGTAGGGCAGTGCTTTGGCGCGAAATACGGGACGAGGTTGGGACATAAAGGTTTATCTCGTGCGAAAAACGTCACAGGGGCCGACCGCTGTTCTGGTCGGCCCTGATGGGCGGATCGGGGATCCACCCCTACATGCGTCTACGTTATTTGGTCTGTTGTTCGAAACGACGCAGCAGTTGATTACCACGTTCAACGGCGCTATCCAGTGCCGCCTGCGGGGTTTTCTTGCCCGTCCAGACGCTTTCCAGCTCCTCATCCACCACGGTACGGATCTGCGGCATATTGCCCAGACGCATCCCTTTGGTGAACGGCAGTGGATCTTTGTTCAGCATCTGACGCGTCGCAATGTCTGCACCCGGATTCTTGTCATAGAAACCCTGCTGTTTGGTCAGCTCATACGCGGCCGTGGTGATCGGCAGGTAACCGGTTTTCTGGTGCCATTCAGCAGCAATTTCTGGTTTCGCCAGGAACTGCATGAACTTGGCGACGCCTTTGTAGGTTTCTGCATCTTTGTTTTTCATGACCCACAGGCTGGCCCCACCGATGATGGCGTTCTGTGGCGCGTTCGGCACGGTTGCATCGTACGGCATCATGCCTACGCCGTAGTTGAACTTGGCGTGGCTACGGATATCCGCCAACGAGCCGGAAGAGGCGGTGGTGATGGCACAGTCGCCGTTATAGAACTTGGCGGTGGATTCATCTTTACGGCCGAAGTAGGTGAAATCACCCTTCTTATTCATCTCTTCCAACAGGGCAATGTGGCGAACCTGCGTCGGTTTGTTGAATTCCAGTACCGCGTCAGTGCCGTCAAAACCGTTGTTTTTGGTGGCAACGGGCAGACCATGCCAGGCGCTGAAGTTCTCAATCTGGATCCAGCCCTGCCAGCCGCTGGCGTAACCACAGGTCATGCCCGCTTTACGCAGTGCTTCCGTATATTTCGCCAGATCCTGCCAGGTTTTTGGCGGCTGCTCTGGGTCAAGGCCGGCTTTTTTAAAGGCGTCTTTGTTGTAGTACAGCACCGGGGTAGAGCTGTTAAAAGGCTGGGAGATCAGCTGGCCTTTGGAATCGCTGTAATAGCCCGCCACGGCGGGCACAAACTGCTTCGGATCCATCGCAATGCCCGCGTTTTTAAACACTTCATTGACCGGAACAATCGCTTTCGATGCCATCATCGTGGCCGTACCGACTTCGTACACCTGCAAAATCGCTGGGGCTTTGCCAGAACGAATGGCAGCAATACCCGCTGACATGCTCTGCTCGTAGTTACCTTTGTAGGTTGGCACGATTTTATAGTCAGGGTTTTCTGCGTTAAAGCGGGTGGCCAGCGAGTTAACTTCTTCACCCAGCGCACCTTCCATTGAGTGCCAGAATGGGATCTCAGTGGCGGCCAGCGCATTGGCGCTAAGAGTCAGTCCCAGTACCACGCTAAGTGCGGTATGACGAAAGGCGATTGATGACATGTCGGTTTCCTGTACCCGGTGTTGTAAGGCGCGTTATCGCGCATTCTTTGAGTCGGGAGGTAACATGACATGCGAAAATGACAGAAAAATAACGAAGTTATGACAGTGAGGTGACAGCGAGGTGACGGTCGGGGATGCATTATTGATATCGGGCGAGGCATGCCTCGCCCCAACGGATAACGTAGGGGTCGGGCATGCCCGCCCTGTTTTACTGGCATGCCCGCCCCGGACATTAACCGCCTAAATACGCACTACGTACCGCTTCATTGGCCAACAACGCAGCCCCGGTATCTTCCAGCACCACATGACCGTTTTCGAGCACGTAGCCCCGGTCGGCCAGCTTCAGCGCCTGGTTGGCATTCTGTTCAACGAGGAAAATCGTCATGCCTTCCTGACGCAGCTGTTCGATGGTGTCGAAAATCTGCTGGATAATGATCGGGGCCAGGCCCAGCGATGGCTCGTCCAGCAGCAACAGACGCGGCTGGCTCATCAGCGCACGGCCAATGGCCAGCATCTGCTGTTCACCGCCAGACATGGTGCCGGCACGCTGTACACGGCGCTCATAAAGACGGGGGAACAGCTCATACACACGTTTGATGCGCTGCTGATACTGCTGACGCTCGGCAAAGAAACCGCCCATTGCCAGATTCTCATCCACCGTCATACGCGAGAAGACGCGACGCCCTTCCGGCACAATGGCAATCGCCTCACGCATAATACGCGCCGTCTGCCAGTCGGTAATGTCTTTACCGTCGAAGGTAATTGACCCCTCGGTGGCACGCGGTTCCCCGCACAGCGTCCCGAGAATGGTGGTTTTACCCGCACCGTTCGCACCAATCAGGGTGACAATTTCGCCCTGATTAATATGCAGACTGACATTGTGCAACGCCTGTATTTTGCCGTAATGCGCACTGATATTATTCAGGGAAAGCATAGCCTGACTCATATTATGCTTCTCCCAGATAAGCACGGATCACGTCCGGGTTATTACGGATCTCATCCGGCGTACCGTTAGCCAGCGGCGTTCCCTGGTTGACCACGTAAATACGATCAGAAATACCCATTACCAGTTTCATATCATGTTCAATCAACAGTACCGAAACGTTGTGCTGGTTGCGCAGTTCCGCAATCAGCTCATCCAGTTCGTGAGTTTCTTTCGGGTTCAGGCCGGCTGCCGGTTCATCCAGCATCAGGATTTCCGGACGCGTCACCATGCAGCGGGCGATCTCAAGACGGCGTTGCTGCCCGTAAGCGAGGTTACCCGCCTGGCGGTTAGCCAGCGCCAGCAACCCGACACGGTCCAGCCAGGTGGCTGCGCGATCAAGCGCTTCGCTTTCCGCTTTGCGGAAGGCTGGCGTTTTCAACAGACCCGAGAACACGCCGCTTTTCAGGTGCTGATGCTGGGCAACCAGCAGGTTTTCAATCACCGTCATCTCGCGGAACAGGCGCACATGCTGGAAGGTACGGACAATCCCCATGCGTGCGATTTTCTGCCCGGGCAGACCCGCAAGCTGCTTGTCCCCCAGCGTGATGGAGCCACCCGTCGGGCGATAGAACCCCGTCAGGCAGTTAAACACCGTGGTTTTACCAGCGCCATTCGGGCCGATAAGCGAGACGATTTCCTGCGGGCGCAGCTCCAGTTCCACATTATTGACGGCCAGCAAACCACCAAAACGCATCATCAGGCCATTAACGGATAACAGAGGCTGAGTCATGCCTGGTCTCCTTTTTCTGCCGTTTTCAACTTCAGATGCGGGCGCTTCATCGGTAACAGCCCCTGTGGACGCCAGATCATCATCAATACCATTAAGCCACCGAGCACCAGCATGCTGTACTCGTTAAGATCGCGCATCAGTTCACGTGACACCACCAGCAGGATCGCGGCAAGAATCACGGCAAACTGCGATCCCATGCCGCCCAGTACCACGATCGCCAGCACAAACGCCGACTCGGCAAAGGTGAAGGATTCCGGGCTGACAAAGCCCTGACGGGCGGCAAACAGGCAGCCAGCGAAACCGGCAAAGGCCGCACTGATGGTGAAGGCGGTCAGCTTGATGCGCGTTGGGCTGAGGCCCAGCGAGCGGCAGGCAATCTCATCTTCACGCAGGGCTTCCCACGCGCGGCCCAGCGGCATACGCAGCAGACGGTTGATCACAAACAGCGTGATCACCACCAGCAGCAGCGCCACCATATACAGGAAGATAATACGGTCGCTCGGGTCATACTTCAGGCCGAAGAAGTTATGGAACGTATCCCAACCGCCGTCACGTGCGCTGCGGTTAAACTCCAGCCCAAAAAGAGAAGGTTTCGGGATCTGGCTGATGCCGTTCGGGCCACCGGTAATCTCTGTATTGTTCAGCAGCAGAATACGCACGATTTCACCGAAACCGAGGGTAACAATCGCCAGATAGTCACCGCGCAGACGCAGTACCGGGAAGCCCAGCAGCAGACCAAACGCCGCAGCGACCAGACCTGCCAGCGGCAGGCTCTCCCAGAACCCCAGGCCATAGTAGTGGTTGAGCAGCGCAAAGGTGTAAGCACCGATGGCATAAAAACCGCCATAACCCAGCACCAGCAACCCCGACAGCCCCACCACCACGTTCAGGCCAAGGCCCAACATGACGTAAATCAGCGTCAGGGTGGCGATATCCACCGTGCCGCGTGACACCAGGAACGGCCACACGGCGGCGGCAACAATTAAAGCCAGCAGAAACAGTTTTTGCTTCGGGGTTGAACCATCAATCCCCGGCAGGACCAGCGACGGACCGGAGACTTTTTTCAGGCTGCTCTGCACCAGCGGGCGCAGCAGCTGGAACAAAAACACCACACCACAGCCCAGCGCAATCCAGTTCCAGCGCACGTTGCCCGCGTTATTAACCACCAGTTTGGTGCCATCGAGATCCAGCCGCATTCCCATAAAGAATGCCGCCAACACCAATAGCATCAGCGATGAGACAAGGGCGTTAAGCAGGTTGAGCTTTTTCATACTTTCTCAACCTCCGGACGACCAAGAATACCGGTAGGCATCACCAGCAGCACCACAATCAGCAGCGCGAACGACACTACATCTTTATATTCCGTGCTGAGGTAGGCGGAGGTCAGGGCTTCTGCAATCCCCAGAATCAGGCCACCGATCATTGCACCGGGAATGCTCCCGATGCCACCCAGCACGGCAGCGGTGAAGGCTTTCATCCCGGCCATAAAACCGATATAAGGGCTGATCACGCCGTAGAACTGGCCCAGCAGCACGCCGGCCACCGCCGCCATTGCCGCACCAATCACGAAGGTCAGTGAGATCACCCGGTCGGTGTTAATGCCCAGCAGGCTGGCCATTTTCAGATCTTCAGCACAGGCGCGACAGGCACGGCCCATACGTGAGTAGCGGATAAATATCGTCAGCGCCAGCATGGCGAGGAACGTCACGCTCCAGATCACGATCTGCATGGTGGAAATGGTCGCTGCAAAGCCATTGCTTTCGCCAATCGTCCACTGTCCGGTCACCAGACTTGGCAGCGCGAGATCGCGCGAGCCCTGGGTCAGGCTGACGTAGTTTTGTAAGAAGATTGACATCCCGATGGCGGAGATCAGGGCAATCAGGCGCTTGGACGATCGCACAGGCTTATACGCCACGCGCTCAATACTCCAGCCATAACAGGAGGCGATCACCACGGCGACAACGAAGCCGCTGCCAATCAGCAACCAGCTGGCATCAATCCCCATCATCATCAATGCGGCGATGACGATGAACGAGACGTAGCTGCCGATCATATACACTTCGCCGTGGGCAAAGTTAATCATGCCGATGATGCCGTACACCATGGTGTAACCAATGGCGATCAGCGCATAGGTGCTGCCCAACGTCACACCGTTGAACATTTGCTGCAAGAAATAGAGAAACTGCTCGGACATACCTTAATACCTTACGAATCCACCTGCACAGCGGGTGCAGGTGGATGAAAACGACAAAGGGCCGGGCCCGCCCGCCCCCTACGGGGATGCGCTGAGCTACCCCAAGGATCCCCGTTATTCCGGGGATTCACCGGGTTACCCCACGGATCTGCATTATTCCGTAGGGGCCAGGCACGCCTGACCCGCAGCCTGGTTTATTTCACGGCAGTGGAAGAGCCGTCAGCGTGCCACTTGAATACACCAAACTCGAAGCCTTTCAGATCGCCCTTCTCATCCCAGTTGAGGTCACCCATCACCGTTGGTACTGCTGCGCCTTCTTTCAGGTTTTTCACGATAGCTTCCGGCTCTGCGCTCTTGCTGCGCTCCATACCGGCGGCCAGTGACTGCAAGGCAGCGTAGGTTGTCCAGACGAATGGACCTGTAGAGTCTTCTTTTTTCGCTTTCAGCGCATCAACGATAGGTTTGTTGGCAGGCACCTGGTCATAACGTTTTGGCAGCGTCACCAGCATCCCTTCGGAAGCCGCACCCGCGATGTTCGACAGGGAAGCGTTACCCACACCTTCCGGGCCCATAAACTGGGTTTTCAGACCGGCCGCACGTGCCTGGCGCAGGATCTGACCCATTTCCGGGTGGTAACCGCCAAAATAGACGAAGTCGACGTTGTCTTTCTTCAAACGCGCCACCAGCGTAGAGAAATCTTTGTCGCCTGCGGTCACACCTTCAAACAGCACCACGTTGCCGCCCGCTTTTTTCAGGCTGTCCTGTACGGAACGCGCCAGGCCTTCACCGTACTGCTGCTTATCGTGAACCACGGCAATACGCTGCGGTTTAATCTCACTCAGGATGTATTTTGCGGCGGTCGGACCCTGGTCAGAGTCAAGACCGGTCGTACGCATAATCAGCTTATAGCCACGGCTGGTCAGGTCTGGTGCGGTTGCTGCCGGGGTAATCATCAGCACGCCTTCATCTTCATAGATATCAGAAGCAGGCTGGGTAGAAGAAGAGCACAGGTGGCCGATGACGTAACGGATACCGTCGTTAATCACTTTGTTGGCGACTGCAACCGCCTGCTTAGGATCGCAAACGTCGTCATACTTCACTGCGACCAGTTTGTCGCCGTTAACACCGCCTTTAGCGTTGATATCGGCAATGGCCTGCTGCGCACCTGTCCACTGCATGTCGCCATACTGGGCCACCGGGCCGGACATCGCACCCACGATGGCCACTTTGATGTCTTTTGCCATTGCTGCATGGCTCATTGCCAGGGCAACACAGCCCGCCAGGAACGCACTACCTTTACTCATTTTCATCCGAACTACCCCATCTGTTGTGGTTACTATTTATTATGTGCCATGTAATCAGCGATAAACGCTTAACTAAGAACGAGTTAGAGTGATTACCGGCATTTTTTATGAATAAGGCTTTAAATTTCAGGTTATTAAACAGGAATATTCTGCTGTAAATCAACTGACATATTCAGTAAATAGCGGGAGCCACAGGACAATTCACTAACACGAACGGTGGCATTTTAGCCGAATACCCAGGAGTTTATGCTGGCTGATAAATCATCAACAATGATTTACTCGGCATAAAGGACAGAGACTCAACACATCGCCTCGTTTTTGTACGCAAAAACTAACACGTTATAGTATGGTCAACTTCGCTACAATATGCCTTTCTCACGTACGGGTTATTCCGATGAAACTGACTATCATCCGCCTGCAACAGTTCTCAGAGCAGGATCGCAGTGATTTAAAAAAAATCTGGCCTGAGCTTGAGACTCAGGTGCTGGAAGCCACACTGAACGAACAACATCAACTGTATGCGGCACGCTTTAACGATCGGCTGTTGGCAGCCGTTAACGTCGAGATCACGGCCAGTGAGGGGCGATTATCGCAGCTCGATGTGCGTGAAGTTACCCGCAGACGCGGTGTCGGCCTTTACTTAGTAGAAGAGGTGTTGGCACAAAACCCGGCAGTACAGCACTGGTCGGTTGCCGGGGATGGCACCTCAGACTCCGTGGTCATAGCCGCCTTTATGCAGGCGGCCGGGTTTACACAGCAGAACGGTGAGTGGGCTTATAACAGCCAGCAGAGCAGATAAAACGCCAGCAGGGTCAGCAGCACGCTGAAAATCATATTTCTTACCCATGCCGCGATAACCACCCCAACAACGGCACCTGACAGGTAAGGGTTATCCGGCAGACTGCGCAGCATACCGTCTTGCAGCAAAATGATCGGCCCACAGATTGCCGTCAGTAGACAAGGGGCGGAATAGTTTAGCGCCTGGCGCAACGGCGTCGGTAACCGGACAGGCACGCGCGGCTCCAGAAACAGATAACGATTGAAAAACACCAACCCTGCCAGGCTGAGCAACAGTAGCCAGCTCATTGCACTTCTCCCCGGGCACGCGCCACCATCACCGCTATCGCCATACCCGTTAATCCCGCCAGCATCACCGCCCCGTCGACCTGCATCAGGCTGAAGACCATCGACAGCACCAGTGAACTCAGTACACCAGCCAGTACGCTGAGGCGCTTTATCATCGGCACCACAAGGGTAATAAAGGTCGCGACAATCGAGAAATCAAGATGATAACGCGACAGATCGGGGATCGAGGCCGCCAGTAATATTCCGGCCAGACTGAACAGATTCCAGCAGAGGTAAAAGGTCAGTCCGGCACCGATCAGGTAACCCGGCGTCAGGGATCGTGCTGCCTTTTGTCCACTGCTCAGGGCGAACAGTTCATCACACAGCAGGAAGCCCGTGGGCAGGCGGAAGCGGGCCGGAAAGCGCGACACGGTATCGCGCAGGCTGAGCGCATAAAGAAAGTGCTGTGAGGTAATGAAAAACACCGACAGTACGATGGTGGTGACTCCGGCGCCAGAGGTCAGCAGGCCTAGCGTGACTAACTGCGCCGCCCCGGCAAAGACCAGCGCCGACATCCCGACGCTTTGCGGTAACGTTAGTCCGGACTGCACTGCCATCGATCCGGCCAGTATCCCCCAGGGCACCACAGACAGGCACAGCGGCAGCATATTCACTGCGCCGGTAAAAAAGCCAGACCAGCAATGAGCATCTTGCGGCGGCTGGGGTGAACTTAGTGTGTCTGACATAGATAATGTGCTCCTCTGAATAAAATCAGTGAGCAGTGTGAAGACGTGACGGGATGAAGGATTGAATAAAATTGCGCGGGGAATTAGCGCGATGCTCCCGGTTTTATTGCCCGCAGATAGTCGCCGGGTGTGACGCCCATGGAGTTTTTGAAATGACGAGTGAAATGACTCTGATCGGAGAATCCGCACAGCGTAGAGACCTGAGCCAGCGTTTCCCCGCGCCCTAGCCGTTCACGTGCTTTACGCAGGCGTGCCTGCACCAGCCAGGCGTGTGGCGTCATACCCGTGCTCTTTTTAAACTGACGCAGAAAATGCCACGGACTGAGCCCGGCAACATCGGCCAGCTGTTGCAGTGACCAGTTCTGTTCTGGAGCCGCCGCCATTAAGTCCTTCACCGGTAACAGCGCCCGACCAGCCTCGGGCATCACCAGCGTCGCGGGACGCGTCCGGCTGTAACGAACCATCAACCAGGAAAATGCCGTCAGCAATAATGACTCTTTCAGCAGGCTGTTGCCCGGCTGCGGCAACAGCGAGAAAGCCAGCCGCAGCTGAGCAGAGAGTGCCGGATCGTGCAGCACCGCATCAGGAAACCACGGGACCGGGCCTGCATCGCTGCCTGACACGGCCGCCAGCCGCGCAAACAGGTCGGGATGCGGATAAATTGCACGATACGACCAGCCGCCAGCGACTTCCGAACAGCCGGTGTGCACTTCATCGGCATTGACCAGAATAATGTCACCGCTGGGCGCAACATGGTCTCCCCCGGATCGCCAGAAGCGCTGCGCGCCGGTTTCTATCACCCCAACGCAGAAGGTCTCATGCACATGGCGCGGGAAACGACGGCGGTGATAATTCGCCTCCAGCATGCTCAGTCCATCAAATTCCTCGAAGCAAAACAGCGTGGCCTTCTCTTCGGGGGCGGCGTTTGCGTCCATTTTCATTCCGGGTAGTAGAACAAAATTGCTCTTTGCTCAGGGTTAAAACCCTCACTTTACGTCAGCGGCGGGGAAATTTCTTGTTTTGCACGCCAGCAGAAAACAAAAAACCGCCCCGAAAGGCGGTTTTTAACGTCAGGGCCAACAGGCCTGTCCAGACAGAAGGTGCTATCAGGCTTCAATCGCCAGACGCAGTTTCTTCATGGCGTTCTTTTCAAGCTGACGCACACGCTCTGCGGAAACGCCGTACTGATCGGCCAGCTCCTGCAGGGTGGTTTTGTTGTCGTCGTCCAGCCAGCGGGCGCGGATAATATGCTGACTGCGTTCGTCCAGCCCCAGCATCGCATCACTCAGCTTATCAGCCGCGTGATCGTCCCAGTTATCTTCCTCAATACCATTCGCAAAGTCGGAAGACTTATCCTGCAGGTAGAGCATCGGCGCCATTGAACGCCCTTCGCCTTCGTCGTCCGGCGTTGGGTCAAAGGTCATGTCCTGCGCGGCCATGCGCGATTCCATTTCCAGCACGTCTTTGCTGCTGACGCCCAGTTCACGCGCCACCATTTCGACTTCTTCCTGGTTGAACCAGCCCAAACGCTGCTTAGCTTTACGCAGGTTAAAGAACAGCTTACGTTGTGCTTTGGTGGTGGCAACTTTCACAATACGCCAGTTACGCAGAACGTATTCATGAATTTCGGCTTTGATCCAATGCACAGCAAAGGACACCAGGCGCACCCCCACTTCCGGGTTAAAACGGCGCACAGCTTTCATCAGGCCGATGTTACCTTCCTGGATCAAGTCTGCCTGCGGCAGGCCATAACCAGAATAGTTACGAGCAACATGAACGACAAAGCGCAGGTGAGACAGGATCAGCGTTTTAGCTGCTTCCAGATCGCCCTGGTAATGCAGCTGTTCAGCCAACGCTTTTTCCTCTTCTGCCGTCAGCATAGGCCAGGCATTAGCTGCCCGGATGTACGCATCCAGGTTGCCTAAGGGAGCAATAGCTAAAGTTTGCATTTCTTTGGTCATTCAAATCCTCTCTGTGTTAAGCGTGGTGACAGCGCCAGTCCCTGACGCGCTGACTACACTACGCGAATTGCCGACAAAAATCGAAAGCAATCTGTGCGAAGCTTTGGGTCTAAATCTGCCTACTATGATGCTAAAACCACCCAAAAGTTCAATCAGATTAGTGGAGGTTTTACACATAATATGCGGCGCATGAAAGGAGCAGAATCGCAGGGGGAAGTGACAAGTTGATGAACTTCCTCTGCGGTAAACTCTCACGCAGCAGAGGAAGATTATATCAAAAAAACGTGTAAAGGGGTTACTGAGGCGTAAATCGGCGTAAATGTTGTACCGTTGCCAGCCACGCGGCCACCCAGCCAATCATTGCGGCAATCAGCAGCAGCAGCAGGCTTTCATCCCACGCCAGACCGTGCAACCCGAAGGTAGTGCCAAACACAGAAGCCACCTGAGCCACCACCGACTCAAGCCGCAGCACCAGCACTTCAGACAGCACCAGTGACAACAGTGCACCACAGAAGCCCAACAGTGCGCCGCCGTATAGGAAAGGTCGCAGAATAAAACCATCGGTGGCACCAATCAGCTTTTGCACATTAATGGTGTCACGCCGGGCAAAAATACTGAGACGTACGCTGTTACCAATCACCAGGAACACAGCCACAATCATCAGAATACCAATCATTGATGCAACCTGTCCCACCAGCCCGGTCAGCGCCGCCAGGCGGGCAAACCAGCTGTCATCCATCTTCACTTCATCAATACCCTGCACTTTTGACACGCGGTCACGCAGGCTATCCATGGTGGATGAGTTCTGGAAATTCAGCTTCGGCGTAATGATCGCAACCGCTGGCAGCGGGTTCTGCTCCAGCATGTCCATCGCACCGCCAAAACCAGACCAGTTACGGAATTCGCCCAGCGCCTCTTCGCGTGACAGGTAGTTAACTTTGTCGACGCCCTCTTCTTTTTTCAACTGCGCCACGACATTTTCAGCGGCGTCGTTATCCAGTGTTTTGCTCAGATAAACGGTCAGTTGCGGGGCGGGATACCACTGATCTGCCGCCTGACTCACATTTTTCCAGACCATATAGCAGACACTGGGCAGCGTCAGAGAAATGGCGATGACCATTACTGTCAGCAACGTGGCCAGCGGCTGGCGCCACATGTCAGAGAGTGAGCCATGCATTGCATAACGCCACTGCTCTTGCCATCCGCCTTTTAGCGCTTTGCTTTTAGATGGCACCTTCTGCTTCACCGCTTTGGCTGCTGCCGGGCGGGGATTGCGCTTATTCGCCACGATGACCTCCGTGCAAACGTCCCTGGTTTAGCGTCATCAGTCGATACTGACGGCTGCCAATCAGTCCCATATCATGCGTCGCCATCAGAACGGTGACGCCCACACGGTTGAACTCTTCAAACAGACGCAGAATATCTTCTGATAATGCCTCATCGAGGTTACCGGTTGGTTCATCCGCCAGCAGAACGGCGGGCTTGTTGACGACCGCACGGGCGATGCCCACACGCTGTTGTTCACCGCCAGACAGCTGAATCGGGAAGCTTTTTGCTTTATCGAGCAGGCCAACTTTATCCAGTGCGGCTGAAACGCGACGGCGAATATCTTCACCGCTGGCCCCGCTGATAATCAGCGGGATCGCCACGTTGTCATACACCGAGCGATCCATCAGCAGATGGTGATCCTGGAAGATCATACCGATCTGACGGCGCAGAAACGGGACTTCACGGCTTTTCAGACGGCTGATGTCGTGGCCGCCAAACCAGATATGCCCGGCACTCGGGCGCTCAATGCCACAGATCAGCTTCAGCAAGGTACTTTTCCCCGCCCCGGAATGTCCGGTCAGAAACGCCATTTCGCCAGGACGCAGATGAAAATCTACCCCCTGCAGCGCTTGCCGACCGCCGAGATAAGCCTTACTGACTTCTTCAAAGCGAATCATCCTAATTTAATCCTCTCGGGCAAAAAGTGCCTCTATAAAATCGTCAGCCTTAAACGATCGTAAATCTTCAATACCTTCGCCAACGCCGATGTAGCGAATCGGAATGTTGAACTGATCTGCCACCGAGAAGATCACCCCACCTTTCGCTGTACCGTCAAGCTTGGTCAGGGTAATCCCGGTCAGGCCGACGGCCTCGTGGAACAGTTTAGTCTGGCTGATGGCATTCTGGCCGGTGCTGGCATCGATTGTCAGCATTACCTCATGCGGCGCCTGGTCGTCGAGCTTCTTCATCACGCGGGTGATTTTTTTCAGCTCTTCCATCAGGTGCGATTTATTCTGTAAACGCCCGGCCGTATCGGCGATCAACACGTCAACGTGGCGCGCCTTCGCAGCCTGGATGGCATCGAAGATCACTGAGGCGGAATCTGCGCCAGTATGCTGCGCCACGACGGGAATATTGTTTCGTTCTCCCCACACCTGCAACTGCTCAACGGCAGCGGCACGGAAAGTATCGCCTGCGGCCAGCATTACGGATTTACCTTCAGCCTGGAACTGACGCGCCAGCTTGCCGATAGTGGTGGTTTTACCCACACCATTGACGCCGACCATCAGGATAACAAACGGCGTTTTCCCCGTAACATCCAGCGGCGCTTCAACCTTAGCAAGAATCTCAGCCATTTCGCTTTTCAGCAGGCCGTACAACGCTTCGGCATCACGTAACTGCTTACGGCTCGCCTGCGCCGTCAGGCTGGCAATAATGCGACGCGTGGTATCTACGCCAACGTCCGCAATCAGCAGCTGCTCTTCCAGCTCTTCAAACAAATCGTCATCAATTTTTTTGCCACGGAACAGGCCGATGAAACCAGAACCCAGATTTTCACGGGTTTTGACCAGGCTGCGCTTCAGACGGGCAAAGAAACCTTCTTTGGTCGGGCGAACTTGCTCCACCACTGGCTGAAGTTCTTCTTCCATAACCTCAGCGGCCAGGGCAGCCGCTTCGGCTTCGGCACGGGCAGCCGCTTCGGCTTCAGCACGGGCTGCCGCTTCGGCTTCAGCACGGGCTGCCGCTTCGGCTTCAGCACGGGCTGCCGCTTCGGCTTCAGCACGGGCTGCCGCTTCGGCTTCGGCACGGGCTGCCGCTTCGGCTTCAGCACGGGCTGCCGCTTCGGCTTCAGCACGGGCTGCCGCTTCGGCTTCAGCACGGGCTGCCGCTTCGGCTTCAGCACGGGCAGCCACTTCGGCTTCGGCACGGGCAGCCGCTTCAGCTTCAGCACGGGCTGCCGCTTCGGCTTCAGCACGGGCTGCCGCTTCGGCTTCAGCACGGGCTGCCGCTTCGGCTTCAGCACGGGCTGCCGCTTCGGCTTCAGCACGGGCTGCCGCTTCGGCTTCAGCACGGGCTGCCGCTTCGGCTTCGGCACGGGCTGCCGCTTCGGCTTCAGCACGGGCTGCCGCTTCGGCTTCAGCACGGGCTGCCGCTTCGGCTTCAGCACGGGCTGCCGCTTCGGCTTCAGCACGGGCTGCCGCTTCGGCTTCGGCACGGGCTGCCGCTTCGGCTTCAGCACGGGCTGCCGCTTCGGCTTCAGCACGGGCTGCCGCTTCGGCTTCAGCACGGGCTGCCGCTTCGGCTTCAGCACGGGCAGCTACTTCGGCTTCGGCACGGGCAGTCGCTTCAGCTTCAGCACGGGCAGCTACTTCGGCTTCAGCACGGGAAGCCGCTTCGGCTTCGGCACGAGCTGCCGCTTCGGCTTCAGCACGGGCAGCCGCTTCAGCTTCAGCACGGGCAGCCGCTTCGGTTTCAGCACGGGCAGCCGCTTCGGTTTCAGCACGGGCAGCCGCTTCGGCTTCAGCACGGGCAGTCGCTTCAGCTTCAGCACGGGCAGTCGCTTCAGCTTCAGCACGGGCAGCCGCTTCGGTTTCGGCGTTGTGAGCGTTTTCAGGGGCAGAGTCAGCGGCAGGGGGCACTTCCGCTGGCGTATCGGCAGAGGGCTGCGGTGATAACGTTTCTTTTACTTCTTCCTGTGGCGTCTGTTCTTCGCGCCCCAGACCAAGCCAGGAAAAAAAGCCACGTTTTTTATTCTTTGCCATGGTGCAACCACACTCCTCGCGGGAAAACCGTTCCGGTTCCGGTACGAAAATTAATCTGTTAATTAATCTCTTAGTCTAACACTTTCTGCCAAGCGCATCACAGCACCCTTTTTACGTTTCCTCCGCCCGGTTAGCCCGTTAAACTATGCAACAAATTATTAAGAGTTCAGCAAGATGAATAAGAAACCCCGCAGCGGCGCAGCAGGACAAATACGTATTATTGGTGGGCAGTGGCGCGGTCGTAAGCTGCCGGTTCCCGACAGCGCGGGCCTGCGCCCGACCACTGACCGGGTACGCGAAACCCTGTTCAACTGGCTGGCCGCTGATATTCAGCAGGCAAAATGCCTCGACTGCTATGCGGGGAGCGGTGCACTCGGTCTGGAAGCACTGTCACGCCATGCTGCCAGCGCCACATTGCTGGAGCTGGAGCGCCCGGTGGCACAGCAGCTGTAAAAAAACCTCGCGACCCTTGGAGCGAAGAGCGGACGCGTGGTCAATACCAACACCCTGCAATTTCTGGCGCAAAAAGGGGATGAACATCAGCTGGTCTTTATCGATCCACCGTTTCGTCAGGGACTGCTGGAGAAAACCACCCAGTTACTGGAGAGCAACGGCTGGCTGAGCGATGGCGCGCTGGTGTATGTTGAAAGTGAAGTGGAGCACGGCATCCCGCCCGTCCCGGTAAACTGGCAGCTTCACCGCGAGAAAATTGCCGGACAGGTAGCCTACCGCCTGTATATTCGTCACCGTGTTGACAAGGAGATTTCCAATGCTGATTAATGCAGGCCGCGTGCTGATGCTGTTCGTCTGGGCCTTTTTACTGCTTAACGTGGTACACCCGTTCCCGAAACCGCTCACGTACTTTGTTAATGTCGCGCTGTTTTTCATGGTGATTATGCATGGTCTGCAACTGGTGCTGATGCGCACCACTCAACCGAAAGGCGCAGAAAAACTGAGCGGCCTGATGCAGATTAAAGTGTTTTTCTTCGGGGTATTTGAACTGCTGGCCTGGCAAAAGAAGAATTTTCCTAAGCAGTAACCCACCGCGTTCCCTCATCAAGTTCGGAGTCTGTGTGCCGGAAAGATCATTTTCCGGCATCGCATCAGGGTGCTGTCTCAGGCACAAAACTGATAAAGCGTGAACCTTTGACCTTCAGCTCACCTTTACTGCCCTTATCGATCTGATGATAGTCCCCGGCAGTTAACTCCAGCTTAAAATCACCTGCCCCGTTTAACGGGTGGAACCAGGCTTCATAACGCATATCCTCTACCGGAATATGTTCGCGCTGGCGTGAACGGCGGTTCGGTGCCGGGTATTCTCGCTTGGATTTCACTTCCACCACCAGAGACCGTACCGGCGAAGCATCATTAACCGCCACTTCACGCCGCTGCTTAATAAATTGACGGGTTGCTAAGATGGCGATCACGGCCAGTACGATAAAAAAGATCAGAGGGGGCTTCATGTTTTCTTCATCCTCCTGAAGGTAAAAAGGTGAGTATGTGCATCGCGTGCGCAACAGGATACAACCGGAGACCTCTCATTGTCACATCACCCCCCCTTCACCTAGACTGAGTGAAGTTGCATCACTTTCATCTATAACAACAGGGACAATTTATGATTTGGTCATTCCTTGCGGTTCTTTTTTCCGGCTGGCTGTATGTTGATGCCTCCTATCGTGGCCCACAGTGGCAACGCTGGGTATTTAAACCCGTCACCATGTTGCTGCTGCTGGCCTGGGCGTGGCAGGCTCCGGTGCTGGCAACCACTGATTACCTGATTCTGCTGGGCGTACTGGCAACACTGGTGGGTGATGCGCTCACGTTACTGCCCACCAAACGTATGCTGTATGCCATCGGTGCTTTCTTCCTGTCGCACCTGCTTTATACCCTCTACTTCGCCAGCCAGATGACGCTCAGTGTGTTCTGGCCCATCCCATTAGTGCTGTTGATCGTCGGTGGCGTGGTAATCGCCACGATCTGGAGCCGTCTGGAAGAACTGCGCTGGCCGATCTGCACCTTTTTCGGTATGGCACTGCTGATGGTCTGGCTGGCGACGGAACGTTATTTTGTTCTGCCGTCCGAAGATGCCTTTACCCTGATGGCCGGAGCAATATTGCTGCTGCTGGGTAACATCGTCTGGTTAGTCAGCCATTATCGCCGCCGCTTTAGCGCTGACAGTGCGATTATCGCCGCCTGCTATTTCGGCGGTCACTTTATGATTGTGCGCGCCCTGTGGCTGTAATTTGTACCATACCCTAAATAATTCGAGTTTCAGGACTAAAAGGCTTTAGCCTTTTTGAACCGCGCAACGCGCTGCCCTCCTGGGGCGAGGCCAGGCCGAGTAACGCGGCAAGCCCGCAGGGTGAGCCTCACGGATGAGGCTCATAGTCTCCAGCAGCATAGATAACTATGTGACTGGAGTGAGCGGGTGCAGCCAACGCACCTGAGGCTCGAAGTATGACGGGTATAGCGCTTGACTCTGGAGTCCACTCCAGAGTGTAAGATGGGTATCGACGGGCATTGGTGCCCGCCGATACCTGTCAGGAGGCGTTATGCACCAGCACTCTTCATGTGGTTGTGGTCACCACCACGCCAGTCAACAGCACGGATGCAGCACCCGCCCGCGCCCCGTTATTCAAAAAATCACCGCTGTCAGCGCAGCCAGCGTTGATGCCCCCTGTTGTGAAGATGCAGCCTGCAGTTCGGGGAACGACCCCGATGATGAGGGCGACAGGCCCACTGGCGCTTTAAGCTTTAGCTGGCTGGTGACAGGGATGGACTGCCCGGCCTGCGCACGCAAGGTAGAAACCGCAGTAAAACAACTTCCTCAGGTAGCCATGGCGCGCGTGGTATTTTCCAGCGAAAAACTGCGGGTCGATGCCAGCAGCGATATCCGTGATGACGTTGAACGGGCAGTGGCTCGCGCCGGTTTTCAATTACAGCGCAGCGATGCTCCCACCGCACCTAAAGTTGAACAGAGTTTCTGGCAGGAGAATGTGAACCTGATTCTGCTGGCTGTACTGATGGCGATAAGTGCACTGCTGAGTAGCCTGAATCATCCGGCAGGCACGCTGGCCTTTACCCTGACCACACTGGTTGGCGTCTGGCCGATTGGCCGCAGCGCCCTGCGTCTGATGCGCAGCGGGTCGCCATTCAGCATTGAAACCCTGATGACCGTTGCGGCTCTCGGCGCACTGTTTATCGGCGCTACCGCAGAAGCGGCGATGGTACTGCTGTTGTTTATGCTGGGAGAGCGGCTGGAGTCCTTTGCCGCCGGGCGTGCACGCAAAGGTGTGACTGCGCTGATGGCACTCAAGCCGGATACAGCGCTACGCCTGCGTTCAGGTCTGCGTGAAAACGTGGCGGTGAACGCGTTACGCCCCGGAGATGTCATTGAGGTGGCCGCCGGTGCGCGGCTGCCCACCGATGCGAAACTGCTCAGTGCTTTTGCCAGCTTTGATGAAAGTGCCCTCACCGGGGAGTCAGTGCCGGTTGAACGCCAGAAAAATGAAACCATCGCCGCTGGTTGCCTGAGCGTGGATCGACTGGTGCAGCTGGAAGTAGTGTCCGAACCCGGTAAAAGTGCCATTGACCGCATTCTGCATCTGATTGAAGAAGCCGAAGAGCGGCGCGCGCCTATTGAACGTTTCCTCGACCGCTTCAGCCGTATCTACACCCCGGCCATTATTGCACTGTCGCTGGCAGTAGTACTGGTACCGCCGCTGTTTATGGGGGCTGAATGGCAACCGTGGATCTATAAAGGATTAACACTGCTGCTGATCGGTTGCCCGTGCGCGCTGGTGATTTCCACCCCGGCGGCGATTACCTCCGGGTTGGCTGCTGCGGCACGCCGGGGGGCATTAATTAAAGGCGGTGCGGCGCTGGAAAACCTGGGCAGCGTACGTACCATCGCCTTTGATAAAACCGGCACCCTGACCGAAGGCAAACCGCAGGTCACCGCTATTCTGCCGCTGGCCGCACTGGATGAGGATCAGTTACTGGCAACGGCTGCCGCCATTGAACAGGGTTCCTCCCACCCGCTGGCGCTGGCGATTGTGGCGGCGGCAACAGACCGACAGCTGACCATCCCTGGAGCCGAATCACAACGCGCCCTGGCGGGCAGCGGCGTGGAAGCCGTTGTGAGTGATCGCTTACTTTCCATCTGCGCACCATCAAAACTGCCTGAAGCGTTGCTGGCACCGCAGCGTGAGAACGTGGAAACCCTGGAAAACGCGGGCAATACCGTGGTGCTGATGCATGATGGCCAGCAGCTGCTGGGAATCATCGCGCTGCGCGATACGCTGCGTGCCGATGCCAAAGCTGCACTGGACGAGCTGAAGTCATTGGGCATCCAGGCCGTGATGCTGACGGGCGATAATCCGCGCGCGGCGGCGGCCATCGCCGCTGAGCTGAATATTGACTACCGCGCAGGCCTGTTACCGGAAGATAAAGTCGCGGCGGTCAGCCAGCTTAATCAGCAGCAGCCGGTAGCAATGGTCGGTGACGGCATTAATGATGCTCCGGCGATGAAGGCCGCTACCATCGGTATTGCAATGGGCAGCGGCAGTGATGTCGCACTGGAAACCGCCGATGCCGCACTGACCCATAACCGGCTTAATGGCCTGGCCGCGATGATCCGCCTGTCGCGCGCAACCCATACCAATATCCGCCAGAATGTGGCGTTGGCGCTGGGGCTGAAAGGGCTGTTCCTGGTGACGACGTTACTGGGGATAACGGGACTGTGGCTCGCGGTATTGGCAGACTCGGGGGCGACAGCGTTAGTGACCGCTAACGCACTGCGGTTGTTACGAAAGAAATAACGGGGTAAACGTTGGGCGAGGCATGCCTCGCCCCTACGGAGTAATGCAACGTTCCGGGGGTATACCAGAGGCCAGGCATCCATCGCCACGACAGGATAGCGCAACGTACCGGATTGTCCCGGGTGTCGGGCATGCATCGCCCACTGGGATGTGCCGGGTTGTCACAGGGGTCGGGCATGCCCGACCCGCACCTTACAATCCTTTCTTCAGCAAAAACTGATACGGCAGAACATCGGTGTTCTGAGCCACCAGCGTATGCTCCATAAAACGGCAGAAGCCAGGGATATCACGCGTGGTGGCCGGGTCATCAGCGATAATCAACAGGGTTTCACCGTCCTGCATATGGCGCACAGTCTTACGCACCATCATCACCGGTTCCGGGCAGCGCAGGCCCAGCGCATCTAGGGTCTGATCGGGATTGGCGAAAAGGTCGCTCATGATATTCTCAGTCATTATGTTACGGACGGCGTCTATTTTAGCGCCAGTCGGTGCGTGTGCAAGGATTGCCTGCAACGATAACGTTTGCGTTAAAATTAACCATTGCATTAGCAGGTCAAAGCGGTAATATGCCGCGAATTCGCCTGAGCGAAACACAGACAAATTTTCATGGGTTCCCTCACCCCAATCTAAAAAGGCTTACAACAATGATCGCTTTTTCTACGCGTCAGCGCACCCATGCGCTGGTCTGGCTGTCCCTTTTCCATTTGCTGGTGATCACCTCCAGTAACTATCTGGTGCAGCTACCGGTCGCAATTTTTGGTTTGCACACCACCTGGGGTGCGTTCAGCTTCCCGTTTATCTTCCTGGCGACTGACCTGACGGTACGGATTTTCGGTGCCCCTCTGGCACGACGCATTATCCTCGCCGTGATGATCCCGGCGCTGTTTATCTCCTATACCATCTCCGCACTGTTTTATCAGGGCGAATGGCAGGGCTTCGCGGCGCTGGAAGAGATGAATCTGTTTGTTGCCCGCATCGCCTGCGCCAGCTTTATGGCCTATGCGCTCGGCCAGATCCTCGATATCCACGTGTTCAACCGCCTGCGCCAGAAAGCCGCCTGGTGGATGGCACCGGCGGCGGCGATGTTCCTCGGCAATATCAGCGATACCCTCGCTTTCTTCTTTATTGCCTTCTATAAAAGTCCTGACCTGTTTATGGCCACCCACTGGGTGGAGATCGCCCTGGTGGATTACAGCTTCAAGGTGCTCATCTGCATGGTGTTCTTCCTGCCGGCTTACGGCGTGCTGCTGAATGCCGCGCTGAAACGATTAGCAGAGAAATCCAATAGCACCCGCGTCAACTTCGGTTAATCTGAATTCAATAATCATTACTTACCCAAGTCATTCGAGCTGCAGCAAGGCGGCAAGGCTGTAAGTCCCTGGGAGCATAGATAACTATGTGACCAGGGCACACAGCCGCAGCCAACACAGCTGCAGCGTGAAGTACGACGGGTATAAGTTGCTTTTGAAGGCTGAATACGATTGTATAAGCACCTGATCTCTACGCGACCAATGTGAAAGGAACCCTGATGCGTAACTTACTGAAATATGCCGGAATCGCGCTGCTGGTAGCTGGACTGGCTGCCTGTGATGGCAAAAAAGATGAGAAAGCTGCCGCCGATGATAATGGCGTCAGCAGCAGTCAGTCCAATCAGAATGTCACTCTGATGGATGGCAAACTGAGCTTCACCCTGCCGGCAGGCATGTCTGACAAGAGCGGCAAGCTCGGCACTCAGGCGAACAATATGCACGTCTATGCGGATGAGTCAGGCCAGAAAGCGATCATCGTGATTGATGGTGAGAGCACGAACGAAGGTCTGGATGTGCTGGCAGGTCGTCTTGAAGCGCAGCAGCGTAATCGTGATGCACAGCTTCAGGTCGTGACCAACAAAGCCATTACCGTGAAAGGCCAGCCGTTACAGCAACTGGACACCGTGATCTCTGCCAATAACCAGTCTTCATGGTCTTCTGTGGTTCTGGGTAAAGTCGATGGCAAGCTGCTGACACTGCAGATCACGCTGCCTGCGGAAAACCAGCAGCAGGCACAAACCGAAGCGGAAAGCATTATCAGCACCATTCAGCTGAAATAATCTGATGGCATAAAAAAAGCCCCCCGCATCTCTGGTGCGGGGGGCTTTTTATTGGCCGTTACAGCCCGGCGTGTTCGCGAATATACTTACGCGCTTTAACTGCATACTCGAACGGATTAGCCAGCGCAGGGTCCTGCTCCGCTTCCACCACCATCCAGCCTTTGTAGCCGAAATCATCGAGAATTTTAAACACCGGATCGAAATCAATCACGCCATCACCCGGAACGGTGAAGGTGCCTTTCTTCACGCCATCAAGGAATGACAACTTCTGACTCTTCACCTGCGCCACAATCTCATCACGCACGTCTTTTAAGTGCACGTGGTTAATGCGCGGAAGGTATTTCGTCAGAATGGCCAGCATGGCTTCCTGGGATCCTTCAGAGTAGTAAGCGTGGCCGGTATCGAACAGCAGATAAACATCATCGTTGGTCTCGGCCATAAAGCGATCCACTTCAGCAGTGGTCTGAATACCGGTGCCCATATGGTGATGCAGGCCCACTGTCATGCCCTTCTCAGCCGCCAGTTTCGCCAGCTCGTTATAGCCTTCCACCGTCAGACGCCACTGTTCATCGGTAAAGTGAGGTTTCTCTTCCAGCACGGCTTTGGTGGTGCCCTGGATACTCAGGCTCTGCTCTGAACAGCCAATCACTTTTGCCCCCATCGCATGCAGGAAATCACGATGGTTGATGAATTCATCAATGGTTTTCGCTTTATCGCCGTTAGCAAAGAAGGTGCTGAACCAGGCATTGACGATCTCGATACCACGGATGTCCAGCATCGGCTTCAGCACCGCCGGATCGCGCGGGTACTTACTGCCCACTTCACTGCCTGTAAAACCTGCCAGCGCCATTTCACTGACGATCTGCTGGAAAGTATTCTCGCTACCCAGCTCAGGCATGTCATCGTTAGTCCAGCCGATCGGTGCAATAGCCAGTTTGACGTTATCTTTGTTCATGGTGTTACCTCAAAGGTTCACCGGGCGGCCACTGCCGCCCTGCTTTATTTTCTCAGCAGCTCACGCTCGATCAGTTCGCGTGTTTCCACTGCCTGACGATTCATTTTTTCCGGGTAACCGAACAGTGAAGAGGCAATAATTGACTCACCACCGACTTTGAACGTGCGGTTAGCAAAGTCCATATCGCGCAGCGTCTGGAACAGCGTCTGGAAATCGACTTCCCCTTCGCCCACCCCCACGTGCTGGTGAATCGTGGCATCAACGCCAGGCGGGTTCACAATATAGCGGCAGTGTTTGGTGTGATTCATGGTGTCCGCGATCAGCACGTGCGACAGGTCGACACCGGAATATTCCAGCATGCTTTTCACATCCCCTTTCCCTTTGTCGTAGAAGAAGGTGTGCGGCACGCTGTAGAGATATTTGACGTTCTCACTGCGGAACGATTTCACCATGTCAGCGGTTTCGTTGCTCTCTTCACAGAAATCCCATGGATGAGACTGGATTTCGATGCGGATGCCTTCACGTTCGACGATAGGCAGCAGCTCTTCCATTGAGCGATAGAACATCTCTTCACAGATTTCAGGTTCGTTCGGGTTACCAGAAAGTTCGGTATTAATCACCTGCACACCGGTTTCAACCGCGATCTCTATCATGCGTTTCCAGTTTCTGACGGCGGCCTGACGGCGCGCTTCGTCCGGACCGGACCAGCGGTACACAACGATATAAGAGGAGATTTCCAGCCCGGTCTCACGCAGCGCGTTTTTGTACTCAGTGATGATTTCGCGGCTGGCTTTTGGATGTTTGTAGAACGGGTTGATCTGCGGATGCGGGGACTGCTCAATATATTTGTAGCCCCAGTCAGCCACCTGGTGAACCATTTTTGTGATGCCCAAATCTCGAATGACATCTACATCAAAGGCAATTTTCATCAGACTCTCCGTGATAAATCAGTACGCTGTTTTACGGTGATCCCCCGTCATATCGACGGAGGTTAAGCGCGTCCGGCCTGTAACCTGACGATCAGTTATTGTAGAAAGCCGGGCGCTGCGGCAGTTCCACCGGCTCAATCGCACCGCTTTCCTGCGCTTTCAGGCAGGCATCGGCAGCGACAGAAGCAGCATAGCCGTCCCAGGCGGATGGCCCGGTCAGCTTGCCTGCGGTGGCGTCGTTAATAAATGCCTGTAATTCAACATCGTAGGCATCAATGAAACGGTCTTTCCAGTCGGTCAGGATAGACGTAGACAGTTTGGCGTCTTTACGCATTTGTACGGCGGACGGCTCTGGCAGCTTAGCAATACCTTCTTCGCCCACCACTTCACACTGAATGTCGTAACCGTAAGCACAGTTCACGAAGATCTCCACGTCGATGCGAATGCCCTTACGGGTTTCAAACAGCACCACCTGCGGGTCGCGCAGTTTAGCGTGGGTCTTCGACGTGGAACGTGGGAACACCACCTGCACCGATTTATAATCATCTTCGGTCAGCCAGCGCAGCACATCCAACTCGTGGATCAACGTGTTGGTGATCGCCATATCGGTCGTGTAGTTTTCCGGTACGGTGGGGTTACGGTGTGCGCAGTGCAGCATCAGTGGCTCACCGATTTCACCTTTGGTGATCACCTCTTTTAGCGCACGATAGCCGCTGTCGTAGGGGCGCATAAAGCCAACCTGTACCAGACGTTTACCAAATTGGATTTCGGCATCAACGATGCGACGGCAACCTTCCGCGCTCATCGCCAGTGGCTTTTCACAGAATACCGGCTTACCGGCTTCAATCGCCGCCAGAGTGAACTCTTCGTGAGTCGGGTCCCAGGAGGTTACCAGCAGCGCATCAACGTTCGGTGATTTCACCACGTCATGGCCGTTGGCAAACACTTCCGCTTCAATACCAATGCGTGCCAGGGCCGCTTTAGCACCCTCGACGTTGATATCTGAAACCGCCACCACCTGCGCACCCTGCAGCACTTTACTGCAACGACGGATATGTTCCTGGCCGATAGCGCCCGTTCCGATTACACCTAATTTTAATGTCATGACAGGTCCTTACATGTAGGGGGATAAGAGCGGGCGAAATAAAAATGCCCGTTAAATAAACAACAAATGTTTATACCCAAAATAATTCTCGCTGCAGGAAGGCGGCAAGCCTGCGAATCCCCAGGAGCATAGATAACTATGTGACTGGGGTGAACAGGCGCAGCCAACGCACCTGCAGCGTGAAGAATGAAGGGTATAATTAATATTCACGCGCCTGGTCGATATGTTCGTTCAGCATCTGGGCCACGGCGTCTACGCGCTCTGATGTGGACACCTGGGCACCGCCTACGCGCCACCAGCTGAAGTATTTGTGGATCATGGTTTTTGGCAGAACTTTAATATCAATCAGCGTTGATACCGTCTGTTTCTGCGCATCAATCAGCGCCGCCTGCAACTGCTCAAGGGTGGTGACGCGATAGGTTTTACAGCCGTAGCCACCGGCGATAGCGGCGAAGTCGACCGGCACAAAGCCGCCGTTCAGTTTGCCGCCGTCGGCATTACGGAAACGGAACTCGGTAGTGAAGCTATCCATACCGTGCTCCATCTGCAGGTTGTTAATACAACCGTTAGTCATGTTATCCAGCAGGATCACGTTGATCTTCGCGCCTTCCTGGATCGAGGTCACCAGCTCGGAGTGCAGCATCATAAAGGAGCCATCACCCACCATCGTGAAGACCTCACGGTGCGGTTCGGCCAGCTTAACGCCCAGTGAAGCGCTGACCTCGTAGCCCATACAGGAATAGCCATACTCGACGTGATAGCTGTTGTAATCTTTGGTGCGCCACATACGTTGCAGGTCGCCCGGCAGACTGCCCGCTGCCGCGACAATCACTGAATCCTTTGGGAGGCGCTCATTGAGCGTACCCAGTACGCTGCTCTGAGTCAGGAAGGAGCCAGTCAGACGGTTAAACTCAGCCCATACCGCTTCGCGATCCATATGATCATCAATTTCCGGCACATAGTCGGTGCCGCTGTAGACGGAAGAATAAACACGCTGGGTTTCTTTCAGCAGTTTGCTCTGCGCCTGTGAGACTTTTTCGCCCCAGCCATTGCTGAAGCCGGTTGCCGCCAGACGGCTGTCGAGTGCGGTCAGGGCTTCCTGCGCATCAGCCACCACCTGAACAGCATCCAGCTTGTAGGCATCAAAGTTGCTGACGTTAATGTTGACGTAGCTGACGTCCGGATTCTGGAAAATCCATTTCGAGGCGGTAGTGAAGTCGGTGTAACGTGTACCGATACCAATCACCAGGTCCGCTTCTTTTGCCAGCAGGTTAGCCGCCAGGCAGCCTGTTTCGCCCACACCGCCAACGTTCAGCGGATGGTCAGAAACGATGGTGCCTTTGCCCGCCTGGGTTTCAGCGAAGGGAATGTTGTAGCGTTCAGCAAAGGCGCGCAGTGCATCACCCGCGCCGGAGTATTTCACCCCGCCGCCACAGATGATCATCGGTTTTTTCTTACCGGCAATCAGTGCGATTGCATCAGCCAGCTGGCCTTCGGTGGGCAGGCGACGCTCCAGACGGTGGACGCGTTTCTGGAAGAAGTAGTCAGGGAAGTCATAGGCTTCACCCTGCACATCCTGCGGCAGTGAAATCGTGACCGCACCCGTGTCGGCCGGATCGGTCAACACACGCATGGCATTAATACAGGCGGTCATCAGCTGCTCCGGACGGCTGACGCGGTCCCAGTATTTGCTGACGGCGCGGAAAGCATCATTGGTGCTGATGCTCAGATCGTGACTTTGCTCAATCTGTTGCAGAACCGGGTCCGGCTGGCGGGTGGCAAACACATCACCAGGCAGCAGCAGCAAAGGAATACGGTTGGCGGTCGCGGTCGCGGCGGCTGTCACCATGTTCGCGGCACCCGGACCGACGGATGAGGTACAGGCGATAATTTCGCGGCGCAGTTTCTGTTTGGCAAAACCGATGGCCGCATGCGCCATGCCCTGCTCATTACGACCCTGGTAGACCACCAGATCGCCGCTATCCTGTTCCAGCGCCTGGCCTAAGCCCAGTACGTTACCGTGGCCGAAGATAGCGAAAATACCTTTAACAAATTTGGTTTCAACGCCGTCTACCGACAGATACTGGTTGTCCAGGAATCTGACCAGAGCCTGTGCTGTGGTTAATCTGATCTTGCCCATTTGCTCTTCCTTTCAGTATCGGTGGCCACATCATAAGGTCCACCGAGGTTCGCATTTGTGGTCGCCTTGGGATCAAAACGGCGACAGCTATAAGTGAAACGTGAGCCGATTATAAACAAATATTTTTTTCACTAAACACAATTACAGAAGAAACATTTCATTTTGCGAGTGAGATCAAATTCTGCGGTGCAACGGGGGTAAATGGGGTGATTTACATCGGGTAAATGAAACGATAACAATACCTTTACTCCAAAAAGAGAAAAATCGTTTCACTTCAATATGTTCCCTGATGCACGTTAAGAAAGTTGAGAGGCCGCTCACATCTCTGTAATGCCGCGAAACGCCACTGCCCCATCGGGTAGCGAAATCCACGATGCAAGAGTTTTAACCACCTCACACTTTTGGGGCAATAATTTCATTTCATATTGAATTTGGAATTTTTATTCCTCATACTTCGCTACATGTTAGATCCGGATGTGATCGGGCTGATGGCTCCGATCTGCTGGAAACGCTCAACAGCATCGGCACTACCCACAATCATTGACGTGGCAGTTAAACGGCAAGGAGGCAGGGTAAAAAACAGAGGAAACAACAGGTATGAGTACACAACAGAAGCCGCTCGATGTGATTTGTATCGGGCGCATCGCTGTCGACCTTTATGGCCAGCAAATCGGTGCGCGCCTTGAAGATGAGACCTCCTTTGCAAAGTATCTTGGTGGCTCCTCTGGCAATGTTGCTTATGGCACAGCGATTCAGGGTCTGAAATCTGCCATGCTGGCACGTGTCGGTGATGAACACATGGGCCGCTTCCTGCGCGAAGAGTTACAACGCGTGGGCTGTGATACCCAGAGCCTGATTACGGATAAAACCCGCCTGACCGGCCTGGTGATCCTCGGGATCAAAGATCAGGAAACCTTCCCGCTGGTGTTCTACCGCGATAACTGCGCCGATATGGGCCTGGTCCCGGATGATATCCAGGAAGATTACATCGCCTCATCGCGTGCCGTTGCCGTAACCGGTACGCACCTGTCACATCCTGATACCCGCGCCGCCGTGCTGAAAGCGCTGGATATTGCACGTCGTCATGGTCTGCGTACCGCACTGGACATCGACTACCGTCCGGTTCTGTGGGGCCTGACCTCACTGGGCGATGGCGAAACCCGCTTTGTGGAATCCGAGCGTGTCACGCAGCAATTGCAGGAAGTGCTGCACTATTTCGATCTGGTGGTGGGAACAGAAGAAGAGTTCCACATTGCGGGTGGCAGCACCGACAGCCTGACTGCGCTAAAAAATGTGCGTAAAGCAACAAAAGCCACGCTGGTGTGCAAACGTGGCCCGCTGGGTTGTGTGGTCTTTGAAGGCGAAATCCCGGACAGCTGGGAACAGACCAAACTGCAAACCGGCGTGCGCGTTGACGTGCTGAACGTACTCGGTGCAGGCGATGCCTTTATGTCTGGCCTGCTGCGCGGCTGGCTCAACGATGAAAGCTGGGAGCAGGCCTGCCGTTACGCGAATGCCTGCGGCGCGCTGGTTGTTTCCCGCCACGGCTGCGCCCCGGCCATGCCGACTAAAGAAGAGCTGGACGACTTCCTGAGCCGTGACAAAGACGTGAAACGTCCGGATCTCGACAGCCGCCTCAACCACCTGCACCGCGTGACCACCCGTAAGCAGCAGTGGAACGAACTGAACATTTTTGCCTTTGACCACCGTAAACAGCTTGCCGATATGGCAGCAGAAGCGGGCGTCAGTGATGCACGTATTCCCGACCTGAAGCTGCTGCTGTTACAGGGCGCGCAGGCTGCGGCGAAAGAAGCCGGTCTGGACGATGGCCGCTGCGGTATCCTGGCAGACACCACTTATGGTCAGCCCGCGCTAAATGCCATCACCGGTAAAGGCTGGTGGATTGGTCGCCCTATCGAATTACCCAGCTCACGTCCGCTGCGTCTGGAACACGGCAACATCGGTTCCCAGCTGATCGACTGGCCGCAGGAGCACGTGGTCAAATGTCTGACTTTCTATCATCCGAAAGACAGCGCAGAGATGCGTCAGGAACAGGATGCGCTGATCCTCGATGTGTGGAACGGCTGTAACAAGTCTGGTCATGAGCTGCTGCTGGAAGTGATCCTGCCGGAGAGCAACCCGGATAAAGATGAGAAATATTATCTGGAGATCCTCACCCATTTCTACAGCCTGGGCATTCAGCCTGACTGGTGGAAGCTGCCTCCGCTGTCACACGCCAGCTGGGAAGCCATCAGCGCGCTGATTGAAAAGCACGATCCACACTGCCGTGGCATTCTGCTGCTGGGCCTGGATGCACCGGAAGCTGAACTGAAAGCAGGCTTTGCTGCCGCCGCGAAATCACCGTGGGTGAAAGGCTTTGCCGTGGGTCGCACCATCTTCGGCCAGCCATCACGTCAGTGGTTGCAGGGTGAGCTGGATGATGCCGCACTGATTGAGAAGGTAAAAAGTAACTACCTGACGCTGATCGGCTACTGGCGTGAGGCGCGTCCGGCGAAATAAAACGCCGTACAGCCGTCCGTATATGTACGGTACGGCCATAAGGGTGACCTGGTATAGGGTCACCCTTTTTTTTTGAAACGAATTTATTATTTTGCGCGGCGCACGCAGAAGGTTACGATTTTGTGAACTGATTCCCAACCCTGATGAAATAGAAGCCGCTGCTTTCGTCATCAAGTGAAATTTTTTGTTCATCTGGTAGAATAACGCACAGAAGAACACTATTTTACTTTTTGCGAGCCGTTAATGACTAATAATCCGACCCAACTTTCTCTGTTGCAGGACGATATCCGTCGCCGCTACGACACTCTCAGTAAACGCCTGAAGCAGGTGGCTCGCTATATTCTTGATAACAGCAACAGCATCGCCTTTGATACCGTTGCCTCTATCGCTCAGCAGGCTGATGTCCCACCCTCTACGCTTATCCGCTTCTCAAATGCCTTTGGGTTTAGTGGTTTCAATGAAATGAAGCAGGTGTTCCGCCAGCATCTGATGGAAGAGACGGTCAACTACACCGAACGCGCACGTTTGTTCCGCCAGACCGCCACCGATGAAACGGCCAGCGCCCCGGAAAGCCCGGCTGAAATCCTCAATGTGTTCACCATGGTCAACTCGCAGGCGCTGCAACAGTTGGCGATGCAGGTCAATCCTGAGCAGCTGGAAAAAGCGGTGAAGATGCTGGATGAGGCTGACAACATTTACGTTATCGGTTTACGCCGTTCATTCAGCGTGGCGTCCTATCTGACTTACGCTCTGCGTCATCTGGAGCGCCGCGCGTTTCTGATCGACGGCCTGGGCGGTATGTTTGCCGAGCAGCTGAGCATGGTGAACCCGAAAGACGTGGTGATTGCCATCAGTTACTCACCGTATGCACGCGAAGCCGTTGAGCTGGTGGAGCTGGGTGCAAAACGTGGCGCACATCAGATCGCGATTACTGACAGCCAGGTCAGCCCACTCGCCGCCTTCAGTGATGTCTGTTTTGTGGTGCGTGAAGCGCAGGTGGATGGTTTCCGTTCCCAGGTCGCCTCGCTGTGCCTGGCCCAGACGCTGGCCGTGTCGCTGGCACTGACCAACGTCGACCCGAATAAACCCCGCCCATAAAAAAACGGGTAGCCTGTGAGGGCCACCCGTTTTATCGCTCGTTTTAACATCAACCTTTTATTGCGCCATCGGGCGAGCCATGCCCCGCCCCTACGTCAATGACGGTTTCGTAGGGGGCAGGCATGCCTGACCCCGCAACGATCGTCCATGCGGGATTATCCTTTGCGGGGATACTCATCGCTGTTCACCCAGGCATGATCTTTCTCCCAGGTAAATTTCCACAGACGCACCGGCCCGGCCATCACGTTCAGGTAATAGTTGTCATAACCTGCAACGGTCGACATCGGATGATAACCACGCGGAACGGTAACCACATCCTGATTGTAAGGCGCCATACAGACATCCAGCGAACGGTCGTCGGTATAAACACGCTGCATCGCGAAACCGCGATCCGGGTTGAAACGATGGTAATACGTCTCTTCCAGGTAGGTTTCATCAGGTGAATCTTCCTGATCGTGTTTATGGCTTGGGTACGAACTGGTATTCCCTTCGTCGGTATACACTTCCACCACCAGCAAGCTGTCCGCTGGCTTATCGTCAGGCAGAATGTTGTGTACCAGGCGTTTGTTATTCCCTTTACCACGCTGCTCAACACCGACATCTTCAGGCGCGATCAGACGTGCAGGCAGTTTGCCTTCCGTCGCCGGTGCACTGCACACCGCCAGCTCAAGGTCAGACTCTGCCACCACGACAACCTGTTCGTTGTGCGGAACATACACAGAGTAAGGGGGAGTGCGTTCAAACGGTGACATACGTTTGCCGATGTTCGGGAACTCAGCCTGACGGGTTTTCACGGAGGCAAGCCCTGCAACCAGCACCAGGCACAGCTCTTTGCTGCCGCTCTCAAGCGTCAGCGTCTGGCCCTTCTTCAACTGATATGCATCAAAACCAACATAGCGCCAGCCAGCGCTTTCCGGGGTGACGTGCTGGATACGGCCCTGCGCATCCGGCTGTTTTACTTTGGATAGCAATGACATACAGCCTCTCTGTTCACAGGGGCGAGGCGCACCTCGCCCATATTTAATTATCCCAGCGTAGGCATGCTGAACTCAGATACGGTTTTCTGACCGCTCGGCCAGCGTACGGTGGCCGTTTTCATGCGGGTGTAGAAGCGCACACCGTCCGGCCCGTGCACATTCAGTGCCCCAAACACGGAGCGTTTCCAGCCGCCGAAGCTGTGGAAGGCCATGGGTACCGGAACCGGTACGTTAACGCCAACCATGCCCGCCTGCACTTCACGTACGAAGTCGCGACCGGTATGACCATTGCTGGTGAAGATGGCGCTGCCGTTACCGAATTCGTGGCTGTTCACCAGGTCAAGTGCCGTTTTGTAGTCAGGCGCACGCACGATGCTCAGTACGGGTCCGAAGATCTCTTCACGCCAGATCACCATATCCGTGGTGACGTTATCGAACAGCGTACCGCCAACGTAGTAGCCATCAGGATTGCCTTCCACCTGAATACCACGACCATCAACCACCAGTTTCGCGCCTTCTGCTTCACCTTTGTCGATGTAGCCCAGCACTTTCTTCTGGTGCGCAGCAGAAACAACCGGCCCCATTTCGTTTTCGTCTTTGCCTTTGTGAATGCCAGGGCCAACGCGCAGGGCTTTCACCAGCGGAGTCAGTGCAGCAATCAGTTTGTCTGCGGTGTCGTCGCCCACAGCAACCACAACCGGCAGTGCCATGCAGCGTTCACCGGCGGAGCCGAACGCGCCGCCCATGATGGCATTGACCGTCGCATCCAGATCGGCATCCGGCATCACGATAGCGTGGTTTTTCGCTGCGCCGAAGGCCTGCACACGTTTACCATGGGCGCTGGCGGTGGTGTAGATGTGCTCGGCCACACCGGATGAACCGACGAAGCTCACCGCCTGAACGCGTGGATCTTTGTACAACTGCTCAGCATTTTCGTTCGAGCTGTGGATCACGTTGAACACGCCATCCGGCAGGCCGGCTTCGGTCAGCAGTTCAGCCATACGTACGGACGCTGACGGGTCAAGTGCCGGTGGCTTCAGCACGAAGGTATTACCGCAAGCCAGCGCAATCGGGAACATCCACAGTGGCACCATCGCCGGGAAGTTGAACGGGGTGATACCGGCCACAACGCCCAGTGGCTGCATCAGCGAGTAACTGTCAACGCCAGTACCAACATCAGCAGAGTTCTCACCTTTGATCAGGTGCGGGATACCGCAGGCAAACTCCACCACTTCCAGACCACGGGTCAGTTCACCCAGCGCATCTGACCAGACTTTACCGTGCTCACTGACGATCAACTCGGCCAGCTCATCACGATGCTCTTCCATCAGTGCTTTAAAGTTAAACAGAATACGGGCGCGGCGCAGTGGAGAAGTACGTGACCAGCTATCGAATGCTTCGTGTGCAACGGCAATCGCATTGGCGACTTCATCACTGGTGCTCTGCGTCAGTTCGCGCACCGGCTTACCGGTTGCCGGATCGTAAATCGGAATGGTTTCGTTGCTGGCGCTGAAAGAAGTTTTACCGCCAATAAAGTTTCCTACGATAGTCATGTGCTGGCCTCTTTGAAGTATGAGTTTCCCTCGCAGGCAGTCTGACGTCATACCGCTGCCTTGCCGGGCAAAACCTTGATTCGTGTTGAGACAGTATAATATTGAAATAAATTTTTCAAATATTTCACTTTAGAAAATTCGTTTTTAGCGGCCTGGATCGCATTTTTCAGGGGTAGAGCCCCGGCCATTTCACCCCGGGAATGGACACGGGTAAAAAAAGCCCTCAGCTCAGGCGGTGCGCGGAGCAGTCGTTTCAGGACAACGGTCACATAACGCCACGTTTGGCCCCACTAAAACGCCAGGATTACTCTGTATTTATGCTGGTTTTATCCGGTGTTGAGTGAAATTTTGCGAGACGGATCTAAAAATTTAAATTTCATTATTCACTATATATGAAATAAATGTTCTCTTATGGCCTGTGCATGACCACCGACCAGCCTCGGCGTTAACAAAAATGGCTGGCGGTACGCCCTGACGTGTCGGGTGGCAGAAAGGCAACCCTTGCCATGCCGCTTGAACGCATGACAGGGATGAACTTTTTACCTTCCTACCCTACTCAACAGGAGCCACACGATGGCTATCGATCCAACCCGTTTTTGTATTAACCGTAAAATTGCACCTGCCCTCAGCATCGAGGCATTTTTCCAACTAGTGCAAAAGCTGGGCCTGCATAAAGTTGAACTGCGTAACGATATGAAAGGCGGCAGCGTCACAGACAACCTGAGCCACCAGCAGGTTCGCGATCTGGCAGAAAAGTATGGCCTGGACATTGTCACCATCAACGCACTGTATCCGTTTAACCAGATCAGTGATGACCTGCTGGCCCGTGCCGAAAGTCTGCTGAAAGACGCACAGGGCATTGGGGCGAAAGCGCTGGTCATGTGCCCACTTAATGACGGCACAAAAATTTCAGCCGAAGACACGCAGAAGGCACTGAGCACGCTGGCCCCGTTGTTTGCGCGCTACGGCGTGGAAGGCCTGGTTGAGCCACTGGGCTTCCCGGTGAGTTCACTGCGCTCCGCAGGCCAGGCACAGCAGTTGATTCAACAGGCGGGGGTGCCGTTCAAAATGGTGCTGGATACCTTCCACCACCATCTGTATGAAGGCGCTGAGCAGGACTTTGCCAACGGCATTGATGTGAACCAGATTGGCCTGGTGCATCTGTCTGGTGTCATCGATGGCCGCCCGGTGAACGAGCTGACTGATGAAGAGCGTCTGATGCTGAGTGAGGATGACCTGCTGAAAAGCGTCTGGCAGGTGCAGCGCCTTGAAGAACGGGGCTACACAGGTGTTTACGCCTTCGAGCCATTTGCTTCAGTAATGGATAACTGGAGTGCGGCGGATATCGAACGTGAGATCCGCCAGAGCATTGCATTGTTGCAGAATTAATCAACGGGAGTCGCATTGACAGCGGGCGAGGCATGCCTCGGCCCTACGGGATTCCACGCTGTCGTAGGGGTCGGGCATGCCCGACCCGACAGGCGGCAAATATCTTCATCTTATCTGTGTCATTTGACAACGACCCCTTCGGGGGTCGCTTTTTTAAGCCGCAACGTGGCCACCATCGCCAGACAAACCAGCAGCCCACTCAGCAGATAGATAATCGGCACACCCGCGTAGCTCATCACCAGGCCTGCCAGCGGTCCGGTAATGCCCAGCGCCAGATCCATAAACGCCGTATAGGTTGCCAGCGCACTGCCCTGATTTTGTGGCGGCACCACTTTTACCGCCACCACGCCAATCGCCGGGAACACCAGTGAGAACCCGGCTCCGGTCAGCAACGCACCGACACGTGCCAGCCACGGATCCCACGCCCCCCAGACCATAAACAGGCCGATGGCTTCCACCGCAAAACAGACCAGCGCCACATTCAGCCCGCCGTGGCGGGCAATGGCATTGGGGAACAGTAGCCGGGTACATACAAAGGCCACGCTGAACAACGTCAGCGCAAAGGCCGCGCCATCCCACCCTTTATCCTGATAAAACAGCGTGATAAAGGTCGCAATAACGCCAAAACCCACCGATCCCATTGCCAGCAGCAGGCCAAAACTCCAGATGCGGCCGAGCACAGCGCGGAATGGCAGTGGCTTGCCTTTATTGCTTTTCACCGGGGCTCGTGGTAACGCCAGAAGAATACCCACCAGCGCAATCGCCGTGATAATCCCTGCCAGCAGCATCAGGCCGCCCCAGTGATAAATAGCCACACCAAGCGGTGCGCCAATCGCCATCGCCCCGTAGGTGAAAATCCCGTTCCAGGAGATCACCCGGCCAATATGCAGCGATCCCACCACCCCAACCCCCCACAAGGTTGAGCCGGTCCCGGCAAAGCTCTGTCCAACGCCAAGTATCAGCCGGCCTGCACACAGCAGCAGCAGGCTCAGCAACGGCAGCCCACTGTTCAACGCCGCCAGCAGGTAGCAAATCCCGCTGATAAAGCAGCCGCACAGGCCAACAATCACCACTTTTTTCGGGCCCCACAGGTCGGCATAGCGCCCGGCATGGGGACGACTCAACAGCGTGGTGAAGTATTGCAGGCTGATCACCAGCCCCGCCCAGAAGGCGCTGTAGCCCATCACATCGTGGACATAGCCAGGCAGCACAGCCAGCGGTAAACCGATGGTCATATAGCTGGCGAAATTGAACATCACTACGGAGAAAATACGCAGATTTAAGCGAAAGCCACTTAGCGATATGGCTCCGACGGGCTGCTCAGACATGAAAATCCTGCTCGCAGGGAAAAATGGATGAAATGCCACTATACGCGAAATAGCAGAACCGGTAGCTAGCGCTGGCGTCTTTCTTCCGCCATAAATCCGTCATACAGCCTCCCTATACTTCCCCGCACAAAGTCCCAAAGAGGATAACAAGATGACCTGTTCCCCCACTTCCGTCACGCTGGAAGGCATCCACTATGCCTTCGGCACGCAGACGGTGCTCAACCATCTCGATCTTCATATCGAGGCGGGTAGCATTGTCGCCCTGCTTGGCCCCTCCGGCTGCGGCAAAAGTACCCTTCTGAAACTGCTGGCTGGATTGCTGCAACCGCAGCAGGGCACGCTGCAATTTGGCGAACGCCTGATTGCCAGCCCGGGCCACTGCCTGCCCCCTGAACAACGCGATATCGGTATGGTTTTTCAGGATTACGCCCTGTGGCCGCATATGAGCGTGGCGCAAAACGTTGCCTTTCCCCTGCTGATGCGCCGGGTGGCTGCGCGCGAACGCGACGAGCGGGTGATGGCCGCCCTGCAACGCGTTGGTCTGGCGGATTTCGCCGGGCGTAAACCCGCCGATCTCTCCGGGGGGCAGCAGCAGCGCGTAGCGCTGGCGCGGGCGATTATCGCGGAACCGAAGATTCTGCTGTTCGATGAACCGCTCTCCAATCTTGATCGCGATTTACGTGAATCTCTGTGTCGCGAGATGGCCAGTCTGTTGCGCCAGCTCGGTACGACCGCCGTGTATGTCACCCACGATCGCAGCGAAGCCGAAATGCTGGCTGACCGTATCGTCTGGCTGTCTGCCGGGTCTGTTTCTGCACTTCAAACCGTTACGTCACTCTCTGGGGAACTCGCATGACCTTGTTAAACTCGATGAAAAAAGGAGCACTTTTCGCGATGCTGTTATCTTCCGGCATGATAATGAATGATGCACAGGCGCTGACGGTTTACACCGCCGGGCCGGGATCGCTGGCGAAAAGCCTCGCGGCGGGCTTTGAGAAACAGAGCGGCGTGAAGGTCAATATTTTCCAGGCCACCACCGGCAAGGTCATGGCACGACTGGAGGCCGAACAGGCGAATCCTCAGGCCGACATCCTGATCTCCGCCTCCTGGGATACGGCCGAAGAGCTTGAGAAGCGTGAGTGGCTGCTGCCCTATCAAAGCCCGAATGCCGAAAAGGTGCCCGCCGCGTTCAAAACCGATGCGTATGTGGCCCAGGGCATTTCAGCGCTGGGGATTGTCTGGAATACCAAAAGCGGCACCCCGGAGCCGAAAGAGTGGAACGACCTGACCAGTGCAGCCTTTAAAGACCGCGTAACCACCCCCGATCCCTCGCTCTCCGGTGCCTCGCTTGACCTGCTTATCGGCCTGCAAAACAGCATGGGCGACCGGGCCTGGCAGCTGTTCAGTCAGTTGAAGATGAACGGGATGGTGATTGCCGGGCCTAACGCTCAGGCGCTGACCCCGGTGTTACAGGGCGCAAAAGCCGCCGTCTTTGGCGCAGTGGATTACGTTTCCTATAACAGCATTCAGGAGGGTGAAGCGATCAAAGTGATCTTCCCGGCCAGCGGTACGGTGGTGGCACCACGTCCGATGATGATCCTGAAAAGTACGCAGCACGCGGCGGATGCCAAAGCCTTTATCGACTATGTGCTGTCGGAAGAGGGGCAACAGAAAGTGGCCGATGCCTGGTTAATGCCCGCACGTTCTGACGTCGGCGCAAAACGCCCACTGCTCAGTGACCTGAACATTCTGCCAGCCCAAAGCGGTGGTAACGCCGACCGTGGCTCCGTCCTGCAACGCTTTGGCACACTGTTCAGCCATCCTTAATTCTCCCCGGGCGGCGCCTCTGCGTCGCCCCGCAGGAACCCACAATGACCTCTCGTTTACTTCCGCTGCTGACCGTGGCGCTGCTGCTTATTCTGGTCGCCCTGCCGCTGTTGTTTATTCTGCTACAGGCGCTGTTTCCCGCGCTGGCACAGGGATCGCTGGCCGGTGCCTTTACCCCGATCACGACGCTGCTGGCCGATCCGCAGTTGCCCGCGCTACTCAGCGGTACGCTGAAAACCGGCCTGAGCGTAGCGTTGCTCAGCGCGCTGGTAGGCATTCCTCTCGGCACGCTGCGCGGGCTGTTTCATTTGCCGCTGGCGCGTGTCTGGGATCTACTGCTGCTGATCCCGTTCCTGACTCCACCCTATATTTCTGCCCTCAGCTGGATGCTGGCGCTGCAACATAACGGCTATCTGTATCAGGCGATCGGTCTCGATCTCAACGATCTACTGTTCAGTCAGGGCGGCATTACGCTGGTGATGACGCTGAATATTTTCCCGGTGGTCTACTTTGCCGTGTCGCGCAGTCTGCTGGCGAGCGGACAGCAGCTGGCCATCGTGGCACGGGTACATGGCGCCAGCGCATGGCGGGCTTTCTGGCACATTACCCTACCCATGCTGCTGCCTGCGCTGGCCGCCGGCATCCTGCTGGCCTTTACTCTGGCGATTGAGGAGTATGGCGTTCCCGCCGCGCTCGGTTCACGTGCGGGGGTTGTGATGTTGACCGTTGGTATTGAGGAGCGCCTGGCAGACTGGCCGATCGACCTGCCGGGATCGTCGCTGCTCTCCATGCTGCTGGTGATGGTGGCGCTGGCGGCGTTCGCTTTGCAGAAGAAGCTGGTCGGCAACAAAGATGTCACCAGTATTAACGGCAAGCCCGCGCAGAACAGCGGCATTTCGCTCGGTGCCTGGCGCGCACCGGTGCTGCTGCTGTTTTGCCTGATGGCGTTACTGATGGTGGTGCTCCCGATGAGCTCCATGCTGCTGACGTCACTGCTTTCCACGCTATCCGGCGGGATGCATCTCAGCAATCTGACGCTACGCCATTTCGCGGCGCTGTTTGCGCTACAGGGTGATGCCCTGACGGCGCTCTCCACCAGCCTCGGCCTGGCGCTCGGCGCGGCAGTGATCACCGGGTTGTTAGGGTTTCTGGCGGCCTGGCTGGTGGTGGTACGGCGTATTCGCGGTGCTGCGCTGATCGATGCGTTGTCTCTGCTCCCGGCCGCGCTGCCGGGCGTGGTGGTCGGCGTTGGGCTGATCCTGCTATGGAATCAGCCGTTCTGGCCGCTGACACCCTATAACAGCTGGCCGATCCTGTTGCTCTCCTACTGTTGCCTGCTGCTGCCCTGGCCGGTGCGCTATGTCAGCAGCGCGCTCAAACAACTGGGCAGCAACCTGGAGCCGGCAGCGCGTGTGCACGGCGCCAGCGCCTGGGCAGCATTGCGCCATATCGTGCTGCCGCTGGTGTTCCCCAGCCTGCTGGCCGCAATGCTGATGGTGTTTGCCATCGCCTCGCGCGAGCTGGTGACGTCGCTGCTGCTGGCCCCGGCGGGCACCCAGACAGTATCGGTCTTTATCTGGCGTCAGTTCGAGCAGGGTTCCGTGGGTCAGGGAATGGCGATGGCCAGCATTGCGATGGGCACCGGGCTGGCGTTGATGCTCACTGCGTTGGCGATCCTGCAACGACGCGAGCGCGGATAAATCCGGGTCGGGCGTGCCCGACCCCTACGAAACACCCGCGTGCCCGACCCCGACCCAACACCTGCATACCTTTCCATTGTCACCGGGTCGGGCGTGCCCGACCCCTACAAAACACCCGCGTGCCCGACCCCGACCCAACACCTGCATACCTTTCCATTGTCACCGGGTCGGGCGTGCCCGACCCCGACAAAACTTCATTGCCGTAGGGGCGAGGCATGCCTCGCCCGTTACCAACGGAAAAACACGACCATTCCTAAAGTGAATGGCTGTCGCGCCAGAGCCGCTACACTTGCTGCGCATATTGTCAAAACGGAGACGCAATGAAGTCATTGCCGCAGGAGAAGATCGGGCAAAATATTTTGCTAAAACTGGCTACGCTGGTGGTAATTCTGGGCGGCATCAAGCTGTCGGCAGAGATCGTGGTGCCGTTCCTGATGGCGCTGTTTTTCGCCATCGTGCTGAACCCGCTGGTGAGCTGGCTGATGCGGCGAAAAATGCGCCGTGGTGTTGCTATCAGCCTGGTCGTGGTGGTGGTGCTGATTGGGCTGGCGCTGCTGATCGCCATGATTGCCGGGTCATTGCAGGAGTTTGGCGAAGTCTACCCACAGCTTCAGGCGCAGGCGGAGCAAAAACTGGCCCTGGTGCAACACGTTGCCGCCCGTTTTCATATCATGATTTCCCCTGAGTCGCTGGCACAGCGGCTGGACCCGAATGCAGTGATGGATGTCGCCACCACCATGCTGGGGCAGTTTTCCGGGGCAATGGCGCAGATCGTTCTGGTGATGATGACGGTGATTTTTATGCTGTTTGAGGTTCATCATCTGCCGTACAAGCTACGTTACGCGCTGGTCAATCCGCAGATCCGTATTGCCGGCATGCATAAGGCGCTGAAGGGGGTCACCCACTATCTGGCACTGAAAACGCTGATCAGTCTGGCAACGGGTGTGCTGGTCTGGCTGGCGCTGCTGGCCCTGGGGGTGAAGTTCGCGCTGCTGTGGGGTGTGGTCGCTTTCGTGCTGAACTTTGTGCCGAATATCGGGCCCGTGATTGCCGGTATTCCCCCCGTGTTGCAGGCGCTGTTGCTGAACACGCCGCTGGAAGCCGGGCTGGTCGCGGCACTGTTTATCGCCATTCATATGCTGCTGGGCAATCTGCTGGAACCCAGAGTGATGGGACGCGGGCTGGGGCTGTCGAGTCTGGTGGTGTTCTTGTCGCTGATATTCTGGGGCTGGCTGCTCGGCCCGGTGGGAATGCTACTCTCTGTCCCACTGACCAGCGTCTGTAAAATTCTGATGGAAACCACCCCCGGCGGCGGCAAGCTGGCGATCCTGTTGGGGAATGGGCGCAAATCAATTTAATCCTCACGGGTCGGGCATGCCCGACCCCTACAAAAACCCTACTGGCCGATATGCCAATCCGTGTTATTCGATAAACAATCGGTCATACACATGCTGTAAATGGCGTTCCATGCAGGCCCGTGCCTGAACGGCATCCCGGGCGATGATGGCACGGGCAATGTCTTCATGATCCTGGTTCATCTCACGCGGGAAATCGCTCTCCGCGTAGTGGCTCTCCAGCCGCACAAAGCGCGAGCTTTTACGTTTATTCCACAGATATTCCATCATATCGCGCAGCACTTCATTCCCGGTCATCTCGGCGATCAGCAAATGGAAACGCTTATCTTCCCGCAGGAATTTCTCATCATTAACGTGTAACTGGATGAGGTCCTGGGTGATCTCCTGCAATTCGGCACGCTGATCGTCACTGCCGTTGCGCGCCGCCAGTTCAGCCGTCATCGCTTCATAGACTTGACGAGCCTGGATCAGCGCCTTCAGGCTGAACTCCTCTTCAACCAGTGTATCTTCGCTTTGCGGCAGCGGATTCATCACGTAAACGCCATTGCCGGTGCGAATTTCCACCCAGCCGGTAATCTCCAGAGCAATCAGGGCCTCACGAATCGACGAACGACTGACGCCCAGCTGCTTCGCTAACTCACGCTCCGGCGGCAAAATGGCACCGGCGGGAAACTGTCCCTTTTTAATGCAGCCAATCAGCAGGTTAGAAATCTGCCGGTAAAGGCGTTCGACTTTCAGTGTTGGTAATTCCATACCCGTTCCAGGCGGCAAAGATGATGGCAGAGCTTATCACAAGGCCCCACAGCCGGGCGAGGCATGCCCCGCCCCTACGGTGTATCCGGCATCACCACCTGATCCCGTATTGGGAAAAATGCTCATGCTGCGATCGCGATCACGGAACCCACAGGCCCTTCGCATTTATGCTCTGGTCCAGCGGCCTGACCACTGGGCCAGACAATGTAACCTGTGACTTTCTGATAAGAAAACGGCCGTTGAGCCGTACAAGGAACACCGATGACGGTTTCAGCCTTTGAATCACCCTTACAAAAATCCAGCCGCCTCAAACGGATACAGACCGTTTCGCTGACGCTGCTGTTCCTCGCCGGGATCATTAACTTCCTCGATCGCGGATCGTTATCGATCGCTAATGCCGCGATCCGCAACGATCTTGGCCTGTCGGCCACCGAGTTTGGCGTGCTGCTCTCGGCATTTTCTCTCTCTTACGGTATTTCCCAGTTGCCCAGCGGCCTGCTGCTGGACCGCTTCGGCCCGCGTATCGTGCTGGGCGGCGGCCTGCTGTTCTGGTCGGTGATGCAGGCGATGGCTGGTGCAGTCAACAGTTTCAGCCACTTCATTATGCTGCGTATTGGTCTGGGGATAGGCGAAGCGCCGTTTATGCCGAGCGGCGTTAAAGTCGTCAACGACTGGTTTAATGCTCGTGAACGTGGCCTGCCGATGGGGATCTTTAACTCCTCCACTACCTTTGGTCAGGCGTTCGCCCCGCCGATCCTCGTGGCGCTGATGCTGGCCTTCGGCTGGCGCATGATGTTTGTGATTATCGGTGTGGCCGGGGTGGCGATTGCTCTCTGCTGGTATGCCTGGTATCGCAACCGCGACCGTTTTGCCCTGACGCCGGAGGAGCAGCAGTACCTCGATCAAGGCTCCATGCCGTCACAGAAAACCCGCGTATCGCTGAAAGAGTGGGGCGCGTTGTTTAAGAAGCGCACCGTATGGGGAATGATCCTCGGCTTCAGCGGCGTGAACTACACCGGCTGGCTGTATCTCTCGTGGCTGCCGGGTTATTTACAGGCCGAGCGCGGTCTGAGCCTGACCAGCACTGGCTGGGTCGCCGCCATTCCCTTTCTGTTTGGTTCGATAGGGATGCTGGTGAATGGCACCGTTGCTGACCGTCTGGCACGCCGTGGCTATGCGCTGGCGAAAACCCGCAAGGCGCTCATCTGCCTGGGCCTGGTCTGTTCCGCTGCCTGTACCCTGTTAGTGGTGCAATCCACCTCAACCGCCATGGCCGTCGGTTTTATCAGTCTGGCGCTGTTCTTTGTGCATTTTGCCGGGACGTCCGCCTGGGGGCTGGTACAGGTCATGGCACCGTCACGCATGGTGGCCTCGGTCAGCAGTATTCAAAACTTCGGTAGCTTTATCTGTGCCTCATTCGCCCCGATTGTCACCGGCTGGGTAGTCGATACCACCGGTTCGTTCAATATGGCGCTGGTGATCTGCTCCTGCGTGACCTTCGCAGGCGCACTGGCTTATTTCTTTATCGTGAAAGATCCGATTGCGGATTAATTAGCTAAATCATTCAACATCAGGGGCGTTATCGCAGGCAGATAGTCCCGAAAGGAGAACGTATGGAACATACATGGCGCTGGTACGGCCCTAACGATCCGGTTTCGCTGGATGATGCTCGCCAGGCGGGTGCGACGGGCATCGTGACCGCTCTGCACCATATCGCTAACGGCGAGGTGTGGCCGGTGGAAGAGATCAAAGCCCGTCAGGCTCTGCTGGCAGAGAAAGGCCTGGTCTGGTCGGTGGTTGAAAGTGTGCCGATCCACGAGTCGATTAAAACCCAGCGCGGCGACTACAAAAAGTACATCGCCAACTATCAGCAATCACTGCGCAATCTCGGTGCCTGCGGCATCGACACCGTGTGCTACAACTTTATGCCGGTGCTGGACTGGACGCGTACCGATCTCGGCTGGACGTTACCGGACGGGGCAAAAGCGTTGCGCTTTGACCATATTGCCTTTGCCGCCTTTGAGCTGCATATCCTGCAACGCCCCGGTGCGCAGCAGGATTATGACGCGCAAGAACAGCGCGAAGCCGCCGCCTGTTTTGCCGCCATGAGCCAGGAAGCGATCGATACCCTGACGCGCAACATTATCGCCGGGCTGCCGGGCGCAGAAGAGGGTTACACGCTGGAACAGTTCCAGGCGCAGTTATCCCAATACGATGGCATCGACAAAGCGCAGTTGCGTGAACATATGGCCGAATTTTTGCGTGCCATCGTGCCGGTGGCGAAAGAAGCCGGGATTGTGCTGGCGGTACACCCGGACGATCCACCGCGTCCGATACTCGGCCTGCCGCGCATTGTGTCCACTATCGACGATATGCAGTGGCTGAAAGAGACCGTCGACAGCGTACATAACGGTTTCACCTTCTGTACCGGCTCTTACGGCGTACGCGCCGACAACGACCTGGTAAAAATGGCGGAAACCTTTGCCGACCGAATTCACTTTGCCCATCTGCGTTCTACGAAGCGCGAAGCGAACCCGAACAGCTTCCACGAAGCCGCCCACCTGGCGGGAGATGTTGATATGGTCGGCGTGATTAAGGTGATTCTGGCCGAGGAGCAGAAGCGCCGCCATGCGGGCAACCAGCGCGCCATTCCGCTGCGCCCGGACCACGGACACCAGATGCTGGATGATCTGCATAAAAAAACCAATCCGGGTTATTCCGCGATTGGTCGCCTGAAGGGGCTGGCGGAGATCCGCGGCGTAGAGTTAGCGTTAAAACAGATTTTCTTCAACGCGGAATAATATCGATCTCAGGCAGGTGCAAACAAGGCACCTGCCGTGTGAAGCAGACATATCAGTCAACAATAAACAGCTGCGCACCGCTGTCGGTCCACGAACGGTGCGCTTCCGCATTATCCGCCACCTGATAGCTCATCCCCGCCGTCAGGGTAAACACGCGGCCATCATCCAGCTCAGTGTGTAGCTCACCGGACAGACACAGCAGAATATGCCCCTTGCTGCACCAGTGATCCGCCAGATACCCGGCGGTATAATCCACCCTTCTCACCCGAACCTCACCAAACTGCTGAGTCCGCCACCAGGCCGTACCGGTTTCTCCCGGATGTTCCGTTGCTGTCAGCGTTGACCAGTCCGTGGTGCCAAAAGGGATATCGTTCATCTTCATTATCAGGCTTCCGTGAGTAGTGAAAAAAATAAACTACGTCAGAAGGATACGCGCCGCAAGCCCAGCCGTTCGGGTGGAAAAGAAAGAGAAGTGGTAAAGATTTCAGTATGAGTGATGGTGAATTCAACCGCTTTTTGCATAATAATAACGCTGATGCACAGTGTGCCTGTCACATCAGGCATAAGCGCAAGCAAAAAGGACTTATTTAGTGATTGCCCCGGTGCGCCGATAACCACCGGGTAGTAAAAGGCATTTTTCAATCATCTACCGCCGCTGCGATCCATTCAGGCAGCTAACAGGGGAACCGCTTGCAAGCTCTCGCAAAGCCGAAGAAGAAAAAGTATATCTGGCTGACTCTTACCGGGCTGTTGCCACTGGTACTCTGTCTTATTTTTGCCTTTATTGAAGCCCGTAAAACGGTGATCCACCAGCAAACACTCACGGCCTCTATGCTACTTGCTCAGGCCGATAATGTCAGCGATCTTGCGTGGAAGATGACCGACCTCTTGCAGCAGTTCCGTCCCCGTGAGTGCTCGGATATTCGTCTGCAGCTCCAGCAGTTCGGCACGCTCTACCCCTACTTCCGTTCCGTAGGTCTCACCCGCGGTAACGAAATCTATTGCTCCTCCGCTTTTGGCACCACCCGGGGAACCCTGGAAACAATGGTACGAGGCGCGCTCCCGGTCGGAAGCGCGCCGTCATGGTCATGGTCCGTTGCGGGAACCTTTGGTGTGAAAGATCGGCCTGCGGTGGTGTTTATACGTGAAACCGACCCCACCTTTGGCACCTATGCTGTCATTGATGGTCAGTACCTGATCGACTTTATGACTGCCGTCGGCCTTAAGCGTGGCTACCATATCACCATGCAGTTTGGCGGTGGCTACCGCATTTCCAGCGGTAAACCCTTGTATATCTATCAGGGTGTTCTGGGCACCAGTAGCTATACCAGCCAGTCCAGCCGTTACCCGATTACCATCAACATCACCGCCCCCCGTGCTGAAGCACTGCAAAGCTGGCGGCAGATAATGTTCACCTTCTTGCCGATGGCGATCATTCTTTCACTGCTGTTTGTCGTCATCACCAATAAATGGTTGAATCGTAAGGCTTCCTTCCGTGACGAAATCCACCGGGGCATTGTCCATGATGAGTTCACGGTGAATTACCAGCCAGTTTATAACCAGCTGACCGGGCAGTTATCCGGGGCTGAATCGCTGCTGCGCTGGCAGCGCCCCGACGGAAGCTGGGTGCGCCCGGATATCTTTATCGCGGCCGCGGAAGACGAAGGAATGATCATCCCGCTGACCCGCCATCTGCTGACGCTGGTCGCCAAAGACTGTGCCGACTGGCAGGTTCCACCCGGTTTTAATCTGGGCATCAACCTCGCTGCCGAACACCTGCAACACCCGGACTTTGTGAGCGATATGCGCCATTTCTCTCGCGAAATTGCCCATCTGAACGCCTGCATTACGCTGGAACTGACGGAACGCAGCCTGATCCGTGATGGTATTGAGGTCGGGAAAAAACTGTCGGAGCTGCGTCGTGAGGGGATGAAGGTGGCTATCGACGATTTCGGTACCGGGCACTGTTCACTGACCTATCTGCAAACGTTCCCGATCGACTATCTGAAAATCGATAAGGGGTTCGTCAACGCCATTGAATCGATTGAGGGCGAAACGCCGGTGCTGGATGCCATTATCCTGCTGGCGCAGAAGCTGGCGATGAAGGTGGTGGCAGAAGGTGTGGAAAGTAACATGCAGCTGGAATATCTGAAAAATCGCGGCGTTGAGTACATTCAGGGTTATTACTATGCCCGTCCGATGGGCAATGAGGAACTGATGCAGTGGATTGCGCAGCGCGATATCAATGGCAGCAAGCCCTGAGTCGATTAAATACGACGCTTTTGCGCAGCGCGCAGCGCGACGTCTATGGTATCGTCCGCCGGGCACGCCACGAATTGCCCCCCCTCGCCGCAGGCATCCAGCATCTGGCGGCGGGCAGCCACACGTTTATTAATGCGCGCCAGCGTTGGCATAATCTGGTCAGCCAGCTGGCGGTATTCCGCATGCCGTTCGCGGGCCTGCACCGAGGCCGTCCGTTCAGCCAGTAACGCGCTTAATGACTGGAAACGCAGGATCAGACGATACGCCCGGCCGGATACCAGCCCTTCTCCCCGCAGTGCCTTGACCTGTTCACCCAGATTTTCACTGTTCAGCGACAACGTTTGCAGCACATTTTCCACGCTTGAGGCGCAGTGAAGCCACTCATTAGTCTGCGCTGTTTTGCCACCGTTCACGCTGGCAACGCCATCGGATAAGACGTGAGTACGGCAATAATACTTTAGATTTTCTTCAACACTGTCCAACATAATCAGCCAGTGGTTTTGGAAATTATTGTTTTTGGTCTGACTCACATCGTCCCCCTAAAAGGCGGCGACGAGTATTACTGATAGATGACAGCCGATCAAGAGCAGAAAGAGGAATTTTTTAAGATTATTCCCACCAAGCCAATGATAAGATTAACTTATTAATCTACAGATGACTGACACCTCACATTTAATTCTCCAGCACAGTGCTAATTCGCAGAATGAACCGCTGTGGAAACGCCGATTTTTGCCATCTCAGATAAGAGGTTTCTTACTGAAATTATGTCAGCTTGCGAAGAGCCTATATACTGTATAGCTGGCAGAGTGCGCTGCCGTACCGTATTGGCTCATACCAATGCCTGACGATGGCGCATTTTGCAGTTGGTTTTCTCCCGTGAGCGGTCAATCACACCACGGGTCTGACCACAGCGGCGAGATATTTATCCAGGAAAAACAGAAAATTACAGGGTGCTCTATATGAAGCTACGTAGGAAGCGTGTCAAGCCGATTGGGTTAAAAGACGTTACCATCATTGACGATACCAGATTACGCAAGGCGATCACCGCCGCCTCATTAGGCAATGCCATGGAGTGGTTCGATTTCGGTGTTTATGGCTTTGTTGCCTATGCACTGGGGCAAGTTTTCTTCCCAGGCGCCGATCCCGGCACACAAATGATTGCCGCTTTAGCAACCTTCTCCGTTCCTTTCTTAATCCGTCCATTAGGTGGCTTGTTCTTTGGCGCTCTGGGGGATAAGTACGGACGCCAGAAAATCCTGTCTATCACCATCATCATTATGTCGATCAGTACCTTCTGTATCGGCTTAATTCCCTCCTATGCCTCAATTGGTATCTGGGCGCCGATCCTGCTGCTGCTGTGTAAAATGGCACAGGGCTTCTCGGTCGGGGGTGAGTATACCGGCGCATCGATCTTCGTTGCTGAGTACTCTCCTGACCGTAAGCGCGGCTTTATGGGTAGCTGGCTGGACTTCGGTTCTATCGCCGGGTTCGTTCTGGGTGCGGGACTGGTGGTGCTGATTTCAGCCATTATCGGCGAAGCAAACTTCCTTGAGTGGGGCTGGCGTATTCCGTTCTTTGTTGCTCTGCCGTTAGGCATCATCGGGCTTTACCTGCGCCACGCGCTGGAAGAGACGCCAGCGTTCCAGCAGCACGTAGATAAGCTGGAACAGGGCGACCGTGAAGGCCTGGCCGATGGCCCGAAAGTCTCGTTCAAAGAGATCGCCACTAAGCACTGGAAAAGCCTGCTGGCCTGTATTGGCCTGGTGATTGCTACCAACGTCACGTACTACATGCTGCTGACTTACATGCCGAGCTACCTGTCGCATAACCTGCACTACTCGGAGGATCATGGCGTGATGATTATCATCGCCATTATGCTGGGTATGCTGTTTGTGCAGCCCGTTATGGGCCTGATGAGCGACAAGTTTGGCCGTCGTCCGTTTGTGATTATTGGTAGCATCGCGCTGCTGGTGATGGCGGTGCCGTGCTTTATGCTGATTAACAGCGGCGTGATGGGGCTGATTTTTGCCGGCCTGCTGATCCTCGCGGTGATCCTGAACAGCTTCACTGGCGTGATGGCCTCTTCCCTGCCGGCCATGTTCCCGACCCATATCCGTTACAGTGCGCTGGCCAGTGCCTTTAACATCTCCGTACTGGTAGCGGGTCTGACGCCAACCGCCGTGGCCTGGCTGGTAGAAACCACCAATAATCTTTACATGCCAGCTTACTACCTGATGGTCGTGGCAGTGATTGGCCTGGTGACCGGGATTATGATGAAGGAAACCGCCAATATGCCGCTGCGTGGCGCCACCCCTGCCGCTTCAGATATGGCTGAAGCGAAAGAGATCCTGCAGGAGCATCACGATAACATTGAGCAGAAAATCGAAGATATTAGTGAGCAGATTAGCGAGCTGGAAGCCAAACGCTCCCGCCTGATTGATCAGCATCCGCGTATTAACGAGTAGTTCTGATTCTGATGATGAGGGCTGACCGGCCTGTCCGGTCGGCCCTTTTTTATCGGGCAAGCCTGACGCACTCAGAACTGGTATTTCATCCCTATATTCCCGCCGTAGCCTTCCACACCCTGCCCATAGCTGTGCTGGTAGGTCACATCGGCGTACAGGCTGAGAGCCGGATTAACCTGACCGCGAATCCCCGTCCCCAGCTGCCACCAGCCGGAGTGAATATCCGGTGAGAGACTCTCCTGATTCATCGCGATACTGGGAATTTTCCCCATCCGCTGCACCGTATCAACCTGCACCCAGGGCTGGACATCCTGCGCATCATAAAACAGCCTCACCCCACCACGCGCCTGCCCCATGACGTCATGGCTGCGATCGACTTTGGCACCACCCGCACGGATTTCACCATTGTGCAGATACTGCCCCATCAGTTGCAGCTGAGGTTCCAGCTTAAACTCGCCGCTGACGGTAAAAGGAACGCCCGTTTCAGCCGACAGCAGAGTACTGTAGCTGCCTTGCCCGGTGTTGTTGATACTTTTGTAGTGGTTACGATACCAGGTGACCTGACCCACGGTATCCAGATACGCCCCCTCCTCATTATCAGCCGTGAAATACCCCCCAAGGCTGTATGCCGTGGTATTAATTTTACCGGTATTGACCGACAAGCCACTACGCTGGCTACGAGCATAGTCACGTGCACTGCTGTGGATATCACCGAGGGTCACCATCACGCCTGAACGCGCCTGAATGTCAGGCGTTACACTCCCCCGCCACAGATCCCCCCCCAGCTGCATAAAGGCGGTGGTGCTGTCATACCCAAACTGGCCTGCTCCGTAGATATCATGCCGCCCATAGATGCGGCCCCAGGCGGCCTCGCCCTCCTGACGGGCACCAAGACGCTGATGGTAGGTTCCGGCCGCCGTGTAAGCATAAGCCGCATTGAGATAAGGCCCAATCAGGTAACCACTGGTCTCTGGACGATAGGGTGCCTCGGGAGCCGGTGCATTGGGGTCGACCACGGGCTTATAGCTGGACTGTAAGTACCATTCATGGCTGTTGACCGGGTTGAGGAAGTACTCATAGTTCCCGGCCAGTAAGGGTTGTGATTGTGTAAAGGTGACATCTTTCGTTTCCCCCGCCACGTTAATGACCGGAATACCCATGTGTGTCTCAGCCCCTTTCCCCCCCTGATTGGTGATATCTACCGTAAAATGGCCTGTGGCATCGCCCTTCACATTCAATCGATCGCTCGGTGAATCGTCGCCATCCAGCCGGGTATGAATACCAATATAGCCGCTGCCGCTCAGGTTATTGTTCACGGTCAGCGTATGGAAATCCTGACCATCAAACAGAACCTTGCCATCCAGCTGGAGCGTATTCAGATCGGAATCCCCGGTCATATTCCAGGTGCTGGTCGAATCCAGTAGGGTACTGCTGACATTTTTCATCATGCCGGTCAGAGTCGAACCGTTTTGCAGATTGAGGTTGACCTGATTACGCACAGAATCTGATATCACGTTGCCATTCAGGGTGGCGTTATCTGCCATCAGATTCACCTGGCTGTTGCGGGCATCTGCACCCTGAGCGTCTTTCAGGGTCAGAGCCTCAAGCACATTGCCATTGCCTCCGGTGGCGACCGTCCCGTTGCTCAGATTCAGATTCAGCGCACTGCCCAGTATTTGAAACGCACTGAAGCCGCCACTCTCTAGCTGAGTATTGTCGAGGGCAGCCTCGCTGAGGGCGTTACCATCTGTATATAATCCGGGGCCATCCGCCGTGACGATAGTACTGTTCGCCACGTTGAGCGTTCCCTTTCTCAACCATAGCCCAATGTTCTTTTCGCCTTTCATGGTCATGTTGATACCGTCGGCGTTGATTTTCGCACCGAGCGCTGCGGCCATCCCCGAACCCCCCGTTCCGGTGGCGGTAATCGATGAGTTGCTTATCGTCATATCACCTTTTGCGCCGCTGGACTGCACACCGGTACTGTTGTTCCCCGTTGTGAGCACATTGATATTTTTTGCATCCAACTGACTTTCCGTGACAATACCGCGACCTCTCTCACCGGTGATCGTGGCCTGAATATTGTCGAGTGATGCTTTACCGCCCTGTGCTGCCACCGCTATACCGTTCTCACCTGAAATGCTGAACACCGTATCCTTCACCTGCAGCAAGGAATCTTTGGTTGTTGTCCAGATGCCGTAAGCATCAGAACCCGATGTCTCGATATGACCTCCATTAACCTGCGCCGAACCGGCATATTCCAGGCTCACACCATGGGCAAAATCACCGGTGGTGTTGATATTCACGTTATTGAGAACACTTTGTCCTAGCGTCGATATCGCGGTGGCCGTTCTCCCCGTCGTGCTGATACTGCTGTCATTCAGGGTCAATGCAGAACCGGCCTGGTTGCTCTTTTCTACCAGAATCCCCTGGCCCAGATTACTCGCATTAATAATCAGACCGGATGCATTCAGCGTTGCGTTATTAACATGAATACCAAAACTGGAGCTCAGGCCATTGAGAATAATTTGGGAATCTTTTAGCGTTGCCTGAGTCTGTTGAGAGATTTCTATCATATTCAACATGGTGGGGCTATTTGCCGTTAATATCAGGCCATTACCATTAAGCGTTCCGCCCGCAATATCGATGCCCTCATTCATTCTGTTCCCCAGTGTAATATGGGTATTACTGAGATTCAGCGTTGAATTTCCGGTGGCCGAAATACCATAAGCATTTATCCCGGTAACATGAATATTGGTTCCATCCATGTTGAGCGTACCCTGAACAACATTGGCACCGTTGCCATAGCTTCCCTGGGTAGATATGGAGGCTTTATTGATGTCAGCCTGCGCCCCCTGAACGACCCGTACACCGTAAGAGCCAGAGCCGGAAGTGATAAAGTTGAGGTTCGGGTCCGTCACCAGGTGGCTGTTTTCACCACTGGCAGATAGCGCAGGCTGATTATTGCCCGTGGTCATATTTCCCTGACTGACCTGAAGTTTCTGACCATCGTTAACTTCCCATGGTGATGTTGCCGCAGCACTCAGAGGAAACAATAGTAGCGTCACGATATTGCAGGTAAATCGCTTATTCATTTTTCGCATAAAATCCCTTTATTACTTAACTCATCAATAAATACAAAACAGTCCATTTAAACGTCACAACATCATATTCCCCATTGGGTTTAACTCATAAATTAACAATAGGAAAGTACTTTATTCTTCGAAATAAAAAATGAAAAAAAACGATTAAGCCTCACTAATAAAAATAAAAAACAATAAAATAAAAACAGGCTGTAGCCACTCAGATTATCTGAAAGATATTTTTTCAGAATTAGGATTTCTCTAAGGTAATAGTGAATTACAGTGAACCATGTAAGAGGGATATCGCACTTTTTGCGGCAAAACTGGCGTACACTTTTCACCCTTCAATCAGGGGGGAATGGCTAAATTATCCCCATTCATCGGCGCAGATGGGCAGTTTGTGCGGCAAAAATCCAACTTTCTGCCCTCATAGCGCTACACTTCGCCCTGACCGTAAACTGAATCTGAGGTATTAAGTGAAAATTAAAAGCTACGCAGCAATGAAAGCAGGACAGGCTCTGGAGCTGTATGAGTTCGACGCAGGCGCGCTGAGTGCAGAGGAAGTGGAAGTCGAGGTGGAATACTGTGGCGTCTGCCATTCCGATTTGTCGATGATCGATAACGAATGGGGCATCTCTCAGTACCCGACTATCGGCGGTCATGAAGTGATCGGACGTGTCTCCGCGCTCGGGGATGCGGCAAAAAACAAAGGACTGTCTGTGGGTCAGCGCGTGGGCATTGGCTGGACGGCGAAAAGCTGTCAGCACTGCGATGCCTGCATTAACGGTGAGCAGGTGAACTGCGAACAGGGAACCATCCCGACAATTCTGAATAACGGCGGTTTCGCCGAGAAGCTGCGTGCAGACTGGCAGTGGGTGATCCCATTACCAGAAAGCCTGGATGCGGCGACCGCAGGCCCACTGCTGTGTGGGGGGATCACCGTGTTTAAACCACTGCTGATGAGCAACATTACCGCCACCAGCCGCGTCGGCGTCATCGGCATTGGCGGTCTTGGCCATATCGCGATTAAGATTCTGCGGGCGATGGGCGCTGAAGTGGTCGCATTCAGCTCCACACCGGATAAAAAGCAGTCCATCCTGGATCTGGGTGCCGATGAAGTGATCAACAGCCGTGACCCGGAAGCGTTGAAGTCACAGGCGGGCCGTTTCGACCTGATCCTCAGCACCGTTGCCGTTGACCTTGACTGGAAACCGTACTTCGATGCCCTGGCACCGAAAGGCAAATTCCACACCGTGGGTGCCGTGATGAAGCCGTTCCAGGTGGGCGCATTTGATTTGATCATGGGCGACAAAGCAGTGACCGGTTCGTCTACCGGATCGCCGGGCCAGCTGCGTTCGCTGCTGAAGCTGGCGTCACGTCGCGATATCGCGCCGCACGTCGAGTATTTCCCGATGTCGAAAATTAACGATGCGCTGGACCATGTGCGCGCCGGAAAAGCCAATTTCCGCGTGGTATTGAAAGCGGATTTTTAAGCCGTTGATCGTAACGGGCGGGGCATGCCCCGCCCCTACGAGATCCCCGGCATCATCCATTCCAGGGGCCAGCATGCCCCTGCGAGATCCCCGGCATCATCCATTCCAGGGGCCAGCATGCCCCTGCGAGATCCCCGGCATCATCCATTCCAGGGGCCAGCATGCCCCTGCGAGATCCCCGGCATCATCCATTCCAGGGGCCAGCATGCCCCTGCGAGATCCCCGGCATCATCCATTCCAGGGGCCAGCATGCCCCTGCGAGATCCCCGGCATCATCCATTCCAGGGGCCAGCATGCCCCTGCGAGATCCCCGGCATCATCCATTCCAGGGGCCAGCATGCCCCTGCGAGATCCCCGGCATCATCCATTCCAGGGGCCAGCATGCCCCTGCGAGATCCCCGGCATCATCCATTCCAGGGGCCAGCATGCCCCTGCGAGATCCCCGGCATCATCCATTCCAGGGGCCAGCATGCCCCTGCGAGATCCCCGGCATCATCCATTCCAGGGGCCAGCATGCCCCTGCGAGATCCCCGGCATCATCCATTCCAGG
>NZ_JBBGYT010000309.1:107082-228639 GCF_037479575.1 Erwinia sp. MYb416
TCATCCATTCCAGGGGCCAGCATGCCCCTGCGAGATCCCCGGCATCATCCATTCCAGGGGCCAGCATGCCCCTGCGAGATCCCCGGCATCATCCATTCCAGGGGCCAGCATGCCCCTGCGAGATCCCCGGCATCATCCATTCCAGGGGCCAGCATGCCCCTGCGAGATCCCCGGCATCATCCATTCCAGGGGCCAGCATGCCCCTGCGAGATCCCCGGCATCATCCATTCCAGGGGCCAGCATGCCCCTGCGAGATCCCCGGCATCATCCATTCCAGGGGCCAGCATGCCCCTGCGAGATCCCCGGCATCATCCATTCCAGGGGCCAGCATGCCCCTGCGAGATCCCCGGCATCATCCATTCCAGGGGCCAGCATGCCCCTGCGAGATCCCCGGCATCATCCATTCCAGGGGCCAGCATGCCCCTGCGAGATCCCCGGCATCATCCATTCCAGGGGCCAGCATGCCCCTGCGAGATCCCCGGCATCATCCATTCCAGGGGCCAGCATGCCCCTGCGAGATCCCCGGCATCATCCATTGTAGGGGTCGGGCATGCCCGACCCGTTTCATCGGCAGACTCCTTGTTCCCGTTTTAGTTCACCCTTCATGCAATATTTATTTACATCCTATATTCAAATAATTATAGTTCTCATTTGCTTTCCCATTACAGGCAGAATCTTGTCTGATTGCAGTGCCAGTGGACCTCACCGTCAAATCATGGATAAGTCAGCGTGCCAATACCGCCTAGGGATAACCGGTAGATATTTTCGTGCCCGGTGCAGGTATTGACTCAACATCAGCAACTTATTCCAGGAATGATCGTGCCAATGTCTCGCTCTGAACCCCGTAAGCAGCCTCACTCAGCGCCATTATCTGCATCACGTATTTTCACCCCGTCTGTTGCCGCACTGTTGGTAATGTCGGCATTGCAGCCTGCCTTTGCCGCCGACAACGCCAAAACTGACACACTGACCGTTGAAGCGAATGTTAATGCGGCTGCACAGCAGGACGTCACCGACTACAGCGTTCCGGTGACGTCAGCGGGCACTAAGATGCCGCTGACGCTGCGTGATATTCCCCAGTCTGTTTCTATCGTTAGTAAGCAGCGTATGCAGGATCAGGGGTTACAAACTGTTGGTGAGGTGCTGAACAATACCGTCGGTGTGTCCGCCTCCAATATCGACTCCGATCGTTCAAATTATTATTCACGCGGCTTCCTGATTAATAACTACCTGTTCGACGGCGTACCGACAGTCGTGACCGATGTCTGGGATCTGGGTGATGCCCGTTCAGACACCGCCATCTATGACCGTGTTGAAGTGATTCGTGGGGCGAACAGCCTGGCGCTGGGTTCCGGTAATCCGTCAGCCTCTATCAATATGGTTCGTAAACACGCCGACAGCAAAGTACTGACGGGCAGCCTGTCTGCTGAAACCGGCAGCTGGGATAAACAGCGCTACGTGGGTGATATCACCGTGCCGTTAAATGAATCCGGCACTGTGCGTGCCCGTGCCATTGGCGGATACCAGGAGAACGATACCTGGCTGGACCGTTATCACGCGCGTAAGAAATTCCTGACCACGGTAGTGGATGCTGATTTGACCGATTCAACTCAGCTGTCACTGGGATGGGACTATCAGTCCAGCAGCAGTGAAGATCCAAGCTGGGGCGGGATCCCGACGTTCTTCAGCAATGGCGAGCGCACAAACTTCGATCGCAGCTTCAACTCAGGTGCTGACTGGACTTATAGCGATAAAGAATCGAATAAGTTTTTCGCGACTCTGACGCAGAAATTTGATAGCGGATGGCAGGCCCAGGTCAGCGGCAGCCATACCAGAACTAACTTTGACACCCGTCTGATGTATGCCGATGGCTACCCGGATAAAACAACCGGTACCGGCTCCGTTCTGTACAGTGGCTGGAACAAAGGCCGCCGCACTACAGACAGCGCCGATCTGTATGCCAATGGCCCGTTCGATTTGTTTGGCCGTACACATCAGCTGATGGTCGGTGGCAGCTACAGCAAACAGGAAAATACCTTCTTCAATAGCGTCTCTGACCTGACAGGGGTCAATATCGGTGATTACCGCAACTGGAACGGTAACGTCACAGAAGGTACGTGGTCACCGTGGACAAACTCTCTGGCTGATACTATCCGTCAGAAATCAGTCTATACCGCCGCCCGCTTCTCTCTGACGGACCCGCTGTCACTGTTAGTGGGCGCACGTTATACCGACTGGAGCGCTAACGGCACTTCAGGCAGTAACAATAGCGATAAGGTCGCTCCTTATGCGGGCCTGACGTACGACATTAACGACACTTACTCGGTATACGCCAGCTACACCAGTATCTTCCAGCCGCAGACCTCGCGTAGCAGCGATGCGAAGTACCTTAGCCCGGTGACCGGGAAAAGCTACGAAACAGGCCTGAAAGGGGATTGGAATAACAGCCGCCTGACGGCCACGCTATCGCTCTTCCGTACCGAACAGAACGGCCTGGGTGTCAACAGTTACGTCTATATTCCTAATACCACTGAATATGCCTATGACGAAGTCGATGCCGTCAGCCGTGGCGTAGAGTTTGAAGTGAACGGTGCGCTGACCGATAACTGGCAGATGACCTTCGGTGCATCTCGCTACATTGCAGAACAACGTAACGGCACCGCCGTGATGCCGGAAGTACCACGCACCACCGCTAAGCTGTTTACCAGCTATCGTCTGCCGATGTTGCAGGACCTGACCGTAGGTGGGGGTGTTAACTGGCAGAATAAAACCTGGGCCACTGTTGCAGGCGGCCCGGCAGGGAGTGACTACATCGATCAGTCCCCTGTGACGCTGGTAAATCTGTTCAGCCGCTACCAGGTGACCAGGCAGGTTTCCGTACAGGCAAACATTAACAATCTGTTCGATAAAGAGTATTACGATTATATGGGAACTTACGTGGTTTATGGCGCACCGCGTAACTTCACAGTATCTGCTAACTACTCGTTTTAATTAGATAAATTCCCTTCTCTACAATGCCAGCCTGCTATCGCGGCTGGCATTGTTACCCCGCCCTGATAAAAATACCAACGCGTGACTTTTTTTCCGATTACACTGCACCATCGATCGGCACAATGTCGCTTATTCATGCACTATTACTCACCTGATGACAGACAATTAAAACAGCGCTCTGAGCGCTTTATTCGTCGCATGTTCGCCATGCGGCAATTGGGCACCTTTTTGTGTTTTTTCCCTATCCTGTCGGTGCTGTTGGAGCTGGGTCGGGGCATGTGGCTGACCATTTTGCTCAGTATTAACGCTTTTATCTGGCCGGTCATTGCATGGATACTGGCACACTCGTCCAGCGATCCCACCGCCACCGAACGGCGAAACCTCACCATTGATGCCGCCTTTGGGGGTGTCTGGGTAGCCCTGATGGGCATCAGCCCGCTGCCGTCACTGATTATCATGGCGGTGCTGGCGTCTGATCGCTATGCCGCCGGTGGCTGGGCGCAGTTAAGACCTGCGCTTGCCGCGTTTCTGCTGGCCTTTATTCCCACCTGGAGCGTGGCCGGTATGCCATTACAGCTGACCTTCAGCACCCGCACGGTGTGGTTGTCGCTGCCGCTGGCGACCTGCTATATGATGGTGCTGAGCGCCGTGTCCTATCAGTTAACCCTGAGCCTGCGCCGTAAAAACCGCGAGCTGGAACGCATTTCACTGATGGACCCCAGCCTGAAAATCCCTAACCGCCGCCTGTTTGACCGCCGCCTGGAAAGCGAATATCTGCGTACCCAGCGCGGTGACAGCCATGCCTGGCTTCTGTTGCTGGATGTGGATAATTTCAAACAGGTGAATGATCGTTTCGGCCATGAAGCCGGGGATTATCTGCTGGCAGAAATCTCCATGCTGCTGCGCACGGAAGTGGGCATCCGGGATATTCCCGCCCGTTTTGGGGGTGATGAACTGGGGGTGATTGTGCGCGATGCCGACAGTAACAGCATTGTGATACTGGCGGCGGCGCTGAAAGAGAAAATTGCTCAAATACAGCTACCGGCGTCACCGAACTTTCAGTGTTCGGTGAGCATCGGCATTGCCCCGGCGGCCAAAGCAGACTCCATTCATCAGTGGCTGCGGAATGCCGACCAGGCGCTGTACAACGTCAAACGCACGGGCCGCGATGGCATCCAGCTCTGGCAGCCGGAGCCTCAGAACCTCTCAAACCGATAAGGGCGCGGATCGATAATCGGCGCTGCAGCCGACACCAGATCGGCAGCCAACTGCCCCGCCGCCGGTGACGTCCCGAACCCATGCCCTGAAAATCCTGTTGCCAGCGTCAGACCCGGAATTTTCGCCACCCGACCAATCACCGGGTTCGAATCCGGGGTGACATCAATAGCTCCGGCCCAGGCATCCGCAATCACTGCCTTTTCAAACGCGGGCCAGGCGGCTCTCAGGTTGGTCATCGCTTCCTGATTCAGCACCGGGTTCACCTGCGGGTCCAGCGTGCGAACCTGTTCAAACGGCGAACGGCCATGGGCTTTCCAGCGACGCGGCAACGCCAGATCCCTGACAAAATTTTTCCCGACGGAGATACGCAGGAAGCTGCGCTGCGTGCGCAACTGTTGCAGGTAGCGCGAACCGATTAACAGATGGTCCAGCGTCAGCGAGGCATCCAGCGCACCGCGTTGAGTAATGATAAAGCCGCCGTCATGATGCTTACGAAACGAGAAATCCGGTGCACCCACGGCAATGTCTGTCGGCCCTTCCATCGGCGTGGTGCGCAATACTGAGCAGATCAGCGGCAGCGTTGGCAGCGAAACACCGAGGTTACCGAGAAAACGTCGTGACCACAGCCCGCCCGCCAGCAGCACCTGCTCGCAGCGGATCTCACCCTTTTCCGTCACCACGCCACTGACGTTACCCCCCGCCAGCGACAGGGTACGTACCGCGCAGTTCTCAACGATCGTCACCCCTTTGGCAATGGCCGCGCGAGCGATGGCGCTGGAAGCCAGCGTCGGTTCGGCCCGGCCATCGGATGGGGTATAAATCCCTCCCGCCCAGTTGCCCCGGCCGCCCGGCACCCGCGCCGCAATCTGCTGCGCCGTCAGTAACTGTGAATCCAGGCCAAGATGCTCAACCGATTTCAGCCAGCCCTCATGCATCGCCATCTGCACATCAGTTCGGCCGACAAACATAATGCCCGCCTGGCGATAACCTACATCCTGCCCGGTGCGCTCCGGCATTGCGGCCCACAGGCGGTCGGAAGCCAGTGCCAGGGGAATATCATCGGCCATGCGGCTGGTTTTACGCACCCAGCCGAGGTTACGTGAAGATTGCTCCCCCGCCAGGCGGCCTTTTTCCAACAGTACAACGGGAATATTACGTTCTGCCAGCGCCAGCGCGGCGGTTAACCCGACGATACCGCCGCCAATCACCACGACGGTGGTGGCAAGGGGCAATGTCGTGGCGGTCTGAACCGGGGTGATCACAGGGGCCATACATACCTTCTTAGCGGGCGTTACAGCGCCACGGTGAGTTCGACAACATTTGCCGCAGAGGCACCACGATACGCGGTCACTTCCAGCTCCACTTTATACACGGTGGAGCCAAGCGGCGGGCAGGTGACCGTCGAAGCCGGGTTTATCCCGCGAAACTTGTCGCCAATAATCGCCATCACCGTCGGCACGTCCTGCGGGTCCTGAATAAAGACGCGCGACATCACCACATCGGCCAGCGAGGCATCTACGGCTGCCAGTGCCTGTTCGATATTGGCGAACACCTGATGCGTCTGTTCGCTGATATCCTCAGGAATTTCTTTGCTTTGCGGGTTACGTCCGGCGGTGTTCGACACGAAAATCCAGTTATCCACTGCCACAATGCGCGAGTAGCTGGCCTTCTCTTCAAAAATCGATCCGGTTTTTACTTTGGTTATCTGAGTCATTTTTCTTCCTTTTGATATATGCAGACCATCCTCTAAATCATTGGCGTTGCGACAAGGCGGCAAGGACATGAATCCCCGGGAGCTTACTCAGGTAAGTGACCGGGGTGAATGTGCGCAGCCAACGCCGTTGCAGCGTCAAGGATGACGAGGATTAATGTAATTCTGGGGTTTCCCACAGATTCAGCTTCACGCCAATACCTTTCTCCAGCGCATTGCGGTAAACCACCGTGCCCCACGCCACGTCCTCTACCGGCATCCCGCCCACCGACATAATGATGATCTCGTCGTCGTTCTGACGGCCGGGTGCATCTCCGGCGACAATCTTGCCGATGTCTTCTAACTGCGCGTGGGTCAGCTTGCCTTCCGCCACCATGTCCATAAAGCGCACGCCAATCACCGGGATGGTGTGATGCGCGGGTTTGGGCACTTCTTCATACCAGGCGTGATAGAGCCCCGTGTTATCCAGCACTTTGCGGACATCGGCCTGTTCCATGCCTTCATCGATATTGCACAACGCAGGCATCGCCAGAAATGCACCGGGTTTTACCCATTCACGTTTCACCAGCGGGTAGGTAGACGGGTCGCCCACTTCGCCAGAGCTGCAATAGGTGACGATATCCGACCCGCGCACCACCGCTTCCAGGCTGTCGACCACCTCAATGGTGATGATCTGCGGGAACGTCACGGTGATCCAGGAGATAAAGGTGTCCAGACTGTTCTGCCCGCGTCCTTTGATTTTGATGGTGTCGATCAGCGGGCAGACGGCGATAAACGCCGCGACGGCGGTTTTGCCCATCACGCCAGGCCCCAGCAGACCAATCACTTTTGCATCTTTGCGCGCTAAATGGCGGGCGCCCACGCCAGGGACAGCGCCTGTACGGTAGGCCGAAAGCAGGTTGGCGGACATATGCGCCAGCGGGGCGCCTGTATCGGCATCGTTAAGCGTGAACATCAGGATGGAACGCGGCAGCCCTTTCTGGCGGTTGGCAATATTCGAGCCGTACCATTTGACGCCAGCGGTACAAAAACTGCCGCCCAGGTAGGCAGGCATCGCCATTAAACGGCGATCGGCGGTGGGTTTCGGCATGGTCGGGAACGGTGAGTCCTCCGGGAAGGTGACCATCGCACCGTGCGAGTCGTTGTTCGATCCTGCCATGCGATAGTCGCCCTGATACAGCAGGCCAAACATCTCTTCCATCGTATCCACGCAGGCGGACATATCGGTGACCCCGGCGCGGATCATGTCCGGTTCTGAAAGGTAGATGAAATCGATTTTAGTTGAGTCAGACATGCCGGTTACCCCGTTAAATGAGTGAATGACGTTGCGCGGTCGACGTTGCGCTACACCATGAAAATAACGAGGGATCTTCCGGCCTGTATTGAACTTTTGCGACATGAGGGCGAATCGACAAACGGAAAGTGGCACCCGAATTGCAGTGAGAGTTTGTCATCCCTGTTGCAGGACTCGTCTTATGTCAAACACTCTGGCTTCACATTCGGCGGCCGATATTCAACCGCAGCAACCCTGGTTTGTTCTCAGTGCAGCCAAACACTACTCACTGAAGGCCAGCAGCCACCCGGCGATTTCCCATTTCTATAGCTTTGAAGTCGCCGAGTCGGCCAGCCTGACGCTGGCAGTGCCTGATGGCTGCGTGGATATCGTGTTTGACTGTGATGCTACGCATCCTGTGGCGAGAGTGTGCGGTACTACGCTTGCGGCACGCAGTGCTGCGCTGAACCGCAACCACCGCTATTTTGGCGTGCGCTTTGCGCCGGGAGTGACCCCGGATTTTCTCGATGTGATGGCAGAGGAGCTGACAGATCGTGAGTTTAACTTCTTCGATGTGGTGCCGGATGCACGCCAGGCCTGCGAACAAATCCTGCGTACCCCACTGTTTTTACAGCAGATCGCCCTGTTTAACACCCATTTCACTCCGCGCCTGGTACGCAAAACGTCATTGGTCACCGCAACGATCATTCATACCATCCTGCAACAGAAAGGCAATATCCGCGTGGAGCATCTGGAGGCGTTAACCGGCTATACCTGCCGCACCATTCAGCGCCAGTTTCGTCAGGACACTGGCATGTCACCCAAGGCGTTTGGCCGCATTATGCGCTGCCAGGCGGCACTGCATTCCCTGCACCAGCAAGGGCCGGTGTCGTTTTCTGACCTGGCGCTCGACCTCGGTTTCAGCGACCAGTCGCACTTCCTGCGCGAGTTTAAAAAGCTGATCAGTACCACACCACTCGACTATCAGCGTCAGACCCTGCTCGGTGCGTGGGGCGAGCGTATTCGTTATCACTAAGGGCGAAAAGTTAGCGCCAGGTTAGCGTGAAGTAGCACTAAAACAGTGCGACTGTTGCACCCTGGTGCTGTCCGATTTTTTCTATCCGCACCCGCCGTCACTGATAAATGATGCCAGCAGTACCTGGCCTCGGAAGAACACTTCCTGAGTACGATTTCACTGTCATCTAAGGCGCTGGCGATGAGCAACTCTACCGGTTTAAGAAAAAATACCCTGGGCTTATTTTCCCTGGTCTTCTTTGTTGTGGCGGCAGCCTCTCCCCTGACCGGCGTGGTCGGCGGACTTCCGGTGGCTATGTTCACCGGGAACGGCGGCGGTATTCCTGTGATCTATATTATGGCCTGCGCCATTTTGATGATCTTCTCGGTCGGCTATATCGCCATGAGCCGCCATGTCAGCGACGCGGGCGCGTTCTATACCTATATTTCGAAAGGGCTGGGGGAAAACTGGGGGGCGTCGGCCTCAGTGCTGGCACTGATCGCCTACTTCTCGGTGCAAACGGCCGTGGTGGCGATGCTCGGCTTCTTTAGCCAGCTGTTTGTTGAGCAGCATCTGGGCGTGCATATTCCCTGGTGGGCGCTGAGTATGCTGTTTGTGGTGATTGCCTGGGTGCTGGGCATTAAGCGCGTGGAGGTGGGCGGTAAGCTGCTGGGCGTGCTGATGGTGGCAGAAGTGGCTATCGTCCTGCTGACCGATGTGATGCTACTGATCAAAAAATCCGGCGATCTCAATATCAGCTCGTTTGAACCTTCCGTGTTTATGCAGGGTAACCTCGGCATTGCCTTTATGTTCTCGATTGCCTCGTTTATCGGCTTCGAATCCACTGCCATCTATGCCGAAGAGTGCCGCGATCCGCATAAAACCGTACCGCGTGCCACGATCTGTGCTTTGCTGCTGATCACCGTCTTTTTCTGCTTTACCAGTTGGGCGCTGGTGCAGGCGTATGACATCGATCAGCTGGTGGAGATTGCGCGTAAAGACCCCGGCAACTTCGTCTTTGATATTACCCGTCAGTATGTCGGCCAGTGGGCGGTGGAGACCATGTCGGTGCTGCTGATCACCAGCCTGTTCGCGGCAGCGATGGCATTTCATAATAATATTTCACGCTACATTTTCAGTATCAGCCGTGATGGCCTGATCTGGAAAGAGCTGTGCGAGACACATCCGACCAACGGCACACCGCACAAAGCCAGCCACGTGCACAGCGTGATCCTACTGATGATGCTGGTGGGCATGGGCAGCATCGACCTTGACCCAATGGCACAGATTTTTGCCTTTGGATCGGCGATCGCCACGCTGTCGATTCTGGTATTGCAGGTGGGTGTATCGGCGGCGGTGATCCTGTTCTTCCGCCGTTTAGAGCACCACAATAATAGCGCCTGGCAGGTCTTCTGGGCACCACTGCTGGCCATGACGGCGATGTCAGTCACTATTATTCTGGTGATCAACAATTTGCAAATTCTGAGCGGCAGCGACTCGAAGCTGGTGCAGCTCATCCCGTGGTTTATCGCGGTTTGTTCAGCGGCAGGCTATGCGATGTCAGTGAAGCGCAAAGGACGTACACTCCCTGCCTGAGAGGCCGGACTCGCGGAATGCAATACGAATGGCGGCGACGGTTTTTTATTGCCGCCCCGGACAGCAGAACGCTCCCGCCTTTACAGGTCGGAAGCGTTCTGTGAACACGTTACTTTGAATACGCTTATTTAATCCCGAACACGCCGTACAGGTGCACCATTAGCCACATAGTACGGAACGTCACTACGGGCCAGTGGCGGACGCCCACGGATCATATCGGCTATTTTTTCAGCGATCATGATCGTTGGCGCGTTAAGGTTTCCGGTGGTGATACGCGGCATAATGGAGGCATCCACGATGCGCAGGTTCTCCATGCCATGCACTTTGCCATCATGTCCAACCACGGCCATTTCATGATAACCCATCGCATTCGAACAGGAGGGGTGATAGGCCGTTTCAGCATGCTCGCGGACAAAACGGTCCAGGTCGGCATCACTTTGACAGCTCGCACCCGGCGAAATTTCCTTGCCACGATAAGGATCCAGCGCACGCTGCTGGATGATTTCACGCGTAAGGCGAATAGCCGCACGGAATTCACGCCAGTCCTGATCCTGGGACATATAGTTAAACAGGATACTCGGATGGTCATGCGGGTTCTTCGAGGTGACCTGCACACGGCCACGACTCATTGAACGCATCGAACCTACGTGTGCCTGGAAGCTATGGACTTTAATCGGATTCGAGCCGTTATAGTTAATCGCGATCGGCAGGAAATGATATTGAATATTTGGCCATTCAAACTCTTCGTGGCTGCGAATAAATCCGCCCGCTTCAAAATGGTTACTGGCACCAATACCCCTCCCCATAAACATCCACTCCGCACCAATCAACGGCTTATTATGCAGCTTCAGCGCAGGGACCAGCGAAACGGGCTGCATGCACTCATACTGCAAATACATTTCCAGATGATCCTGCAAGTTTGCGCCAACACCGGGCAGATCGTGAACAACTGGAATATCCAGGCTTTTTAACAGCTCACCCGGGCCAACGCCTGAGCGTTGCAGGATTTGCGGAGAAGCAATCGCCCCCGCACAAAGCAACACTTCACGTCGCGCACGTGCCGAGTGCGGGATCTCTTTTTGTAGCCAGGCCACTCCGGTCGCCCGTTTGTTCTCAAACAAAATACGATCGGTCACGGCATGGATTTCAATCGTCAGGTTTGGACGTTGACGCGCCATGTCCAGATAGCCCCGTGCGGTACTCGCACGACGCCCATGTGGCGTTACGGTGCGATCCATCGGGCCAAAACCTTCCTGCTGGTAACCATTTAAGTCGTCAGTACGCGGATAACCTGCCTGCACACCCGCTTCAACCATTGCGTGGTAAAGCACGTTGTTATCGTGTTTTGGCGTAGTCACGCTGACCGGACCACAGTCACCATGATAATCATTGCCGCCAATATCGCGGCGTTCCGCTATTTTGAAGTACGGCAGGCAGTCAAGATAACTCCAGTTTTCCAGACCTTTCTGTTTCGCCCAGCCGTCATAATCCATGGCATTACCACGGATGTAACACATCCCATTGATCAGCGACGATCCGCCCAGCCCTTTACCACGACCGCACTCCATGCGTCGGTTGTCCATAAAGGGTTCTGGATCGGTCAGATAGGCCCAGTTATAGCGCCGTCCCTGTAACGGATAAGCCAGTGCCGCAGGCATCTGCGTACGGAAGTCCTGACGGTAGTCCGGGCCTCCGGCTTCCAGTAACAGCACGCTGACATCAGCGTCTTCTGTCAGGCGCGTCGCCAGTACGTTACCCGCTGAACCCGCACCAATAATGATGTAGTCATATTCCCTGATAGTCGTCATAAAAACCTCAATGTCCTTATTTAAAAAACAGATTGATAGCGTTCCAGCTCAACCTGGATTGACTTGATACGCGTGTAATGGGCGAGCGTGCTTATCCCATTTTCACGTCCAACACCGGATTGTTTGTAGCCGCCTACCGGCATTTGCGCAGGCGATTCTCCCCAACTGTTGATCCAGCAGATACCGGCTTCTAACTGATGAATGGTGCGGTGAGCTTTTGCCAGATCGCGTGTGATGACACCTGCCGCCAGGCCAAAGTGGGTATTGTTCGCACGGTCAATGGCTTCCTGCTCATCGTCCCAGGTCAGAATGCTCATGACCGGCCCAAAAATCTCTTCTTTGACGATGGTGTGATGATCTTCGCAGTCGGTGAAAATCGTCGGCTGAACGTAAGCACCTTGTGCAAAAATGCCTGATGTTTCGCGCGCACCACCGCACAATAAACGTGCCCCTTCCGCTTTGCCGCTGTCGATATAGCGCAGGACATTTTCCATATGGGAAAAACTGGTCAGCGGACCGAAATTGGTGCGGGGATCCATTGGTTCCCCCATGCGAATACGCTTAACGCGAATTTCCAGCGCCTTTTCCAGTGCGGCTTTCTGTGAACGATGCACAAACACGCGTGTCCCGTTGGTACACACCTGCCCGGAGCTGTAGAAATTCGCCATCATTGCGATGTCTGCGGCCAGTTCGATATCAGCATCGGCCAGAATCAGCAGCGGTGACTTGCCACCCAACTCCATCGTGACGTCTTTAAGCGATGAAGCCGCCGCGCTGGCCATGACTTTCTTACCGGTTTCAATACCGCCAGTGAAGGAAATTTTTTCAATACGTGGGTGCTGTGTTAACCATTCACCGACTAAACGCCCTGCCCCCTGAACCACGTTAAATACACCATCTGGCAGACCCGCCTGCGTGTAGATCTCAGCCAGTTTAAGTGCGGTCAGCGGAGTCACTTCGCTAGGTTTGAAAATCATCGCGTTACCTGCGGCAAGCGCGGGGGCCGATTTCCACAACGCAATCTGGATCGGATAGTTCCAGGCACCGATCCCGGCCGTCACGCCCAGCGGTTCACGCCGCGTATAGAAGAAGCTGCTATCGCGTAGCGGATACTGCTCACCTTCAATGGATGTTGCCAGGCCAGCGTAATACTCCAGCACATCCGCGCCCGTGACGATATCGACAACCGAAGTTTCAGAGAAAGGCTTGCCGGTATCCAGCGTCTCCAGGTGGGCCAGCTCATCATTGCGTTCACGCAGGATGTCTACGGCACGTAACAAAATACGTGAACGCTCCGTTCCGGTCATTGAGGCCCAGATTTTTTGGCCACGTTCTGCACTCGTGACCGCTCGTTCAACATCGTCCTCGGTTGCGCGCTGCACCTCAGCCAGCACCTCACCGTTTGCCGGGTTGATCGTTTCAAACGTCTCTGGGCCACTGGCGTCAGTCAAACGACCATCAATATAAAGTTGTTGCAGGGGGAGTTTCGCCATCAGTACGGTTCCTTTTGTCAGTTGGCTTGGGGATTCAGATTCTGTTACTTAGCTTATTTTCAACATAGTCGAAGGCAATTTCGCATGCCTTCCGTGCATTAAAATCGATGCCAGCCAGGCTACCGCGTAGCCATAATCCGTCAATCATTGCCGCCAGGCCTCGGGCAGCTCTGCGTGCTTCGTCCTGCGGTAAACAGCGGCGAAACTGGCAGCAAATGTTGGAATACAGTCGGTGATCGTTGACCCGCTGCAAACGACGTAACGCGGGCTGATGCAGACTTGCTGCCCAGAAATCAAGCCAGGCACGCATTGATGTTCCGCTGGTCTGGCTGCGGTGAAAGTTGCCTTCGATAATGGCGAACAGTTGCGCTTCAGGGGTGTCCTGCGCGCTACTCCGGCAGGTAGCCACTGCATCGTGCAGGTCGCACAGGATGCGGCGCATCGTGGCGTTTAACAAACCGTCTTTGTCGCCAAAGTAGTGGCTGACAATACCCGTAGACATCCCTGCCTGGCTGGCGACCTGAGATAACGTCACACCCGCTAAACCGACGTCACCTATGGTTTCGAAGGCCGCAGTGATCAACTGCTCTTTGCGTTGTTCAGGTATGGCTTTACGGGACATTTCAACTCCAGGTGGCAGCGACCACACATTTAAAATTCACTGATTGAACGTTCAATCAATCTACATTATGCTACGAAAATGTCAAAGGCGTGGTTATTAAATGTTAATGACCATGTCTTTATAAGATGGATTTTACGCTTTACACCATGGAACTGTTCATATGACTGAGATCGCGCCAAAACCGATCGGCCATGCACCGATCAGACTGAATGCTCCCGTTTTTTTTAGCTCTGCTGTCGTTATCCTGCTGTTAGGACTGCTGGTGGTGATGTTTCCTACCGGAAGCCATCAATGGCTTAACAGCGCCCAAATCTGGATGGCAGATGTGTTTGGCTGGTACTACATGCTGCTGATGATCGCGTGCATGATTTTTGTATTCTGGCTTGCCCTTTCCCGCTTCGGGCACATCAGACTGGGCGAGGAGGGGGAAGCACCGCAGTTTAGTTACCCTTCATGGATTGCCATGCTTTTCTCAGCGGGTATTGGAATCGCACTGGTGTATTACGGTGCCTATGAGCCACTGGACCACTTTCTGCAACCGCCAGAAGGCCAGGGGGGAACGCCTGAGGCCGCCCGTCAGGCAATGGCGATTACATTCCTGCACTGGGGCCTTCACGGCTGGGCGCTGTATGCGCTCATCGCCACAGCACTGGCCTATTTTGCTTACTGCCGCGGATTGCCTCTGGCGCTGCGTTCGGCCCTTTACCCTTTTTTTGGCGAGAGGGTTCACGGCTGGGCCGGGCATTTAGTCGACAGCTTTGGCATTCTGGTCACTGTGATTTCGATGGTCACTAACCTCGGTATCGGGGCATTGCTGGTGAACTCCGGCCTGCACTATCTGTTTGATATCCCACAAACGCCACATGTGCTGTTGATACTGATTGTTGTGATGATGATTGTGGCAACGCTAGCCGCCGTCACCGGCGTCGAGAAAGGCATCGCGATGCTCTCTAACATCAACGTTGGCTTCCTGTGCTTACTGTTGCTGTTCGTCTTCGTCACCGGCCCAACGCTCAATCTGATCAACGGGATGCTTCAGAATACGGGCGATTACCTGACATCGATTGTCGGGAAGAGTTTTGATGTGTATCTCTATGGCAAAGCGCGTCGCTGGCAGGGTGCATGGACGCTTTTCTACTGGGCGTGGTGGGTTGCCTGGGCACCGTTTGTCGGCTTGTTTATTGCCCGTATCTCAAAGGGACGTACCATCCGTGAGCTTATCCTGGGTGTCATGCTGATCCCGTTAGGCTTCACCCTCGCCTGGCTGTCTATTTTCGGCAATACCGCGATCAGTCTTGTGCTGGAGCATTCAGATAAAATTCTGGGTCAGGTTGCGTTGAAAGATCCCCCTATGGCGGTTTTCAAACTTTTCGAATACCTCCCCTTCACTAAAATCACTGCGGGTTTCACTATTGTCATCAGTTTTGTGCTGTTCCTGACACCTGTCGATTCAGGCACGCTGATGATTGCTAATCTATCCAGCAAGGGGGGAACCAATGACGATGATGCACCTGCCTGGCTACGCATTTTCTGGGCTTCTGTCACCACGTTAGTCTGTGCAGGCCTGTTGTATGCTGGCAGCTTCAGCGCCATGCAAACCGCTGTCGTGATTTGTGGCTTACCCTTCTCTGTGGTGATCGTGCTGTATATGGCAAGCCTGTACCGCGATTTGCAGAAATTTGGTGATAAGACGATGATGCAGGCAGACCGCCAGGGCTAGTCTGGCGATACTGCACAATATCGTTGAAACCATCAATGCCCCTGACTATCAACGTCAGGGGTTATTGAAGGGAGATTCGTGTCAGTACCACCTGCCGGGCAGACTCAATATGCCTGATGGTTTCCTCGCGTGCCTGCTGCGCATCCCCGCGCGCATACGCATCAAGAATGGCGGCATGTTCATGCTGGAACGCGGGAGTATCCGCCAGCAGTCGGCGTTGCAGATATTCGTAGCGCTCAATCTGCGCGCATAACTCTGCGATCATTTTCAACAGCCTGCCGTTATGACAGCCGCGATAAAGAAGGGTGTGAAACTCGCGGTTCAGCTCTCCCTGCTTTTGCACGCTCACCGTACTCTCCAGTAATTGATGAACCAGTCTGACACGCGCCAGCGTCTCTTCGTCGCGGTGGATCACGCTGTGATAAATCGCCTCCCCCTCCAGCAGCGCACGCAGCGTGTAGATCTCATTCACATCATCGACGGTTAGGGCTCTGACAGCAGCACCTCGGTTACGCTGCGTTTCAACAATTCCTTCGCGTTCAAGCTGCTGGATGGCCTCACGCAGCGGGATGCGGCTAACGGCAAACTGACTGGCCAGTTCACGTTCGATCAAGCGTGCGCCATCAGGCAGTTCGCCCTGATTGATCATGTCGCGCAGGGAGGCAGCAATAACATCTGCCGTGGAGCCTGGTTTAGTCAGCATCAGTGTATTCTCAACAAAACAGTTGGAATAATGGTATACCATCTGCTTTACTTGCACAATCAACGTGCGCGGTTATCCGCATTTCCCTCAGGAGCAAGCAACATGGCACAACGTGAACATCACTATCAGGTTTCGGTTGAATGGACAGGGAATAAAGGACAGGGCACCGCATCCTACAAGGCATACGACCGCGACTACCAGATGAGTGCGGGCGAGAAAGCACCGATTGCAGGCTCATCCGATCCGGCATTTCTGGGCGATGCCACACGATGGAACCCTGAGGATCTGCTGGTTGCTTCGGCTTCGGCCTGCCATAAATTATGGTATCTGCACCTGTGCGCTGAAGCCGGAATTATTGTCCAGGCTTACCGGGATGACGCGGAGGGAACAATGGTGGAAGGCAAGACAGGCTGCTTTACCCGCATTGTGCTAAAACCGCAGGTGAGCATTTCCTCAGGCGACCCGGAGCTGGCGCGCATGCTGCATCACCGGGCCCATTCGCTTTGCTATATTGCCAACTCGCTGAACTTCCCGGTGCAGTGCGAACCAACGATTGTGCAGCAGTAAATGTCACGGGGTGCTCTGATAGCCTGTCGATAAAAGGGGCTTCCGCCCCTTTCTGTTAGTACACGGCGGCAAATATACGCGCCGGGAAACTAGCCATAGGCGCCCTGGGCGGAACAGCGGTCAGATACGCGTCCTTGCCCACCACCGCATTGATATTGGTCATATCCTCGGCAATAACAATCCCATGCTTTAGCAGCAAATCATGCACCGGGATACTGTCATTTTTGTTGTAGTTATCGACCAATAGCGCGTCAATACCCAGCAGCGCAGCCTGATGTTCGATAAGCCACTGTGCCGCCCGGGTGGTCAGATAGGGCGGATTCTGTGCATATTCTGGCTGGCCGAAATAGTGACTTTTGCCGCTATTCAGCAGTACCGCCTTCCCTTTCACCTCCTTACCGTAAAAATCGGCCAAGTCAAAAAAACCACTATCTTTACCAAGATTAATCACTATCACTGGCAAATTCACCAGCTTTTCCAGTGGGTAATCCGATATTTTCATCCCGCTCTCGTCGGCATGATAAGGGGCATCAATATAGGTCGCAGAAATACCCAAAAATTGAATCCTGTCGATCAGCGCACCATTTTTATAACGCGGAGCCGTTTGAGTTATTTCCACTTCGCTTAATACGGGATAAGTTTGCATTCCCGATTCAAGAGGATGATTTAAATCAACATATGCAATGGGCTTAGGGAGATTAACGGCCATCGCCGACTGGCACAACAGCAATCCGAATGCCATGGCAAGAAGCGATTTATTCAGTCGCATTTTCATTGTATTCCTTTCACAGTTCGCTGGTTAATTTGACATTTTTTCTTTTTTTGAAAAAAACGTTGAAATTCACTTCAGATAAAAAAACCGACAAAATAATAACGCACGTAGCTATCAGGTCTCGGTTCTTAATGCTGTCACCAAAGACAATCACCGAGCATAACATCGATGCCACTGGGATAAGGGCAACGCACATACCTGCAGAAGCAGCAGAAATTTTATTAACCCCCTTGAAGAATAATATGTACGGCAGGGCCCAGACAAACACACCGTAATAAAAAAGAGTAATTCCCTGATCGTGAGTAATACTGGATAGTTGATAACGCTGAAGTTCATGCAACGCGAGAGGTAAACTAAATATCATTCCTGTCAGACACACTCCCGCCGCCATGGTCAGCGGCTTAAGGGTGGATTGAATTTTGTTGGCAATAATAATGTTGAGCGCATTCGCCAGCGTCGATAACGAGAGGAATAACAGCCCAATAAAGGTGTTACGCCCGGCATCGGCACTGCCTGGCAGGGTCATTATCACCACACTTATCACCGCCAGCAGTACCGAAATTGCGGCATTAACCCTTATTTTTTCCTTAAAGAACAATATTGTAATCAACAAGACAACAGCAGGTGCCGTACTGGTGATCACTGATGCCGTTAATGCGGTAGTGGAAGGTAGACCATAGAGCAGGAATACCGTATACAGTACCGCCCCGAGTAAGGATAAGACACTGACAATCAGCCAGTCTTGCACGCCAATTCGCAACCAGTTGGTTTTGTCTTTCACCAGTGTTAATGGCAGAAGGAATAAAAAACCTATTGCAAAAGTAATACAGGTAAAGATCCAGGTGGGAATAGAGTCCATTGCCTCTTTGGCTACAGGATAGCTGGAACCAACAAAAATAAAACACAGTGCCACGGACATCAGTCCTGATATTTTTCTGAACATAATATTGCCTCTAAATACAGGATACAGCCACAGAAAGAGGCATGAAATTGCCTTTTCACTGCGGGGTGGGAAAAATAATTCGCCAACCATACTTTGCAAAGAGCATGCCAATATTCTATTCACTGTTATTCATTGATGTTCAGTAATTTATTACCACCGCGCGCACCAAATTAATGCATTAAAATAATAAAAATGGTGCATCTGATTTAAAATGGATCTTAATGTATTTAATAAAAAATATATCACACACTGATTTTTAAATACAAAAAGGCACACCATTTGTGGTGTGCCTTTTTTAAAATTAAAATTAGTCGTTCAGCAATGGCAGGCTGGCCAGCATATTCCTCATGTTGATTGCATCCCAGGGCAAATGTTCCGCAATACCCAGCCCAACAATGGTGGTAAAATCATTCATCTGCTGAATAATATTCATCACTTCCTCTATTTCAAGCATTCCTTTTCCCACGCCATCATAAGTCTGTTCATCGATATCAGGATTCGCGAAAAGTACCGATCTGAATTTTTTAAAATTCAGCACATCCAGATCAAAATGAATCGCGAGGTGAGTAATGTTTTCTTTTTCAATCCACTCAACAATCTTACGACTGCCCGCTTTCATCTCTTGTGGTGAACAGGTGTTGATACCGTGCTGTTGGATGAAATCGACTTCATAGTCGCTGGGGTCATTCAGACCGGCAATCAACACCTGTCGGGCGGCAACCGGGCGGGTAACGGCAGCCGTCAGCTCCGCATCGCCATGCCCCATCAGCGCCCCCAGAACATGAGCATGTGAATGGCTGAACTGCGCCGGTGTCATCACATCCGGATGGGCGTCAATCCACAGAATGCCCAGGCCATCCTGGTATTTTTCTGCCAGCCAGGCGAAGGGGGCCAGATCCACCAGGCAGTCACCGCCCAGTACCACGATTTTATCGGGCGCGTGTTCCGCGATAACCTGTTGTGCAAGCTTGAGCTGGGCGACCACCTGTTGACGTCCAACAATGCCGCCTTCATTGGTTAGGGGATTACTTTCTGGTGGGCTCACCGGGATGTGGATGACGGGACAGCGGCCTGCTGGGGCAAGCCACGCAAGCAGTTCAGCACCAAAGTGATAGGCCGGGTTATTGCCGCCCTGCCACTGTGGTATCACCAGCCGGATTGTTTTCATCTTACTCATCGGTGCCCTTCTTCTGTCAGCATGAAATCGCCTCAACCACAAAATGAATGAACGTTCATTCATAAACTATCCTGGTTTTTTCCCGCTGTCTATAGCCCAACGTGATGAAGAGAGAGGAGGGCGTTCGCCGTCCCGATATCTGTACATCATCAGGGCCTTAGGCTACCGTAGTGAATGAACGTTCAGACGACGAGAGTGAAATGAGCCGCGAGAAAAGCAGCACCTACCATCGATTAATTACCGCCGCAGCCACCTGCTTCTCTGAGAGAGGCTTTAATGCCTCCAGCATCAGTGACATTGCCCGGCAGGCAAAGGTTAGCCAGGGCGCGATGTACACCTATTTCAAAGGCAAGTCAGCGCTGATTTCTGCCATTGTCGAAGAAGAGAAAAACACCGCACTGGTGAACTACAGCCAGGCCTATCACTGTTCCCCCTTTGAGCGCATTTCTCAACTGGTCAAATCCTGTATTAATGAAGTCGGCTATCCGGCCGATCACCGGTTATGGGTTGAGATTATTGCTGAGGCGGCGCGCAATGATGAAGTCAAAGCCACCTTTGTCGCGACCGACCTGATTATGCGCGAGGGCATTAAAACCATCATCCTCGACGGGATGGCCAAAGGCGACTTTGCCCCTCAACTGGATGCGGAGATGGCGACCATTGCGATTTATGCCCTGATTGACGGGCTGATTTCGCGCAAGGCGATTAATCCTGACTTTGATCTGGAGAAGAACCTGTCAACGCTGGATGGGATCCTGACGTTTATTTTGCATGTCACTGAGTAATAACCGTCAGCGCAAACCATAAGAGCGTTTCTTAAAGATTCGTTAAGAGATGCCTTTCGCGGCCAGGCAAACCATGTCATTACGCCTCAGAAACATACGCTACGTTCTGTCGACAGCTCACCATGATATGACTACCTCCCGCTAATAACAATTGAGGAATCCGTGGCCCATTCCCTTTGCTATATTGCCAACTCGCTGAACTTCCCGGTGCTGTGCGAGCCGACAATCGTTCAGTCGCCACAGTAAGCTGAAAAAACAGGGCCACCGAAGCGTTGTGTGCCCTATCAGTCAGAAAGGAAAAAACGATTAAAGATTCACTTCCCCTTCCAGGCTATGCACGGCGCGGCCTGGCATTTTGTGCCCTCGTTTTTGATAAATTTCCGTCACTTTGACGATGCATACATTTAATCAAAATTCCCTTCTCTTTTTTCTAAACAGTGCCACAATGAAATCAGAAACATAATGCGCGATTAAATAGCGCGCTACTTAAAGTTCTACGATTGATCATAAAAAAGATGCAACACCGGGGATTTTTAATACCTGCAACACCAGGGAAAACTCTTACAGATACGTGGTTTTGTCAGCGTGACAGCCACATTTAGACATTCTGATTTCAGCTTGTAGCCGACTGACACCGTGATGTCGTTCTTCAGATAAAGGCTGCTTTCGTTTAATCCCGGCCACCCTGGTGGCCCCGTACAATAATGAGAAACGCCTATGCCAACCCGCACATCACAGCGCCCCGTGCCAGTCATGACTAACGTGCGTGAACTTCGCCTCGCCGCCGGTCTTTCTCAGGAAGGCGCAGCCGAGCGCTTTAACCTCAGCCTGCGTGTCTGGCAAACGAAAGAGGCCGCCAGTAAGCCGGCGCTACTCAGTCAGGTTGAATATGAGTTCCTGTTGCTGCTGGCAGGCCGCCATCCGAATTTCACTCTGACAGCGCAGTAAATAAGACAGCTATGCGCAGGATGATGACGTCATACTCACTCACAGCGCCTGCGCACATGCCCATGCGGAACTCCACGCCCACTGGAAGTTATAGCCTCCCAGCCAGCCGGTCACATCCACCACTTCACCGATAAAATAGAGCCCTGGAACATCACGCGCCTCCATCGTTTTCGATGACAGCTGGGTGGTATCGACGCCGCCCAGCGTGACTTCGGCGGTGCGGTAGCCCTCGGTTCCGTTAGGCTGCACGAGCCACTGGTGCAGCGCAGTCGCCAGATCGGCCTGCTGACGGCTGTTCAGCTGCTTCAGCGTGCACTCCGGTACGGTCCCCAGCAGTTGCAGGCACTCAACCAGACGTTTCGGCAGCAGTTTTGCCAGGGTATTTTTCAGGCTCTGATTAGGATGACTGTTACGCTCATCATTAATAAACGCGTCAATATCCTGGCCTGGGGAAAGGTTAACGGTGACAAATTCACCCGGTAGCCAGTAGCTGGAGAGTTGCAGGACCGCCGGGCCAGACAGGCCACGATGGGTAAACAGCAGCGCTTCTTTAAATACCGTGCCGTCTTCGGCGGTGAGTACCGATGGCACCGAGACGCCGGATAGTGTCTGAAGCTGTTCCAGCAGCGGTTTATGCAGGGTAAACGGCACCAGCCCGGCGCGGGTGGGAAACACCTTCAGGCCAAACTGTTCAGCCATTTTATAGCCGAACGGCGACGCACCCAGCCCCGGCATCGATAATCCACCGCTGGCGATCACCAGTTTCTCTGCCTGTACCTCTGTGCCGTTCAGTTGCAGCGTGTAGCCGCTGTCGTCACGCGTGACGGACACCACCTCACTGCGCAAGCGTAATGTGACCTGCCCGTTCTCACACTCTTTCAGCAGCAGGTCAACCACCTGCTGGGCAGAGTCGTCACAGAACAACTGTCCCAGGGTTTTCTCATGCCAGGCAATACCGTGACGGTTAATAAGATCGATAAAATCCCACTGGGTATAACGCGCCAGCGCAGATTTACAAAAATGCGGGTTATGCGACAGGTAAGCCGCAGGTTCGGTGTAAAGGTTGGTGAAATTACAGCGTCCGCCGCCCGACATCAGGATTTTACGCCCGGCTTTTTTGCCATTATCAATCAGCAGCACCCGCAGCCCTTTTTGCCCCGCCTGGGCTGCACAAAACAGACCCGCTGCGCCTGCGCCTACTACGATAACGTCAAACTTTTCCACCACACACTCCGCGCCGACTCTCAAAAACGCTGATTGTAGTGAGTTGGGGCCGGGGATACCAGCTTCAGGCCCCAATCGGGGTTGAAACATTTTGTAACTTTATGATTTTTTAGTCTTTTCACCCGTAACTGTCATCACATTGACACGTTACTGTCAAAAAAAGTCTATATTTCCCTTTCCCCGGGTGCGGTTTGTCGCTGATAATGCGCCGCGTTCATGTCCTCCAAAATGGCGTAACGCTTATGCTACATCTGTTTGCTGGTCTTGATTTTCATACCGGCCTGTTACTGGTACTCGCTCTGTTGTTTGTCTTGATCTACGAAGCAATCAATGGCTTCCATGACACGGCCAATGCAGTCGCTACCGTGATCTATACCCGTGCAATGCGCTCGCAGTTAGCGGTTGTCATGGCAGGGGTGTTCAACTTCTTTGGTGTACTGTTGGGCGGCTTAAGCGTGGCTTACGCTATCGTCCATCTGCTACCCACCGATCTGCTATTGAATGTGGGATCGGCTCACGGGCTGGCCATGGTCTTTTCCATGTTGCTTGCCGCTATTATATGGAATCTCGGCACCTGGTACTTCGGGTTACCGGCTTCCAGCTCTCATACTCTGATTGGTGCCATCATTGGTATCGGCCTGACCAACGCGTTGCTGACTGGCACCTCGGTGGTGGATGCGCTGAACATTCCCAAAATGATCGGTATCTTTATGTCGTTGATTATTTCACCGATTGTCGGCTTAGTGATTGCCGGTGGATTGGTGTTTATCCTGCGCCGCTTCTGGAGCGGGAATAAAAAACGTCAGCGGATTCATATGACTCCAGCCGAGCGTGAAAAGATCGATGGCAAGAAAAAGCCACCGTTCTGGACCCGTATCGCGTTGATTGTCTCGGCGATTGGCGTCAGCTATTCGCACGGCGCAAACGACGGCCAGAAAGGTATCGGCCTGATTATGCTGGTACTGATTGGCGTTGCACCGGCAGGCTTTGTGGTCAATATGAATTCCAGCGGTTATGACATCACTCGCACCCGCGATGCGGTCAACCATCTGGAACAGTATTACCAGCAGCATGCCACCTCGCTGAAGCATATCATCGAGATGTCACCGCCTGCGTTGCCAACGCCGGAAGAGGTGCCAACAGGTCCTCATGAGTTCCATTGTGATGCGGCGCGTGCTTTGCCTGCCATCCAGCGTGCTCAGGGTCTGCTGAACAACCTCTCCAGCTATGATGCGTTAAGCGTGGAACAGCGCGGACAGCTGCGTCGCCTGCTGATGTGTATCTCAGACACCGCAGAGAAAGCCGCCAAGCTGCCGGAAACCAAGCCTGACGACAAACGCTTCCTCAACAAGCTGAAGGGCGACCTGCTCAACACCATTGAGTATGCTCCGGTGTGGATTATCCTGGCCGTCGCGTTGGCGCTGTCACTGGGTACCATGGTTGGCTGGCGTCGTGTTGCCACCACTATCGGTGAGAAAATCGGTAAAAAAGGCATGACTTACGCACAGGGGATGTCTGCTCAGATGACGGCAGCCGTCTCAATCGGTGTGGCAAGTTATACCGGGATGCCGGTTTCAACCACCCACGTCCTCTCCTCTTCCGTTGCCGGTACGATGCTGGTTGACGGCGGCGGCGTGCAGGGGCGCACCATTAAGAACATCCTGCTGGCGTGGGTCTTCACCCTGCCGGTCTCGATTGTCCTTTCCGGTAGCCTGTACTGGCTGGCACTGAAGCTGATTTGATGCGCAGCGGGTGGACCGAAAAAGGTCCGCCCGATAGAACGCATGATTCATCCAGAAGGCGCCCCCTTATCAGGGGCGCCTTTTTTAATGCCAGATGGCCAGCCCAATAAGACTGATAAACACCAACCCACAGAGTGAACTGGTTAATAAAAACTGCCCACGAACGCGCTCGCAGCGTCGGATAAATTCATCATCGTGATGATCAAGATAACGCTGTGCCCAGATATACCCGATCAGCCGCACCTGTTTACTCGGCTGCCCATGAGACGTAAAGAATCCAGCGCCATCTACATACTGATACAGCAACGGATCGCATCCACGCAGCACCACTAACAGCGCCCGCAGTGAAGAGAAATAGCGCGCCATATTCACCAAACAAACGACACAAAGAGCCCAGAAAAGCGCAATGGTGCTGATCATGATCCCCTCCCGGCCACTCATCACGGAAATGCATAACCCGGGCAAAGCCGGATACGCCCCACGATGGTTTCGCCAACCTTATTATTAAGATGATTGCTGCATGCCGATTGACGCCACATAACGCTTTTGCTGCCGTCAATTATCAGTGTAGGAGATATGTTTAAATTTTTTCCAGCGATGTTTACTGCGTCCACCAGCAAAGGGACAAAAATTCATGTTGATCGCCCTCGCAAACGCCGCCGCATGCCACAACACCCGGTAACATTTTTCGCTATACTCACTCTCAACACTTACGTGAAAAGGAGTATTCAAATGGCCTATAAACATATTCTGATTGCCGTCGATCTATCGCCGGAAAGTAAACTGCTGGTCGACAAAGCGGTTTCGATGGCACGACCTTACGATGCGAAGGTGTCCCTGATCCACGTTGATGTGAACTATTCAGACCTCTACACCGGCCTGATTGACGTCAACCTTGGGGATATGCAAAAACGTATTTCTGAAGAGACGCACACTGCACTGACGGATTTGTCCAACAGCGCGGGCTATCCGATTGCGGAAACGTTAAGCGGTAGCGGTGACCTCGGCCAGGTGCTGGTCGATGCCATTAAGCAGTATCAGGTGGACTTAGTGGTTTGCGGGCACCACCAGGATTTCTGGAGCAAGCTGATGTCTTCCGCACGCCAGCTGATCAACACCGTGCATATCGATATGCTGATCGTACCGCTGCGCGACGAAGACGAAGATTAATGTGCCGGGCGGGCTGACCGAAAAAGAAGGTCAGCCGCTACGCCAAAAAAGAAGATCAGCCCCATTATGTCAGGGACGCCCCTTCTTCCCGGTCGTCCCGTGGGGCATTTACGGGTGAATAAATATCAAAACGGTGGCTCTTGGTGGTGACCGCATTCGGTGTGGCAACATCGGCGATGGGCGGCGCATAATCAGGCCGTTTCACCACAACGCGTTTTTTGGCCAGCTGGCGCGCGGGCAGCAGCAGCCCGTCGGCATCTTCATCCGGGCCCACCAGCGACTGGAAAACACGCATCTCTTTCTTCACCAGCGCGCTTTTTTGCTTATGCGGGTACATCGGATCGAGGTACACCACATCAGGCGGAGGGCTGATATCCGTCAGTGCATTGAGACTGGAAGCATGCAGCAGCGTCAGACGCTCACGCAGCCAGAAACCAATCTCCGTATCGGCATAGCCACGACGTAAACCGTCATCGAGCAGCGCGGCGACGACCGGGTTACGTTCCAGCATCCGCACCCGACAGCCAATCGATGCCAGTACAAATGCATCACGCCCCAGCCCGGCGGTCGCATCCACCACATCCGGCAGATAGCCACTTTTGATACCGACGGCTTTCGCCACAGCCTCACCGCGGCCACCGCCGAACTTACGCCGGTGCAGCATCGCCCCGGAGACGAAATCAACAAAGATGCCGCCCAGCTTCGGCTCATCGCGCTTACGCAGCTCCAGATGTTCCGGGGTCAGCACCAGCGCCATCAGCGCGTTTTCATCATGCACCAGCTGCCAGCGGGCAGCTAAAACAGATAAGGCGCCGTTTCCGGCGCCCGTTTCATCTAACAAACAGATGTTCACTGATGACTTACCCTTTGATACCGTAGTGTTTCAGCATCGCATCCAGCTGTGGCTCACGACCACGGAAGCGACGGAACAGCTCCATCGGCTCCTCCGATCCGCCCCGCGTCAGGATATTGTCGAGGAACGACTGCCCGGTTTCCCGGTTAAAAATCCCCTCTTCTTCAAAGCGGGAGTAGGCATCTGCCGCCAGCACATCGGCCCACAGGTAGCTGTAGTAACCTGCGGCATAGCCACCGGCAAAGATATGGCTGAACGCATGCGGGAAGCGGCCCCACGATGGGCCAGGCACCACAGCGACCTGCGCTTTGATCTCTTTCAGAATATCAAGAATACGGGCACCTTTCGCCGGGTCGAACTCGGCATGCAGGCGGAAATCGAACAGGCCGAACTCCAGCTGACGCAGGATAAACAGCGCTGCCTGATAGTTTTTGGCCGCCAGCATTTTCTCCAGCAGATCCTGAGGTAACGGTTCACCGGTTTCGAAATGACCGGAGATAAACGCCAGCGCTTCCGGCTCCCAGCACCAGTTTTCCATAAACTGGCTTGGCAGTTCGACGGCATCCCACGGCACACCGCTGATGCCGGACACGCCTGGGGTTTCAATGCGTGTCAGCATATGATGCAGGCCGTGACCGAACTCATGGAACAGCGTGGTGACTTCATTGTGGGTGAACAGTGCAGGTTTGCCGCTAACCGGACGATTGAAGTTACAGGTCAGATAGGCCACGGGTTTTTGCAGCGTGCCATCGGCTTTACGCATCTGTCCCACGCAGTCATCCATCCACGCCCCACCGCGTTTATGTTCACGCGCATACAGGTCAAGGTAGAAGCTGCCGCGCAGCTCACCGCTTTCATCGAACAAATCGAAGAAACGCACATCAGGGTGATAAACATCCACATCGTGGCGTTCGCTGGCGGTGATGCCATAAATGCGTTTCACCACTTCAAACAGACCATCCAGCGCACGTTGGGCCGGGAAGTACGGACGCAGTTGCTCATCACTGATGGTGTACAGATGTTGTTTCTGCTTTTCGCCGTAGTACGTCAGATCCCAGGGCTCCAGATCCTCAACACCGTGCTCTTTCTTCGCGAAGGCACGCAGCTGAGCGACTTCCTGCTCAGCCTGCGGACGGGCGCGTGTTGCCAGCCCGTTCAGGAAATCAATTACCTGTGCCGGGTTTTCGGCCATTTTGGTCGCCAGCGACTTCTCAGCATAGGATGCAAAACCCAGCAGTTGAGCCAGTTCATGGCGCAGTGCCAGCTCTTCCGCCATCACATTGCTGTTGTCCCACTTCCCGGCATTTGGCCCCTGATCAGAGGCGCGAGTGGAGTAAGCACGGTAAATCTCTTCGCGCAGCGCCTGGTTGTCGCAGTAGGTCATGACGGGCAGATAACTTGGAATATCCAGCGTCAGCAACCAGCCGTCCTGCTCTTTGGCTTCCGCCTGTGCTTTCGCTGCGGCCAGGGCACTTTCCGGCATCCCGGAGAGCTCTTTTTCATCGGTAATCAGCTTGCTCCAGCCCATTGTGGCATCGAGCACGTTGTTGCTGTAGGTCGAACCCAGCTCTGACAGACGCGCGGCGATTTCACCGTAACGCTGCTGCTTCTCTTTCGACAGACCAATACCAGACAGCTCGAAATCACGCAGCGCGTTATCGATAGCTTTCTTCTGCGCAATATCCAGAGCCGCGAAGTTGTCGCCCTCTTTCAGGTCACGATAGGCCTGGTACAGACCTTCGTGCTGCCCCATCCAGGTGCTGTATTCTGACAACAGCGGCAGCGCCTGCTCATACGCCTGGCGCAGTTCAGGGCTGTTTTTTACCGAGTTCAGATGGCTGACCGGCGAGAACAGGCGGCTCAGGCGATCGCCCACTTCGGCCAGCGGCTGCTCAAGGTTATCCCAACTGTACGGCGCCCCCTGGGCCACCACGCGTTCTACCGCCGCACGGCAGTCATCCAGCGCCTGGGTCACAGCGGGGACCACATGTTCAGGTTTAATGGCGGAGAAAGGGGGAAGCGTAAAAGAAGAGAGTAACGGATTGGTCATAGCGCAGTCCTTTAATCGTTGTATGGGGCGCGTTTTCACGCACGATTTCTTTAACATGAGGGTAAGTGTAGTGAAAATCAATGGGTCAGCGTGTCGGCAACGGCTTTCCCCCCGTGCTACCCACCCTTTTCACCGCATTTTACGCATTGCCACACTCAGGTGAGCATTGCATACTCCCCCCGCTTTCATACATCGTATTACTCCGTTACAAACAGGGAGTTTATTTATGTGGTATACGCTGGCGGCCTCGTTACTTTTTTTACCCTTTTATCTGCGCAGTTCACTGATATTACTGACGATCGCCCTCGTCCTGGCTGTGCTGGATCAGACGCTGCTGCCGCCCGGCATTATCGCACTGACGGTGATGGGTGTTGTCGCGGTGTACTGCGCGGTTCAGAAACAACCTCACGCTTTCGCGCTACCCGGTGAAATTATCCTGGTTTTCAGCGCAGTGGCGCTGATGCTGCACATGATCCCTGGAGTGAATAATCTCATCATTGTTTCTGGTGAACAGGCCGGGCCACAGAGTGCGCCCTTTACCTTTTACTACAACCTTGATAAAGCGCTGATCCCGTTTCTGTTACTGGCCTGCCTGCCCACGCTGTTGAAGCGCCCGGCAAAGCCCCCGGCTAACGTGCTCTGGTGGCTGGTTCTGCTAATGTCGATGCCTTTGCTGTTGCTGTTGGCGACCTTTGCTGGCGGCCTGAAGGTGGAACCCCATCTGCCTTCGTGGCTGGGATCGTTTATGCTGGCCAATCTGTTTTTTGTCTGTCTGGCAGAAGAAGCGCTATTTCGCGGCTATATCCAGCAGCGTTTAAGCCAGCTGCTGGGCGACAAACGGGCGCTGCTGATTGCAGCACTGTTGTTTGGTCTGGCCCATTTTTCCGGCGGACTGCTGCTGGTGCTGTTTGCCACGATGGCCGGTGTGATCTACGGCCTTGCCTGGCTGTGGAGCGGACGTTTGTGGGTGGCTACACTGGTGCATTTCTCCTTTAATATGCTGCACCTGCTGCTGTTTACCTATCCGTTCTGGCAGCACATTCCGACCTGAACGCGCTTTTTTAAGCCGTTTTCGCTATAATGACCGCAACCTGTGCCGCCCACTGGCGGCACGCTTGTTTTTACCATCCGGATTATCCCAATACATGCTCAGTTATCGCCACAGCTTCCATGCCGGCAACCATGCCGACGTTCTCAAACACACCGTGCAGAGCCTGATTATCAGCTCGATGAATGAGAAGGAAAAACCCTACCTCTATCTCGATACCCATGCGGGTGCCGGGCGCTACCTGTTAAGCGGTGAGCATGCGGAACGTACCGGAGAGTATCTGGAAGGCATTGCACGTATCTGGCAGCAGGATGATCTGCCGGAAGAGCTGGCGCCTTATATCAGCGTGGTGAAGAACTACAATCCCGGTGGCAAGCTGCGTTACTACCCGGGCTCTCCGCTAATTGCACGCCATCTGCTGCGTGAGTACGACCAGTTACAGCTGACTGAGCTGCACTCCAGCGACTTCCCGATGCTGCGCAGTGAATTCCAGAAGGACGATCGTGCACGTCTCGCCCGCGCCGACGGCTACCAGCAGCTGAAGTCCAAGCTGCCACCGCCGTCACGCCGGGGTCTGATCCTCATTGACCCGCCGTACGAAATGAAAAGCGATTACCAGGCCGTGGTGCAGGGTATTCAGGAAGGGTATAAACGCTTCGGTACGGGCGTGTTTGCCCTGTGGTATCCGGTGGTGCTGCGCCAGCAAATCAAGCGTATGTTCAACGAGCTGCAGGCCACCGGCATTCGCCGTATTCTGCAAATTGAGCTGGGCGTTCGCCCGGACAGTGACCGCTTTGGCATGACCGCCTCCGGGATGATTGTGATTAACCCACCGTGGAAGCTGGAGCAGCAGATGAAAAACGTGCTGCCGTGGCTGGAAAAAGTGCTGGTGCCATCGGGCACCGGTTACTCCAAAGTCAGCTGGATTGTGCCGGAATAACGTTGTGGCCTGCGGGTCGGGCATGTCCGACCCCAACAAAACCCGCCCTACCCTGTAGGGGCGGGGCATGCCTCGCCCAGGTTTATGAGGCACAACTCGCCCGGGTTTATAATGTAAACACCGCGAAATCGTGCGCCATCTCGGTGTGCGGAAATACCGCCCGACACTCCTCCAGCAGCCGTTCACAGTCAGCCCGCAGATAGCGAGAGCTGAGATGCGTCACAATCAGCCGTTTCGCCCCACTCTCCTGCGCCACTGCTGCTGCCTGCGCCGTGGTGGAATGCCCGCGACTGTTGGCTTTCTCTTCCATCGCCACTTCAAGCGTTGCCTCATGCACCATCAGGTCGACGCCCGCTGCCAGCACCGTGGCTGCCGCTGTCGGAGCGGTATCGCCAAAGATGGCCAGGCTGCGCCCTTTTATCTTCTCGCCGACATAATCCCAGCCATTAATCACTCTGCCATCAGTCAACGTGACGCTGCGTCCGTGCTTCAGGTCGTAAAAATACGGCCCGGCAGGCACGCCGTCTGCCGCCAGCTTCGCCGCATCCAGCGCGCCGGGTTTATCATGTTCATCAATGCGGTAACCGTAGCACTCAACCGGGTGGGTCATCGGGTATGCCGTGACGAGGAAATGTTCATCGCGGCACACTTCACCCGCCGTTATCTCGACAATCTCCAGCGGGAAGGTCAGCCACGATCCGCTAAGGCTGATCGCGGTGTCGACAAAGGTTTTGAGCCCTGCCGGGCCATAAATCGTCATTGGATCGGTGGAGCCGTTCATCGATCGACTGGTCAGCAGCCCCGGCAGGCCAAAAATATGATCGCCGTGCAGGTGGGTGATAAAGATCTTTTCGATCTTGCCCGGTTTGATCGGGGTGCGCAGGATCTGATGTTGCGTCCCTTCGCCGCAGTCAAACAGCCAGGTGGCATTACGCACGCCCTGCAAATCCAGCGCGATGCTGGTGACGTTACGTTCACGGCTTGGCGTTCCGGCGCCGGTGCCTAAAAACTGCAATTGCATAATCAACCCACTCCTTCCGTTATGATCCGATGACCCACCTCACTTCAACACGCCCAGTTTAACGCAAAATGTACCGAGACTGGTGTCGTCGCAAAATATCCATTTCCGCCAGCGGTGCTGACATCCGCTCCGCCACCGCTTATTATTTCAGCGAAAAAAATCATAACGGAAGATTTAACCCTTAATCATTGATGACGGGTTTAACACAAGGAGAGTTTTCATATGACCGCACTGCAATGGCCCTGCACTCTGTTCAAGACGCAAAAACGGATGGACGACTATAACGCCCCGGATATGCAATATGGTGATTTAACCCAGGAGCAGTTAAAGAAAAATTTTCTTCTGACAACAGTATCTGAACGGGTCGACCCTTACGCGCTGAAGAAGATTACCGCCTTCAATCGGCCACAGTCGATGTTTGCTGGTTCCCGTCGTGAGACCGATGGCGAGACAATTTCCCGTAGTGAATGCGCCCGGATTATGTTTGATGAATTCCGCTCATTGTCCCATACGTTTTCAATTTACGGCCCTTACAGACACCTGATTGGCAACATGATCACCCATATGCAAAACGCCAACGGTGCAGCATTTACCAGTATGATTTTGGATGCGGCGCTGAAAGAACAGATATTGCGTGACACAACAAAAAACAGCACACGATTGAGAATAGAAAAAGTTCTAGAAGATAAAATAAACTGGGAGGAAAAAAATTATCCTTCAGAAGCGAAAGGGGAGCTGATAGAAGCTATAGCTGGGGGGAAATTACCCAAATTTGACCGACTCCAGGATGTTTTTAATGGCATGAGTATCACCGTTCATGATACCTGGGCAACGCAGATCACGCTGAAAGCCCTACAGATTGATAACGAGCGCTACCATGCGGTATTGCATTACAAAGTGCAGGACCACTTCGGCCTGGATACTCTGGATATTTCTAAATCTAAATTCAAACAGTTCCATTTTTTCCGCCTCTGGTTTGTACTCCAGCGCTACAATAAATTTGGTTTTAAACCCTTTATGACGAACATGGAAGCCACTGTTGATATAGTAGGACGCCGCAATGAAATTAAAAACTAAGATGGCATTTTATACGCTTCTCTTTGTGAGTGGCCTGCTACTCGTTTACCTTTACTGGCTGTCGATGCGCCCTGTAGAAATTGTTGCAGCTCATCATAGAAGCAGTAGTTTTAGTGATATTCTTGTCAGAAACTTTCCATTTACCGATAGAGGTAGAATAGCGTGGTGGCTAAAAAATAAAGAGATGCTAAAAGAAAAATACAACGTGCCTAATCCAAATCCAGATGGTTCATTTTATCTTAATGTTTGGCTGTTCGGTGACGGTTATAAAGAGGTGGGTAAGTACGACAGACTTTGCTTTGAGGATATGAAAACGAAAAAAAACTGTATTGAAAAGGACATAGTATTCACGGTTAGTTACAGTAAAAACATGGGAACCATGTTCGAGGCCTACGATGGCACTTATCGTTTGAAAAACAATGGCGAGATCGTGAAATACATTTCTCATTCTGAGGCCTGGTGAATCCTCCCTCACACTCAGTAAAAAACAACATTAAACGGTCCGCACAGGCCGAGCCTGTGTGGTAATTTTCATCATCGTTAACGATTAAACAAGGAGCGTTTATGAAAAATACTCACAACATTACGGGAGCCCGTAATGGAAATAAATATTAAAAAAACCGCCTACACACTACTACTGGCGGGCGGTATTCTGCACGGTTGTTTCCTCTGGTATTCGCATCGCCCTGTAGAAATCGTTGCCGTTCATCATGGAAGAAGTGGTTACAGCGATGTTCTTGTCAAAAACTTCCCCTTTACTGATAAAGGTAAAATTCACTGGTGGCTGAAAAATAAGGCCATGCTAAAGGAAAAATACAACGTGCCTAATCCGGAACCAGACGGCTCATTTTCTCTTACCGTCTGGCTATTCGGAGACGGTTACAAAGAAGAGGGTAAATATGACCGACTCTGCTTTGAAGATATGAAAACGAAAGTGAATTGTATCGAAAAAGACATCGTTTTCTCCGTCGACAACAGCAAAAACATGGGAACCATGTTTGAGGCCTATGATGGCACTTATCGTTTGCAAAAAAATGGCGAAGTCGTGAAATATGTTGATCACTATGAAGTGTGGTGAATTTATCTGCCAGATTCAATAAAGAACGACATTAAACCATCCGCACAGGACAAGCCTGTGCGTTGATCAGAATCATCGTTAACGATTAAACAAGGATTGTTTATGAAGTCAACCCACATTACGGGAGCCCGTAATGAAAATAAATATTAAAAAAACCGCCTACACACTACTACTGGCGGGCGGTATTCTGCACGGTTGTTTCCTCTGGTATTCGCATCGCCCTGTAGAAATCGTTGCCGTACATCACAGAAGCAGTGGCTTCAGCGATGTTCTTGTCAAAAATTTTCCCTTTACTGATAAAGGTAAAATACACTGGTGGCTGAAAAACAAGGTGATGCTAAATGAAAAATACAATGTGCCTAATCCGGATAAAGAGGGCTCATTTTATCTTACTTTCTGGCTGTTCGGTGACGGTTATAAAGAAGAGGAAAAGTATGATCGCCTCTGTTTTAAGGATATGAAAACAAAAGCGAATTGCATCGATAAAGACGCAATCTTCTCCATCGACAACAGCATAAATATGGGGATGGTGTTCAGAACATATGATGGTACTTATCGTTTGCAAAAAAATGGCGAGATCGTGAAATACGTATATCACTAACGTCAAGATCGTCACTCATAAAACGTTATAAATAGACAAGGACCGTTTATGACAACCACGACTAAAATTATGAGAGTCCGTAATGAAAGCAAAAACTAAGATGGCATTTTATACGCTTCTCTTTGTGAGTGGCCTGCTACTCGGTTACCTTTACTGGCTGTCGATGCGCCCTGTAGAAATTATCGCCATTCATAACAGAGGCAGTCATTTTAATTCTGTAATAGTAAAAAATTTTCCTTTTACAGATAGAGGTAAAATAGCATGGTGGCTGAAAAATAAGGAGATACTGAAGGGTAAATATAACATACCTAATCCTGACCCAGATGGCACATTTTACCTTACTTTCTGGTTATTTGGAGATGGTTATAAAGAAGAGGGAAAGTACGACAGATTATGCTTTGAGGATATGAAAACAAAGAAAAATTGCATAGAAAAGGACATCGTTTTCTCAGTCGACAACAGTAGGAATATGGGAACCATGTTTGAGGCCTACGATGGCACTTATCGTTTGCAAAAAAATGGCGAAGTCGTGAAATATGTTGATCACTATGAAGTGTGGTGAATTTACCCGCCGAATTCACTGAAGCGCATCGTAAAACGATCGGCACAGCCCCGCAATATAACGCGCCGGGGCTGCCATCCTTCACTCGCTTGCCGTTATCGCTCCGGCACTCCGCCGGACTTCACGCTTTCCCAGTCTAAGGCAAAGCGGGCCAGATACTTGCGTAGCCGGTCGGCGTCATTAGGCTGCTTCTTCTGCTGGCGCGAAACGGCAAACAGCGAGCGTCCGGCCTCGGACAGGGAAGATGACTCACGGCAAACCTTCAAAACCGTTTCCAGCTGGCTGTGGTCAAACAAATCCAGCGTTTCCGGTAAAACAACGGCAGGTTCGAGCTGCCAGCTGGCGCGTAAGCGGGCAATCTCCTCTTCCACCTGCGGCAGCTCAATGCGCCCATTGTCTGCCAGCGTTGCCATGCGCGTCACCGAGGCACTCAGTTCGCGGAAGTTCCCGCGCCACACGGCAGCAGGCGCGCAGGCAAATTGCAGATAACGCTGACGAGCCTGCGGCTCAAAACGCACCTGCGACTGCGCATTGCTGGCAAAACGCAACAGTTCAAATTCCAGGTTAGGTTCAATATCTTCCCGCCGCGCCGCCAGTCCTGGTAGGGTAAAGCTCCACATATTGATGCGGGCGTAGAGATCCTCACGAAAGCGCCCTTCCGCCACCCACTGGCGCATATCGCGATGCGTCCCGGCAATCAGCTGAAAATCACTGCTCACCTCTTTATCCGCGCCGAACGGCAGAAAGCGTTTCTCTTCTATGGCTTTCAGTAACATTGCCTGCTCATCCAGCCCCAGTTCGGCAATTTCATCGAGGAAAAGCATCCCGCCGTCCGCTTCACGCAGCAGCCCGTTACGTGCCTGCAATGCCCCGGTAAAGGCCCCTTTCACATGACCAAACAGCGTAGACATCGCGTTATCGCCGCGTAACGTTGCGCAGTTCACCGCGACCAGCCGTCCGCTGACCCGATGGCGCGACTGACGCAGCTGATAAATCCGTTCTGCCAGAAACGATTTTCCTGCTCCTGTCGGCCCGGTCAGCAACAGCGGCGCATCCGAGCGCAGCGCCACACGCTCAATCTGGTCGATCAGGTTGTTAAAGGTCGCATTACGCGTGGAGATCCCACCTTTCAGCAACGACACCGACTCCTGACGTTCGCGCATAAAGCGGCTGGTCAGCGTGGCATAACGGCTGAGATCGAGGTCGATTAGCGTATAAACACCCTCGGTTTTTCCGCTCTCCTGTTCACGCGGGGCGGGCGCGGTCTGTAGCAGGCTGGCTGGCAGGTAACGCGCCTCGGTCAGCAGGAACCAGCAGATCTGAACCACATGCGTTCCGGTGGTGATATGCACCAGATACTCTTCGTTCTCAGTATCAAAAGGATAATGGCGGGAAAAATCGAGCAGCGTGGTATACACCTCTTCGAAGTCCCAGGGGTCATTGAGGGTGATCTGATTCAGCCGCACTTCGGTGTCCGTTGAGACCAGCGCCACATCTTCAGCCATCTGCTGCGCCATCGTCTGACGGTCAGGCTGATGCAGCAGTTCAAGGCGATCGATGGGCAAATCGGGCTGCATACACAGCCCCAGCGTGGGCCGCCATTTGTTCCAGCGGTTTTCCCGTTTACCACGCTTGTCCAGGGTGGTCCCCAGCATACCGATCACGACTCTGCGCTTCATACCCTATCTCTTTATCGCAACATTTATCCCACAGGATAAATTCAGTGTTCCCCTGCCAGCAATACCTTTTGTTCCTGAAAATATAAATCCATTAATAATCAATATATTATAATTTTATTCGCGATATTTCTTCACCTGGCACGCTTCTGGCAATAGTTACCCCGTCAACATGATAGTTACCCCGTCAACATGCTGGAATTGCACGGGTTACGAACCCCGCCAGCGCACCGGGAACGGATGACCGTTTTCCCGCAGGCGTTCTGCCAGCATGAAGACATTGAGCGAAGGGTACAGGGCCAGAACGGGTTCGACTCCCGATTTCGCACCTCTCTCCAAAGAGACTATTAGCAGTACCCAGGCTGTGCAGTCAGCAGCCCACCCGGAGCACCGGCAAACGCGTCGGGTCTGGGGCATCACCTCCGCGCCACCGCCAGTTTCGGGTGCCGCTCAGATGCTCCCCCTGACTTCACGCTGCTGCCCGTGCTCTGCGGTGCACCCTTAATGAAGGAGATAATATGTTTAACAACATCAAAATACGGAAAGGCCATATCGCGTTGCTGGTAAAGAACGACGAATACCAACAGATTCTGCCAGCCGGGGAATATCGTTTCCGCGACTGGCGACGTCAGCTCAAGGTGGCCACCTTTGAGCTGAATCAACCGCTGGATAACACGCTGGCGGACTACCTGCAGCAGCACCATCCGCAGTGGGTGAGCGAGTTTTGCCAGACCGTCGCGGTGCCTGAAACCTGCGTCGGGCTGCACTATAAAAATGACCTGCTGGTAGAACTCCTGCCGCCGGGTACACGCCGCCTGTGGTGGCTGAACGGCAGCGAGCAGCGCGTCGATCTGCTGCCCACCGATGACGTGGCGATCCCGACCTCCATTGTTGCCAGCCTGATGCAACCCCAACTGCGCCAGCACGTGGTGGCCGGTCACGCCGGGGTACTGCTGGCGCTGGTGCCCGCCTGGCATGTGGGGATCCTGAAAGTGGATGGTATGGCGCAGGCGCTGCTGCCACCTGGTACTCGCGGCTACTGGCGCTTTAATCATCAGGTTGAGGTCGACGTGGTGGATACCCGCGTGCAGGCGCTGGAAGTCAGCGGCCAGGAGATCCTGACGCGCGATAAAGTCAGCTTACGCATTAACCTTGCTGCCAACTGGCGTTACAGCGATGTGATGAGTGCCTGGGGGCAACTGACCAAACCGCTGGAATACCTCTACCGTGAGTTACAGTTTGCGCTGCGGGAAGCGGTGGGAACACGCAGCCTGGATGAGCTGCTGGAAAACAAGCAGGTGATTGACGAACTGGTCAGTACGCAGATCCGCCAGAATGTCGCCGCCTGGGGGATGGAGGTGATATCCGTGGGTGTCAAAGACATCATCCTGCCGGGAGAGATGAAGACCATCCTCTCCCGACTGGTGGAAGCGGAAAAATCTGCGCAGGCTAACGTGATCCGTCGGCGTGAAGAGACCGCCGCCACGCGCTCGCTGCTGAACACCGCCAAAGTGATGGAGAACAACCCGGTAGCACTGCGTCTGAAAGAGCTGGAAACCCTGGAAAGGGTGGCAGAGCGCATCGATAAAATCTCCGTGTTCGGCGGCCTGGACCAGGTGCTGAACGGACTGGTACAGATCAAAGGAAACTGACAATGAGTATGCAACAACTGACCGCGCCAGGCGCGGCAATGATAAAAATGTGGACCGAGGGCGTCCCCGTCGATCCCAAAGCGCAGCAACAGCTGCTGAATACGGCACGGATGCCATTTATCTACCGCCATCTGGCCGTAATGCCGGATGTGCACGTCGGTAAAGGCTCGACCATCGGCAGCGTGATCCCAACCAAAGGGGCGATTATCCCGGCGGCGGTTGGCGTGGATATTGGCTGCGGGATGATGGCAGTGCGTACGTCGCTAATGGCCAGCGATCTGCCGGATAATCTGTTCGGCATCCGCAGTGCCATTGAACGTGCGGTGCCGCATGGTCGCAGCAGTGGACGTTCACGTAATGACCGGGGGGCATGGAATACGCCACCGCATGCCGTGGATATCCACTGGCAGGTACTGGACGCGGGCTTTAAACGCATTACCGATAAATACCCGGCGCTGCTGAAAACCAACCATTACCACCACCTTGGTACGCTGGGCACCGGGAACCACTTTATTGAGCTGTGCCTGGATGAAGCGCAGCGCGTCTGGGTGATGCTGCACAGCGGTTCACGCGGCGTCGGCAATGCCATCGGTAACCTGTTTATCACCCTCGCCAGGGAAGATATGCAGCAGCACATCGCGAATCTGCCGGACCGCGATCTGGCTTACTTCAGCGAAGGAAGCCAGCACTTTGCCGACTACATTGAGGCGGTGGAATGGGCGCAGGAGTTTGCGCGTCACAACCGCCAGGTGATGATGCAGCAGACGCTGACGGCACTGGCCCTGGCACTGTCGACGCCGTTTATCGCCGAAGAGCAGGCGGTGAATTGCCACCACAATTATGTGCAGCGTGAACAGCACTTTGGTGAAGACATCCTGGTGACCCGTAAAGGCGCGGTGTCAGCTCGTAAAGGCGAGATGGGGATTATTCCCGGATCGATGGGAGCAAAAAGCTTTATCGTGCGCGGGCTGGGCAATGAAGAGAGTTTCTGTTCATGCAGCCACGGCGCCGGGCGGGTCATGAGCCGCACCGAAGCGAAAAACCGCTTCACGGTGGCCGACCAGCAGCGCGCCACCGCCCACGTTGAGTGCCGCAAAGACAGCAACGTCATCGATGAGATCCCGATGGCGTATAAAGATATCGATGCCGTGATGGCCGCACAGTCATCACTGGTAGAAATTGTGCATACGCTGCGTCAGGTCGTGTGTGTTAAAGGATAAGGAGCAACCTGATGAAAATGGAAGAAACGATCAGCCCGGCTATGCATGAACGTGTGCTGGCAGCGTTAGAAGCGATCGAAGCCCGCCACCACGTGCGCGTGCTGTATGCCTGCGAGTCCGGCAGCCGGGGCTGGGGATTTTCCTCCCCCGACAGTGATTACGATGTGCGCTTTATCTATGTGCATCAGCCCGAGTGGTATCTGCGCATCGAGCCACCGCGGGATGTTATCGAACTGCCGATCGACAGCGAGCTGGATGTCTGCGGCTGGGAGCTGCGTAAAACACTGGGGTTGCTGAAAGCCGCCAACCCGACGCTGATGGAGTGGCTGGATTCACCCGTCATCTATCGCCAGCACCCTGAAACGGTACAGGCGTTACGTGGGCTGGTGCCGGATTTCTTCAGCGATCTGCGGGCGCGCTATCACTATCTGGCCATGGCGAAGAAGAACTTTCGCGGCTATCTTCAGGGCGAACAGGTGCGGCTGAAAAAGTACTTTTACGTGCTGCGCCCGCTGCTGGCCGTGCAGTGGATTGAGGCCGGAAAAGGCGTTCCGCCGATGCGTTTTGATCGACTGATGGCGGATACGGTCAGTGACCCGCTGCTGCGTGCGGAGATCGAGGCATTGCTGGAGCGTAAACGCCAGGCGGGCGAAGCTGAACACGGCCCGCGCCGTGAACGCATCCATGCCTTTATTGAACAACAGCTGGCGCAGCAGGAACGCCCGCCGCTCTCCGATTGCGCCCGACGTGATGTCAGCGCACTAAACCATCTGCTGATGCAGACCGTGCTGACACCGTAATGCAAACAGGCACAGGGTTCGCTCTGTGCCCCCATCATGGTGCGACCTTTTATGGACGCCAGCTGTATTTACACAACACCCCACCACTGCTTATTATTTCACCGATGACAAGCATCAAGGACGACCTACCCAACACCGTTTTGGAAACGGGTATCATACAAGGAGCGTTTTATTATGGCCGCACTCCCCTTACCCTGCACGCTGTTCACCACGCAAAACCGCATGGACGATCACCATGCCAAAGATATGCAATGCGGTGACCTGACGGCGGAACAGTTAAAGACACGGTTTCGCCTTGCTCATGTCTCCGGGCGAGTAAACCCTTTCACGCTGACAAAATTCACCACGTCTAACCGACCGCCATCAATGTACAGTAGCTCACACGGCGCGAGTGAAAAAATAAGCCGTCAGGAATGTGCCCGCATTTTGTTTGACGAGTTCCGCGATTTATCCCGGACATTCTCTATTTACGGTCCTTACAGACATCTGATCGGTCAGATGATCACGCATATGCAGAACGGCATCGGTGCGGCATTTACCAGTATGCATTTGGATTCGGCATTGAAAGAGCACATTCTTAGAGATAATACGGAAAACAGTACCCGAAAATTGTTAGAGAAAGCATTTAATCTATTTATAGACTGGGAAAATAAATGTTATCCCGCAGATAAAAAAGATGAATTACGCAAAGCGATTCTTGAGGGAAAGCTCCCTAAGTTTGACAGATTTCAGGATAACTTCAACGGTATGGGGATTACCGTCCACGATACATGGGCAACGCATATCACACTAAAATTGTTGCAGATTGATTACGATCGCTATCGTGCGGTAGTGCATTACAAAGTGCAGGATCACTTTGGACTGGATAACGCTGATATTTTGAACACTAAATTCAAAGATTTTATTTTTTTCCGTATCTGGTTCGTTCTTCAGCGCTACGATAAATTCGGATTTAAACCTTTTATGACCAATATGGAAGCCACCGTTGAAATTACCGGAGGACGCAATGAGAAGAAAAATTAAGAAAACCCTTTATGCCTTATTGGTTTTAGCGGTTATATTGCATGCTGGCTTACTCTGGTGGTCAAAGCGGCCAGTGGATATTGTTGCCGTTCATAAAAGCGGTAGCCATAGCTATGTTTTAGTAAAAAACTTCCCGTTTCTGGATAAAGAAAAGATCAACTGGTGGGCGAAAAACAAAGCCATGTTGAAAGAAAAATATGACATTCCCAACCCAGAAAAAGAGGGTTTTTATTCTGTGATTTTTTGGGATTTTGGCGAGGGTTATAAAGAAACGGATGGCTATGACCGACTCTGTTTTGATGATATGAAAACAAACATCAACTGTATTGATAAAGAGAAGTACTTTACCGTCTGGAATGGCAGGAATAATGATATCTCATTTGGCGTTCATGATGGTGAGTATTTCATTAAAGAAAACGGTCAGATGGTAAAACGAAAATACGAATAGACGAAATCTCAGCGTGCTGAATCGCCTGCTGATGCAGGCCGTTCTGTTTACAAAACACCCCACTACCGCTTACTATTTCACCAATGACAAGCATCAAGGACGACATACCCAAAACCATTTTGGAAACGGGTATCACACAAGGAGCGTTTTATTATGGCCGCACTACACTTACCCTGCACGCTGTTCGAAACACAAAACCGCATGGACGATCACCATGCCAAAGATATGCAATGCGGTGACCTGACGGCAGAACAGTTAAAAACACGGTTTCGCCTTGCTCATGTCTCCGGGCGAGTAAACCCTTTCACGCTGACAAAATTCACCACGTCTAACCGACCACCATCAATGTACAGTAGCTCACACGGCGCGAGTGAAAAAATAAGCCGTCAGGAGTGTGCCCGCATTTTGTTTGACGAGTTCCGCGATTTATCCCGGATATTCTCTATTTACGGCCCTTACAGACATGTCATCGCTCAGATGATCACGCATATGCAGAACGGAAACGGTGCGGCATTTACCAGTATGCATTTGGATTCGGCGTTGAAAGAGCAAATATTGAATGATAACTCTCCGGAAAACAGTACACGTTTAATCTTGAAAAAAGCATTTAGTGTAAATATAGATTGGGAAAATAAATATTATCCAGTCAATAAAAAGGAAAAAATGATCAAATATATCCTTGATGGAAAGCTCCCTAAATTTGACAGATTTAAGGATAACTTCAATGGTATGGGGATTACCGTCCACGATACATGGGCAACGCATATCACACTAAAATTGTTGCAGATTGATTACGATCGCTATCGTGCGGTAGTGCATTACAAAGTGCAGGATCACTTTGGTCTCGATAACGCTGATATTTTAAACACTAAATTCAAAGATTTTATTTTTTTCCGTATATGGTTCGTTCTTCAGCGCTACGATAAATTCGGATTTAAACCTTTTATGACCAATATGGAAGCAAACATTGAAATTACTGGAAACCGTAATGAAAGTAAAAAATAAGAAAGCATTCTATGCTTCCTCCTGTGTTTGTGCGGTTCTCCTCTGTCTCTGCACTTGGTTGTCCCTTCGTCCAGTAGAGATAGTCGCCATTCATAATGATGGTGAGTTCAGCTCAGTTTTGGTTAAAAACTTCCCATTAACTAATAGTGGAAAAATAAACTGGTGGTTGAAAAACAAAGAAGCACTGGATTCGAAATATAAAATACCCAATTCAGATAGTGATGGCAGTTTTACTATTGTTTTCTGGTTATTTGGTGATGGATATAAAGAGCAAGGTAAGTACGACCGACGATGCTTTATTGATATGAAAACTAAAGAAAACTGCATTGATAAAAAACGGGTTTTTTCCGTTGAGACGGGTAGAAATAATGACATATTATTCACTGTGCGCGATGGAATATATCGCATGAATAAAAAGGGTGAGATTGTGAAGTATGAATATTAAAAAGAAAACACCCGTAAAATAGCTACCTGCTGATGTAGTCAGCGCTACCCCAAGCCATCCCAGGCACAGGGCTTGCTCTGTGCCTTCCCTATCACAATCATAGACGCAATCTTTGGGGGTTTTCCCCTTGTGGCGTTACACTCTACGCCAGCTGATTTAACTCACTCAGAGTCTGTCCCACCAGGCGTTATTGTTACAGCCAATTTGGACACGGAAAGCGCGGAGGAACCGGAGCGTACACGGAGTACGTGAGGATTCTGAGCACTGCCCGGGTTCAAAATGGCAAATAAAATAGCCTGGTGGGACAGACTCTCACTTAACCGGAAGACTCGATGACCAGACATTATGACTACCTTGCCATCGGCGGCGGCAGCGGCGGTATCGCCTCCATCAACCGTGCGGCCATGTATGGCCAGAAATGCGCGATAATCGAAGCGAAAGATCTCGGCGGCACCTGCGTGAACGTTGGCTGCGTACCGAAGAAAGTGATGTGGCATGCGGCACAGATCGCCGAAGCTATCCATAACTACGGCCCGGACTACGGCTTCGATACCACCGTTAACCAGTTCAACTGGGACGTTCTGCTGAAAAATCGCAGCGCTTATATCGACCGTATTCACACCTCTTACGACAACGTGCTGGGCAAGAATAACGTTGACGTGATCAAAGGTTATGCCCGTTTCGTCGATGCGCACACAGTGGAAGTCAACGGCGAGAAGATCACTGCTGATCATATTCTGATCGCCACCGGCGGCCGCCCAAGCCAGCCAACCATCCCGGGCGCAGAATACGGCATTAACTCCGATGGCTTCTTTGAGCTTCAGGCCCTGCCGAAACGCACTGCAGTTGTCGGTGCAGGCTATATCGCCGTCGAAATTGCTGGTGTGCTGAACGCGCTGGGTTCTGAAACCCATCTGTATGTGCGTAAACATGCGCCGCTGCGTAGCTTCGATCCGCTGATCGTCGACACGCTGGTGGAAGTGATGAACACCGAAGGCCCGACGCTGCACACCGAGTCGGTTCCTAAAGCGGTAGTGAAAAACGCCGACGGTAGCCTGACCTTACAGCTGGAAAACGGCAAAGAGCAGACCGTTGACTGCCTGGTGTGGGCGATTGGTCGTGAGCCAATGACCGACAACCTGAACCTTGAAGTGACCGGCGTGAAGCTGAACGAAAAAGGGTACATCAGCGTTGATAAGTACCAGAACACCAACGTGAAAGGCATCTTCGCCGTCGGTGATAACACCGGCGCGGTCGAGCTGACGCCAGTAGCGGTTGCCGCAGGTCGTCGCCTGTCCGAGCGCCTGTTTAACAACAAGCCGGACGAGCATCTGGACTACAGCAATGTGCCAACCGTGGTGTTCAGCCACCCGCCAATCGGCACAGTCGGCCTGAGCGAGCCAGAAGCACGCGAGAAGTTTGGTGATGACCAGGTGAAAGTGTACAAATCTTCATTCACCGCCATGTACACCGCTGTGACCCAGCACCGCCAGCCGTGCCGCATGAAGCTGGTGTGCGTGGGCGCCGATGAGAAAATCGTCGGTATTCATGGCATCGGTTACGGTATGGACGAGATGTTGCAGGGCTTTGCCGTCGCACTGAAAATGGGCGCGACCAAGAAAGACTTCGACAATACCGTGGCGATCCACCCAACGGGTTCGGAAGAGTTTGTGACGATGCGCTGATCCCTTTAGCGGATAAGTACAACAAAAAACCATGACCTTGTGTCATGGTTTTTTTTCGCCTCATCCCCACCAAGGGGGTTGAGACGTTCCGCGCGCTAGCCGAAGGGATGCTGAACAGAGCCCAGGCAATCAGCTGCGGCAGGCACATCCGCACTGAGCCATTTCGCCATGCACTTCGCGGCTGAGGTGTGAATGGCGGATCTTCAGTTCACCTTTGCGCCAGGCCCCCTCTTCATCCGCACGGTTGTCGAGCAGGCGGTTCAGTGCTTCGGTAATCTGCAAGTCGCAGCGCTGCGCCCAGGTAGTCAGGTTCCACATGGAAGAGCGGGCTTCTCCTACGTCATCAAAACCCACCACCCCGATATGTGCACCCTGACCGAAGTCGCGGATCGCCTGCATCGCACCAAAGGCCAGCACATCATTTTCGCAGAACAGCGCATCCACGCGCTCAGAGGCCCAGGTGTTTTTCAGGTAGGTCATCATCGTCTGATAGGCCATTTCCCGATCGTAGTGACCCGCCACCAGCACTTTATCCAGCGTTTTATTCGCGGCATCCAGACTGGCGGCGTAGCCCTCCATACGCAGCAGGTGGGTCGACGATGTCTCCTGGCCTTTCATATAGCCAAAACGGTGATAACCCTGCGACAGCAGCAGACGCCCGATCTCGGCGCCGGCGGCATACCCGTCCACACTCACCACTTCAACATCGGCACTGTCGGTACTGCGGCACACGTGAATACTGGGGATCTGGTGCAACTCGTCCACGGCAACAATCAGTTCATCACTGAAGATGGTGGCCAGGAACAGCAATGCATCAACCTGCAACTGCCCGGCCATTTGCAGCACTGACTGGTAGTTCGCGTCAGAATCCACATTCAGCAGCAGTGCCATATAGCCGCGCTCATTCAACTGACGCGTAACCTCGTTGAGCATTTTCAGTGTGTGGGGATTGGTAAACTCATCGGCCACCACCCCAATAATATGGGTTTTTCGCTGCTTCAGGCTGCGTGCCAGCAGGTTAGGCCGAAAGCCGAGTTTTTTCGCCGCCGCCAGCACTTCTTCCCGTGCCAGCGGGGAGATTGAGGCATCCGTTTTGAACGCCCGCAGCACGGTCCATTTAGAAACCCCGGCAAGTTCTGCCACATCACTGGCCGTCGCTTTCTGAGTCTGTTTTTCTTTCACTGTATTTTTCATGATGAGTTAAACGCCCGCACTCCGGTGGCTGAACCTGTTGCCAACAGAATAGAGTAATCTCGCCGCCCCCAAAAGTACGGGGTGGCGGATGTGTGATTTCCCCCGCCTTTACGTCCCCCTTTATCATCAACATGTTACATCGATGTTTATTATTGCTACCGTTGGCAACATCCTTTGCCAACGGTAGCAAAGTCAGGTAAAATCCGACCCCGCTCACACTATTGCCATAACCCACTGTTTTTAAATGACTAAAAACCGCATTACCCCATCTTTTGCTGTGGTTAATATTTGGCGAAAAACCGCCTTTTGAAAAAAATGTTATCAGTACGTGGCAGAAAGGTGCAACGCGGTGCAAAAGGAAAGTGGTGCAAGCGCATAACAACTTTAAATATTTCTTCATTGATGTCGGGCAAGAGTCGATTCACCTATCGTCCTGAAAAGGAATTGTTCAGTATGGAAAATATCTCATCATGAAAAACAGTCGCAATATTCTGGTTACTATCATCGGGATAGCCCTGGTACTTCTGGGCCTGTCCCTTGCCGGTGGCGGTATCTACCTGATCACCCTGAAGGGGTCCTGGTTCTACCTCCCTGCCGGCCTGGCGATGGCCGCCACCGGTCTGGGACTGGTCAGGAGAAATGGCTGGGCGCTGTATCTCGCCTGGGCATTACTGATTGTCAGCCTGATCTGGGCATTCAGTGAAGTCGGTACTGACTTCTGGCAGTTAGTGCCGCGTACCGTCACCTTCCTGGTTGTCGCATTGCTGGCCACGCTGTGTGCCCCGCTGTTGCGCAAAAAAGACCAGACCCGCGTCATCGGCTGCAAAATGGCAGGCGGTTTCTCCGTGGTACTGGCTATCGCTATCGTGGCGATTTTTGCCAACATGTTCCGTATCCATCCGGAAGTGGAAGCCAGCGGCGAGCCTGCCGCCGTTCTGGATGAAAAAGCAGCTGACGACAGCGGCAACGACTGGGCGGCCTATGGTCGTAATACCGGTGGTCAACGTTTCGCGCAGTTCAACCAGATCAATACCACTAACGTGAAAGATCTGAAGGTTGCCTGGACGTATCACACGGGCGATCTGGCGATTAACGGCTCCGAATATCAGGTTACGCCACTGAAAGTCGGTAACACCATGTACCTGTGTACCCCGCTGAACAAAGTCATTGCACTTGACCCGGTTACCGGGAAAGAGAAGTGGCGCTTCGATCCAAAAATCGAAGAAACCGAGGGTAACAAGCAGTGGAAACGCTGCCGTGGCGTGGCATATACCGAGCTAAGCCCGGCACAACAGGATGGCACTCCGCCTGCGATTGCCGGTAACAAACGCATTATCAGCACCACCGTTGATGGCCGCATCTTCTCGCTGGATGCCGAAACCGGCAAGCTGGACACTAGCTTCGGTGACAACGGCTTTGTGAACCTGCTGAACGGCCTTGGCCCAACGGCGCATGGCTCTTACTATCTGACGTCTGCGCCGCTGGTGGCTGATGGCGTGGTGATGGTCGGCGGTAAGCTGAACGATAACCTGACCACCGGTGAAGCCTCCGGCGTGGTGCGTGGTTTTGACGCCCGCAGCGGCAAAATCCTCTGGGCATGGGATGCATCCCGTGGCGCGAAAGACAGCTCTCCGCTGCCGGAAGGCCAGACCTACGCCATTGAAACCCCGAACTTCTGGGGTACGGCGGCCTATGATGCGAAGCTGGGCATTGCCTACTTCCCTACAGGTAACCAGACGCCTGACTTCTGGACCGGTAACCGTCATGACTATTCTGATGAATACAATGACGCTATCGTTGCCGTTGAACTGAAAACCGGTAAAGAGATCTGGCATTTCCGTACCGCCAATCACGACCAGTTTGACTATGACGTCTCTTCCCAGCCGATCCTCTACGATATGCCGGGCAAAGATGGCACCACCACGCCAGTGCTGATCCAGTTGACCAAACGTGGCCAGATCTTCGTGCTTGACCGTCGTACCGGTAAGCCAGTGGTGCAGGTTGAGGAACGTAACGTCTCTACCGACGCGATGCCGGGCATGAAAGTGGCGGCAACTCAGCCGTACTCGGCGATCTCCGTGGGCACCGCTGCGTTGAAAGAATCTGACATGTGGGGCGCTTCCATCTTTGACCAGCTCTACTGCCGCGTGCAGTTTAAAGAGATGCGTTGGGAAGGCGAGTTCACTCCGCTCTCTGACAAAAAACGCACCTTGATTTACCCGGGCTACTACGGTGGCTTCAACTGGGGCGGCGGGGCGATTGACCCGTCTACTGGTACGCTGATCGTCAATGATATTCGTATGGCGCAGTGGGGCAAATTTATCAAACGTGAAGATGCCGAGAAGAAAGGGATGAAAGCCAGCACCGAGGGCGAGTACTCCAAACAGCTGGGTACGCCGTGGGGCGTGGAACGTTCGATGTTTATGTCGCCACTGGGCATTCCTTGCTTCAAACCGCCGTTTGGTTCGATGACAGCCATCGACCTGGCAACCGGTAAAACCCGCTGGCAGATGCCGATGGGCAGCATTAAAGATGCGCCAATCAACGGCGTGGCACCGGGTCTGGATATCCCACTGGGTATGCCAACCATGGGTGGCCCGCTGGTGACAAAAGGTGGCCTGACCTTCTTCCACGGCTCGCTGGACTACTTCGTTCGCGCGCTGGATAACAACACCGGTAAAGAGTTGTGGCGTGGCCGTCTGCCCGTTGGCGGACAGGGCGCACCGATGACCTATATCGCGGAAGACGGTAAACAGTACGTGGTCGTAGTCGCAGGCGGCGCTACGCGCACCGGCACTAACGACAACCGTGGTGATGATGTGATTGCTTACGCGCTGCCATAAGCCTGACGCATTCTGAACCCGGTAAGAACGAAACAGGCCAGCGATTGCTGGCCTGTTTTTTTATGGGTCTGATAGCCCCCTGAGTCGAACAATGCTCTAATGGATTATTGCCATTTTGCGCGCAGTGTCGCGTATTCTGACGGGCCAGCCAATACGCCAGGCCCGCTTAAAGGGACTCAATGAAACTCGTTTCGCTTTCTGCTTTGGTGTTTTCCGGCCTGTTTGCGTTCTGTGCCAGCGCATCGGCAAAATCATTAGAAGACTTCAATCACTTGCCCCCCGTCTATGGCAGTTCGGATCAACTCTCCCCTGAGCCGCATTTGCTGGCAGAATTTAAAGATAAAAAATTTGTCTGTCGCACGGAGGAGGGCGCCACGCCGAAGGAAAGCCCCGCGGCAGCCGCGGCCTTCCGCCAGCTGGTGGACTATGCAGCAGAGGGCGACCCGGTGGAAAACTTCTGGCTGGATGCCGGGAATCGTAAAAAACGCGAAGACCTGCTGGCAGCCGCGGTGAAGGCCGGCAGTTGGAAGGCGGTTTACCTCGATACTCTCTGGACACTGCGTTATCCGGCCACCCCTGAGGCCGCAACACAGGCCAGTGCCACCCTGCAAAAGATGATTCAACAGGGTATCCCCATCGCCATGTCTGACTATGCCGCCTCACTTTATGGCCGTGATTACAACACCATGTATACGCTGCTGTCAGCGGCGGTCGATCACGGCAGCCCGCAGGCGATGGACCTGGCCGGTGGGACCATTGTTCCGCAGGCCAGAGAGTTGCATCCGATCGGCAAAGCGATGCTGGAATGTGCCGTTAAACAGGGTTATGCCCCGGCGTATGCCAGCCTTGGCAAGCTGGCATGGATGCAGGGACATCGTTTAGACGCTTACCGACTGTGGGCAAAAGGGGTGAATCTGGGATGCGCCGCATGCAGTTCTCCCCTCGAGTCGCTGGCCCGGGTGCGATCGGGCTACAACACCGCCACCCCGATGCTGGATCTCATGCCAGAGCTGGCCGCGATTAATGCATTCTACAGCAACAACTTTTTCTATGAATTGAGTGACCTACGCGACTTTGAACGCCCCTTACCTGAAAAACTGGCGTTTCATCTCAATGACAAAGAGCTGTTAAAACTGCTGAAACTAGAGCAGCGCTGATGATCAGACAGGGAGGCTGGACAGTGAAATCGTTACTGCTTTTTCTGCTGGTGCTACTGTCGGGGTGTGATAACGCCAGTACGCCAGTGACCCGCACCGTAAAGGTGTGGCTGGGCGACAGTATCGAACCGATGCAGGCGGCATTAGGCAAGGATCTCACCCGCGACTGCGATGACACGATGTGCTGGTATAATTTCACCAAGCCCTCGAAAAGCGGCAATACCCTCAATCTGATCCTCGGCGGCGATCGCTCTTTCACCATCAATGGTGTGTTCTCTTTTTCCGCCCCGGTCTACAAAGAGAACCACGATCGTTTTGATGAAATCAATATTTACCCTCTCGGCCTGCCGGAAGACAGCCTGCTGGCGGATAGCAGGGTGTGGTTCTATCAACTGGTCGGCCGCCTTCAGGCTGCCGGTTGGCAGCGTTTTATCACCCAGAATGAACCGCGTCTTCCGGGGTCTGAAGTGGCTAATGCCATGCGGATTGAACAGGTGATGACCGCTTCCAGCCTTTCGACACCGTTTAACGATCCGTCATCCCACCTCAATAACGCCCAGTGGCTGGCACTGCCGTTTTTAGCGGACTGGTATTTTTATCGTGGTAACGAATACCTGACCCTCAGCGCACAGCGTGAGAACAGTAAAACCGCGCCCGCCGAGCGCGGCACTTATCTGTTCACCCTGGCGTTCCGTAGTGAGGAACAGACGTACCAGGATTACTTCAAGTATGAGGATCGCCACCGCTGGAAAACCCTGCTGCCTGCATTACTGAAAAAGATGGCCACACAGCGTGCGCAGCAGGAAGCACGACTGCGCGCGGCAGGCATCAGGATTGATGAGAACTATCGCGACCCGGTGATTCGTGCACTGAGTGTGCCCTAAGCCCGTGACAGGAACCTGTGATTAGCAGGTCAATGTAGGGGTCAGGCATGCCTGACCCCCTGCGATCAGAACGCAAAGCAGGAACAGCCCAGCGCCCCCCAGAAGGCATTGTCATCGGATACCGGCACGCTGGAACGGCGCGCGACATCATGCGAATGACTGTGCACACCACAAGGTCCGCTGCACTGGTGCGGCTGTGAGGCAAAGGCCACGCGACCATTCGCCAGCGGTGGCGCACTGCGGTAATGGCCTGGTGTGGTCACGACCGGAGACCATTCCGGCAAGACCGGTATCAGCGGCGGTGACAACGGGCTGAAACTGCCTGCGGCATACACCACATCGCCATTCACCACGGTCAGCACCGACTCAATGCTTTTGATCGCCTCTTCGTGCACGCTGAAATAATCCTGTGACAGGATTGCCAGGTCAGCCAGTTGCCCCACTTTGATCTGCCCTTTTTTCCCCTGCTCGCTGGAAAACCAGGCGCTGCCCTGCGTCCACAGCATCAGCGCCGTTTCACGGTCCAGACGAGCATTGACGTCATACATCGCCATACCGCCCACGGTGCGGCCAGACACCAGCCAGTAGAGCGCCGTCCACGGGTTGTAACTGGCCACTCGGGTGGCATCCGTGCCCAGACCAACCGGCACCCCCGCTTCCAGCATTTTCGCCACAGGAGGCGTTTGCTTCACCGCTTCATGACCGTAGCGCTCGGCAAAATATTCGCCCTGAAACGCCATGCGATGCTGGACCGCAATCCCGCCGCCCAGCGCTTTAACCCGCTCGATATTGGCTTCGGTAATGGTCTCTGCGTGGTCAAAAATCCAGTGCAGACCGTTGAACGGAATCTCCCGGTTAACCTTCTCGAACACGTTCAGCATACGGCTGATCGATTCGTTATAGGTGGCGTGCAGACGGAACGGCCAGCGGTGTTCGACCAGGTGACGTACCACACGCTCCAGCTCATCTTCCATTCCGGGTGCCAGGTCCGGACGCGGCTCCAGAAAGTCTTCAAAGTCAGCGGCCGAGAACACCAGCATCTCGCCCGCGCCGTTATGGCGATAAAAGTCTGTGCCCTGCCCCGGTTTCAGCATATCGGTCCAGCGTTCAAAATCTTCCAGCTCGTGACCCGGTCGCTGAGTAAACAGGTTGTAGGCAATGCGTACCGTCAGCTGCTTTTTCTCGTGCAGTTCGCTGATCACCTCGTAATCATCCGGGTAGTTCTGGAAACCGCCGCCTGCATCAATGGCGCTGGTCAGGCCCAGACGGTTCAGCTCGCGCATAAACTGACGGGTGGAGTTCACCTGCTGTTCCAGCGGCAGCTTCGGCCCTTTTGCCAGCGTGGAGTACAGCAGCATCGCGTTAGGACGGGCAATCAGCATCCCGGTCGGGTTGCCGTTACCGTCGCGCTGGATCTCGCCGCCCGGTGGGTTTGGCGTATCTTTGGTATAACCCACCACACGCAGGGCGGCACGGTTCAGCAGCGCACGATCGTAGAGGTGCAGAATAAAGACCGGCGTGTCCGGTGCGGCTTCATTGATTTCATCCAGCGTTGGCATACGGCGCTCGGCAAACTGGAACTCGTTCCAGCCACCGACCACACGCACCCACTGTGGATTTGGCGTACGCAGCGCCTGCTCTTTCAGCATACGTAAAGCATCGGCCAGCGACGGCACGCCTTCCCAGCGCAGCTCAAGGTTGTAGTTCAGCCCGCCGCGGATCAAATGCAGATGCGAGTCGTTCAGCCCCGGGATACCGGTGTGGCCTTTCAGATCCACCCGCTTTGTGTCATCCCCGGCAAACTGCATCACTTCTGCTTCGCTGCCTACGGCCAGGAACTTACCGTCTTTAATCGCTACCGCCGTCGCCAGTGGGTTTTCACGGTCAACCGTATGGAATTTACCGTTGGTCAGAATCAATGAGGCATTATTCATCATTACTCTCCAGGCTGGTTTTCCCGCGCGGGGACAACCAGTCGTTTAATAAGCGCGTTATCGCCGGCATCCACAGATATACCACCAGGCCAACCACGCAGGCATCGTTAAGAAAGTGTCCCCACAGCGTTCCTTTACTGGCGGGCAGCAACGCCCCCCAAAACCAGGGAACCAGATTAGTGGAGGGAAAAATCACCACCAGCGTCACCAGAAACTGTTTCCACTGTTTCGGTGCTGCCCGTCCCGGCTCGGCCGGGGTAAACCAGAACGCCGCCCCGGGGCGCATCTCAATATGCTCCTGCCCCGCCAGCATCCCCGCCAGCTCTCCCACACGCGCCGCCCGCTGTGGCGAGTTAAGCCACTGATAAAGATTATCCAGGTTGTCGAATCTGACCAGTATCGTCCAGGTCATTTCACCGTGTACCGGGCGCAGTACATTCACGCCAAGATGACCGGGGAACAGCGCCGCCTGCGGTAAAATAGTTTTCAGCCAGCGTTGATAGTCGTCTTGCTTCGCGGGCAGCAGGCGATGCGTAATCACCAGGGTAATGTGTTCAGGCTGATGGGGGTAATCCACGACGTTCTCCTTAATGCCCCCCGCCAGGGGGGCCAGGCCATCAGGCTTTGCGGGCCGGGGCGTTGTGTACCATCGTGTAGGCGTAATCCACGCCCATGCCGTACGCTCCGCTGTGCTCGCGCACCAGATCCATCACGTCGTCGTACGTCTCTTTACGTGACCAGTCGCGCTGGTACTCCAGCAACACCTGCTGCCAGGTCACCGGGATCGCGCCCGCCTGCACCATACGGTCGATAGAGCGCTCGTGCGCATCCACGCTGGTGCCGCCGGACGTATCGGTCACCACGTAAACTTCGAAGCCCTCTTTCATCGCCATCAGCGCCGGGAAAGTCAGGCACACTTCGGTCCACAGGGCCGAGATAATCAGCTTCTTACGCCCGGTGGCCTTCACTGCCTTCACGAACGCTTCATCTTCCCAGGAGTTCATCGAGGTACGCTCAATCGGCGTAGACTCCGGGTGCACTGCCAGCAGCTCCGGCCAGATATAGCCGCTGAAGCTTTCGGTTTCCACCGAGGTGTAAATCGTCGGCACGTTAAAAATCTTTCCTGCTTTTGCCAAAGCAACGGTGTTATTTTTAAGCTGCTGACGATCGATGTTGGCAACACCGAAGGACATCTGCGGCTGATGGTCGATGAAAATCAGGGTGGAGTTCTGTGGGTCCAGCAGGTCGAATTTAGACATTTTTTTATTCCTTTTACGTTTCAGGTTTCGGGTTTGTCTTGCGTGTTAACACAATACGAAATGGCCGCCCGGGTTGATAACGGAAAGAATTGAGGTTGTTGTTAAACAAATTTTGGGTTTGGGGAAAACCATGCGATTAAACCTTGAAGCGCTGCTGATTCTGGATGCACTGGACCGACACGGAACCTTTGCCGCAGCGGCGGCCAGGCTGTTTAAAACCGCCTCTGCGCTGAGTTACACGGTGCAAAAGATGGAAAGCGATTTGAATATCACGCTGCTGGATCGCTCCGGTCATCGTGCAACATTTACCCCCACCGGGCGCTTAATGCTGGAAAAAGGTCGCATTCTTTTGCGCGCCGTGGGGGAGCTTGAGCAGCAGGCGCAGTATGTGGAAAGCGGCTGGGAAAGTAAGCTCACGATCAGCCTTGATGCTTCGGTGCCGTTTTCCCTGCTCTCTGGCCTGATTGATGCGTTTTATCAGGAGCATCATCATACTCAGTTGCTGTTCCGCCAGGATGTGCTGGCGGGCTGCTGGGAGGCGCTGAGTTATGGGCTGGCCGATATTGTATTCGGCGCGGTTCAGGAACCGGTGCGCCACAGCGGTGTCAGCTGTGTGCCGGTTGGCTGGCTGGAATATGCCTTCGCCATTGCGCCCCATCACCCGCTGGCGGCGCTGCCTGCCCCATTATTGCGCGAGCAGATCCGCCAGTACCGCGCGGTAGTGGTCCACGACAGCTCACGCCATGCCGAAGGCACCGATTTACGCGTACTGGATGAGCAGCCGATTCTCAGCGTGCACAGTTTCAGCGATAAACTGCAGGCACAGGTGGACGGGCTGGGCTGCGGCTATCTCCCGCGCTATCTGGCGGCCCCGCATCTGGAAAGCGGCGCGCTGGTCGAACGCCAGCTGGACAGTGAAACCCGGCGTGACCAGGCATTTCTGGCCTGGAGCGACAGCGCCACCGGGAATGCGGCCATGTGGTGGCGTGAGCGGCTCCAGAACTTCGAGGGTATTCGCAGCGTGTATGCCGCGGAGTGAATACTGCGCCCGGGGTCACCCGGGCATCAGCCTTTGCCGCTCTTAGCGGGCGCGTGTGGTTGTCCACTGCACGGCAAATACGCTCGCCAGCACGACAACCAGCCCCAGTAACGCCGTACCGGTGATGGATTGCCCCAGTAACGCCCAGCCCAGTACCACGGCAGCCAGCGGGCTAAGTAAACCTAACGAAGCCACGGCCACCGTCGGCAAACGGGCCACACCGCGGAACCAGAGTGAATAGGCGAGCAGTGCCCCGGCCAGGCTGAGATAGCTGTAGGCGGCCCACTGCGTCAGAGTCAGTTCCGGCAGTGGCGCATCGACCTGCCACGCCACGGGCGCCAGCATCAACCCACCAATCACTAACTGCCAGCCGGTGAGCGACAGCACGGGGAGATCCACTCGCCAGCGGCGCGTCAGCCAGACACCTGTCGCCATGCAGGCGGCGCCCAGGAATGCCGCTGCCATGCCGAGGGGTTCGAACACCGTCTGTGGCGAGAGCAGCAACACGGCCATTCCCACCACTCCCGCCACCGCGGACCACAGTGTGGCTTGTGCCGGTGATCGGCGATCCACCGCCCAGACCAGCACCATCACCAGCAACGGCTGGATAGCGCCCAGCACCGCAGCCAGGCCACCGGGCAGGCGATAGGCCGCGACAAACAGCAGAGCCTGGAAGACACCAATGTTTAAGGCACTGAGCACGATCAACCGCCACACGTCACGCCGGGCGGGCATCTGTCGCGTGAAAAGCAGCAGCAACAGGCCTGCGGGCAACACGCGGATTAATGCCGCGGTGAATGGCCGATCGGGTGGCAGAAGTTCAGAGGTCACAATATAGGTGGAGCCCCAGATGGCAGGCGCCAGGGCGGTCAGCAAGACATCGCGCCAGTAGCGCAAAGAGGGTGTAGTGTTCATGACATTACCTTCAATTCAAGATATTATGATTCTGTTGATCAACTATCTTGAAGTCAAGGCAAATGAATAATCGAACCCCTCCAACGCCGCGTGATGCGGTCGATATCATTCTCGAACAATGGCGGCGCGAACGCCCCGATCTGGATGCCAGCCCGATGGGGCCGATCGGACGAATAAAGCGTTGTGCCATCCTGCTTGAGCAGCAGTTGGAAGTGGGTTTTGCCCGCTTTGATTTAGTGAGCTGGGAGTTCGATATGCTGGCCACGTTGCGTCGTTCTGGCGCACCTTATTGCCTCAGCCCGACCGCACTATTCTCCACATTGATGGTGACATCGGGCACCATGACCCACCGCCTGAAGCGGCTGGAAACCCGGGGGCTGATAATGCGTACAGCCAGCCAGCAAGATGCACGCAGCACCCTGGTGCAGCTCACACCCGAGGGGCTGGAACTGATTGAACGCGCCGTGGGGCCGCATGTTGAGAACGAACGTCAGATGCTATCGGTGTTGCCCGCGGAGGTGCTGGCGAGTCTTGATGCGTCTCTCTCTCAGCTGATGCAGGCGTTAGAGTGCCAGCAGGATAATACGAACAAGACGTAACAAAAGGGCCGCAATAACGGCCCTGGAGGGATGATTATCATGCAGTCAGTCATATCGACTCTGTCGGTGGGGAGTGGGAGCCTGCGCTGTTCGTTGATCGCTGCGAGATCACTGCCCTTCAGCCCAGCGAAATAAAGTGCCTGACCAACGGTTTTTCCTCTCCCTGATGGAAACGGGTCACGCTGCTTTGTAAATCCGCATCGGCATGGGAGACGCGCTGATGCTGACGCAGATGCTCATGCCAGGACTCCACCAGGAACCACTCGATCAGCGTGGTGGCATCGTGGCTGTGCTCGGCAATGCCCCAGGCGTAAGCCCCATCACGGCGGCGGGTAAGCGACAGGTTTTTAATCTCTGCCAGAAACGCCGGACGATCTTCGGGTGCGACCTGGTACTCAATCTGAATCATCACCGGGCCACGATCTGCCGTGACGGGTGTTTCTAACGCGGGCTGATCCCAGTGACCGGACGGTTGCAGGTCAGCCTCGCCTGCCGGAAGTTTAAGGCGCAGACACAACAGCGCGGAAAGCGTCAGCGCCAGAGCGGCAATCAGCAGGGTTCCCACCAGGCCGGTTTCCTGTGCCACCAGCCCCCAGAACAGGCTGCCTGCGGCCATAGCACCGTTGAAAATCATCAGATAGACCGCCAGACCGCGACCCCGCACCCAGTCGGGCAGCACCGCCTGCGCCACACCGTTCAGTGAGGTCAGCGCAATAATCCAGCTGATGCCCAGCAGCACCATTAGCGGCAGAGCCAGCGCTTTGATCGGCAGCAGGGCAATGACCACCATCACCAGCGCGGAAAGCCCCGCCGACAGCAGCATTAACCCGTCAACGTTCATCCGCTGACGCAGGACAGGCAGCAGCAGCGCCCCGGTAATCGCCCCGATACCAACCGCGCCCAGCAGCGTGCCGTAAAACCCGGCGCTGCCCTGTAACAAATGACGCGCCACCAACGGCAGCAGTGCCCAAATGGCGCTGGCAAAAAAGAAGTAAATCGCGGTGCGCACCAGCACCCGGTGCAATTCACGGCTGGCTTTGACGTAGCGAATGCCCGCACGGAACGCCCCGAAGAAATGTTCAGACAGCTCATTTTTCGCTTTATGCGGCCGCTTCCACCAGATCAGCGCAGCGATAACGAACACATAGCTCAGGACATCCGCCCCGTAGGCTGCCCAGGCACCGAGTGCTGCCAGCAGCAGACCGCCGGTTGCCGGGCCCACTGCACGGGCGATATTGATCCCCAGCGAGTTAAGCGCCACCGCATTCTTCAACTGCGGACGAGGCACCAGCTCCGGCACAATCGCCTGCCAGGCCGGGCCCATCAGCGCAGCGCCGATACCGCCAATAAAGGTCAGTGCCACCAGATACTCGACGGTCAGCAGATTATTATGCGAGAGGATCAGCAGCGTACCGCTGACGCTGGCCAGCAGCAGCTGGACAAAAATCAGCAGGCGACGGCGATCAAGAATATCGGACAGCACCCCGGCCGGGATTGCCAGCAGGAAAATCGGTAAGGTGGCGGCAGTCTGCATCAGTGCGACAGCCGCCGGGTTAGATGACAGCCCGGTCACCAGCCATGAACTGGCAACATCGCGCATAAAACTGCCGGTATTGCCGAGGATGGTCGCGGCCCAGATCACCGCAAACAGCCCTTGCTTAAGCGGCGCAAAAGCACCGGATGACGTTGTCTTCATGGTCAGGCTCCAGGACGAAGTGCAGCAGCCGCCTGTTCGCCCATGCCGTACGCACCGCTGTGCTCACGCACTCGATCCATCACGTCGTCGTACGTGTTCTGTGGGTCCAGCAGGTCGAATGTAGACATGGTCAATTCCTCTTTTCGTTATCAGTAAGCGATGTAGTGAGCGAGTGTTTCGCTGCTGGAAACAAGACTAATGGCGACTAGAATTTGCTGATAGCGGAAAGAACTGGGCAACTCGTTAAGATTTTTTTGTTAGTCACAACATCACGTCATCCACCTTCGAGGAAACAGAAATGAGCACATTCACTACGCAGGACGGCACGCAAATTTATTTCAAAGACTGGGGCACGGGTAAGCCGGTCCTGTTCAGCCACGGCTGGCCGCTGGATGCCGATATGTGGGACAGTCAGATGAATTTTCTTGCCGAACGCGGCTACCGCGTTATCGCCTTTGACCGCCGTGGCTTTGGCCGCTCTGACCAACCGTGGGAAGGGTACAACTACGATACCTTTGCGTCAGACATCAACGACCTGATCCAGCACCTTGATCTGCATGACATTACGCTGGTGGGCTTTTCAATGGGCGGCGGCGATGTGTCGCGCTATATCGGTCGCTACGGCAGTGAGCGCGTCAGCGCACTGGTGCTGCTGGGGGCGGTGACGCCGATCTTCGGTAAGACAGACGACCATCCTGAAGGGGTAGAAAAAGCGGTATTTGACGGTATTCGTGATGGATTACGCAAGGATCGTGCGCAGTTTATCAAAGACTTTGCCACGCCGTTCTACGGCATTAACGCCGGGCAAACAATTTCCGACGGCGTGCTGGCCCAGACGCTGAATATCGCGCTGCTGGCGTCGCTGAAAGGCACTATTGACTGCGTGACGGCGTTTGAAGAGACTGATTTCCGTGGCGATATCGCGAAAGTGACCGTGCCAACGCTGGTGATCCACGGCAGTAACGACCAGATTGTGCCGTTTGAAGCCACCGGTAAACTGGCTGCCGCGATGATCCCCGGATCGGAGCTGAAAGTGTACGACGACGCGCCGCACGGCTTTGCTGTGACCCATCAGGATCAGTTAAATCAGGATCTGCTGGCGTTTTTGCAGCGGTGATATTATCGCAGGCGGGGCATGCCCCGCCCCTACTTTGCAGGGTAATACGTAGGGGTCAGCATGCCCCGCCCCTACTTTGCAGGGTCATACGTAGGGGTCAGCATGCCCCGCCCCTACTTTGCAGGGTAATACGTAGGGGTCAGGCATGCCTGACCCGCATCAGCTGCGCGCCGCCAGCCACACGGCATAGGCCTCATCCCAGATGGCGGCAGGCGTTCCTGCCTTGCCAAGGCCAAAACCATGCCCCCCCTGCGAAATACGGATCATCTGCACCGAAACCCCGGCCTTGCGGCAGATATCGTGCATGATCACGCTGTTTTCCGGGTCTGAGGTACGGTCATCTTCCGCCTGAGCGAGGAACAAGGGCGGGTAAGCACGGGTGACATAGTTCTGTACTGACCAGTTGGCCTCTTCCGCCGGGGACGGATGATTGCCCACCAGCGACAGATGTGTATTGGTGTGCGTGTAAGGGGGTTCGAGGGTGATCACCGGGTAAATCAGCCCCACGCTGTCAGCTTTGGGGACAATCTGGTCAATCGCATCCTGCGGAGCATAGGATGCGTAATCCGGGCGCGCAGCCGCCAGACCCAGCATATGCCCGCCCGCCGAGAAGCCAAGCAGGTGCACATTGTTTTCCATTGAACGCACCAGGCGAATCGCCCGCTGTGCATCCTGAAACGCCACGCGGTTGCCATCCTGCCAGTGTTCGCCCGGCAGACGATAGCTGAGCACATAGGCGGTATAGCCTTTGCTGTTCAGCCAGCGCGCCACCGGCCACCCTTCCCGGCCCATGCCAATCCAGCGATAGCCACCGCCAGCGGCGATCAGTACCGCCTTACCGTTAGGATTCTCCGGCACAAAGCGCTGAATGCCCGGGCTGACAATGTTTGACCACGATCCATTCGCAGAAATGCGCAGCGCTCCCGTCGGGCCGCCGCCGCCTGGCGGTTCGTCCGGCCATAGCGGGAAAAAGTCCTGACGGGCGAACAGCTTATCGGTGCTCATGGCAAGCATAAACGCGCCGGTGCCCAGGATGAACCGACGGCGACTAATCAAGATGCATGTCCAACATTCTCAGCAGAAAACAGGGAAGGTATTGTTGAGCCACTAAGGAATAGGCTCAGTGGCGAAATAGTATGCATATCGAAAAGAAAATGCCACTGAGATCACACTTTTTTCATCACGGAATGGAAAATAGTCAGGAAGGTGTCTAGCGGGCCCTGGGGGCCAGGGCCCGGCGGGAATTATTTCACGTTTTTGCTGACAAAGGCTTCGTAGTTATCTTTGGTGATCACCTGATACGGGATCCACATAAACTTGTCGCCATTTTTGCCGTCAATGACCTGTTTTGCCATGGTAACCGCGCCTTTACCCTGGCCTGCGGCATCCTGGAAAACGGTTAATGCCAGCTTGCCGTTTTTAATAAATTGCAGCGCATCCGGGGTGCCATCGATCCCGGCGACCAGGATATCTTTCTTACCGCTCTGATTCAGCGCCATAATCGCGCCAATCGCCATCTCATCGTTGTTGGCAGCAATCGCATCGATCTTATTGCCGGACAGCAACCAGCCGGAAGTGACATCCACGGCTTCGTTACGCATCCACTGGGCAGACTGCTTCTCAACCACTTTCATCTCTTTATATTTGGCGATGACATCTTCCGTGGCTTTGGTGCGCTGACGTGCTTCTTCTGCCGACAGGGCGCCCATCAGAATGGCGACATTCCCTTTGTAGTTCATTTTTTTCGCCAGCGCTTCCATCTCCATGCGCCCGCCCAGCAGCGAATCGGAGCCAACATAAGCCATCTTTCCGCTCAGTTCGACTTCCGGTTTACGGTTAACAAAAATCAGCGGAATATTGGCGCGTTTTGCCGCCTCCATCATCGGTTTTACTCCCTGGGTATCCACCGGATTGAGGATGATGGCGTCCACGCCCTGGTTAATAAAGTTCTCAACCTGCTGTACCTGTACCGCGATATCACCTTTAGCATCTTCAAACTGTCCCTGGATCTTCTCTTTTTCCATCTCTTTCGCCATCTGCGTACGCAGAATGGAGACAAAGTTAAGATCGAAGTTCGCCAGTGCAACACCGATACGCAGATCTTTTGCCTGGGAAGCGGGTGCCAGTGCAAGAGCACCAATCAACAGTGCGATTTTATTCACGTTCATGGATGGATTCCTGTAGGTGTAGGTAAGTTATTATTTTGAGTAGTGAAAAGAATGAACGGTGCAGGTCCTCCTGAAAAAAAGCGGCCAGGGCTGGCCGCATCATGTTTAATTAATCAAAGTGCGCTTTAAAGCTTGCCAGGGCCGCTTCGCTGTCCCCTGACGCCCAGCCTTCAAGTGCAATGACCCCCCGATAATTCATGGCCCGCAGGGCTTTCGCCACTGCACGGTAGTTAATCTCACCTGTCCCCGGCTCACAGCGGCCCGGTACGTCAGCGACCTGGATTTCACCAATCGCATCGCCACTGCGCTGCACCAGTTCGATCAGATTGCCTTCGCCGATCTGCGCGTGGTACAGGTCAAGATTCATTTTCAGATACGGGCTGTTTACCGCCTCCACCAGCGCCAGCGTATCGGCGGCTTTGGCAAACGGCGTGCCCGGATGGTCAACGGCAAGGTTGAGATTTTCCAGAGTAAATACGCGCCCGGCTTTCTCACCCAATGCGGCTAATTTTTCCAGCGTACGCACGGCTTTTATCCACATCGGGCCAGTGACAATCTCCACGGGCTTGACGGGCAGCCCCTGATTATCCAGGCCGGTGCCGTGCAGGTTCAGGCTCGGGCAATTAAGACGTGCTGCCACGGCCAGCGACTCTTCGGCGCTGCTTAACAGGTTGGCGATCTCGTCATCGTCCGTCAGATTGCCGGTCAGGTAGCCGGTCATGGAGGTAAAACTCGCCCCCGTTGCAACCAGCGCATCGATGTCTTTATTGTTCCAGTGCCAGATTTCAACGCCAAAACCCAGCTGATGAATACGCTTCACACGTTCGATAAAGGGTAAATCCAGAAAAACCATTTCGGCTGAGACCGAAAGACGATAATCCGACATCGTTGTTATCCTCGTAATTGAATCGGTTTGCCCTGCTGAACAGAGGCAATACAGGCCAGTGCGATTTCCAGCGCATTACGCGCATCTTCGCCGGTGGCGCGTGGGATTTGACCGCTGGCGGCACAGCGGACAAACTCGGTCAGTTCGGCAATGTAGGCATCGGCCAGCAGGTCGGTATCCTGACGGGAGGTCTCAATGGCAATTCCGGCAGCGCCGTAGCGCACACAGTTATTGACGTTAATATTGCCCATCTGGAACATGCCGTTACTGCCGAAGACTTCCGCACGTACGTCATAACCATAGACAGCTTCAAAACTGGCATCCGCGACGGCAATCGCGCCGTTATCGAAACGAATGGTCACCACCGAGGTATCCAGCAGCCCTTTGTCTTTGAAGTCCGGGCGCACCAGCGCGTCAGCAATGGCATACACTTCCACCGGTTTCGCGCCGGGGTTGCAGTGCAGCAGCGTGTCAAAATCGTGGATCAGCGTTTCCAGATAGATAGTCCACGGCGGGATGCCGCTCGGATCACGCAATGGAGAAGGGTCGCGGGTCAGGGAACGGATCAGCTGCGGCGTGCCGATCTCACCCTTTTTGATTGCGTCCAGCGCGGCGGCGAAGCCGTTAGCAAAACGGCGGTTAAAGCCCACCTGCAACACCACGCCCGCTGTTTTCGCGGCAGCAATCGCGTGGTCAGCCTCTTCGAGCGTGATGGCCATCGGTTTTTCACAGAAAACATGTTTCCCGGCCCGGGCAGCCGCGGCCACCAGCTCCGCATGCGTCCGTGCCGGTGTCGCGATCAGCACCGCATCAATGTCAGGATCGTCGAGCATCAACTGGGGCTCGCTATAATATTTGCCCGCACCCAGCTTCTCCGCCAGACGCTGCGCAGCTCCCGGCACGGGATCGGCCACCGCGGCCAGCACCGCCCCCGGAACCTTTTGCGCCAACGAGGTCGCATGGAAGCTCCCCATGCGCCCTGCTCCGATTAACCCCACACGCACGATCTGTTTTGTTACTGACATCTTGTTCCCCTTCAGGTGGCTGGCTGACTGTTTTTTTGTCGTTAAACAGACATAAGCAAACCCTATGCCAGAGTGCGGAACACTGCAGGGCGCGCCTTTCTCTTCTTGTCGCGATCACAAAATGCACACAAAAAAAACATGTCAACTTAACATGTCTATAAAATGGACATTCCATTAGTGGGAGGGAAGCAAAATGAATCAACCGACGTTAGCCGGTGCGATCAACGCAGAGTGTGATGGACAGCTGAGCCTGCCTGCGGGCAGTGAAGCCAGCCGCTGGGACAGCCTGCTGGAACAGGCGAGACGGGATTTTGATGCCGGGCGCGAGCCGGAGTTTGTCCGCCCGGATGTCCTCAGTTCATGGAAAAGCAGCCGTGCTGCCGGGATCGATCCTGCGTATTTTGCTTACACCTTCCCACCCGAGGAACGGGTCAAACAGATTCTGGCCGACAATGCCGAGCTGATTGAGGTGGCGGGCAGCATTATGGAAAATCTGCTGGCCTATAACCCGGACGGCCACATTAATCTGACCAATGCGCAGGGGGTTACGCTCTCCTGCTGCGGTCGCGATCTGACCCCGATAGGCAGCATCCTGACCGAATCAGAGATGGGCACCAACTGTACCGCGCGCTGCCTGAAACAGCAGCGGCTGGTGTATATGCTCAACGGTGAAAACTGGAAAGCGGCCTTGCGTGAGCGCCATCTGCAATGTGCTGCCGCGCCCATCCGAGATGCTGAGGGACGGATGATCGGCGTACTGACGCTGACCGCCAGCCAGGACAATTTCCACTACCATACTCTCGGTACCGTGCAGGCGGCCGCCGAAGCGATCGGCCAGCAGCTGATCCTGCGTGCGTTGCTGGCGGAGCAGAAGTCGATCCTCGAAACGCTGAACGAAGGGGTGATCGTGCTCGATCGCTCAGGGGTGATCAAAACCATCAACCGCTATGCCCGACAGATCTTCCACGGACTGGCACGCGCCGGCCATCAAGTGGATGCGGTACTGAACCCGGAACATACGCGCCTGGCGACCATGACCTTCTGCAACGACCGCGAAATCGTCTTCAGCCCTGCCGAGAATCAGCGCGTCTGCTGCCTGGTATCGGTGATGCCCGCGCCAGGCGGCGGTAAGATTATCGCCCTGCGAGAGAATCAGCGTATCCGCGCCATTACCCGCCGGGTGATGGGGGCGAGCGCCAGCTATACCTTTGATATGCTGTGCGGCAGCGCACCGGCTTTGCAGGTCGCGATGGATAAAGCCCGTAGCTGCTGTCGCAGCGACAGCACCGTGTTACTCACCGGAGAGAGCGGCACCGGCAAGGAGCTGTTTGCTCAGGCGATCCATAACGGCAGCCTGCGTTGCGGCGAGCCTTTTATTGCTGTTAACTGCGGTGCGCTGCCGCGCGATCTGGTACAGAGTGAGCTGTTTGGTTATATGGACGGTGCGTTTACCGGATCGCGGCGCGGCGGTGCCGCAGGTAAGTTCGAACTGGCAGAAGGCGGGACGCTGTTTCTTGATGAAATTGGCGATATGCCGCTGGAAGCGCAGACCAGCCTGCTGCGCGTATTGCAGGAGAGTGAAGTGGTGCGCATTGGCGCGTCGCAGCCGGTGAAAGTCAATGTCCGTATTATCGCTGCCACCAACTGCAATCTGATCCGGGCAGTGGAAACCGGCGCGTTTCGCCGCGACCTCTACTACCGCCTGAACGTGATTTCTATTCCCATTCCCGCCCTGCGCGAACGCAGCAGCGATATTCCGGCGCTCACCGAGTGGTTCCGCGAAAAAGTCTGCACCCAGCTGAAAAAGATCAACGTGCAGTTTACCGCCGGGGCAATGGACGCTTTAAGCCACTACCACTGGCCGGGTAACGTCCGTGAGCTGGAGAACATTGTTGAGCGGGTGATCAATATGAACGACGGACTGTTTATTGATGTGCCGGATCTGCCCGATGAAGTCATCCGGCGCACGTCCTCCACCCATGCGGCCCATCTCGCGGAGCCGCAGCAGGCCGTTCGGCTTGATGTGAATGAGCGCGCGCATATTATTAGCACGCTGGATGCACTGAACGGCAATCTGCGCCAGGCAGCTCAGTTAATGGGGCTGTCACGCGCCGGGTTATATAATAAACTGAAGAAATATCAGATCAGTGCTGACGAGTTTCGCCGCTGATCGCTTCGGTCACTGCGGTGACCCTTTCGCTGTGTTGACTGAGTGCTTATGTGGTTCGAACATCTTGATTTTGCCGTTATCCTGCTACAAATCGTATTAATTGATCTGTTACTGGGTGGCGATAACGCCGTCGTTATCGCCCTCGCCTGCCGTAAACTGCCACCGCACATGCAGAAAAAAGCGATTATTCTCGGCACGCTCGGGGCGATTGTTGCCCGCGTTGTGCTGCTGATTATTGCCGTTCACCTGCTGGCGCTGCCGTGGCTGAAGATCGTCGGAGGCCTGCTGTTGCTGTGGATTGGCTTTAAGCTGGTCGGCAGTGAAGAGGAAGAAGCCAACATCAATGGCGATAACCGTCTGTGGAAAACCGTGCTGACCATTACGCTGGCCGATGTGGTGATGTCGCTGGATAACGTGCTGGCCGTGGCCGCAGCGGGTAAAGGCAACGTCTGGCTGGTGTCGTTCGGGGTGTTGATCAGTATTCCGATTATTGTCATGGGCAGCAAACTGGTACTGACGCTGCTGACGCGCTTCCCGTTTATCGTCACGCTCGGCGGAGCACTGATTGGCTGGATTGCGGGCAGTATGCTGGTCACTGACCCGGCACTGCTGCGTTATACCGCTGCGATCCCGCATCTGCACTGGATTGCCGGGGCCATTGGGGCACTGATGGTGGTGGGATACGGTGTGGTAAGACGCGGGCGGGCGTCGTAGGGGGCGGGCATGCCCGACCCGCATCAATACCGGGTGAGGCATGCCTCACCCCTACAAAAATGCGATGGTTTTCGGAGGCATTTAACCTGACGCTAAATCTTCTCTTTCTTCGACATGCTATCCAGATACCCCATCACAAACGCCGACAGCACAAACGTCAGATGAATAATCACGTACCACAGTAGCTTGTTATCCGGGATATTCTTCGCATCCATAAACACCCGCAGCAGATGGATAGAGGAGATGGCCACAATCGATGCCGCAACCTTATTTTTCAGCGACCCCGAATCCATCTTGCCCAGCCAGTTAAGCTTCTCTCTGTTCTCATCAATATCCAGCTTAGAGACAAAGTTTTCGTAGCCGGAGAGCATCACCATCACCAGCAGACCACCAACCAGCGTCATGTCGATCATCGAAAGCAGCACCAGCACCATGTCATTTTCCGACATCTCAAGCACGTGTGGCAGCAGATGGATCAGCTCCTGGAAAAACTTAATGGCCAGCGCCACTAACCCCAGCGACAGCCCGAGGTAAATCGGTGCCAGCAGCCAGCGCGCAGAGTAAATCAGGTTTTCGACGAAACGTTCCATAGCATCCAGTTCACAATTCAACAGGGCGAACAGTATACCCGATGGCTGATAGACTTTTTCAAGGCATGCGCGCTTAAAACAACAGAATTTAAGCGACTTTACGTTGAGAACATCAATGAAGGGGCAAGAATCAGAACCAATGTTGTTGTCGCTTTACATCCCGTGAATGATGCAACACTCTGACAACCAGAATATCTTCGTATTCTGGTCTGAAAAAAAGAAGATGTTCTGCCGCCACTAAAGAGAACATATTTTCGCCAACTTCTGCACGCCGCTGACCAATTTCATGGTGCTTTAGCATATCCAGTGCAGTGAAAATACGATCAATATAAGCATCAGCGGCTACCTCTCCATAGTGACTCACGCCATAGCTAAAGATATCTTTGAGATCGTCCCGCGCTTTGGGCGTGAGCTTAATCCGTTTTCCCTGAGTCATGGCGTTTTCCCTTCACTTCCCTGATAAAGGCATTGCGATCCCACTCCTGCGGAACGCCACTCTCTAATCCCTCGGCGAGGAGCAATCTTAATTGCGCAAGTTTCGATTGTGCCTGTTGCTCTCTGAGCAATCGTAACGACTCACGAATCACTTCACTTTGCGTTCTGTAATCACCCGATTCAATCAGAGATTCAACATACCCGCGCAGCTCGTCACCTAAATCCACTGTCATGGTTCTGGCCATTGCATTCCGCTCTGTAAGATTAGTTCTTACAAATCTAACTGACTACTCTTCAGACATCCAGCCCTGTGCTGATAAATCCGCACAGACCCTATATTATTCCCGGACCGGCAGCGCCTCTTCATTACTGCCCTGTGGCAGCAAATCGTTAATCGGGCGCATCATCTTTTTCATCTGGCGCTCATAGCCGAACGGGCTGCCCTGACCGCTGTCGGTCTGCATCGTAAGCTGTGGCTGACTTGCCGCAAAGGCCTGGGTGAAAGGATGAAGAGACAGCACCGCCAGCACGGCGGCCATTTTAGTCAACTGGCGCACGGGTCCTCCGGACTTAATGATATTGACGGAACTGAATGCGGTAATCGCGCGGGGTAACATTGAAGTGCTTTTTAAACACCCGCTGGAAGCACTGCTGGGAAGAGAAACCGAGGTCCATCGAGATCGCCATAATGCTTTTGGTCGAACTGACCAGGCAGCGTGCAGCCTGATCAAGACGGCGGCTGCGAATAAACGTCGCCAGGGTGATGCCCCTTTGCTCTTTAAACGCACGTTGCAGGTGCCACTTCGAATAGCCAGATTTTGCCGCCACGGCTTCAATATTGAGGCCTTCTTCTAAGTGATCGTCGATCCAGTCGACGATAACGTCCACGATTTCATTTTTCATTTTTAGCTCCGCGATGACGGGCGCATGACGCCCACTCCTGCCTTAAAAGAACAAGGAAGTTATTTATTATTTTGATTTTATTGAAGTAATTACGATATGAAAAAAAAGGGAGAACATATCAAAAAAACGTGGAAGGGATGGTATTAGACCGCTTAAAATAGTTCAAATAGATAATATAAATCTTTGATAATAGATAAGGGCTATATGCCAGCTAACATGGATCTCAACCTGGTACGGGTATTTATCGCTATTTATGAAACCCAAAGTGTCAGCGGGGCTGCCGAACGTTTGTTCATTACTCAGCCCTCTGCCAGCTATGCCCTAGCCCGGCTGCGGGTTGCGACGGGTAACGAGCTGTTTAAACGCAGCCGTAAAGGGATGCAACCGACTCCCACCGCCAGTCAGCTCTATACGGTTTTTAAAAAGTCTCTCAGTGGCATTGAGAAGGCGGTGGCAGACACCCGCAGCTTCTCTCCGGACACATCCTTTCACAAATTTCGTCTCGCCCTCTCTGACCTTGGCGAACTGCTGTTGCTACCCGGTCTGGTGAAACATCTGCGCGCCGTTGCCCCTAACGTGCAGCTGGAGGTGATCCCGGTAGAGATGCGAAAACTGGATGAATGGTTGCTGACCGGAAAGGTCGATGCCGCGCTGTGCAGCCGTAACGAGAGTATTTCGCTGGCGCAGCGTGACCGGATTATGGACGAGTGTTATGTCTGCCTGTTGAACGACCAGCACCCGCGCATTGGCGACACCCTGACGCTGGATGCCTACCTGGAGGAACAACACATTATTGTGTCGACCATCAGCGGGCATTATATGGTGGAAGAGCGGATAAAAGAGTATGGCTATGAGCGCCGCATTGCACTGGAAGTCCCGCACTTTGCGGCGCTGGGCGAGCTGATTGCCTCCAGCGAACTGCTGGTGACGCTGCCCTCCAGCGCGGCGAAAATCTATGTCGCACGAGGCAACGGGCGCATCATCGAACTGCCGTTTGAGCTACCGAATCTTGAGGTGTACCTGTACGGGCACACCGAGATCGGGGATATCACTGCCAAAACCTGGTTCTATAACCTGCTGAAAAACGTCAGCCCATTGCTGATGGTCCGCCGGTAACAGAGGGTTAGTCGTTGCGGCGCGGGCCACGGCTCCAGTAGGCCATAAAACTGATGCACTCCGGCGACAGGCCGCGCTCACCAATCAGATAGCGGCGCAGTTGTTTAACGGCGCTGGACTCGGCAGCAACCCAGCCATGAAAGCGTTTATCTCCGCTATCGGCACGGTCCCAGAGGATATCGCCATCCTTCTCTTCATGCAGCTCACCGCGCACCAACGCACTTTCCGGCAGCATCACCCGCTGCTGCACCGCCTGCAGTAACGCTTCACCATGAGAGGCACCGGTTTCTTCACGCGGCAGCCAGTGGATGTCGGCAAAAGTATAGTGGCTGAGATCAACACAGTCGCCGCGTTTCGGCATTTCCAGGAACATCTGTAACTGCGGCGGGTTGCTCCAGCCAGCCAGCTGTTCAAGGATCGCTTTCGCCGCCGGGAGTGCCGTTTCATCTGCAACGACCAGCGCGCGCTCCACGTCAGGGTGCGGGTCCCACTCGTAGCCACCGCTGCTGGTCGGGCAGGCGCGATTTGGTGCCACCATTTGCAGCGCTGCACCCGGCTCAGCATTCAGCGCCCAGGCCGAAGCCGGGCCTTCGGTACCGTGCATCACAAACTCGACTTCTACTTCTCCGGCATCAGCATTGACGTGACGAAGGGTATAGGTACGGGCAATCGGACGGATATCCTGCGGCATCGCGCGGGCTGTTTCCCACCAGGTTTTATCACCCTCATCGGTCAACGTTGAGGGCGTGCCGTTGAGGGAAGGAAACAGCAGTTTTATCCGCTGATCCGGTGCATCCATTTTCATCTGACGCACGTCATCACCGCTGAATACGCAGCACAGCATCGAAGGAGAAAGTACCTGCTTACGCGCCAGCACTACATTAAACAAGCGATAACCCTGAACACTCGCCATAAACCCGCCTTGTAAACCTGAAAGCCGCGCACGTGTGATAACGCACATAAGGTCGGCAAGAATAGCAAAGCCAGATGATAATGAGAATGAGAACGAGGCTTCTTTACATCACCCTCATGGAATAACGGATTGATCCCGGCGCAAAAAGCCGTCAACGTAGCGCTTTCCCTGTGGTAAATGCGGAGCACGCCGATGTCCCTGACTGTCCTGACGCAACTGGCCGATATTCCGGCCAGTCAGTGGGATGCCCTGGCCCCCAACTCTCAGCCTTTTTTACGTCATGCTTTTCTCTCCACTCTGGAAGAGAGCGGTGCGGTCAGCCGCGCTTCGGGCTGGCTGCCGCAGCATTTGCTGTGGATGGAAGAGGGAACGCCGCGTGCGGCCATGCCTGGCTACGCGAAAAATCATTCGATGGGAGAATACGTTTTCGATCACGCCTGGGCAGAGGCCAGCGAGCGGGCAGGGATTCCTTATTATCCGAAGTGGCTGTCGGCGGTGCCATTCAGTCCGGTCAGCGGCGCACGACTGCTTGGGAGCGCTCGCCAGGCCGCGCAGCTGTTACAGGCCTTACCTGCGTTTCTGGCCGAACGGCAGCTCTTCAGCGGCCATATTAATTTCAGCGATGAGCGTATTCACCAGGGGCTGGAGCAGGATCCGCGCTGGCTGCCGCGCCTCGGCTGCCAGTATCACTGGCACAACCGGGGTTTTCGCGATTTCCAGGATTTTCTCGACCTCCTCACCTCGCGCAAGCGCAAACAGCTGCGCAAAGAGCGCGAGCTGGTTGCCAGCCAGGGCGTGGAGTTTGTCTGGTATCAGGGCGCAGAGGTGACGGAGGCGCAGTGGGATTTTGTTTACGCCTGTTACGCCAATACCTACCGCGTGCGCGGCCGTCAGCCTTACCTGCCGCGCCTGTTTTTCAGCCTGTTGGCCGAGCGCATGCCGGAAGCGATTCGCGTGGTGATCGCCAGCCAGCACGGAGAGCCGGTGGCCATGGCGTTCAGTCTGGTGGATGGCAACACCTTCTACGGCCGCTACTGGGGTTGCCTGGAAGAGTTCAACCGCCTGCATTTTGAAACCTGCTTCTATCAGGGGATGGAGTACGCCATTGAGCACGGGCTGCAGCGTTTTGATGCCGGTGCTCAGGGTGAACATAAGCTGATTCGTGGTTTCGAACCGGTGCTGACAGAATCCTGGCACCTGCTGCGCCACGCCGGGCTGCACGATGCGGTCGCCGATTTCCTGCATCAGGAGCGTGAAGGCGTGCGCAACTGGGCAGAGGAAGCCAAAGCCTCGCTACCGTGGCGGCAGCCCGACGGGCAGTGATACCCGTCGGGCATGACCATCATCCTTCGCCGACAAATCCGCCGGTCTGGTGGCGCCACAGGCGCGCATACAGGCCGCCTTTTGCCAGCAGTTCGCTGTGGCTGCCAATTTCGGCAATCCGGCCCTGCTCCAGCACCACCAGCCTATCCATACGGGCGATGGTCGATAGCCGGTGGGCAATCGCAATCACGGTTTTCTCTCCCATCAACGTCTCCAGGCTCTCCTGAATCGCCGCTTCCACTTCGGAATCCAGCGCGGAAGTGGCTTCGTCCATAATCAGAATCGGCGCATCCTTCAGCAGTACGCGGGCAATCGCAATACGCTGGCGCTGCCCACCGGACAACTTCACGCCGCGTTCACCCACCTGGGCATCCAGCCCGGTGCGGCCCTGCGGATCGGACAGCAGGGGAATAAATTCATCGGCTCTCGCCTGATGAATAGCGCGCGTTAACGCCTCTTCGCTGGCATCCGGCCGACCGTACAGCAGGTTCTCGCGAATCGAACGGTGCAGCAGGGAGGTATCCTGGGTGATCATCCCAATCTGTGCACGCAGGCTCTCCTGAGTGACATCGGCAATGTTCTGACCATCTATCAGGATGCGGCCACCGTTCAGGTCATACAACCGCAGCAGCAGATTCACCAGCGTGGATTTTCCCGCGCCGGAGGGGCCAATCAGGCCGATTTTTTCACCGGGCCGGATGGTCAGCTGCAGGTCATTAATCACCGTGCGTTCGCCGCCGTAGTTAAAGCGGATAGCCTCAAACTGGATTTCGCCCTGCTGCACCCGCAGCGCCGGAGCCTGGTTTTTATCACTGACTTTGACGGGCTGGGCAATGGTTTGCAGGCCATCCTGCACCATCCCGATATTTTCAAAGATGCCGTTCACCACCCACATAATCCAGCCGGACATGTTGACGATGCGGATTACCAGCCCGGTAGCCAGCGCAATCGCCCCAACGCTTAACAGTGACTGCGTCCACAGCCACAGCGCCAGCCCGGTAGTGCTGATAATCAGCAGACCATTCAGCGTAGTGATCACCACATCCATGCCGGTGACCATACGTCCCTGGCTGCGGGTTTTTACCGTCTGGTCGCCAATCGCCTCGCGGGCGTACTGACGCTCCAGATCGCTGTGGGCAAACAGCTTCAGGGTGGTGATATTGGTGTAACCGTCAACAATGCAGCCCATCAGACGGGAACGGGAATCGCTCGACGCCACCGAACGGGCTTTGACGCGCGGCACAAAGTAGCGTAGGCACAACACGTAACCGACAATCCAGATCAACAGCGGGATGGTCAGCCGCCAGTCTGCTTCGGCAAAGAGCACCAGCGTGGTGACGGCGTAAATCAGCACGTGCCACAGGGCATCGACCGCCTGCACCGCAGAGTCGCGCAGCGCGTTGCCCGTCTGCATAATGCGCTGGGCGATACGTCCGGCGAAATCATTCTGGAAGAAGTTCAGGCTCTGACGCAGCACGTAGTTATGATGCTGCCAGCGGATCATGCTGGTCATGCCGGGGTTGATGGTCTGGTGCACCAACAGGTCGTGCAGGCCAATAAACAGTGGCCTGAAGATCAGCGCCACCACCACCATCCACAGCAGTTCGCTGCCGTGGTCGCTAAAGAAGGTGGCGGCGGGGCTGCTATTCACCAGGTCGATGATACGGCTGAGATAGCGGAACAGCGCTACTTCGATCAGTGAGGCTACCAGTCCAATCACCAGTAACAGCGCGAAGCACGGCCACACCTGACGCAGATAGAACAGATAGAATGCCCAGAGGTTGTTGGGTGGCGTGTCGGCCGGGGCATCCCTGAAGATGTTGATCATCCTTTCAAAACGGCGATAAAGCATAAAGCAGGCTCATGTGTACGGCAGGATTGTTCAGCTTAGTGCATAACCGGGGTGAGGGTCGACCTCATAGAGCCCCCCACAAATTTTAGTGGCTGACAGTATGGCTTCGGGTCTGAGGCCAGTTTGAGCATGCCGAATAAGCAACGACCGCATCCCTGCGGGCCTCGCCACGCCGCTACGCGAGCGTCACTACCCGCAGCCGATCCCCATATTTCGTTCGCTGTTTCAGGGCCGGGGACTCCTCGGTGATAATCAGCGCGATTTCCGCCAACGGACACACATGTGCAAGCGCGCGATAGCCCATTTTACTGCTGTCCACCAGCACCACGGTTTTCTCTGCCGCCGCGATCATCGCCTTCTTCACCGGGATTTCGACGGTGTTGATATTGGTGATACCGCTGTCAAAGTGCACCCCTTCCGCCCCAAGAAACGCCCAGTCGACGTGCAGACTGTTAATCTTATCCACCGTCTCCTGGCCAATCAGGGTATAGACAGCATTCAGCATCATGCCCCCGGTGACGTGAATGGTGATCCCCGGGCAGGCACTCAGTGCCACGGCGGTCAGGACGTCATTGGTCACCACAGTCAGATTACGCTTATCGCGCAACGCCAGCGCCAGTTCATAGACGCTGGAGCCGTTATCCAGGATCAACGACTGACCGTCCTGCACCAGGCTTGCCGCATAACGTGCAATCGCCGCTTTCGCCGGATTGTTCATCTGACGGCGTACGCTGTAAGGCGTATCCAGGCTGCTCTCCGTCACGCCGGATACCGGCAGCAATCCCCCATGCGTGCGCATCACCATCCCGTTTTTTTCCAGCAACGACAGGTCGCGGCGGATAGTCGAACTATCAACACCGAACACTTCGGACAGCTCTACGGCGTTCAGATAGCCCTTTTCCCTGATCATCTCAATTATTTGCAATCGTCTTTTTGATGCGCTCATGTGTCCTTCCTGTTGCGATACCTGCACACTTTCATGCACATACTGTACGAACATTGCCCTGGTGTCAGTATAGCAGACAAAAAACAGGCAAATATTTGTGCTATTGCGCGAATAATGCACATTGACTGCACGAATTCGTGCATATACATTTAACTCATCGGTAACAACTTTCGGGAGGGCACTATCGATGTCAGCAACGATTCTCAGCGACTACGAAAAAGATATTGAGCAGCAGGTCGAGGCCCTGCGTGACCAGTTAGCTTACCAGCTACCGCAGGCACTCAGCGCACTGGATCTCAATCACTACGATCGTATTGTGCTGGCCGGAATGGGATCCTCTGATTACGCCCTGATCCCGATCGAACGTGAACTGATCGAGCGCGGTTACCCGGTATGGCGTATTGATGCGGGCAGATTGCTCGATATGCCAAACCTGGTCACCGCCAACAGTCTGCTGTGGCTGACATCGCAGTCAGGAATGAGTGGCGAAGTGGTGGCGTTGCTGAACAGTATCACCCCGCCAAAAACGCTGATTGGCATCACCAATGATACCGCCAGCGAACTGGCAAAAAAGGCACAGGTTCAGGTATTGCTGCACAGCGGGTCAGAAGCCACCGTCAGTGCGAAAAGCTACCTCAACACGTTAGTCGCCAGTTACCGGGTGTTGTACGCCCTGACCGGGCGGAATGAGAAACCTTTGCTGGCGACCGTGCATGCTATTCTGCCCGATATCGCGCAAATTATTCGCCAGCGCGCCGAAGCACAAGCGCTCAGCGATGCGCTGCTGGCCCATAACCTGCCCCGCGTCGCGATGATTGGTATCGGGGCCGATGCCGCTACGGCGTTAACCGGAGCACTGATTACCAAAGAAGCGTCCAAAGTGGCCGCAGAAGGTTTTATTGGTGGCCAGTTCCGCCACGGTCCGATGGAAACCTCCGGCGCGGGGATGCTGGCCCTCCTGTTTGGTGATGGCAGCGACAACACCCTGAACACCCTGGCAGCCGATTTGCGCCAGAACGGGACGCTGGTGGTCAGCGTAGGGCCGGAGAAGTACGCCGACAGCGTGCATCTGCCCACACCCACCGAACCGCTGCCGCGTTTACTGTGTGCAATGCTGTGGGTCCAGCATCTGACTGTCACGCTGGCGCGTGGCAATGGGCGGATACCAGGGGAATTTCTCTACGGCCAAAAGATAACGGTGAAAACATGACAACCTCTGACGCACTCTCTCTACAGGCAGGCATGGATATCGGGGGTACCGGCACACGCATTATTTTGCTGGCCGGGCAGCGCGAAATCGCGTCAGAAACCGTACCGACCGCGTGGTTCGCCACGCTGCCCGCCTGGCAACGTGCCAGCGCACTGGCAGAGAAAGTGCGTCAGTTAGTGCCCGCCGGGCAGCGTTTAGCCAGCCTCGGCATCGGTGCCAGCGGCCCGGTGAACATGAACAATGAGATCATTGAAAACGAGGACACGCTGGCCTGCTTCTCCGGCTTCCCACTGGTGTCACAGTTGCGGGAACTGCTGGGTGTCCCCGTGGCAATCGACAACGATGCCGTTGCCGCCGCCCTCGGTGAGTTTCACTTAGGGGCAGGCCAGGGCAGCGGCCGCATGCTGATGGTCACACTCGGTACGGGAATTGGCGTAGCGATGCTGGAAGGCGGCACCCCGTTTCGCAACATTGATGGCAGCCATCCGGAAGCGGGCCACATCCCGGTTTCCGATGACCCGGTAGTGTGTTACTGCGGATTGCAGGGTTGCTGGGAAATGCTGGCCTCACGCGGCTGGCTACAGCAGGCGCTGACCGCCGCGATTCCCGACCTGCGCTGGGATGCCACGTTCAGTCAGAGATTAAGCCATCTGGCCGCGGAAAATCCGCGCATCAGCGGCATTCTTTATCAGTACGGCCAGATCGTTGGCCGGGGGCTAAATACCCTGCTGGCGCTGTATGGACCGGATGTGACGGTTCTCAGCGGCAGCGCAGCAGCACTGTTTCCGCTGTTTCAGGGAGGAATGGAGAAAGCGCTGGCGCGGGCCAGCGGCTATGCGGTTAACAAGCATATTATTCCATCTTCTCTGGGCGACGCGGCGGGCGCGCTCGGGGCGGCGATACTGCCAACACTCAGGGGAACCCGTCAACCATAATAAGCACGACCTATAAAGCAGTTCTTGATAATAAAGTTCTACCTTTGAAATATTTACGACAATAATAAATGTCTGGGCCGGTTAAGTTGTGCGGCTCAGCCATTCTATTGATCCAGGCGAATAAGAACGTGTTCCGACCGCTTCCTTTTTAGGTTAAATGGAGAGTAAGTAATGAAGAGATCCACCGCTTGCCTGATGACCCTGCTTGCTCTGAGCGCCTCCGGCGCTGCCTCTGCAAAAACCCAACTCAACGCCCTGTTTATGTCTCAGGCCGCCTACAGCGAAAGCGACGTGCGTGCCATGACCAGCGATTTTGAAAAAGCCAATCCGGGTGTCACCGTTAATCTTGAATTTGTGCCCTATGAAGCCCTGCACGATAAAATTATCGCGGCACGCGGCGCAGGTAGCGATGGCTACGATGTGGTGCTGTTTGACGATATGTGGCCCGCAGAATTTGCCAAATTTGGCCTGCTAAAAGATATCACCCGCCAGGTCAGCGCCGATGAGAAAGCGAAGGTGTTCGACGGCGCCTGGAGTACGGTCAGCTGGGACAAAAAACTGTGGGGCATGCCGTGGATCCTCGATACAAAATACCTCTTCTACAACAAAGCCATGCTCGCTAAAGCAGGTATTGCGAACCCACCGACCACCTGGCAGCAGGTGATGGATCAGTCCAAAATTTTGCAGGATAAAGGCATCGTTAAATATCCGCTGGTGTGGAGCTGGTCCCAGGCTGAAGCGCTGGTGTGCGACTACACCACCCTGGTGTCAGCCTTTGGCGGCCAGTTCTACCAGAACGGTAAGCTGAACTTCAGTGATGCCGGATCGGTGAAAGCCGTCACCTTTATGAAAGAATCGCTGGATAAAGGCGTCACAAACCCGAACTCACGCGAGTATCTGGAAGAGGATGTGCGTAAGGTGTTTTCCAATGGCGATGCGGCCTTTGCCCTGAACTGGACCTATATGTACAACATGGCCAACGATCCGAAGCAGAGCAAGGTCGCCGGTGATGTGGGAATTGTTCCGGCCCCCTCTGAACAACCGGGCAAAGTCGCAGCAATGAACGGTTCGATGGGATTGGGCGTGACCCAGACCAGCGCCCACCAGGATCAGGCCTGGCAGTATATCCGTTACCTGACCTCCCAGCCGGTGCAGAATAAATACGCCAAACTCAGCCTGCCTGTCTGGAAAGACTCCTACGACGATCCCGCCGTGCAGAAAGGCCAGGAGCCGTTAATCGCAGCCGCAAAAAAATCCCTCGATGTGATGCTGATGCGCCCGATTACCGCCGACTACTCACGTCTGTCGAACAGTCTGCAACAGCAACTGCAGCAGGTCCTTCAGGGCCAGCAAACGCCGCAATCCGCAATGGAAGCGGTGACGAAAAGCGCAGCCCGACTGCGTTAAGGGAACGCCATGCTCAGTCTGCAACGTCGTGAGCAGCGTCAGGCATGGGTGCTTCTGGCACCCATGCTGATTGTGATGGCCCTGTTAACCGCCTGGCCACTGCTGCGCACTATCTGGCTCAGCTTTACCGATGCCGAGCTGATTGGCAGCGGTGCACAGACCGGCTACATCGGACTGGATAACTACCTCTACGCCCTGACCGACCCGGATTTTCGTGCGGCGATTGGCCGTACGCTCTATTTCACGATGATATCAGTGGCGCTTGAGGGAGTGATCGGCGTACTCGTCGCGCTGCTGCTGAACCAAAAATTTATCGGGCGCAACGTGCTGCGCGTGCTGGTGATCCTGCCCTGGGCGCTGCCCACCATTGTTAACGCCATGATGTGGCGACTGAATTTCAACCCGGATTACGGCAGCATCAATGCGCTGCTGACTCAGGCAGGCATTATCGACGGCTACCGCAGCTGGCTCGGTTCCCCGGACTCAGCCCTCAATGCGGTGATGCTGGCTGACGTATGGAAAAACTATCCGCTGGTGACACTGCTGGTGCTGGCCGCCATGCAGTCGATTCCTGAAGATCTGTATGAAGCTGCACGTCTGGACGGTGCGCCGGCGTGGCGACGTTTTCGCGCCATCACCTTTCCGGCCATTGTCGGTGCACTGAGTGTGGCGTTGGTGGTACGCACCATCGACGCCTTCAAAGTGTTCGACATTATCTATGTGATGACGCGCGGCGGCCCGGTCGACAGCACCAAAACCCTCAGTTTCTATGTCTATCAGGAATCCTTCAGCTATCTGCGGGCCGGTAGCGGTGCGGCTTACGCCATTCTGATGACGCTGATGTGTAGCGTACTGATTGCGCTGTATATGGCGATGCTCTACCGCCAGCGCCGCAGGAGTCTTGCTGATGAAACGTAAACTGCGCCGCGTTTTGCTGTATGCCGCCGCGCTGCTGCTGGCAGCGTCGATTCTCGGGCCAATGCTGTGGCTGTTTCTGATGAGCGTCAGCGCCAACAGCGACCTGACGCGTATTCCGCTGGAGTGGCTGCCGCGCCAGTGGGACTTCAGCCGTTACCGCGCGCTGCTGTCGCTCACCCCCGGTCAGCCCGGCGAACTGTTTCTGCATGCGCTGGGCAACAGCCTGCTGGTCGCGGGGTTTGCCACACTGATTTCCCTGCTGCTGGCGGTTCCCGCTGCGTTCAGCTTCTCGCGCTATGTCGGGCGCGATCTGTGGCTGTTCGCGGCGCTGGCGATCTACATGGTGCCACCCGTGGCCTTTGTACTGCCGCTCTATTTTGTGCTGCAACAGCTCGGCCTGCTGAACACCCATCTTGGTCTGGTGCTGGTCTACTGTTCGCTGATCCTGCCGTTCCTGACATGGATGCTGAAAAACCAGTTTGATGCCCTGCCACGCGATATTGAGCAGGCAGCCCGCCTGGATGGCCTGCGCTTCTGGCAGGTTCTGATGCGTATTACCCTGCCGCTGGCAAAACCGGTGCTGGGCGCCTCGGCGCTGTTCGGCTGGCTGCTGGCGTGGGATGAATTTTTCTATGCGCTGTTGTTTACCAGTAATCTCGACGCACAAACGCTGCCAGTGACCATCGCCGGATTTACTGCCGGACGCGCCACCGATGACGGCTTGATCGCCGCCGTGGGCATCCTCGCCTCATTACCGCCGTTGCTGATCGCCCTGTGGTTGCAAAAAAGCCTGGTCGGCGGGCTGGCCAGTGGCGGCAGCAAGGGGTAATTATGTCGGCAAATCGGGTCGGGCATGCCCGCCCCCTACGGGAACATGCAGCCTGTTAATTGCAGGGGTGAGGCATGCTCCATGCGGGAACACGCAGCCTGTTAATTGTAGGGGCGAGGCATGCTCCATACGGGACCACGCAGCCTGTTAATTGCAGGGGTGAGGCATGCTCCATGCGGGACCACGCAGCCTGTTAATTGTAGGGGCGAGGCATGCCTCGCCCGTCACCACGGGAAAACAGTATGGCACGGGTTGAACTGGTCAAAGTCACGAAACGTTACGGTACGCAAACGGTGTTGCACCCGCTCGATCTGACGATCGAGGACGGCAGTTTTACCGTGCTGGTCGGTCCTTCCGGCTGTGGAAAATCCACCCTGCTGCGTCTGCTGGCCGGGCTGGATACGATCTCTGACGGGGCGATCCTGCTGGACGATCTGCGAATAAATGATCTTGATCCCGCGGATCGCGATATCGCCATGGTGTTTCAGAGCTACGCCCTGTATCCGCATCTGACGGTGGCTGAAAACCTGGCGTTCCATATGCAGGTTAAACGGGTCAAACGGGACGAACAACAGAGCCGCATTACACGGATCGCCAGCATCCTCGGTATTGATAAACTGCTGAATCGCTACCCGCGTGCCCTCTCTGGCGGCCAGCGTCAGCGCGTGGCGATGGGCCGGGCGATGATACGTAATCCGCAGGTCTTCCTGTTTGATGAGCCGCTATCAAACCTTGATGCCCAGCTGCGTATGGAGCTGCGTGCGGAGATTAAATCGCTGCACCAGCGCTTTAAAACCACTATGGTCTACGTCACCCATGATCAGGTGGAGGCCATGACGCTGGCGGACCGCATTGTGGTGATGCGCGATGGGGTGATTGTGCAGCAGGGCAAGCCGCTGGAGATTTACGACCATCCGGTGAATACCTTTGTCGCACGCTTTATTGGATCGCCGCCGATGAATCTGCTGGCGGGTGAAGTAAAGACGCAGGATGGCATTCCCGGCGTCAACTGTAACGGACTGTGGTTTCCTCTGCCTGCTCGCTGGCACGACAGCGCCCGGCGTCAGGGCAGCCAGCCGGTGATCGTCGGGATTCGCGCCCATGATTTTGTCCAGGCACGCCACTCCACCCATCCCTCCGCATTATTGAAGGTGCTGGAAGTCACGGGCGAATCCAGCCTGCTGCACGCCGAATGGCAGGGTTTTCCCCTGCATATTCAGCTCGCCGGGCGCGTGACGCTGGAACCGCAGCAATCCCTTGCTCTGGATATCAATCCCGAAAAAATCCATCTGTTTGATGCACAAAGCGGTGCGCGGCTGGTTTAATGGTGTCATCAGGGCGAGGCATACCTTGCACCTACGATGGGATCACGTAGGGGCCGGGCAGGCCCGGCCCGTTTTTCTGCACACAAGGGAAAACCGTGGAACGTCTGGATTGCGATCGAATGTTTGTGGCGGTGCTCGAGCTGGGCAGCTTTGCCGCAGCGGCGGCCCGGCTGGGTACCAGCAGTGGCCAGGCCTCTAAACTGGTATCAAAACTGGAAAAAGAGCTGGGCGTGCAACTGCTGAAACGCAGCACGCGTGCGCTGTCCCCCACCGAAGTCGGGCAGGCCTATTTTTCTCAGGTCAAACATCTGCTGGATGAATGGGATGCGCTGGATGCCTCGGTGCGCCACGCTGCAGGGAAACCCTCAGGACGCATCAAACTCAGCGCGCCCATCACGTTTGGTGCCAGCCAACTTGCCCCGGCGCTGATCGCCTTTGCCCGCGAGTTTCCGGAAATTGAACTGGATGTCAGCTTCTCAGACCGTATCGTGAACATCGTCGATGAGGGATTTGACGTTGCCATCCGCATCGGAAAACTGAGCGACAGCAGCCTGATTGCCCGCCGCCTCAGCGATATGCGCGTGGTGATCGCCGCCAGCGATGACTATTTGCGGCGGCACGGTATGCCAACGCATACTCAGCAATTAGCCGATCATAACTGCATTATCGACACCAACTTCCGCGATCCTTATAACTGGCCGTTCGGCAATGAAGGCGAAACTGTGCCCGTCAGTGGCCGTCTGCGTTTTTCCAATGCCGAGGCCTGCCTGACCGCGGCGCTGAGCGGCTTGGGTATTGCCCGACTGCCGACCTTTATTGCCGGTGCCGCCTTACGAACTGGAACCATCCGGCCTCTGCTGATTGAGAGTGAAATTCCTCCGCTCGGCCTGTACGCCGTTTATCCCCCGGCACGCCATCTGGCCCATAAGGTACGGGCGCTGATCGACTTCCTTGTCAGCCATTATGCCGGGAAGCCAGAGTGGGATCAGGGCTGGTGATTACTTCCAATATGGAAGTAATCATTGCGCGAATGGCAGGATAATCAGTGCGGAGGAATGAGTGTAGAGTGTGTTTTATCAACCCTGACACTCACACGTTATAAGGCATCTCATCATGACTGATACCCGTACCGCCCCCTGGGCCGCGCTGATCCTGCGTCTTTCGCTTGGCATCCTGTTCCTGGCGCACGCTGGCCTGAAGTTTTTTGTTTTCACCCCGGCTGGCACCGCGAAATTCTTTGAGTCACTGGGCCTGCCCGGTGGGCTGGCTTACGTCACCATCGCCTGGGAAGTGCTGGGCGCTGTGGCACTGATTGTTGGCTACCGCCCACGCATTGCCGCGCTGCTGCTGATCCCGGTACTGCTGGGTGCGATTGCTACAGTGCACGGTGCGGCGGGTTTCTGGTTCACCAACCCGAACGGCGGCTGGGAATACCCGGTATTCTGGACAATCAGCCTGCTGGTACTGGCGTTGATCGGTGACGGAAAATACGCGCTGAAAGCCTCCCTGCCTGCTTCACGCCTGAACTGAGGAACGACTGATGCTGGTAAACGGTAAATGGACGGCAGAGTGGCACCCGGTACAGGCCACCGATGAAAAAGGCGGCTTTGTCCGGCAGACCTCAAGCTTCCGTCATTGGGTGACGGCGGATGGCAGCAGTGGCTTCCTCGCAGAGCCAGATCGCTACCATTTGTATGTGGCGCTGATCTGCCCGTGGGCGTCACGCACATTAATCGCCCGTAAGCTGAAAGGGCTGGAGGAGGTCATCAGCGTCTCCGTCGTTGAGCCACAGCTGACCGATGAAGGCTGGCACTTTGGCGACTTCCCGGGTGCCGACCGCGATACCCTGAACCACGCGGAATATCTGCATCAGCTGTATACCCGCGCCGACGACAGTTTCACCGGGCGGGCAACGGTGCCGGTGTTGTGGGACAAAAAAACCGGCACCATCGTCAGTAATGAATCGGCGGATATCGTACGCATGTTCAACAGTGGCTTTGGTGCGCTGGCAACACAGTCTGTCGATCTGTACCCTGAATCCCTGCGTGCAGAGATTGACGCGCTGAACGCGGAGATCTATCCCCGACTGAACAACGGTGTTTATCGCGCCGGGTTTGCCACCACCGCCATCAGCTACCGTGAAGCCTTTAATGATGTGTTCGGCATGCTGGCTGAGCTGGAAACGCGTCTGAGCAACAGTGGTCCTTATCTGTTTGATGCTGTTCTGACCGAAGCCGATATTCGCCTGTTCGTGACGCTGATTCGCTTTGACGTTGCCTATCACGGTCTGTTTAAGTGCAACCTGCGCCAGTTACGGGACTTCCCGGCGCTGAATGCTTACCTGCAACGTCTGCTGGCGATCCCCGGCGTGCGTGAAACGGTCAGCATCGACCATATTAAGCAGGGTTATTACTCTATTAAGGCACTGAACCCTAACGGGATTGTGCCCGCCGGGCCAGACATGAGCGGCTACGGTTTTTAATCTGATTTACGAGGCGAACAATGTCGAAAGGATTAGTTATTTTACTGCACGGCGTTGGCAGCAGCGGCGATGATCTGGCAGGCCTGGGAGACCACTGGGCGCCCTCCCTGCCAGGCGTAAGCTTTGCCAGCCCCAATGCACCGTACCACTTTGAACAGGGTGCAGGCTGGCAGTGGTTTAGCCTGGCGGGTATTACGCCGGAAAACCGCCCTGCACGTGTGGCAGAAGCGCGTGCCGCCTTTGACCAGACTCTCCAGGCGATCCTCGATCGGCATCAGATGAGCGAGCATCTGGATAAGGTGGTGCTGGTCGGCTTCTCGCAGGGCTCGATTATGGCGCTCGATACGCTGGTGTCAGGCCGCTGGCCGGTAGCCGGGATGGTGGCATTCTCAGGTCGACTGTCATCACCACAGCCGTTCACTCCGGCGCTGAATACGCCGGTACTGCTGGTGCACGGCATGGCCGATGGGGTGATCCCGGTACAGGAAAGCAAATCGGCAGAGCAGCGTCTGCGCGCTCTGGGTGTGCAGGTCAGCAGCCAGTTTGAGCCGGGCATCGGGCACACCATTTCGGCTCAGGGCGCACAAAAGGCAGTGGCGTTTATTGCTGCACGTCTGGGGTGAAACGGGCGAGATATGCCTCGCCCTGCCGTGATCCCCGTAGGGGCCGGGCATGCCCGGCCCGATCTATTCCGCATAATCCTCAATCACCGGCGGCGGAGTAAGCGGCAGCGTAATGATAAAACGAGCACCGCCCTGCGGCCGGTTCTCCGCATGGATGGTGCCATCATGCAAAGTGACTATCGCCTGACAAATCGCCAGCCCCAGCCCGACACCCGGCACGGCCGACTCTTTGTTGCCCCGGGAGAACTTCTCGAAAATCAACTGCTCCTGCCCACCAGCAATGCCCGGGCCGTCATCCCACACTTCGAGCATCAGCCGCTGCGCTGACGACTGTGTGGCACGTATGCCGATGTTCGCCGCAGGACCTGCATATTTCAGTGCATTTTCCAGCAGATTGCTTAACACACGCTCCATCAGTGGACCATCGACATCCATCAGCAGCATCGGCGGCAGATCGAGCGCGATATTGCGTCCGGCCAGCAGTACGGAGAGCTGGCGCAACGTGCTGCCGACCAATTCATCCAGTGCCATCCACTCACGTTTCAGATGAAAGCCGCCGGACTGCAACCGCGCCATATCCAGCAGATTATTCACCAGCCGGATGGTGTTCAACGTCTGCTCTCGCATGGCACTGGCCTGCGGAGCATATGGTGAGTGCTCTGAAGCCAGGTCGAGCGTCAGAATTTCAGCCTGACCAAACAGCACCGTCAGCGGGGTGCGCAGGTCATGGGAGAGCGCAGATAACAGCGCATTACGCAGCTGTTCGCGCTCGGCCGCCAGCCTGGACACCGCCTCACGCTGGCTAAGATTCATACGTTCTAAGGCGTTGGCGATCAGCACGGTGAACGTTTCGACCAATCGCTGCTGTTCGGGGATCATCAGCTGACGCAGGTTGAGAGGTTCAAGGATCAACAGGCCCAGTGTTTCACTGCCGCTTTTCAGCGGCAGCATCTGCCAGGGAACACCGGGCAGCGTATCGGTTCCGGCCCCGGCGGGCTGGCCTTTATCAAAGCTCCAGCGGGCAATTGCCCGGTCCGGTACGGCACTGAGATGGGCTTCCCCCACCGCGACCAGTTCGCCCTGTTCATCAGGCAGATAAAGCTCACTGCGGGCCTGCAAGGTGCTCTCTACGCTGCGCTGGAGCGTGGCGGCAATATCACGCTGACTGAGCGCCCGGCTAAGGGCTTTGGCCATTTCATACAAATGGTGCGCCCGCTGTTCACGATAGCGCGCCACCCGTGCCTGATAGCGCACCCCGGCGGTCAGATTACCGACGATCACGCCGACCGCCAGCATCACGCCGAAGGTGACCAGGTACTGCACGTCCGACACCGCCATCGTGCCAGTGGGTGCCACAAACACTAAATCAAAGGCGACAATGTTCAGCAGTGTCGCCACCACCGACGGCCAGCGCCCGTAACGCAGCGCGACAATCACCACGGCCAGCAGGTAAACCATCACCAGGTTAACCGAATCGACCGCCGGTAGCAGCCAGCGCCCGGCAACGGTCACCAGCGCACAGAGTAACAACGCGGCGGCGCAACCCCGCAGTTGTGCATGCCATTTTCCTTCATTGCCGCCTCCGCCTGCGCGTGGAGCCAGTGGACTGACGGCATCTGGCGGCGGGTCATCCAGCGCGACGATCAGAATATCGAGATCCGGCCCCAGTTCGCCCAGACGGTCGGCAAAACGTTCGCGCCACCAGCGGCGGGTCGGACGGCGGCCGATAATAATTTTGCCAAGGTTGTGCTCGCGAGCGTAACGCAGCACCGCACTGGCTTCGCTCGGGTCTGAAAGCGTGGCGGTTTCCGCACCGAGCTCCTGCGCCAGTTGCAGCGTCCGCAGAATGCCGCGCCGCCGCGCTTCAGAGAGGCGATGCAGACGTGGGGTTTCGACATAAACAGCATGCCAGACACTGTCGAGCCGGGCCGCTAACCGGGCAGCACTGCGCACCAGCTTTTCACTGCCACTGTTATCACCAATGCACAACAGAATGGCATCACGCGTGTGCCAGACTTTTTCCCGTCCCTGAGTATCACGCCAGGCACGCATCTGGTCATCGACGCGATCGGCGGTGCGCCGCAGCGCCAGCTCGCGCAGAGCGATCAAGTTACCTTTACGGAAGAAGTTTTCGATGGCGCGTTCTGCGCCCTCACCGATATAAACTTTTCCCTCTTTCAACCGCTGACGCAGGTCATCCGGCGGCAGGTCCACCAGCACCACATCGTCAGCAGCATCGAAAAACGGGTCAGGCACGGTTTCGCGCACGCGGATGCCGGTCACGCCGCCAACCACATCGTTCAGGCTTTCCAGATGCTGAACGTTGACCGTGGTGATCACGTCAATACCGGCATCCAGTAGCTCTTCAATGTCCTGCCAGCGTTTCGGGTGGCGTGAGCCACGGGCGTTACTGTGCGCCAGTTCGTCCATCAAAATCACTGCCGGATGGCTGGCCAGCGCTGCATCAAGGTCAAATTCGGGGTGGCGATGCTGCCCGGTGGCCCGTCGCGGCAGCAGGGTCAGCCCGGCCAGCAACGCAGCCGTTTCCGGGCGGTTGTGGGTTTCCACCACGCCTACCAGCACCTCCAGCCCCTGTGCACGCAGACGGCGGGCCTCCTGGAGCATCGCCCACGTTTTTCCCACACCAGCACAGGCACCAAAGTAAATTTTCAGCTTACCGCGATGGCTTTCTGCCGCCAGGCGTAGCAGCGCATCCGGATCAGGGCGCTGGAGTTCGTCGTTCATCCGATTCCTTAAACAGGGAAAACAACGGGCGAGACATGCCTCGCCCCTACGCGAGTTTCGCAGGTGAGCGAGCCCTTACCACCGTAGTGGTGGGCATACCCGACCCGTCAGGGTTTAACGCTGTAATGCATCCAGTGCCAGGTTCAGCGCCAGCACATTCACACCCGGCTCCCCGATAAACGCCGGGCGCGGCGTCATCGTATTATCGGCAATGAGCCGTTCAACCGTTTCCAGTGGAAGCTGGCGTGCCTGCGCTACGCGTGCTGCCTGCCAGTGCGCTGCCGCAGGTGAAATCTGCGGGTCCAGCCCGCTGCCGCTGGCAGTGACCAGATCCACCGGCACCTGATGGCTGGCCTGCGGGTTCGCCGCACGCAGTGCCGCCACGCGTTCAACAATCGCCTTGTCCAGCGCAGGGTTGCTGCCCGCCAGATTGCTGCCAGAAGAGGCCAGCGGATTATACGCCGCATCACCCGTGGCCGATGGCCGCCCCTGGAAATAATCAGCACGCGTAAAATTCTGGCCGATCAGGGCCGAACCGCGCACGCTGCCCTCCTGGCGTAACAGCGAACCATTGGCCTGCTGCGGGAACCACCACTGCGCCAGCCCGGTGGTTAACAGAGGATAGAGCAGCCCGGTGACCAGCGTCAGTAATATCAGTAAAAACAGAGCAGGACGTAATTGGCTCATCATATTTTCCTTATGCCATGCCCAGAAGGGTCAGTAACATATCAATCAGTTTAATCCCAGCGAATGGCACCAGCAGGCCGCCGACACCATACAACCACAGATTACGACGCAGTAGCGCGGCAGCACTCAGCGGGCGATAGCTCACCCCTTTCAACGCCAGCGGGATCAGGAACACAATCACCAGCGCGTTGAAGATCACCGCTGACAGAATGGCGGAGTTGGGTGAGTGCAACTGCATCACGTTCAGCATATTGAGCTGCGGCAGCGTGGCAGCAAACGCGGCCGGGATAATGGCAAAATACTTTGCCACATCGTTAGCGATACTGAATGTGGTCAGGGAACCGCGCGTCATCAGCATCTGTTTGCCGATATGCACCACTTCCAGCAGTTTGGTCGGGTTGGAGTCGAGATCGACCATGTTACCCGCCTCTTTTGCCGCCTGGGTACCGGAGTTCATGGCCACCGCCACATCAGCCTGCGCCAGTGCCGGGGCATCGTTGGTGCCATCTCCGGTCATCGCCACCAGCCGTCCTTCGGCCTGATACTGACGGATGAGTGCCAGCTTGGCTTCGGGGGTCGCTTCTGACAGGAAATCATCCACGCCAGCCTCGGCGGCGATCGCGGCGGCAGTCAGCGGGTTATCCCCGGTGATCATCACTGTTTTAATGCCCATTTTTCGCAACTCGGCGAAGCGCTCTTTAATGCCGCCCTTCACAATGTCCTTCAGCTCCACCACGCCCAGTACCGTTACACCATCACAGACGACCAGCGGTGTGCCGCCCGCACGCGCCACCTGTTCCACCAGGCCGTTAACCTCTGGCGGGAACTGGCCGCCGTTGCTGTCGATATAGCGGCGCACCGCATCAACCGCACCTTTACGCACCGTGCGCTGCTGCACGTTGACCCCGCTCATGCGCGTCTGCGCCGAGAATGGAATAAAAGTGGCATCCAGGCTTTTCAGGTCGCGTTCGCGCAGATTAAATTTCTGCTTCGCCAGCACCACAATACTGCGCCCTTCCGGGGTTTCATCGGCCAGTGAGGCCAGCTGTGCGGCATCGGCCAGCTGCTGTTCACTGATACCCGCGGCTGGCAGGAATTGCGTTGCCTGGCGATTACCCAGCGTAATGGTGCCAGTTTTATCCAGCAGCAATACATCAACATCCCCCGCCGCTTCTACCGCACGGCCGCTGGTGGCGATCACGTTGGCCCCCAGCATACGGCTCATGCCCGCCACGCCAATCGCCGACAGCAAACCGCCGATTGTGGTGGGGATCAGACATACCAGCAGCGCCACCAGCACCGTCAGGCTCACTGGCGTCCCTGCCCAGGCGGTAAACGGCCAGAGCGTGGCGGTGGCCAGCACAAACACGATGGTCAGCGCCACCAGCAGAATAGTCAGGGCGATCTCATTCGGCGTTTTACGCCGTTTCGCCCCTTCCACCATCGCGATCATCCGGTCGAGGAAGGTTTCCCCCGGGTTGACGCTGCACTGCACCACCAGCCAGTCGGAGAGAATCCGTGTACCGCCGGTGACGGATGAGAAGTCACCGCCAGATTCGCGGATGACGGGGGCCGATTCGCCGGTGATGGCGCTTTCATCCACCGATGCGCCACCCACCAGCACCTCCCCGTCACAGGGGATCATATCGCCCGCTTCCACCAGTACCCAGTCACCTTTGCGCAACGAATCAGCCGCCACTGACTGATGGCTGGCGCCGTATTCAGGCTCTGCGAGTTTTTTGGCAAAGCTGGTTTTAGTGATACCTTTCAGGCTGTTGGCCTGCGCTTTACTGCGCCCTTCGGCCAGCGCTTCCGCCATATTGGCAAACAGCACGGTAAACCACAGCCAGACGGCGATGGCGGCAGTGAAGCCCGTTTCACCCGGGGTTTTCCCGGCCGCCATTGCAATGGCCAGCAGCGTGGTCAGCACGCTGCCCAACCACACCACAAACATCACCGGGTTGCGTACCTGAATGCGTGGGTCCAGTTTTTTCAACGCATCGAGCAGCGCGACACGCATCAGCGCCCCATCAAACAGCGCCTGTTGATTACGACTCATGTCTCTTCTCCGCCCGTTAACGACCGATCATTTGCAGATGTTCCGCCACCGGCCCTAAGGCCAGCGCCGGGATAAAGGTCAGCGCACCGACCAGCAGCACGGTGCCTGCCAGCAGGGCAATAAACAGCGCCCCGTGAGTCGGCAACGTGCCCTGGCCCGCGGGCTGAACCTTTTTCAGCGCCAGAGAACCGGCGATCGCCAGTACAGGAATAATGATGCCAAAGCGGCCCACCAGCATGCAGAACGCCAACAGCAGATTCCAGAACGGCGTGTTCGCACTCAGCCCGGCAAAGGCGCTACCGTTGTTATTGGCCGCCGAGGAGACGGCATACAGCACTTCCGAGAAGCCATGTATGCCGGGATTCAACATGCCGCTGCGCCCGGCCTCAGTCATCATCGCCAGCGCCGTGCCCAGCAGCACCAGGCTCGGTGTCACCAGGATCGCCAGTGCGGTCATTTTCATTTCCCATACGTCGATTTTCTTGCCGAGATATTCCGGGGAACGACCGATCATCAGCCCGGCGATAAAGACCGCCAGCATCACAAACAGCAGCATGCCGTACAGCCCGGCACCCACGCCGCCGAAGACCACTTCCCCGATTTGCATCAGCCACATCGGCACCATGCCGCCAAGTGCGGTAAACGAATCGTGCATGGCGTTGACGGCACCACAGGAGGCTGCAGTGGTAATCACCGCAAACAGGCTGGAATTGAGGATGCCAAAGCGCGTCTCCTTGCCTTCCATATTGATAGCGCTGTCAGCACCGAGCGTGAGGAAGTGTGGATTCCCATTGAGCTCGGCCCACATCACCACCGCCACCGCCAGGATAAACATCAGTGACATCGTCCACAGCAGCACATGTCCCTGACGGGTATCGCGCACCACCTCACCGAAGGCAAAGCACAACCCTGCCGGGATCAGGAAGATCGCCAGCATCTGGACAAAATTGCTGTATACCGTCGGGTTTTCAAACGGATGAGCAGAGTTGGCGTTGAAGAAACCACCGCCGTTGGTGCCAATCATTTTGATCGCTTCCTGCGAAGCGACAGGCCCCATCGGCAGCGTCTGCTTCACACCTTCCAGCGTGGTCAGGCTCAGATAGCTGTCGACATTTTGCAACACACCCTGGCTGACGAGGAACAATGCCATCAATAGCGACAGCGGCAGCAGGACATACAGCGTAATGCGGGTAATATCGCGCCAGGCATTACCCAGCTCCCCCAATGCTCGCCGAGCAAATCCGCGCATCAGCGCGAAGGCCACGGCGATCCCGGTGGCAGCCGAGAGGAAGTTCTGAACAGTCAGCCCGACCATCTGGCTGAAATAGCTCAGGGTGCTTTCCCCGGCATACGCCTGCCAGTTAGTGTTGGTGACAAAGCTAACGGCGGTGTTGAGCGCCAGATGCCAGCTGAGGTCCGGTAGCTGCTGAGGGTTCAACGGCAGACTGGCCTGGTTCGCCAGCATGACAAACAGCAGCAGTAAGCCGCAGGCGTTGAACAGCAGGATCGCCCAAAGGTAACGCTGCCAGCTCATGCCTTCCGAGGCCACACCACTAAGACGCCACAGGATGCGTTCCGCACCAGCCAATCCGGGGAGCGGACGGTCATCCACCAGACGTGCCAGCCCTTTCCCAAGCGGACGGGCCAACAGCATCAGCAACACCATGTAACTGGCAATCAGTAAAAAAGCAGGTGCGGCCATTAGAATTCCTCCGCATGGATTAGGGCATACACCAGGTAGCCCAGCAGCAAACAGACCAGCACAATGCCAGTAGTGACAGCGACGCTCACAACACACCTCCAAAGGCGTTTTTCAGTAACGCTATTGTTGCGAGTGGCGTGCAAAGTTGATGTAAAAATGCAGGGCTGGGGTGTAAAGAAAGTATAAAAATGGGCGTGAAAACAGGGGAATCGATATGGTGGCGACAGGGCATTGCCCTGTCGCGCTGATAATGACTAAATAACGTAGCTGTTCATCTTTGAAGTCATGCTCCGTCAGGGTTTTATCACCACCTCTTTAATCTTTGGTTTTGGCTTGATACCCCCCGCGACCAGCCATACCGCTACGATGATCACCAATCCTCCGGCGATAAATCCTTTTGAGAGGGTTTCTCCAAGGAACAGATAACCCCACAGAATGCCAAACGGCGGGATGAGGAAAGTCACCGTCAGCGTTCTTAGTGGGCCAATATCGGCAATCAGACGAAAGAACAAAATATAAGCCCAGGCAGTACAGATCAGCCCCAGCGCCAGTACACAAAGCCATACGCCTGGATGGTTCCACTGCACGACAGGCTGGATGATCAGTGAACCGATAAACACCGGAAGAAGAAAGATACTGGCGCCAATCTGGCTGCCCAGCGCGACCAGCCGGGCATCCAGACCACCGCGATCGCCAATCCACTTTTTAGTCAGAAACCCGGCGCTGGCGTAACAAGCCGTCGCCACCAGACACGCGGCAATGCCCAGCAGCACCTCATGTGTCAGGGCCTGGCTGCCGGTAGTGGTCAGCAGTACAATTCCCACCAGGCCCAGTACCACCCCAACGATTTTTCTCAGCGTAAAGGTTTCACTGAAACAAAGACCCCCAATAAGCACACCCATCAGCGGTGTAGTGGCATTCAGGATCGCCGAATAGCCCGCTGGCAGCCATTTTGCCGCCAGGCAATACATCACAAAAGGCACAGCCGAGTTGATCACCCCCAGTAACATCGCCGGCAACGCTTTACCATGAAAGGCGATATGGGTCCGTAGTACCAGCAACAGCGCTATCAGGCCAACACAGCCAAACACCACGCGTAAAAACGCGGTATTCAGCGAACCAAAATAGGGAGTGGCTACGCGCATAAATAAAAAACTGGCTCCCCAAATCGCCGCGAGTAACATTAAACGACCGATATCCCCTTGCTTCACAACACGCTCCTGAAGACTGATTATTGACACTGAACGGTCACACGCCGACTGTGGTTAATCCTCTTTATAGACTGCAGCAGAAAAAAAAAGCAACCTGTCTACTGGTGATTACCCCTCGAGGACCGATAAGAAATAGCATGATTCAATAGAGACAGTTCAGAAAGGGAAATTGTATGCTTCCATAAAAAACATCGCCAACACAATAAAAACAGAAGAAAACTCCAAATAAACGGAATTAACATAGAATGACAAAATGTATTTTGTCTTTAAGGATATGATAAAGAAAATAACCAACTCACGACATGGACAGTCAGATATTATGAAAATTTTAATTGAAAGTGAAAATTTTTTCTATAAAAAAGGATTGGAGTCGTTGCTTCAACAATCAGCACTAGAAAGTGCATTAAGCGACTTTGGATTTATTACTGATGATGATAGCACAGAGAAGAGCGAGATAACTAATATTACACTCAGAGATTCATCTATAAGTATAAATTTATTCAAAAACACAAAAAAATTGGATGAACCACACATCAGCAAAGAAAAATCAACTTTGCACATTCCTTTTGCTTGTAAAAATAAAAAAATAACTGATATAAAAAGGATAATTGAAAAAATAATTTTCATCGCAAGCATGGATAGCAATGACTTCATAAATGATGATTTTTACAGAATAACAGGATTAAAAAAACATGAGCAACTGTCTCTAACCGAAACTAAAATAATGCTATTACTAGGCAGGGGGAATAACATAAGGAATATATCAAGACAGATAAATCGTTCTGAGAGAACGATTAACGTTCATTTTAGAAACGCATCAAGGAAGATGAAGTTCAATAAAAAAACTGACTTTTATAATTATGCAAAATTTATTGTAACCTGTCGACGAAATGAAAGAAAAACGTTATGCATATAACGTACAACATTGAATATTCGAATGAATCATTAAGAGGAGGTCGATTTTATCACGGACCTCCTCAGTAAAGAAAAATCAAGAATTCAAATGGAAGTAAAACATTTGGTAAACGTTATTTATTTCCTAGTGGTTTAGTTTTAGGTGTAAATGAATTCATAATTTGAACATAATGCTTACGCTGAAAATCAGTGAAATCCTGATCGGCGACAAGAGTAAAAATCATCAACATATTATTTCCAGGATTGTAGTCTGGATGCTTAGGCAGTTGCGTATAAGACTGGACTTGACGGACAAAATTGCCATTTTCAAGATAACGATGAGCGACCTGAACGACGGGGAGTTTTGCAGGCCCAATTTTATGTTCGAGTTGTTTTCCTTCACTCTTAAAGCCAGGAAGGGTATTTTGCATTGTTTTCATCTGCTTCTCGCAAAAAGTCACCACCGTTTGGCCTTCTGCCATCATAACCCGGTTAATAATGATGTTATATTCGTAATTTTCAGGATCGCGAAAACGCATTACATTAACAGTAACATCGACAACAGGGATATCAGTGAGGAAATCGCCCTCTAATACTTCATAAGTAATCATTTGATAACTCGCTTGTTAAATAGAAAATATTACAACTTAATAAAGCTGTGATTTTTTTGTTAAAAAAGAAAAAGCCGCTACCATTTTTCCTCGATGACTTCACCCCACCCTGCTCTGTCGATGAATGGACTAATACGAACAGAATGAGGGTTTAAACTTTCTTCCGAAGTAAAATCAAGCGATAGTGAAAAACTGCCATCTTCCGAATTTGAAATTCTCTCATTTATTTCAGCGTTATAGAGAGTATGCTGTTCGAGCAGCGTGTTATCTTCCGTATAGACACCGACATACCAGTAAAGAGCATCTCTTCCTAACGTGGTTATTCTGGATGAGTCAAAGTTAACCGTTCTTTTATTGACACCGACAAGCAATGAACGCCAAAGCCCTTCGATCAATTCCCCGTTGGCGAAATAAGCTTTATGCTCATCTCCAATGACATCCGGATGAACCAGACAGCGAGAAAAATCCACTCCTGCCGTTCTCTCGAAATCACTCAGGCTACGTTGCTTACCAAGACAGTAAATGCCATGATCACACTGCTCAGTGGTCTTATGGCCGAGTAAGGTTTTTACTCTGTTTTTAGATATAGCGTCTCTTTCCCACCAAGCTTGATCAATGCTGCCTTTAGTTTTTGCCTCATTGCCATGATCTGTCCAGATTTTCACATGGTCTTTTCTGCCGTAAAAATGCCATAGCAATACTTTTTGAGGATGAAAAATGTCATAGCCATGAGTAAATGCCCTGACTGCCATGGCTATTTCTTCACCCTCAAAAAATATCTGAGGATCATTAGGAACTTCTGTAACAAAGCTCCCTAATGAAAAAATAAATCCTCCAGCAAGATAACTTCCTCTGACCGGGTACGTAACATCGTCAGTCATCACATAAGGGCTCAGCTGTAAAATTTTCTCCTGAGAAAACCCTCTGAACATTAATCGAGTCAGATCGTTTTTTCTATCCTCTAAATTATCCGGTTGATAGGACGGTGGATAACATGTGAGAATGGGTTTAGGACTCAAAACAGTTAAATAATTCAATACCTCAACCATTTGGCTATCCCAGCCGGATATAAAACGACAGTGGGAGTCAATCTGCAGGAAGTATTCTTCCTTATTATAAAGTGTTTCTGCAATATGTCTGGCCCAACAGGCACCCTGGCTCTGGTAATAATGAACGCTTATCACATGGATCACCGCGCCTCGATAGCTGAAGAGATAGAGTTGAAAGCCATGATGAAGTCGCTGCTGGGTAAGCTGCATTCCTTTATCGAGAAAAATAGAGATGTCTTCATCACACTGCCAGCAAATACTGATATGTAGGGACTGTGGGCTGACAGACTGAGAAATCATATCCATTAAAGTAGGAATAAGTTCTGAATCGCGATAGCTCGCGATGCTAACAAAAACACAAGGTACATTATCCATTTTATACCCTCATCTTAAATATTAAATATGTGTTAATTTACTTGTAATACAATCTCAGCTCTGGCATCAAATTTACCACCGGTGGGTCTTTTACTTGTCTTGCCAGGTGACGCTAATGTCGCCGTCCATTTAAACTGCGCAGGGACTTTATCGTTGCTTGTTACTTTTCTCAAACTTGAACCATCCACGGCAATACTGGCTCCTTCATTATCTCTTATTTGAATTCTCAGACGATCCGTATATCCTCCGGCATCGGTGACAGTAATATATTTACCATCAGGGGTACGGGCGTCCGCAATGATTGAAGCAAAGACAGAATAGCTTCCATAGTCAGTCCTGCAGTTCATTTCAAAGTCGAGGGGACGTTCAACCCCTGAATCCGCCAGGGCTGGTGTGACAGTATTAAAATCGATGTTTTTTGTGCTCTCAAAAGTACAGGCCGGTGTACTATTGAGTGTAATTTTTCCTATATTAAGTTTTTGTGCATAATTCGACATTGCATTGACACCAACATAATTATAGGCGGAATCACCGCCATCAAAGACAACATTTTCTTTATTAGGCATCAAACGAATCACTTCTGCCGTTTTAAAAAACTCAACTACGAAATAAGAATTAGCAAAATAGACTATGCGACTTAACTGCATAGGGAGATTACCGGCATAAGGGATGTCTTTTTTAACAGTGCCATTATCCCACCGAATTTTCATACTCACACCAGGAATATTGGTAGAGTACATATTATTTCCATCCGGAGTAGGAAGACCGTAAGGCATTCCTCCATAAGAGATGCCAGGCGTACAGTTGATATAGGTCACAGCGTGTCCCGCCAGGGGGGAAGTGATCGTAGCGAATGGCATGGCGGTATCGACGGGCTTATCGGCACTGATACTCAAAACCTGCGCAGGGAGAATAAACGTAACGGGGGGGCCCCTATCTGATTCCCCGGTTGTGTCGAGGGTACATTCAGCCTGCAAAGCGGTACTGACTAACGCACAACATGCCATTAAAATTTTCACTCCAAAAAATTTCATTTATGTGTTCTCGCTGTCAATTTTATTAATGAGTTCTGATGGAAGGATTTTCATTAGCTCAGTGAAACGTTTTCCAACCATGCTTTCTGTTAGTTCCAGTAATAAGATCACTGGACTACTTGGCTCCATACGCGTAAACCACGATCTAATCTCAATTAACTGTGCTAAAGCATCCTGGCGATTTTCTATCTTATGGTTAATTTTCGCTGTTGAAACAGAGCACTTTGCAGACTGCAATGCACCTTTTTGCACTTCACGTGGTGTGGTGCTGGCATCGTCCTGCACTGATTCAAGATGGGTTTCATCGCTTTCAGGTTCAGATAAATCCGCTTCAACAACAGATGACGATTGTGGAAAAAGAGTGAGGAGATGGGTGATAACCGGCAACTCGGGAGCCTCTTCACCGAGGCTGTCCCTCAAGGAATGCCGAATTGCCAGCAAAGATTTCATCGCACAGTTCAAAGAGATAATCTCTTTATCAGCCTGTTGATGCCACTCCTCTAACATTGCAGAGATCAACGCTTCGGGAAGCGCATCCGGTTCACGAGGAGTGGCGAATGATTTCTCAAAATCCTTTAAGGAAATAACCTGACCCGCCGCTTTAGGCAATTTGTGATTTCTTAAGTCTGTAATTAACCCCGAAGCATCGTCCATTTCTGAAAATGCATTGGCTCGCATGACGGGCTCAAAGTCACCTTCATCAAGCAATAAGGGGTAATACTGTTCAGGATAAATTTCGATGAGGGCTTTTAAGGCTGTGATTCCTTCCTCTATCGCCAGTAAACCGATTTGCCTTAAGCGACAGCGGATCATAATAATAAACAAACGTACATCTTTGCTTTTCTGCATCAAGGCAGCACACTCGCGCTGAACCTCTGACCAATTTACAGGTTCTGCCTGTTCAACAAAATTACCGTATTCAGCACCCTGTTTCGGTTGAATTTTAGACAGGAGAAGAATAAAGGCTGAATCATACTCAAGACTGTCGCCACATGGAAATTCATCCGAAACAGGCTGCAAAAATCCACTATAAAATTGACTTAGTTCAGTGATGATAGTATCAGACACAGGCTCCCTCCTAATTAACCTCTGGCATATATGCCCATCCCCGGCATACACGAGATAAAAACCACAGACCATCTAGCTGTGGCAATAAATTTCCGGTTCAAAGCTCATGCCAGAAACCGGTTCTATGTTATTCAGTCTTTCGAGCCAGGTCGCATAGCCAAGCTGATGTGTACCATTTAGCGTTGCATGAGGTACCTCTTCTGCAGCCAAAACCAGCTGTATATCCCATGCATACTCATACCCAACAAAGTTTTTTACCCACTCCTGCAAGACTGGAAGATCATCCCCCCAGGGACTGAACTGCATATATTCTTTAAGGGTTAGAGGGCCTAAAATGAGTTTGAACTTGTGCTGACAATCTCTCACGGTATTGCCCAGAATAGCCCCGTCGCCAAGCAGCATCGCACAGGCATCATCGCCTAAAATAGTTTGATCGCACTTATCCAGACGTATCCACTGTTCTGCAAACTCCTCCATTCGCACAGGTACCTGAAAATAATAATGTAAAGCACCAATGATCCCTTCCGGGTTACGGGATTCACGAATCAGGTGAGAAGATGATGCTAATCGAGCGTGTGGCGGTAAGTGAGAATGTTCAAGTTCTTGTGCATCAATACCGATTAGGCTTCCGATATAAAATGAAAATCTCTCATCATATTTACGGTCAAGAGAGGCCGTATCCTGCGATAAAAACCACGCACGATACAGCAACGATAATGCGCGATGATGAAATATATTAACAAAATCAATCAGCGTATTATCGTAAGCTTCTGATCGAGAATAGGCCAGCTCAGAAAAATGCAGCGGCATCGCCCCCTGAGGGCCCCATATTCCTAAACCAAATAGCTCAAGGTTAACCTTGCCGTTCTCCATTGAAATAGCCGATATTTCACGCGGAGCAAAAGCCATATAAGCACACTGCCCGACCCGGAAAGCCTCCTGCACAGGAAGTTTAGCCCTACCAATCGGTGGCATATCAGTCGTCTTTGCCGCTATTGCACGCATTAAACTAATGTAGCCCGCATTCCAGGGTTCATCCTGCTTGAACCACGTGTCTAGCTCAGAGGCTGTTGGTTGAATATGCGAATTGTCTTTCATATTCACAGTGCTCCACGCCTTCCAGGCCGCGCTCCCCAGCGTGCAATAAGCCCTCTTTGCATTGAGTGTAATTCTGTCTCAGTAAAAATATTTATCGCAGCATGGCGAGCCAGATAGTTTTCCATGATAAGGCCAAATAAGTATGGACTAATGCCCGAAAATCCCTCTTCATCTACCGTTAAGGTACAGCGAACTCCCCGACCGTAAACCAGCAGGCCATCTCCAGGAATACGCCGAATGACAGGTTCACTTTTGCATCCCACAAGACTGTTAACTTGAGCGATCGACTCCTGATCCGCACCATTGAGGAAGAGGCTAAGCATATTACGCAGCGATTCCCCACCTAACCCATGGTCCATATCCGAGAGTGGAAGGTAATTAAAACTTAGTTGACGAATTAACCGCCATGATGCTTCTCCCAAGGCAAATGCCGCACGCGGAGTACTGGGTTGGCAGACAAACGTTGCACCATGAACAGGAACTGAACCTGGCATTGTCAGATCGAAGCTACCACTTGCCTTGATAAGGCGAGGAAGATCCCGATTAGTCACCATCGCATCAATAGACAGATACCTGATATCATCGCTAAAAGGCGCCTCATTCTGATCGACCAGTGAAACGAATACTTCAGTGCTCACATAGGGGATCCGAGTATCATATTTTCGGGTATTTCTATCCTTGACTCTGGCTTCTCTACGAATCGAAAAATAGCGCCCAAAGTTTCCATCATCAGAATGTCGGGTATGGTACAGGGGTTTAAAAACAACCTCATCACTGCTTTCAGCTTTCTGCCCCAATAGCCGATTTACTGAGAAAACTTCATAGTCTAAAGGCCTGCTCCGGTCAGGTACAACATGGAAACTATTCAGTGCCCTGTTAACTTCGATTCTATCAACTAACTTAGGAAACAGATTGATAACCGGGGTACAGTGCAGAAGAAACCGGGATGCGTCAATATGGCCGATTAAATCTTGTGGCAATCGGTCAAGTAAAATAATGAGTTCAGCCTCATTAGAGTTATTTTTTTTCAGACTATTTGCCAGATGATTTAACGTGAAAAAATAAAATCGCTGACGACAGGAGAAATATTCCTGGATGAGGTTATGGCCGTGGAACATGTTCCATGAAAGCGGCAAAACGCTTTGTTCCGGTTTTAGTCCCTCGAAGGTAAGTGGTTTTTCACTGACAACGACATCTTCTACCTTCGTCTCACCTGCGCGCACCACCATAGCCACATGGCTGGTATGTAATAGTTCAAAAATATGTGAGACGATCCTTTCATCACCATCAATATAAAAAGGTAACTGGTCGAGACCTTCTAGCTGTGAGAATACGATATCACCCTGTAATTTTAGCTTGATGCGTAACGCACCTTTGAGTCGAGAATTAGATATGCGATATCGCTCCAGATTGGGGAGATCAGGAGGAATAGAGGTCAGGCGTGCGTCAATAATTTCAACCGGCCAAAGTGTGAGATCCTGTCCGTTGCGAAACTCACAACGGGTAGCCTCGCCCGGTAAAATCCTGGTATGAAAAGTGCTATTTTGGGGAACTAAATACCCCTGCATCAAATCACCTTCTTTCAGATTAGGCTGTAATTGAACAACACCGATTGAAGGAGTAGGAGAGTTATAATTTGGATAGACAACATCCAATAGCCTTTGAGTAAACTTAGGGAATTCAGCATCCAGTTTTATTTGAGTTCGGGCAGAAAGAAAACAAAATGCCTCAATAAGTCTTTCAACATAAGGATCAGCAACATCTATGCCATGCATTCCCAGGCGGCCAGCAATTTTAGGATGTTTCTCAGCAAACTCACGTGACATTTCTTTCATAAACGTAAGTTCCTGATTATAATAATCAAGAAATTTATGATCCACTGACATTTCTCACTAGATTTGTATCAGCCACTCTTATTAGCGAATAATGATTTTTCGCTAGCTATTTTCCATTAACGATGGAAATCGACCCTTTTTATATTTTCAAGGTTCTACTTCATCTATATAGACGAAAGAACATAACATAAAAAAAGAAAAACAAAACTACAAAAATTGTCCAAAAAATGACTTTAGGAATATTGACCGATTCATATTCCTAAATCAAATTCAGACAAGAAGTTTATCTTTAGTTGCCATATTGAAATTTAGTACTATTGAGAAACAGATGAAGTTAATTTTATCAGCTTCTTCTTCATTAGGATTAAGGGATGAATTAGTGGCTATCACAAGAAAGAACTTATTTGGAAAACTTAACAATTCGTTGTTTAAAAGCATTGAGAGTGCGACAACTTATTGTAAACTTCGCGGCAATCCATATGTCGAAATAACCCATTGGCTCAACCAGTTATGGCAGCAAGAAGACAGTGATCTGAAAAGTATTTTTAGGCATTTTGAACTTGATGCTGCCACTCTGGAGCGGAATCTTTCTGAAGCAATCATCAGATTACCTACAGGTGCCAGTACTATTTCTGATTTTTCATATCACATTGAGCTCGCCATTGAGCGTGCATGGATTTATGCAAGTCTGGAATGCTACGCTAGTCGTATCAGAAGCGGTCACCTATTGATTGCGATGCTGACGACGATGGAATTGCGGCGTGTATTATCCGCGATCTCTCCAGTATTCGACAATGTTCAACTTGATGTATTAACTAAAGATTTTAACTACATTACGCGTTCATCTACTGAAGCAAATGAGTCAGAAGATGATGTACAACATGATAGCGATCTGCCGGGTCAGGCCAGCAATGCTATCAATACAAATGAAAACTCAGCGTCTCTAAGGCAATACTCCACAGATCTTACTGCATTAGCACGTGAGGGGAAAATTGATCCCGTGCTGGGCAGAGACCATGAGATCAATACCATGGTCGATATACTGCTGCGCAGACGCCAAAATAACCCGCTATTAACCGGTGAAGCTGGCGTAGGTAAGACAGCAGTAGTGGAAGGATTAGCCCAGGCGATTGTTGCTGGTAAAGTTCCACCTTCGCTTTCTCAAGTACGCCTGTTATCTCTGGATATCGTTGCTCTCTCTGCGGGTGCCAGTATGAAAGGCGAGTTTGAAGCACGCCTGAAATCCGTGCTAGATGAAGCCATTGGATCACCCCAACCCGTTATTCTCTTTATTGATGAAGTCCATACGCTTATTGGTGCAGGAGGCAATGCAGGAACTGGCGATGCAGCCAACTTGCTTAAGCCCGCTCTTGCCCGTGGCCAGCTTCGTACGATTGGTGCAACCACCTGGAGTGAATTTAAACGTCACATTGAGAAAGACCCTGCGTTAACGCGACGTTTTCAGGTATTGCAAGTCGAGGAGCCTGATGAAGACACCGCTACTTCAATGTTACGTGGTCTGGTTCCTATGCTCGAAAAGCACCATAAAGTCTGGATAATGGACGAAGCACTACAGGCCGCAGTGCGACTTTCTCATCGTTACATTCCTGCCCGTCAGTTGCCTGATAAAGCGATCAGTTTACTGGATACGGCGTGCGCACGTGTTGCAGTCATGCAATATGCACCGCCAGCTGAGCTTCTGCTCAGAAACTTCCAGGCAGAAACAGCCCAAACTGAGCTATCACTCGCAGAGAAAGCACTTGCGTTCGGTAAAGAGCAACGTCAGCGCATTGATGAATTACAGCAAGATATTACGCAATACGAAGAGCAGGCACAGGTTCTTTCTTCACGTTGGGAGCAGGAAAGAACACTGGTTGCTGACATCGTCGCAACCCGAGAAGAGCTCAATACACTCATCCAACAAGAATCATCATCAGAAGAGATCAGCCTAGCCCAGAAGAAACTTGGCGCACTGGAAACAAAGCTCAAAAAGAGCCGACAGGAACATCCGCTGGTCCAGGCTGAGGTTAACGCCGAAGTCATAGCCAGTATTGTTGCTAACTGGACAGGTATACCCGTCGGCCAGATGATGAAGGATGATATTCGGACTGTACTGGAGTTGCCATCACGTCTTGAGGAAAGAGTGACAGGCCAGCCTCATGCTTTAGATTTGGTGAGCCAGAGTATTCAGGCCTCCCGATCAGGTTTAGCCGATCCCGGAAAACCTATTGGTGTGTTTATGCTTGTGGGGCCATCTGGTGTAGGAAAGACAGAAACTGCACTGGCACTGGCTGAGCAACTGTATGGCGGTGAGCAGAATCTTATCACTATCAATATGAGTGAATATCAAGAAGCCCACACCGTTTCTTCGCTAAAGGGATCGCCTCCAGGTTATGTTGGATACGGTGAAGGTGGTGTCTTAACGGAAGCCGTACGCCGGAAACCCTACAGCGTCATATTGCTGGATGAAATTGAGAAAGCGCATCCAGATGTTCATGAGCTATTTTTCCAGGTCTTTGATAAAGGCTGGATGGAGGATGGTGAGGGGCGCCACATAAATTTCAAAAATACTATTTTACTGTTAACGAGTAATGCGGGTAGTGAAGTGATCAGCAGTGTCTATGCGGATATTGATACGGCCCCAGACATAAATGGCTTAAGAAAATTATTACAACCAGAGCTATTAAAAACATTCCCAGCGGCATTTTTAGGGCGTGTCAGTGTTGTTCCCTACTTACCATTACAACATTCTACACTTGAGCATATTGTAAGAGTTCATTTGGATAGAATCGGAAAACGTTTACATGAACAACATCATGCATCGCTTCAGTATGATCATCAGTTGGTGAAGTTCGTTGTAGAACAGTGTCCTGTCGCAGAAACAGGTGCACGTATGCTAATTCGTTTTATTGAGCAAAACATCATGCCAGAGATGGCACGTAAAATACTCAGCAGTGAAAATGGTGTTGATGGAAAAAATATCAACTTAAGCATAAATGCGGATAAGGAAATAACCATACTATTCCCAGAAAAGGAGATTTCACAAAAAGGAAAAGTCAAAAGGGCAAGCAGCGCAATAGTTTAAGTACAAAAACATTATCACTAGGATTATAGAGGTTATATATCATGGAAAAGATGAAGATTTATGCAACCGTTCTGGCACTTAGCCTCACAGCTTCTTACTCTTATGCTGAAGATCTAGGGGTCGGCCAAGGTAAAGTGACATTCAACGGAAAACTGATTACTGAAACCTGTCAGCTTGTAGATGGCATGGATGATATTATCGTTCCCCTGCCAACATTATCGATAAAAACGCTCGCAACTGCTGGTGCCACAGCAGGTAGTAAGGTTTTTGAGATCAAGGTTAAAGATTGTCCTACTGAAATAACAAAGGTTGCAGCACACTTTGAAGCCATTGGCAGCACTGGCGTGGATTCAAAAACAGGCAACCTGGAAAATAAGGCAGTGACTGTAGGCGAAGATAAACCGGCAACAGGTGTTCAAATCCGTCTGTATAACTCTGATGCAGAGCAGAATCAGCTGTTACTGGGTGATACGGGTGCATCATTTGATGTTCAGGAAGGAGGAACAGCAACAATGCGCTATTATGGTGGTTATTATGCGACTGCTGCAACAACCCCAGGTCTTGTTACCGCTACAGCCCTGTATACCCTGAGTTACCCATAAAACCCGTGAATACTTGGGCGGGTAATTAATCCGTGATTATTCATTAATCACGGATTAGGAATTGAGTGAGTCAGATAATACGAAATGCAACAGTTATCTGGCTCCTCTGCTGCTTTATGCTCTCCTTTTCATATTAAGATGATAATGCAATGATCTATAAAACATTCATAGCGGCAGTTACTTCTATTACATTGTCAGCAAGCTCGATGGCAGCGATGACCATCGCAGGGACGCGTGTTATTTTCCCCGGTGGTGAACAAGAAGTCACAGTAAGAACAATGAATAAAGGAGATAAACCTACTTTAGTTCAGGTTTGGGTTGATGATGGACGTTCTGATGCTGATGTCAACACAATGAAGGTACCGTTCATTATTACTCCCCCGGTGTATCGCGTAGAGCCAGGTAAAGGACAAAGCCTACGACTGATCTATAACAACATGGTATTGCCAACAGACAGAGAATCTGTTTTCTGGTTAAACATGCTGGAAATCCCCCCCGTCTATAAAGGTCCAGCGAAAGACAGGTTAGAACTGGCTTTCAGAACAAGAATAAAAATATTCTATCGTCCTAAATCTTTGGACAAAGCGACGAGTAAGCTGGGAGCGAAAGACCTGAAGTGGACGGTAGTAAAACAAGAAAAAAAGGTGAAGGTCAACAACCCTACTCCTTATTACTATTCTTTTGACACCATGACGCTCTTTTCTGGCGCACAAAAAGTGAAAGTGAATGCAGAAATGGTCGCGCCATTTTCATCATCAGAGTTTGTTTTTTCTAAAAATTCACCGGCAATTACGAATATTACTAGTGGCGAATTTAGTTTACTAAATGATTACGGGGCAGCTGTGATTGGTAAACTGAAGGCAAAAGGAGATGAATTAACGCTCGAAAGTATGAAGTAGAAAGCATTTCATCTAAAGATTCTCATTGGAAAAAGGAGCTTACCAATTGAGCAATTTAATATCGAAAAGAGGCATAGCACAGAAAAAAATTAACAACATCAGCATTCGAATTTTCAGTGCATGTAAACTAGTCGCAGGCATGGTTTGCTCAGTTGCTGTCGCACAAGATGGCGGAGAGACAAAAATAGCCAATGGCGAAAGCGATCCAATAAAAGTTGATTATAACCCGATGTTCATCCACGGTTCAGAGGTGGACGTTTCACGTTTCAGTGAAGGTAACAGAATTGAGCCTGGTGTTTATAGTATTTTCATAGTGGTTAACAAAACTCACCGTATAAAATATGACGTCACCTTTAAAAACTCCAAAGACAATCCCAACTCTCAGCCGTATTTTACACTTCAGGATCTAAAAAACCTTGGGATAAAACTGAACTCAGAAAACAAGCTGCATCTACAAACTGATGAAAAACAACAAGATGCCAGTTTCACATTAAAAAGTATCATTGAAGATAGTTCGGTGCATTATAATGCCGGAGATTATGAGTTAAATATCACCGTACCTCAGATAAATATTATTTATCGCCCACGAGGTTATATTGATCCCAGTACATGGGATGCTGGCGTTCCTGCTATTTTCCTTGATTACAATGCAAATATGTATCGCAGTTATACTGGCTCAAAGTACGGAACCAGGAGTAATAACATTGTATACACGGGTAATATTGGCATGCAGACAGGATTTAATGCTAAAGGATGGCGCTTCAGAAAGCGTTTGAACTTGGGTATGTCCAGTCGTGGGAGTTCGCACACACAGAATTTATTTGGTTTTGCTCAAACGGACATCATTAGGTTACAAAGCAGCCTCACGATTGGTGATAGTAATACCAGAGGAGATATCTTCGATAGTTATAATATTCGAGGCATTATCTTACAATCAGATGAGCGTATGTTGCCGGAAGGATTAAGAAACTATGTTCCTGTATTGAGAGGCGTGGCAGAAACAAATGCTAAAGTCACCATTACACAGCGCGGGCAGACAGTATATCAAACGGTCGTTCCACCTGGACCGTTTGAGCTTACTGATGTTGGGGCAATGGGATATGGTGGCGACCTCGAGATGACGGTAACAGAAGCCGATGGTCGGGTCAGAAGTCAAAGCATTCCCTTCTCAGCACCACCTATGTTACTACATCAGGGTGTATCTTTGTTTAGTGTCAATGCAGGGGAGCTCAGAGAAGATAAATTAAGAACGAAACCGAAAGTGATGCAGGGTGTCTACCAGTACGGTGTGGGCAATATGTACACACTTTATGGTGGTGGACAGTTTGCGCAGCGTTTCTATTCAATGGCTCTGGGTAACGCATTTAACACGCCGATTGGTGGATTATCGCTGGATGTCACACACGCAAAAAGCCAATTATCTGAAAATAAAAATAAAACTGGTAATAGTTTTAGAGTGGGTTTTAGTCGATATTTAGAAACAACAAATACAGATCTCACCCTTGCTGCGTATAAGTACTCAACGGCAGGATATTATACGTTTAGAGAAGCAAGTCTTGAGCGGTACGCTCATAGCACTAACCAAGAATCAGATTATCGGGCTAAACAACGCCTGACACTGACTATTGGCCAGCGTTTATGGAATGATGCTTATCTAAACTTCACTGGCAGCATGTATCAATACTGGGACAATAGGCCCGGAACCAGACAATACTCCCTTACCTATAATAAGTCTGAAAGATACTTTTCTTACTCACTTACGGGTATGCGAACGATGAATAGTAACCGTAGAAATGAGAACACGTATATGTTGTCTTTCAACATACCACTTGGCCAGAGTATCAGCAGCCAGCCAGTATTTAACTCAATATATACCACTCTGACGCATGATGAGGGTGGAGGATCCTCTCTGCAGGTCAATGCCAATGGTAGCCAGGGTGAAATGAATGAGCTGAACTATGGGATTGGAACAACAACGACGAAAAATCATAACGAAGGGACTAAGGAAACAGTCTCTGGTAATGCTTTCTATCGTTCTCCTGTAGGAAACCTCGGCCTGACAGCATCGGCTGATAATAAATCAACCAATCAGGTTTCTTTCTCTGCTAACGGGAGTGTGATCGGTCATCAGGGCGGCATTACGGCGGGCCCGCCTATAGGTGATTCTCCTTTTGCTATCATCAACGCCCCAGGAGGAAGGGGGGCTAAAATACTAAACGGCTATGGTTCTAAAGTTGACTCAAATGGATATGCCATCATGCCTTCATTAACCGCATATCGGGAAAACACAGTCTCTATCGATACCAGAGGACTTCCAGCCACGGTTGATGTGCTAGAAAGTGAAAGCACGGTTGTACCAAGAGCGGGCTCAGCCATTTTGGTTAATATGAAGACAATTGTTGGCACGCCTTACATACTTATAGTAAAGCGTTCTGATAACAGTTACCTTCCGATAGGAACCGAATTGTTCAATGAGAATGGCGTAAGCCAGGGAATTATTGGGCAAAGTGGAATGGCATTTATTCGCGGCTGGGATTCAACGATAAATACACTTAATGCTAAATGGGATGAAGGCCGAAGTGTGTGCCGTATTCTTCCTAACAAGAAATGGATTGCGCCATCCGACAAAGGTAATAATCAGATAGTTACCATGGAGGTAAAATGCATAATTTAAATAACTCCCACCCATTTTTGAGTAAAATCCTATATTCAGGAATGCTGTTAGTGGTTATAGTAACAGTTAGCCCAAATATTGTAGCTGCTCAAGACTGTAAGAACTGCACAGTCGATGTTTCATTTACTGGAATATACAATGATGAAACATGCGAAATTGTGATCAATGGCAAAGAAAACACGGACATTGTTGAATTACCAGTAATATCGACTCAAAGCCTTAAAGTACCAGGAAGTGAAGCCGGCAGTGGCGCATTTGATATTGGTCTAAAAAACTGCCCGACGAATAGAAATATAATTTTAAAGTTCGTCAGTAATACATCACAAGCAGACCCATTAACTGGAAACTTATTAAATACATTAGGTGATGGATATAGCAAAAACACACAAATAAGACTCCGAAAAGAAGACGGAACACAAATTAGCATCGATGACCAGGTCAGCGCACAGAACTACTTTATTTCTGAATCAGGCGATATGGTAACGCATGACTATATTGCAAACTATTATTCAAGTGGTAAAAAAGGTGTGACTCCTGGTTTAGTAAAAACCACGGCGGGAATAGAGCTTTTTTATAAATAAAAACGTTAATGACACCAAACAGCGTCCAAAAAAAACAACTTTACAACCAGATAAATTATAGATAAATATCACTCTCGATATTAATCTATATGCTCATGGAACTTATTAAAAAGGAGTAGTAATGGCGATCAATAAGAGCAGTGCACAGAAATTCATTGCCAGAAACCGGGCACCTAGAGTCCAGATCGAATATGATGTTGAAATTTACGGAAGTGAAAAAAAAATCGAGCTGCCTTTTGTTATGGGCGTGCTGGCTGATTTATCTGGAACACCTTTAGAACCACTTCCGGCGGTTGTTGACCGAAAGTTTCTTAGTATTGACATTGATAACTTCGATGAACGAATGAAAGCAATGAAGCCTCGGGTTGCATTTGCTGTACCTAATACGTTAACCGGAGAAGGCATGTTAATGATTGATATGACCTTCGAAAGCATTCACGACTTTTCACCCGATGCTATTGCAACAAAAGTTGATTCTTTATCTCAGTTACTTGAAGCAAGAACACAACTGGCTAACTTACAAACTTACATGGATGGTAAAGCAGGGGCTGAGAGCCTGGTCACTCAAGTGCTGAAGGATAAAGCATTACTCAATACACTGGCCAGTGAAGCAAGACCGACCCCGCCAGATACCAATGCTTCTGAGAACGACTGATTATTGTAGAGGGAACTATGTCAACTCAAACTGTAAAAAATGAAAAGCCGGCTGTAGCGACAACCTCCTATAGCGACTTCAATGCTCTTTTGACAAAAGAATTTAAGCCTAAATCTGAACAGGCGAAATCTGCTGTTGCATCAGCAGTCAAAACATTGGCTGAACAAGCGCTGGCGAACTCTCTGACAATTGCTGATGACGCATATAAGAATATTGCTGTCTACATCGCTGAAATTGACAGAAAGCTCTCAGAGCAGATCAACCTGATTCTTCATCATGAAAAGTTCCAGTCGCTGGAAAGCGCGTGGCGTGGACTGCATTATCTTGTCAATAATACTGAAACAGATGAAAAGCTGAAACTTCGTTTTATGGATATATCTAAAAACGAACTGAGGCGTAACCTGAAAAGATATAAGGGAATTGCCTGGGATCAGAGTCCTTTGTTTAAACAGGTTTATGAAGAGGAATACGGTCAGCTGGGTGGTGAGCCTTATGGTTGTCTGGTTGCGGACTACTATTTTGATCATACGGCACCCGATGTTGATCTGCTGGCATCAATTGCTAAGATTTCTGCTTCAGCTCACTCCCCATTCATCACGGGTGCTGCCCCATCGGTGCTGCAAATGGAGTCATGGCAAGAACTCGCCAACCCGCGTGATTTGACGAAAATTTTCACGCAAAACCTGGAATACGCAGCATGGAATTCACTGCGTAATTCTGAAGACTCACGCTACATCGGCCTCGCAATGCCTCGATTCCTGTCACGTCTCCCTTACGGAATTCGCACAAATCCGGTAGATGCTTTTGACTTTGAGGAAACAACGGACGGAGCTGATCATAGCAAATATACGTGGTCGAACGCAGCTTACGCCATGGCAGTCAATATTAACCGTTCATTTAAACACTACGGGTGGTGCACCTTGATTCGTGGCGTTGAGAGTGGCGGTGTAGTGGAAGATCTTCCGTGTCATACTTTCCCTACAGATGATGGCGGCATCGACATGAAATGCCCTACGGAGATTGCAATTTCCGATCGCAGGGAATCTGAACTCGCTAAAAATGGTTTCATTCCATTAATTCATCGTAAAAATACAGATTATGCGGCTTTCATTGGAGCCCAATCACTACAGAAACCTGCTGAATATTACGATCCAGATGCAACCGCGAACGCTAATCTTTCAGCACGACTTCCTTATATGTTTGCCTGTTCACGCTTCGCTCATTACCTCAAATGTATTGTCCGTGACAAAATTGGTACATTTAAAGAACGTGATGATATGCAGAGTTGGTTGAACGACTGGATAATGAATTACGTCGATGGCGATCCAAATAACTCGTCAATGGATACCAAAGCGCGTCGTCCATTAGCAGCAGCTGAGGTTGTTGTAGAGGATGTTGAAGGAAACCCAGGGTTTTATCAGGCCAAATTCTTCCTGCGCCCTCATTTCCAACTTGAAGGTCTGACTGTGTCTTTGCGCATGGTTGCTAAACTACCTTCACTTAAAGGCTCTAACTGATAAAGCCTGAAATAATAAAATTGCATTCGGATTTATCAAATAAACCACAATATGAAAAAAAATTAAATTTTCCTAAAGTAGGAAATGCAGCTGTCGCACTTGTTGTGGCTTTTATCACATAGAAAAAAGGAATTATCATGTCACAAGATATGTTTATCAAAATTGATGGTATCGACGGTGAATCTCCAGATGCTGTTCATAAAAACGAAATTCAGGTCCTGAAGTGGAAATGGGACGTGAGTCAGCATTCGAACATGCACAGTGGTTCAGGTGGTGGTTCAGGAAAAGCATCCGTTAATGATTTTTGCTTTGAGCACTATACTGACAAAGCCAGTCCTAACCTGTTGAATTACTGTCTGACAGGTAAGCACATCAAAAACATTCAATTTGTCGTACGTAAAGCGGGTGGTAACCCTCTTGAGTATTTGATGATTAAATTTACAGATGTCATTATCACTTTAGTTGAAATGACAGGTTCTGTAGAAGATGAATCTCGCCCTCGTGAAACCGTGAAATTCTCATTCTCGAAAATGACACAAGATTACATTATGCAGAACGCCGAAGGTCAGAAGTCTGGTGTTATTTCTGCGACTTATGATGTTAAAGCTAACCAGCACGGTTAATATGTATCTGGGAAATAACTCACGATCTTAGTGATAGTGAGCATTGCCAATAGAAACATTGCCCAGGAAATCACTTGGCTTCCTGGGCATTCTAAATTCGATTTTCATACTGATTAACACAGTTGGTATTTATAGCATTAAGAACAATCGTACAGCTTAAGTTTTATGCCGCGTAGTCTTCTTTTATTACATTTTATAAAATAGATTTTTATGATGACAAAATGGTTAAAAACGTCCGCAGAACGCTATACACTGCTATTTTTTGCAATTTTTTTCATCTCAGCTTTGACATCATGCAGTTTGTTTCCTGGAGAAAAAAGCCAGGAAGTTATAAAAGTTACATTGTTAGCATCGAGTGATGTAAATCTTAACATTCATAACAGGCCATCACCTCTTGGCATTTACATTTATGAGTTAAAAACACCCGATACATTTGATAACAGTGATTATTACTCAATAATAAACAACACCAATATCGAATTTTCACAACAATCGAGCAAATTATATCAGGCTATTTTGATGCCAGGTGAAAAAAGAAATATTGAGATTAAACCTGGAAAATCCAGTGTAGCTCTGGGCGTCGTCGCCGCATATCGGGATATAAACATTGCGGAATGGAACAAAGCTATCATGTTTCCAGATGTTAAACCTGTTCCTTGGTGGAAGTTAATACATTCAGAAGAACCAAAAGCCCTGAGTATTGACTTTAGTAAAACTTCAATCTCAACAATAAAATGGATTAAGATGTGAGAACGAATAAAGTCGTCTGGAGCGAAGGACTGTTTCTACGTCCCCAACTATTCCAACAACAAGAACGCTATTTAGAATATTTTGTACATAAGCGCACAGCGACCCTCAATCCTTTTTTTTGGGGTTTTTCCCAATATGATATCGATAAAGAAGCGCTGGCATATGGGAAACTGGTTCTCAGATCAGGAGGCGGCGTTCTACCTGATGGAACACCATTCGATATCCCTGAGCATGCAGAAATTCCTGAGCCACTGACCATCAGTCCAGACCATTTAGGAAAGATGATCTATCTTGCCGTTCCACTTCGTCTGGAAAACAGTGATGAGACGATCTTTGATAGCAACAATCAGAGTTCTCTCGCACGATTTTTGGCCTATGAAACGAGTCTTAACGATACTAACGCGATTAGACAAGGCGCTAAACCTGTTCAATTAAGTCGGCTACGTATGCGCCTGGTACCCGAAACAGAAATGACGGAATCCTGGCTCGGTCTGCCATTAACTAAAGTTAAGGCAATGCAGCCGGATGGTAGTGTATTACTTCACTCAGAGGACCATATTCCACCAGTCACCGCTTACGCAGCCAATATACTTCTGACAGAATGGTTAACTCACCTTAATGGCCTGGTTAAAATGCGAGCAGAAATGCTAGCAACTCGTCTATCCGCCAGTGATGGAAAAGCGAGTGCCGGTGCAGAGGTTGTTGACTATTTGCTGCTACAAATTTTCAATAAATATGAACCACTTCTTGATCATATCAGGCATATTCCTGAGCTGCCGCCGATCCTCATATATCAAGAACTAGCAAAGTTTTCGGGTGAATTATCCACTTTTGTACTAACAACAACACGCCGCCCGATAGCTGCGCCAGGTTACGATCATGCTCGACTTTATGAATCGATTCGGCCATTGGTTGATGAAGTGAACTATCTTTTGAATCAGATATTGGTACGGGCAGGACAAATGATCCCGTTACTACCAAAAGGAAATGGTGTCTGGTCTGCATCTATGTTGCCTGCAGAATTACACTCATTCTCAAACCTTGTGCTTGCTGTCCATGCACAACTCTCAATGGATGTGTTGCAGCAGCAATTTACCTCACAGACAAAAATTAGCGCCCCACAGCAATTGCATGAGCTGGTTAGATCGCATCTACCAGGGCTAGTCCTGCAAGCCTTACCGGTTCCTCCACGGCAGATTCCTTACAGTTCAGGTTATGTCTATTTCGATCTGCTCAAAAGTGGACCATTCTGGGAAAAAATCTCTGCTACAGGTGCAATAGCCCTACACGTAGCCGGTGAATTCCCTGGGATAAAAATGGAACTTTGGGGAGTCAGGAACTAATGAGCGAAATACAGGACCGTGGTCTTGAGGCTGAAGACGTCCCGCCAGAAGAACTTACACCTCAGGCGCTCGGCAGATTTCTGCCGGATGAGCACAGTATTTCCATTGATCATCGTGTTAAACAAAGCAATGAGGAGGATGAAATTGAACGATTTCTTCATAGCGAGAAGAACTATCTAAACGAAACATCGTTAAGAAGTGAGAGTGTCCAGCAGCGGCTGGTCAACATCAGGCAGGCTGAAAACCCACTACTGGAAGCGAGCCAATATTTGCTTCGCGCGTTAAGTGAAATGCCTGAACATGTCGATTCGGCAGAACATGTCGAAGTGCTCAAAAGAAGTATAAAAAATGAAATTAATCTCTTCGTTATTGTTTGTGATGAGATAGATGTCTCGTGGAAGAAAATGGCCATTGTTCGCTACTGTCTGTGTACGGCACTGGATGAAGCAGCACATGAAAAAACGTGGGCGCAAAATGCTGGCTGGTCACAGAGCAACCTGCTCAACCACTTCGAAGGCGATAACGACGGGGGTAACAAATTTTTCCTGTTAGTTGGCCGCCTCTCTATGAATCCCCATGAATATGCAGATGTTCTTGAGGTACTCTTGCGTATTCTTGGCCTTGGATTTGAAGGTCGTTACAGTATTATTGAAGATGGTGACCGTCAACTGACGAAAATAAGACAACGATTACTTACCATTATTCAAAGTACAAAAGATACAGCATCGACGATTTTATCGCCACACGGTCTGGTTAGCCGCGGAAAGCCAAAGCGCGAGAAGTTAATCGTTCCCGTACGTGTGACATTATTGTTATGCGGGATTTTAATTGCCTCAACTTTTTTTTGGTATAAGTACTGGTTGTCCGTTAACCAGAGTGTTATTGAGCATAAAATTCTTGCGATGCAAAAACTGAACGTGGCAAAACCTGAGGCAAAGAAACTTAGGCTCGCATATTTACTAAGAAATGAAATAGCGAAAGGTCTGGTCAGTGTTGACGAGACGAAAGAGCAAAGTAAAGTCATATTCAAAGGTGATTCAATATTCGAAAGCGGTGCAACATCTGTAAAGCCTGAGATGGATTATGTTATGAATCGTGTCGCTAAAGAAGTACAACGAGTCAATGGTAGTGTCCTTATTATTGGTCATACCGATGCAACGCCAATTCACAAACCTGGAATTGAAAACAATACTATTCTTTCAGAGTTACGCGCTAAGGCGGTAGCCAGGCTTTTTGTTAACACCGGCTTATCTGAGAAAAAAATACATACTCAAGGCGTAGGTGATACTCAGCCAGTGAGTAGTAATAGTAAACCCGAAGGTCGTGCGCAAAACAGGCGCGTAGAATTCTTCGTTACGTATTGATGAGATCAGAAATGTCTTTAATTAATAGATTATTTTCAACCCGTGTAACAAAATTCATGCTGACAGTGGCATGTTTCATTTTGTTGGTGCTCTTTATTTGGTATTTAGGGCCATTTTTCGGATTTGGAGAAACACGGCCATTAGAAAGTGTTGAGCCACGCATCATTTTGATCGTTCTTTCGCTGTTCTGTACGATAGGAATATGGTTCAGATTCCCTCTATTTATTATGGTATTACTGGCACTTAGCTGTGCAGTCTGGATCATGGGCCCATACCTTTTAATGGGTAAGTCCTATCCACTTAATAGCATAAATCGTAGAGTGATCGTAATTGGTTGCATACTCGCACTTGCTTTTATTTATGGTGTCTGGAATCTCATTGTTGCTTTAAAGAGAAACCCAAAATTCTTAGATAAATTCATTAAAGATGAAGAGGTAAAAGAAGATTACAATCAAGCTGAAATTTTCTCAATAATTCGAAATGCTAACAATTACATTAAAAATATCAGCAAGAATGCTTCAAAATTTAAGCAGTTTTTCCTGCCAGAAAAGTTCCTTAGCGATCTCCCTTGGTACATGGTAATTGGGACTGAAAATGCCGGTAAAACATCATCAGTACTGTCGTCAGGGCAGAGTTTCCCCGATCCAGAACAATTAAAAAAAATTGCCCGAAAGACGATGGCAACAACCAATTGTGAATGTTGGTTTTCGAATGATGCTCTATTCTTAGATACCGCTGGTAAATATGTTAGTCAGGCGGAAGAAAGTAATAATGAATGGAGCAATATTTTAAATGGCATCAAGAAGTACCGATCTATAAAAGCCATAAACGGTGTTATTATCAACATTTGTGTTACTGATGTTATGGGGCGCAGCAAGGCCGAATTGTACGATCTTTCAGCTAAAATTAGAGCAAGACTCGATGATACTCGAAAAACGCTTGGAATACACTTCCCGGTCTATGTACTGGTGTCAAAAGTCGATCAACTTTCTGGTTTTTCTGAATACTTCAGGATACTGACAGAGCAGGAACGCGAACAGATTTGGGGCGTCACCTTCCCTTATGGCGAAGAAATGAAAATGCCGGCTTCTGACCTGCGTGAGCGTGTTGACGCGGAGCTGGCACTGCTGGAAAGTCGTATTGAAGAGAAGATGACATTACGCCAGCAGGAAGAGCTGAATCTTAGCGATAGAAAAAGAATGTACAGCTTCCCTCAGGATTTCCGTGTTCTGTCACAAGAAATATCTGACATGCTGCAAAATATATTTTTCACCTCCAGATATGACGAAAGCAAAGGTTTCACCAGTTTGCGTGGGTTATATTTCGTCAGTAATCACCAACCTGCTGATGTTTATCTATTAAATAACAGTACGTTAATTCACAAGTGGGATAACTTTGTTCACAGACGCTCCGTTAACGCGGTTGAATCCGTCACAAAGCGATATAATGATGCTGATTTTTTAGTCACTGACAACGCTTATGGCCGCCATTATTTTCTCAAGACCCTATTTTCAGAGATCATCGTTAAAGATGCCCATCTGGTGCGCCATAACTTAAGTGCTGAATCTAAATACCGATTCCAGAACATATTTATACATTGCTCATGTATTTTGTTAACTGCATGGCTTATCAATGGTTTCTATCATAGTTATTATAATAATGATGGATACCTCAACACTATTCGTGAAAAAGTGGTTTCCTTAGAAGGTAAAGTTGAAGAGTTTGAGAAAGCAAACAACACAGAGCTAATTCCGACATTGCTATCCATGGCTCAGTACATGCCTGAATATAGTGACCTGGACGTTGAACACCCGCCATTGGACTTCAGGTTCGGCCAATATGTGGGCTGGGATATCACATCAAAATCGACCTCATTATATCACTACTTCTTACAGAGACTGCTTTTTCCAAATGTGCAAAATGAAGCGCAAGATAAGCTTCAGGATGCACTTCTTGGTGATGATAATGGTGAGATATATACAGCGTTAAAAGCGTACCTGATGCTCAATGGGAAAGGAAAATTCGATAAGAAATTCCTTATTGATACCATCACTAAGGCCTGGGATGATTCTGGTAAAATTATACCTTACGCTGATAAAGAAATTTTCATTTCTCATTTAGATAATCTGTTTGATTTACCGGAATGGAACCATTATTCACAACCGATAGATGCTGAACTGGTTGCACAGGCAAGGGATGTATTGGGACGTATTTCCCTCAGTGACCGCCTTTATGAACGCATGAAGGTGATTATGCAGGATGATGCCCCAGAAAACCTGACGTTGGATAAAATGACCGATGGTAAAGCCAACCAGATTTTCACCCTGGATGAAGCCGATCATCATGCGACCAGCATTCCTGGATTGTTTACCTATGTCGGTTATCATCAGGTTTTTAAAAAAAAAGTCACCGCCCTTGTTACCAGACTTAATGATGAAGATAGCTGGGTCATGGAAAGTAAACATAACACCTCGTTAGCAGAATTCAGCTCAGCCAGAATGCATGCAGAGTTGGGGCTGCTCGGCTCTGCCATGCTGGCAAACGCTAAACGCATCGATCCTATAAAGCAAAAGATTATGCAGCGTTACTATGATGAATATACCCAACGGTGGAGTCGCTTTCTCAGTGAGATCAGCCTGAATTCAAATCGTTCACAGAATCGAAATGGACAGTTAGCACTGTCCTTTGATATTTACTTGCTGCGGACCATGGTTTCATCAGATTCACCATTGGTGAATCTGGCGCAAAGGGCTGTTGAGGAAACGACACTCTCGGCCTTACAGAACGAAGAGTTAATTGATAGCCGCTCTTCAAATACACGTTTGCTACAAAACGTGAACAAAGCCAATCAGTTGCTGGTATCACTAGAGAAAAAGCGGTTATGGGAAGGTGTCGATAGTCACTTCTCCACCCTGCGAGAGTTTGTTACAGGCTCTACACGCCCAAGTGAAAAGGCGGGTAGCACGGCCATGACTGGCAGCCGTTTAAGGAACATCATGGGGGTTCTCCATGACCAGTACACCCTCTTTGTTCTTTCTGATAATGCACTCAAAAGTGGCAATATGCCGACGCTGTCAGATGCAGGCCTTAAGATCAGTGCAGAATCACAAACCTGGCCTGACCCACTAAAGAATATTATTGAACCACTTCTGAATGGTGCTTATAAAAAGGTCAACCATCTGGTTATCTCTGAAAGTAATAAAAAGATAGAAGCGGATCTGGGTGAGGTATGTAGAAACACTCTTGAGGGACGCTATCCTTTTACCAAGAGTCTTGAAGAAGTACGTGTTCGTGATTTTGAACATTTCTTCGCACCTGGTGGCTTGGCTGAGATGTTCTTCAAAAATAATCTGGCTGATAAGGTCAACACGTCCGTCAAACCATGGCGCTATAACAGTGACAATGGAGAGAACGACTCCAGCACACTGAAGACGTTCGAACAGGCCCAGGACATCCGTAATACCTTTTTCCAGAACGGAGAAAGTAAACAAATGTCGATTAACTTCTCGATCTCTGTGCCCTACATGGCACCTACCATCACCCAGCTCAGTATGAATTTCGATGGGACGACGATGGACTACTCACACGGGCCGGTTGCTCCGGAAACATTTACCTGGCCGGGCAGTCGCATGGGTTCCATTGTCAGTATGACCGCCCAGCCAAGAATGGCTGATAAAACCTCCGGCCTGGTTTTCACTGGCCCCTGGGCTCTTTTCCATTGGATGGACAACGTGAAAAAAATCGAAAACTCTTCATCTGCTAACCCTGTCATGGTGTTCTCCTTGAGTAACCGACGCGTGGATATCAAAGCATCAGGAATCACCTATGATGATCGATTAATTACGCGTTTACTGCGGGACTTCCAGTGTCCAGGGTGACCTTTGGTCTGTTTAATTTTCATAAATATTACCAGAGGAGGTGAATATGACATTGCAGATATCTGTTATTGATGATAGTCGCCACTATCGCTGGTATCACTGGCGTAGAAAGCATCATCGGAGAATACTTAAATTCTTACAGGATATGGTTGAACCTGAGATTAAAACGCTCTCTCAGGATAATGAACTATCCGATAGTTATCCATGGTGCTTTGTTTTTTCGGCAAAACAACTAAACCGAAAACACTATTACATCGGTGCATTGACTATTTCTAAAAATAACTGTAATAAAGATAGCCTTTGTGTCATTTTTTCTCGACTTCCTTATAATCTTATAGCTTTGGACTTCAAAAAAAAATTTCACATCGCTTTTTGGCAGTCAAGAATCCTTGCAGCTCGACAAGGTGAAATGAATGCCAATAAAAAAAACCCTCATTTTTTGGAGTGGATTAAAGCCTTACAGATACACTATTCGCCATTTTTAGAATCTGTTTTAATTCGTAAAAGCTATAGATTCATTAATACATCTGAGCCATTACTGTCAAATTGCCACATTTTGGACAATCAGATACCCATTAATGGTGGAGTGGAGTTTATGCCATGGAAAAACTGGCCTGAGTGCATTCAGACCGGAAATTCAGTCTGGCTTTGGCGACAAAGTCGATATGGTCGAATTATCGACTCTAAGAAAATATCGGTACCGATGGATATTACTAACGCCCGCCGTTAGTGGTTATGGATAATCAATTTCGTATAAGGTGATTCTCATGTCACGAACTATTAACTTGTACAGCGCTGCAATGCCTCTCTTGTTAGGGGAACCGGCGTTGGTCCCATCGACGCTTAAAGGTGAAGAGTCATTATCTACACTTTACTCGTACACCATAATGACCAAAACTGCCGCTAATCCCTTGATCCCCTGGCAATCTGCGTCAAACATTGAGATTAAAGATCTCATTGGAAAAGAAATGACGATCGAGATAGAGCTGGATGGCAGCGGCCTTGATGCGGTTACAGGCGTTGGGAAAGGGATACGCGAAATATCAGGGCTGGTGCAGCAGGCGAGATTTCTTGGGCGTGATGCCAATCAGGCCAAGCATGAATTTGTTATCAGACCTTGGCTTTATCTGACTGATCTAACATCAGATTATAAAACTTTTCAGCATATGAATGTGGTCGAGATCATTGATGAAGTGTTATCTGATTATAATTTCCCATTAGATAAACGTCTTAGTGGCAGTTACCCACAGCTCGATTTTCAGGTTCAATATGGTGAAACTGACTTTAACTTCATCCAGCGTTTGATGGAAGAATGGGGCATTTACTGGTTTTTTGAGCACCATGGACATAAGCATAAAATGGTTATTGTCGATCATGTCGGTGCCCACAAAAAATTTAAGAGTGCTGCTTACCATACGCTCAAATATGAACCTGATTTACCGAAGGCAGGTGGAGAGTATGTTACCCGATTCGATCATCAGGAAACTATCACCACAGGTTCATGGGTGACCAACGACTACGACTTCACTAAGTCACGTGCTGATATTATGGCATTGGACAGCAAACCCCGTAAAACCAGTTTTAATGACATGGAAGTTTATCATTGGCCAGGCGATTACGATCAGCCCGGCATTGGTGAGCAATTAGCGAAAGTACGTATTGAGGAATTAGGTGCAATAGGTTCTCGTGCAACTGGATTTGGTGAGTTGCGCGGCGTTGTCTGTGGGTCTAATTTTAATCTCAAAGGATTCCCGGTTAAAAAAGTTAATCGCGAGTATCTCATCATTTCCAGCAAATTAGACGTTGAAGAAATTGGTCAAGTATCGGGGCAGGAAGATTTTAAATACCAATGCGAATTTACCGTACAGCCGACAACCAAAATTTATCGTCATCCACGAACTGCGATAAAACCTAAGACTCGTGGCCCACAAACAGCCATTGTGGTTGGCCCTCCGGGACAAGATATCTGGACCGATAAATATGGCAGGGTCAAAGTTCATTTTCTGTGGGATCGCTACGGTAAAAATATCGAATCAGACTCATGCTGGCTGCGTGTAAGCCAGGCCTGGGCAGGTAATAATTTTGGTGGAATCAACATTCCTCGTGTTGGTCATGAAGTCATTGTCGACTTTCTTAATGGCGATCCCGACAGACCTCTGATTTTAGGTAGTCTTTACAATAACGTTACGATGCCTCCCTGGGATCTTCCGGCTAATGCCACACAAAGTGGCCTGGTCAGCCGTACTGTCGGTGGCGGACGAACCAACTTCAACGGCGTACGATTTGAAGATAAACCTGGTCTTGAACGCTACTGGGAGCAAGCTGAGCGCGATATGAGCCGCCTGACAAAAGCTAACGAAAAACAGGTTATTGGTGCGAACTCAAATCTTAAGGTTGGCCTTTCCAGAACGAAATTTGTCGGTGGTTTCCAGACAGCAAACATATTGGGCTTCAATAGCCTACTCGTCGGTGGTGTTATGACCACTGTTGTTGGCGCTGCCCAGTCAAATACCGTAGGTGGAGCGAACTCCGTCAACGTAGGTGGTGTTATGGCAACCTGTGTGGGCGGCGCTAACTCACTCGCTGTGGGTGGAGCAAACGCCATCAATGTGGGGGGGGCCATGGCAACTGCCGTAGGCGGTGCCATTTCAACAGTTGTTGGTGGTGCCAGTGCACTGGCAGTGGGTGGTGCAGCTTCAGCCGTTGCCGGGGGGGCTTTCGCAATCAGTTCAGGTGGCATGCTCACCATCTCGGCTTCAAACATTAAAATTGTCGCCGGTGGAAAAATTGTCATACAAGCTGGTGAGGTTGATATTAACCCCGGTGATTGTTGCGATTGTAAAGGCGGCGGTGGCGGCGGTGGCGGTGGTGGCGGTGGTTTTTTACCCGGTTTACCAGGGCTGACAGCGTTTGGATTCATTCCTTTACCGCTACCGTTACCACCCTTGCCAATATTCCCGCCTGTCACTAAGCCTCCAGTAACTGTGCCGCCGGTGACCAAGCCTCCGGTAACCAAACCACCTGTGACCAAGCCGCCGGTAACCAAGCCTCCGGTAACCGAACCGCCTGTGACCAAGCCGCCGGTAACCGAACCGCCTGTAACCGAGCCGCCAGTGACCAAGCCGCCGGTAACCGAACCGCCTGTAACC
>NZ_JBBGYT010000310.1:0-2472 GCF_037479575.1 Erwinia sp. MYb416
TCCCTGCCGTACTTAACATTGCCACTGTAGCCGTTTTTTTAAAAATTGATGCGATGTTCATATGGATACTTTCACTGTATAAAATTAATTTACTGGCAGGGCATTAAAATCTGCACCTGATCACGAGTCACTTTCTGAGGAACGACAATGTAACACTGCGTTATTCCTTCCCAGACCGTTGATAACTTCTCATTAGGTTTAACCCCGGAAATATAGGCAATGCCGTTGTCCATAATCATGGAGACGTTCACACCATCGCTGTTAAATATCTCTGCACCAAACGGCGGATAACTACCGTCGCTTAAACGAATCACTGCCAGCAGTTTTTCCCCCTGAGCAGCATTAAAACGTTCATAGCCAATCGCCCCTTCTGTCAGCGTATTGGTGGAAATTGCACGGCTAATTTCAATATCATCATCCATCGCATCAACATCGACACGTGTATCAAAACTACTGTAGCTGACGACATCAGGAACGATACCAATACCAAAATAGTTCGTTTTTACCGTCTTATCATTGAGCGGTATACCGGCGATCCCACCGGTATCCACCATGATACGGGCGGTATCCAGTGTGCTGCTGCTGTTGTGAAGCGCAGCACCATAGCGTGTTGCCGTCAGACCACCCCGGGCGGTCCCCCCAACGGAGACAAAGCGATCCTGTTGATAACTAATATTGGTGTCAATTTGCGCCATTTGGGCACGATGCTGGTAATAGCCATCCACTGCAGCTTTACCGTCACTGCCAACCCCTGTACGCATACGCCAGAGATTGTTGTAATCACTGCTGTCACTGTACGATGCCATTTGCGTATTTTTTTTTCCCTGCGTCTGCATCTCATATCCTGCCCAGCGGCTGTTACCGATCGGCACTGAGAACATAAGCGCTAAACTGTCATCCTTGCGCCCCTGGTAAATTGAACGGTAGAAGGACAGATTGGCTGAAATGCCATCAATATTGGCAAGACGAAACGCTCGTCCCACAGAAAAGCTGTAACGGTCTTGCCCGGTCTGATCCCAGTAATTCTGATGCGTATAGGTCAGATAGACGGTGGTTCTTAAATCGGGATTATCCATCCACAGGGTCTTGTTAGCCGTAATCGTGTACATCTCTTTCTCGCGGCCATAGCGGTCGCGGCTCCGATTACGCTCATCGAGATACTGAGACAAGGTCCTGAATTTTTTCTGAGAAAAACGATAGCCCGCAAAAGTGATACTACTGTTGTACTCATCAAACGTTTTCGCATAACTCAACTGGAACGACATCCCTTGCTGGGCACTGTCCCCAGGCAATTTACTTATCGACTGTGTGACATCTGCTGATAACGCACCCAGCATATCCATGTCTCGTCCCAGCCCTAAGGACCATGCGTTATAGTTACGTCCGGTTAACAACGCACCTCCGTACAATGACCAGGTGTTACTTGCCCCCCATGAGAAATCACCGGTAAAGAAACCCGGACCTTCCAGTTTATGGTTGTACTGCGACGGCCGACCCACGGAGGTGTTGTAACGGATATATCCCGGACGAGTCAGATAAGGGATATTGGCCGTGTTAACCTGAAAAGTGGTGATACTGCCGTCCTGCTCTTCGACTTTCACATCAAGAGCACCACGCACCGCACTGTTTAAATCCTGAATATTAAACGGGCCTGCAGGTACCGTGGTTTCATAAATGATACGGTCATTCTGGCTTACCGTGACTTTGGCACTGCTCTTGGCAATACCATGGATCTGCGGCGCATAACCCTGAAGATTAGGCGGCAACATGCGCTCATCGCTGGCAAGATTGAGCCCGGTGAAACGCACCGAGTTAAACACCTGGGAGTTAAGGTATATTTCACCCACAGTGAGCTTTGCAGCCTGCATCGGCAAAGGCAGATAAGCGTAAATCTGGTTCCAGTCAAAACGCTTCCTGTGATCGTCAGGGGAATAACTTCCCTGATATTCAGCACGAAAGCGCCACGCTCCCAGGTTAGCGCCAACCTGACCATACGCGGAAACATCACTGCTGGTACTCTGTGGTCTTATTTGACGAGACGTTTGTCCGCTTACGCTATAGTCCAGCAGGATACCAGGCACACCATGATCCCAGCGTTCCGGCGGGACCCAGTCCGGATCTGAATATTTCATCCACGCCTGAGGAATGGTGATATCCAGCATACCATCGTGGTTTTCCACAGTGACATTGGGGATAGTGGTAATATCCAAGCAGTGATTATTGATTTTACGGATAAGCTTAAATGCATCCTCTTTAAGAGCAAGTGAATTCACTACATCATCGGTTAAACAGGCAAGGCTGGTTTTCTCATTCTCTGGCGACAAGATATATGTTATTTTTAATCGGTTAAAAACCTTACCATTTATTTTAAGATCGAGAAGATAGGTCGCAGGTGAAACGAAATTGGTTTCAGAAAATCGACTTAAATCAACATTACTACGGTCAGATGCATCCAACGCATCGACACTAAAC
>NZ_JBBGYT010000311.1:0-1441 GCF_037479575.1 Erwinia sp. MYb416
GACATGTTTTTAACTATTCCTCACTTCGGCGTTTGTCTTAATCAATCATGTCTCACGATGTCACCGCCCAAGTTTGGATACATCATTTGATACCTTCCTGAAGATGGACCATGAAACGTTCATCTTCAGGAAACAGTGCGTGAGCCTCACGGCGCAATCGTTGGTATGTTATTGCATCCTGCTGATAGTGCGCGATAGACAGCCATGAGGCATAAACATTTTTATCAATTCTGCGGGAAAGATAGGAATCAGCCCAACGAACGTAACCCTCAAGTAAAGCAGGATCACGCGTTTGATTAAACATCAACAAAGCATGAATTTGCTGATCATAGTGCCAGCGTTCAGTATTAACCCCTGGATCAAACGCCATAGCGCGGCGGGCAGGTTCAGCATTTAAAAAACGATTGCGCTCAAGAGAAGTCAAAGACAGGTTTGCATATAATGCAATACCGGCCAGCAAGAGTATTGTGATGGAAAAGACGGGCAAGGCCTTTCTCAAAAAGGCAGTCGTCGCAGCAGAAAGTGAATAGTACCTTGCCGTTGGTGTAATATCGCTATCCAGTTTTGCCAGCAACAGGATGAAAATAGCCCAGTGCGCGGTTGAAAGGCTGAACGGAAACTCCGTTTGAGTGTGCAGCAGTATCGGCAATAATGCACAGGATAATCCTCGGTTCAGGCCAGTCTGATATTCGTTTAGCTGACGGGTTGGCCGCCATGCTCGCCACACCATATCCCCCCCGACATAAACCAACAGTGACAATCCAATAAACGCGATAACCCCTCCTTCAACACACCACAGTAATATTTCATTATGCGGGTGGCTGACAACTTTCGTCTCTAATGTTGAGAATCCCTGAGTAAGGCGATAATGTTGAAAGTTATATTCGAAGCTACCATATCCCCAGCCTGTCCAGGGTCTCTCGGCAATCATGCTCAGCGTGCTTTTAAGGATAGCCATACGGGCAAAATTAGAGCCAGTATGCGCGACGTCAGTAATATGGCCGCTCCATTGAACTGCAATCGCCAGGACAATACTCGCTCCCATTAAGCCTGCGGCGATAAGGTTTTTTTTTGGCGCCGCCTTCGCCCCAATGATTAATAACAATACGTCTGAAATCGCACCACCGAGCCAACCCACTCTTGACTGTAACCACACCAGCAATGCAGGAAAAATCAGCAAAATCAGACCTAAAGCGCATAGCCGAAGACGTTCTCTTTTAATGTTATCCAGGATAAAGCCCGGCAACAGTAATAACATGATGGCTAATGCCAGCCCCGTGGCAATAAAACTTGCCAACACGTTCACCTGCTGAAAAACACCATACGGTCGGCCCCAAGACTGCGGATAAGCAAGCCAGGCCGGCACCGCTTCTGGTATCGTGAATTGCAACAAGGCGATCAATGCCTGAAAAACGATTGCTATCAGTAAGATGTAATACAG
>NZ_JBBGYT010000312.1:0-1525 GCF_037479575.1 Erwinia sp. MYb416
ATCAACTAAAGTAATAATGACATCGGTAAATTTAATCAGCAAATACTCAAGAGGGTTACCACCCGCTTTACGGATGACGAATTGAATATTTTTGATGTGCTTACCTGTCAAACAGTAGTTCAACAGATTAGGGCTGGCTTTGTCTGTATAGTGCTCGAAGCAAAAATCACTCACAGTTGCCTTTCCTGAACCACCACCTGAACCACTGTGCATGTTCGAATGTTGACTCACGTCCCATCTCCATTTCAGGACTTGAATTTCATTTTTATGAATAGCATCTGGAGATTCACCATCGATACCATCAATTTTGATAAACATATCTTGTGACATGATAATTCCTTTTTTCTATGTGGTAAAAAGTCACAGCAAGTGCGACAACTGTATTGCCTACTTTAGGAAGGTTTAATTTTCTTCCTATTGTGGTTTGTTTGATAAATTCGAACCCAATTTGATGATTTCAAGTTTTATCATTTAGAACTTTTAAGCGAAGGTAATTTAGCAACCATGCGTAAAGACACAGTCAAACCTTCAAGCTGGAAATGAGGACGCAAGAAGAATTTGGCCTGGTAAAATCCTGGATTATCTTCAACATCCTCAACAACAACTTCAGCTGCTGCTAATGGACGACGCGCTTTAGTATCCATTGATGAGTTATTTGGATCACCATCGACGTAATTCATTATCCAGTCATTCAACCAACTTTGCATATCATCACGTTCTTTGAATGTACCAATTTTGTCACGGACAATACATTTCAGATAATGCGCGAAACGCGAACAGGCAAACATATAAGGAAGTCGTGCTGAAAGATTGGCGTTCGCAGTTGCATCTGGATCGTAATATTCAGCTGGCTTCTGCAGTGATTGGGCTCCAATGAAAGCCGCATAGTCTGTATTTTTACGATGAATTAATGGAATGAAACCATTTTTCGCCAGTTCAGCTTCCCTGCGATCGGAAATCGCAATTTCCGTCGGGCATTTCATATCGATGCCGCCGTCATCCGTAGGGAAAGTATGGCACGGAAGATCTTCCACTACGCCACCACTCTCAACGCCACGAATCAAGGTGCACCAGCCGTAGTGTTTGAACGAGCGGTTAATATTGACTGCCATTGCATAAGCGGCGTTAGACCACGCGTATTTGCTATGATCCGCTCCGTCCGTTGTTTCCTCAAAGTCAAAAGCATCTACCGGATTCGTTCGAATTCCGTAAGGGAGGCGTGACAGGAAGCGAGGCATGGCGAGGCCGATGTAACGTGAGTCTTCAGAATTACGCAGTGAATTCCATGCTGCGTATTCGAGGTTTTGCGTGAAAATCTTGGTCAAATCACGCGGGTTGGCTAGTTCTTGCCATGACTCCATCTGCATCACCGATGGGGCTGCACCCGTAATGAATGGGGAGTGAGCTGAGGCAGAAATCTTAGCAATTGATGCCAGCAAATCAACATCGGGTGCCGTATGATCAAAATAGTAGTCCGCAACCAGACAACCATAAGGTTCACCACCCAGCTGACCATATTCCTCTT
>NZ_JBBGYT010000313.1:0-1268 GCF_037479575.1 Erwinia sp. MYb416
GAATTTACCGCCTGGCTGCATCATACCGGCACGCGTCTGCCGCCGCGTAACGAGCTACCGCCGCGCAGCCACCAGATGCATTTTACTATTGATAACCTCAAACGCCATGCTTCGCAGCCTGTCAGGCTGCATGGGCAGCAGCATCTGGATCTGCCTGCCGGTGCATTTCCAGAAGCGTCCTGGCTTCAGCAGCCAGCCGCGGTTCAGCCGCTGACGCTGGCCACGCTCGGCTGGCTGCTGCGCCATGCCACGGGCTATCAACAGCTCGACGACGGCACGCTGCGCCGTATCGCCCCAAGCGGCGGGCAACTGACTTCCTGCGACCTGTTTGTGGTGGTCCGCCAGCCGTTGCCCGGTTTACCCTGCGGCATCTGGTTTTACCGGGGAGAAGAGCAGCAGCTGGTAAGCCTTGCTGGCGTTGACCAGCCGCAGATGGAGCGGCTACTGCGCCAGCCGGAAGAGCCGGTATCGCTGATTGTCAGCGCCAATCAGCATCGCGTACGCGGCAAATATAACGATTTCAGCTACAACATTATCAATCTTGATGCTGGAGTGGTGAATCAATATTGCGCGCTTTCCGCCCGTGCGGCGGGATGGACGCTGCGGGAAGACCACCACATCGATCTGCAGTGGCTGGCGACCCTGCTGTTCTTTAACGAGCAGGAAAATCCCCATATTATTTGCCAGGTTATGCATCTGCAGGGCTTGCCGGAGCCGATGACAGCCTTGCCGTTTCCGCGCTTTGAGACGGCCACCAGCATAGCGGCAGTAAGCTATCGCCCGCATGGTGGGGCTTTGCAGGCGCATCCGCCGTTTTCTTACGCATCCTTGATGCCGTTCAGCAGTGACGAAAAGCTCTCTTCGTTGCTGCTGCGCCGCCGCGCGGAATACGAATATGCCGATCTGCCAGTGCAGGAGAAGTTGCTTGAAGCCTTGGTCGGCGTTTGCCATACCGGGCTGGCGCAGAGCCGATCGCGCGGCATGCCTGCTTTATCTATGGAGCCATGGCTATTGCTGCCCGAAGCCAGCGGCGAGCTTGCCGCTGGAATCTATCAGTGTAGCGGTGCCGGGCGTCAGCAATGGCACCGGCGGGACCGGGATTTTAGCCGCAAACAGCTGAGTGACTGTGTCAATCAGCTCGCCTTTCATAAAGCTGGCGCTGTACTGGTATGGGTCGCCAATCTCGAGAATACGCTGCAGGAGTATGGCGCAGCAGGCTACCGCATGCAGCTACAAAATGCGGCGGCAAGCGCGGTACAGTGCTGGCT
>NZ_JBBGYT010000314.1:0-1247 GCF_037479575.1 Erwinia sp. MYb416
GCTGTAAAACTCGGCATTGGTGGTGGTGGAATATGCGCTATATATACTTGGTATAGATACCGTTCCAATATGCAACGTAGCAGATAATTGCAAAAATCCCGGCCAACACCGCCGGGATCTATTGATCTGTCAGTCGCGGCTGTGTTTCAGGCAATCGTAACGATCACGCTTGAGCACCGGAATATCGACGGTATCGTCAGCGGCGAGACGGTCAGGGCCGACGTCGCCCGCAACCTGACGATGACCAGCGAGCAGGACAGCGACCGCTACGACTCGAAGCAGCAGAACGCCAGCGTCGGCGGCAGCTTTACCTTCGGCTCCATGACCGGCTCCGCCAGCGTCAACCTCAGCCGTGACAAAATGCACAGCAACTACGACAGCGTGGTTGAGCAGACCGGCATCTTCGCGGGCAAAGGCGGCTTTGACGTCACCGTCGGTGAACACACCCAGCTTAACGGCGCGGTCATCGGCTCCACCGCCACCGCGGACAACAATAAGCTCGACACCGGCACCCTCGGCTTCAGCGATATCCACAACCGGGCCGACTATAAGGTCGAGCACCAGAGTATCGGCCTCAGCACCGGGGGCAGCATCGGCGGCCAGGCCATCGGCAACATGGCCAACACCCTGCTGGTGGGCGTCAACAAAGACGGCCACGACAGCGGCACCACGAAAGCCGCCGTCAGCGACGGCACCCTGGTCATCCGCGACCAGGATAAACAGGCCCAGGACGTGGCGAACCTCAGCCGCGACGCGGAGAACGCCAACGGCAGCATCAGCCAGATATTCGACAAAGAGAAAGAGCAGAAGCGCATTCAGCAGGCCCAGCTGATTGGCGAAATCAGCACCCAGGTGTCGGATATCGTGCGTACCCAGGGCGCCATCAGCGCGGCGAAAGATGCCAGGGACAAGATGGGCAGTATCAGCCAGGAAGACCGGGACAGGGCGCAGAAAGACTGGGTGAAAGCCCATCCGGGTCAGACCCCGGATGAGAACGCCATCAACGGCCAGGTTTACCAGAACTTCTACGACCTATGACTATATTTTCTCAGCATGGAATATTTAAAAATGTTCAAACAATACCTAATCCCAATCAACGACGAAAATCACTTCTATTATCACAATATGAAAGAGTATTTAAGCACTCTAAGCATATCCCTCATAGGGGCTATGATATACTCAGTCATAGATAGGCCAGAGAATGGAAATAACCCACCAAATTGGTTTCTCTTCTTATTGATCATAAT
>NZ_JBBGYT010000315.1:0-1296 GCF_037479575.1 Erwinia sp. MYb416
TCCTGCGCCCGCCGATAGTGGCGCACCAATTGCATTGATCATCAGATCACCACCAGTTCAGCATCCAGTGCCCCGGCTTCATGCAGTGCCTGCAAAATGGCGATAGTGTCATCGGGAGAAGCGCCCAGACTATTAATGGTATTAACAATACTGCGCAGGCTGGTGCCGGCCGGAACAACGACCATCTGTCCCTTGCCGCGATCGACACCAATATCACTTTGCGGCGTGACTGCCGTCTGCCCGTTACTGAGCGGTCCGGGCTGACTGACATTTTTCGTTTCACTGATCGTTACGGTAAGTGAGCCATGTGACACCGCAGCGGCCCGGACCACAATCCCTTCCCCCATGACAACCGTTCCGGTTCGGGCATTGAATACCACGCGAGCAGGTTGCTTACCGGCTTCGATCTGGACATCTTCCAGCATCGACATAAATGCCACTCGCGCCCCCGCCTCTTTCGGCGCATTCACCGAAACGTTGGTGGCGCTTTTCGCCTGCGCGGTCCCGCTACCAAAGCGCTGATTCAATGCGATAGCAATATTGTTGGCGGTTTTAAAACTCGGTCGTTTGAGGTTGAGATACACCTCATTGTTGTCGACAAAATCGCTGGGGATTTCACGCTCAACAGTGGCACCGTTGGGAACCGTGCCGACAGTCGGCGTGTTGATCGTAATACTGGAGCCACTGTCACCGCTGGCTTTCACTCCCCCCACGACCACATTACCCTGTGCCAGGGCATAGACTTCACCATCGGCGCCGCGCAACTGCGTCAGCAGCAGCGTACCGCCGCGCAGGCTTTTCGCATCCCCCATTGACGACACGGTGACATTAATGGTTTGTCCGCGTGCGTACATCGGTGGCAGTGTGGCACTCAGTGCCACAGCGGCGACGTTTTTCACTTTAGGGTCGATTTTCGCCGGCATTTGCACACCAAACTGGCGCAGCATATTAGTGACCGACTGATTAGTGAATTTGACCTGATTGCGATCGCCGGAACCATCAAGGCCCACGACCAGGCTGTAGCCCACCAGCTGATTACCACGAATACCCTGAACATCAACCAACTGGTTTAACGGCTGCGCATGCAGTGGGTGTATGGCGCTGAAGATCCCGGTAATGAAGAGCGGGATAACGTAACGTAACATCATAAAAACCTTAAATCGGGAATAACGGATGGTTGAAGAAACGCGTCAGCCACCCTGCGGAGTTAGCATCACTTAACGCACCGCGGCCCGCATACGAGATGCGTGCGTTAGCAATACGTTGTGATGAGATCGTATTATCGCGGCCAATATC
>NZ_JBBGYT010000315.1:1316-2163 GCF_037479575.1 Erwinia sp. MYb416
CATATATTCGTCTCCCTGGTTCAGGGTCAGCCACTTCTCACCGCGAATGACCAGTACCCCGTTGGAAAGTACCTGATGGACCGCCACAGTAATCGATCCGCGCAGCATGTTTTGTTGCGCAGACGTCGCGTTGCCGTTGAAATCACGACTGCCGGATACGGAACCGCTCAACTTATCCAGCGTTTTTCCGGCTACAGAAGGCACACCCAATTCAACCTCGTTCTTTTTGCCGAAATTGGTCTTTGCCTGCTTGCTGGACTGGGTGGACTCATCCAGCAATACCGTCAGAATATCGCCAACACGATAGGCGCGACGATCCTGTGTCAGGGACCAGTTATAATTAGTTTGATACAACCCACCCCCACGAATGGCGGCATTCGGCGTGCTGACATCGGACGGCGGCGCGAACTCGGCATCGTCTTTATGTACCGCATACGGCAAACTTTCGCAGCCGCTCAACAGCAACAGGGCGGCCAGCAACAGAAACGTTTTTTTCATTTTCTCACCAGTCAACACAGATGACGTTTGGGTAATAACAGGCGGAAGACATCTTTCCGCCCTGAGTAATTGGCATTTACACCTGCTGATTAAGGAACTTCAGCATGTCATCCGCGGCCGAGACCATTTTTGCGTTCATCTCATAGGCGCGCTGCACGGTGATCATATCGACCATCTCTTCCACCACCTGCACGTTAGAACCTTCAAGTGCTCCCTGTTCCAGCTCACCGAAGGCCTCTTCTCCCGGCACCCCTTCAAAAGCTTCACCACTGGCCGTGGTTTCGCGATAGAGATTGCCCCCCGTGGCCTCCAGACCGGCCGGGTTGATAAAGTTCACCAGGGTTATTTG
>NZ_JBBGYT010000316.1:0-994 GCF_037479575.1 Erwinia sp. MYb416
ATATCTCCGTTATCCATCAGGAAAATGGCGGTGTTTCCCGCGCGCGCAATACCGGGATGAATCACATTAAGGGCAAATATGTCACCTTCCCCGATGCTGACGATATCCTCGAGCCCGAGTTGTATCGCACCTTAATGGCAATGGCCATGGCAGACGATCTGGATGCAGCGCAGTGCAATGCAAGGCGCATCAGCATGCTGGATAGCCAGGGCGAGATTTTAATCCCACCTTGCCGTCTCCGTTCAACCCAGGTCATCAGTGGCGACCGCTGGTTAGGTCGAGCGCTGAAAACCCGTCGCTATCTGCATGTCGTCTGGCTGGGCATTTATCGCGTGTCTTTGATCAGGCAGCTTAATCTGCAGTTTGTCCCGGGGCTGCATCATCAGGATATTCTGTGGACCACCGAATTTATGTTGAATGCACGTCGGGTTCGCTATAGCGACCGTGCACTTTATCGCTATCTGATTCATGGCGAATCCATCAGTAATCGTCCAAGAACGGGACAGTCAAATGTTGAGTATCAGCGCCATTATCTGAAGATTTGCCAACGACTGGAGGAGATGAATCAGCAGTACCGGGATTCAGTTAACATCTATCGCTCATTTCATGCACAAATTTTCCGTGAAGCGCTCATCGTCTGTCACGCCATACGCAGGGAAACCAATGAAATCGCCAGACAGGCCATCATTGCTGATTTTTACGCAACCGATACCCCGCGCAGAATGAGACGTAACGCACGGGGCCTGAAGCAGAGATATCATCTATTGCTCTGGCTGGGCCGCCTGCGGCGGTGGCGTAAATCCGGGGTAGTGCGGGCCTGACTGAACAATATACGCTGTCATCATGTTGTACGCTCTGCAATGCCCTGGTACGCCACCATGAAGTAGTGTGAGCCTGCCTCACTTATCTGCTAACATGCCCGCATAATTTCTCTTTTTCGGCTATCCCTGGGCATATGTCTCTGTTCAACTGAAAACAATGTGATGATTACCAT
>NZ_JBBGYT010000317.1:0-1308 GCF_037479575.1 Erwinia sp. MYb416
AAAGGCAAAGGGCAGCACCTCATTGGGCACCGTTACCGCAAAAGCCGCGCCGGCGTTGGCCCAGGCTTTTTGACCCTTGATTTCGCGCAGTTGCTCTGCCAGATCGCCCGCTGCAGCTTGTGCACGTTGAATATCCGGTAGAGAGATAGGGAAAGTGATACCATTCGCGAGGTCTTTATAATTGTCGACGGAATCCGTCAGGTCATCCACCTTATCGACCAGTTTTCCTTTGTCGCTGATCTGCGCACCGACGGCTGGCAGGATAATACTGACGCTGTCTTCCGGTTTGGCTTTGGTCATCAGCGCCGGGTTCGCCAGCACCGCCGAACCGTAACTGGAGGAAGCTACCCCCGTCCCGCCCATCGCATCATTGCGGGCATCGAAATAGTTACCGGCGGCAAGCGCACTCAGCGGAGTAAGCAACAGAGCGGGTAATACCACTGGTGCGGAAAAACCGATTAATTTATTGAATTTATTTGCCATTGACCCCAAACCCACCATTAAAAAATGAAAAAGCGAATGCGCAAAGACACGCATAACCGAATGCCTGAATAATGAACATAAAGGCACCATTTCATTGCTGTGAATTGAGAGAAGATGAGTGGGCTTATCAGGTCATTGCCATTTTATTAATCTGTTATCACGCTAACAGTTGAACGTTCTGCATCTGTTTTTTTACAGTGCCAAACGCACACAGCCCTTTGCAAAAGGTAGTCATGAACCTTAAGCCCTGCAAATCAGATTAGGGATACTAAATAAAAAAAGAATGGTCCTGGTGCGTTCAAAACAATGATGAAATTTTTTTTACCTTCTGTACTTATCAGCAATACCAGTGAATGGTTGAGTCTGTGCTCGTGACAGAGGGTTAACTGAGGGTGAACTCGGCGTTTTGTTACAGATGTGATAAAATAACATCCTGAAATCGCCTGAGGGGGAACAATGAATATGACCAGTACTGAAAAAATCCTGTCGCAGGCGGAAGTTATCTGTCAGCAACGCAGCGTGCGACTCACGCCGCAGCGCCTTGAAGTCCTGCGTTTGATGAGTGAGCAGAATGGTGCCATTAGCGCCTACGATCTGCTTGACCTACTGCGTGCCTCCGAACCTCAGGCGAAGCCGCCCACCATCTACCGTGCGCTGGACTTCCTGCTGGAGCAGGGCTTTATCCATCGCGTAGAGTCCACCAACAGCTATGTGGTTTGTCATCACTTTGAAGAGCCGTCACACACCTCAGCCATGCTGATTTGTGACCGCTGCGGTTCAGTGGCCGAGCAGCATGCTAATGGCGTGGAAGATATTTTGAAATCG
>NZ_JBBGYT010000318.1:0-2975 GCF_037479575.1 Erwinia sp. MYb416
TATCACCGCTTCTGCCATTGAGCTGAAAGTGCTGATTGAGCAGATGAGAGAACAGATTCAGAACATCGAATAATACGTGATCACTGTGTAAAAGAGCCCTGTTTACAGGGCTTTTTTTATGCGTTTTTCCCCACCGTCAGCAACTGTATCCCATTGATAACCCACTCCCTGGTGTCGTTCTTACGCGTCGCCACATAGACATCAATATTCAGTGATTGCGCAGCGTCATCCGTCAGAGTGCGGTAGCACAGACCCTGCTGATGAAAGGTGCACATCGATTGCGGCATCAGCGTCATCCCCTTACCCCGGGCAATGCTGGACAGCAGAACCAGCGAGTCGTCAGGCTCTTTGACCCGTTCAAGGGTGAACGATAAATGCCGGAAGTATGCTTCACATTTATCGTAATAGAGCGGATTGGCATGGCGCGGAAACCAGAACAGGGGCAGATCGGCAATATCGGCCAGAGCCACCTTATCTTGCAAACTGGCCGGGTGAGACGATGGCATAACCAGCAGCAGCGGCTCACGATAGATCCAGTGAAAACTAAAATCCTGTTCGCTGTGCAGACTTTTTTCACCGATGATCACCATATCCATCTGCCCTTTAGACAGTAATTGCAGCAGCTGAATGGACGTCAGGTTCTGGATATCAATCTCTTTATGGCTGAGAAACTGATTTATTCTGTCACTGACCTGCGGGATATTATCGAAGCTGAGTGTGCGCGTCAGACCCATACGCAGACGAGATTGCTCTGTATTCATTTCATCAACGCAGTGGGTGAGATCATTCATCAGCTGTGTCGCTTTAGGCACCAGTTTTCTGCCGCCTTCCGTCAGACGAACTTCATGAGTGTTACGGATAAAAAGCGCGCAGCCCAGCACCTCTTCCAGCAATTTTATTTGCCGGGTTAACGGCGGTTGCGTCATCCGTAACCGTTCAGCCGCTCGCCTGAAGTTAAGCTCCTGAGCCACTACGAGAAAGCACTGTAATTGCTTTATGCTGGGTAACTTATTATTAATGCTGTCCACGCGTTCTCCAAAGATTTAGGGGGCATTATTCAGTTTTCAGGCATCATTTCAATTCTCCCACCTAAGCGGTTGAGCACCATGTTAAACATTGATCCCTTTCATTCCCTCTTCGGTATAGCGACTGCCTTTAATCGCGATTTTACGGTGAATGTTGTTCAGCATCACAATATCTGACGCATCCAATACCAGATCAGCCGCTGCTGCATTCTCGACCAGATACTGTGCATTCTTCGTGCCGGGAATAGGGACTGTTTTTTCATACTGCGCCAGCAACCATGCCAGCGCAATCTGGCCCGAAGTGCAGCGATATTTTTGCGTTAAAGGCGTGATGGCATCAAGCAACTGACGGTTATGATCGAGATTATCCTGCTGGAAACGAGCGTTACTTCTGCGGAAATCCCCTTCCGGGAAGTCGCGATTATTCAGGTATTTCCCGGTGAGAAAACCACGTCCCAGGGGTGAATAGGGAACTAAACCAATGCCCAGTGTCTTGACCATCGGCAGGATGCTCTCTTCGATATCGCGGGTCCACAACGAATACTCCGTTTGCAGGGCAGTGACTGGAAACACAGCATGAGCTTTTTGCAGGGTCGTGGCCGAGACTTCACATAAGCCGATATGGCCGATTTTCCCCTCCTGCACCAGGCGGGACAAACAGTGCATGCTCTCTTCGATAGACGCGTCCTGATCGACCCGGTGAAGGTAAAACAGGTCGATTTTTTCCACCCCGAGGCGCTGCAAGGATTCATGGCAGCAGCGGACGATATAATCCGGATGGTTATTTATTTTTCGGGCATAAGCGGCGTCAGGGTCGCGATCGATGCCGCATTTGGTGGCCACTTTAAACTGTGCGCGTGTCCGGCTATCCAGCTGTGCTAAAAAATGCCCAATAAGGCGCTCATTGTGACCGCGGCCATACAGATTCGCGCTATCGATAAAATTAACGCCAGCCTCAGCCAGTTTACCCAGCAATGTTAAGGATTTTTGATCGTCCGTTTCGCCGTAAAATTCACTCAACCCCATCGCGCCAAAGCCGATAGCACTGACAGTGAGATCCTGAGCCAGTTGTCTTGTTTTCATAATCCCTCCATAAAATGAAATGCCATTCTTTCATGGGTGAGTGTCGACCTGAATTTCAATTAAGGTGATACCTTTCAGGTATCAGAATGCCAGGCCAAACAGCAATAGGAAGAACGTCTCTGACAAGGTAAACTATCCCCTTACTTTATTATGGATTTACTTGAGGATTATCATGGAAACGTTACCTCCTTGCCCAAAATGTCACTCAGAATATAGCTGGCAAGATGGCGCGATGCTCAACTGCCCGGAATGTGGCCACGTATGGGCTGATGGCACTGACGCCGCGACTGATGACGCACTGATTGTTAAAGATGCCAACGGCAACCTGCTGGCAGATGGCGATAGCGTCACGGTGATTAAAGACCTTAAGGTCAAAGGCAGTTCAACACCGCTGAAAATGGGCACCAAAGTAAAAAGCATTCGTCTGGTAGAAGGCGACCACAATATTGACTGCAAAATCGATGGCTTTGGCCCGATGAAATTGAAGTCTGAGTTTGTGAAAAAGAACTGATCCCAGCCAGTAGCCTTCGTGCTACTGGTTCACCTAACCTCACCCGCACGATTTGCCCTCAGGATTGAAGCTGCTAGTATCACAAGGCACCCGCTTTCGGTGTTAAGGGCGTACGGCGCTCAACGGACCGGTTCAATATTCCCCAGGAGGCAGAGTGAACAAGACGTTAGGCGTTTTTTTCCCGCTTTATACCACTACCCTTTTAATGCTGCTCGGTTCGGGGTTGCTGACGACCTATGTTTCCCTGCGTCTGACATCGGCACATGTCTCCGGCGGGCTTATCGGGGCCATTATTGCAGCGAACTACATTGGCCTGGTGATCGGCGGCAAAGTGGGTCATTTTCTCATCGCCCGCG
>NZ_JBBGYT010000319.1:0-1827 GCF_037479575.1 Erwinia sp. MYb416
TAATGATGAAGATGGTTGGGTTATGGAAAGCAAACATAACACCTCGTTAGCAGAATTCAGCTCGACCAGAATGCATGCAGAGTTGGGGTTGCTCGGCTCTGCAATGCTGGCAAACGCTAAACGCATCGATCCTATAAAGCAAAAGATTATGCAGCGTTATTATGATGAATACACTCAACGGTGGAGTCGCTTTCTCAGTGAGATCAGCCTGAACTCAAATCGTTCACAGAGCCGAAATGGACAGTTAGCGCTGTCCTTTGATATTTACTTGCTGCGTACCATGGTTTCATCAGATTCACCATTGGTCAATCTTGCGCAGAGGGCTGTTGAAGAAACGACACTTTCGGCCTTACAGAACGAGGAGTTGATTGATAGCCGCTCTTCCAGTACACGCCTGCTACAAAACGTGAACAAAGCAAATCAGTTGCTGGTATCACTGGAAAAAAAACGGTTATGGGAAGGTGTCGATAGCCACTTCTCTACCCTGCGAGAATTTGTTACAGGTTCTACACGTCCCAGTGAAAAGGCGGGTAGCACCTCCATGACTGGCAGCCGTTTAAGGAACATCATGGGGGTTCTCCACGACCAGTACACGATATTTGTTCTTTCTGATAATGCACTCAAAAGTGGCAATATGCCGACGCTGTCAGATGCAGGCCTTAAGATCAGTGCAGAATCACAAACCTGGCCTGATCCGCTTAAGAATATTATTGAGCCACTTCTGAATGGTGCTTATAAAAAGGTTAACCATCTGGTTATCTCTGAAAGTAATAAAAAGATAGAAGCAGATCTGGGTGAGGTATGTAGAAACACCCTTGAAGGTCGCTATCCTTTTACCAAGAGTCCTGAAGAAGTACGTGTTCGTGATTTTGAACATTTCTTCGCACCGGGTGGATTAGCTGAGATGTTCTTCAAAAACAATCTGGCTGATAAAGTGAACACGTCCGTTAAGCCCTGGCGTTATAACAGTGACAATGGTGAAAACGATTCCACAACACTGAAGACGTTCGAACAGGCCCAGGATATTCGCAATACCTTTTTCCAGAACGGAGAAAGTAAACAAATGTCGATTAACTTCTCGATCTCTGTGCCCTACATGGCACCCACCATCACGCAGCTTAGTATGAATTTTGATGGAACGACGATGGACTATTCGCACGGACCTGTTGCTCCGGAAACATTTACCTGGCCGGGCAGTCGGATGGGGTCCAATGTCAATATGACTGCCCAACCAAGAATGGCTGATAAATCCTCTGGCCTGGTTTTCACTGGACCCTGGGCTCTTTTCCACTGGATGGACAACGTGAAAACAATCGAAAACTCTTCATCTGCTAACCCTGTCCTGGTGTTCTCCTTGAGTAACCGGCGCGTGGATGTTAAAGCGTCAGGCATCACCTATGATGATCGATTAATTACGCGTTTACTGCGGGACTTCCGGTGTCCAGGGTGATCTTCGTTCCGTTAAATTTTCATAAATATTACCAGCGGAGGTGAATATGACATTGCAGATATCTGTTATTGATGATAGTCGTCACTATCGTTGGTATCACTGGCGTAGAAAGCATCATCGGAGAATACTTAAATTCTTACAGGATACGGTTGAACCTGAGATTAAAATGCTCTCTCAGGATGATGAAATAGCCGATAGTTATCCATGGTGCTTTGCTTTTTCGGCAAAACAACTATACCGGAAGCACTATTACATCGGCGCATTGACTATTTCTAAAAATAACTGTAATAAAGATAATCTTTGTGTCATTTTTTCTCGACTCCCCTATGATGTAATAGCAGTGGATTTCAAAAAAAAATTTCACATCGCTTTTTGGC
>NZ_JBBGYT010000320.1:0-1097 GCF_037479575.1 Erwinia sp. MYb416
TCCAGCCTGCTGCGTTGCGCTTTTTGCGACAGGCGGTGCAGCCAGCGGTGAAAGAGTTTGCGCCTGAGCGCCAGCGGGCGGAAGGCATTCAGCCGCAGGCGCTCGCTGCGCGGTGAAGCATCATTGGGCATAAACAACACCAGCCACAGGCTCTGTACCAGATAACGCAACAGATCCGCCGGGCGTGGGCGTTCCGGCGAAATCTGCGGGTAGAGCTGGCGGCGGCGGACACGCACGGACTGCCACTCCGGGGATTCAAATCGCAGCAGCGTCCAGCCCAGCATCACCAGCAGGCACTGGAGGGCTGCGGTCAGCACCGGGGCGCGATGACGACGATAGTCGCGATAGCGCTGGTGTAATGCCTGCCACACCGGGGGGATCAGTAGCCAGCGCAGTGGGTTCATGCCGCTTTACCTTTAAGGTTGACCAGGCACCAGGTCGCCAGGGTCGCCATCTCCTCTGCCGCCAGGCTGAGCGGGCGATATTCGCCCAACGGTTGCTTGCTTAACAGCGCTTCCGCGAGCGCCTCATCGCGATGGATCACCAGCGGAACCATTGCCCTGAGCGTGCTTAACCACAGCTGGTGCAAATCCTGCTGCACCTTGCTGACGGAAGTAAACTGGTTGATCAGGAACAGGGTGTTGGCCGGAACGTTGGCCTGATGCAGGCGCAGATGGCAGTTACCATCCGGGTTGAGCACCAGCAAATGGTGATCGGCCTGCAGCAGCGAATGGCTCAGTTGGGACAGCTCCGCCGGGATATCCAGCAGCACCCAGCGATATTCGCTACGCAGGGCCTCAAGACGCGTGGACCAGGGTGCCACTAACGCTTCAGGCTGACGAAAATAATCCTGCCCTTCTTCACGCGGAAGCTGCCCGAAGGGAATAAAGTCGAGCTGCGCGGTATAACGCATCGCGCTCTGCTGCCAGGGCTGCTGGTGTCGCATGCTGTGTGCCCAGCCACGGGAATGTGCCAGGGGAGAATTAAAATGGGTACCCAGCTGATTATGAGGGGAAAAATCAATGGCAATAGTGCGTTCACCCAGGCAGTTCAGTGCCCAGGCCAGCGCCGCTGTGACAGAAGTGGTGCCCACGCCG
>NZ_JBBGYT010000321.1:0-1022 GCF_037479575.1 Erwinia sp. MYb416
CCTGACCAGTCTTTAACAGTGACTTGCGAGTTTATATCAATGTTAACTTTTATTTCTGTATCGGTTATTTTTTCCTGAATATGCTGAAAACGACTCATATCACCACCAGGTCTGATTTCCTGAGTGAATGATACATCGGTTGGTGTTAGCCATTTTAAATCAGGGAAATCATGGGATAATGAAGTGGCCAGTTTTTGATAGCCATACCATGCACCTTGTTTATTCCAGTGTGTATCTGTTTTGTAAAAGAGAGGGAGTTTGCTTTTACTAACGTTATTCTTTAACTCTGTACTGAGATCGATCAGCGTTCTGTCTTTATCAGCATGACTTAGAAAATATCCGATACTCTTGCTTGATGAACTTTGTGCTACCCAATCTGGTAATTTTTCAGGATATATGGATTGTGAATTTGGGGCGACAGTAACAACATATCCTTTTCCGCCAAGACTCTTAATGTATGAGTTCCACTTTTCCCGGTTAGCTGCCATCAAATCGAGCTTTTCCTGGTTGAACGGGGTCAGCCCTCTGGTTTCAGTCAGGGTATTAGCATATCTGTCACCTAGAAACATCCATCCATCTTTCCCGTTCAGCGCTAAGCGAGGAGCTATTGATATCCCAAAATGACGATATGCCAGCCCAAAAGGTGGAAGTATGAAGTCTAAATTATAAAGATTTTTCTTGGATACCCAGCCTGTCGGGTTGGAAACTATTATCTTTTCGCCAGTTAAGTCATTGTAAATATTGACTGCCGGAGCAATGGCTAAAGTGAGTGCTGATGTGGTAAGGAAACCATAAATATACATTTTCATCGTGATTTCCTTAGAAGTTAAAGTATAAAAATACAGTGCTGGTTGACTGTATTGTCGTATATACGGCAGAAGTGAAGAGAATCGTCATCCAGACAGATTTAAGAAGTCTGGAGTGATGCCCGATGGTAAGTTCATAGGCATTTTTCATTGGGGTAATAATGAAACCAATAAAAATAAGTGAAAAAGATAAAATATTACTCACCAGCCCTACCG
>NZ_JBBGYT010000322.1:0-817 GCF_037479575.1 Erwinia sp. MYb416
GAGCCTCGGCTGTGAAGATGTCGGCCGTCATGTGGCACTCGATAAACTGCTGGGGATGCGCAGTAAAGTGCTCCCGGCTGCGGGCGCGGTACTGGTATCCAGCCGCGCCAGCTATGAAATGGTGCAGAAATCTGCGATGTGCGGTGTTGAAATCCTGTTTGCCGTCTCAGCCGCGACACAACTGGCGGTGGAGGTGGCGCAGCGTTGCAATCTGACGCTGGTGGGCTTCAGTAAACCGGGGCGGGCAACGGTATATACGCATCCGCAGCGGCTGATTTAAGCCAGAACCACCCGCGGCAGCACCTGCTGTAAGGCGGCGAAAGCAGGCAGGATGGCCGCACTGCTGTCGGTGACGAGCGCGCTGACCTGCTCAATACTGGCATAATTCATGCGGCTGTTCAGGCCAAGTTTGCTGTGATCGGCCAGCAAAATCAGCCGCCCGGCTTGCCGGGTCATGGCGCGTGCGATGGCCGCTTCATGTGGCTGAAAACTACTGGCGCCGTGTTTGGCGTCCAGCCCGACCGGGGAGAGCACCGCGACGTCAGCGCGAAAGCGATAGATCTCACCCACGGTCAGTTCCCCGCGCGTCTCCTGCGCCCCGGCCAGCATATTGCCACCCAGCAGGATCACCTGATTATTCAGCGTTTCATGCTCTTCTGCGGCACAGAGTTTGAGAGCTGCGTTCAGGCTGTTGGTGATAATGGTCAGGCCGGACATCGAGCGCAATTCTTCGGCCAGCATGGTCGTGGTGCTTCCGGCATCGAGAAACACGGTCTGACCGGGCTCTAACAGCTGCGCGGCCGCGCGTGCGATGGCG
>NZ_JBBGYT010000323.1:0-1589 GCF_037479575.1 Erwinia sp. MYb416
GCTGATACCCAGTTCATTCTCATGCAGGGTTTTATTATCAAACAGTGTCTGCTCAACTTCGCTGCGATAGCTGGCATAAGCAGAGATTTTAATCAGTGACTCGACAATCGCTGCAGGGGCAATCAGGCTGGCGGCATTACGGTCTGCAACGAATTCACGCTCGCGACTGTTGCGCTGCCACGCCAGTTCAAACAGCATGCGATAGAGGCAAAGGGGATAATAGACCATCACCGTAGAGATATCTTTTCTCATCAGATGGATGTACTGATCAAAACGATGAAGTTTCGGCCCCAGTAAGGCACCTGATGCCGTATCGCCTTCATGCAGATGGGTTAACTCATGCACCATGACGCCATCAGCCTGAGCGGTAGTCAACTGGCGCAGCAACGGGATGCTGACATACAGCTTGCGGCCGTCAAGGACCTGTCCTTCGAGGCTCAAAGGCGCTTCAGTCACATAAAAGTTGGTATCGATACCGGCAATAATATGGTCCGGTGGTGCCGTTCCGACCTGGGATGCCAGCGTATCAATGCGCGCCCACAGGGCCGGCGCTGCGTCACGCGTCACCACATCGCCTTCAACATCGTCTTCCGGCGGCAGCTTTTTGAAGATGCCCCTGATCATATAGTACATCGCGACCAGCACCAGCAGCCCCATCGCCATCACCAGCTTCGGATAATAGGTTTGGGTAAAGAATGCCGTTCCCCAGAAGGAGAGCCAGACCAGCATTCCCCCCTGAACCAGCACTTCCAGCGCACTCGCCAGCATCAGGAACGGACGTGCCAACCTCAGGCTTTGCAACTGTCCCTGACGACTTTTAAATGCCAGCACGCTGAACAGCACAATCATGCCCAGCATGACGACGCCGCCCACCAGCGTCCAGAAGGCCACTTTATCGATCATCCAGAACTGCCATAGCTCTGATTTCTCAGCACAGACGGCATTCTGATAGTCGAGCAGATCCTCCGGCACTGTGCCACACACGCTGGACGGCGGGTTCTGTTGCAGGAAAGTGGTCAGTTTATTGACGTCCTGGCCCTGCCCACGAGCATCATCAATAAAGATCGCACTGTATTCCTGATCGAGTTGACGCGTACCGTATTCGGCAAACACCAGTGTAATAGTGGGGATCAGGAAAAGCGTGACTAAAAGCCAGAGGAATACCTTGGTATATCCTTTTTTCAATGCCATTAATTCGTTCAAAATAATAAACTCGCAAACTGTGTGTTAGAAGACAAAGCTGCTTATATCAGGCAATACCGAAAGAGAGATCTCCCGGCATAATGAAAAATGGCGTGAGATCCTTCTCTGGTCATGCGTCAGCTATATTATAAACTTAGGGGAGTAAACAGGGCTATAAGACAATATTTTAGCAGGAGCAACAAGAGGTTAACGTCGTTTTAGGATTATTTACCTGGCGCAGGAAAAACAATGCCGTTGCAGAACGGGGAATATCCTGCAACGGAAGAGATTAATTTGAGTTAATTCCACTTAATCCCGGAAATACATCACGTTAATAAGCACGGGATGATTTAAGGTTTTTTTATAACACCTTACGGCTATTCGCTGTCAGATGATAAGGATGCTGG
>NZ_JBBGYT010000324.1:0-1223 GCF_037479575.1 Erwinia sp. MYb416
CCTGAAAAGGGTGAGCCTGTCTTTTCATTAAACCCGCCCTGATATCTTTTTATCAGGCAGTCAGCTCATGGCTATCGGCAAGCAGCTCGTGTATTTCGTGGGCAGAGACCGAACCATTTCTTTCCGTCGTGATGCCGAAGTACTGCATAGCCCGGCAGATTACTCCAGAGATATTCTGGCTCAGACTTAAAATGTTCCCGCGCGTAATTGAATAATGCATCTCGTTTCATCATCAATACCTATCATTATCTGGTTTATATTTTACGCTGATAAATATAATACCGCGCTCGTGCTTATTTTAGCCCCCCGCATTCTATTTAAGGCTAATCCGAAAGCACGGGAGCGGATCCCCTTTCGAGATGGGGGGCACAGAGGTGTCCGGCACCTTTTGCATAACAGTATGCGCGGCATGGAATCTGCCGGAAATGAATAAAACAGCCAGCGTTTACTCCTTTACTGAAGTCCCGATCGCCTGTCGTATCTCACGCACGTTGCGCACAGGCGGTGCGCCGAATTGCCGCAGGTATTCACGGCTAAACTGTGAAGCACTTTCATAACCGACGGCAAACGCCACATCAGAGGCGCGATGCTCGCCGGCAAGCAAAAGCTGGCGAGCTTCCTGCAATCTAAGCTGTTTCTGATACTGGATGGGACTGAGGCCAGTCATCGACAAAAAATGACGATGCAGGCTCGCCCGACTCATGCCGCTGACATCGCACAACGCTTCGATGCGAAGCCGGGTATTGTAATTATCCCGGATCCAGGCGACGGCTCGCCGGATACTACTCAGCGCACCTTCGGGTTGGGCAATCTGACGTAGCAGTCGCCCCTGGGGGCCCTGCAGGAGACGATAAAGCAATTCCCGTTCGAGCATAGGCCCAAGAACCGGAATATCATCAGGGGTGTCGAGCAATGACAGCAAGCGGAGTAACGTATCGCGGAGCGAGGCAGTCATCGGGTTTATCATAATGCCGCCCCCCTTTTGTTCACGCTCGCGAACCGGCGGTATCGCCGCCGCTAATTCCGCCAGTATGGCCGGATCCAGCACCAGCGAAATCGCAACGTAGGGTTGCCCCCCTTCATCATCAAAAATTTGTCCGATCAAAGGCAGATCAAGGGCACTGATAAGATATTTTTCGCTGTCGTAGCTCAGAAGATTGTCGTTAATTGCAACGTGCTTCGAGCCTTGCAGAATGAAGCAGATCATCGAGCGATAAAGGCAG
>NZ_JBBGYT010000325.1:0-1223 GCF_037479575.1 Erwinia sp. MYb416
CGCTTGCAGATTGTCGTTATTCCCACTGGCATCCGGAATACTGGAAAATGCCAGTTCATCCCAGGTCAAATCGGTAATGCCAAGCATGCCATTCGGATTAGTCAGATCGAAGCTGAACAGCGGTTTCCCCGGGTTTCCCTGACTGTCAAAGCCCGCAGCAAGCTGGCTGTTAAAGGCGTTGGCCAGCGATTTCGCCATACCCTGTACCGATTCTTCCATGCCGTTCAGCGTCTCAGTTTCATACTGATACAGTCCGCCAAGCGCACCGCCACAGTCCATATCGACCGAAAACGAGGTCGTCGAAAAGGACAGTGAAAGGCGACGGTTGCCGCCGCTCTCATCGAATACCAGCTTGCCCGCTGTGCTGCCGCTGACTAACGGCTGCCCGCTATTCAGCGCTACCGTGTAGCTGCCCTCCGGGGTTTCATTGATACGGACATCAATAAAGCCACTAAGCTGCTTCACCAGCTCATCCCGCTGGTCGCGTAAAACACTGGTATCGCCGCCCTGCGCCTCAGATTCGATGATTTTTTTGTTGTAATCAGCAATATTGGTACTCAATACATTAATGCTACCGATACTGTTCTGCTGCTGGGTGCGAATATCGCTATGCTGTTTATTAAAAAACTCCTGGAGCTTATTAAAACGGGTGGCCAGCATCTTTGCATTCGACAGGACGTTCTGGCGCATGGCCTGATTTTCCGGCCTTTCCGTAGCTCCACTCAATGCGCCGAACAGATTATCCAGCCCCTCTCCCAGTCCCGAGGTTTCTGAGCCAACGAGCGTTTCCAGCTGTCCAAGATAGTTTTGAGCGGTAGCATAAAAGTTCCCCTCACTGTTGGTCCGCCAAACCTGACCAATAAGAAACTGATCGGCCATACGGCGGATGCTGGTGACGGCCACACCGCTACCGCTGTCAAAACGAACCTGCCCCATCGGGCCTATCGCCATCTGTTCAACGCGCTGACGCGTATAACCTGGTGTGGCAAGGTTCGCCGTGTTCAGAGCCGTGACATTAAGCTGCGTTTGTGCCGCACGGATTCCGCTGTAGCCGATGTTGAAAAGAGAGTTCATCCTTTACCTCGTGGTCGTTTCTGATGAAAGTTGCTGAATAAGCAGTGCTGCAATCCCCGTTGAACGCTGGCTGGCAAGCTGCTGAGCCAGCGCATCGTCATAAAAATCCCGCAGGGTTCGCGCTTCCCGGCTACTGAACAGCCCGTTAT
>NZ_JBBGYT010000326.1:0-1015 GCF_037479575.1 Erwinia sp. MYb416
GGTCATTGCCGCAACAGGGCGTAGAGGCCGATAAAAGTGCATCAGGATTTTCCTCGTTTCGCACGGGGATGGGCAGCATCGTAAACCGACGCCAGGTGTTGAAAGTCGAGATGGGTATAGATTTGCGTGGTAGTCAGGTTGGCATGGCCGAGCAGCTCCTGCACGGCACGCAAATCACCACTGGATTCCAGCATATGGGTAGCAAATGAATGGCGAAGTTTATGCGGATGAACATGGCTGGACAGCCCCTGTTTGACGCCCCACTCAGCAAAACGCTTTTGTACGTTACGCGCTGAAATGCGCTTGCCCTGCTTCGAGAGGAATAACGCATTGTCCTCCGGTGCAAACAACTCACGCAGCACCATCCAGTGCTCGATCCAGTGGACGGCGGTTCGGCCAATCGGCAGACGGCGCTCTTTGCTACCCTTACCGATCACCCACACTTCACCGGAGGCGAGGTCAAGATGACTCAGGTCAATGCCCACCAGTTCGGACAAACGCAAACCGGCGCCGTACATCACCTCCAGCATTGCGCGATCGCGAACCGCAAGCGGGTCATTGAGATCAATATCCAGCAACCTGTCGACTTCATCGACATCAATATTTTTAGGAAGATGGCGTGCAGCACGCGGCGTGGCAACGCCTTTCGCCGGGTTAGCGTTGATGACACCCTGGCTGATCAGCCAGTCGAGGAAGCTACGTAATGCGGAAAGCCTTAGCGCCAGGCTTGCAGGCTTCAACCCACTTCGGCTGCTGCGTGCCGCCAGTGAACGGACCCGCGCAGCATCCAGTTGCGCCCACGCTTTAACACTGAGCTCATCCAGCAGAACAATGATGGCGTTGAGCTGGCGCTGATAGCTCTCCTGCGTCAGCGGACTGAGCTGACGCTCCACTTTCAGATAGCGCAGGAAGCCCTCTACGGCTGGCAGCAGGGGCGACTCGCTATTCACGCGCGCTCTATCCAGCGTGATAGCAACTGAGGCAACATCAGCGACAGATGCTGTAACAACACCGT
>NZ_JBBGYT010000327.1:0-1026 GCF_037479575.1 Erwinia sp. MYb416
GCTCTGGGTTCGCCGCCAGGCCCAGCCCAACCGCATGCGTCGATGCCCAGGCTCGCCCGAGATATCCTTGTGGTCGCATGTCAAACAACCACCACGGCAGCCCGTCGCTATGGAGGCTCACATTGTCGGTTTGCACCATGACAAACCCGTCAGGGCGAACCGGAATCAGCTCGCCAAGGGGCTGAACGCGCCCTTCATCGGTGATGCGGTAAACAGGTGCAGATCTGAATCTGCGCCAGGTATCGCGTAGGGCATATTGAATAGAGGGACCCGCCCCGAATCGAACAAGATCGTCACCAAGCTGCCTCAATGCGCGGGACAGTGTTGGCTGGCTAATTTCCATTTTTTCAATCATTTGCCGTGCTTGCATTGGCCCCTGACTGAGCAACTGGCGTATCGTGTCGAAGCGATCAGGCATAATGTTGAATCACTGAGTGAATAGATAAATGAATAGATAAGTGAATAGGTATCCTATCACTTACTGTGTGAGCCGTCACCTCCCCAAAGAGGGAGGCAAGGCGTGGCATAAGAACCGGGAAGCGAAATCAAAGCATAAAAAAAGCCACTCCTTTCGAAGTGGCTTAATGCTCTGATTTAACAGGTAAAATTTGGTGGCCCCAGCTGGACTTGAACCAGCGACCAAGCGATTATGAGTCGCGTGCTCTAACCAACTGAGCTATGGGGCCTGAGGCGCAGGATTATAATGTAACTCTGCGGCACGATCCAGCGCTTAACATGTGTCTGCTGCATTTCCAGGCAAAAATAAAGATAATCTGAAGCGATTGAATTATAACCCTTTACGCATCCTCAACAAGGACGCCGTCATAAGGTCTCTGGTCCGTACCGCAGTGTTCGGCGTTCCGGGCAGGCCTAAATCACCGGTGGATGATAAATGGCGCTGCTCCAGTAGCGGCTGCTGGCGTGTTTCTCTCCCAGCCAGCCAAGATGACGTAAGCGGCGTGCAATCAGCTTATTCATAATGCCGTGACCCACCAGCAGTACATTGCCTTCGGCAGACAGGGCGAT
>NZ_JBBGYT010000328.1:0-2127 GCF_037479575.1 Erwinia sp. MYb416
CCTTCAGAGAAGAGGTCTCCTCTTCCTTTTGTCAGCGTAGTGACACCCACATGGAACCGCAGGACTTTTTTGCCCTATCTACTGTATATGTTCCAGTACCAGGACTATCCCGCCGATCGGCGGGAGTTGGTGATTCTGGATGACTCGGCCTGTAGCAATGCTGACCTGATTGAGAGCATGAAAAAGTATGCTGCCTGTCCGCACCTGATCCGCTACTACTCTTTGCCAGAGCGCCTGACGATTGGGGCGAAGCGTAACCGTCTCAACGCGTTAGCAAAGGGAGAGTACATTATCTGTATGGATGATGATGACTATTATCCGGCAGATAAAATCAGCTATACCATTGCGGAAATGCAGCATCATAAGGCGCAATTTGCGGGCTGCGACAGGATCCCCATCTGGTACAGCCATATTGACCGCATCTATCTGAGCCATGCATGGGGACCCCAACATGCACTGAATGGCACATTTGCCTTTCACCGCTCATATCTTAAACATCATCGCTATGATGATGATGCCACGCTGGCAGAAGAGAGCCATTTTCTGAATGGCTTCACGACGCCTGTCCTGCAACTGGCACCCGAGCGCAGCATTCTCTGCATCTCACATAACGCCAATACCTTCGATAAAGATTTTGTTATGGGCAGCGCAGAGCGCGACACAAAGCATCTGGGTGATTATGTCACTGATGCGCATCTGCGTAAGTTCTATCAGCGATTACAGCACGCGCCGGTCAATACACACATTGACTGGACCTTTTTCGACCGTGTGATGGTTAACGCCTGTTCCAGGGATGAAACACAGCTGGCGGGTTATATCCGCAGTCTGTATGCGCAGGGTGTCCAGCGGACACAGCTGGAGATTATCTGTCCGCAGCCGGGAGAACCACTGGCATCCAGCCATTTACAGGCGGTTGAAAAAGCGCAGGCGGCGGGCTGGCGGAACTATCTGATACTTGACGATCGTACCTGCTTTGTACGGCAGGAAAAGACGGTACAAAACCTCAACCAGCTGCTGTCTGCCTGTCGTGAAATCCAATGGGATGTGCTGTTGCTGGGATGCGAGCTGAAAAACGGGCAGCCGCTGAAATCCTTGCCCGCGGCACTCAGGGCGACCCGGGTCACCCGGCCAGTGGCTTATGCCGTGCATCAGGATCGCTATGCCGATTTTATTTCCATGCTGAAAACGGCACAGCGTGAGCAGCGTGCGGCACCTGATGATCTGTACGGCCAGCAAAATTTGCCGTGGCACGAACTGTGTCTGAGCGGGCGCTGGTTTGCCCTTTACCCCAGTTACATCTATCAGGACAGCGATGAGGCGGGTGACCCGCTGGCCCATCATTTCTTCCGTAAGTTAGCCACCTTAAACAAACATTAACCCCGCCCCGGAGCGATTGTGAATACGATTGAAAGTTACACTCCTGAATTCGTTCTGCGACTGGAGCAGAACGCCGACCCTTGTCACTGCCCATGTTGCCAGCGTCAGCCGTCGACGGTGATACTTCGCTGGCAGGATCAAATCCGCCACAGCGCCTTACTGGATTGTGACCGTGCGGCACGTGAAATCCTGTGCCGTGAAGATGCGTTTATCCTGCACAGTGGCCGCTCAGAAAAACCGAACGCCAGACCCCTCGATCCGCGCCTGCAGGCGCTAAATCAGGCGGCGATTAACCTGGCTATCTCCGGCGATGCGTCTCCTGAGCAGGTACTCTACACGCTGGGTGTTCTGATCAGTAAAAGCAGCCAACTGTCCGAACCTCAGCAAATTGAAGCCCTCGGTGATGAACTGATCGGGCTGATGCAGCAGGGGATGATGGCGCAGGCTTTTGAGCAACTTCCGGTGATTGATACGTCAAAGCTTGCCGCGCTAAAGGCATTGAGCCGCTGCGAGCTGGATGCCAGCCTGGATCCACTGACCGGCATGACGCTGATACTGAAGCTGAACGACATTAACGTGATGACTTCCGACTATTTGCAGGACACTCTGCAAGAACTGGAGCAGGCGTCGCAGCTGGCGGAATTCATGCAGTTACACCGCAGTGTATTCCTCAATGCGTTGCTGTATGCGTTTTACCATGATGTTTTTCCTGGTGAGAATGAGAGTGCTTGGGAGCAGCAGTTCTACCGT
>NZ_JBBGYT010000329.1:0-1582 GCF_037479575.1 Erwinia sp. MYb416
ATTTCACCCAGACCGGGGATCTTGAGCAGTGGCGAGCCATCCGGCCCAATTCGTACGCTGTTAACACAGCCAGAGATTTCAATCGGCACCGTGTTTTCCCCTTCTTCCGTCACCACTGACAGGGTGTATTTTCCTTTCTTAAGCCCCAGCACTTCAGGATCAAGGGTGAAGTCCACCAGGCCTTTTTCCTGTTTGCCCAGATCCAGCGTGGTTTCATTGCCGGCGGCATCTTTGATATGCACCGTGACATTGCTGGACGGGTGTGCCAGTGTCAGACGCCCATCTATCGGCTGCCCGTCCACTTCAATCGTGTCAGCACGCACCATGATCTGTTGCCCGACCAGGTTACCGATGGCCAGCATCTGAATGTTGTCTACCAGCGTGGCAGCGTTCTGCATCATGCCGGTCATATCCTGCATCGACTGCACCTGGGTCATCTGCGCCAGTTGACCAACATATTCCGTACCGTCGGTGGGATTGAGGGGATCCTGATTCTGGATCTGCGCCACCAGCAGCTTCATAAACATATTGTTCAGATCAGTCCCACCGTTAGGCGTCGGTGCACCCGATATATTCATGTCATCGCTGCCGTAATCTCTCGCTACATGACTTACGCTCATCAGGCTTCTCCCAGTCTCAGCAGGCTTTGCTGCATGCTTTTCACGCTGTTTAACACTTCAACGTTGGTTTCGAAATTGCGTGATGCCGACATCATGTCCGCCATCTCTTCTACGGTGTTGATATCCGGGTAAAACACATGCCCCTGAGCATTAGCCACTGGATTGTGGGGTTCATAACGACGAATGGCTGACCCCGTTTCCACCACGTCCAGTACCTGTACACGCGCTCCCGCCAGCGCAGCGTTATCCATCAGCTGGTTACGCTGATAGATCGCGGCAAATACCGGACGGCGCGCCTTATAGGTCGCGTCAGCGCTGGCCGCCGGTGATTCAGCGTTTGCCAGGTTACTGGCGATGGTATTAAGGCGCACCGTTTGCGCCGTCATCGCCGATCCTGAAACGCGATAAATGTCGTTAAATGACATGGTTATTTCCCCTCAATGGCCTGCTTAAGCCCGGTTAGTTTCGAATTCAAAAATTGCAGGCTGGTTTGGTAATCCAGCTGGTTTTTCGCGAATTCTGCCTGCTCTACATCCAGGGCAACGGTGTTGCCATCCGTAGATGGCTGATAAGGCACGCGATATTTCACTGAAAGTGACCCATTCAGTAAGCTTTTGCTCTGAAAACGTTGCATCTCAGCGGCAAAATCAATATCTTTAGCCTGAAAGTTGGGGGTATCAACATTGGCCAGGTTCGCCGACAACAGTTCAGCTCGGGAAAGTCGAAGCTGTAGTGCGGCAGGATGAATGCCTAATGATTTGTCAAAACTTATTCCCACGTTAAAACCTCAGTTGATCAATGAATCACACGCATATAGCAATATACGTGCCAACTTTTAATTAATTGATTTAACAGGTTTTTATGAAAAACGTAATGACAAAAAGGAAAGCGCCCTTCCTCTTTCTGACGCTGTGGGGCCTGACTTTTTTTTCCGCAGCCTCGCCTGAAGGCCACACTGCGCG
>NZ_JBBGYT010000330.1:0-1352 GCF_037479575.1 Erwinia sp. MYb416
CTCCAGCAGAACTGACCACCGGGCTGTGGCAGCTGGCCGCAGAGCAGGGAGCGACCCTGCTCTGGCAGCAGGAGATCACGCAGTTAACGCCACATCCGGCAGGCTGGCAGCTGAGCTTCCGCACGCAGCCTGACTGCACACACCGTAACCTGGTGCTGGCAACCGGTCACCGTCTGACGGATTTCACTCAGAGTGAAAAGTTGCCCCTCTATGCGGTAAGTGGCCAGGTCAGCCACGTGCCCACCACGGACGCGCTGTCTGCGCTGAAACAGGTGCTGTGCTACGACGGCTATCTGACGCCGGTCAGCCCGCAGTTTCAGCAGCACTGCATTGGTGCCAGCTATCATCGCGGCGATACCGCTACCGAATACCGCGCCGACGACCAATTGGAGAACCGTGATCGCCTGCTTCGCTGTCTGCCGGATGCCGGATGGCCGCAGGAAATTGATGTCAGTGACGCTAAAGCACGCTGCGGCGTTCGCGCCGCCACGCGCGATCATCTCCCGATGATGGGTGCACTGCCGGACTATGCCGCTACGCTGCACCAGTACGAAACGCTGGCACAGCAGCAGCAGGCTGAACCCGCGCCGGTTTATCCGGGCGTGTTTGTGCTGGGTGCGCTGGGTTCGCGTGGACTGTGCAGCGGCCCGCTGGCAGCAGAAGTGCTGGCGGCGCAGCTGTGTGGCGAACCGATCCCGCTCGACAGCACCGCCCTGGCCGCCACCAGCCCGAACCGCTACTGGGTTCGCAAACTGCTAAAAGGAAAAACTCCGAAGTAAGAATAGTCCTTGATTTAAAGTGCTTACGGCAGGAAATTTCATTACCCGTGTCTGATAAATAGCATAACATTCCCATTGTGCCCCTGAATTCTTCAGGGGCATTTTTGTATCTGGCCCGTAAACGAACAAACGGAAAGAACGGGCCATCAAGGGATGATTTGCTATGGACTTCACGCTTAACGGCCAGCGCTTCTCAATTGACGATGCGCACTCAGATACCCCCCTTCTTTATATATTGCGTAATGACTTCCAGTTAAATGGCCCAAAGTTTGGCTGCGGCATTGGCGAATGTGGCGCCTGTACCATCAATATTGATGGTGTGGCCGCCCGCTCCTGTAGCGTACCTGTCCATACTGTTGCCGGCAGGCAAGTCACGACCCTGGAAGGGTTGGCAGAGGATGATGGGTTGCACCCGGTACAACAAGGCTTTATCGATGAACAAGCCGCGCAGTGTGGCTACTGCACCAACGGTATGATCATGACGCTGGTGGCACTTTTCCGGCGCAACCCGCAGGCATCCGAGCAGCAGATTAAAAATGAGCTGGCGTTCAATCTGTGCCGCTGCGGCACCCA
>NZ_JBBGYT010000331.1:0-1060 GCF_037479575.1 Erwinia sp. MYb416
GGTCACGCGTATTCTGGACAGCATTGCGCTGTTTCGCGGCTATCCGGCGACGATAAGAACTGATCAGGTCCCGGAATTTACCTGCCGCGCGCTCGATCAATGAGCCTTTGAGCATGGCGTGGAGCTGCAACGTATCCAGCCCGGCAAGCCGACACAGAACGGATTTATTGAGAGTTTTAACGGACGCTTTCGCGATGAATGCATGAATGAACACTGGTTCAGTGACGTCAGTCATGCCAGGAAAACCATCAGTGAATGGCGTCAGGATTATAATGAGTGCCGCCCGCACTCTGCGCTGAATTATCGGACGCCGTCTGAATTTGCGGCGGCCTGGAGAAAGGGTAATTCAGATAGGGAAGGATCCGACATGACTAAGTGAGCGTTGTATCTAATCCTGGGGGCAGGTCATGACGGTTAGTAAATAGCATCGGTCACTGTAGCTGCCCATAATACCAGCGTTCGCCTGAAAACCAGTCATCCGGGTCGTCACCACCATAGTAATCAAGTGTAATCCCTAATTCCTGCAAACCATCCGGGAGAGTCAGCCCCCATTCCCTGGCGAGACTACGTTCTTTGAGTAGGACTGATGAGCCATTCTCAGAGCTACCTTCTGTGATGAAGCCTTGAAAGTATTCTTCAGAACGAAATAAACATACTTCACTGGTAAACATATCCGGAAGGCAAATTACGGCAGTAATTCGAGGCGTATTACCACAATCTGCTGTGGCGAGTATCAAGTTAGAACAAGCATTAATCATGGCTTGTGCACACTCTGCTTTAGTTTTCTGTTTGCTGTGTTTTCCTTGTATAAGATTGATTTCTATCGGAATCTTGTAATTCCAGTAGTGCTCGCTCATAGAAAAAACTGCGCGATCTGGATTGAGAAAGGTTTTGGCCCAACGGTTAAGTGATTTAATACGACGAGGAATGTTTCGTACTTTTGTACGATTATCCCTACATAAACGCCTGCTCATATATTTAACTTCCTGATTTTTTAATTAGCATGGTTATGATGAATAATTATTATTCTTTCTATTTGGTTTCCAATCAATGTTTTCAC
>NZ_JBBGYT010000332.1:0-1148 GCF_037479575.1 Erwinia sp. MYb416
GTTACTGATGGTCGCGTAGTCAGCTTTCTCACCGATATACAGCAATTTATCCAGGCTGCCGTCACCATCTGACCAGGTGTGGCCGACGAATGAGCAGTGATCGATCCAGTATTTACTGCCGTAGTTCAGGTAAAGCTGGATATCATCATTGGCTTTAATATTCACCGAATGCTGGAAAATCAGGTTCTGGAAAATAATGTTCTGTGAGGTGGTCGTCGCACGGAAATGGATATTGTTTAAGGTACGGTTCTGGAATGAACCCACAATGGTTTTATTCGACCCAAGATTCACTTTCGTCAGACTTGAGGCGGTGATATTACTGTTAATCACCAGTACCCGCGCCGTACTGTCGCCCACATACTGATTAAGCTGTGCCAGTGTATTAATTTCCACCACCGATCCATTCCAGCCGCCCGTAACATTGGCTGCTTTGGCAAAACCGACCAGACCATTCAGTTTACTTGTTGGATATGTCATAAAAGCCCCTGTTTGCATGATGTTATTTTGAGATAAATGTGCGTATGACATCCTGTCGATTGAGCCATTTGCGAGAGGATAAGCACTCACGTCCATTGGCTTACGGGGCTATTTATACGCATCGTAAAAACCATGAACCAGCCAGTTCATGTCGCTGGTCGACAGGCAAACAAAAGCAGGCATTAAGATGCCATCATCAATATAAATATCCCTATTCATTATCACACCCCATCCACATTGGACTTTTTGCTAAACGGAAATGTGTTAATAAATGGGCTTTGTGACTGAACGCTGAAGGTGGGGTTTTGCAAGGTACGATGAAACGGTTTCTGTTTTCGTTTTTAGGCGCGGTGGTGGGATTTGGCGTAACCTTTGCTGTATTTCCACTACTATCCGATCTGATCATCGGCCCGGTGCTCAGTGATGATGAGATGAATCAAAACGTTGGATTGTTTCTGATTACTGCTGCGCTTTTAACGGTGTTCGGCGCGCTGGCAGGCGGGTTTTACCAGCAGCATCGGTGCAGGAAGCTCAAAGATACCTGACTGCTGGGTAGCTTTATCATTGAAGTAAGGGGCTAACCTATTTAGCCCCAAAACCCACCAGCACCGTGTTTAAGAAGAAATAACCCCCGCAATCGCCCGCACATCACTGCCGGTCGGTGCCTGATG
>NZ_JBBGYT010000333.1:0-1073 GCF_037479575.1 Erwinia sp. MYb416
AAAAGGTATTGGGTTTAACCACCTCATTATTTTTGTTGCGAATAACAATGCCCAAATCTTTACGATTCACCGTTCCTGTGGTCCCCAAATAGTTCCTGTTGAAGCCTGCGGTCCCCGAACCTGCCGGCTGGACACCTAATTTAACAGCCAGTGTTCCGCTATCGAAGCTTCCACCGGAACACGCTACCTCGATGGAAAGAGGTTTTTTATAATTCTCACCATTCAACTGGGCGCTGGTGCTGCCAACGGGGCCAAACTCGATAGAAATGGGCGTTCCTTTATTAATCACACACTTATCCGGCACTGTTATAATGCCTAACTCCAGGACGACCCTTGACAGGGCTTTGGTAGTCGGTACCGGGCCATTTCCTAATCTTCCATAAAGCTCTATCGCTTCCAGCTTATTCACATTCATTCCATTAACGATAGGCCTGGTGGTCTTAAAAATCACTCGTCCACTATTACCGGTTCCCACTGAAAACCCCAGAGCTGAATATGGCGGAACACATTTTACTTTCATAGGATAATTATTAGACACATTAGTAAAGGGCACGGAAACATAAGCATTATAATTTCCCGAAATATACATCTCCACCTTTACATCAAAATAGTCATTTAGGAAAAGATACCCTGGATTCACTGTTGATGAAGGCATCTTCGTTCTACTCGTATAATATACCGAATCATTTACTTCTATCTCTTTAGAACAGTGAGTATTAGCACGATAGTCTTGACTAACACTCCAACTAGTACTTATTGTAGCACCAGGGGTGTTATTTGTAATATCCAGAGATTTCAATGGAATATTGAACTGATAGGTACCGTGTACATTTGAGATTTCGCCATCCCTGAAAGACCAGGCAGGATGAAAGAAAGGCACAACTGTCACCAGCATCACGACCTTATTAATAATATTTTTTTTAAAATTTCTCGTAACACCTGATACTGACTTTTCCACCTGTAAATACCCCCATCTTGATATACAGCATAATCAGATATTGCCCTGCACTGGTATGACGCTTGGTCGCTTCAAGCGATGCTAGCAACGTACTCTGGTTCACGTGCGTCATTTC
>NZ_JBBGYT010000334.1:0-1016 GCF_037479575.1 Erwinia sp. MYb416
CATCAGCAGGACCTGGAAAAGCGCTGTGAGCTGGAGCGACGTATTGCCGATCTGGAACAGCACCGGGCACAGTTGGAACCGGGCCAGCCCTGCCCGCTGTGCGGTTCGGAAACCCATCCGGCCGTGCAGCAGTATCAGGCGTTGCAGCTGTCAGAAAATCAGCAGCGGCTGGACGCATTAAAGCGAGATGTTGAACAGCTGAAAGATCAGGGCAGTGCCTGCGCGGCACAGCTTAAACAGGCGCAACAGCAGGATGAGCGCCTGTTGCAGGAAGAGGCTGAGCTGAACCAGCAGATGCAGCAAGTGGAGCAACAATGGCAGTCCGCCACCACAGCCCTGGCACTGTCACTCAGCCCGCAGCAGCATCAGCAGACCAGCGAATGGCTGGCACAGCAGGATGAGCAGGAAGCGACACAGCTGCAGCAGTTACAGCAGCTGGAGCAAGCGTTGCGCCACTGCCAGCAGCAAAAAGAGGCGCTGTATCAGCATCAGCAGGCCTGGCAGGCCCTGCAACAGCAAATTCAGCTTCAGCAGCAGCAGTTAACCGCCGCTACGCAGACACTGAGCGAACAGCAGCAACAGCTCACTCAGGATGAACAGCGCGCACAGCAGCTGCGCATCAAGCTGGCAGAAGGGGTTGCACCGCTGGGTCTGACACTGCCGCAGGATGGTGATTATCAGCGCTGGCTGCAGCTGCGCGAAACGCAGTGGCAACAGTGGCGCAGCAACAGTGAGGCGCTGGCAGCACTGGCCCCTGAACTGGCGACACTCTCCAGCCGCCAACAGGCGCTGGAAGAAGAGTTACAACAACAACAGGCACGCCTGGCGCAGCTCGACCAGCGCTTGCAACAACAGCAGGAAACGCTGAAACAGTGTCAGCAGCAGCGCCAGACATTGTTTGGCGATCGCGATGTTACGACTGCACAGCAGCAGCTGCGGGCAGAGACGGAACAGCATGTGCAGGCCGTTCGCCAGGCACAGACTGCGTGGCAACAGCAGCAGGACAGGATAAATAC
>NZ_JBBGYT010000335.1:0-1403 GCF_037479575.1 Erwinia sp. MYb416
CCCGTCAGGCACATAAGGATCGCCAGTACCCAGGCAAATATCGGGCGGTCGATAAAGAAATTCGCCATCTCAAGCTCCGCAGCATGTTGTCTGAAAAAGAAGAAAAGAATGCCTGTGTTCCCTGCGGCGTTTGAGCGTTCACTGCGGAGCAAATTTCTCTAATTATTCAACGCGCTCCGGCAGTGAATCACTTTACTCGTGGTTGCGCGAACAATCGTGGAGAAATTGAGGAGAATATGTAAATTATCGTGCTGACCCGACGCGTTTTCGTTACACACCGGCGTGATGCGACGCCAGCCACAGCACGGTAGCCGCTACCCTGGAGCGTACATTTAGTTTGCGTGTGACGTTGCGCATATGCACTTTGACCGTTTGATCTGAAATCTCCAGCTTCTCTGCCACCTCTTTATTGGAAAGACCCAACGCCACCGCTTTCATCACATCCCGTTCACGAAGCGTCAGGTTGATGAACGGGTCGGCCTTTCCGTTATCGTGGTAACGCAATGCCTCTAATGGCGCACTGAAGGCGCTACCGCCTTTGGCCACCAAAATAATGTGATGCAGTAACGTTTCCGGTTCGCTGTCTTTCAGGAGGTAACCATTGACGCCAGCCTCCAGCAGGGCGGCAATGTCGCGGCGATGGTCAGAGACGGTCAGCACGATGACACGTGAAAGGATATTCTCGGCTCTCAGTGCATGCAGTGTCTCCAGCCCGGATAACCCCTTCATATTCAGGTCTAACAGGATTAACGCCGGGTGCAGTTCCCGTGCGCTGATCAGGGCGTCTTCACCGTTACTGACGTCAGCCACAATGTTAAAAAGGGGTTCCAGCGCCAGTAGCTGGCGAATGCCCTGACGCATCAACGGATGATCGTCGACAATCATCACACTGATTTTTTTATGCTCTTCCATGATCATTATTCCTTTCCCGGTCCGCTTTCAGTGAGCGGTTTAAAGTGCAAAGACACGCAGGTGCCTCCGTTCGCATGACGCGCAATCGTTAATTCGCCGTTCAGCAGGGCAGCGCGTTCATGCATAATATTCAGGCCGTAATGTCCTTCCGGCTCTTCGATTGTGGCCATACCCACGCCGTTATCGCAGATGGTGAGGGTTATCCCTTCTGTGGGATGGTTATCGCCACTGACACAGATTTCCGTTGCATGAGCATGACGTACCGCATTGAGCAGGGCTTCACGTACGATCTGTAATACATGGATATGCTGTTGGGCCACCAGCTGGACATCCATCTGGCACGCTAGTGTGATGGCGGCCGTGCTTTGTGGGCGCAGTGGGGCGATCACCTGTTCCAGCGCCCGCGCCAGGCTGGCAGGCTCAATGCTCAGACGGAAAGTGGTTAACAACTCACGTAGCTGACGGTTAGCCGTGGATAGCGCCTGCTCAAA
>NZ_JBBGYT010000336.1:0-616 GCF_037479575.1 Erwinia sp. MYb416
GCCTGAACACCAAGAGCGGCGAATTTATTGATGCCGATCTGATGGTCTGGGCGGCGGGGATCAAGGCACCGGACTTTATGAAAGAGCTGGGTGGGCTGGAAACCAACCGTATTAACCAGCTGGTGGTTGAGCCAACCTTACAGACGACCCGTGATCCGAACATCTACGCGATTGGCGACTGTGCGTCCTGTGCGTTGCCGTCCGGTGGTTTTGTTCCTCCGCGTGCTCAGTCCGCACATCAGATGGCCTCACGCGTGCTGGCCAATATTCTGGCGGAGATGAAAGGGCAACCGCAGAAGCCGTATGTCTATAAAGATCACGGTTCACTGGTCTCACTGTCCCGCTTCAGCACCGTGGGGAGTCTGATGGGCAATCTGATGCGTGGTTCGATGATGGTCGAGGGGCGTATTGCGCGTTTCGTCTATATCTCGCTGTACCGCATGCACCAGGTTGCGCTGCACGGTTACTTTAAAACTGGGTTGATGGTGCTGGTGGGCAGTATCAACCGCGCGATCCGTCCACGCCTCAAGCTGCACTAAGCTGTAAAAAACGGCTTATACTCCCGGATGACTGTCTGTGGGGGTATAAGCCGTTCTTCTGACTCACCCCCTCATCC
>NZ_JBBGYT010000337.1:0-1220 GCF_037479575.1 Erwinia sp. MYb416
TTTGGCAATATCAGTTACCCGGCCGGACTGCAAATCCTTATCCCGTACGGCCTGGCGAAACAGCGTATGCATGTGATGTTTATTGTCGGGCTGATTAACATCCCGATCTGCTGCCTGCTGGCATGGCAATATGGTGCCATCGGCGCGGCCAGTTCCCTGGTGCTGTCAGAGTTTCTGGTGTTTGCCGGCATCCTGCGCATTATGGTGAAGCACGATATTCTGAAGGTCTATCTTGCCCGGCCAGCGGGATTTAAGCAGCCAGGCAATGAACAGACATAAATCTGACGTTAGTCGCGGCGAAGGCGTGACTGACGCCAGTTCAGTAACGGCGTGACGGAAATACCATGTACCACCACGCTGGCAACGATAAGCGTGAACGCCATATCGGCCATGCGTGCCGCCTCCGGGCCATCCAGCCCGTGGGTATAGGCCCAGGCAATGTAGTTGATACTGCCAATGCCGCGTATCCCCAGCCAGCCGATGGTGGCGCGTTGTAACGGCGGGGTATCGGCTCCCAGTGTGGCAAGCCAGACTGAGAGCGGCCGGATGGCGAAAAACAGCAGGGCAGCCAGCAGGAGCCCGGTAATGTTCCAGTGCTGGGCCAGCGTCACACCCAGCACAATAATAATGGCCGCGGCAAACAGGCGTTCAATTGTATCGCCAAATGAAAGCGCATCGCTCACCACCAGTCCGGCCGATCCGACCGGATTGGTCTGTTCCCCCTGATGGCGGGCATTAGGATTGACCAGTTCCTCCGCAGGTGGATGGTAATCACTCTCCTGAAACTCTTCCGTTGGAAAATGGCGTACCACGCGCATCTCGGCGCGGCGTAAACCGACCCCGGCAGCAAAGGCCGACAGAAAGCCTGAGGCATCCAGAGACTGTGCAATGGCGTAGCTGAGTGCAATCAGCGCCAGCGCGAGAAAATCATTGGGGGCGACATCCTGATGCGTATGGCGCAGGTGCGAGGCATACTGCCCAATCAGTCGACCCAGCACAAAGCCGATCAGGCTTCCTCCTGCCACCGCCCAGAGAACATCCACCAGCGCCCAGTGGCTGAATAACGCCCAGGAGATTTCTCCGCTGCCGGTGAGCAGCAATACTGCCAGCATCAGCAGTGGCAGGGCGGTGCCGTCATTCAACCCGGCTTCACTGGAGAGCGAGACGCGCAGATTATCGTCATCGCGTGCGTCGTTCACCGAGATCAGACTGGCCAGCAC
>NZ_JBBGYT010000337.1:1257-1791 GCF_037479575.1 Erwinia sp. MYb416
AGCCGGGACTGTTCAGCGGCAGGCGCAGTTTTAGCCCGGTAATAAACAGTGAGGCCGCCATTGCGATTTCAGTCAGATTTTTTGCGAGGTGGGCATGAGCAGCAATATCAATCTGTAGCAGGTTAAGCACCCAGGGGCCACACAGTATCCCGGCGATTAAATAGAGAGCAAAAGCCGTCACTGGCCCCCGGCTTATCCAGCCCGATGCCAGCGACATCAATAATAACAACCCCCCTGTGGCAGCGGTCCATCCAAGAAATCCCATCTTTTCTCCTCTTGAGATAATGCATTGTTCTAATGTGCTCTATACAGGATAGAGCTTTTCCAGGCTTTGCCTGGACAAAGCGTGCGCGGGAAGAAAAGGAAAGAAATTTATTATGATGAGTCAGTCGCCCTATTCTGCATTCTCAGGTTGTTGCGAAGAAAGGGCGACGGTTCTGCGTTTTTTTACCGCACGTGAGGGGGGCTGGCACAGGCTGCAAATAAAACTGCCGGTTGGCTGATGCGAATGATTGATAAAACTGCCGCCACAGC
>NZ_JBBGYT010000338.1:0-784 GCF_037479575.1 Erwinia sp. MYb416
GGTCTGCTGTCTGCCATGGGCGAGGAGCGGACGTTGTGGCCTGTAATCATAAATGGTAAATAAAGTTAGAGCGTGAAAAAAGGAACGGAGCGCCTCAGCGCTCTCCTGTTACTCATTAACTAATTGAACTCTATTCCTGACTTGCCGAGTCAGACTTCATAAACCAGTCAGGTACGCAAATCTCCGCCTTCATGAACGTCACCGCCTTACCTTCAATGATGACTCTGTTTTCTTTTAACTCACACATCAGATGTCCACCTCGCAGGGACGCCTGCAATGCAGACACGTTTTTTTCCCCAGCCTTTCAGCCCAATAGGGCACCAGAGTTGCATGAATGGAACCGGTGACAGGGTCTTACGGAATTCCCGCGCCCGGAGCAAAATAACGTGAAACGAAATCGTACTGGCTTCCCGAACTCTGGCCTGTTATTACCACGCCAACCGGTCCGAGTCTGGCAAGCAGGTGCAAATCTGGCTGGTATGATCTGACCGCGTCTTCGCCGTTCAGAACCACAAAAATATTTTCGAAATTTCTGAACCAGTGCTGTACCTTACCGCTGAAAACAGGCTGGATTATCTCCGGAAGCCGTGTCATCTCTTCAGGGGGAATGCAGGGCAGATCGAGTAGGTAGCCGTCCTCTTTTACCTCAACATTCAGTTGCCCGATAACCATTTATCAAGCACCAAAACGGCCGCGGGATTTCCGCCAAAGACGCGGTCAGAAAAGGCGTCAACCTGGTACAACTTAAGAAACATGGAAAGTACTCTCTCGTTGTGTTTTATCC
>NZ_JBBGYT010000339.1:0-711 GCF_037479575.1 Erwinia sp. MYb416
CCATTAAAGTGTTCTGTATTGGAACCATCGCCGCCGTTACCACCGTTGCCACCATCACCGCCGGTGCCTCCATTACCGCCATTCCCTCCTGCGGTTCCTGCTGAGGCATTACCTGCAGCACCGCCATCACTGCCGTTACCACCCAGAGTGATGGAGTCAAACGAGGCATCCCCGCCCTCAACAGTCAGTGTTCCTGAACCACCAGCTTGTCCTGAAGTGCCGTCACCCCCCTGGCCACCACGGGTACCGCTGCTTCCATCTTTCGCCGGGTTGGCATTGCCGCCTGAGCTTCCACTACTGCCTGGAACAGCGTTAAAATCCTCACCGTTTTTGCCATCCGTGCCATTGCCTCCGCGGCTCCCGTGATATCCATTGCCCGCACTTCCGCTAAGGCCGGCATCGGCGCCATCACCGCCATTGCCACCTTTACCCCCTAGCGTAATAGTGTGACGTCCTGTCATCTCGCTGAAGCTCTGGGTTTCGTTCGTGCCTGGTGCAACGGTATTGCGCCCACTGCCCGGCAAACCTGCAATCCCTTGTTCTCCTTTGGCACCTGTTGCTCCAGCTGCACCAAGATGAATCTCTGCAGCCGTAGCTGAGGTAAGAGGGATGGCGTTCAATATCGGCAGTGAGAGCAAGGCCAGTGTAGAAATGGAGGAGCGCAGACTGTGCTTTTTAAGGGGAAGATCCGTAAGCTGTTTAGCTGTTGTA
>NZ_JBBGYT010000340.1:0-1092 GCF_037479575.1 Erwinia sp. MYb416
CCTGGAGCTGAGTCTGGCACTTTTTCAGGTTCTCATTTTGTTTAATGTATTTTGCAGTGTATGCGGCCTGTGCGGACTGCGCGGATGCCGCACGCATTTTCTGCGATGTTGCCTGGCAGCCAGAAAGAGAGAAAATGAACAATATAGCGGATATATTGATGATAAATTTCAATGAAATATTACGAATTGCCATCATAAAAATAACTCTAATTGAATAACTTTACGGATGATGATTCACCCCGATAGGGTATCGGGATATCGCATTTTTGCGCTGTATCACATCCTGCCAGAATTAATGAAATTGGTCGCCAGTACGAATGGATTCACACCAGCCTTCCTGAATTAACCAGTAGTTCAGTTCAGCAGGGCGAATCATATTGAGTTTGCACATAATATTCCGTTTATGTGCACTGACGGTTTTTTCGCTGATATGGAGGAAACGTGCCACCCCACCATTACTGATACCGCGTGCCAGATAGCGGAGAATCTCTGTTTCACGTCTTGTCAGATTCGTATCCGTACGGCTAACCACTGAACACGGTTTAACAAAGGCGCTACGCGTACTATTGAGCTGCTCCAGTTGTTCATTGACCACCGATAACATGCTCTCCACTGGTTGGTTGCGATAGAGGGTGGTGTAGTGACTAATATTGTGCACTATCCCCTCTGATGGCTCGTCATCACTATCGCTATTTTTAATAATGAATATACACATCGGTCGTATCGACATCCGGCGATTTAAATAATGTATATTGGCGATGGAAAGTGATTCCTCCGCCAGGAAGATCATTTTTGCCCGGCTGTTAAAAGCACAATCGGTAAAATCAGTATGAATGTTATGGAGAGAAAAGTTTTCAGTAAGACAATTCGTTAACCCTCTAATATAAAAGCGATTTGGGTCACGGATGACAATGGTGATGTGATTTTTTCGCATGATTAATACCTGAAGTTGTCCTTAACCGGAGACGCCTTATCAATGTCCTGTAAACGTCTCTCCGTGCATTCTCAATACTACGCTTGTGGTATATTATATTGAATAAATTATCTTAGCGGTATCAAACTTCATTGAAAATTCCTATTGCGATATTTAAT
>NZ_JBBGYT010000341.1:0-708 GCF_037479575.1 Erwinia sp. MYb416
AGACGGCACTTCAGGTCGATGGACAGTACAATCCAGCGGTTTAGGGATTGTTGTTTTTGAGAATGGGAAATCATCCGTCTTCTTCCATAAAGACAACCAATGGACCGATCCTTATGCCTGCACCTACGGCTTACGAAACGATCCTATATGCTAATTAACCCCCTTTTCTAATACGGGCACCGTTTGTGCGGGGATGGGGCCGGGTGAGGTAAGCCGGACGGCACGCGCCAGGACGCTGCGTGACGAGGCCCGCATGGGTGCGTCTTTTGCCGATCCGGCGTGCTCACCCCGGCCTCAGCCCTGTCACCGCACTACAAGCACACGGGCTTCTGCCATTATCTGCCCGCCTTTGTGCATTTAGCGCGATAGCATTGTGACCACGATCCCGATTTAAAATCATTACACATCTGATTTAATTACTATTTTAAAAACCGTTACGCCTGGCGTAATGGTTATAGCACTGGGCGTAATTGTTTGACTGCGCCCCGGCGTGCAGACTCGGTAACCAGACTGAAGCATCCCTGCAGGATGCGCTCACAGGAGGTTACATCATGCTTACCCAACCATCCCCCCGTATCTGGGATACGCGCCGCCGCGAAAAACAGCGCCGTATTGCCAGCCTCGGGCTCACCCATAAAGTTCTCCCTACCGATGATTTGATCGCCATGCTGGAAAAACTGATTGTCCCTGGCGACCGCGTCGTTATGG
>NZ_JBBGYT010000342.1:0-662 GCF_037479575.1 Erwinia sp. MYb416
ACTCGTGTAATGTTGCGGGTCGACCAGAAAAACGGTCGCCCCGCACAACGACATCCCCTCAGATACCAAACTCACTGCGATAAGCGCGTACAGCAATCAGGTGATCGGCCATTTCTGGCTGTTCTTCCAGGTAAGCAATCAGTTCTTTCAGTGTGATAATCGAAATCACCTGACATCCGTAATCACGTTCCACTTCCTGAATCGCAGAGATTGCGCCACGTCCGCGCTCCTGGCGGTCGAGGGAAATCAACACGCCAGCCAGCGTCGCCTGATGTGCCGCGATAATTTCCATCGATTCACGAATAGCCGTGCCTGCGGTGATCACATCATCCACCAGCATGATTTTACCCTGCAACGTGCTACCCACCAGCGTGCCACCCTCGCCATGGGTTTTGGCTTCTTTGCGGTTAAAACAGTAGGGCACATCACGATCGTGATGATCGGCCAGAGCTACCACCGTTGTAGTCGCAATCGGGATGCCTTTATAGGCCGGGCCAAAGACCAGATCGAAATCGATACCAGAATCCACCAGTGCCTGGGCATAGAAACGGCCCAGCAGGGCAAGGTCACGCCCGGTATTGAACAGACCGGCGTTAAAGAAATAAGGGCTTTTGCGCCCTGATTTCAGCGTGAACTCACCAAACTTCAGCACCTGCTTGTTG
>NZ_JBBGYT010000343.1:0-1161 GCF_037479575.1 Erwinia sp. MYb416
CCCTAAAACGGTGCTACGCATTTCAGTGGAAAGCGTTTTTTTCCAGTGTAGTAGAGCAATCATTCGCTCAAAACTCTGGGATCCAGCCGCACAAATTGACAGGCAGTCTCTTCCCAGCACAGGGAGTATCCTGAGTATGATTTCACGGTCAGAAATTGATGGTTTGGCTTACGACGAGGCCTTGCCGGAGCGGTTGAAAAACACACTTTACTGATTGTTTACCGCTAGTCTGGCGTACTACTTTTAGCCAAACTAGCGACAAGAATTTCGTATCAATGAGTTGCCATCGCAAGTGCTTTAAATATTGAACGGCGTGACGACAATGACGCGAGATGATGCCGTTTCATCTTCTGTTTTTGGCAAAAAACCATGAAAACGCAGGATGGCACCAAATGCAGCTCGCGCATCTTCTTGCAGATCATGGTCAATCACTGCATCCATCTCTTCAGCAGCCAGTAGCCTGCGATTCTCTTCATCAAGGTCGTGTCCAATAAAGACTTTTATGTCTCGTTGCATCGCTGAAAAAGCCTGCAAAACGGCACTATTTCCTCCGCCCACGCTGTAAACAGAATGAATCGAATGATCCTGTTCAAGCGCGGCACACATCTGTTTAAACGTCAGTGTATCGATACCGTAACCTTCACTGACAGCTTTAATCTGCAAATACGGGGCCCGCTGACTCAACGCCTGAATGAAGCCCTCCATTCGCTGCTCTTCTCCGCGAAAGCCCGTGCTGCTGATCACCACGGCGACCGTTTGCACTTCTGCAGATAGCCACCGCGACATCAGCCAGGCCGCCGTTCGGCCAGCACCTTCATTATCCATGCCGACATAACGGATCCGCTCGCTACGTGGCAAGTCAGTAACGAGCGTCACCACCGGCACGTTGATCGCCGCCAGTTCGGCAATTGCGCTCTCCAGCAAAAGGTGATCGCTTGCCTTGAGCAGGACCCCGTAGCTGTCATTGCCACAGCGGCGCAGCTCACGTTGCAGCTCCTCAGGCGCGATTTCCTCATAAATGTGGCAGCGCAGCGTCAGCCGAAAAGGCGCGAAGCTTTTAATTTGGCTGAGTAGTGCCGCTACCGTCAGCGAACTGAATCGCTCTGGCGCGTGCATCACCAGATCGATCGGTAACGTGCGACCGCTTGCCAGGCTCGCGCG
>NZ_JBBGYT010000344.1:0-857 GCF_037479575.1 Erwinia sp. MYb416
ACTGATGTTGTTTGGCAATTCAAACCCATTCAATAACGGAGTGAGTGCAAACTGCTTCAGGTCTGGCTGGAAGGCCACTTTAGTCTGGGCGCTACGCACATCAATCGTACCCGGCAGAGAGAAACTGCCGTCAGCGGCCTGGCCATTGAAGGTTTTCACCGTCAGTAACCCCTCTTCACTGGCGGCGTCCAGCTGCACATTGTTCATCTGCAGCCCGCGCCAGTTGAGTTTATCGGCCACGAGGGAGAGTTGGCCGTCCATCGCATTGAGCGGGGAATTGGCATTATCATACTCTGGCAACGCAGCAATCACCGGTGCAGGGCCGGAACGCTGTTCGGCCCCGGTGCCCCCCCCGGCAGAAACCGGGTTCAGGCCCAGTAAGGCATCCAGATTGAGACTGGCCGCGTGCAGACTGGCAACCACCTGGGGGCGCGTGCCCAGCGATCCGGACACCGTGCCGGTGAGCTGACTGTCATTGGCACTGAGACTGATATCTTCAAGACTGAACTGACGGGTTGGCGACGTCCAGTGGGCTTTCATCCGGGCGCTGCCCTTCACGCCGTCCTGAGGAAGATCGGCCCCTTTGAGTTGGTAATCGAACTGATTGATGACCGCACCAACGTGTCGCGGATAATCGGTAATATCCAGATCGCTATCCATGCTCACCTGCAACTCGCGCTGGTCACGGTTAATCCGGCTGCTCAGCGTGATATGTGCACGGCGAGGCTGCGTCTGATCCAGCGCCAGATTAAAATCACGCACGTTCAGTTGTTCACCGTTACTTTGCTGCCAGACCAGCAGGCTGTCAGCAATGCGCAGATGGGAAATATCGAACTTCCAGCCATGCGTTACGTCAC
>NZ_JBBGYT010000345.1:0-2650 GCF_037479575.1 Erwinia sp. MYb416
TTTGGTGCTGCCTGGGCTGCCTGGGTCTGTGATTTAAGCGTTAATCGCCAAACCGGGGAGATCACGCTGAACAAAATCTTCGTCAACCACGACTGCGGGCAAATGGTCAACCCGGACGGGGTGCGCCATCAGGTGCACGGCAATATTATTCAATGTGCCAGCCGGGTGTTGAAGGAGTTTGTCACGTTTGATGCAAGCGGGACGACATCACTTGAATGGGGCAGCTATCCGCTGCTGCGTTTTGACGAACTGCCTGATATCCAGATCGGGCTGATGGACTACCCGGATGAACCCGCTATGGGTGCTGGTGAATCCGCGTCCGTTCCGGGTGCGGCAGCTATCGCTAACGCACTGTTTGATGCGACCGGCATCCGTTTCCGCGCGCCGCCATTTACCCCGGAGCGTGTTCTGCGCGCGCTACAGGGAGGTCACGTATGATTCGCAAGAATAAATGGCTGCGCATGTCAGCCGGGACGATACTGGCACTGGTTGTCGCCGGGGCGATATTCAGTCTGCAACCCGAGATTGCCCCGATTTCCCCTCCGGATGCTGCACAATTTTCTGTCGGCAGCATCAGTAGAGGAAAAACACTGGCGGCGCTGGGCGACTGTAGCGCCTGTCACACGCGCCCGGGGGGCGTGACCAACAGCGGTGGCCTGGCCATGGACACGCCCTTTGGCACAATCTACACCAGTAATATCACCCCGGATCTCACCAGCGGTATTGGCAGTTGGTCTTACCCGGCATTCCGGCGCGCGATGCGTTACGGTATTGACCGCCGCGGGCATTATCTTTACCCGGCTTTTCCCTACACCTCCTTCACGCAAGTCAGCAACGATGATTTGCAGGACCTTTACGCCTTTCTGATGACCCAGCCCGCCGTCAGCTATCGGCCGCCGGAAACACAGTTATCCTTTCCGTTCAGTATTCACCAGGGGATGGCAGCATGGAACTGGTTGTTCCTGCGCCCGGGAGAAAACACACCGGACCCGCAGCAGAGTGCCATGTGGAATCGGGGGGCTTATCTGGCCGCAGGGCTGGGCCACTGTAGCGCCTGTCATTCACCGCGTAATCTGGCCGCTGCCGAAAAACACGGTAGTGATGCGCTGAGTGGCGGTGTTGCTGAAGGCTGGATCGCCCCCGCGCTTAACGACCGATCTCCGGCACCTGTCGCCTGGGATGAAGTGCAGTTGCAGCGCTATCTGCGTACCGGATATTCCCCGGAACACGGCGTAGCAGCAGGCCCGATGGGACCGGTGATCGCGGGCGGGCTGTCGCAGCAGTCGGAGAAGGATCTGCAGGCATTAGCCCACTGGCTGGTCAGCTTCCAGCCACCCACCGTGTCACAGGCCGATGAACTGACTGCACGCGCAGAGCAGCGTTCACAACGCCTGGACTCCGCAGGTGCCCGGCTGTATTCCGGCTCCTGTATGGTCTGTCACTCGCAGCAGAAAGGGCCGCAACTGTTGGGTGTGCGTCCGTCGCTGGCGCTGAACAGCAATCTGTATACCGCTACGCCCGATAACCTTATCCGCATTGTACTGGACGGTATCAGCCATCCGGCAACCCGTGATCTGGGCACCATGCCCGGCTTCCGCCATCAGCTTAGCGATCACCAGATCGCCACGTTGCTGAACTGGCTGCGCACCGATTTCGCCGGTCAAACGCCCTGGATCGATCTGGAGAACAAGGTGGCAGACATTCGTCAGCAGGATCATGGAGCAGAATAAATGAAGGATGTGGGGATATTAGTGATGGCGGCAGGCTACAGCCGCCGCTACCGCGAACAGGATGGGCGGCATAAGCTGCTGGTCAGGCATCAGGTCTGTGGCAATCTGTCGCTACTGGCACATACCCTGCGACTGGCCACTGCCGCCTGCGGCAAGCAGGTGAATGTGGTACTGCGCCCGGAAGATCACGCGTTGATCGAGACAGCACGGAGTTATCACTGTGGTATCACGCTGCTGGAGAGTGATTCTCTGGGTGACTCGATCGCCGCGGGTGTCGCTGCACAACCTGGCGGGTCCGGCTGGCTGGTGATGCTGGCCGATATGCCCTGGTTACAGTTAAGTACTGTAAAGCGAGTACGTCAGGCACTGGCCTTTGCCGATATTGTCCGCCCGCAGTGGAAGCTGCAGGTCGGTCACCCTGTCGGTTTCAGTGCCAACGTACGCGAAGCCTTACTCGACCTGCACGGCCAGGAGGGTGCACGTTCTATTTTGAGCGGTGCCCCACCGCTGCTGTTGCAGGTGGACGACCCGGGTTGCGTACGCGATGTGGATCGCCCTGACGACTGGGCGGAATGCTGATGGTGAGCTCTCTGGATATTCAGGTGCTGGAAAATGCCCTCAACTGGATTGGCAAGAAGCGTTGCATCTGGCTGTGCACCGTCCTGCAAACCTGGGGGTCGGCCCCACGTGCGCCGGGTTCGTTGCTGGCTGTTTCTCAAGAGGGTGCCGTCTGCGGTTCGCTTTCCGGCGGCTGTATCGAACAGGATTTTCTACAGCGGCTGGCAGCGGGTGACTACCGCCAGCCCAGCCAGCAGATACGATACGGCGCAGGAGGGCTGTCGCCGGATGTCGCGCTGCCCTGCGGCGGCAGCCTCAATGTATTGATTGAATGCCTCCCCGCCTCAGCAGAAGCCGAACAT
>NZ_JBBGYT010000346.1:0-853 GCF_037479575.1 Erwinia sp. MYb416
GTTGAGGGCATTGCCAGCACGCCTCAGGCGCGAGTGGAAGTGCGTCAATACGGCATGTTGATCTACAACACGCTGGTGCCCGCCGGGCCTTTCCGTTTAAATCGCATCCCGCTGAAAAACCTTAACAGCGATCTGGACGTTAGTGTGTTGGAAACTAACGGCCAGCAGCAGCATTTTACCGTACCTGCGAACCGAGTGATTAACGTTAACCCCTCAGGGGGGCAGGGTATTTCTCTGGCCGCGGGCAGGCTTCGTTCTGTTCGGGGAAATGGTGACGGCGCGCCAGCTATTTTGACCATGAACCGCAACTGGAAGCCGTTTAGCCGTTTACTGGCGCAAACGGGCCTGCTGTTATCGGATAGATACCAGTCCGTAGCGCTATCGCTGGGTCACAGGGTCTCGCAGGGGTTACAGCTCGCCGCACAGATCGCGGCAGCAAATGACCGTTATCACGGAGCACGCAGTGCGCGGTTGTTGTTCTCGGCAGATTACCGCCTTTTCGAAGCGCTTTCGGTCAGTGCCAGCGTCAGTAAAAATACACCTGCGTTTGCCGCTATCAGTCAGGCCAGTCTGTCGGAAGCGAATTATTTTCAAAGAGAAAATACCCAGTACACCTTGTCAGCTAACTGGGTGACCCCTAGGATGGGGACTTTCTCAATCAGTCACGCTGAAAGCAGCTTTAACCAGGGGATTGCATCAACCCGGTACAATACGCTGAGTTGGGGCGCTAACATTAAAAAAGTCATGCTGTCGGTGAATTTTTCGCACAGTAAGGGGATGAACAAATCGAACAAGCTGCTATCGGTTAACGCCAATGTTCCTTTGGGCCGACACTACAGTAACACCTATTACC
>NZ_JBBGYT010000347.1:0-644 GCF_037479575.1 Erwinia sp. MYb416
CCTGACTGGGAAAGTGCGTTTGACTGCCTGCGAGCCGGGCTGTGTGTTGGGATGGTACCCGGTCATTTTGCCCAGCCCTGGCTGCAACAAGGCGTGTTGGGAGAAGTGACGCTGACGTCACCGTTTCCCGACAGTCCCTGTTATCTCAGCTGGTCTGAACAAAGCGCCTCACCGGCGCTAAGTTGGTTACTGGACTATCTGGGTAACACAGAAACCCTGAATGCAGAGTGGTTAAGTGAACATCCCGGCCAGTGGCAGGTGAGTGATTAACGGCGATAGTCGCGGAAAGGGCCATCGGCAACGGAACGACGCTCAATCAGTGAAGGGTGAACTTCAATGGTTTGCGGGTCTTCGCGTTTGCTGGTGATACGGTCCAGCAACATATCAAAAGCGGTTTCGCCCAGACGCTCTTTTGGCTGGTGGACGGTGGTCAGTGCGGGCGTAAAGTAGCGGGCGTTGCGCACGTTATCATAACCGATCACCGAAATATCCTGCGGTACGCGCAACCCCATTTCATCTGCTGCGCAAATCGCGCCCATAGCCATAATATCACCACCGCAGAAAATGGCCGTCGGGCGCTGCTTCTGCGACAATATTTGCTGCATGGCACGATAGCCCGACTCAGGTTCAAAGTCGCCCTGCAC
>NZ_JBBGYT010000348.1:0-1168 GCF_037479575.1 Erwinia sp. MYb416
GCATTATACAGGGCGCGATAGTTCTCATTCACTGGGGTGAAGGATGCGGGGGCTTTCACCGCATAGCGATGCGTTAACGTCACGCCATCAACAACGCTGCTGACGACGGTGTCATCAGTGACAGGCGGTGGTGGCGCTTTGCATCCCGCTAAAGTGAGCACGGCCAGCAGGGTAAACGCGATGCTAATTTTCACATTGGTCCTCGTGAATATCATCTATAAATCGGGTTCTTTTCAGACGCGATATGGCGGCATTGAATGACGCTATAGCGCGCTATCAAACGTAAACTACCCTGTACGTTCCAGGAAAAAATCTCACAGGTTTACATCAAGATAATTCTTACGTCAGTTTACCTGACGCTTTTGGGAATGGAAACCATTGCGGGAGCCTGTTGAACATGTTAGTGGCTTGCTATAAGCGTGACAGAGTTTGCCTGAAAGGTGACAAAACGGCAATTTGATTAGCATCAATAATCGGTATTCCGCTCTGCGTTATGGTAGCTGCTTAAAAACCATACGCGGCCTGACTATCACGCATTTCAATGAATAAATATGACTAATTGATTCCGTCTCACTCCTGTCAACAGGTGCGATAGTTATTTTCAGTGAAATGCCTGTGAGGTTAGTGGGGCACCCCGACACGGAATTTGCCTGGCCAGACCCTTTGAAAAATAGCGGAGTTAAGTCGATGAGCGATCATTATCCTTCTGCGCTGGCGTATCTTCTGGCATCACGGCAGCGGGAAATCGCCAGCCTGCGCTCCCTTTTACAAAGCGGCAGGCTGACAACGGAAGTCAGTCAGTTAATTCATGAGATTCAGCGCGAACGTGGGGCGAGCAATCTGTGGATCTGTTCTGCGGGGCAGCTGTTCAGTGACGAGCTGCTACAGTGCGGGTGTCGGGTCACCCGCAGCCAGAAAGCGGTGATGGCCCTGCTACCGGTCCTGCCGGAGGACGGCCAGGATGGTCCGGCGTCGAGCCGTCTGTACAGCCGTATCGCAACTGCCTTGCAGGCGCTGGGGGAACTGAACACCCTGCGACAGCAGGTGCGGGCTTTGCAGTTGACCCATGCCGTTGTCATGGAGCAGTTCAACCATATTATCCGCCAGTTGCTGAATCTGGTGTTTGAGATGGTGGATACGGCTTCCGACCCCGGTGTTTCGCGCGTGT
>NZ_JBBGYT010000349.1:0-203209 GCF_037479575.1 Erwinia sp. MYb416
TGAGAGCGGAACAGTGATCAACGAAAGACTGGGCGTTAATAGTGCGCCGGCCAGCCCACCGATGGTCATTATCAGAACCGATATTGACTGAAAAAGGGCCTGAGAACCCGCAAGTATCAGGACTTGCCGATGCATATTTAACATTATTGTGAAGCTCCTGAAGATACTGAAATCAGCTTATAGTGAGTGTCAGACTCTGACTTCCTTACTGTCTGAGAAAGCGTCCTAACGAGCAGATAACAAAGTGAGTAATGAGGCCTGATAGAGTTCAATCGGGTGATTTTATTCATCCAGATGAGCCAGCAACCTGTGACTATGCCAGTATAAGGACACTTTCATGGCAGGGTGAGTAGCCTGCCAGCCAATTACCAATGGAATTGGGTCAATGTCTAATGGGGTTTATAAGAAGTGGGTATATGGAGAAATATCCGCAATCTGAAAGCTCTTAGCGTGGTTTTTTACATCAATGGCCCTCAAACCCCTAAGACTGCTGTTCCGCTATCGCCTGTTGCAATACGCGGTAAACACGGGCATTCAGATGCGCCACGTTGAAACGCAAATATGCTGTCGCTGACTGGGAAACGCTGAACACATTCCCCGGGGCAAGTACGACACCCTCTTCCCGGCAACGCTGGGCGATCAGTGCAGAGTCAACGCCCTCCGGCAGGCGACACCAGAGGTAGAAACCGCCGCGTGGCAACATCCACGGAGTAATCCCCAGCGCGCTCAGGCGTTCGGTGGCCTCTTTTCTGGCGCGATCCAATCGCGTGATGACGTCAGCCAGATGTTTACGATAGCTTCCCCCGGCCAGTACGCTGGCGATCAACTCGCTGGAGAGCGGGCTGGGACCGCCAAAGTTGGTGGCAATTTGCAGATCGATCAGCCCTTCAATCCACTCTGCGCGGCAGGCGATATAGCCACAGCGCACGGAAGCCGAGAGCGTTTTCGAGAAGCTGCCCGTGCGGATAACACGATCAAGCCCATCGGGGATTGCCAGCCGAGGGGAAGGATCGGGTTCGAAGTCGGCAAAGATATCATCCTCAATAATCAGGGTGTCGTTTGCCGCGGCGGCACTCAGCACCCGATAGGCGGTTTGCGCGGAAAGACAGGCGCCGGTGGGATTATGCAGCGCGGAGTTGGTGATATACAGGCGCGGACGCACCGTCGCGAGGACCTGTTCAAACACCGCGATATCCGGCCCGGGTGGGGTATAGTTCACGCCAACAATATTCACCTGATGGGCACGCAGCAGCGCCTGAAAATTGAAGTAGCAGGGGTCGTCCACCACCACGCTGTCACCTGGACGCAGCAGAAAGCGGCAGAGTAAATCCAGCGCCTGGCTGCCCGACCCGGTTAGCATCAGCTGTTCCATCGAGGCCGAAAGCCCTTCGCGGGCGAAACGAGCCAGCAGCAGATGCCGCAGAGTCGCTGACCCTCGCGAACTGCCATAATCCGTCAGTAGCGTATCGGAAGAACGCGTCAGCTGGCGTAAACCTTTGCGCAGCGCCTCATGGGGCATCCAGTCGGCAGGCAACCATCCACAGCCGGGCGTCAGCTCCCCGGCGCTGGCATCCAGCGACTGGCGCGAGACCCAGAACGGGTCAACTTCGCGTCGCCGCAAGTTGCTGTTATCCGCCAGACTTCGGGTGACCAGTGGGGTGCCAGAAACGTAGAAACCCGCCCCACGCCGCGCACGGATCAGCCCTTCGGCTGCCAGCCGATCATAAGCTTCCACCACCGTAGAAGGTGACACGGTCATCATAGCGGCATAGCGACGTACCGATGCCAGCCGCTCGCCGGGGGCCAGCGCGCCTGTCACGATCCTGCGGCGGATATCATCAATCAGAGTTTCTGTGCGGGTCATCGGTTTTTCAGCCATCAACTGTATGGGTAGTGTAAGCCATACAGAACAACGAAATTGTATGGCAGTGTATCTTCGAACTGCACGCGATGCGCTCTACTATCAGCGGGAGTTTACCGTTTATATTCATAGCAGAGGACATATGGCGCGAGCAACAGCAGGGTGGTGGAGTGGGCTTTCCGGGGTGATCATTTTCAGCGGGTCACTGCCTGCGACCAGGGTAGCGATCGGGGGATTCTCGCCGCTGTTTCTGACCTCTGCCCGCGCGGTCATTGCCGCGTTACTGGCCGGGGGATTATTACTGCTATTACGTCAGAAACGTCCTGCGCGCAGTGATGCCCTGTCGCTGTTAATTGTCGCCACTGGCGTCGTCGTGGGTTTTACGCTGCTGACCGCGCTTGCCCTGCGAGAGATGACTGCGGCGCATTCGCTGGTGTTTATCGGTCTGTTACCGCTTTCCACCGCCATTTTTGGCGTACTCAGAGGCGGTGAACGCCCCCGCCCGGCATTCTGGCTGTTCTCCCTGCTGGGTGCAGGCATCGTTGCGGGATTTGCCATCGCAAGCGACCAGGCGGGATCGTTAACCGGGGATCTGCTGATGGTGGCCGCTATTCTGCTGTGCGGTCTGGGCTACGCAGAAGGGGCAGGGCTATCGCGGCGGCTTGGTGGCTGGCAGGTGATCAGCTGGGCACTGCTGCTGGCGCTGCCGGTGATGGTGGTGACAGGGCTGATCAATTTGCCGCATAGCTGGCATGGCATCAGCGTTCCCGCGTGGTTCAGCCTCGGCTACGTCTCTCTGTTCAGCATGCTGATTGGGTTTATATTCTGGTATCGCGGGCTGGCACTGGGGGGCATTGCCGGGGTAGGGCAGCTCCAGCTTCTGCAACCTTTTTTCGGGCTGCTGCTCAGCGCCCTGTTCCTTCATGAACCCGTAGCCCTCGGAATGGTGGCCTGTGCGGGCGCGATTATTCTCTGCGTGGCGGGGGCGAAACGCTTCGCCTGAAAGGCGGTACCCGGAAGAAACCGGGTATCAAAACTCAATCAGTCGCTGATACAAAAGCTGCACAATATCCTGTCGTTGAGACAGTACCGCGTGTGCCCGAATCCGAAACCCGTCGACGGAGTAAAGTACCCGGTAACCCTTCTGCGTATTGCATTCGCGATAGCGGTCAGAACCAATTTTTAGCAATTCAGGGCACAGCTGGCAGCCCACAGGAAAAGCGGACACTTTGCTTTCGAACTCATCAATAATGCACTCAATGACGGGAAAAGGCGCAACGCCGCAGGCGATAAGATGATTTCTCAACTGCAATAATGTGCTTCTTGCCGTCCCGGTGTATTCAATCGTGACATCTGCCATTCCGGTTAGTTATCCAGGCTGGCTAACAGTTGATCGCGTGAGTAAACCTTACCCTCAGCCGCATCTTTTTCCGATAACGTCATCAGTTTCAGCAACGCAACGGCACTGTCGCGAGCCTGCCTGTCAGCATAGGATTCGATAACGTAGGCCGGGATACCATTCTGCGTCACGATGATAGGCTCGGAGACGTCGAGCGTGGCGGCATTTTTTTTAATGTGGCTGATCGTTTCTACTCTCACTGGATTCTCCCGTTGAACGTGTTGCGCAACCGGTCTGAATATAGACCATTAAAAGATGATTATCCCCGTTTGATGCAAAAAAAACCAGACCGGAGTCTGGTTTTTATACCCGTTACGCTTCGGGGAAAGGCATGGCGTTACCCGGCGCTTCCCGGTGAATATGCAGGAAGGTCAGGTGCCGTTCATACTGGTCGAGAATGTCATTGATGATCTGCTCACGGGTGTAGTCCATCAAATCGTTGCCCTGTGTCCCCTCCAGCAGGAAGGTCTCCAGACGGAAGTAGTCCGATTTCCCACTGCGTGCACGATAAGTAAACGCCGGAACCGAATAACGCTGCGGCCAAATCTGGTAGAGGAAGCTCTGCTCATCAGCCATATCCACCAGCAGTTCCAGATGGTTCAGACGCTCGTCATCCACGGCGGGCAGCTCATTCACCTGCACTTTCGCCCCTCGGCGCTCCAGCTCACGTCCCACCTCTTCCATGGCAGGGCGGCAGACCTCATCCAGCATTTTACGCGTATGAGTCGTGCCCGGATAGTTCATCACACGCGAGATACGCTGTTTCCAGTTAAGGCGATCGTCGCGCGATACCGGTACCGGTGGCGTGTTCACTGTTGCACTGGCACGGCGATGATCTTCCACGCGCAATGATTTATACAGACCGGCCATCACAAAGAAGATCACAAAGCTGAACGGCAGCCCCATGATCACCGTGGTTTTCTGTAATGCTGTGACGCCGTTCACCATCAGCATCCCCAGCGTCAGCACACCAATGGCAACCGACCAGAAGATACGCAGCCAGTTGGGCGCATCATTATTGATGTCGGCCAGACGCGAGGTAAAGTTACCCAGCACCAGGGAGCCGGAGTCAGCGGAGGTAACATAGAACAGCAGTCCGGTAATGGTGGCCACCGAGGCACTGAAGGTAAAGCCAGGATACTGCGCCAGCAGACTGTAGAAACCCCGCTCCGGATGCGCCATGGTCTCCTCAGCGAAAGCCATATTGCCGTGAATGATCTCATACAGTGCGCTGTTACCGAAGATCGACAACCACAGCAGGGTGAAGATAAACGGAATGGTCAGCGTTCCCACCACAAACTGACGAATGGTACGTCCACGGGAGATACGTGCGAGGAACAGACCGACAAACGGCGACCAGGCAACCCACCAGGCCCAGAAGAACAGCGTCCAGTTGTTCATCCACTCGGTCGGACGGTCAAAGGCGAAACTGTTCAGCGTCATGCCCATAAAGCGGTTGATATAATCCCCGACGTTGAGCACCAGCGCGTTCAGCAGGAAGCTGGTATCGCCAACAAACAGCACGAACAGGATCAGACCAAAGGCCAGTAACACGTTGAGTTCCGACAGGAAGCGAATGCCTTTATTCACCCCGGAGGTCACAGATATGGTGGCCATGATCACCGACAGGACAATCAGCCCGGCCTGCGCTGTCAGCCCTTCCGGTACGTCAAACAACACCTTGAGCCCGTAGTTAAGCTGTACCACGCCAATACCGAGCGTGGTGGCAATACCAAAGATGGTCCCCAGCACGGCAGCGATATCCACGGTATGACCAATGGGCCCGTTAATGCGCTTACCAAAAATAGGGTAGAGCGCCGAACGGATAGTGAGCGGCAGGCCATAACGGTAGCTGAAGTAGCCGAGGGCGATGCCCATCAGGGCATACATGGACCAGCCAGTCAGACCGTAGTGGAACAACGTCCAGACCATCGCCTGACGCGCCGCTTCCATCGTCTGGCCCTGGCCTTCCGGTGGCATCATATACTGGGTGACCGGTTCCGCCACCGAGAAGAACATCAGGTCGATACCGATACCCGCAGCGAACAGCATGGCCGCCCAGCTCATCAGGCTGAATTCAGGTTTCGACTGTTCGGGACCGAGCTTGATGGAGCCAAAGCGTGAGCAGGCCATGAAAATGACGAATACGATGTACAGCGTGGCTGCCAGCAGGTAGTACCAGCCGAAGGTATTGGATACCCAGTCGAGGGTGCGATTAATCCAGCGGTCGGAAAAATCAGTGAACAGGATAGTGGTAAAGGAGAACAGCAGGATAAGCGCTGCTGAGGTATAGAAAACCACGGGATTAATACGATCTTTTTGAGGTTTTCCTGGTATTTCAGTCGTCGGCATAATGTCTCCGCAAAAAATGCTCAAGAAAATAACCTGAAGTCCGCTCTGCGAAGCGCGCATTAGCGCATACTGGGTAACATCCGCCGTATATCCGCTAATTACACTGGGAGAACCATCAGGGTGATTATCAGGTGTAATATATTGATTAATCGTTAGTGTTTTTGATCTACGTCGCCCCCTGAAAGTAAATTTTGTGTAAACAAGAACAGGAATGATAGGTTTTATTGATTGAGCATTCAATTAAAAAAAACTTCATCGTCTCATTCTGTCCCATTTTTTCCGTACGAAAACCTCATGTCACTTGACGATTGTCACCCGGTAAAATACAACTAGTCCCTGTCAGGGGAGTCTCGCCAGAGAGACTGAGAGGCTAATGAGCGATTTTTCGCGGCTTAGCGACCCTTAGAACCTGACCCAGTTGATACTGGCGTAGGAAGACGCGTACCCGATGGCGTATCAGCCAGGGTACCTGCCACGTGGGCTGGCTTCTGATCGTCCCCGTCTTTTCCTTACTCTGTATCACGGGTCTCCGCATCGATTGAGAGGCTAACGTGAAACCATTTATTACCCCCTTTATTTGTACCGGAAACCGCACATCATGAGCCGCTGGTCGGTGATCGGTGATGGCGTCGCCGGGCTTTGTGTTGCCACGTTACTTGCTGAACGGGGTGAATCCGTTGAAGTGATCACCGCAGAGCAGCACTGTGCCGCATCGCACTGGGCGGGCGGTATGCTCGCCCCCTGGTGCGAAGGTGAAAGTGCCCCCGAAGAGGTGATCGCACTGGGTCAGCGTTCCGCGCCCTGGTGGTCGGCCCGCATTCAGGGAGTGGAACATCAAGGCACTCTGGTGGTGGCACCCGCACGTGATACCCCCGAACTCAGCCGTTTTGCCCGCATGACGCGGGCGCATCAGTGGGTAGAGCCGGCATCGCTGGAACCCGCGCTGGAAGGGCGTTTTGCCCGTGGGCTGTTCTTTGCCGGGGAAGCACACCTTGATCCACGCAGTGCGCTGCACCAGCTACGGGCGACCCTGCAACGCAGGGGTATTACTTTTCATACGGGCAATCCCGGCGGGACAGTCATTGACTGCCGGGGGATTCATGCAGCCCCTGATCTGCCTGAGCTACGCGCCGTACGCGGGGAGATGCTGATCCTGCACAGTGAAGAGGTGCAGTTCTCACGCCCCATCCGCCTGCTGCATCCCCGTTTTCCCTGCTATCTGGTGCCGCGTGCCGGAGGGCGCTTTATGCTGGGTGCAACGATGGTGGAAAGCGACGATAACAGCCCGATCAGCGCACGCGCCATGATGGAACTGCTCAGCGCCGCCTGGGCTATCCACCCTGCGCTGGCTGAAGCGCGGATACTGGAAAGCGGCACCGGGTTGCGCCCCGCTTATCACAATAATATCCCCGCCATTCGCTACCAGAACGGCGTCTGGTCCCTGAACGGCATGTATCGCCACGGCTTTCTTCTCGCGCCAGTCATGGCGGAAAAACTGATGCTGCAACTGCAGCAGGAAAACCTGATATGAAAATCCAGCTTAACGGCCTCCCGATCGACACCACCGCCCGCACGCTGGCGGAACTTTTGCGTGAACAGCAGATGGATGCGGGCTGCGTGGCCAGCGCCCTTAACGGCGAGTTCGTCCCACGCTCGCGCTATGAAACACAGCCACTGACCGCAGGCTGTGAGCTTGAAGTGTTATCACCGATGCAGGGAGGGTAAAACATGTTTTACGATTTTATTCCGCAGTCACGTTTTTTGCTCGGCACTGCCGGGTATCCCTCTCCGGCGATCCTGCAACAGGCGATTGAGGCCTCCGGTAGCGAAATCATTACCGTCAGTCTGCGCCGTGAAGGGCGGCAGGGTGCGGCATTTCGCGACCTGCTGACCGGGCTGAACAAGCGGGTGCTGCCCAATACCGCAGGATGTCATAGTGTAAAAGAGGCGGTGACCACGGCGCATATGGCGCGCGAAGTCTTTAACACCCGCTGGATAAAACTGGAGGTGATTGGTCACGCTGATACGCTGCAACCCGACCCCTTTGCCCTGGTGGAAGCCGCCCGCATCCTGTGCGCTGAGGGATTCCAGGTGTTTCCCTATACCACGGAAGATCTGATCCTCGGCGAAAAGCTGATTGAAGCGGGCTGTGAGCTGCTGATGCCGTGGGGCGCGCCGATTGGCTCCGGCCAGGGGTTACGCAACATTGAGGGGCTGCGTTCAATGCGTGCCTGGTTTAAAGGCATTCCACTGATTATCGATGCCGGGATCGGCGCACCCAGCCAGGCTGCACAGGCAATGGAAATGGGCTTTGACGGTATCCTGCTGAATACGGCCGTGGCCAAAGCACAGGATCCGGTACGCATGGCCGGGGCGTTTTCTGCCGCTATCCACGCCGGTCACGATGCCTGTCATGCCGGCCTGGTAGAGCGCCGTGATATGGCCAGCGCCTCCACGCCGATTTTTGGTATGGCGCAATTTCTCTCACGGGAGCCATAACGGATGGACCGATATCAACGACAAACCATGCTGCCTGAGATCGGCGAGGCAGGGCAACAGGCCCTGCTGCAAGCCCGCGTGCTGGTGATCGGTGCTGGCGGGCTGGGTGCCACACTGCTGCCACTGCTGGCCGGGGCCGGGGTGGGCTACATCAGGGTGTATGACGGGGACCGGGTAGAGGAGCACAACCTGCACCGCCAGACGCTGTACAGTATGCAGGACTGCGGGAAGCGTAAAGTCGACTGCGCGCAGCGTGCACTCAATGCACGTAACCCGGACTGCGTAGTCGATGCACGGCCGCAGGCACTGAGTGCCAGCATGATGGCCGACGCGCTGGACGGTATCGATCTGGCGATCGATGCCGCCGATAATTTTGCCGTCACCTATCTGCTTTCCGATACCTGTCAACCGCGTCATATTCCGCTGGTCAGCGCCTCGGTACTCGGTCGTCAGGGCTATGTTGGGGGCTTCTGTGGCACTGCCCCGAGTTATCGTGCCCTGTTCCCGCAACTGCCGGGCAACGCGGCGAACTGTAACACGGCAGGTGTCATGGGCCCGGCGGTGGCCACGCTGGGTGCCATGCAGGCGCAGATGACCCTCAGTATTCTGCTCGGGCTGACGCCTTCACCGCTGGGCTGTCTGATCAATTGCGATTTCACCACCTGGCATTTCCGCCCGTTCCGTTTTGACGGTGCCGGTGAGCCTGACCAACCTGTCGTGCCGTTTATCGATCGCCACCTGCTGAACAGTGAAGACTGTATTGTTGAACTGCGTAGCCGCGAGGAAGCCCCCGACAGCGTGGCGAGTCACGTTCACCGGGTGCTGCCTGAGGAACTCAATCACTGGCAGCCCCCTGCGGATTGCCGCATCGTTCTGGTGTGCGCCAGCGGGATCCGCGCGGCAAAAGCGGCGAAGGACCTGCAACTCCGGGGCATCACTCAGCTGGCGATTATGGCGGCAAACCGATAGAAAAATAAAAGACACCCTGTGGAAGGTAAGGGATGACAGCTTCAATTGTTATGTTATAACATAACAATAATGTTTATGCGGATGGCCCGGTACTGCCCGGCGCAAACACGCTGTCAACGCCTGAGAGGATGTCATGATGCAAGAAAAATACGCTTTACCCGGTAACGATACCCGCCTGCCCGTAACCGTTTTGTCGGGTTTTCTCGGGGCCGGGAAAACGACACTGCTTAACCATATCCTGAACAACCGTGAAGGGCGCCGCGTGGCGGTGATCGTCAACGATATGTCGGAAGTGAATATTGATGCGTCACTGGTGCGCGACGGGGGTGCAGAGCTGTCGCGCACCGACGAGAAGCTGGTGGAGATGAGCAACGGTTGCATCTGCTGCACATTGCGCGAAGATCTGCTGCTTGAAGTAAACCGCCTGGCACGCGAAGGACGCTTCGATCAGCTGGTGATCGAATCGACCGGCATTTCAGAACCCCTGCCAGTCGCGGAAACCTTTACGTTCGAAGATGAAACCGGGGAGAGCCTGTCCGCCGTGGCACGCCTGGATACCATGGTGACCGTTGTCGATGGCTACAATTTCCTGCACGACTATGAATCCCGTGACAGCATCCGTTCACGCGGTGAGTCGCTGGGTGAGGGCGATGAACGCTCGGTCGTCGATCTGCTGATTGAGCAGATTGAATTCTGCGACGTGCTGATACTGAACAAAATAGATCTCATTAATCACGATCAGCGTACACGGTTGTTTGCCATCCTGCGCAGCCTCAACCCCCGCGCGCACATTGAATGTGCCCGTTTTGGTGAAGTCCCGCTGGATCGGGTGCTGAGTACCGGTCTGTTTGATTTTGACGAGGCGGCACAGGCTCCGGGCTGGATGCAGGAGTTACGCGGCACCCATGTCCCGGAAACCGAAGAGTACGGCATCAGCAACTTTGTCTGGCGCGCCCGTCGCCCGTTTCACCCCGAACGTTTCTGGGCATTATTTTCCGCAACACTGCCCGGCGTCGTGCGTTCGAAAGGCTATTTCTGGCTGGCATCACGGCCTGGTTATGCCGGCAACTGGTCGCAGGCTGGGGGCGTGGCACGTCAGGGGATAGCGGGTAGCTGGTGGGTCAGCGTGCCACGCGAACGCTGGCCACAGGATGAGGAGTCCCTGCTGGACATTATGCACCACTGGCAGGAAGGCATCGGGGATGCCCGACAGGAACTGGTATTTATCGGCATAGAGATGGATGAAGCCAGGCTGCGTCAGCAGCTGGATAACGCACTGCTGACGGAGAGTGAGATGGCGGCTGGCCCGCAGAGCTGGGCGAGATTGCACGACCCGGTTCCCGCCTGGTTTAACTGATCCCCCCTGCCAGGGACGGCAGGTACCCGGTTAATTATTGCATCTGGCGTTGGCGCTCAGTATCGTGTGCGCAATTTCTTCAGACTCGCCGGACACCACAATGACCTCTCATACCCCAAAAGATCCTTTGCATGGCCTGACGCTGGAAGCCCTGTTAACTGCGCTGCAAGCGCGTTATGGCTGGGAGGCGCTGGCGAAGCGCGTCAATATCAACTGTTTCAAAAGCGATCCGAGCATTAAATCCAGCCTGAAATTCCTGCGCCGCACCCCATGGGCGCGTAAAGAAGTCGAAGAATTGTACATTGCTTCACTGGATGAGGTGGAAGAAGCCCCGGCAGACAGCCCCTGGGGCAACTGGCAGGGAAAGAAATAGTCGCCTGATCGCGCGCTGATGGTGCAACACATTTTATAAGTGGCACACATTATGCTTAATACGCTTATCCAATTTCATCGCTGGAGAGCGTCTAATGCGTGCCACCACACCTTCACCGCTTATGTACCTGACAGCATCGCGACAGTGTGAAATTGCTAATCTGCGTAATTTGCTCCATACCGGCCATCTGACAGCCATCATCAGCCAGCTTATCCATGAACTGCAGCGCGAACGCGGTGCCAGCAATGTCTGGCTCTGTTCTCAGGGACGGATGTTTGGCGACGAACTCCCCCAGCGTGCACGCCAGGTCAGCCAGATCATCGCCAGTATGATGGCAAAACTGCCCGCCATTCCCTCTCCGGAGAACGCATCACAGGGCAGCAGCCGGGTATTCAGCAGGATTGCCTCTGCGATCTACGCGCTGAGCGAGCTGCCCGCGCTGCGGGATGCCATCCGCCAGTTCACGCTTAGCCACGCCCAGGCCATGGCACAGTTCAATCACATTATCCGGCAGTTGCTGAACCTCGCTTTTGAAATGATCGATACCGCTTCTGACCCTGAAGTATCCCGCGCCCTGATTGCTATGTTCAGCTTTATTCAGGGGAAAGAGCTGGCAGGGCAAGAAAGAGCCACCGGATCTGCCGGTTACGCCGCGGGTGAATTCAGCCAGGAGCAGAGCGAGAGGATGGTGGCGCTGATCGGTGCACAGGAGCGCTGTTTTTCCAGCTTCAGCCAGTTTGCCGATGAGGAAAACCTGCAACGCTGGCGCAGCATCGCCACCTGCGACAGTGATGTCGAACGGCTGCGGCGCATTGCCTGCACACGCACAACGCCGGAAGCCGGAGGGACAGAGATGGCCCTGCGCTGGTATCAGCTGATGACCCGTCGTATCGACGGCCTGAAGGTGATCGAAGATGGCCTTGCGCACCACCTGACCCGCTGCTGTCACGACAGCATACGCCGTGCTGAAACCCGGCGCGAGGAGCAGGACGAGGATATCCATCAGGCGGTCAGCGGGCTTGAAAATTGCTCAGCGTACAGCGTTTATGTGGCAGGGCGCGACGGGTTTCAGCAAGAGGTACAGCAACTGGATAGCGGGGGACTGACACCGCAGTTGGGACGTTCAGTACTGGAGCTGGTTCAGGCCCAGTCCGAGAGGTTACAGGCCCAGGACAACGAGCTGGCTGCGATGCGTGCCACGCTGAATGAACGTAAACAGATTGACCAGGCCAAGGTGTTGCTGATGCGTCACCACAACTATAACGAAGAGCAGGCCTGGCAGACCCTGCGTAAGATGGCGATGGACCAGAACAGACGTATTGCCGATGTTGCCATCGCACTGCTCTCCGTGGCCGCCGCTTTTACGTCACGCGCAGAGTAATACTTGCACAAACAGTGGGCACTCTGTGCTTCGCAATGGGGCACGGGTCGTTCGCTGTGAACTTCTCAACAGGATAACCCGCACGGCAAACGCCTGACACCATGCGGTTATTCCTTCCTCTCCTGACCTGGCACATCGCTTGCATGACTAAAAAAACATAATGACGCATTTTTGCACCAATGGCGGTGTAAGAGTGCTTTGGATAAAGGCGTCCAACCGCATGCTCAGGCATGCCGGTAGGACGCCTTTTTTTTTGCTTTTTTTCAGGAAGCCAGACGATGAGCAAACCGATTTTTCCGCTATCCAGACGTCAATTTCTTACGGGTAGCGCCCTTCTGGGCGGCAGCTACCTTGTTCCCGGGCTGATGAACAGCGTCTGGGCTGCCGGCTCCGATGCCCCGGAGAAAACCAATATTCGGGTAGGCTTCATTCCCTTAACGGACTGTGCCCCCGTCGTTATGGCGGCGGTAAAAGGCTTCGACAAAAAATATGGCATCACCCTGACTCCGACCAAAGAAGCGAGCTGGGCTGCCGTGCGCGACAAACTCACCTCGGGAGAGCTGGATGCTGCACATGTGCTGTACGGCATGATCTATGGCTTGCAGCTGGGTGTCGCCGGGCCACAGCATGATATGGCGAACCTGATGACACTGAATCAAAACGGCCAGGCAATCACGCTATCAAATCAGTTGAAAGAAGCAGGCGTCACTACGGCGGAGGGGCTGAAAAAGACCATTGCAGCTCAACCCGCAGGCAGCTACACCTTTGCTCACACCTTTCCCACCAGCACCCATGCCATGTGGCTTTATTACTGGCTGGCCAATGCCGGTATCGACCCTTTTGCCGATGTCCGTACCGTCGTGGTACCGCCGCCACAGATGGTGATGAACATGAAAATCGGCAATATGAGCGGCTACTGCGTAGGCGAGCCATGGAACCAGCGTGCCATCAGCGACAACATCGGTTTTACCGCCGAAACCACCCAGAATATCTGGCCCGATCATCCGGAAAAAATCCTGGGCACCCGTGCAGCATGGGTGAACGAGAACCCTAACAGCGCGCGGGCACTCACCGCCGCCGTGCTGGAGGCCGCACGCTGGATCGATGCCTCTGACGACAACCGCCGTGAAACCGCGCAGGTGATCGCCAGCCGCGCCTACCTCAACACCAAACCTGAAACCATTGAGGGCCGCATGCTGGGCCACTACGACAACGGTCTGGGAAAACGCTGGCAGGATGCACACCCGATGCGTTTCTTCAACGACGGGCAGGTCAACTACCCCTGGCTGTCTGACGGAATGTGGTTCCTCACGCAGCAAAAACGCTGGGGTCTGCTGAAACAGGAGCCGGATTATCTGGCCGTGGCAAAGCAGGTTAACCGCATTGATATCTACACACAGGCAGCCAGCGCGGCAGGCAGCATCTCACTCCCGCAGAGCGGGATGCGCAGCAGCACCCTGATCGACGGCAAAGTCTGGGATGGCAGCAATCCGGCAGAGTATGCCGCCAGTTTCGCCCTCAAAGCAGGAGGTCAGTCATGAAAAATCAGGCAACCGTCATACCGCTGGTGAACGAAACCACCACGCAGCATGCACAAATCATCCCGCTGAATAACCACCCTGCACCTAAAACGCGGCGACGCTATACGCTGCGCCCGCTGTTCCAGCGCATCATTCCTGGCGTATGTGGGATGATCCTGCTGCTGGGCGTGTGGCAGATTGCCGCACTCTACAGCACCGGTTTTCCCGGACCGCTCTCCACCTGGCAGGCGGCAGTCACGCTGTTCGCCGATCCCTTCTACAACGCCGGGCCCAACGACCAGGGTATTGGCTGGAACGTCCTGGCTTCGCTGCAGCGTGTCGCTATCGGGTTTGGCCTGGCGGCACTGGTCGGGATCCCGGCGGGCTTTCTGCTGGGAAGATTTCTGTTTTTAGGGCGCATGTTCAGCCCGATTATTGCCCTGCTGCGCCCCGTCAGCCCGCTGGCCTGGCTGCCCATTGGTTTGCTGCTGTTCCAGCGCGCAGAACCGGCTTCCAGCTGGACTATTTTCATCTGTTCCATCTGGCCAATGGTGATCAATACGGCAGAAGGCGTGCAGAGAATTCCCCGGGACTACCTCAACGTTGCGCGGGTGCTCAATCTCTCCGAATTCACCATTATGCGCAAAATCCTGTTCCCGGCGGTCCTGCCCGCGGTACTGACCGGCGTACGTCTCTCCATTGGCATTGCCTGGCTGGTCATCGTCGCCGCCGAGATGCTCACCGGAGGCCTGGGCATCGGATTCTGGATCTGGAACGAGTGGAACAACCTCAACGTGGAAAACATTCTTATCGCCATTGCGATTATCGGTGTGGTCGGTCTGCTGCTGGAACAGGCGCTGATGCTGCTCGCACGCCGCTTTTCCTGGCATGACAGCCAGCAGGAGAACAAATAATGCCGAACATTATTGATGTACAGCAAGTCAGCCAGCGCTTTAACACTGCCCAGGGCGATTTCCTCGCGCTGGATAACGTCAGCTTCAGCATCCGCAAAGGCGAAACCCTGAGCCTGATCGGGCATTCCGGCTGCGGGAAATCGACGCTGCTGAATCTGATCGCCGGACTGACGCTGCCCAGCGAAGGCGGTCTGCTGTGTGATAACCGGGAGATCGCCGGGCCGGGACCAGAGAGAGCGGTGGTGTTTCAGAACCACTCGCTGCTGCCATGGCTGACCACCTACGACAACGTGGCGCTGGCGGTAAACCAGGTCTTTAAAGGCAGTATGAGCAAGGCAGAACGACACGAATGGATCCTGGAAAATCTTGAACAGGTGCAGATGGGGCATGCCCGTGATAAACGGCCGGGCGAGCTCTCCGGCGGCATGAAACAGCGCGTCGGTATTGCCCGCGCGCTGGCCATGAAACCCAAAGTGCTGCTGATGGATGAGCCTTTTGGGGCTCTGGATGCGCTGACCCGCGCCCGTCTGCAGGACGCCGTGATGAGTATTCAGCAAAAACTGAATACCACCATCGTGCTGATCACCCATGACGTCGACGAAGCGGTGCTGCTCTCCGACCGCGTGATGATGATGACTAACGGCCCGGCGGCAAAAATTGGCGAGATCATGAATGTAACACTGCCCCGTCCCCGTTCCCGGGTGGCGCTGGCGGATGACCCACAGTATCACCAGTTGCGTCAGCGCGTGCTGCATTTCCTCTACGAAAAACAGTCAGCGGCATAAGGGGCACATCATGGCGGAACATCTGGTGGTGATCGGCAATGGGATGGCAGGCATGCGTATGGTGGAAACCCTGTGCCAACTGGTGCCTGGCCGTTACCGCATCACAGTGATTGGCCGTGAACCGCTGGGCAACTACAACCGCATCATGCTTTCTCCGGTACTGGGCGGTGAAAAAGCCTTCGAGGAGACACTGCTGCATACGCCCGACTGGTACCACCAGCACGGCATCACGCTGTACAGCGGAGAAACCGTGACATCACTGGACTCGCACCGACAAACGCTGACCACCGGACAGCGGACCCTGAAGTGGGATCAGCTGGTGCTGGCCACCGGCTCACTGCCGGGTTTTCCTGAGATCCCCGGTATCCGGCTGCCGCATGTTCAGGGATTTCGCACCCTGGCAGATGTCGAACAGATGCTCAACAGCACGGGCCCTGTGGTCGTACTGGGCGGCGGACTGCTGGGTATCGAAGCTGCCGCGGCCCTGCGCCTGCGCGGACGCGCGGTCACGCTGATCCATCGAAACAGCTGGCTGATGGATCGGCAGCTTGATCCAGAAACCGGTGGTCTGCTGGCCGCCACACTGGCGCAGCGGGGTATCGACTGCCGCCTCGACACCGCGCTGAGCCGTGTCGATCCGACCAGGGTAACGCTGCGTGACGGCACCCGGCTTCCCGCCACCTGCGTGCTTATCGCTATCGGCGTGATACCCGACACCGCGCTGGCACGTGAAGCCGGGATCCCCTGCCAGCGCGGCGTGGTGGTAGATCGCCAGTGTCGTACCGCCCTGGCAGGTATCAGCGCGCTCGGTGAGTGCTGTGAAATCGAGGGTGAAACCTTTGGTCTGGTCGCCCCCTGTTTCGCCCAGGCAAAGGTGCTGGCACAGCGGCTGGCGGGCATGCCCGTTGCGGACTATGTCAGTGAAGACAATGGCACTCGCCTGAAAGTCAGCGGCATTGAGATGTTCAGCGCCGGGGATATCTCCTCACGACAAAACCGGCACAGCGCCAGCGCCTTTGATCCCATTGCGGGTCACTACCGGCGCCTGTTTTTTCGACAGCAACAGCTTGTGGGGATCCTGCTTTACGGGGATACCGGCGACAGCGCCACCCTGCTTGCCCACCTGCAGAACGCGACCCCACAGAGTCCGCACCTGCTGCTTAACCCGGAACACACAACGCAGCCACAGGCTGCAGGACATCATCAGATGAGCAAACCGACCCTTGTTGTTATTGGCCACGGCATGGTAGGCCACCATTTCCTTGAGCAGCTGGTTAACCGACAGCTGCATCAGCAGTTCCATATTGTGGTGTACGGTGAAGAGCGCCATATGGCCTACGACCGGGTACATCTTTCGGAATATTTTGCCGGTAAGGGTCACGCCGAGCTGTCGATGGTGAGTGACCATTTTTTTGACGACTATGGCATCGAACTACGCACCCACTGTGCGGTAACGGAAATTGACCGCCAGCGCCGCTGTGTTCGTGATACCCGCGGTCACGAGATGGCATGGGACAAACTGGTACTGGCCACCGGATCCTGGCCTTTTGTGCCGCCCATCCCCGGAGGGGACAGCGACAGCTGCTTTGTCTATCGCACGCTGGATGACCTTGATGGCATCGCCGCTAAAGCACAGAGCGCGCGGCACGGCGTGGTGATTGGTGGTGGCCTGCTAGGCCTGGAAGCGGCCAATGCGTTGAAGCAGCTCGGTCTGGAAACGGCAGTGGTGGAGTTTGCCCCGCGCCTGATGGCCGTACAACTGGATGAGGGCGGGGCGGCCATGCTGCGGCACAAAATCGATGCGCTGGGGGTACAGGTGCTCACCGGTAAATCCACCCAGGAGATCGTCCGTCAGCAGGATGGCCGCTTACAGCTCCGCTTCGCGGATGGCAGCCAGATCGACACGGACCTGGTGCTGTTCTCAGCGGGTATACGCCCGCGTGACCAGCTGGCTGCCGCTGCCGGGCTGACCCTCGGACCCCGTGGCGGTATCGATATCAATAGCAGCTGTATCACTTCCGATGACGATATTCTGGCCATTGGCGAATGTGCACTGTGGAACGGGCAGATTTTTGGGCTGGTGGCACCAGGCTATCAGATGGCACGCGTGGCTGCGGCGGTACTGGCCGGGGAAGAAGCCGCATTTACCGGTGCCGATATGAGCACAAAGCTGAAACTGCTGGGCGTGGAGGTAGCATCGTTTGGCGATGCCCACGGCCGCACGCCTGGCAGCAAGAGCTACTACTGGAACAATGAACCGCAGGAAATCTTTAAAAAAATTGTCGTCTCTGCCGATGGCAAACAGCTGCTGGGTGGGATCCTGGTGGGCGACAGCAGCGAGTACAGCACGCTGCTGCAAATGATGCTGAACGGTATGCCGCTGCCTGCCGCTCCCGAACATCTGATCCTGCCGCAGCGGGAAGGCGGGGCGGTAAAAGCGCTTGGCGTGGCAGCGCTGCCGGACAGTGCCCAGGTCTGCTCCTGTCATAACGTCAGCAAAGGCGATATCTGTGCAGCGGTATCCGGCGGCTGTGGCGATATGGCTTCGTTAAAAAGCTGTACCAAAGCCGCTACCGGCTGCGGCGGTTGCACAGCGCTGGTAAAACAGGTGATGGAGTATCAGCTGGCCAGTCAGGGCGTGGAGGTGAAAAAGGATATCTGCGAACACTTTGCCCACTCACGCCAGGAGTTGCATCACCTGATACGCGTCGGAGAGATCAAGAGTTTCGATGCGTTGCTGGCGAAGCATGGCCGCGGGCTGGGCTGTGAGATCTGCAAACCTCTGGTGGGATCACTGCTGGCATCGGTATGGAATGAGTACCTGCTTAAACCCCAGCATCTGCCGTTACAGGACACTAACGATCGCTACTTTGCCAATATTCAGAAGGATGGCACCTACTCAGTGGTACCACGGGTCCCGGCGGGTGAAATCACCGCACGTGGCCTGATTGCCATTGGCGAGGTCGCAGAGCGCTATAATCTCTACAGCAAAATTACCGGCGGGCAGCGCATCGACCTGTTCGGTGCCCGCCTCGAACAACTGCCGGATATCTGGGAGACGCTGCTGGCCGCAGGATTTGAGACCGGGCACGCCTACGGAAAATCACTGCGCACGGTGAAATCCTGTGTGGGCTCCACCTGGTGCCGCTACGGTGTTCAGGACTCCACGGGTTTCGCGATTGCGCTGGAAAATCGCTATAAGGGGCTGCGCGCGCCGCACAAAATCAAAATGGCGGTCTCTGGCTGTACCCGTGAGTGTGCGGAGGCACAGAGCAAAGATATCGGCGTGATCGCCACCGAGAAGGGCTGGAATCTTTACGTCTGCGGTAACGGCGGTATGAAACCCCGCCACGCTGACCTGTTTGCCAGCGATCTTGATGACGCCACGCTAATCCGCTACGTCGACCGCCTGCTGATGTTTTACATCCGCACCGGTGACCGGCTACAGAGAACCAGCGTCTGGATGGACAATCTGGAAGGAGGGCTGGATTACCTGCGCCAGGTCGTCATTGACGACTCGCTCGGCATTGCTCATGAGCTGGAACAGGAGATGGCCCGGGTGGTAGACAGCTACCAGTGTGAATGGCGTACCACGCTGGAAAGCCCGGACCGTCTGGCTCTGTTCCGTTCAACACTCAACAGCAGCCTGCCTGATGAAACCGTGCAGTGGCAGCAGGAACGCGGGCAGATACGTCCGTCCGATGCGCCTCTGGCGATTGTGCAGGATGCCACCCCTCTTCCCTGGACCGATATCTGCCGACTGGATGAAATTCCGGCGCAGGCCGGGATTGGCGCGCGCATCGGAACCCAGCGCATTGCACTGTTCCGCCTGAACGATCGGGTTTTCGTGCTGGATGATAACGAACCTGGCACGCGGGCCAGCGTCTTGTCACGCGGCATACTGGGCGATGCAGGCGGCGAACCGATGGTCATTTCACCGCTGTATAAGCAGCGTTTCCGCCTGAGTGATGGTCAGGCGCTTGACGGTAGCGGGCTCGCCGTACGTTGCTGGCCGGTGAAAATCGAACAGGACCGGGTCTGGGTAGCCAGTGAGGAGATGGCGCAGGTTCAGGTGGTAGCCTCATGAACACCACCTGTCCCTACTGTGGTGTCGGCTGCGGAGTGACCATCACCCGCGATGACAGTGACAGGGTGCAGGTCAGCGGTGATAAACAGCACCCGGCCAATCTGGGCCGCCTCTGCGTCAAAGGGGCGGCACTGGGCGAAACACTCGGCCATCAGGGCCGCCTGCTGCATCCGCAGGTCAACGGTGAGCGCGTAAGCTGGGAAAGCGCACTGGACACGGTGGCAGACCGCCTACAGACGGTGATCGGCGAATACGGCCCGCAAGCCGTGGCCTTTTACGCCTCAGGGCAGCTTCTGACCGAAGATTACTATGTGGCTAACAAGCTGATGAAAGGCTTTCTCGGCGTGGCCAATATTGATACTAATTCCCGGCTCTGCATGGCCTCGGCAGTGGTCGGCTACAAACGGGCACTGGGTGCAGATGCCGTCCCCTGTTGCTATGACGACCTGAACCATACCGATCTGGTGATCCTGGCGGGTTCCAATACCGCCTGGGCGCACCCGGTGGCGTTCCAACGCCTGGTTCAGGCCCGTAAAGAGAATCCCCGCCTGCGCGTAGTGGTGATTGACCCACGGCGTACCGCCACCTGCGATATTGCCGACCTGCATCTGGCGCTGAAGCCGGGCAGCGATGCCGCGTTGTTCACCGGTTTGCTGAACTGGCTGGCGCAGCATGGCGGTATCGATAACGAGATGCGTGCGGTCGTTAACGGGCTGGATGAGACGTCAGAATCCGCATCCGCATGGAGCAGCGAAGCGGTAGCGGACTTCTGCCAGTTGCCACAGGAGAAGGTGGAAACGTTCTTCCAGCTGTTCCTTCACGCCAGCAACGCACTGACGCTCTACTGTATGGGCATCAACCAGTCGAGCAGCGGCAGTGACAAATGTAACGCCATTATCAATGTCCACCTTGCCAGCGGAAAAATCGGCCGGGCAGGCAGCGGGCCATTTTCACTGACCGGGCAGCCCAATGCGATGGGGGGCCGCGAAGTGGGCGGTCTGGCCAACCAGCTGGCGGCGCATATGGGGTTCAGCGCGCAGGAGGTGGATCGGGTGGCACGATTCTGGCACAGCCCGGGGGTAGCCGATAAACCCGGTCTGATGGCCGTCGATCTGTTTCACGCTATCGGCTGCGGGAAAATCAAAGCCGTGTGGATTATGGGCACCAACCCGGCAGTATCACTGCCGGATGGTCTGACGGTGACGCAGGCGCTGAAGCGCTGTCCGCTGGTGATCGTATCGGACGTCTGTGCACAGACGGACACCACTGCACTGGCCGACATACTGTTACCCGCCCAGGGATGGGGGGAAAAGAACGGCACGGTGACCAACTCTGAACGCCGGATTTCACGTCAGCGTGGTTTTGTTGCACCGGCAGGCGACTCACGCCCGGACTGGTGGATCCTCGCCAGGGTCGCACAGCGTATGGGGTTTCCTGAAGCGTTTAACTGGCAGCATCCTGCAGACATTTTCCGGGAGCACGCGGCACTCTCGGGCTTTGAGAACCAGGGCACCCGGGCCTTTGATATCAGCGCACTGGCGGATATCACTAACGCGCAGTGGGATACGTTGAAACCGATACAGTGGCCGGTTAACGCAGCACATCCCGCAGGGTGTACACGCCTGTTCAGCGATCGCCGTTTCTTCCACCCTGATGGCAAAGCCCGCATGCTCCCGGTGGTGCCCACGTTGCCCGTCGCACAGCAAAATGAGCGCTGGCCGCTGCTGCTGAATACCGGCCGCATCCGCGACCAGTGGCACACCATGACACGCACCGGCAACGTGCCGCGGCTGATGCAGCACATCAGCGAACCCTTCTGTGAGCTGCATCCGCAGGATGCCGCCCGGTATCATCTGCGAGAAGGTGATCTGGTACGCGTTCAGTCAGAAAATGGCTGGATAGTGTGCCGTGCGTGCCTCAGCGAAAATCAGCAACCGGGTTCCCTCTTTGTACCGATGCACTGGAATCGGCAGTTCTCCAGCCACGGTAACGTGGATGCGCTTATCGCTGCCAACGTCTGTCCGCACTCCGGGCAGCCGGAGAGTAAGCAGACGGCAGTGCGCGTACGACGCTGGCAAAGTGACTGGCAGGCTGTACTCTGTCTGCCTGGTGACTGGCAGCCCGGCGCAGGGGTCTGGTGGTCACGCATTGCGGAAAACGGCGTTACACGCTGGCTGCTGGCCGGGCAGGGTGACGCGCAAAGCTGGCTGCATCAGCAGGGTTTATTACATGAGATGGCGCTGCAAACCGCTCAGGCTGAGGGCGAATACTTTCATCTGCTGGGCTGGCAACAAGGCAGGCTGGCACTGGCGTTCTGGAGTGCCGCAGAGAGGCCGGCGATCGACGCCCCCGCGGTGGTTGCCGCCTTCAGCGAGCCCTCCACTGATGCTGCCGGACGCTTTGCATTACTGGCAGGAAGGCAGCGGGGAGGTGAGGCACGTGGAAAAACGGTTTGCAGCTGTTTTGGCATCGGAGAAAATCAGATCCTGAACGCCATTGCCGGAGGATGCGGCACCCCAGCCGCACTGGGTACAGCGCTGAAATGCGGCACCAACTGTGGTTCATGCCTTCCTGAGCTGGCCCAGCTGATCGCGCTAACGGCTAACGATAAACGACATAGCTAGCGGCTCAGCTGTATCCAGCGCCGCCCGGTCAGCACTGTCAGCAACACAATGGTCGCACCTGCGGCCAGGTGCATCGTAAAATCAAGCCTGTGCAGGTGAACTTCGTGGCACAGCGACAGCAGCGTCGATGACATAAAAGCGATGCCCGACCCCGCCAGCGCCAGGCTTTGTCGTGGATAAAGAGAGCGGGTGCGGTTAAGGCAGACAATCGAAATCACCATCATCGGCAGGCTGGCCGAAAGCATAAACAGATAGCAGTGAATACCTTCGCCAAAACGCCCGGCGCCGGCAGTCGCGGCAGCAGAGGCCGTGTTCAGCAGGTTGATCGCCAGCCAGACCACGGCCAGCAATGCGGCCCACCTCAGCCTGAGCGGTTTTAGGCCGGCAATACTCAACGTAAACGCCCCGGCCATCGCACTGGCCCCTATGCCAAACGCCAGCACCAGGGTGAGCAGCGCCAGCCCCGCCCCCGGTTGGGACCAGTCGGTGAAACGGCTGTGCCATGCCCAACTGCTCAGCATGCCACAGGGCAGCACGGTGATAATCCAGGCCACCACACGCCAGCCGACGGGCCAGGTACGTTTTACGGGCCGGGCTGACTGGCTGAGTGTGTCGATCAGTTGGTCATGATTTTTCATCATTCCCCCGTCCATATTTACGCAGGTTGAGCATCGCGCGATGCAACAGTGATTTCACGGCAGACACTGACAGATGGCTGGCGGCAGCGGCCTGCGCCAGGCTCTGCTCGCGCAGATGCACACTCTCCACCATCTCGCGCTGACGTGCAGGCAGACTGCCAAGATATCCGGCTAATTCATCCTGAACGGCCCGTTCTCTGTTTTCAGCGCCGTCGCTTTCAGCAGCCTGGTTCAGTAAGGCATCATCATCCTGAACTTCCGGGCGACGTCCGCGCTGGCGTAACGCATCAATGGCCCGCGCCGACGTTATCGCAGCCACCCAGGGCAGGATCGGCCGCTGCGGATCGTAGGTCTGCCGCACACGATGGATCGCCAGCAGTGACTCCTGAACCACATCTTCCACCAGCGCTTCATCACGGATTTTTTGGCGTGCAAAGGCCCGGATGGCAGGCACCATCGCTTTCAGCAGTTGGTTATAGGCGTTCTGATCTCCCGCCTGCGCACTGGCCATCAGATGCGGCCACGTCTGCGCCCGGGTATCCGTTTCAGCCATTCACTGCCCTGATATTCAGCGCAGCGTCAGAAGACATTGCGCTGGCATTCACACACAGATCGCATTAGGTTTTTTTCCCGGTTTCGGTTGCATGGTCGAGCGCGTCGATCACGATACGCGGCGTCAGCACCTGCGGCAGCACCACAGGTTTGCCACCATCGGCGGGGTACACCACATAGAGCGGCAGACCACCGCGTCCAAAATCACTGAGCGCCTGTTCCACATCTGGATTGTATTTTGTCGAATCCGCGACCATATAAATCGTACTGGTACGCGCCATCGCGGCTTTGACCGCCTGTGTTGAGAGCGATGTCCGATCGTTCACCTGGCACGTGATGCACCATGAGGCAGTAAAGTTCACCAGAATCGGTTTACCCTGTCCTTTGATGGCATCAACGTTCTGCGGTGACCAGGCCACCGCAGCGGCGGCATCCGTACCCTCGTCCGCCTCCGTCTGTGAAGAAAGTGAGGTCAGACTGGCCAGCGGCGGCACCACCAGCAGCACAAACAGCGCTGTGGCAAGGTGTTGCGGCCAGTGGCGGCGTCCCATCATACGGCGTTTCTGCGCGATGCCATACAGCCAGGCGGCAAAACTCAGCACGAGGCAGCAGGCCAGAATCAGCGCCAGCGCCGCAGAGCCAGCCTGCCGCTCGAGGACCCAGATAAGCCAGGCGACGGCGCCCAACATTGGAAATGCCAGTGCATGTTTCAGCGTCACCATCCAGGCCCCCGGCGCAGGCAACACGCGTGCCAGCAACGGGAAGAAGGAGACCAGGGTAAACGGCGCGGCAAACCCGAGCGCCAGTGCGGTAAAGATAGCCAGACTGACCAGCGGCGGCTGCGTCAGCGCATAGCCAACGGCACTGGCCATAAACGGTGCACTGCAGGGCGTGGCAACGATAATCGCCAGTGCCCCGGTGAGCGCGGATCCCGTTAAACCGCCGCGCCCGCTGCCCACTTCCCCCACACGCTGTACCGAGAGCCCCACTTCAAACAGCCCAAACAGATTCAGCGCTGACGCCAGCATGACCAGAATCAGCAGGGCAATCACCAGCGGTGACTGGAGCTGAAAGCCCCAGCCAACGGCCGACCCACCCGCACGGGCCAGCAATAATGCGCCGGCCAGCAGCAGCATGGTGATCACCACCCCGCCGAGAAATGCCAGCCCTTCCGCACGGGCCTGAGCGGGTTGGTCGTGATGGCGGATCAGACTCAGTGCTTTCAGTGAAATCACCGGAAACACGCACGGCATCAGATTCAGGATCATGCCGCCCAGAAAGGCGGCTGCGATGGCAGTCAGCATACTTTACCTGCTTAAGTGAACAAGGTTATGCCGGGTTGGCCTGACGGTATTTTTTCACAGCATCCATCGCTTTCTGGATATGCGCATCCGGGTTCTTATCGGTATAACTCAGCAGGATTTTGCCGTCCGGCGCGATGACATAGGAGGTACGGTCAGACAACGTCTGCCCCTTCATCTGCATGGTGCTCTGATACTCGCCGGCAACTTTCGCGCCCGGATCGGCGGCAACGGTAAATTTGTCGCGGCACTCCAGCTGGGAAAATTTGGCAATCTGATCCACATTCCCTGCGGTCACACCAATCACCGTCGCACCCTGTTGGGTAAATTCGTCGGTGGCTTCAGCGAAGTCGTGGGCTTCCAGCGTACAGCCGGCGCTAAAGGCAGCGGGGAAGAAGTACAGCACGACCGGGCCTTTTTTCAATGCCTGCTGAAGTGAGAAGGTGGTCGGTTTTCCGGCCAGCGCCGCCTTAAGCTCAAAGTCAGGGGCTTTTTCACCGACCGCCAGAGCGGCAAAGGCGGACGTCACAGGCAATGCCAGGCCAAGAACGGCAGCAACAGCCAGGGTACTCAGGGTGTTTTTCATACGCATCATGATCTCTCCAGTGTGGGGACAGGCGACAGCGCCTGATGACCTTAACCAGAAGTTCGCCCGACCGCAGGCAAAGGTTGCGGTCGGATGAAAATATTGTTTAAGAGGCCATCACCTGAAAAACTATTGATGACTTACTGGCTCACGGGGTTGCCGGCTGGCGATCGGGAACCCCTGCTCTGAACGCACAACAACTATAACAGCAACCATTAACACCACGAGGAGAACCCAGGGAAAAGACCCGGTTCCATAATGTTCCAGCAGCAAACCGCCTGTCATGCCTCCCAACGCGATAGCGCTGTTCCACGTCACCACATTCATCGATAATGCCACATCGGCATGCTCACCCGCAGCATCCGCCAGCGCCGTCTGGAGCAGTGTTGCCGCGCCGCCAAACGTCAGCCCCCAAAGGGCTATGCCAGTGTAAATCACCGCCGGGTTGCTCGCATCCAGACCAAAAACGAGGGACACAGCCGCAAAAGCTGACAGTGACAGCAGCACCGCTTTACGTAAATGGGTATCAATAATTCTGCCTGTGATAAAGATCCCGCCCAGGGCAGCAATACCAAAGACCAGCAAGACCCGATCAATGCTTCCGGCCAGACCCGCAGGGGCAATAAACGGCGCGATGAAGGTATACAAAATATTATGTGCAAGCATCCATGCGAGGACAACCCCCAGAACGGAGCGCACGCCGGGAAGACCTAACACGGAACCCAGCTTGACGCCTTTGGTGCCTGGCTCACCCGGGTAATTGGGGACGGCCAGAAGTATCCAGCCAATGAGGATGACCGACAGTCCTGACATCACCGCAAACGTCAGGCGCCATCCCAGAAGTCCACCCATCCATGTGCCTGCCGGCACCCCGAGAGACAAGGCAATCGGCGTGCCGACCATCGCCAGTGCCAGCGCTCGCCCATGAAGCGAGGGAACGACCATTTTCCGCGCATACCCGGCGATCAGGCTCCATGCCAGGCCTGCTGACGCGCCAGCGAGAAAACGTGCGATTAAAATGACGGTGATATGAGATGACAGCGCCGTCAGCGTGTTGAAAATCAGAAATCCGCACACCGTGCTGAGAAGAACGGATCGGCGTGACCATGTTCGGGTCATCATCGTGAGGGGGATGGCGGCCAGTAGCGACCCCACTGCATATGCCGTCACCAGCTGCCCGGCCAGAGCCGGTGAAATATTGAGTCCGCGGCTCATTTCCGGCAGGAGTCCGGCGGGTATGGTCTCGGTCAGTATGCAGATAAAGCCTGCCATTGCCAGGGCAAGCAGGGCAAATACGGGCAGTTGCTGAGCTTCTCTGGTGCGTTGCTGTACGTTCATCATTCAACCTGTTCAGTCAATTCGGGGCTTGCCGTTATCGCTTCAGGCGACGATGGCGCTATCACGGGCATACAATATATACCGATCGATACATATGTTGCATTGCCGCTCTCAGCGTTGTCAATTAAATATGTATCGATTAGTATAAATCGCGGAGGAGGTGATAATGAAAACAGGCCGACCAAGACAGTTCGATCGGGATGACGCGGTGATAAAAGCCATGCACCTTTTTTGGGAACATGGTTACGATTCAACCTCACTCGCGATGCTGAAAGCATCAATAGGCAAAGGGATTACAGCCCCCAGTTTTTATGCCGCTTTTGGGTCAAAAGAGGCGCTTTTTAATGAGGCCGTGAACTGTTATCTGAACACGCATGCACAGGTGACAGAATCTTTGTGGGACAGTGGGTTGCCTGCCCGGCAGGCACTGGAGACAGCATTGATACATTCAGCCCGGATGCAGTACGGGGCTGAGCATCCCAGGGGATGTATGGTCACACTCAGTGCCATGTTTACCTGCACGGCAGAAAACAGACATATCCTCATGCCGCTGGAGGCGTCCCGCCGCCGTACCCGTGAAGGAATACTGCATTGCGTAAAAAGGGGCATCAGCAGCGGTGAGTTATCGGATAACGAGGACACACTGGCACTGGCCGTCAGCTTTGACAGTTTCCTGGTGGGAATATCGACACTTGCGCGGGATAATGTGCCACTGGCAGCCGTGGAACGGGCCATTATTCATATGATGGGATTATGGGATGCTGCCCGTGTGGTAGCAGAAGAATGATAACGTTTAACGAATGGCGGAACGGCCAGCCGGCGGACGAAAACTACTTCTGCATGCGTGCAATATTGTCATCGATACGCCCCTGAAGGGTGCGCAGTGTCTCAGCGGTGATGCGTCCGGGAAACAGCTCCTCCGCCTTGCTGGCAAAACCGGAGGCAATGGTACAATGCTTCTCCAGCATCGCCTCTATCTGCGACGCGGTCAGTTCCGTTTCCTGTTCACCCAGTGCGAGCAGATGTTCACGGCCAATATCCAGCGCTTCGCCCATCACGTCCATCTGATGATAGCCACCCGGGCCTTCGCAGTACGTCACATCATATGCCGGGGCCAGCGTCCACTCGCCACTGGCTGACATGCAGTACGCGACGTTCTTCGGATGATCGTCGCGATTGTTGAACACCACGTTGAACACTACCCGTTCAAATGCCAGCGCTTTCTGCCTGACATCATTAGTGCACAACTGGGTGGCACGCAGAAAATTGGTGTAGTCCAGCACGCCCGCCACCTGATAATTGGCCCCGGTGTAAGCCGCAAGACTCTGCATCGGTACACGCAGGCCGTTTTGCCGATCAAATCGCCGCGAAGCAAAAGCAGCCTGTCCGTTGGGAAGGGCAAAATACGCGGTGTCTGGCGTACTGATACGACATTCACGCAGACACTGGGCATAAACAGCTTCGATGGCACAGACTTCCGGATGCTCCTGCCGGGCAGGGAACTTGATGAGCCAGGCCTCAAGCCCGGGAGTGCTGGCGGTGCTGAAGTGACCGCTATCCGGATCGCGGTACAGCAACGCTTTCGGTCTTGCACCCTGTGGAGAACCGCCCATCTGCAACAGCCTTTGCAAAAATTCACCGCCTTCGCCCTCCAGCACGTCCTGCACTTCTGCTGAGAGCTGCGCAAGGGCAATCTCTTCAACCTGGCCTGCGGCATCAGCCTGCGACGGTTCAAATGACATCGCCCCCATCGCATTGTTGCCGATCCAGGTCAGTCTCTCTAACGGTCCAATCCGTGCCGCATTTAGCCCGCGCTGGCGAAACAGTCTGTCCATTAACAGCATGCCCCAGCCATCAGGGAGCGCGTCGTAAACAGGGCCGGGAAGGCCCATCTGGTGAACAGGGAAGTCTCTGCGTAAGCGTGGGCCTTTCAGCGGCAGGGTGAGGGAGGCCAACTCCAGTCCACGACGGATGGCCTCTTCACTGTACTCAAACAGGATCACCGGTCGCCCGGTGAGCGCCGTAGAGGATACCAGCGATCCCCAGAGCCAGCGGTCGCCCCATCCTTCGTACCAGACATCCACTTTATTCACCATGATGCGTACTCTTTTTGACCCGCTGACGGGTGGCGGTTTTCTCAAAGCGCAGCAAATCGTCCAGACTGTCGATCTGAGGGGCAAAGAGCGACTCCAGCTCTTTCCCACGGCCGAGTACCATCGCCACTCTCACCAGATTTTCAAACCCCACATTGCGCCCGGACTCCAGGTTGGACACGGTGTTCACACCGATCCCCGCCCTGGCAGCCACGTCGGCCTGGGTCATTTGTTGCAGGAGGCGCTCTTTGCGCAGCCGCTCGCAGAGCAACTTAACAATTTCATCAGGCTTACTGAGGGTTAAATCCATCATAATGGTTTTTATTGCCATTTACTAGTTATAATACCCAATATTATAGAGTTAAATAGCATGCGAGTGAAGGGATTAAGCAGGAATATTTTACATGCCTGTGATTTAGGCAAGTTAAAGAGCAAAGCATTTATTATCATAAAATCAATAACTTAACTTCGCATAACGTTAATTATGTTAAATTTGGCATCAGAGTATGGCGACTAGCCAATATTTTCTGCAAGCTTAATCACCTCAACACCGCCTTCCCTGAAACCCGGAAGAAAACAGGTTTACCCTTTCAGTCTGCCCGCCGATTTCAGCGTCGCTAATCGTCTCTTTTCAATAAAGGGGGCAAGCCGTTCTCTCATCTGTCTGACCTGCTCTTGCGGTGCAGAATGCGGAGATCCGCTATTAAAGGGGGGCTCGGGATCATATTCCAGACCCAGCTGAATGTTTTGTGCGATTTCAACGCCGTAAAGTTCCGCCACAACATACAACGCAAAGTCGATACCCGACGTCACGCCCGCACCGGTAATACGATTACCATCCCGAACCACCCGCTCACTGACAGGTTCTGCGCCCAACAAAGCAAGCTGGCCGATGGATAACCAGTGAGACGTGGCTTTATATCCCTGAAGCAACCCTGCCGCCCCCAGGATCAAGGAGCCTGTACAGACGGACGTCACCAGCCTGGCCTGCTGGCTTTGGTGCCTGATAAACGCTAGCGTGCTGTCATCGTCCATCAGGTTTATCTGCCCCGGCCCGCCAGGTATGCAAATCACATCTAACGGCGGGCAGCTGTCGAAGGTCTGTGTCGGTAGCATCGCCAGCCCGCGATCGGAGATGACAGGGTCCAGGGTTTTCCAGATAAGGTGGACTTTCGCCCCAGGCGCACAGGCAAAAACCTCATACGGTCCGGTCAAATCCAGCGAGGTTAATCCGGGGAACAACAGCATGCCGATAGAAATGTCAGGCAAATCACTCATGGTCGCATCCTTATAAGAGAAAGATTACAACACCCGTTTAAACAGCCGCTGCACGCTGACGTAAAGCAGGCCCGCATCATCATTCAAATGGAAACACCATTCAGGATACACGACAGGCTCCCCTCCATGTTCACGCTTCTTTTGCACAAGGCTATCCGCAGAATGTGCGTCAGCACGTGCCAGTATTGCGCCCGCCCCTCTGAAAACGTCTGCGCACGTCAGGCACAGCCTGTCTGTATCCCACTGATATTTGTCGCCTCTCTCTCACATTTTTTATTGATTAAACAATTTCGTCATGTAATCAATAAAGTTTGGCTTACAGCCGCCGATACCGATCCTAGCCTGGCCCCGCTTCACGGCCGATAATCTGGAAAGCGAATCTGAATATGAGCGGGACTTTTTGTAGCGACGAGGCTAAACGCCTGGCGGCCCTTGAGATGCTGAAGGCCGATGATGCGGACCGTGATGATATTCTCGAAAAATTTACCCGGCTGACCAGTGAACTGCTGGGCATCCCCGGCAGCTTTGTCTCCATTCTCGATGACGAGAATCAGTTTATAAAAGCATCCTGTAACTTCGACCTTAAACAAACGTCACTGCAGAATGCTTTTTGCCGCCATACGCTGGCGTTGGGAACCGTGCTGGTATGCAACGATACGCATCGTGATCCGCGCTTCAGCCAGCATCCCCTGACGCTTGGGGAGCCTTTTATAAGGTTCTATGTCGGTGCTCCCCTGCGTAATCGTGATGGCATACTCATCGGCACCCTGTGCGTTACCGATGTCAAACCTCAGACATTTTCTGATGACAAAATTGAATTGCTGGAGCTGTTAGCCGGTCTGGTCATCGGCTATCTGGATGCGTGGTACATTGCCGGTTATCAGGACGTGGTGACACGGTTACCTAATCGTCAGCGCCTGCTGAAAGATATCGAACTGTTGCAGCAGGCCGGTAACGATGAGACTCATCATCTGACCCTTATCGACTGCATTGATATGCCTCGGGCTTATGAAATTGCACGTTCGGTGGGAATGAATGCGGTTGAAAGCCTGCTCAAAGAACTGACATCCATGCTGCGTTCGCGTCTGCAGCTGGAAGATGATGACGTGCTGTATACCGTCGCGGTTGGCCGTTTTGCGTTGTTGAGTGGCAAGAATAATGGTGCCCGCGCCCGTGAGCTCAGCAAGCGGCTCGGCGGCATACGCGCCCAGATTTTTGACAATATTACGATTGATGCTAAACCGCACCTCGGTGAGGTGAGCTTTGTTCCGGCTGAGTCACAGGTCACTGAAGTGCTGCGTCGGGCGGTCAGCGCCCTGCATGAAGCCATCACGCTGAAGCAGAGTTACATGGCCTACAATGCTGACAGTGATGGCCGTAACAGCCAGAACTTCCGCCTGTTGCATGACCTGGCGGCAGCGCTGCGCGGCAACAAAGGGCTGTACCTGGTTTATCAGCCGCAGATCTCCCTGCTGCACGGTAAACCGGTCGGACTGGAAGCCCTGCTGCGCTGGGATCATCCGCTGTTCGGCAATATTCCGCCGGATGAATTTATCCCGCTGGTGGCACAAACCAGCCTGATGGAAGAGTTAACGGACTGGGTGATCGACCACACCCTGGCGCAGCTGCGTCAGTGGCGCAGTACCGGGCTAAACCTGCCGGCCTCGGTGAATCTGTGCGTCAGTGATTTTTCACGTGCGGACTTTGCCGATAAGCTGGAAGAGAAGATGCTCAATGCCGGGCTTAATCCCGACGATCTGTGCATTGAATGTCTTGAGACCGAGCAGGTACTGGGGAATCCTGATGCACGGCGGGGGCTGGATAAACTTAAGCTGCGCGGTTTCCGCATAGCGTTGGATGATTTTGGTTCCGGCTACAGCAATATCAATACGCTGTGCCGTATTCCGGTGGATGTGATAAAGCTGGACCGATCGCTGATCCAGAAGCTTTCTCACGACCCGGCCAGCGAAGTTATCGCCCGCCATGTCATCACCATGCTGAAAGAGCTGCACTATGTGGTACTGGCCGAAGGGGTGGAAGATCAGCAAACCCTGGCCTCATTGCAGCGTTTAGGCTGTGATGAGATCCAGGGGTTTTATTATTCACGCCCTCTGGCACCGGAAGGTCTTGAGCACTGGCTCAGCAGCCACTACCCGGCGGCCGAAGACAATCAGGACTCAATCCAGACCGTCTGAGTATTGGTAAACTCTCGCAGGCCGAAGTGTGACAGCTCACGGCCAAACCCGCTTTTCTTCACGCCACCGATCGGCACACGCGGATCGGAGAAGCTCGGGGAGTTAATAAACATCCCCCCCGTTTCAATCTGCGACGCCAGCTGTTGTGCCCTGGCAAGATCGCGGCTCCACAGGCTGCCGCCCAGGCCGAACTCAGAATCATTGGCCATCTCAACGGCATGCGCAGCATCGTCTGCCACAATCAGCGAGGCCACCGGCCCGAACAGTTCCTGATCAAAGCTGGTCATGCCGGGTTTGACATCACTGAGAACCGTTGGCGCATACCAGTTCCCTTCTCCCGGTAGCGCGTGGCCGCCCAGCAGCAGCGTGGCGCCCTCTTTCAACGTTGCCTGCACCTGCGCGGCCAGTTCATCACGCAGATCGAAGCGTGCCATCGGGCCAATCCAGGTCCCTGACTCACGCGGATCGCCAACTTTCATCGCTTTGACGGCACTGACAAATTTCTCGCTGAACTGTTCAAACACCGCCGCCTCCACAATAATGCGTTTTGCCGCGATACAGATCTGTCCGTTGTTCATAAAACGCCCGGCGATAGCGCCCTTCACGGCCGCATCGATATCTGCATCGGCCAGCACGATAAAAGCATCGGATCCGCCCAGCTCCAGAACGCATTTCTTAATCGCGGCCCCGGAGAGCGCGGCGATGGCCGCACCGGCACGCACGCTGCCCGTTACCGTCACGGCGGCAATACGTTTATCGCCGATCGCCTGTGCCACACCGTCATTGTCAGCATTCACGACAGCAAATAAGTTCTGCGGCACACCGGCATTCGTCAGAATATCTCGCAATAACAGCGCACAGCCCATCACGTTCGGTGCCGGTTTAAGCAAATAGCTGTTGCCCGCCAGCATGATGGGTACAGCACCACGCAGCACCTGCCACACCGGGAAGTTCCACGGCATCACGGACAGCACCGGGCCGAGTGGCAGATAGTCCACGAAGGCTTTGTTACCTTCCACCAGCGTCGGTTCACGCTTGAGGAATGCCGGACCATGCTCACCATACCATTCGCACAACATGGCGCTTTTTTCCACTTCAGCCAGCCCCTGATCGACAGGCTTACCCATTTCACGGGTCATCATATCGGCCAGTGCCTGGGCCTGCTGACGCAGTCCGCCTGCGATGTTTTGCAACAACGCCACACGGTCGCTCATTGCACTGTGGCGCCACTGCTGAAACGCCGAGTTAACAGACGCCAGCGCCTCGCTGACATCCGCGCTGCTGGCGAAAGGATAACGGGCAATGATCTCGCCCGTCGCCGGATTACGTGAAACTGCTACCGCAGAAGAGACATTTGTCATGATGACCGCCTTATCAGAAAACAGAGAATGTGGCACCGCGTATTCACCCAAACGACGCGATATACCGTCATCATAGGCTTGCGAGAGATTCTTTTAAAATGAATAATAGAGAAAATTATTAGCTCAAAAAGAGAATGATATGGAATTAGCCCAGCTTGAAATTTTCCGTGCCATTGCAGAGGAAGGCAGCGTCACGGCGGCGGCCGAAAAGCTACACCGGGTGCCGTCTAATATCTCCACACGTCTGAAGCAGCTGGAAGAAGAACTCGGCTGCGCCCTGTTCCGGCGCGAAAAATTGCGTCTGTACATTACAGACAGCGGCAAAACGTTCCTCGACTACACCCAGCGTATTCTGGCCCTGACGGAAGAAGCGCGGCAGAGCGTGTCCGGCCAGCATCCCAGCGGCATTTTCACCCTGGGGGCGATTGAAAGCACTGCGGCCGTGCGGTTGCCGCCGCTGATTGCGCGTTATCATCAAACCTGGCCCCAGGTCGAGCTGGATCTGACCACCGGCCCGTCCGGGGATATGATCGATGGTGTGCTGGCCGGACAGTACAGTGCCGCCTTTGTTGACGGGCCGCCAAAGCATCCACAGCTGGAGGGCGTGGCGGTGTTTGCCGAAGAACTGGTGCTGATTGCCGCGCTGAATCATCCCCCGGTACCCAGCGCGGCCAGTATCTCCGGTTCAACTATCTACGCGTTCCGCGCCAACTGCTCCTACCGCCGGCATTTTGAAAACTGGTTTTCACGGGAAGATGCCGCACCGGGTAAGATTTTTGAGATGGAGTCTTACCACGGTATTCTCGCCTGCGTCAGCGCCGGGGCAGGACTGGCGCTGATCCCCGCCAGCATGCTGGCCAGTATGCCCGGCAGGGACAGCGTACGATCCTACCCGCTTAGCGGCGGACGCGGCAAAATTGCCATCTGGCTGATCTGGCGTAAAGGCACACAATCCACTAATTTACAGGCCATGACCCGGCTGTTACAGGCCAGCGTTACCGATGAACAGGCAGCCATCACCACTGAAAATACAGGGAAGAAAAGAGAACCATGAAGATGAAAACAGGCCTGACGATCGCCGCATTCTTACTCGCCGGCAGCGCCCACGCCGGATGGTATGTGGTGGATAACTATGAAGGTTCGCTCGGCGCCTGGCCGATACATCTGTCATTGCAGGAATACGACAGCTATGGCAGTGGGCTCAACATCAAGGGCAGCTATTATTACGATAAGTATCATGCCCCCATCCCGCTATACGGTAAACGCACCGCTGACGCGCTCGAACTCTGTGAAGTTCATGGTGCAGAGGACTATGACCGTGCGCTGGTTCAGGGAACACAAAAGGGTTTTGATACGCACTCCTGCCCGTTTCGCCTGACGCGCAAGGGCGAAGCGCTGACCGGACACTGGCAGCAGGGGGAAAAACGCTATGCCGTTGCACTGAAGCACACCACCTCGCTGGACAATACCACCGAGGGCAGCGTCACTGGCCAGCTGGTTGATATTCCTTTCTGGGGGCAAACCGCGACCCACAGCTTTATTGGCCACTATCAGGCCAGCACGGATGGCATCGCCATCGACAGCATCAGTGTCGTCAATAAAAAAACCGGCAACACTGACCAGACGATTAACCCGCAGCGGCCCCCGTGTCAGTTTGGCTTCTTTATGACGGCGATTTATCAGAATATGGAGAGTGATAACACAGGAAAAATGGTGTGGCTGAACTGCTACAGCGAGAAGGCCGATATCACCGTCGATTACCATTTTGATAGAACCCGACAGCGCTATATCACCACAGAATAGCGGGATCACAGATGGCAAACGCAGGGAGGCGGCGGGCCATCCGTGATATCGCGATTTATTCGGGTGTGCGCGTGCTCTGCAACAGCAGCAGTGAGCAACGCACCACCGGGTACAGTGCCTCACGGCTGACGCCATCACGGGCCTGAACAGAAAGGCCATGCAACACCGTAGCGTAATAGTTTCCCAGGCTTTCCGTATCGGTTCCCGCTAACAGTTGCCCAGCCTCTGCCGCCTGCTGCATTCGCTCAACGATCCCCCGGGTGCGACGGGTGCGTTGCTGCATCAGCCATTCACTCAGCAGCGAATGGTCTTCACTTAAAGCGCCCGTCGCCGACACCACCATACAGCCCAGCGGCGCCTCAGGGCGGGCATATAAACGGACGGCCTGTTCCAGCATCTCTCTGATGGCCACCTGGATATCAGGGTGCCGCAGGGCGCGTTCAGCAAATCCCCCTTCCTGCTGCTCGTAATGGCCGATAGCTTCACGGAACAGCTGCTCTTTCGAGCCGAACGCTTTATAAATACGTGCCGAGGCGATCCCCAGCGCCGCCACGAGGTCAGACAGGGAAGTGCCTTCATAGCCGTGGCGCCAGAACAGATCCCGGGCCTGAACCAGTGCCATCTGCCGGTCAAATTCTCTTGGTCTGCCCGCCATAATATTTCCAATTAGTCGCGAAAATCAGCACCTATTATCCTGCATATTTTGTAAAAGCCTACTGTAAATCAATCACCTCAAACACAGGAAGATGAACCCTTTGTGCTGCCGCCGCGATCACAGGTTGCCAGAAACAGGCCGCGCCCCTATTGTTTGTTGATTGACAACTAATAGGAAAGTATATGAAAACCCTCAAAGGCCCCAGCCTGCATCTGGCACAGTTCAGCGACGATATTTATCCCTTTAATACCCTCGACAATCTCGCCAACTGGGCACAGGAAAAGGGGTTCAAGGCGTTACAAATTCCCGCCTGGGATAGTCGTCTGTTCGACGTCAATACGGCAGCACAGAGCCAGACTTACTCCGACGATCTGCGGGGACGCCTGGCCGAACGCGGTCTGACGATCAGTGAACTGACCAGCCATATTTTTGGCCAGCTGATGGCCGTTCATCCCGCCTATGACACCCTGTGTGACGGCTTCGCACCGCCCGCGCTGCGCGGTGAACCGTCGGCCCGACAGGCCTGGGCGAAAACACAGTTGCTGGCCACCCTTAAGGCAGCATCGCGTCTGGGCTTAGAAGATGTCGGCACCTTTTCCGGCTCACTGGCCTGGCCCTATATCTTTCCTTTTCCCCAGCGCCCGGCGGGACTGGTGGAGAGTGCCTTTGATGAACTGGCCCGCCGTTGGCGACCCGTGCTGGATGAGGCAGGAGAGCTGGGCGTGAATCTGTGCTTTGAGATTCATCCGGGGGAAGATCTGCACGATGGCATCAGCTTCGAGATGTTTTTACAGCGTACCGGGCACCACCCTCGCTGCAAAATCCTGTTTGATCCCAGCCACTTTGTTCTTCAACAACTGAAGTATCTGGATTTTATCGATATCTATCATCCTTTCATCCGCATGTTTCACGTGAAGGATGCCGAGTTCATACCAACGGGGCGCCAGGGACTCTACGGCGGCTATCAGTCCTGGACAGAGCGCGCCGGACGTTTTCGTTCGACCGGTGACGGGCAGGTGAACTTCCCTGCCATCTTCTCAAAACTGGCGCAGTACGATTATCCCGGCTGGGCAGCGCTGGAGTGGGAGTGCTGTCTGAAGAACAAGCAAGATGGCGCACAGGAAGGGGCCGAGTTTATCCGTCGTCACATTATCAACGTGGCCGATACCGTGTTTGATGATTTTGCCGCTGCCCGCGTCAGCCAGACGCAGATAAACACACTGCTGGGAATCGACTGATTATGGAAAAGAAACACCATTATCTGCGGATTGCAGGACGAAAACTGCACTGTGTCACCGAGGGTGAAGGCCCGGCCGTGCTGCTGCTGCCAGGATGGCCGCAAACCTGGTTTGCCTGGCGTGACGTCATGACAACACTGGCACAGCAAGGCTTTACCACGGTGGCCATCGACCCGCCGGGCACCGGAGAGTCTGAGGCACCCGCAGGCGGTTACGACACCGGGAATATCGCGGCAGTGGCCCACCAGCTGATGACACAGCTGGGACACACCCGCTACCAGGCCATCGGCCACGATATCGGTATGTGGGTGGGTTACGCGCTGGCCGCTGATTTTCCCGAGGCTATTGAACGGCTGATCCTGACCGAAGCGGTGATCCCCGGGCTGGCACCCGCCCCGTCAATTTTTGTTGATCCCCAGGAAAATATCTTCCTCTGGCACTTTATGTTTAATCAGCTGGCCGACCTGCCAGAGGCGCTCACCACGGGCCGCGAACGCGCCTATCTCAGTTTTATCTTTGACAAATGGTCATGGCAGCGTCACCGGGTGGCGGCCGATATCTATATCCAGGCCTATAGCGAGCCCGGACGGCTTCAGGCTGGTTTCAGTTATTATCGCGCCATACCTGAAACAGTGCGTCAAAATCAGCGCCGCGCCCTGACACCGCTGCCGATGCCCGTGCTGGCCATTGGCGCAGAACATGCCACCCGTGATGCGCCCTATCTGACGATGCAGCCCGTCGCACCTTACCTGCAAAATGCCATGGTGGAGAACTGCGGCCACTTTATTACCGAAGAGTGCCCTGAGGCATTCTGTCACCTGGCCCTGCCATTTTTACAGGGAATAACCCATGCCGCTGAATAAAGACGTTGCGGCCTGGCTTGCCCGGCAGGTGCCGGCAGAGTCGTTGTCACTGGCGGCACTTCGCCACCAGACCGATCTCAGTCTGATAACGCAGCAGGGCGAAGCCCGCGATGGGCATTATCAGCACAGTTTCACCTTTCCCGCGAGCGACGGGCACGCCATCACCGTACGGGTCTATGTGCCCTGCGCGCTGGAACAGGAGACAGGACGCCCGGCGCTGATCTGGGCTCACGGGGGAGGATGGTGCCTGGGCAGCCTCACGGCGTGGGACCGACCCTGCCGCCTGCTGGCAGAAAACACCGGGTGCGTGGTATTTTCTGTCGACTACCGGCTTGCACCGGAACACCGCTGGCCCGTGCCGTTAAACGATCTCTGGCAGGCGCTGTGCTGGATCAGCGACCATGCCACAGACTGGGATCTGGACAGCACACAGATTGCCGTGGGAGGTGACAGTGCCGGGGGGAATCTTGCGGCAGCGGTATGTCTGATGGCACGGGACCGGGGAGGTCCTGCCATTTATCATCAGCTGTTGCTCTATCCGGCGCTGGATGCCAGCCTGTCACAACCCTCTTATCAGACCTGTGGGCAGGGCTTCGGGCTGACAAAAGAAATGATGGCTTTCTGCTGGCAGCATTATCTTGGCCAGCAGCCGCTGCCGGAAACATCGCTGATTTCCCCCCTGCTCCTGTCATCGGCACGCGGCTTACCAGCGACAACATTGTTACTGTGTGAATACGATCCGTTGAGGGATGAAGGCGAGGCCTTTGCCCGGCGTCTTATCACGGAAGGTGTGAACGTAAACCTCCACTGGCTCGATGGCCTGATCCATGGTGCCATGCACATGACCGACATCACCCCGGAGGCAGAGCGCTGCTATACCCTGTCGCGCTTTATCTGAAGAGATTCAGCGCCCGCGCACGGGCGCTGAAACCTGTCGCCGGATTGCAGCCAGCGTCCGGCGACGTATCAGTCCACTGGCTGCACGGATCAGCAACCAGTAAGGCAGCAGTTTAAGACGGGTACGGGTATCCGGGCAGCCAATAAAGGTTTCAGTACATAACCGCCACGCTTCTCCATCAGGTAACAGGTGAAAATGCAGTACCAGCCGGGCAACCCCCTTATCCTGAAGCCGTCCGAAGTCAGCCGCATCCTCCAGCGTAATAATCCCCATATCCGGCCGCCAGAAACGCCCGGCCAGACCAAACGACATCAGCTGATCCTGACGTTGCAACAGCGTAAATGTGTGCAAACCAAATTCCGGCTGTGGGTTGATTTGCCTGCCCAGGCGCAGCACCTTCCCCGGTAGCTCCCGCACCGTCATCAGAGCATCAGCGACCCGATCGTTACGCATATCATACTGTTCCACCGCATTAAGGATGGCCTGCGGAGTGGCATAAATCGGCGCGGAGTGGTGTTTTTCGTAGAAGTGAGTCGAGGGTAGGTTCGGCGTATAGCAAAGAGACTGCTGTCGGTCCTTTTCACTTACCCATCCCAGAATGGTCATTGCTGCTCCTGATTCACATGGCTGGCTTCCGTGTCGATAGTAGCGTAGTGGCTTTTTTTTCGCATAAAAAAACCGCCGGATAAGCGGCGGTTTTCAAAATACATTTTAGTGATAGCTGATGGTGGTGCCATACAGACTGTTCGCACCCGTCACCCGGGCTATCGCTAACGGTCTTGCCGCAGGTAAGGCAGGCGTTCCCGAGAGCTGAACGTCCAGGGATACCAGCGTGGTGCTGCCGGTAACATAGGTCGTGGCCACCGCAGGTGGAACCGTACTCACTTGCCCTTCAGGAAGTGCTGCCAGGCTGGCACCAGACATCGTGCTCAGGATGACGGCAACAAGGGCGGATTTGCTAAGTTTCATACTATCCCCTTGATGCTCATTCATAGTCATCGCTATTACTGGTAAATCACCGCGGTGCCGTTCAGTTTATTGTCACCGACAGTGGAAGTGATTCGGAATGATTTCGCGCCCGCCTGGTCCGCTTTTGCAGACAGCTGGGATTCCAGTGAAGAGAGGTTAGACGCGCCGCTGGCAGAAATGACACCTACCTGCTGTTGCTGAGCGGGATCGGCATTCACGAGATCAGCGGCAAAACCGGCGAAAGATACGGAAGTCAGTGCGATAGCGGCCAGGGTCATTTTGATGGTTTTCATAATTTTACTCTCAGTTGAATTCGGTTGTTTGATGTTGCCGTCGTTATTAATTAACGATCGATAGGTAAATGTTATGCCTGTTTGTGATCTCCGTCAACATTGTTTTATTAACGATCGCTAATTTAAAAACTAACATCTTGAATTTATTTACAATAAAGTTATATTTTTTTCTTCTTAACGCCAGATCACAGCACATGTAAACGCCGCTCGACAGCGGGGTTTAATGTTTTTATACTGATTGATAATTAAATGACCGAGCGGGATTGCGTAAGTGAGGAATGATGAATACTGAGCAGGACGCAGGCATCAGAAAAGGCCGGGGACGGCCAAAAACGTTTGACCGGGAAGCCGCGCTGGATAAAGCGCTGGAACTGTTCTGGCGCCATGGCTACGAAGGCACGTCACTGGCAGATCTGGTGGAAGCCACGGGTGCGAAAGCGCCAACGCTGTATGCGGAATTTACCAATAAAGAAGGGATGTTCCGTGCCGCTGTCGATCGCTATACAGAGAAGTTTGCCCGCCAGAGTGAAGCGGCGCTGAGCTGCCCGGAAAGCTGTGTTGCGAGCGGTATAGAGAACTATTTCCGTTCAACGGCCGCCTGTTTCACCGACGGTAAAAAACCCGGAGGCTGCTTCTTTATCTGCACCTCCAGCACCCTGTCAGCGGATTCGTCGGAAGTGGCCGAAATGCTGCGCGACCGGCACAGCAATCAGGAACAGCATCTGCTGGCGTTTTTGCAGGCGCGGCAGGCGGCCGGAGAGCTTGACCCGAACACCCGCGTCAGTGCGCTGGCGGCGTATCTCTGCTGTTTGTTGCAGGGGATGTCGGTACGTGCGCGTGAGGGTGCGACGCGCGCGGAACTGGATCAGTTGATTGATACATTGATGTTGCAGTGGCCGCTGTTAAGTAAACTGGGCTGCTGAAAGCGGAAGGGATCACCCCCTTCCGTTTTTGCCTGATATTTTCAGCGCGTGGGACGTTCCAGCCCCAGATGCCCGCGTAACGTATCTGACTGATACTCGTCACGGAACACGCCTCTTTCCTGTAATAACGGCACCACCTCGTTGAAGAAGGCATCTGACGCGCCCGGCACCCAGGGCGGCATCACCACAAATCCATCGACTGCCCGTTGCTGATACCAGAGCGCGATCCGCTCCGCCAGCGCAGAGGCTGTACCGGCAACGGTAAACCCCGATCCGGCAATCCAGCGGGTAAACTGCCGCACTGTCATGCCCTGCGCACGTGCCTGATTCAGCATTGGCGCAAAACGCTCACGTCGTGCCAGTGTATCGGCAATGTCCGGCATCGGGCCGTCGAGATCGTGCTGCGCCCAGTCATAGTTCATGGTGTTCGACAGGTGCGTCAGCGTTGCCAGCGGATGATGCAGACGCGTCAGCTCGGCGAGTAACTCATCGGCTTCTTTCTGCGTACGCCCAATCACCGGTTGCAACCCCGGCAGGATCTTCAGGCTGTCCGCCGCACGTCCCTGCGCCACCACCAGCGCCTTTAACTGCGCGTAATACGCCTGGGCCGAGGCCAGATCCGGTTTCTCAGCGGCAAAGACGGCATCGGCTTCGCGTGCTGCCAGCGCCATAAACGGTCCGGAACCGCCCGCCTGGAAGGTGACCGGATGCCCCTGTGGCGGGCGTGACAGATTCAGCGGCCCACGGCTGGTAAACCAGGGTGTCTCAATGCCTGCATAGCGAATACATTCGCCGCGTGCATATACTCCGCTTTCACGATCCGCCACGATGGCATCGTCGGCCCAGCTGTCCCACAGGGTACGCACCGCCTGAATAAACGCAGCGGCTTTCTGATAACGCTGATCGTGGCTTAACAGTGTCTGACCGTAGTTTGCGGCTTCTGCATCGCTGGTTGAGGTCACTACATTCCAGCCGGCACGTCCCCCCGTGAGGTGATCAAGGGTTGCCAGCGTGCGCGCGGCGGCAAACGGCTGGATCACTGAGCTGGATATCGTCCCGGCCAGCCCGATTTTCTCCGTGACCGCCCCCAGAGCGGAAAGCACCGTAAACGGCTCCGGTCGCTCGGTCACCCGATAGCGCACGGCATCGGTGACACTGTCACCATACACATCATCAATCGACAGCTTGTCGGCCATAAAAATCAGGTCAAACTTTGCCGCTTCCGCCTTTAACGCCAGTGATTTCAGTACATGCCAGTCCGTCGGGCTGGGCCGCTCCGCGCCCGGCATACGCCATCCTGAATAGTGACAACCGGTGGCATCAAGAAACAGGGCAAGATGCAGAGACATGCGGGTTATCCTTTTACAGGCTGATGGCTGACGCTGAGATCGCTGTCGAACCATTTCTCAGAAATTTTCTTCAGCGTACCGTCTGCGCGCAGCTCGCCCAGCGCCTGGTCCACTTTAGCCTTCAGCGCGCTGCCCCGCTCATCTTTGCGGAACGGCAGCGCCACCTGTTTCTCACCAAAGGTTTCTCCCACCACCTTCAGCGGCAAATGTTTGCGCTTAATCTGCCCCAGCAGGATCACCTGGCCGGAGACAAACGCATCCACTTTGCCCTGCGCCACGCTGCTGACAATCACGTCCATCCCCTCAAAAGTCACCAGCTTAATCTGGTTCTGCGGGTCAAACTCCTTCAGCACCTTCGCATAGTTAGAACCGAGTTCCGCCGCCACAGTTTTGCCTTTCATATCACTCAGGCCATGGATCGTGGTGTTATTTTCACTGACCGCCAGTGCCGCAGCGGAGTAGTAATACGGGACGCTGTAATCATACTTTTTCCGGCGCTCCGGGGTATCCGCAAAGTTACCGACCGTATCGACCTTACCGGTTTCCAGCGATCCCAGCACACCGACCCAGTCAGAGGTCACCCACTCCACTTTATAGTGAATTTTATCGGCCACCGCCTGCAAAATATCCGCGCTAAAACCCTGAACTTCACCGTCCTGCACAAAGTAGTGCGGGTAACCGTCCGGCGTGGCCCCCACGCGTAAAACAGGCTGTTCGCTTGCTGAGTCAGATGGCTTGTCGCAACCGCTCAGCAGCGACAAAACGCAGGCCATCAGCGCTATTTTTTTCCCTTTCATTGTTCTGTTTTCCCGATTAATCAGACTTTATAAGGTTTGCCGATATAGCGTTCCAGCTGTCGCTGGAGTGCACTCAGCACAATGGTCAGTGCCCAGTACACCAGGCCCACCGCGAAGTAGGCTTCAAAAAACTTCAGTGACTATGTAGCGATTAACTTCCCCCCCGCCAGCAGCTCACTGACACCCAGTGTGAACGCCAGCGAGGAGTTTTTGATCAGGCCAATCCAGATATTGCCCGCACCGGGGATAGCATTGCGGCATGCCTGGGGCAGCACAATACGCCGCGCCGCCTGGATGTGACCCAGCCCGGAGGCCAGTGAGGCTTCCCACTGTCCTTCGTCCACTGAATCAATTGCCGCTCGGAACACTTCCGCCAGATAGGCCGCACTGTTGAGGCTCAGGCCGAGGATCACCGCGTGAATAGCATCGAGGTTGTTCATTAACGGAAACACCTGCGGCAAGCCAAAGTAGATCATCAGCAGTTGCACCAGCACCGGCGTACCGCGAAAGAAAGAGATATACACATGAGCAAAGGCCGCCAGCGGGCGTGCTGCCCGCAACAGCAAGGCCACGCCCAGTCCCAGCACGGTGGCCAGCACAATGGAAAGCAGCGAAATGGTCAGTGTGACCGGCAGGTACTGAAGGATCTGGGGGATAATGCCCAGCATGTAAGCCACATCAAAATGCATCGATAACCTCCCTGTCGCGTTCAGGCAACATCATGAAGAAAATGCCGGGCGCGACCGCCGGTAGTGATGTCGAACAGCTCGGCGGGTGGGCCCTGTTCAATAATCCGGCCCTGATCCATAAAGAACAGGCGGCTGGAAATATCGCGGGCGAAATGCATCTCGTGGGTGACAATCAGCATAGTAAAATCCCGTTCAGCCAGCGCAGCAATCAGGTTAAGAATATCGCGGCGTAACTCCGGGTCGAGCGAAGAGGTGGGTTCATCCAGCAGTAAGACTTCGGGTTCCAGACTCAGCGCACGGGCAATGCCCACCCGCTGCTGCTGACCGCCGGACAGCGTTGCGGGATAAGCAGCGGCCTTGTGCGCCAGCCCCACGCTGGTCAGCAGTGCCATTCCACGCTCTGCGGCATCCGCACGCGAATAGCCGAGCCCGTAGATCAGCACTTCAGTGATGTTCTCTAACGCCGTTTTATTACGGAACAGGTTGTAATGCTGGAACACCATCGCGCTCTGCCGGCGAAAAAGGCGGGTATCACTGCGGCTGAGCCGACGGGAATCAACGGACATATCGCCAATCGTCAGTTGCCCGCTGTCGGGTTTCACCAGCAGATTAAGGCTGCGTAACAGGGTGGATTTGCCGGAACCGGAAGGACCGATAATCGAAATCACCTCACCCCGTTCAACGGTAAAATGAATATCATTAAGTGCATGATAGTGCTGAAAGGTTTTGTTTAATCCGCTAACCGATATCATCGTCGCCCCGGGTAAATATTGACATCCGGGCAGTGTAACGTTGCAGAAATGAGGAAACGAATGCTTAAAAAATATAAGCTTAGCAGGGAATAGTCAGAGGGAAAAAAGGCCGGTTGCCCGGCCTTCTGTCAATATCAGTTGTTAACCGGGATCACCGCGCCTTTGTATTTGGTACGGATCCAGTCCTGAATCGCTTTCGAATGCAGCACGGTCACCAGCGCTTTCACATCCGGCTTGTTCTCATCACCACGGTGCACAGTAATGATGTTCGCATATGGGTTATTCTCACCGCTTTCAACGGCAATCGGGCCTTTCACCGGGTCAAGACCCGCATCAATCGCATAGTTGGCGTTGATCACCACCGCATCACCTTCATCATTGTTGTACATCTGCGGCAGCAGTGCGCCTTCAACATTGGCGAGGAACTTCAGGTGTTTCGGGTTTTCCACGATATCACTGATACGCGCATCAATTTTACTGACGCCCGGTTTCAGTTTGATCACACCGGCTTTCTCGAAGATAGACAGGATACGGCCTTCTTCAGCCACCGCATCACGCATGATAACTTTGCCGTTCTGCGGCAGATCTTTCAGCGATTTGTACTTCTTCGAGTAAATGCCAATTGGCTCAATGTGGATAGCGCCAGCGCTGACGAAATCGTAAGTTTTATCCCCGGCGTGATCTTTCAGCACGCTGTTCAGGTAAGGGATATGCTGGAAATAGTTAGCATCGATATCCCGGCTGGCCAGCGCAGTGTTCGGCAGAATGTAGTCCTGGAATGGTTTGATTTCCAGATCAATGCCCTGCTTCGCCAGAATCGGTTTCGCCTGCTCAAGGATCTCAGCGTGCGGGACGTTTGATGCGCCAACGGTCAGCGTATCGGCCCAGGCACTCAGACTCAGTGCGCCCAGAGTGGCCGCAGCCAGCAGCGTCAGTGTTTTTTTCATTTTGTTTTTCCTAAAAAGTTAACGTTTGTCGAGCCGTGCCGTGAGCACATCACCTAAGAACTGGATGATAAAGACAATCACCAGAATCATTGCCGTCGCCACCAGCGTCACATCGCCGTGGTTACGTTGAAAACCTTCCAGATACGCCAGATTACCGAGTCCACCCGCACCAATCACGCCAGCCATCGCGCTGTAGCTCACCAGCGCAATGAGAGTGACCGTGATACCGGATACCAGTGCAGGAGAGGATTCCGGCAGCAGCACGCGGAAAATCAGGGTACTGAGACGTGCGCCCATCGAACGCGAGGCTTCAATCACGCCTTTGTCCACCTCGCGCAGGCCAATTTCCACCAGGCGTGCATAGAACGGCGCCGCGCCAACGATCAGGGCAGGCAGCGCGGCATCCGCGCCGAGAATGGTGCCGATCAGCGTTTTGGTAAACGGAATCAACAACACGATTAAAATGATGAACGGAATGGAGCGGAATACGTTGACCAGAACCGAGATCACCGAATAAATCGCGCGGTTCTGGAACAGTCCGCCACGGGCGGTCAGGAACAGCGCCAGGCCGAGCACAATACCGAACACAAAGGTCGCCACGCCGGACAGCGCGGTCATATACAGCGTCTCACCGGTGGCGGCCCAGAGCTGATCCAGTTTCAAATGCGGGAACAGATTCTCAAACATGGCTGACGACCTCGGTAGTAATGGCATAAGTATGTAAATCGTCGAGAATGTTCGACAGCTGGGCAGGCGTAGCAGGGACCTGCAACCAGAGTTCGCCAAAGGTACCGTGAGTGGTCTGGGTCATTTTTCCATGCAGAATATTGAAGGGTAAGGCGTACTTCAGCGTCAGCTCACCGACAATCGGCTGGCGGGTGCTTGCGCCGACAAACGTCAGTCTGAGCACCGCCCCCTCAGCCGCATTGATCAGTTCCGGGTTAAACGGGGTATCTGCACTGCTGTATTCCGCCGTCTGCTTAACAAACATGCGGGTAATCGGCTGCCGGGGATGGGTAAACACCGACAGCACTTCACCTTCTTCAACGATTTTACCGTCTTCCATCACTGCGACGTGGTGACAGATTTTGCGCACCACGTGCATTTCATGGGTGATCAGTACGATGGTCAGTTTCAACTGACGGTTAATATCCAGCAGCAGATCGAGAATGGCATCGGTAGTTTGCGGATCGAGCGCAGAGGTTGCTTCATCACACAGCAGCACATCCGGGCTGTTGGCCAGCGCACGAGCAATACCCACACGCTGTTTCTGCCCGCCACTGAGCTGCGCAGGATAAACCTGCTCTTTACCGGTCAGCCCCACCAGCGCGATCAGTTCCTGCACCCGGCGCTGGATCACCGCTTTTGGTGCCCCGGCAATTTGCAGGGAGAAGGCGATATTTTCGCTAACGGTGCGTGACCACAGCAGGTTGAAGTGCTGGAAAACCATGCTGATTTTCAGACGGGCCTGACGCAGGGCTTCACCGCTGGCCAGCGCGATGTCCTGCCCGGCGATAATCACGCTGCCGGAAGTCGGTTTTTCCAGCCCGTTAAGCAAACGGATCAGGGTACTTTTTCCTGCCCCGCTGTAGCCGATAATGCCGTAAATCTGCCCCTGTTCAACCTGCAGGCTGACATCATTAACGGCGGTCACCGGGCCTGATTTGGCGTTAAATATTTTTGAAACGTTGCGCAAAACTATCATCTGATGCCTGTTTTCTGCCGTCGTACCAGCGAAAAACGCTGATTAATTAAACTGATTATTATGCGTACATTATTGGTAGCACTAATTGCCAAACGATAGTAATCAGGCCGGGATTTATTGGAAACGATTGAAATGACATGGCTTATAGCTAAATGAAATAAGAAGGGTGAGGTAGTGGCGGATAAAACCACGAAAGCAGAGATATTTTTCCGGCTGGAGTCGCCTGATGAACCCGTGGACTTCACGTCCTCACCGACATGGCGTTACCACTGGAATGAACAGTCAAGGGGCGTGCGAAACTGCAGAAAGGCGATAATCCGAGGGGATCTTTTAGTCGTCATCCGTGGCATTGAGCACCAGGCCAACGGCTTTCGCCTGGGCCAGGCTGAGTTTGAGCTGCTGTTCGATTTTTTGCACGGACACACCTGTTTCAATCGCGGTTGAACGGGCAACAGCGCGACAGATTTGAGTTTTGGTCATTGGATAATGTGCTGTTTTTTTGTCATGTCGAAAGCCCCGTTGTTCAGGACCTGATTCCAGTTCTGATAAGAACGGCTCTCAAGGCCGTTATCAGTTACAGTTAAGGTTACCCTCTCGTCTGGAAAACAGCTGACACCATGCGCCTTTCCCTGCGTCATTACCTCCACGCCCGTCTCCGGTTACTGATAGCCATTGTGGCCGGGCTGGTCTGTTTCGTCGCCTTACCGGCTTCACTGGGCATCCTGCAACGACTGCTGATCGGCTGGAATGTTCTGGCCTTGCTGTATCTGTTTTTCCTGTGGAGTCTGATGCTGCGCACTGCGCCGAAAAATATTCCACATATCGCCAGAACCCAGGATGAAAGTGCCACGCTGGTACTGAGTCTGGTCACGCTCGCCTGTCTGATCAGCATCATGGCGATTCTGATGGAGCTGACGTCGCTGAAAGATCTCAGCGGAACACCGCGTGCACTCCATATGCTGCTGACGGCCAGCACGCTGATCCTCTCCTGGGCGCTGCTTCCCAGCGCCTTTGCAATGCATTACGCCCATCACCACAATCTGCACCGCACGCCGGACGTCACGCCGATGATCTTCCCGGAAAAGCCCGACGAACCGGGATACTGGGATTTTCTCTATTTCTCTTTCACCCTGGCCGTCGCCTCGCAAACCGCCGATGTGGCAACGGGCACCACCGACATGCGCCAGATTGCCCTGCTCCAGTCGGTGATCTCGTTTGTCTTTAATCTGGCTATTCTGGGGCTGTCAGTGAATGTCGCGGCGGGGTTGTTAAGTTAGGTAACACAGGCAAAACTTCTGCCTCCGGGAGGAGGCAGAATGACATTACAACACGCTGGCCAGGAACTCGCGCAGGCGCGGATGCTGGGGGTTATCCAGCAACGCGCGGGCATCACCGCTTTCCACCACCTGGCCGTTATCCATAAACACGATATTGTCGGCCACCTCGCGGGCAAAGCCGATTTCATGGGTCACCACCACCATCGTGATACCGGAATGCGCCAGCTGTTTCATCACCTGCAATACCTCGCCGACCAGCTCCGGGTCCAGCGCCGAGGTCGGTTCATCAAACAGCATCACTTCCGGTTCCATCGCCAGCGCGCGGGCTATCGCCACACGCTGCTGTTGACCACCGGATAACTCGCGTGGCCAGGCCTGTGCACGGTGCGCCAGCCCGACCTGTTCCAGCAGCTTCAGCGCACGCGCTTCCACCACTGGCCGTTTTTCGCGACGGATACGCAACGGGGCATCGCTGATATTTTGCAGCACGGTGCGGTGCGGAAACAGATTGAACTGCTGGAACACCATACCAATGCGCTGGCGCTGCACGGCAACGAGCTTTTCAGGCAACTCCACCAGATGCTGCCCCCGGCGACGGTAGCCCACCAGCGACTCACCGACGTGAATGGTCCCGGCATCCAGCTTCTCCAGATGGTTAATACAGCGCAGCAGTGTTGATTTACCCGAGCCGGACGGCCCGAGGATCACCGTCACCGATCCGGCTGCAATATCCATATTGATATCCCGCAGCACCGTTTTCCCGGAGAACTGCTTGTGAATGCCGCGCAGGCGGATCGGTTCACTCATGACTGCGCCTCCTGTTGTTCAACGGCTTTGCGGAACCAGCGTTTTTTCACCGGCGCATTCCCCCGGCTGAACCACACTTCCACATAATGCTGCCCCACCGACAGCACCGAAGTCATTAGCAGATACCAGCCGGTCGCCACCAGCAGCAGCGGGATCACTTCATAGGTGCGCTGATAGATAATCTGTGCCGAATAGAGCACATCCTGCAGCGCAATCACCGATACCACAGCGGTGGTTTTCAACTGACCGATCACCTCATTACCCGCCGGGGGCAGAATAGTGCGCATCGCCTGCGGCAACACGGTCTGACGAAAAATCTGACCAGGGCGGTAGCCCAGCGCTTTGGCGGCTTCCAGCTGGCCGGGATTCACACTCTGGATACCGGCGCGGATGATTTCAGCCGCATAAGCAGACTGGTGCATCACCAGCGCAATCACCGCCGCACTGAACGGGCTGATGACTTCGTTGGTGCTGGCGCTCCACAGCGTGCCCAGATATGGCAGAGAGAGCGTCAGCTTCGGATAGAGCGCGGCAATGTTGTACCAGAGGAACAGCTGCACCAGCATCGGTACTGCGCGGAAAAACCAGGTATACGCCCAGCTGACACCCACCAGCACCGGGTTGGCTGACAGACGCATCAGCGCCAGCAGCGTGCCCCCGGCAAACCCGAACAGCACGGAGATCACCGTCAGTTTGAGGGTCATCAGCACGCCATTGAGGATCGACGCTTCCGTCAGGTTCTGCGCCACCACGTCCCATTCAAAACGCGGGTTGCTGACCACAGACGAGCCCATCAGCGCCACCAGCAGCAGCACGATCAGCGCGCTGAACCAGCGCCCGTAATGACGATGCCCGACAATACGCAGCCCGGCGCCGGGGTCGTCAGGCCGCTGACTCATTTCGCGATCTCTTCATTCAGACCGGCGGTTTTTACCGCACCGAAGCCGATTTCCCATTTATCGAGGATCTGCTGGTAAGTACCATCTTTGATCAGCGAGTTCAGCGCCGCCTGAATTGGCTTCTCCAGCGGTGAGCCTTTCGGCAACGCCATCGACACAATGGTGTCTTCGATAGTGATCTCACCCGCCAGCGCCAGTGCTTTCACCTGGCTGGCCTGATAGCGCAGGCCTTCATACGGCCCGAAGAACATCGGTACACGGCCACTCATCACTGCCTGTACGCCAGCCGGACGGTCAGGGAAGACAGGAATGGTGATGGCTGGTTTTTTATCGGCGATGCAGGCATCGCTGGCGGTTTGCAGGCGGGTGATCTGAGAAGTGCCCGCCCCTGCGCCAACGGTTTTACCGCACAGTTCAGCGAAGGTGTTGAACGGCCCCAGTTCAGCGTCTTTACGCGAGATCAGCGCCAGCTTCGATGCATTGTAATAACCGACAAAATCCACCTGCTGCAGACGCTTTTTGTTGGCATCAATATTCGAGGCGGCCAGATCGTAACGACCGGATTTCAGACCCGGAATGATATTGTCGAACCCGCCGGTATCACGCCAGTGCACGGCAATCCCCAAGCGATCGGCCACCGCACTGACGATATCAATTTCGCGCCCCGCGAGGGTCTTGTTATCCGCCTGGTAGAAGGTGGTGGGCGGCGTATTCGGGTTGGTACCCGCCACGATATACCCTTTTTTCAGGATATCTTCCGGCAGCTGGGCATGTAACGTTGCATCAGCCTTCGGTTTGACGCTGGCGGTAAACGCCACGTCCTGGTCAGCCGCCAGTGCAGAAGTGAGCGGCGCCAGGGCCAGCAGAGCAGCGGTCAGGGCAGAAAGTTTCATCAGTTATTCCTTCTCAGTCGCCAGCGCGGGGACGGCGGCAAAATTTTCATCAAACGGCGGCAACCCGAGGTTTTCACGCAGGGTGCGGTACTGGTATTCGGTACGGAACAGGCCACGGCGCTGTAACTCAGGCACCACCAGCTCAACAAACAGTTCCAGCTGGTTTGGCAGCACGGCAGGCATAATGTTGAAGCCATCGGCCCCTTCCTGCTCCAGCCACAGCTGGAAATCATCGGCGATATCCTGCGCCGTTCCGACGATCACGCGGTGTCCACGGGAGCCCGCGGCCACGGCAGCCAGCTGGCGCAGAGTCAGGTTCTCGCGTGCGGCCAGCTCAGTCAGCAGCTTCACACGGCTCTGCCCCCCTTCCGTACCGCCAATTTCCGGTACCGGACCGTCCAGCGGGTAAGCGGTCATATCCACACCAAAGCGCGCTGACAGTTGCTCAATACCGTTATCGATGTCGACCAGCTCATTCAGCTGGTTCCAGGTTTCCTGCGCTTCTGCGCGGGTACGACCCACAATCGGCATCACGCCCGGCAGGATCAGCAGATGGTCAGGATGACGCCCGGCCTCACGTACAAACTGTTTCTGGCTGCGGTAAAAAGCCTGGCCCTCTTCCAGCGAGGCGGCGGCAGTAAACACCACTTCGGCGGTTTCCGCGGCCAGCTTCTGGCCTGCCGGGGAAGAACCGGCCTCAATGATCACCGGGCGCCCCTGCGGCGAACGGGCAATATTCAGCGGTCCCTGCACCTGGAAGTACTTGCCGTTGTGATTAGCGGCATGGATTTTCGCTTCGTCGGAGTAACGGCCGCTCTCATTTTCACGCACGATAGCGCCCTCTTCCCAGCCGTTCCACAGCTTGAAAGTGACATCGAGAAATTCGCGTGCCATATCATAGCGTTCCGCATGGGATGGCAGATCTTCACGGCTGAAGTTACGCGCAGCATCAATAGAAAACGAGGTCACCACGTTCCACGCGCCGCGACCCCGGCTGATGTGATCCACCGAGGAGAGCGCACGCGCGAGGTGAAACGGCTGGTCAAAAGTGGTTGAAGCCGTGGCTGCAAGGCCAATGTGTTGCGTCTGCACGGCCAGCGCAGAAAGCAGCGTCAGAGGTTCCAGACGGGACATGGTAGACGGCAGACGATGTACGCTGGTGGCCAGCGCATCGCCGACGAAGAACATATCAAACTTACCCTCTTCACCCTTTTTGGCGATCCAGGTAAACCAGTCAACATCAGTGGGTGAACCGCTGGCACCTTCCGCACGCCAGCCGCCCACATGGTGGCCCAGCGCCTGAACAAACAGACCAAGGCGCAGCTGACGTGACGACGTTTTTTGCACAGACATGGGAGATCCTTTTCGTTATTGGCTAATCAGAAAAATAAGACGGTGTAATGCAGCAGCATCCGGCAGACGGGCATCGTTAATGATGCTCTGCGCCTGGGGTGCAGGCAGTGCGGCAAGACTGCGCTGTAATTTGGCCTGCACATCGGTATAAGCGGCGGCCGTGGTGCGACGGGTGACGCAGTGGCTCAGGGTACTGCCATCGCGCAACCACAGCGTGACGCGGTGAAAACGCCGATCCGGGTCCAGTTCATCGGCCGGTGCCGTCAGGTCTGGCTGACGTGTCACCCGCGCGGCCAGTGCCGCGATAGCCGATTTCACCGGGGCTTCGCTGTAGTGTTCCAGCGCTACGCTGCCGTTAATCAATGCATCGGCGATGACGTATTCAAGACTGAAGCGCGCTTCCACGCCGTTTTTTGGCGCAATAATATTGGGGGCTGTATCTGCGCCTGGCGGGAAACTGACCTCAATACGTTCGATGTCGTCCGGGCTGGCGTCCTGCCCGGCAGCAAGCCGCTGTTCGCGCAGGACAAACGCTGCTTCGGCGGCGCTGTGAGTGCCGCCGCAGGTCGGATAACGTTTAAACTCCAGACCCGGTTCCACGATGCGCCACGGCTGACCCCAGCCGCTGAGCAAGGCCTGCGGTTGTTCCACACCAAAACCCAGCGCCTGCAGGAAGCTTTCCAGTACACCGTTGCTCTGCGCACGGAACCCGGCCTGCGCCAGCAGTGCGCTGTTAACGGCACTGCGTGCGGCCAGCCCGGCGTGCAGGGGTTTGGCGGCTGAACCGAACTGGCTGCGCAGCCCCGATGCCTGCGTTGCCGCCAGACCGAGGGCAACCTGGGTTTCTTCCTGGCTGAGCGCCAGCAGACGGCAGGCAGCTCCCGCAGCGGCAATCGTGCCCAGGGTGGCGGTGCTGTGGAATCCTGCGGAATAGTGACGCGTACCGATGGCTTTTCCCAGGCGGCCAGCCAGCTCAACGCCGACAATATAGGCATCGAGGAACCCGTCTGCGCTGACCGTTCCTCTCTCTTTGCTCAGTGCCAGCAGCGTGGAGAGCACGACCGTGGTGGGATGACCGCGAAAGTTCGCATGATAATCATCGAAATCCAGCGAGTGGCTCATATAGCCGAGCTGTAAGGCAAGATTCTCGACGGAATGCTCAGCCGGGTAAACGCGGAAGATCGCATCCAGTCCGCTGTCGATAACGCTGCCATGCAGTACAGGAAACAGACAGGCGAAATAATCCGTTACCCCGTCACGGGCATTGCTACGTTCAGGTTCGCCAGGATGGAGGCTGTAAATGGTCTGCGCCAGCAGCGGGGTAAGCGACATGTTCAAAAGACACCTTTTTTAATAAGGTATTGACATAAATCAATACGTTATAAGTTAGTGTTATTTTCTTCGCTTAGAACGCCGCCAGCCAATAACCAACGGTTATAGGACATTCCAAAATAAACTAAGGAAAAACGTTATGAACAGTATCTTTTTCATAACATCCTGTTTCTACCCCTTGGGGGATGACCTGGGTTGATCGCGATATCAGCGACTGTGCGGCCTGAGCGAAAAACGCATTGACCTTGCGAGGTAACACGCTAAGGTGATTCTTATATCAACAGCCCAACAACAGGAATGTTCCTGAAGGAGTGACAGATGGCGACAGAATACGCAACCCTCGCCGGAGGCTGCTTCTGGTGTACCGAAGCGGTGTTTAAACAGATTAACGGCGTGGAGTCACTGGAGAGCGGTTACATTGGCGGTCATACCGAGAATCCGACATATAAACTGGTCTGCAATGGCGATACCGGACATGCGGAAGCGATCCGCATTGCCTTTGACCCGGAAAAAGTCAGCTATGGCGACCTGCTGGATATCAGCTTCGCCACGCACGATCCCACTCAGTTGAACCGCCAGGGCAACGATATAGGTACCCAGTACCGTTCGGCTATTTTCCCGAACAGCGCCAGCCAGGCAGAAGAAGCCAAAGCGGCCATCGCTCGTGCGCAGGCTGAGCACACTGATCCGGTGGTAACCACCATCGAAGCCGATGCCACATGGTATCCGGCCGAAGACTATCACCAGGATTACTGGGCAGGTGAAGGCCAGGAAAATCGTTACTGCCTGGCGGTGATCCCACCTAAGCTACAAAAACTGCGTAAGCGTTTTGCGGCAAAAACCGTCACGGGTTAACTATCCCCCCGCGCCAGCGGATGCAGGGCTGGCGCGGCGTATTGAGATTGCCGCCGTTATCATCCCCATCACAGACAGTACCGCCAGCAGCCACATGACCCATTGATAGCCCTGAACCGCCCCGCCCGCCTGATACAGACGCGTCGCCACTGCGAGGCCCAGCGCCCCCCCCAGGTTATGCAGCGTCCATGAGATCCCGATCCCCTGCCCGTGCTGTGACGGTGGCAATGCGCCCAGTGCAGCGGCAACAGAAGGCCCAAGGATCGCGCCCCATCCCATGCCCATCAGAACAAAAGCCGTTATCACCCAATACACCGACTGCGTGCTGCTGAAAGTGCTCTGCAACAGTGCGGATGCCGCCAGCAACGTGAATCCGCTTGCCATAATCGGCCAGGGCCCGAGGCGATCGCCCAGCCTGCCTGCCAGCGGAGAAACCAGCGCCATCACCAGCGTAACTGGCAACAGCATCAGACCAAGCTGCGCGTCATTTAATGCATAAAGCTCAATCAGCCTGAATGGCATCAACATAAATGCCACACAGTAAAAAATCGCCAGCAATACGGATAATCCACAAGCCCGGCGAAATGTCTTCTCCCGCAGCACGCTGAAATCGATCAGCGGCTGTTGCGTGCGCCGTTCCACCCGCACAAAAGCGGCCAGCAACAGGATGGCGATGCCCAGCGTCACCAGTGAAGGCAGACTCAGCCAGCCCCAGCGCGCGACAAAACTTGCCCAGAGCAGCAACGGCACCAGTCCACTTACCATCAGCAACCAGCCGGGGTAATCCAGCCGCAGGTGACGACGCACGGAATGCCCCGGGATATTGCCGACGCAAAGCGCAAAGCTGAGCAGAATAAAGGGCACATTCAACAGAAAGATGGAACGCCAGCCAAACTGACTGACCAGCAGCCCTCCTGCCACCGGCCCCAGCGCGAGGCCCACGCCGTTGGCCGCAAACAGCAGTCCCAGCGCCCTGCCCCGCTGTGATGCCGGCATCACCTCCACCAGGATCGCGGCTGTCGCGGTATACAGCACGGCACAGCCTGCCCCCTGCAACAGACGAAAGAGATTAAGTATCGCCAGATCGGATGACAGTCCGGCACCCAGCGACGCCAGACCAAATCCGATTATGCCGGTATACAGCACCTGCCGCTGTCCGAAATGCTCGGCGAGGCGGGCGGTGAGAACCATGCAGCAACAGAGCGCCATGACAAACAGGGTCATCGCCCACTGGACTGCATCCACACCCACGGAAAACTGCCGCTGCAGCGCAGGCAGCGCGGTGTTGACGATGGTGAAATCAATGCAACCGAGAAAACTGGCCAGGCAGATACCGGCCTGTAAACGGAACAACTGTGACGGGTTTGTCATAGCAAAAGATGCCTCAAATCAGAATGCCACCAGCGTGACACGATTTAATGTCTTCATTTACGCGATTATTTCGCCATACTGACGAATTAATATCGCCAGTCAGGTGTGCGTATGATTAACAGCGACAGACTTAACAGTATCCGTGCCTTCGTTCAGGCCGCCCAGGCGGGTGGCTTCAGCCTGGCGGCTGAACAGCTTGGCCAGTCCCGTTCTACCGTCGGTAAGGCTGTCGCCCGGCTGGAATCCCGTTTACAGGTCAAACTGTTTCAGCGCACTACGCGTTCACTTTCCCTCACCAGCGAAGGTCAGCGTTTCTATGAAGACTGTCTGCAGATTTTGTCCAGCCTCGATGCGGCAGAGAATCGCCTGGCACTGCATGCCCGTGAACCGACCGGGCGGTTGCGGGTGAGTGCCCCTCCCCTGTTTGGTGAGAAATGGGTGCTACCTGTGTTGTTGCCGCTGACACAGCGCTGGAATTCACTGGCACTGGATATGCAGTTCTCCACCCAACGTATTGACCTCGCGGCTGAAGGCGTCGACCTGGCGATCCGTATTGGCGATCCGGGCCGGCATGCCGATTTGACGGCGCGTCATCTGGGGTCACAGCCGTTGCTACTGTGCGCCTCTCCCGCTCTGGTAGGTCAGGTTCCGCAGATAAACAATCTGGATGACCTCAGCGCTTACCCGCACCTGACGCTACTCGAACAGGAGCGTTCTCAGCCGTGGTTACTGAAGAATCAGCAAGATGAACTACTGCACTGGCCGCCCGCTGAACGGCTGCGTCTCAGTACCATGAGTGCCGTGTATGCTGCCTGTAAAGCAGGACAGGGTATTGCCCAATTGCCGCACTGGCTGGTGAATGACGATATACACGACGGGCGGCTGGTTGAGATCCTGCCGCAGAGCCGGGGCAGCAGCCTGCCGATCTATGCGGTATGGCTGAAAACGCCGGCGATGCCACAGCGACTGCGCTACGCCATTGATGCCCTGCTGGCCGCCTTTCCTCATTAATGGCTACCAGGAGTAATGCCGCCCGCTGGTAATGCTAAGCAGAATATGTCGTTCGTCTGTATTTTGCATGGGTGGTAACGTCGGAGGATTCCATCAAGAGGAGAAACCTGTGAATCAACCCCTTCAGCGTCCTGTTGCTGTCGTGACTGGCGGCACCAGTGGTATAGGGCTGGCGATAGTCAGAGAACTGGCGGTGAGTCATCTGGTGTATGCGGTTGGCCGTTCAGCCTCTGCACTGGCCGCACTGGAACAGTATGAACACGTGGAAGCGGTCAGTCTGGATTTGCTGGATAACGAGGCAGTCCAAAAATTTGTTTCTCGCCTGCCCGCGTTGGATGTCCTGATACACTCAGCCGCGATTTCCGAACGGCTCACCGTTGAACAGGCAACCCCTGCATTGTGGCAGAAACAGTTCGCCATCAACCTTTTTGCGCCAGCCGAGCTGACACGCCTGGCATTACCTGCCCTGCGTCAGCAGCAGGGCCAGGTTATCTTCATTAATTCCGGTTCAGGCACGCTGGCACTTGCCGGACATGCCGTCTATTCCGCCAGTAAATTTGCTCTCAATGCGCTGGCTCATGCGCTGCGCACGGAAGAGAGTCAATACGGCGTTCGGGTCTCAACGGTTTCTCCGGGCCCAACGGATACCCCGATGAATCGCACCAGCCGCGAACGTGCCGGCGACTTCGCTGCCATCGACCCACTCGCCTACAGCACGCCAGAATCAGTGGCTGCCGCAGTGCGACTGGTGGTGAATGCTACTGAGGATACGCAGATTACCGATGTGGCGGTTCGTCCACGTCGTGACAGTGCCCGCCGTTAACCGAGGAGGACAGTATGCAACCGGCTTTTTTTTTCACACTGAAACGGCATATCCGCTTCAGTTACTGGAACGAGCTGTGCGAATAATCCGCTGACTGAACCCGGCCAGACATTGCTTCCTGTTATCTGACAGGGAGCAGTGCTGGCTGGTTTCTTCATCTTCCCCTCCCCCTGCCCTGACTCTTTTTTGCCTCCCCCTTTATCATTGAAATCAACATAACCTGCAATGCACGTATTGTGACGTCTGATAACGACAGGATTCAGGGATTCAGGGATTCAGGGATTCAGGGATTCAGGGATTCAGGGATTCAGGGATTCAGGCAGATTTTTTCCGGGCACGCTGGGTATTACCAGCATCTCAGCATCTCAGCATCTCAGCATCTCAGCATCTCAGCATCTCAGCATCTCAGCATCTCAGCATCTCAGCATCTCAGCATCTCAGCATCTCAGCATACTCAACCAGGGCAGAGTAATGATGTCAACGAAATGATTGCAGGATTGCAGGATTGCAGGATTGCAGGATTGCAGGATTGCAGGATTGCAGGATTATTTTGAACGGATATCAGGGCAGGGGAAACATAAAACTATCCATCTCAAGGTGAGCTAATCACATCATCCTGGGATTCCATAATCCTGAAATCCTATGATTCACACACTGCGTGTTACAGCCTTTAATTCCGTTAAGTGGTTCGTTCGCAGTACTGTCAAACTCCTCACGGTGAAACCGAGAAGCGCGATTCCCATAAGGCTTCACATTAAGAGCGATAATAAAGAAAAAGCACTCAGGGGAGAAATTTATCGCTGAGATAATGATGCACGCAGTCATCATTACAGATGATTAGCCGTTCAGGCTGACGTCATAGCCTACAAGCCCGATGGATAATGCCAGCATATAACCCTATGATTACATGATTACATGATTACATGATTACATGATTACATGATTATCGAATGTCAGGATATTGTTTACAACTGGTTATTACGATATTCTGGCATCTCAGAATCCTAAGATTTTAATATCATAGAATCCTGGGATTACATAATCCTGAGATTCCAGCCTGAAACCTGCAGGAGTGCGTCATGGCGACAAAAATCATCTCTTTCCTGAACGGGATGGGCGGGGTAGGGAAGACCACAACGTCCATCAATATTGCCACGTGTCTTGCGCGCAAAGGGCACCGTGTTGTCATGGTCGATACCGATCCTCAGGGCAGCATCAGCAACTGGTACGACGAAACAAAATGCAAATTTGATCTTGCAGAAGCCGCCTCAGAAAAAGAAGTCTATACCGTCCGTAAGCAGCTGAAGGATTACGACTACGTCGTTATCGATGGTGCAGCCGCCATCACTGCAATTTCCTCCGCAGCTGTTATGGTCAGTGACCTGGTACTGATCCCGGTAACACCTTCCCCCCTCGATTTTGCCGCCTGTGGCGCTATCCTGGCCGTGGTCGAGGCAAGGGAAAATCTGCAACCGGTGATAGCACGCTTCCTGATCACCAAAAAAGTGGCCTCTACACGCATGCTGGAAGTGCTGAAAGAGTCGATCGAGGATACGGGGGTTCCAGCTCTCAGAACAGCCACAACGCAGCGCCAGGTTTATATCCGCACGATGCTGGATGGCGGGACCGTATTTGATACCACCGACGGCAATGCGAAAGGGGAGATTGAAGTGATGACGAATGAGATCCTGGAGTTACTGGCATGAAAATGAAACTCGGACAGCACCGTCAGCTGGCGCCTGCACTGGATGCTGTCAGCAAACCTGTCGGCGGAACAGTGAAAAAACTGCAGACGAACATCGATGAAGAGTTGCACCGTCGCTTCAAAACAGCCTGTTTCCTGCAGGGGCGTGAAATGAAAGATGTCCTGACTGAGCTTATTGAGGGCTGGCTGCCTGAGAACGAAGCCAGATAGCAGACATCCTCATCCCCTGATCATGCAAACGATCCTTTCTGGCTACGATTACCGATAGTAAAACGGATCGCCTGAAAGGATCCTGCTTCAAAAAAAGATCCCATAGTGTTTGTTTTTCTTTTTATAGTTTAGATCTTTCTCTTTTAGGGCCCGATTTCATTTTGATAATCAACAGATTACAGAGCAATATGTGGAGTGATTTCCTGCGCCAGGTGGAGTGATTTTATGCTCTATGTGGAGTGATTTCCTGTTATATGTAGAGTTTTTTCCTGTTGATAACTTTCTGATTTATCAGAATATTATTATGTGGAAAAATTTCCTGTTGATAACTCTTTCCCCGATCCTGTCTGACGATCCCTCGGCTCTCATGCTTTCATCCTCCTTCTTTCCGCTAATATGTGGATAAATTTTCTGTTCCCGTGCCATAAAAAGTGACTGTGTCACATTAACGCAGATGCTGATGCCAGACAACAATGCGACAGCATGAGATAATTATTCAGTGCAGCCAATAAGTTAACCGTCATCGTTACCGGATACGTGGAAGGATTTTCTGATCATTAGATTGAGCATCCCTTATGTGGAAGAATTTTATGTTTGCGGGTGTTCAGCTCTCTGAAAACTAAAAGTGGAATGATTTTCTGTTGCTCAGCGGATAGGTGACCATGTCACTTTATTCGTATATGTGGAAAGATTTTATGCAGCTCGCCGCAAGCGGCACATCGGTGAATGAAACGTGGAAAGATTTCCTGTGATACGTGGAGTGATTTTCTGCAAAAGGCCGTTTACACGGCTGAGTAGATCACTAACATCAACGGCAGGGAAGGGCGATAATGTCTTATGTGGAAAGATTTTATGATGGCTTTATCTATAACCATATGAAAATTAATAATAAAAAATACTTTGGAACATCTATGCTGCAAAAAACGTCTGAATCCGGAGTCTGTCTACAAGATAAGTTACCTGTGTGGAAAGATTTTCTGTTCCTGTTGGGGGGCTAATGTGGAGTCTTTTTCTGTTGGAAACTGAATGAAGAACGATCCTTTGGGTGGGATAAATGATCCATGCGAGTGCATATGTGGAAGTATTTTATGTTTGAATATGACGGTGAGCCGTTTAACTTACTGATTTAAAATAGGTAATAACTGTTATTTTTCACTTTACCTCAATAATTTTTGTGTGGAATACTTTGCTGAACATTCCACAAAGGGATCCTGCTACATGGAGCTGAACAAACTGACCGTTGTGCAAGGTAATGATCTCCTTGAAGGGGCTTACAGCGTCACGCTTGATGAAATGCGTTTGCTGAACCTTGCACTGGCACAGATCGACAGCAGGAAGCCCCAGCCCGATGCGCTGTACCGCCTTTTTCCTCATGATTATCAACGTATCTACGGCCTTAACCCAACCAGCAGCCATCGCCAGTTGCGGGAAGCGGCCGAGAGCCTGATGAAAAAACCGGTCACCATCTACCTGCCCGATCGTAAAACGGGCAAGATGCGTACCGTTCAGCTATCGTGGTTTTCTCGTCTTGAATACGTGAGCAGCGATGAGCAGAGTGCTGTCGTTCTCCGCTTTGGGCAGGATGTCGCTCCCTATCTCTATGAGTTGAAAGAGTCCTTTACCAAGCTGAATTTTGCCAATATTGCCAAGCTCGACACGTCATTTTCCGTGCGGCTTTACGGCTGGCTGATCAAAGCGAAAAACCTCTATGGACGAAAAAGCAGTAAGGCGATTGAGGTGACGCTGGCACTGGACTGGATGCGGGAAAAGGCCGGATTACAGGGGAAATACGAGGACTATCGCGACTTCCGCCAGAAATTGCTTGAGCCGACGCTGGCGCGAATCAATGCCAATACGGATATTTCCGTGATCTGGGAGCCGATCAAAAAAGGTCGTACAGTCGTATCGATTAAATTTTCCTATGTGGATGAATCCACCCCGGAAGCCAGTAAGCCGCTGCGGCCGAAATTTCCCCGTCGCCCGCGTGCAGTGGTGGGATCGGAGCTTGAAGGTGACTGGGCACGGCGTTGCATCACTATCATGGAACAATACCGCAATCGTCTGACAACGTACGATCAGAGCGAGAAAGTTCCACTGACGGACGTCAGGAAACTGGCGGGGTGGTACAAGATTATCGGTGATAAAATCAGCCATAAGCGAGTGATGAGCGAAGTGACTGAACGTGCCAAAAAACCTCAGTAAAATCAGTTTGTTTCCTTTTTAAGGATGGAAGTTTTGCAGGGGTTAAACGAAGTTACTCACCGTATTATCCCCCGTTTCTGTGGATAAAATTTCGTAGCCAGCGGTGGGGCTTCGTTTGAAAACAGATTCGGTAGATGCATTTCCTCACGTAAGAAACCTCACTGCCTCATATTTACTCCATTCAACGTTCCTCTTCTGGTCTGCAGCGAGTCGGTATTCCGCAGGAAAAAATTGTTCGCTTTGAGGCTATTGAAGATCCTCAGGGATGCATAGGTTGTGCCTCATCCTATTCTAAGGATGAATTTTACCGGGTTGAATTTGCCCTCTCCAACAGTTATCTGGTGAACCGGCCCTATTACGGCAGGCATCATTGCCGGACGTGACAGAAAATTTCTCCACATTAAGCGTATTTTCGCCGTTGACGGGAACCTTCCTGATGTGGAAAGAAAAAAGCCTTATTGAATAATAAGGCTTTTCAGCGGTGTGACTCACACTTGTTTACTGGCCGAGAGCTTCTACCGTGATAAATGCGGCGCGCAGGCTTTCAGCCGTTACCGGAACGGGCAGGGCATGAATCGACTCTGCCGGGCGCAGTGTGTGTGCAATCACCTGGTCAATCTCCGTGTGGTTATTGATGTCAACACCCAGCGCTGCCAGTGTGGTGGGCAGATTAAACTGCTGGTAGGCGGCAATCAGCTGTCGGGCGGTATCGATCTGCGATAACAGTACACACTGCACCAGGATGCCGTAGGCCACTTTTGTGCCGTGCAGATAACGTACAGTCTGAGGCAGGATCGTCAGACCATTGTGGACTGCGTGCGCCGCAGCAATGCGCGTATAGCGCTCTCCCAGTCCACCGACCATGCCACCGCCAGCGATGATGGCATCGATGACATCACGAAAATTCTGGCTTAATACGCCATTGCGCTGATCCTCCAGCGCTGCGGCACTCTGGTTTATCAGGACATCACGCAACGTAGCGGCCGTATCGATCCCCAGTCGCACCGTTAACGGCAAAACGTCTGGTTCCGGGGCCAGTACCACCGCTTCATACCACTTCGCCAGTGTGTCGCCGATCCCCGCCAGCAGATATTCCACCGGAGCACGTAGCACTATTTCAGGTTCCACCAGCACCAGATGGTTGGCATCGTTGAACACTTCATAATGCGATGCCTGACCGGCGCTGTTGTACCAGACAGAGAGTGGCGTCCAGGCCGCGCATGTCGCGGCAATGGTGGGAATGGCCACACAGGGCACATCCAGCCGCCGGGCCAGCGCTTTGGCGGTGTCCAGCAGGGCACCTCCACCGACACCGATCACCACCTGGCGATCTTCACCGGCAGCCTGTGCCAGCGCGATGAGATCCGGATCGGTACAGTGCCCGCCAAACGGCAGGTGACGTGCACCCGGCAGAGAGAAACTTTCGGGTAAAAAGGGGTGTGTCGCGGCAATGGCACGTTCACCATAGATCCAGACGGCGCGGGAAAGCTGTTCCTGATGATAAAAATCGTCCAGACGCAGCAGCGCACCAGGATGAGAATAGTAATTGGCCGGGCCGACCACGACCTGAATATCGGTATTGTTCATAAAAAGTCCTTTGTTTCTTACTATCCTGGGGCTGTGGCCGGTGTGAGGCTAATACTTTTTTTATAGCTTTATATTCTTTTTACTTCTTTGTCAGTGGGTTGGCTGCTGTGAAAAAGTGACAGGCCGGGCCGTCAGCGACTGCGGCCACTAAAAACGATACGTCACTTTTCTTATTCCGCTACAGGGATTTTTACATGAAACCACTTATTCCTTTACTGGCACTCTGGGTTGCCAGCGTTTTACCGGTTCACGCCGCCACGCTGGTTCCGGTACCTGAAAAAATTGCCAGCCATAATGGCCCGGTACGTATTGCGGTGATCCGCAATCTGGGGTCGGACGAAAACACGACTCAGTTCGTCCAGGGCGCAACCCAGCAGGCGAAAGCGCTGGGGTTTAAAGTCAGTACCTTTTTAAGTAACGGTGACGATGCCCGTTTTCAGGACTTCGTGAATCAGGCCATCAGCCAAAAATATGACGGTATTATTTTGTCTCAGGGGCGCGCACCTTATTCCAGTGCCCTGATTAAACGCATTGCCGACAGCGGTATTGCCGTGTCGGTATTTGATACGGCGGTTGATGGCGAGATCCCGGGTGCCACCGTAACCCAGCAGGACGATGCCTCGCTGACCACGCTCTCCTTTGGCCAGCTGATCAAGGACCATAACGGCAAAGCCAACATTATCAAGCTGTGGGTGGCGGGCTTCCCGCCGATGGAACGTCGCCAGGCAGCCTATAAAGCGTTGCTGCAGGCGAACCCGGGTATTCATGAGCTCGAGTCAGTGGGTGCCGTCTCGTCCGATGTACAGGGCGATACCGCTAACAAAGTGGGCGCCTTACTGGCCAAATATCCCAAAGGGAAAGTGGATGCGATCTGGGGAACCTGGGATGCTTTCACACAGGGTGCAGTCAAAGCGTTAAAAGAGAACGGACGTACCGAGATCAAAGTTTACAGTATCGATGTCTCTAATCAGGATTTGCAACTGATGCGTGAAGCCGGCAGCCCGTGGAAAGTCACTGCGGCGGTGGATCCCAAGTTGATCGGCGCCACAAACGTGCGTCTGATCGCACTCAAACTGGCGGGTGAAGTGACACCTGCGACCTATGACTTCAAAGCCACTGTGATCCCACAGGCGCTGCTGGTCAGCCAGCCAGGTCCGGTAAATGTGGCGGGTCTGAGCAAGGTGATCCCGGGCTGGGGCCAGACGGAAGATTTTATCGCGCCGTGGTTCGCCACGCTGGAAGCGAAGTACAAAAAATAAGGAGTGGCAGATGAGTAACGCGCTTCCCGTGCCGTAATACAGCCGCAATATGCGGCTGATCGGCCACAGCGATCAGGGTGGACGTCCTGATGGTGTCCAACTGATGGTCCATCGTGGCTATGCCTATATCGGCCATATGGTGTCACAGGGTTTCTCGGTGGTTGATGTCCGTGATGCCAAAAATCCCCGTACGGTAGCGTATATTCCCGCGCCACCAGGCACATGGAATGTGCATCTTCAGGCTCATGACGACCTGTTATTGGTGATTAACGCCCGCGATCTGTTTGCTGACGTCCGTTTTGCCGATGAAAAGGTGTACTACACCCGTTCGGTTGGTGAAACGGTCAGCGATGTGAAGGACAAAGGCTGGAGTGCCGGGCTGCGCATTTTCGATATCTCCACCCCTGACAAACCCCGTGAGATCAGTTTCCTCTCCCTTAACGGCATCGGTATTCACCGTATCTGGTACGTGGGTGGCCGCTGGGCCTATGTCTCGGCACTGATTGACGGCTTCAGTGACTATATTTTCCTGACTATTGATCTGGCCGATCCGCGTAAACCGGAGGTGGCCGGGCGCTGGTGGTTGCCGGGCATGAACACGGCTGCCGGAGAAACGTCGGACTGGGAAGAGGGCAGGCGCTACGCCCTGCACCATGCCATCATCAGCGGGGATGTGGCCTACGGCAGCTGGCGTGACGGCGGGCTGACGCTGCTGGATATCAGTGACCGGTCAGAACCTAAGCTGATCAGTCACCGTAACTGGAGCCCGCCGTTTGGGGGCGGGACGCATACCGCGCTGCCGCTGCCGGACCGGGATCTGCTGGTGGTGCTGGATGAGGCGGTACTGGACAATCAGGAGGATGGTGAAAAGCACATCTGGCTGTTTGATATTCGCGATAAAGCCAATCCGGTCAGCATCTCTACCTTCCCGCAGCCTGACGAACGGGACTATGTGGCAAAAGGGGCGCATTTTGGCCCGCATAATCTGCATGAGAACCGTCCCGGCAGCTTTATCAGTTCGACTCTGATTTTTGCCACCTGGCAGAATGCTGGTGTCCGGGCTTTCGATATCAGCAACCCTTACCGCCCGGTGGAAACCGGTGCGCTGGTGCCTGCTGCACCGGAGCGGATGATGGATACCCGTCCCGGCCGTCCGCAGGTGATTCAGTCCTGCGACGTTTTTGTTGATGCTCAGGGGGTTATCTACAGTACCGATTATAACGGCGGGCTGTCGATTATTGAATATCTTGGGTAATGACTGAACCCTCGCTGAAGGCGCCGATCCCGGCGCCTTTTTTATTGCCACGCCATCGGGATACTCTGCTTATGATGCTGCTATTTAAATTGTTATGATATAACATACAAATCATCTCACTCGTCATATTCAGGATCACATGGCCGATGCAGCGCATACCCTTAACCATCCTCAATGGATTCCTCGGCGCAGGAAAAACCACCCTGCTGAAAAGCCTGCTGTTGCAGGCACACCGGCAGGATCTGTCGGTCAGTGTGATCGTCAATGATATGAGCGAGCTGGATATCGACGGTGTGCTGATTGCCAATACGGAAATTGTCGGACGTGAAAAACACAATTTCATCACCGTGTCGGCCGACAGCATCAGCAGCCCCGGCGGCATAGCAAAACTGGCCACCGCGCTGGATGAGCTGATTGCACAGAACCGGCCGGACCATCTCTTTCTGGAGACCTCAGGCAGCAGCCACCCGCTGCCGCTGATTAAGCTGTTGCGCCACCATCCTCATGTCAGGTTGCAGGGGCTGCTCTCCCTGATGGATGCCGTGATGCTGGAAAATGATTATGCCGGGGGGAGTACGCTGCTTCCCCGCTGGCAGAAGAATGTCCGTCAGCAGCGGCGGGGGGTTGAGGATCTGTTGGCCGAACAGCTGCTGTTTTGCAGCCAGTTATTGCTGACCAAAGTCGACCGTCTGCCCACCGACAGCGTGATGAAAATTGCCCGCACGCTCCATACAATCAATCCCGGTGTGGCCATTGTGGCCCTTCCCTGGGGCAACATTGAGCTGGACGATGTGCTGGCGATGCCCGACTACGATTTTCAGCGGGTCGCCACACTGATTGAGGAGCTGGAAGTGGCGATTGAGCATCCGGCAGACCACCAGCCGTACGATATTGAATCGCGGGTGATCCACGACGAACGTCCTTTCCACCCGCAGCGCCTGTGGGATACCTGGCAGCAGCATCTGGGTGAGGGCATTCATCGTAGTAAAGGCTTTTTCTGGCTGCCCGGCCGTGACGATCTCGCGCTGCTGTGGAATCAGGCTTCCGGCAGTATCAGCCTGGAGTTTATCAGCTACTGGAAAGCCGGCGTGCTGGCACATGAAGACAATCGTTTGAATGACGAGGAGCGCCATATTTTACAACAGCAGCTGGAAGCGATGCCCGGGCGTTTTGGCGACCGTCGTTGCAGCCTGACGGTGATCGGGGAGCGTAATCAGCTGGATGATTTTTGCCAGGCGCTGCGACGTTGTTTTCTGACGGAAGAGGAAATTGACTGGTGGCAGTCCGGGGGAGAATTTATCGATCCCTGGCCACAGCGGGTAGGGCGGTTGAAGAGCTAAAGATCAGCGTTAGATTTATTCCACAGCGCCCCTACTTGCCTGAAAGGTGCTGTGAAACGTCATCAATTGCACTGACTACCCTGGCAGAATTCTCCTGAATCTGAACGATAATCCCCCCGGCCTCCTGCACCAGCGAAAGTCCCTCGTTGGCACTGACAAGGTTTTTGATAATATTATTCTGTGCCTGCACGGCTATTGCCTGATTTGTCTCAAGCACGCTGGCTATCTCCAGGCTGGCTTTATTAATGTTAGCAGCCAGCAAGCGGACTTCATTCGCCACCACAGCAAAACTGCGCCCATGCTCTCCGGCTCTGGCGGCCTCTACAGCAGCATTCAGTGCCAGAAGATTCGTCTGTTCAGATATCCGGCTGATCGTCTTAATCAAATTCCCGATGCGGGATGATTCGCTATTAAGACAGGAAATGTTCTCAGATACGCTGTTGAGTCCTGCCACTATGATATTCACCTTGCCCGATGTTTTTTCTATAATATCGACGCCTGCCAGTGTGTTTTTACTGCTTTCCTGTGCGGCGTTATAGGCATGATTTGCGGCCTCTCTCTCCTGTAGCTGTTTAAGGACCTGAGGGGTGACGTCGGTCGCAAATTTGACAATTTCATTCAGATTTTTTTCTTCATCAAATACTGGATTATAGGTCGCCCGCAGCCATACGTTACGTCCTTGCTTGTCCGTACGCTGGAACTGTCCTGAAACAAAATTTCCTGCGCGCAGCTGCTTCCAGAACGCCTCATACTCACGGCTGTGCTTAACCTCTGGTAAGCAGAAGATACTGTGATGCTTACCAATAACCTCGCCAGCGCTGTAGCCCATGGTTTTAAGGAAATTGCCGTTGACTCTTTTAACGTTGCCCTCCAGGTCAAAAGCAATGACCGCCATAGAACGTTGTATGGCGTTTGTCATTGCACGTTGCTCCTGGGCATCGGCAATCCGTTGGGTAATATCAGATGCGAGCTTGACTATTTTTATCGTTTTCCCCCGGTCGTTGAGGACAGGAACATAATGAGCTTCAAGCCAGACCGGCTGACCGCTCTTCGTCAGTCTGAGGAACTTATCGCTGAAGCTCTCACCTGCAGCAAGGCGTTTCCAGAACCGGTCATAGTCAGGAGAAAGCAATGTTGATTGGGCACAAAAAATACGATGATGCATGCCAGCCACATCGTTCAGTGAGTAACCCATCTTTTCGAGAAACAGGGTATTTGCTGTTATCACCTTACCTTCAGGGGTGAACTCAATCATGGCGATGGCGTTGGCAAGCGATGAAAGTGTGCTTCGTTCCCATGACGGCCGCGAGAACAGCCTGTTAAAGAATTTAAAAAGGTTCATAGCAGCGTACCGGCTTCAAAGGGTGGCAACTCATGTGCGCACCGTTTAGTTGCGCACAGGGAGTAATTAATCAGGTTACATTTATATAGCTCGCAAGTATATAGCGCGCTATAAATATAGTTACTGTGAGTGTATCTTCATATCAGGAGGCCGAGTTACCCGTACCAGCGGGTGTGAACTGCCATCTGATCTAATAATTTAAAACTTAAAGGGAGGCGTGTTTGTTTGTGCTATGCGCCATGCCTTTTTTGACAACCACTGCTTTGCCTCGCCTCATCCCAACAATGAGCGCAAGCAAAATTATTGCTATGGAAGCCCAGCCCCAGGCACCCGGTTTTTGATGGATGATGAAAACAGAGCTAATTGTTCCAAATACAGGGATCAGCAGTGACAACGGCGCCACTCGGGATGCCGGATATTCACGCAGCAGCAGATTCCATCCCCAATAGCAGAAATGGGTGGCTGCATACACCTGGAATGTCAGAGAAAAGACTTCCACGCTACGCATACCAGGCAAGAGAGCGTAGAACGGGGCGGTCCCGTGCCACCACCATGTCATCACCAGGAGAGGGATGGGGGAAAAAATGCTTGCCCATACAACGAAAGCGAATATCTCTTTGACTTTGGATAGCTTGATGATGATATTGCCAACACTCCAGGCTACCGCACTGATCATCACCAGAATAAAACCGATTGTCGTGGATTTTCCCGGGCTTTCCATCAGTATGCAGACCAACCCGATTGCAGCCAAAAAAAGGCCGATCAGTTGTGGCCATGTCAGACTTTCACGAAACAACAACACACCCCAGCCAAGTGTAAAAAACGCGCTAAATTGTATTAGCAGAGCTGCACTACCGGGCGGCACCCCCATTGAAATACCCAGATTGATCAATGCCCACATGGCTGCGCCGAAGATCAATCCATATGCAACCAGCCAGCGCAGTGCGACCTGGGGGCGTTTAATAAAAAACACCAGCGGAAATGCGGTAAATGAAAATCGTATAGCGGTCAAAAGCAACGGATCAATTCTGGCCAGCCCAAGTTTGGTTATTGGGAAGTTGATCCCCCATATTGCCGTGACCAATATGGCAAGGATAATGTGTTTTCTGTGCATGACTGGCGACCCTTATTCTCGAATTATGAAAGACTTCCTTTACTATCCGACAACGATGCCATCGACCGGCGTGGCCTGCTTTCTTTTTTAGGTCAATTATGTTTAAAATTGGGCCATGCAAACCGATCCCTGTGATGTAAACGAAGACACGCCTCTCGATCTGGTGGTGACGAAGAAGGACTACGCTGATGGCGAACTGTTCCCCAGGCATAGCCATCTGAGGGGACAGTTCGCTTATGCTGCCTGCGGTGTCATCACCGTCGAAACTGAACGGGGTAACTGGGCCGTCCCACCACTCAGAGCTATCTGGGTGCCTGCGGGTATGTCCCATGCCATGCACATGCGCGGGCCTGTGACTATGTTGAATACCTACATTCGTCCGGACGCTGCGCAACGCCTGGGCTTTCCCCTTCATTGCCAGGTTTTTGGTGTATCTCCACTGGTCAGGCAACTTCTTGAAAACGCTGTTGACGTACCGGCTCTCTTTCCTGCCAGCGGGCGTGATGGTTACCTGTTGGGGCTGCTGCTCCATGAGATCGCCAGACTACCCCCGTTATCGCTTAACGCTCCTATGCCTGATGAACCGCGTCTTGCCCGTGCGTGCAATGTGTTTTTGAATGCACCTTCTTTGGAAATGGGGATTGACGATATGGCAGAATGCTCTGGTATGAGTCGGCGTACATTCACGCGGCAGTTCCGCCTGCATACGGGAATAAGTTTCATCGAGTGGCGACAGCAGGCTTGTCTTCTGGCTGCTGTGGTTCGTTTAGGGAACGGGGAGTCCATCACGCGCGTTGCCCTGGAGCTTGGATATAGCAGCCCTGGCGCTTTCTCGACGGTCTTCAAAAGTGTGTTGGGTGAGAACCCAAGTCGATACTTTTTATGATCATGTAAAACAAAGGAATGAAGTAGATGAAAATCGTTGAGTTATTGCAGTGTGGCCGACGTTTTCGGACTTTCAACGTCGTCGATGATTTTAACCGTGAAGCTCTGGCTATCGACATTGACCTGAATATCCCGGCGCAGCGGGTCGTGCGGGTGCTGGACAGAATAGTAGCAAACCGTGGATATCCACTGAAGATGCGGATGGGTAACGGGCCGGAACTGATATCATTGGCACAATGGGCTGAAGAGCGTGGCGTGATGCTGGGATTTATCAAGCCGGGTAAGCCAACACAGAACGCGTTTATAGAACGGTTTGCTCGAACGTACCGGACCGGAATACTGGATTTTTATCTGTTCAGAACACTGAATAAAGCACGGGAAATAACGGAACGCTGGCAGACTGAGTACAACAGTTAGCGACCTCATGAGTCCCTGAATAAGCTGACACCGCAAGAATACCGTCTGATGGCTGAGAAACAGGAAATCTCAAAAAGTGCCCGGAACTAAAGCTGTGATACTTTCAGTAGCAGCATGGGTATCATTCACCATGTTCAAACGATATAAATCTCGCTGATAAAATCATTCATCACACACAAATAGCCATCACCCCAAAAACCTGTCAGTATACATTCCATATATGTTTCGTATAGGTGCCATATGGGAATCGTCAAAATTTCCGACCTGATGCATGAGAACCTGCGCATTGCCAGCCAGGCGATGAGTCGTTCGATCAATTCACAGGCAGAGCACTGGTTAAAAATCGGCATGCTGGCCGAGCTCTATCCCACGCTCACGCATCATGAACTGGCCAGAGCGCTGGTGCAGGCAGAGCTGGATGGGGGGATGGAGATGGCCCGTATTCTCAATGGTGACGTGAAAACAGAAAAGGCGGTCTGAAAACGATGGTAACTCTCCACTCTGCTGATGAAATCGAACGTGCACGCGCAGCGGGCCATGCCGCGGCACAGGTCCTGGCAATGATCGTTCCCTTTGTGCAGGCCGGTGTGACGACCGATGAACTGGATCGGCGCTGTCATGACTATATTGTCAATGAACTGGGCATCATCCCGGCGAATATTGGCTATCACGGCTACACCCGCACCCTGTGTACCTCCGTGAATCACGTGGTGTGCCACGGCATCCCGGATAACAACGCGTTGCAGGAAGGGGACATCGTGAATATTGACGTCGCGGTGATCAAAGATGGCTGGTTTGGTGATACCAGCCGTATGGTGTTTGTCGGAAAACCTTCTGAACAGGCGCGGCTGTTGGTTGAAGTGACTTACCAGTCACTGCTGGCGGGGATCCGGGCGGTACGTCCGGGTGCCCGGCTGGGGGATGTCGGTGCTGCTATCCAGCAGGTGGCGGAAAAAGCCGGTTTCTCTGTGGTGAGGGACTACTGCGGGCACGGTATTGGTCAGGTTTATCATGATACGCCAGATGTGCTGCACTACGGCACGGCAGGGCGTGGAATGCGACTAAAGCCGGGAATGATTTTTACCATTGAACCGATGATTAATGCCGGAAAGGAAGAGACCGATGTGCTGTCTGATGACTGGACGGTGGTGACGCTGGATGGTTCGTTGTCGGCACAGTGGGAACACACGATTGCGGTGACGGAAACGGGGTTTGATTTACTGACGCCGTGGCCGGATGGCACGGGGCAGTACCCGGCGGTGTAAACAACAGGGTGAAGCTTCTTCACCCTGTTTTACAACAAGCACTGATAGCTGCCTTTTAAACTATCTATTTTTATTGGTTTTTTTTCTTGGCCATAAAAAAGTTACAATACAGCTGATTAGTAGTATGGAAATGCTTGTTAAAAACCATCTATCGGGGGAAAGTATAAATGAAAGTAAACAAACGAAAATGACATATAACTCAATAAAGAAATAATCAATAAGTGATTTTATGAAAAAGTTATTTTTGAGCATTTTTGTTTTCTGCTTTTTGGAAGATAAAGCGCGAAATTAAGTATGATATTACACTTGATATTACCAATAGTAGAATAAAAAACGAATCAAAGTCGCTTTCAGAGCTAAAAATGTTTGTTGTTTTGGCAATGCGGTAAATTATATCAGATGGAAAAAATTTAAAGATAAGAATGAGGGCAGTGGTGATGACCACTATGAATGTGATTAGCAAGGTTAGTGTAAAAAAAATCCATTTCTTCAAAGTACAAACTCCTGTATTGTAATTTCCGCATATAATACTACATCTGATAGAAAAGGAAATCTATTATGTCATTAGCATCACATCTTAAAGTTAAAATGGAATCGGAACGAAGCGCAGCGCTGGCTCTGGATAAGGCTGCAGAAGCTTTCAGAACGGGTAGTACTCAAGTTCTTAATGATGTTAGAGGTGGATTTGAGAGGGCAACCTGGTACGGTTCATGCCTGTTTGACAGATATAATGATGTATGTTCTGAACTCAACAATGAGAATAAAAGGTTTTTCTTATCCATTTCTGAAGTTTATAAACGAAATGATGTAATATTAGATATGGTAAAAATATATTTGAACTATGAATTGGACAAGGTTGATGGAAAAAACAATCTCATTCAAGAGTTAGATAAAAAAATAGCAGGAGTTTTGTCATCTTATCAGGTTGGGAATGTAACAAAAACCGCGATCGCCAACTCAGTTGCTGTATTGATATGCAGATCATTAAAATTTAATGATTTTGTTTTGAAAAATATAAACAGAGCCACATTAATTTTTGTTACTTTTTTTAGACTTTATGGGAAAATACAAGCGTCTGCTTTGAGTGCAAGGAAATTAAAATCATCACATCCAGAACTTTATCATCATTTCTATAAGGCTGGAATTGAAATGCTCTATTTTTTAATCGAAGACCGCATCGATGAGAGTATGAAATCGTCGGGCACTAAAATGGGTGAGGATAGGTTCCTGACAATAGTCAAAACATTAACACAGTAACATCTGTCTTCCATCTCTGAATGATGAAGCTCATGCTTCCCGGTGTGGTTTTTTTCGATTTTCACATAGCCATGCTGCCGCACAGGTTCTGGCAATGATCGTTCCCTTTGTGCAGGCCGAGGTGAAAACCGATGAACTGGATCGGCGCTGCCATGACTATTTTGCCAATGAACTGGGTATTATCCCGGCGAACATTGGCTGTCACGGGTACACTCGCACCCTGTGCGCCTCCGTTAATCACGTGGTGTGCCACGGCATCCCGGATTATAAGGCGTTACAGGACGGGGGCATCGTGAATATTGATGTCGCGGTAATCAAAGATGGCTGATAACCATTGTAGATATAGTACTTGCAACAACTTCGGTGGATAGTTTATAAGTATGCCTTTAATTTCATCATGTCTTTTTTCGTGAAAAATAAAATCATTTACTACGCGTAAAAATTATGGAGGATTTATTTTGTCTAAATGGATATCAAAGAAGCTGATTTTTGTCTTTATTTTCGTGTTATTTACTGTTGCTTTTTTTGAGCTATTTTTTATATTTATTCCAATAGATATCGCTGATAAGTATGCATCTTATTTAAATCCTTTTTACATCTTTAGTAATCTTAGTGCTATTGTCGTCGCGCTTATATTGATATCTTTAGTTGCAACAATATTTCTAAATTCGATAATATTTCGAAAAAAACAATAAGTGATATAAGGGTGAAGTTTATTCACCCTGTTTTGCTATACGCAGCTTACGCGGCGGGCACGAAAGGTTCGCCCAGCGTCAGCATCAGGCGGTTGGCCCAGGCGAAGAACGCGGTGGACTGCACCAGATCGAGTAACTCCAGTTCGCTCAGCCCCTGGGCGCGCAAGGTCTCCAGCTGTGCCAGACGGGGTGTCGGCGGCGTGGCTGAGAGGGAAGCGGCAAGGTCAATGATCGCCAGCCAGCGGTCATCCTGATCGGCCGCCAGCGGCTGGCCAGGCGCGATATCAATAAAACGCTGCACGTCTTCCGGCTGCTTCGAGAGCTGTCCCGCCTTACGCGCATGAAAAGAGGCGCAGAAGATGCAGCCGTTGACTTTACTGGCCACCGTTGCAGCCAGCTCACGCTCTTTACGCGGCAGTCCGCCTGCCGTATAAAAAATCCCTTTATCCGTCAGCGTGCGCTGTTCCAGCAGCGGCAGGTTGCGTGCCAGCAGGCGGAAGTAATCAGACTCTGAGTGACCGAATTTTGCCAGCGTGGCCTGCTCGACCGCATTAAATTCCGCCAGAGGTTTGGCGGCCAGCCACGGTTCCCAGCCCAGCTCATCACGGGTAAAGCGCACGGGCGCCTGCTGGCCACTCAGCGTGTGCGGTTCGGTGCGCCAGACGGCGGCCGGAGTCCGCTCGACAGTGCCTGCGGCCACATCTTCGCCACCCAGCTGGCGCAGGCCGCGTAACAGACGGCTCTGGAAGCTCACAAACGCCACCAGCTGTGACAGCGTCACGATAGCGGCGGCTGACCATCCTGCCTGCTCCAGCTCGCGTAGATGCTCAGGCTCAGCGGCTGCGGGTTTAAACGTCAGCCGCTCCGCGTGAGCCAGTGCGCTTTGCCACTTTGTTTCCGGCTGCGCCCCGGCCTGGCGTGCGGCGTAATGCTCTGCCAGGCGCGATTCGCCGTGCCAGTGGGCCACCTGCTGGGCAATCGCCAGCCGTGCGATCAGGGGGAAGTCATCGCCGTTGTGTGCAGAGAACAACACCTCGTAGCTGCCCTGAGTATGTTCAGTGGCGGCATCACGCGTCTGGCGTGCGGCGGCCAGTGCACTCTCCGGGGCGATCCCGGCCAGCTGTTGCAGTAAATCAATGGACTGTGTCATACGGTTTCCTTGTGGGAGAAGGCGTTAACAGGGGCGCGCCAGCCAAGCTCCGGGGCGACGTCAGTGGCCAGCAGCTCAATGGAGGCCAGGATCTGCTCGTGCGGTGGATCGATCGAATGCACCTGGAACGACACGTCAGTGACACGGGCCAGGGCGGTGTCGCGCTGCAGGGATGTGACCACCTGTTGCGGCGTGCCGAGATGTACATCGAAGGCGGCAATATAATCGTCCAGCGTATTCCCCGGCACCACATGGCCTGCTGCACGATGTTGCGCAGCCTGTGCCGTCAGGCCTGGCAGTGCCAGGCGGCGTGCTTCTGCCCCGTCGCGACTGACGAAAGCCGTACGCGAGGCAAGAATGCGGGGAATCGTCCCTGCGGGGAGCGCCGCGAGATAGGCATCGATCATCGGGTTCTGTATCTCATCCAGCGGCAGAAGAGGGTTTCCGACGGGCCGCGGCTGCGTGCGCGACAGCATCAGGCCATGCCCGGCTGCGCCGGCGCGGGTGGCCCCCGCCACGGAGAAGGTCGCCTGCCAGATGCGTTCTGCCAGCTGTGGTGCGGCCGGGTAGAGGCGGTTGTCGTCATGGCCCAGGGTATCACCGCCCCAGGCCTGTAGCAGGGTGTTCAGCCCGGTATTAAAGGCGGCGGCGCGCTCATCAAAGGTCAGCCCGAACGGCAGAAATGACGTGTGCGTTCCGCCGGAACCCAGCCCCAGCTCCAGACGCTGCTGGCTCAGCAGGTCGAGCACGGCGGCGTCTTCTGCCACGCGCAGGGCATTTTCCATCGGCAGAGTGATAATGGCCGTGCCTAGGCGGATACGCGAGGTCTGCGCCGCCACACTGGCAAGAAACAGCAGCGGAGAGGGCAGGCCGCCTTCGTTCTCATGAAAGTGGTGCTGGGCGATCCAGGCGGTATCATAGCCCCAGTGCTCCGCGTGCTGGATCTGCAGGGTGGCGAGACGATAGCGTTCTCCGGCACTGGTTTTATCCAGCAGGCGGGTGAAAAAACCAAGGCGTTTGGTGGTCATGCGGTGTCCTTAGCGCGGGTCAGCGCAGGGATGGCGGCGATCAGTTCACGGGTATAATCGCTGGCCGGAAGCGAGAAAATGTCGGCAGTATTGCCGCAGTCAACCTGTTGCCCGGCACGCAGTACCGAAACGCTGTGCGCCAGCTGGCGAACCGTGGCGAGATCGTGAGAAATAAACAGATAGGTCAGCCCCAGCTCCTGCTGCAACTGTTGCAGCAACGTGAGGATCTGCGCCTGAATGGTGACATCCAGCGCTGAGGTGGCTTCATCCAGCACCAGGATCTGCGGCCGCAGCACCAGCGCCCGGGCAATGGCCACGCGCTGGCGCTGGCCGCCGGACAGTTCATGAGGCTTACGATCCAGCAGGGCGAGAGGCAGCGCCACGCGGCTGGCCACCTCTTCCACTCGCTGGCGGCGTTCTTCCCGGCTGACCGGAGCAAAGTTCAGCAGCGGCTCTTCAATCACCCGAAACAGCGTCTGGGAGGGATCGAGTGAGGCAAACGGGTTCTGGTACACCAGCTGGATCTTCTGCCGCAGCTGGCGCAGGGCTTCACCGTGCAGTCCGCTGATATCAATGCCGTCCAGCACGATGCGCCCGCTGTCAGCCTGCTGGAAGCCCAGCAGAATGCGGGCAAGAGTGGTTTTACCCGAGCCGGACTCGCCTACCAGCGCATGAGTGGTGCCACGTGCCACGCTGAAGGACACGTTGTTCAGCGCCTGAAAACCTTCCTCTTTGCCCAGGGAAAAGTATTTGTTCAGGCCGCTGATCTCAATGGCGGGCTGGGAAAAACTGGCTTCAGGCGGCGTGGCGAGCGTACCGGAAAGCGCAGGTGCATCGGCAAACAGCTGGCGGGTATACGCATGCTGCGGGCGGTGGATAATCGCATCGGTGCTGCCCTGCTCCTGAATCTCCCCCTGGCGAAACACCAGAATGCGGTCGGCTCGTGCCGCCGCCACCGCCAGGTCATGGGTAACAAACAGCACCGCCGTGCCGGACTCGCGCCGTAGCTCGTCAATCAGATCAAGAATGCGTTTTTGTACCGTAACGTCCAGCGCACTGGTCGGTTCGTCAGCAATGATCAGGGCCGGTTTCAGCGCAATGGCGATGGCAATCAGTACCCGCTGTTTCATCCCGCCGGAAAGCTGGTGCGGATATTGCCGTGTGCGCTGTTCAGGGTGTGACAGGCCGACGCGGGCGAGCAGGGCGATCACCCGTGCTTCGCGTTCCCGGCGTGACAGTCGTTCATGCAGCAGCAGGATCTCACCCACCTGGTCGCCAATGGTTTTCACCGGGTTCAGTGAACTGCCAGGGTCCTGTGGGATCAGGCTGATGCTGGCACCGCGCAGGGCATCCAGACGTTTTTGCGACCAGTGGGTGATCTCGGTACCGTTGAGCCAGATTTTCCCGCTCTCGCGTTCACCGTTTTGCGTCAGCAGGCCGATAATCGCCTGCGCGGTGGTGGTTTTACCGGAGCCGGATTCCCCCACCAGCGCCACCACTTCTCCACGGTTCACCTGGAAGGAAACATTGTGAACCACGCGTTTATGCTGCTGGCCACTGCGGTAGGCGATGTTGAGGTTCTCGATTTTCAGTACCGGAGTGATGGATTCGCTCACCGGCGGCCTCCTGAATAGTGATGGCTGATACGGTTAGCGGCCAGTACCACTGCCACGACGATCACGCCGGGGAAGGTGGTCAGCCACCAGGCGGTGGAGATGTAATTACGGCCTTCGGCAATCAGCAGGCCCCATTCCGGGGTCGGCGGTGGTGTACCGTAGCCAAGGAAGCTCAGCGTTGAAATTGCCAGAATCGCGCTGCCGAACTGCAGCGCAGAGAACGCCAGCACCGGAGTCAGTGAGTTCGGCAGGATATGACGCCACAGCACGGCGATAAAAGTGCCCCCGCTGCCGCGGGCAGCTTCAACGTATTCTGAGTGACGTACGCGCACCACTTCCGAACGGGCCAGACGTGCGAAATTCGCCACTGAGGTGATACCCACGGCAATGGCGGCGTTGACCGTGCCAAAGCCGAGCAAAATAATAATACTTAATGACAGCAGCAGGCCGGGGATCGCCAGCAGAACGTCGACCAGGCGCATAATCACGCCCTCGCTACGGCCGCCCAGCGATCCGGCGGTTACGCCCAGTAAGGTGCCGACCGTCAGGCCCAGGGCCACGGCCACCAGTGCCCCGCTCAGTGAATGGGAGGCGCCCCATACGATGCGGGCATACACATCGCGGCCCAGCTGGTCCGTACCCAGCCAGTGACCGGCCTGCGGTGCCAGACGCTGCGCGCCGGCAACGCCTTCCGTGCTGCTCCAGTCGGTGAACCAGCCGGGCACCAGTGCCCAGAGGATCACCAGAATCATCACTGCCCATGCCAGCGTCAGGCCCGGGTTCAGGCGCTGATACCACCCGCTGCCTGCACGGCGATGGCGGGTTCCTGTGATGCTGTTCAAATCCACCAGGCTCATGATGTCGCCCTCGTAAAATGTTTCAGTCGCGGATCGAGCAGCGGTGAGAACAGATCGACCAGCAGATTAATCAGCACAAACCCGGTCGCTGAAATCATCACTACCGCCTGCAATACCGCCACATCCTGATTGTTGACCGCCTGCTGAGTCAGCTGGCCGAGGCCGCTGAGACCAAAGACCGTTTCGGTGATCAGTGCGCCGGCAATCAGTTCACCCAGCAGCAGCCCGGCGATGGTCAGTACCGGTAGCAGGGCGTTGCGCGCCACGTGATGCCAGAGTACGCGCCGCTGGCTGGCACCTTTGGCACGCGCGACCGCCACGAACGGCTGGGTCTGGACCTGGTCAATACTGCGGATCAGGATCTGCGCCAGCGGGGCGGAAATCGGTACCGCCAGCGTGATGACCGGCAGGATCAGTCCGACCCATTCGCCGGGGTTAATAATCGGGATCCAACGTAGCTGGAAGGAAAATACCTGGATCAGGGCAATCCCCAGCCAGAAGGTCGGCAGTGAGATAAACAGCGACGGTAGCGCCTGCAGGGCATTACGCAGCCAGCGCAGGCCCACCAGGCTGGATGAGAAGGCAATCAGCACCGCCAGCAGGGTAGCCAGCAGAAACCCCGGCACGGCCAGGCGCAGGGTGGCGGGGAAATTCTCCGCCAGAAGCTCACTGACCGGCACCCCGGCCTGCACGGAGAAACCAAAGTCACCGTGCAGCATGCTTGCGAGGGTATGCAGATACTGCTGCCAAAGTGGCGTACTGGCACCGTAGGCCTGACGCATCTCTTCGATCTGTGCCGGGCTGAGGCCAAGGTCAGGATTCTGAAACTTAATCAGGATCGCATCGCCGGGCAGTACCTGGAGCAGAATAAAAGAGACGGTAAACGCCGCCCACAGTACCAGCAGTGCCTGCCCCAGCCGCCGGGTAAGATAACCGGTCATGGTGGCTTACCCCCGTTTTTCCAGCCAGACAGCATAGAAGCTTGGTCGGCCGACGGCTTCAAACGTCAGACCTTTCAGCCACGGCGCGCCCGCAAACACCTGCGGTTCTTCGAAGATAGGAATGTTATAGGCGTTATCGATCAGATAGCGCTGAGCGTCGCCCGTGAGTTCCAGACGTTTTTTCGCATCGGTTTCGCTGGCGATGCCGTCCAGAATGGCGTTCAGTTTGTCGTCGCGGAAGTTTTTCACCAGGCTGCTGGAGCCGCCTTTCTGAAGCAGCGCATCACGCACGGTCGGATAGAACGAGCTTTTCACCACATCCGGGTCGGCGCGGCCCACTTCGGTCACATTGAGCGGGGTTTTCAGCGGATCAAGGCTGTCGACGGTTTTGCTGCCCGCATCGCCCGCACGCACAGTCAGGGTGACTCCCACCTGCTTCCACTGCTGAGCTACCAGTTGTAACACTTCTTTATTCTGCGGTTGTGGCAGGGACTCATACACCGCCAGTGCCAGCTTTTTACCGTCTTTCTCACGGATGCCGTCGCTACCGGGTTTCCATCCTGCTTCATCCAGCAGTTTTTTCGCCAGTACCGGATCAAACGTCAGTCGATCGCTGAGGTCGACGAAGCCTGCGGCTGAAGTGGCCAGTACCGACTTCGCCTGTGGGTAATTTGGAGAGAACAGCGTATCAACGATCTGTTTGCTGTTGGTGGCATGTAACAGCGCTTTACGCACCTTCACATCGGCGACCAGCGGGTTATCCGGGCGGAAGCTCAGGCTGTCATTAACACCGCGTGTCGGAGCCGCATAAATCGGGAAGTTCTGCTGCTGTGCCTGTTTCTCATCATAAGCCTGCACCTGGCGGATGGCATCCGCCTGGCCTGCCAGCAGCGCGCCGATGCGCACACTGTCTTCCGGCGTCACGATAATTTTGATGCCATCGAGGTTCGCCCGCCCCTGCTGCGCGAGGTTTTTTGGCCCCCACTGATAGTCTTTGCGCACCGCCAGATCGACTTCACGCCCCAGCTTCTCGCCACTGACAACAAACGGCCCGGAACCGATGATGTGGCGGGCATCGCCCAGGGCGTCAAAGTTACGTGCCAGCGTGCTGAGTGATACCAGACCGGAACCGATGGTGGCGGTACCCTGCAGGAAGCCAGGAGACGGCTTTTTAAAGAAGAATTTGACCGTCAGCGGGTCAACCACTTCGCTGTGATCGTAGTTATTGATCACCTCTGAAACGGGCAGACGCTGGGCTTTATTCCCCAGGCCGTAAGTATCAAAGTTTTTCGCTACTGCTGCGGCGTCCAGCGGTGTGCCATCGGAGAAGGTGACGCCCGGGCGGATTTTGAAGGTGTACTCGGTATTATCAGCGTTGTGCGTCCAGCTCTCTGCTATCCACGGCTCCACCTGCAGGGTTTCCGGGTTCTGCCAGGTCAGCTTATCGGTGATCTGGTTCAGAATCCCGCCGTTCGGATAGAAGCCCCCGGCCGGAGGATAAAGATTGGTGTGAGCCTGCTGCTCCAGGTACACCAGGGTACCGCCCTGTACAGGTTTGTCTGCGGCCGATGCGGCGGTGGCGTTCAGTAAGGCAATGGCCCCGGCAAGTGCCGTCAGGCGAAGAGCAACGCGCATGGTGAATTCCTTTATTGTCAGTGTGCTAAGTGGCTGACAATAAATATCAGGCCTGACAAGGGGTCAGGAGAACCAAGAAATTCATCTGGCTATTTGCGTTTTTTGCATAACGATCAGGCGTATTTTTGCACACAGGTCATTTCAGGGGTGATCGCATCTCCCTGCTGGTTGCACACCCGCAGCGGTGCCAGCGGTTTACCGCTGGTGGTTTCCAGTAAATCGGAATGGGTTTCACCGGCAGCAAACAGATGCTGTTCCCCAAACTGTTGCAAAGAAACAATCAACGGAAACAGGTCCCCGGCGCGGTCGGTCAGCACATACTCCTGCCAGGCCGAGCCATCAGAGGCCGGTTGCACCCGCAGCAGTCCGGCTTCGACCAGCTTTTTCAGCCGATCGGCGAGAATATTGCGTGCCACCCCCAGGTTACGCTGAAACTCGCTGTAGCGGCGCACGCCGTCAAACGCATCGCGCAGGATCATCAGCAGCCAGCGATCGCCAATCAGATCAACACTGCGTGCGACCGGGCAGGACGACTGGCTGAGAGGTAAACGGTCAGTCATGATTTTTTCCTCGTCAATTTAGTTGCATTTTAAAACCACTTGCGGCAGGCTGCAAATGGTTTTAATTTGAAACCAATTGGGGGTGGCATGAATACATGGGTAGCGAAGAGCGCGGACAGTACAGGTTTATCGTCATTGCAGGTGAGTCTGTTTGCCTGCAGTAGCGGCCTGAGCGTGGCGAACGTCTATTATGCACAGCCGCTGCTGGATGCGCTGGCGCACTCTTTTTCCATCACCTCTGCGGCCGTTGGTGGAGTGATTTTTGCCACTCAGGTGGGGTGTGCACTGGCGTTGCTGTTGCTGGTTCCGCTGGGAGATGTGTTCAACCGGCGTCGACTGATGCGCTATCAGCTTGCCGGATTAATTCTGGCGCTGTTACTGGTCTCTGTGGCCACGCATGTGCTGATGTTACTGGCAGCGATGTTGCTAATCGGCCTGCTGGGAACGGCAATGACGCAGGGCATGATTGCCTATGCGGCCGCGGCGGCCAGCCCGGAAACGCGTGGGCGTGTGGTGGGTGCCGTTTCCGGTGGCGTGGTGATTGGATTACTGCTGGCGCGTGCGGCCGCGGGTCTGGTGTCAGATATTACCGGCTGGCGTGGCGTTTACGTCTGTTCTGCGCTGGTGATGCTGCTATTGGCGGCGATCCTGTGGCGCAGGCTGCCTGATTTACCTCAGGCTGCGCCTGTACGCTGGTCACAGGTAATGTTTTCTCTGTGGCGTTTGCTGCGTACTCATCGGGTATTGCAGGTGCGTGGTGTGCTGGCGTTACTGATGTTTGCCAGTTTTAATATTTTCTGGAGTGCGCTGGTATTACTGCTGCGTGCTCCGCCTTGGCAATTGACCCATGGACAGATTGGTGCACTGGGGCTGGTGGGCGCGATCAGTGCGCTTATCGCGGGTCGTGCCGGACGCTGGGCTGACAAAGGGCTGGCAGAACGCACCTCTGCGCTGGCGCTGGTGGTACTGCTGATGAGCTGGTTGCCACTGTGGCTGGGGGCAGGGTCATTGCTACTGCTGATGGCCGGGATCCTGCTGCTGGATGCAGCCGGGCAGGCATTACATGTCAGCAGTCAGAGCCTGATTTTTGCCAGTCAGCAGGAAGCCGGAGGGCGGTTGATTGCGGGTTATATGCTGTTTTATTCCGCTGGCAGCGGCGCTGGAGCGCTGATTTCAACCCAGGCGTTTGCCTGGGGAGGGTGGGACGCGGTGTGCCTGTGCGGCGCTGCCGTCAGTCTGCTGGCGTTACTGTTTTGGGTGATGATGCGATTAATACGAGGTCAGTTATGAACGAACGGGAATTACTCTCTGCCGCCGATGCGCGTGCCCTGAGCTACAGCGCCTCGCTGGCTACCCGCCGGGTGTTTCCCGATGCTGCGGCGCTTGCCGGGCTGGCGCGTTTTGATGAAGCGCTGCCGGTGAACGGGTTACCCGCAGAGCAGACGCTGGCGTTGTTGGATGATGCCGGATCTCCCGCCACCACGGCATCCAACGGCCCGAACTATTATGGTTTTGTTATCGGTGCCTCACTGCCCGTGGCCGCGGCAGCCGAGCGGCTGATGATTGCCTGGGATCAGTGTGCTTCTGGCTGGGATAACTCACCCGTTTCCGCCACGCTGGAGCGGCTGGCCGGGCGCTGGCTGCTGGAGGTCCTCGACCTGCCACGTGACAGTACGGTAGGGTTTGGCACCAGCGCCACGGCCTGTACGCTGAGTTGCCTGGTGACGGCCCGGCGTGAGTTGTTACTGCGTCAGGGCTGGGATATTGACCATGACGGGCTGGCAGGCGCGCCGGAAATCAGGGTGGTTGTGTCCGAACTGACGCATATCACGGTGAAAAAAGCCCTGCGGGTTCTGGGCTTCGGACTGCGTCACCTGAACGTTGCGCCGGTGAACGGTCGGGGACAGATTGATCTGACGCGCCTGCCCGCCCTTGATCACCGCACGATTCTTTGTTTACAGGCTGGCGAGGTAAATACCGGCGAATTCGATGATTTCTCGGCGCTGATCCCGGCGGCGAATGCTGTCGGTGCCTGGGTACACGTCGATGGTGCCTTTGGTCTCTGGGCGCGCGCCTCAGCGCTGAAAACGCTCACGGATGGTGTTGAGAAAGCGGACAGCTGGACGACTGACGGACATAAGTGGCTGAATACCCCTTATGATTGCGCCATGGCGATCTGCCGTCATCCGGGTGCGCTTGCCTCGGCGATGAATGCTGATGCGGCCTATGCAGTGGCGGCACCGGATGCGCAAAAAAATCTGACGCTGGAGTTTTCCCGTCGCCCGCGGGGTATTCCGGTCTGGGCGGCATTGCGTACGCTGGGTCGTGAGGGCGTGGCCACCCTGGTTGAGCAGCATTGTGCGCTGGCGTGTCAGATTGCGTCAGGTCTGCAGGACGCCGGGTTCGAGATATTGAATCGGGTGATACTCAATCAGGTTTTATTTCGTGCACAGGACGATGAACATACTCAGCGCGTACGTGAAGCACTTCAGGGATCCGGAGACGCCTGGTTTTCAGGGACGTTGTGGCAGGGAAAAGCGGCATTACGCATCAGTGTGTGTTCATGGCGAACGCAGGAGGAACATGCGAAGAAGCTGGTGGTATTATTGAGGCAGTTGTTTGAGCAGACGCAGTCTGTCAGCTGAAAATGCATCCGGCCGCCTGTCAGGCGGCCGGTTGGCATTTACTTGATCAGGAAATCTTCAAGTTTTTTGCCGGCATCCAGTGCCTGCTTAATCACAGCCGGGGTACGCCCCTGGCCGGTCCATGATTTCTTCTCGCCATTTTCATCAGTATATGAATACTTGGCTGGGCGTGGAGCACGTTTAGCGCGAGTCTTACCCGTCGTATTATCGGCTGCAGTCAGTTCGCTTAAGTCGATACCGTCTTCCAGCAGCATCTGGCGGTATTTAGCCAGTTTCTCTTCTTTTTCTTTAATCTCAGAAGCAATAGCGGCTTCTGAGTCACGTCTTTCGTTCACTACCGCTTCAAGTTTTTCCAGCATCTCTTCCAGTTCAACTAAAGACACTTCACGAGACTGGGCACGAAGGGTGCGAATATTATTTAATACTTTCAGCGTTTCGCTCATAACGGAATCCGTAACCTGTAAGTTGGTTTAAATTAGTAACTATTGTGACAAGACTCAGTGTACAGACAAATGAAGAGTGAAAAAACACTAAACTAGAAAAATGTTAGTTCAAATGTTACCTGGATACCATTTTACTCTGCTATTGGGTAAGTCCGGGTGTTCTTATATTTACAACTTATGGGATAAATCTTAACAATTCTTTTGATTGAGGTGTTTACTTCTGAAAGTTTACCCCTATTCGCCACTGGTAAATCATACTATATTTTCCACAGTCATGCTCTTTGCAACGTGTTGTAATAAATGGATTTTATGTTTTCCAATATAATTTCTTTGAGGCGTTTTTTCACATCGTGTTAGTTACGGCATCACGCAATATGACTGAGTACCGTCAGACCGTCGTAAAGTCATTGTGTATTGCAGATTGGGAAATTGAGCGCGTTCATTCGGGAAGTAAAAAATCGATGTCAGTTCGACTGATTTTTATCCGTGTGATGAGGCAATTTATCCTGTGCTCCTATTTTCACCCTGGTTCGGGATGAACATGAATGTTGCGTCAGGTATTATCACTGTTGTTTGAGGGCGATCGTGACGGGGCAAAAGACAAAGGGGACGTGTTTTTTTTCGTGATTGGGAGTGACTTATAATTTTTTAGTTACAACATTCTAAGTGTGAAATATAACCTGACATGCGATTATCTTCAGCATATTCGCCTGGGTTTTTCAGGATAAAAACGGTGAGTTTCCTGACGAAACCTTGTTTCAGGGGTTAATGTATCTCCCCTCTTACCCCTATATCCTGGTCGTGCGTTCTGCTGTGTGGTGGCTGAATTAACATAACAGAGTGCGGTCACTCTGAATGAAATAGCCCAGTAAATGTCGATATTTCCTTTCTGTTGTCTACTTTTGGCTGGTCATTTCCTGCTCCGGTTATCCTGCAGCCGGATATTTCCTGTTATCTGTCCGGGGTACACAACATGCCATTCCTCTGTCTTATTATGGATTGCCGTCAATGGATAATTAAAGAGGCGCCATTCCCTCCGGAATACTGCTCAGATGGGGTATCCGATCTTTCCTGGGAAGAGTGAAAACAAGGTGGTCGGGCCTTATTTCTTTTCATGGCTTATCTCTCTTTACAAGAAACGGAAGTGAATGCGCTGCGTAATCTGTGTGACTCCAGACCTATTAAGTCTGGAGTCACATGCTTTTACGCGATAAAATCAACCTCTCAGTAGCGTTAAAAGCCCGTTGGCAATGTCTCCGAAAGGTGAAGATGATAAAATCATATGATAAGAAAATCTCAGGATTACAGGATGTCTGAATCCCAGAATCCTGAGATTCTTACTTCTCCGCATGTCGGGCGTCATGTGGTGTTGTGGCTGAACGCGGTAAGTACGTCATCCCTGACCGAGCTGGAAGCCAGCGGCGATGAAGGGTCTGTGGCGCAGGTGATGAAACTCTGGGTCAGGTTGTCGCTGCTGCAAACGCGCCGCCGCCCGGAGATTGCTATCTCATCCTTACTGAAACATGTGCTACCGGCAATAGGTGAACGACCCCTGTCATCCATTACACGACTTCAGCTTAACCGGTTGTTTAATATTCTGATCGCCGACGGCAAAAAAGAAGAGGCGCGGCGGGTGTTTGCGTTGTGCAAGCAGTTCTTTGCCTGGGCCGAAATGCAGGGCTATCTTGAACACTCCCCCCTCAGTGCGATGAAAAAACGTGATGTCGCGGGCAGAAGTGCGCCTCCGGGTAACCGTACGCTCAGCGATGCTGAAGTCTGGGTCTTCTGGCACGGCCTGGATGCCTGGGACCTCTCAGAACAATGCCGCTGGGCACTTCGCTTCTGTTTACTGACGGCCCGCAGGCCGGATGAAGTGGTGCAGGCGCGTAAAGACGAGTTCAATCTGACTTCCGGGATCTGGCGGCAGGGCACGCGTAACAAATCGCAGCGCGAACATATTCTTCCGCTGACTCCTCTGATGCGCGTCTGTATTCACGCGCTGATGCAGTCCAGTCCGGAAGAATCACCCTGGCTGGTGCCGTCCCCCGTGACGTTGTCACAGCCTTTATCACGCGGTGCCATTACACAGGCACTGCGTCGTATGATACGTGCTGACCGTGGTCTCGGAATTGCTCCCTTTACCACCCGTGATTTGCGGCGCAGCGCGCGTTCAAGGCTGGCCGCATTGAACACGCCGAATGATGTCGCCCGTAAGATCATGAATCATGCGCTGGAAGGGATTGACCGTGTTTATGACACCCACAATTATTTGCCGCAGATGCAACACGCGCTGAATGCGCTGTCTGACAGTATTGAACATATTATCGCCGCTGAGTCTTACCACCTGCTGGAACATCGATATCCCGGGGAAAAACTTCAGCTCGACGAACGCGCACTGCTATACATGGAACCTTAACATGACCACATCACCGGTTTATCGTAATGAAAAGTTCATCCCACGCCATTTCACGGGCAGCATTGTAGAAAACACGCAGTTCATCAACTGCGATTTCTCGGGCTGCGACCTGACCGACACGCGTTTTCTTCACTGCCAGTTTTACGATCGGGAAAGTGAGCAGGGTTGTAACTTCAGCCGGGCAACATTGAAGGATGCCAGCTTTAAGCACTGTGATATCTCGATGAATAATTTTCGTTCTGTCAACGCGTTGGGCATTGAGATCAGTGAATGCCGAGCGCAAGGGGCTGACTTCCGCGGTGCCAGCTTTATGAACATGATCACGACAAAGAGCTGGTTCTGCAGCGCGTTTATCACCAAAACCAATCTGAGCTATGCCAACTTTTCCAAAGTGGTGCTGGAGAAATGTGAACTGTGGGAGAACCGCTGGGTGGGTACCCATGTGCTGGGGGCGACCTTCAGCGGTTCCGACCTCTCGGGTGGTGAATTCAGCACGTTTGACTGGCGTTCCGCTGACTTCACCCACTGTGATTTGACACGTTCCATCACCAGTGAACTCGACCTTCGCAGCACTGACCTGGAGGGGGTAAAGCTGGACAGCGCTCAGGTCAGCATTCTGGTTGAAAGGCTTGGGATTATGGTCGTGGATTAACCGTCGTCAGCGGCAGGAAACCCGTGCTGTCGCGCCGACAATATGATCAGCCACGTCAGGATAAGTAACACCAGTAAAACCGGTGAGAAAAGGGTGGGACCAAAGCCGTTCAGTATCGCGGCACCCGCCAACCCACCGCCGGCAATCGCCATATTCCATGCGGTTACCAGCATCGACTGCGCAACGTCAGCGGCATCCCCGGCGCTGTTTGCCAGCGCGGTCTGAAACAGGGCCGGGGCACCTCCGAAGGCCAGCCCCCAGACGCCTGTTGCAAGATAAATCACCAGTGGATTTCCCGACGTCAATGCCAGTGCTGACAGTGCGAAAAGCGCGGTAGCCAGCAAAGACAGCCCTCTCAGCCCGCCGTCCACTCGCGTCCCGACAACCCCTATCCCCAACAGTGACGTCAGGCCAAACACCAGCAGGATCAGGCTGATGCTGTTGCCCATCCCTGCATGCTGGAGAAACGGTGAGATATAGGTGTAAAGGATGTTATGCGCCAGCACGAATATCAGGGTAACCAGCAGGATGGGGCGCACCCCCGGAAGTCGAAGAACATTCAGCAAGCGCTGACGTTTTGCCGCTGCCTGACCGGGGAAATCAGGCACGCTAATCATTATCCATCCCGCCAGGACCAGAGTCAGCACGCTGATCGCCAGGAAACAGCTCCGCCAGCCGATGATCTCACTCACCCAGGTACCCAGTGGAATGCCTATTGATAACGCCAGCGGCGTGCCGACCATCGCCAGGGCAATGGCGCGTCCTTTGATGGACTCGTGCACCATTCTGGCGGCATAACCGGCAATCAGTGCCCACAATAATCCCGCCGAAACACCGGCAATGAAGCGTGCGACCAGCGTCAGTGCATAGTGGTGGGAAAGTGCCGTGAGGGTATTAGCGACAGCAAACCCGGCAATGGCGCTTAACAGCAGAGGCCGGCGTCTCAGCGTTTGCGTAGCGAGCGTTAATGGAATGGCGGCCAGAAGAGAACCGATGGCGTACACCGTGACCAGTTGCCCGGCCAGCGCTGGTGTAATCAGCAGGCTGCCACCGATCTGTGATAACAGACCCGCCGGAAGGGCTTCGGTGAGAATGGTAATAAATCCCGCCGTGGCCAGCGCGAGCAGGGCGGAGACAGGCAGTTTTGAGGATACATCCATCATTTTCATACGCCGTACACCGTATCACGTTGCTCGTCGATGGCTTGCTGTACCACGGTTTGGAAGGCCGCCGGGAGGTCATCAGGGCGGGCCAGTGAAGATAAAAGGGTGTGCATCAACAGAGTCTCATCATCAGTAAGGGGATCGTCATCACACCTTAATCGACACCTCATTAAAGAAAAACCAGGGTATAGTTCAGTTAACTACGGAATAAAATTCTTGAATGGAGTAATGATGGACAGTCTCAGTGGATTTAGCGTCTTTGTGCAGGTGGCTGATACCCGTAGCTTTGTGAGCGCCGGTCGTCAGCTGGGTCTGTCGCCTTCAGCGGTGGGGAAAAATGTGGCGCGGCTGGAAGAAAAACTCGGTGTACGTCTCTTCCACCGCAGTACCCGCAGCATCACCCTCACGGCGGAAGGGGCACTGTTTCTGGAGCGCTGCCGTCGTATTCTGGCGGAGGTTGAGGCCGCGCAGCTGGAGCTGTCTCAGGCGAGCGGAAAACCCACTGGTCGCCTGCGTATCAGCCTGCCGATGGTGAGTACGCTGATGCTGCCGGTGCTCGGTGATTTTATGCGCCAGTATTCGGATATTGCGCTGGACCTGGATTTTACCGACCAGTTAGTGGAGGTCATTGAAGAGGGATTCGATGCCGTGATCAGAACCGGTGAACCGGCTGATTCGCGCTTATCGGCCAGGCATCTGGGCTACTTCAGCGCTTTGCTGGTTGCCTCTCCGGCGTATCTGGCAGAGAAGGGAACGCCTCAGGCTCCTGGCGATCTGCTCCGACATCACTGCCTGCATTATCGTTTTCCGCATACCGGTAAGCTGGAAAAATGGCCGCTGCGCGGGGCGGCCGACCTGGCGATCCCCACCTCAATGGTTTGCAATAATATCGAAACGCGCGTCTGCTTTGCACTGCGTGGACTGGGGATTGCCTGTCTGCCGGATTTTGCCTGTCGTCATCTGGTGGCTGACGGCAGTCTGGTGCCGATCCTCGGAGACTTTGTCGAATGGCAGGGGACGTTTCATATCCTGTGGCCCGCCAGCCGCCATGCTTCACCGAAAATCCGTGCGCTGGTTGATTTTCTTGCTGCCAGAGTGTTTCCGTCATGAGAGCGGGGCAGGTTAGTGCGCCGGGTACCCGGCTTTATGGTAAATTAACCCGTTTTTTGTGAGCCGAAGAGGGAAAATGAATACTCCGTTAAACCGCACCACCCGTGAAATGCGCAAAAATAATGTTGCGCGGGTCGTTCGTACGCTGAAATCACTGGGCCCGGCGACCAAAGGTGACGTGGCAGCCCAGACAGGGCTGAGTGCGGCCACCTGCGGAGCCGTGCTTAACGAATTGACGCTCAGCGGAGAAGTGCTGGCGCTGGAACATGAGGCTTCCCGTGGCGGCAGGCCTGCACAGCGTTATGCCTGTAATCCTGATTTTTTCTCTGTCCTCAGCCTCTACGCGGCAGGCAGTGATGATGACGCTGAACTGGTCTGGTCGTTAACCTCTGCCACCGGCGGCCTGCTGGCAAGCGGCGACCGTCCCTTTTTGCCGCTAACCGCAGAGACGTTTTATCAACTCATCGATACACTGCTGTCTGAGTTCCCTGGCGTACAGACCATTGGCTTAGGTCTGCCCGGGGTGATCGTCGATGGTGTGGTCACGTCCTGCGATATTTCACTGTTTACCGACAGGCATATTGTTGAGGAAATCCGTTTAAAGTCAGGTTGTATCACTGAAGTCGGCAACGATATCAACTTCACTGCCTGGGGCTTTTACCGCAGCAGCTGCGCGGGAGTCAGCGCACCGGTTGCCTATATCTACAAACCGGAAGTCCCCTGCACGGGATGTGGGATTGTGATCAACGGGCAGGTGCTGGCCGGCGCGAATAATTTTGCGGGGGAAGTGTCCCGGCTGCCCTTTTCTGCCACCGCGTTAACGCTGACGCAGGAACTGGCTAATATTGTTGTCTCGCTGGCGGCGCTGATCAATCCTGTGACGGTCGCGCTGTCAGGGCCTCGTCTGTGCGAAGCAGATTTGCCCGACATCATGCAAATCTGCCAGCAATCTATCCCGCAGAAACATCTTCCTGCGCTGATCTATCGTCCCTCGATTCGTCAGGACTATCTGCAAGGTATTGCGGAGCTGACGCTGGAAAACTACAACTTCCATCGCTTGTTTAGTGGGTAGAACCCGCTCTTCAGCATGCGTGTTCTGTGTTAAACCTCTCCCTCGCCGATTGACATCCTTTTGGCTCACGCTTTATACTTTTGATTATTAAATGTCTTTTAATAAGTAATTTAAGAAAAGGATAAATTGCTGATGACAGCTAAAAACGACCCGCAAGAGACAGGAAGCCCGGCCCGCCGTATGTCAACCCGGGCCATTTTTTTTGTCACGGGTATGGCAATGGGATTATGGGCCGCACTGGTGCCTTATGCTCAGATGCGAACTCATGCCGAAGCGGGTCAGCTGGGACTGTTGTTACTGTGCCTGGGCGGTGGATCGCTGATAGCGATGCTGGGATCCGGACGCATTATTGGCCTGGCAGGGTGCCGCCGGGTGATTATTGCGGCGGTGATAGTGTATTGCCTGATGCTGCCGCTGCTGGCCACGCTCAGCGATATCCGTTTACTGGCCATCAGTCTGTTTGTTTTTGGCATGGGCATCGGGCTGGCAGATGTGGCGATGAATGTGCAGGGGACCCTGGTCGAGCAGGCCGCCGATAAACCCCTGATGTCCGGGTTTCACTGTCTGTGGAGCGTGGGAGGGATTGCCGGAGCCGGTGGTGGAGCCATGCTGCTGAGTGCCGGTCTGACGCCGCAGGCCACGTCATTCTGGGCGATTGCGCTGGTTGTGCTGGTGACCGCCTGCTCTTTTCCTGCCTTACTTGCTGCCAGTGGCGAAACCTCGCAACAGGAGAAGGGGAACGCCAGCCGCCCCAATTTCCGTCTGGTGTTGATGGCGATTATGGCGATGATCTGTTTTATGGCCGAAGGCGCGATTCTCGACTGGAGCGGTATTTTCATCACGCAGGATCGCCAGATGGCGGTTGAACATGCCGGATGGGGGTTTGCCACCTTTGCGATTGCGATGTCGCTGATGCGTTTTATTGGTGACCGCGTGGTGAAGGTACTGGGGCGTAAGCGCGTGCTGATGTCGGGTGGAATACTGGGTATTGCGGGTTACCTGATTGTTGTGCTGCTACCGGGATGGGGATCTTCCCTGTTCGGCTTTGCCCTGGTCGGTATCGGTGCTGCCAACATTGTCCCTGTCCTGATCACCCTGGCAGGGCATGAGAAAGCGATGCCGGTGCATCGATCCGTGGCGATGGTCGCTACGCTGGGCTATTTCGGGGTGCTGGGCGGCCCGGCCGTGATTGGCTGGATTGCCCATCTGGCCAATCTCTATGTGGCCTTCTCTCTGGTCGCGATGGCATTTGTGGTGATCGTTCTCGGTGCCTCTAAGCTGAAATACGCCTAAATTAACGAGGAGTGGTAATGAGCATCAAACTGATTGCGGTAGATATGGATGGCACGTTTCTGAATAGCCAGGGTGACTATGCACGCGCCCGTTTTGCTGACCAGTACCAGCAGATGAAGCAACAGGGGATTAAATTTGTGGTCGCCAGCGGTAACCAGTATTACCAGCTGAAAAGCTTCTTCCCAGAGATTGATGCTGACATTGCCTATGTGGCGGAGAATGGGGGTTACATTGTTGACAGACAGCAGGAGGTCTATTGTGGCCGGCTGGCACCCGATGACGTCAACAGAGTGATCGCGACGATCGGGGCGATGACCGGCGTCCGTTTTCTGGTCTGCGGTAAAAAGGGCGCGTATATGCTGTCCAGCGCGGGTGAAGATTTCTTTGCCGATATGCGTGTTTTTTATCATCACCTCGACAGGGTTGATGATTATGCAGAGATTGACGATACCGTTTTTAAGTTTGCCCTGGGTTTTCATCAGCCCGATGTCAGTGAGCTGATGGTGAATATTGAGCGAGAACTGGGCGATATTGTTGTACCCGTTTCCAGTGGTCATGGCTCTGTCGATTTGATTATCCCCGGAAATCATAAAGCCAATGGGGTGAAACGCATCCAGCAGCGTTACGGTATCGAAGATAATGAGGTACTGGCATTTGGTGACGGTGGAAACGACCTGGAAATGCTGCGCCATGCGGGCTTTGGTTTTGCCATTAGTAACGGATCAGAAGCAGAAAAAGCGGCCGCTGGCTATCTGGCACCGTCGAATGATGAAGAGGGGGTGCTTCAGGTTATTGAGCGCTGCTTGTCTGGAGAAGGTCTTTTTACGACGAACGTATAAAGTGAATGTTGCTGAATCGGTTACCGATGCTTAATGTATCGATAACTGACTCAGTGATATGTATGTTGTAACTATAATGCGTTACTTGCTCAACCAACCCGCCTCTCTTCCGTCTTTATCGCAAACTGGTTCTCAGGCTCACTCAACCCCAGATGTTCACGCAGAGTATTGCCTTCATAGTCGTGACGGTACAGGCCGCGCTGTTGCAGGATCGGGATCACCTGATCGACAAAATCATCAAACGCCGTTGGCGTTCCGCCGCGTACGATAAACCCATCGGCCGCGCCACGGGTAAACCACTGTTCCAGACCATCCGCGATCTGTGCTGCCGTGCCGGAAAAAGTCGGGCGCGGAGTGGCCGCTTCCAGCGCAGCCTGACGCAGGGTTAAACCACGGTCGAGCGCCTCTTTCTTGATGGTATCGGTGGTACTGCGGAAGCTGTTCTGCCCCAGATTACCAATATCCGGGAACGGTGCATCCAGCTCATGCTGGCTGAAATCGTAATGCTCGAAGTAACGGCCAAGGTACTCCAGCGCTTTTTCCGGCGTGACCAGCTGTGCCGTTTGCTGATAACGACGCTCGGCATCGGCACTGTCGTCACCGATAATGACACTGATGCCCTGGAAAACGCGAATGTCATCGGCATTGCGCCCGCGCGCCACCAGCTGGCGGCGCACATCTTCACGAAATGCCCGGGCAAGCTCCGGGGTTTCCTGGCGGGTATAAATGGCATCGGCGGTTTCGGCGGCAAACGCTTTACCGGCCTCAGATGCCCCCGCCTGGAAGATCACCGGACGCCCCTGCGGCGAACGGCCAACGTTCAGCGGCCCCTGCACGGAGAAGTAGTGGCCTTTATGATTCAGTGTATGCAGCTTCTCTGGCGCGAAGAATTCGCCGCTGTGCTTATTACGCACAAAGGCATCTTCCTCCCATGAATCCCACAGCCCTTTGGTGACCTGTAAATATTCGCTGGCGATACGATAGCGTTCGCTGTGCTCGGGATGCTGGTCACGGGAAAAGTTCTTCGCCGACCCTTCCAGTGGCGAAGTCACCACATTCCATCCGGCACGTCCGCCACTCAGCTGGTCAAGGCTGGCAAACTGGCGGGCGACGGTAAACGGCTCGCTGTAAGAAGTGGACAGCGTCGCCACCAGGCCAATTTTCTGCGTGACCAGCGCCAGCGCTGACAACAGCGTGACAGGTTCAAAACGGTTGAGGAAGTGTGGGATCGATTTAGCATTGATGTACAGTCCATCCGCCACGAACAGGAAATCAAATTTTGCCCGTTCTGCCTGCTGCGCCAGCGCGGTGACATATGCAACGTTGATGCTGGCATCGCTGATCGCATCAGGATGACGCCAGGCCGACATATTGCCGGACGGGCCCTGGATAATCGCGCCCAGCCGGATGCGGGTTTGAGTCTGACTCATGATAGAACTCCTTTCAGGGATAGCTCAGGCAGCGCGGCCGGGCAGTGCCGGTAGCGCTTCCAGTAATTGTCGGGTCCAGGGATGAACAGGGCGGTTAAACACCTGTCCGACCTCACCACTTTCCACCACACGGCCTTCTTTCATAACCAGTACCCGATCGGCAAGGTGGTGGATCACGCCCAGGTCATGTGAAATAAACAGCAGGGCCGTCCGGTGTTCGGCCTGCATATCGGCCAGAAGATCAAGGATCTGCGCCTGCACAGAGACATCGAGTGCGCTGACGGGCTCGTCGGCCACCAGCAGCGCCGGATTAGGCGCAAAGGCACGGGCGATGGCCACGCGCTGACGCTGACCGCCGGAAAGCTCTCGCGGGTAGCGCGTCAAAAGGCTCCGGCTCAGACTGACTTCATCCAGCAGCTGTATCACCCGCTGCCGGCGGGCTTCGCCATACACTCCTGCGGCATCCAGGCTCTCACCGATCAGCCGTTCCACGTTGTAGCGCGGGTCAAACGAGCTGAGCGGATCTTGCGCAATCAACTGCAACTGCTGACGGCGTGCACGGCGCAGTGTTTCCGGCTGGTGACTCCAGCGCTGCCCGCCAAGGGTGATCTCACCGCGCTGCGGCTCCGTCAGCCCCAGCACCAGCCGGGCCAGAGAGCTTTTGCCGGAACCCGACTCACCCACCACACCCAGGGTTTCCCCGGCGCGCAGTTCAAACGACACATTGTTCACCACATGCCGGTCGCCATAGTATTTGTGCACGCCATTGACGTTAATCAGGACGTCACCGGGAGGCGCTTTCTCCGGTAATCGCTGTGGTTCGGGCGAGGCCAGCCGCAGGCCACGGTTCTGTGGTCGTGGGATAGCCTGCAACAAACGGCGGGTCCAGGGATGCTGTGGCTCCGTCAACAGCGCGTGGGTCGGACCACTCTCCACCACTTCACCTTCACGCATCACCAGCACACGATCAGCGAGCTCGGCCACCACCGCCAGATCGTGACTGATAAGCAACAGTGCCTGACCCTGTTCACGCCGTTTGCGCAGTAAGGTGAGGATCTGCTGTTGCACCGTCATGTCCAGCGCTGTGGTCGGTTCGTCCGCCACCAGCAGGGCCGGTTGCCCGGCCAGCGCACAGGCAATCAGCACCCGCTGACGCAGGCCACCGGAAAGCTGATGCGGATAAACCGACAGCCGCTGTTGCGCATCAGCCATACCTGCTTCGTGTAGCAGTTGCAGGCTGCGCGCCTTAATCGCTTCAGGCGGGGTTTGCCGGGCAGCCCATAATGCATCGGCAAGCTGTTGCCCGACGGTACGCAGGGGATCGAGTGACACCAGCGCATCCTGTAGCACATAGCCGATTTGTCGCCCGCGCACCCTGCGCCACTGACGCTCAGAATAGTCCAGAGCGGGCTGTCCCATAAGGGTAAACGTCTCAGCGCTGAGCCTGGCCTCCGCGGCCTGTAACCCCAGCAGCGCCCGCGCCGTCACCGTTTTACCCGAACCGGACTCCCCCACCAGCGCAACCGACTCACCGGGTTGCAGGGTCAGGCTGAAATCGCGCACCGCGTGATGGTGGCCAAAATGGATATTAAGGTTGTGAATATCAATCAGTGCCGTCACAGTCGTCTCCCTTCAAAATGCGCCTGCCAGTGGCGGCCGAGAGTATTGACCGCCACCACGGTCAGCGTGATGGCGACACCCGGCCAGACGCCGGTCCACCAGGCGTTGCGCAGATAGTTACGCCCTTCCGCCAGCATCAACCCCCACTCCGCTGTCGGCGGCTGTGGCCCCATGCCGAGGAAGCTCAACCCGGCTGTACCGATAATGGCCGTTCCCAGCCCCAGCGTTGCCAGCGCAGGCACCTGGGCTATCGCATGGGGCAGCACATGGCGCCATACCAGCACCCGCCAGGGCAGGCCAAAGGTACGGGCCTGTTCCACGTAGCCCGAACGCGCCACCATGAACGTCTGCGCCCTGACCACGCGCGCAAAGCGCGGCACCGATGCCACGCCCAGCGCAATGATCAGGTTGGTTGTCCCGGGTCCGGTAAAGGCAATCAGCATCAGCGCCAGCAGCAGATCCGGGAAGGCTGAAATCACATCCAGCGTGCGGCCAATGGCTTCATCGAGAACACCCCGCGCCAGCCCCGCCAGCAATCCCAGCAGACAGCCACCCAGTACCGCCAGCATCATCGCGGCAACGGAAATCAGCAGTGAATAACGACTGCCGTAAATCACACGGCTTAGTAGATCGCGCCCCAGTTGATCGGTCCCTAACCAGTGCTGCCAGGAGGGGGCCTGCATGGCGTTAACCGGGTCAGCCAGCAGCGGGTCGTCCGGTGCCAGCCAGCCGGGGAAGCAGGCTGCCAGCGTCAGAACGGTAAGAAACAGCAGTGACAGCAGCAGCCCAACGGGCAGGCGCAGCGGTACGCGTAAACTGGCGATATCCGACATTTTTTACTCCTGTGCCTGATGGCGTAAGCGGGGATCCAGTAACAGATAGAGAATGTCCACCAGCGTGCTCATCACCACATAAATCAATGCGGACAGGATCGCCACGGCCAGCACTACCGGCAGGTCTTTCCCCAGTACCGCGTCCACCGTCACTTTGCCCAGACCGGGACGGCTGAACACCTGTTCGGTGATCACCGCGCCACTGAGCAGACCGCCAACCAGCCAGCCTGTGAGGGTGACCGCAGGCAGGGCAGCATGACGCAGGGCATGGCGCAGACGTATCTGCAGATTACCGATGCCCCAGGCACGCAGCGTCAGCGAAAACGGCTGATCGAGCGCATCTTCCAGACCGCGACGCAACACCTGAGACACGACGGCCCCCTGGGCCAGCCCGAGCGACAGCGCCGGCAAAACCAGCGCAGAGAAATTGCGATCCCCGGCCACCGGAAACCAGCGCAACGTAAAGCTGAAAACAAACAGCAGAACAATGCCCAGCCAGAACGACGGGGTGGAAGCCAGTACCAGCTCCAGCCCGCTCGCCAGCCGGCGTCCCCAGCGACTATGCGCCGTGGTCACGGCGACGACCAGTGCAAAGATCACGCTGACCACCAGCGCTGCACCGGTCAGTTTCAGCGTGGGCAATAACTGTGATCCCACCAGCGGTCCCACATCGACGTTCAGCAGATAGGAACGACCAAAATCACCATGAGCAATTCGCCACAGATAGCTCAGATACTGCTGCCACAGCGGTTGATCCAGCCCCCACTCGGCGCGGATAGCCGCTTCGATGGCCGGTGTACTTACCTGCTCACCCACCAGCAGGCTGACAATGTCACCCGGTGCCAGCCAGACGCCAATAAACGACAGACTGACCGCCGCCCACAGCACCAGAACACCACCGCCAATGCGGCCGCTAATACGCCACCACAACGTGGTAGCCGGGGCCGGACGTGACCGCACGACATGTTTAAGGAGGGGCGTGGTTTCGCTGCTCATGATGTTTGCCTTTAGTGATCGCTTAACCAGATGTCGTACGCATTTTCCGGCATCTGTTTGAAGGGACGGAAGCCGGCACCCTGCACGTAGCTGGCGGCGGCAATCTGATCTTCCGGCTCGTATAACGGGATGGCCACCGCCTGCTGCACAATCGCAAACTGTTGCAGCTGGCCATAGAAGCCGCGACGCGCAGAGGTATCGAGCGTGGAGGAGGCGGCTTTCAGCCACGGCAGCAGTTCAGGTGCCGATGTGCGGCTGTAGTTAATTGCCCCTCCCGCCTTCACCGGCAGGTAGTGGTTTTCAATATCGATCCCGTCGGTTTCGGTATTGGAGTTGGCAATCGACCCAAACTGCCCGCTGTTACGCAGCTCGCTGTAGGTGCCGGAGTCGACATAACGCAGCTTCAGCTCAACGCCCAGTCGCTGGCGCGCCTGGGCCTGAATGGCCTGCAACAGCACGTCACGCTGATCGCGCACCGTGGCCTGCGCCTGAATAATTTCAATGCTCAGTCGCTGACCGTTCTTCGTACGGAACCCTTCCGCATCCCGCGATGTCCAGCCCGCTTCGTCCAGCAACTGGTTACCCAGCGTCGGGTTATTGCCGTATTTGCCTTCCAGACCTGCGTCATACAGCGGATCAACCGGTGAGGTGATGCCCCAGACGCGGGTGCGTTCGCCGCGATAGATCGACTTCAGGATCGGATCAATATCCAGGCCCTGTAGCAGCGCCTGACGCACTTTCTGCTCACGGGTCGGGCCATATTCCACATTCAGGAAGAGCGAGTAAGGCGTGCCGGCATTCAGCGCATGCTGATAGCTGAAGTCAGGGTTATCTTTAAATTCAGCCGCATCGTTCCCGGAAACCCCTTCAATCAGATCCACCTGACCTGATAACAACGCCCCGGTACGCACTGAAGATTCAGGCAGGAAACGGTAGGTCACACCATCAAGCCAGGCCGGCCCCTGATGCGCCGCGTTGGCCGATGCCCAGCGATAATCTTTGTTTTTCACATAGACAATCTGCTGGCCTTTTTCGTAGCGCTGGAGAATAAACGGCCCCGTTCCGGCGAGATCGGTTCCGCCTGATTTCAACTGCGGCGACTGCCAGGATTTTGGCGAAATCAACTTCAGCCCGGCAGCAAAGGAGAGGAAGGGCGAATACGCGTCTTTCAGTGTAATCACCAGCGTACTGTCATCCGGGGTTTCCACCGTGGCGATATGGCCGCCCAGTGCACACAGGCTTGAGCCTGCGCAGTAGGCCGGATCCTGAATATGGCGGAAGTTTTCCGCCACCGCATGGGCGTTGAACTTCTCACCATCGGAAAAGTGCACATCCTTACGCAGGGTGAAGTGCAGGCGTTTCCCGCCGTCTTCAACGCGGTAGCGCTCGGCCAGCCACGGAACAAAGCTGCCATCGGCCTTACGTGCCAGCAGGGATTCATAGGCCACGCGCAGGATCAGTTCGGCCTTTGACTGGCCATTGAGCTGAGGGTTGAGCGTATTAGGCTCGGTTTCCACACCCCAGGTTAAAGTGCCTCCGGAACGCGGTTTATCAGCAGCAAAAGAAGAGGCAATAGAGATCGACAGCAATGACAACGTGGCCATCATGGCCACTTTATTATTTAAGCGCATAGTTTTCCCAGATAAGTCATCAACGCGCTCAGGCGGTGAGTGAGGTTTCAATAAAGTCGTGCACGTATTCTTTTATTTTGGCGTTTTGATATCGCTGCTGATCGAGCACCTTGGTTAAATACACCAGTTCCACGCCCAGTGGATTAATTGCCCGGTGAAAAGGTTGATAGCCGCGGCGTAAATAGAGATCGGTCAGCCAGGGATGTTTAATGGCGGTGGCTAAATAAACGGCAGGCGATTTTAAGGTGTCGCGCAGAAAACTTTCTTCGACATAGCGGATAATCCGGCTGCCTTGCCCCTGGCCTTTGTGCGCAGGATCAACGGCAAACCAGTGCAGGAACGGCCACGGCGCCAGTTGCCGCCTGGTCTCAGTCCACGGGAAGCGTGCCGTCAGCGTGGCCACCGGTTGTCCGTTCTGTTCCAGGACGAAGGTGGATTCACTGGCAATGACGGCGGCAACATCCCCCACCGAGGCCTGGGTAATGGTGAAATGAATACCCTGCGTTAATAACGGTGCATAGGCACGTTGTAACAGATCATGCAGTAATTCAGCGTCTTCCGGTTTAGCTAAACGAATACGTTCAGTCATGATCGCTCCACCTTTGTGGCGTTAAGGTGAGACAATTATTAACAGCATGATGAATAACTGTGAAAGATAAATATATGATAACGATGCGTAGTTAAAAGCTTACTCTCAGGCAGGAAAGAAAATACGTGCTGATGGGATAAAACCGGGTTCGGGGCACTGACGTGCCCCGGAATAATTAATGGCTTAACTGAGTGGTATAATTTGCCGCCACCCAACGGTAACCGCTGCCGTCACGTTTGACACGACCGAATCCCGGGAAAGCAATATGTGCGGCCGCTACCCAGTCACCTTCCTGCGCCATCTGCGCCAGTACCGCTTCACGCGTCCGTACGGCCTGCTGCTGATCCACATCAAAGTGAATCGCCACATGCGGATCCGGCATCTGCACCGTTTTCGCATGAATGATATCGCCCCACAGTACCAGCGTCTGCCCTTCACTTTCCACGCGATAGAGCACACTGCCCGGTGTGTGTCCTGCTGCCGGAACCGCCCGGATGCCAGCGAATACCGTAGCCGGCGCAGAGAAGGTCGTCAGGCGACCGGCATCAATTACCGGGCGCAGCGTACGTTCAGACTCGGCAAAGGTATGCGCCTGGCTGGTTTCCACCTTGCTGGTGTTAGCAGGATTGAGCCAGAAATCCGCATCTTTCTTTTCCACATACACCTGCGCATTGGGGAACGCCGGCCTGCCGCTGCGTGAAACACCCCCAGAGTGATCGGCATGGATATGCGTTAACAGCACCGCATTGATGGTCTCTGCCGGATAGCCTGCTGCCGCCAGATTTTCCAGTAAATGCCCGCCGTTGTGGCCGAACAGATCCCCGGCTCCCGCATCCACCAGTACCCGCTGCTGGCCATTATCAATCACAAAGGCATTGATCGAGGTCTCCACCTGCGGAGTCATGGCATCGGCGGCCAACCGTTCACGCAACTGCTGCGGGGAGATATGAGTCAGTAATTTGTCCAGCGTAATCGTGACCGTGCCGTCAGACACGGCGGTGATGCGCAGCTTGCCCAGCGTCATACGGTAATAGCCCGGAGCCTGAGTTTCCAGCGGAGCTGGCGCTGTCGCCGCCAGGGCAGTGCCGGAAAGGGCCAGGCTGGCGATCAGCATTTTCAGAAGCGTCATGATAGTCTCACTTAGTCGTGTTGTTTTGGCGTGAATGACAGTATCCTGACCGCCTCATCATCATTCAAATCGATTAAAGTAATGAGCAACATCAGAGAAAATGATTTTAGTCGCATTGACCTGAATCTGTTGACGGTGCTGCTGGTGCTGCACCGGGAGGGGAGCGTATCCCGTACGGCTGAGCGGCTGCATCTGGGGCAACCTGCCGTCAGCGGCGCGCTGGCGCGGCTGCGCACCATGTTTAACGATCCGCTGTTTGTGCGCACGGCAAAAGGCATGGCGCCGACGCCGCGTGCGGAGGCGCTGGTCGTATCACTGCTGCCGATGATGGAACGGATGCAGCAGGTGCTGTTTCAGCCGCCCACATTTAACCCGACAACGGACGAGCACACTTTCCGCCTGGGGATGAGTGACTGGGTGGATCGCTGGCTGATGCGGGGGCTGCTGGCGACACTCGCCTGCGAGGCACCCGGGATCCAACTGCAGACGACGGCCAGCGATCCGTTTCTCGACGAAGAGCTGGTGCAGCGCGATAAGGTTGATATGGCGATCTCTGTCGGGCAGGGGGCGCCTGCGGATGTCATCCGTGAGCCTGTCGTTCGCATGGGGTTTTGTACGCTCTGGCACCCCCACCAGTTAGCACTTACTTCGCCGCTAACCATTGAAGAATATCTCTCTCACGATCACCTTCTGGTTTCTTATCGGGGAGCCAGCCACAGCCAGATAGACGAACAGCTGGGCCGCCAGAATCTCACTCGCCGGGTACGCTATGTGACGCCGCATTTCTCGTCACTGCCGTTAATGCTGAAGCAGATCCCCGCGCTGACCACCGTTCCCACCGGGCTGGCCAGCGGCTGGGTTGACCATTATGGTTTATGCCGTAGCGCCGTTCCGGTCAGCGCCCCGGACTTTACGCTCTCCCTGATGTGGAACACCCGCCGCAGTCACGACCCGGCATTGCTGTGGCTACTGAAAAAACCGCGGGGGGAGATGGGTAAAACGGGTGAGGATGAAACGACAGCCAGCGCGGATTGGATGTCTGAGCGAGACCAACCGACATGCCAGGAACGAGAGGATTTTTAATGTGAAGGCAGAAACGGAGTACGCCAGTGAAGACGTACTCCAGGCGGTAAGGCTTTATCCGTTTTATCAGGCTGTTTAATCGCATCCCGGTTCGGATTCATCGCCCATGGCATAAGTACACTCGAAAGGGTCATACCATTTGTTGTCTTTGTGAAAAAAATAGATGGCCTCTTTGTTCCCGAAGTTACCCGAAGTGAATCCACTTGACTGTAGTGTAAAGCTCACTGAATTTCCGTCTTCGAAGGTAACTTTTCCTACTGTTATGCACGGTGAATAATACTGATGCCCTATTGAACCACCCTCGTCCATTCTGGTAGCCTTATTAAAGTAGTCAATAAGTTGTTCTTTAGTTGGACTGAACAATGCACACCCTTCCTGCTCAACCTTACTGCGCCCTTCATCGACGATGTCATATTTGAGGTTCTCAATATTTTTGACCTCCTTTGAATATGAAAAACCTGAAAATAAATAAATGATAAAAAATGCCATTAACTTTATATTGACCATTTTTCAGTTCTCGCTGCTGTACGTGTCTTCAAACGGATCTGTCCATTGATAGTCATCATAAAATAATGTTGCCACATCTCCAGTATCCCAGAGCAAGGTTCCCCCGCCACTGGAGGATATTTTCCACTCGCCTCGTGTGTTATCGCTAAACTTAACTTCACCTCTGGAAAAGCAGGGAGAATAGCGATCGTGAACATTGAATTTTAATGGAACTGGATAAGATTTTGAAAAAAAGGATCTTACATCCACCTCTGTAATGACGAATGTCCGACAGCCACTTTTAACATTTTCCGATGCATCTTCGCTTTTACCCACTTCATTGATTTTTATCTCAACAATTTTCCTGGACGGTACATGTGTTGCAAAAGCTACAGGGATGGCGAATACCAATAATAATATAAAATAGCCGTACCTTACCATTTTGCAGTGCCTGCCTCAGTCTTAACTTTGTATGACACTTCCGGATGTCTAAACACCTCAGACATTGATATTTTCAACGTATCCGACAATTCATAAACAAGCCATTTTAATGCACTGTTTTGTGCATCATTGACTGTTTCATAAATGGCATTTTCTCCCTCACCGGAAACAGGTTTACCCACAACTTCAATGCCTAATGAGTCGAAATTCGCTGGATACCTTTCAGGATATGATTTCTTCTGTTCTAAATGAGAAAGTTTTTTATATTTATTTAAAAATGGTCTTATTGTGGAAATCTCAGATGGAGTGCATTTTTTCTCCATGTAACACCTGGATCTTATATTTCCAACATGATTTGTCACTTTAAACAATGACGCGGTTTGATAGATCTTACCTTCTTTATCTATCAAGAAATGAGCGCCGTTTGCACCTGCACTTTGGTAGCTATTGAAAGCACTCTCAGCAGTTGAACCACCGGTCTGATGCACCACAATCCCATTCACTTGATCCATATCCCCACGTTCTATCGTACGGAATCGTTTTACACTAATACGTGTTGCATCTACTAAACCATTTTTATCCACAAATAACATATTTACCCTTCCTTGTGTTCAGCTTACTTAAATGATGGCATTCGCTTTAATGTCGAACCCTGTAGAAATCGTACCCGCAGATGTCCCTTCCGCATTCTGTAGAACATAATCAACCTTTACGCGTGAGAAAGAGAGTGCGACCTCCTCTCTGGCGGCAGGCATGGTGTTATAACCGACAGACTCAACCCCGGTAATAATAATTTCCTGAAGCGTGATACGCAGATATTCCAGTGGAGAACCGCCTGCTTTGCGCATGATCAGTACCGCCTCCGGGATATGTTTTCCGGTCAGGCAATACTGCAGAAGGTTTGGGCTGGCTTTATCGAAATAATGTTCAAAACGAAGATCCCCGACAATGCATTTCCCCGCACCGCCACCACTGCCAGAGTGCATATTCGCTGTTTGGCCCACAGACCAGTCCCAGCTAAGAACCTCAATATCTCCTTTGTGCGTAGCGTCCAGAGATTCCCCTGTAATACCCTCGATCTTTATAAAAACGTCCTGCGCCATAATTTCATCCCTGTTGAATACCAGTAAAAAATCTACACCTCAGGTAACGGGTTGAAATCCATGCATAACCCGTACCGCATGACGGGCAGCCTAAATAAAATAACGATCTGTTTGTGCCTGTCAGATCACACTATCCTCATAATGGACAAAAAATGACCTGATCTACTTCACCTTAAGAGGGGTTCGAGGTCCAATGATGTAAAAAACCACGCTAACAGGTTAATTCATTGTTTGTATTGAAATTTAACGGCCTTAACTCGCCCTTCAAAATATCTTCTGGTAACGAAAACGTATAATGCCCCAGCATATTTATATGGCCATGTATCAGCGGCGATAATCTTACCAGGTGCTCCTCCTCAGGAGTTTCCCCCGATTTGCGAAGATGTGACAACGCCTCCTGCATGTAAAGTGTATTCCACAGCACAACCGCATTGGTCACCAGGCCCAGAGCACCCAGTTGATCTTCCTGACCTTCACGGTAGCGTTTTCTAATCTCACCACGTTGTCCGTAGCAAATAGCTCGAGCCACTGCATGGCGTCCTTCTCCCCGGTTGAGCTGAGTGAGTATCCGACGCCGGTAATCCTCATCATCGATATAGTTGAGAAGATACAAAGTCTTGTTCACCCGGCCCACTTCCATAATCGCCTGAGCCAGACCAGATGGTCGGCTACTTCTCAACAGTGAACGAATAAGCTCTGATGCATGGATGGTCCCAAGCTTCAGTGAACCCGCCATTCGCATCATTTCATCCCATTGGGATTCTATTTTTGAAAGTTCAACACATCCTCGGGCCAGCTCATTCAGGGCACCATAATGGGCCATTTTATCTGCCCGCCAGAATATCGCCCCACCTGCATCGGCCAGACGAGGGGAAAACTGGTAGCCCAGTAACCAGAACAGGCCAAAAATGATATCGCTGGAACCTGCCGTGTCCGTCATAATTTCTAACGGATTGAGCCCAGTCTGCTGCTCCAGAAGCCCTTCCAGTACAAAGATGGAATCACGAAGCGTACCGGGAACGACAATGCCATGGAAACCGGAGTACTGATCTGAGACGAAGTTGTACCAGGTGATACCGCGTCCTGAACCAAAGTATTTACGATTTGGTCCGGAATTAACCGTTTTAACCGGTGTGACAAAACGCATACCATCTGCGGAGGCAACCTCCCCACCTCCCCAGAACCCCGCGAGCGGCAGCGTGGACTGAAAATCAACCAGCCGTGCATTAGCGCTAACCAGCGTTTCTGCCCTGAGATAATTTTGTTTAACCCAGCTCAGACGATGGCGAGTAAGCGCGGGAATATTATGCTTTATCAGAGGTTCATGCCCTATATTGCAGGCTTCCGCCAGCAGTGTTGCGCACAGACTGACCTGGAGATCCTGCGCCCGTGCACCTGATTCACTAGCGTGCCTGAATTCGCGGGTAAAACCGGTTCGGGCATCTATTTCAAGTAACAGCTCAGTCAGATCAACGGGTGGGATCAGTTCTCTTATCCGACGATTCAATTGTATCAGTGCCGGTGGCTCATCCAGCTTATCCAGACTACTGATCGTCAGTGAGGGATGCTTACCTTCATTGCTTATGCTGACTGCCGCGTTGCAGGCAAAACGTGAAGCCACTGATTTCCAAGTGTCATCAAGCCGCGTAGCCAGTTGCTCTGCTGCTTTAGTTCCGTCTGATGGATGACCCAGCGCCCGACATACCGGGATCCGTTGTGCGTGCCATTCAGCTCCCTGAAGCAATTTTTGACGCGGGTCACCCCATCGGTCACTGTTCTCCAGCCAGAGATCACGACGGCGCAAAGAGTCCTGAAGACGCTCGAGAAGGCACAACGAGTAACCAGCGCGTAGAATCCTGCCATCTCTGTCGTAGACCAGACGTTTCCAGGGACCGGAAATGATGTGCTCTGGTGCATCGTCGAGAATTCGCTTTTTTGAGCCACTCAGTTCGGCCAGATAATGGATTGCTGACAACGTGTGCTCCCCGGCCGGGGCAGCCTGAAAGTGTAAGTCACGCAACATCGCGGACAGAAAGCGCTTCACCCGTCCATATTGTTCCACCATTTCATCCTGAAAGTGAGTATCCTGCGGGCGCGCCAGCTCATTTACCTTACCGACGGATTCAGCTAGTTTGTCCTTTGGTATGCGGCGAAAAATAGCCTGCCGCAGAGCTGCTTCATCGGTGTTCTCATCAAGTAATAACGAGCATGCCCGTGCCAGCAATAGCGCGGCACGATCAAGATCTTTCAGGGTCCTGAGCCGCTTTTTCTGTCCAATATTTTTCGCAGAACGAGTGATATCCAGAATAAGCATATCCAGCACATCCACGGCCTCGTCAAGCGCCGAAATTTCCTGCGCTTTCACAAACGCAGTAAGCACGGCCAGTCGCCGTTCCTCAGGCATTCTTGAAATATATTTCACCGAAGCCATTCCGGCATAACGGGCCAAATTCCGCAGCTGGATGGCAGGCAGACCGGAAAAATTCAGCCGGGAAAACTCCATGCTACGCAGTCGGGTATATCGCTCCAGGGCGTCAGTAAATGACGGTCCACTGATAGTGACAGGACCTTTTCGTATCTCCTCCAGCACCGATATACGCTGCCCTTCAGGTATTTCAAGTAAGCCGTCCAGTTGCGCTTTCTGCCAGCTGTCAGGCAACAAAGCCAGCCTTCGCCACAATCGTCGACTTGCCCGTTCACGTACTTCGCCAATCAACCTTGTCAGAGTCGAGGCTGCGGGTAACAGGATCTTATTTTGCAGCAACCATGCGGTAGCAAAATCAAACAGTAGACCTGGGCGCTCATTGCTGAGCCAGGCGCGAGTATAGAGCAAACGCTTCAGTCTGAATGTCCAGGGGAAATCACCAAAATCATGATAATCATAATAGAGCTTGATAAGCCCCTGATGCTCCCAGCGGGTATTTTCTCTTTCAGCATATCGGGAAAGGATCTCTGGTCGGCTGATGTTCAACTGTGCCGCAATGTAAAAACGGATGAATGAGGGAATTTGAAGGGGATCAGGAAGAAACGTTCCCAGGAAGCGCGCCGTAGTCAGTTGAAGTGCAATCCCCAGACGGTTATGTTTTCCCCGTCGCTGATTAATAAAAGCAAGGTCACGCTCATCCAGATGAAAATATCGGGCCAGTTGAACCTCATTTGGCTCTGCCACATAGCGACCGTAGTTTTCTGTCTGTTCTCTGGTCAGAAAATCGTCACTCATTGCGCATCCTTTCGTAAACTGGCGATCTGCTCTATTTTTGACAGTCTCAGATATTATAAGTTTTGAGACCTATCTAAATGGGTATAAACATGAGTATCAAAAATCGTATTTTATGCTTTATGATACTACGCAGTATCAATATCGATTTGTGAGACCAATATGGCATTACTGGGATATGCGAGAGTATCAACCAGCCATCAGAAACTGACGATGCAAATTTCTGAGCTGAAATCCGCCGGGGTCAGGGACGATCGCATTTTTACTGACATGATGTCGGGAGCCACAGACGCACGGGAAGGGTTGCAGCGGCTGCTGGCACGGGCAGAAAAGGATGACGTCATCCTGTGTACCAAAATGGATCGTATGGGCCGTAATACCGCTGATATGATCCACATTGTGGATGCCTGCTATAAAAAGGGGATCGCCATACGTTTTCTGGAAAACGGCCTCAGTACCGAAGGAACTATGGGAAAAATGGTGATACAGATTCTGGCCGCCGTGGCTGAGGCAGAACGGGAACGCATTCTTGAGCGTACCAATGATGGCCGGGTGATAGCTATGGCTGCTGGTGTTAAATTCGGGCGAAAACCCCATAGCAAATCTGTGATTGCCCTGCAATTTATACATCAAAAAATGACGGCTGAAGCCGTGATGAACAAAACGGGGATTTCGCGGGCAACCTATTATCGTTTGAAAAAAGTAGCACTAAATCCTTTTTAAATCGACGCTAAAGAATGAGCCAGTTCACTCATTTCAGGAACAAATTTTCATTCCGGTATCAGGTTGCCAGTTTTTTAAAACTATTCTGATTTCTTAGCTTCCACTCAGGCCTTTTCGTGATCAACAGGTACAGGACCGCGAAATGCCCGGCGCCATTCGCTTGGACTGACGCTGAATTTCGCCTTAAAACTCTGGCGGAATGAGATTGGCGACTGAAACCCGGCCATGTCAGACACGCTTTCAATACTGCTGTCCGTAGTTTCCAGCAGCTCCTGGCTTCTCTGAAGACGCTCAGCGTTTAGCCAGTCACCCAGCGTTGTCCCGGTTGCCTTAAAAAAATGACGGGTAAGTGTCCGCCTGCTCATGCTGGCAAACCCCGCCAGCGAGTCGAGGTCGTGCGGCTTGTCCAGATTGCGACGCAGGTAGTCCATCAGCTCGTTCATTTTTCCGTCCCGCGTAGATACAGGGACCGGGCGTTCAATAAACTGTGCCTGACCGCCTTCCCGGTAAGGAGGAACCACCATTCTTCTTGCTACCCGGTTTGCAACCGCTGAACCGTAATGATCCCGGATAATATTCAGGCAGCAGTCAATACCGGCGGCGGTGCCGGCAGAGGTAATAAGACGTTCATCGCTTGTATACAACGAGTTGCTGTCCAGACGAACGGCAGGAAATCGTTCAACGAAGTCCTGCTCGAACTCCCAGTGTGTTGCAGCCCGGTGATTATCCAGCAAGCCGGAATACGCGAGCACGTAAGCTCCCAGGCAAAGCCCCACCACTTCTGCGCCGCGCTGCCATGCGCTTATCAGCTTATCAAGTAACGCCTGAGAAGGTCGCTCTTCCGGATGGTTCCAGTAAGGCACGATAATAATGTCTGCGACGTCAAGTAGCTCAAGGCCATGTTCCACATTGATTGACAGGCCAATATCTGACAGGACGACGCCCGGTTTTTCAGCACAAATTTCCACGCGGAATAAATCCGGCTGTGGCATAGACTGTCCGAAAATAATACAGGGGACTGAAAAGTGAAACGGGCTGAATCCGGCCGTGGCAATCACGGCGACCGTCAATGCAGACATAACGTTAACCTTACCGTAAAGGAGAGCCACCGGATCACCGGCGGCAGTATTGCTGATTCAGATTGACCAGAGGATAACAGGTGACCTGCCGGAATACATTCTTCGCCTGAATCAATCTTATTGGTTTATCAGAAAGCCATTGTTTCACCGTCTGCAGGAATAAGAATCTTATCTTCAATGCCGTGTTCAAGTGAGAACTCGCGTAATTCTGCGCGGGTAAGGAGGCAATGATTGATTGATTCCATGTGAGACGCCACGATGGTCGCAGTCGGCAACATCTTAAGTGTGCGTAAGGTATCTTCTTTGCCCATGATGATCGGACCGTACAGGTCGTTGACCGCATAGCCGGTATTGAGTACCACAATCTCCGGCTTGAAGCGCTGAAGGCTTTTTACATAAGGCTTAACCCAGACGGTGTCACCGGCGATATAAAGCGTTTTTTCATCATGATGCGTGAAGACCAGACCGCATGCGTCACCCAGTAAATCACCCCATTGGGCATCGGCGTACAGTTCGTTACTGCCGTGCTGGCCGTCAGTTTTATAAATCGTCAGTCCGTCAACAAAATGATTTTCATCTTTCAGTACCCGGATGTTAAGAAAGCCCTGAGAACGGATCAGCGCCGCATCTTTTTCATCCTGCGTATAAATAAGCATGTCTTTAGGAACAGCCTGCTGCGCTGCTTCGTCCCAGTGATCGGTATGAGTGTGGGTCAGGATAACGGCATCAACAGCCAGTAAATCTTCTACAGGCACAGGCAAGGCAACCATGGGATTACGCAGGTGCGGGCGTGCATTTCCGGCAAAACCATCCCAGGCTTCCTTTTCTGCCAGCATTGGGTCGATAAGGAATTTTTTGCCAGCATATTGCAGCATGAGAGTGGCATTGCGGATTTGCGTTAATTTCATTAGTTGCTCCAGTGATTCATTAGATTTTGAGGCTCAGCCACTGCGTTTGGCATAATCAGGCTGGGTGGCTGCGAGTGGCTTTACTATAAGGGGAGGAAGGGATAGGCCGTGACGTGCTCACAGGTCATTAGTCGATGAAATCAGGTCAATCGCAGTGGTTAAGTTTTTCTACTGTCCTTTTCCCTCTGCCAAAAGGTCTGTTTAAAGGTAATAGAAGAAAGGGATAGCAAAGGGAACGACCAGCGTTGTTACCCCTCCCATCAGAAGAGCAAAAGGGATATAAGTCGCGCCGCAATACTTTTCAATAACCGGCAGCGTCACATCAAGAGCCGTTGAACCGGATATAGCGATGGCAGCGTTGCTGTAACCGAACCGCGAAATCAGCGGAATAAGCATCAGCGCAGATATCCCGCGAAACAGATCGCTTAAGAAAGCCACGGTTCCTAACAGAGGATTGCCCATTTTTGTGAACAGCGTTCCAGAAAGGGTATACCATCCAAAACCGGATCCGATCGCCAGAACTTCATGGAGCGGCACGTTGATAAACAATGATGCCAGCGCGGCCCCCATAAATGATGACAATATCGTGACCAACGTCAGCCACAGGTTGGCTTTGTTTAACAGCACGCGTTTTATACTAATATTCGAATACGATAATTTTACCGCGACGGAAAATATCAACAGATACAGAAGCAAAGAGATAATGCGGTCTGCGTCCAGGTCGGGCATTAACCCTCTGAACCCCAGTATAAAGCCGGCCGCCGCCGTGATTATCTGAGTAAGCGTGGGAAGAAAAATTGACAGCAGATCTGAATGACTGTTCTGCAGGTGTGAAGCATTACGGGGAAGCCGTTTTTCTCCACTCAGCTTGCCCACAGCGACTAGGGTAATAAAGGTTATCACCGATGTACCTATCGCAATGATCAGAGCATTAAAGCCCGCGACGGAGAGTTGCCCCTTAATATCAGGGATCTCGCCAACCGTGGCCCCTATAAACAACAGAAGCAAATACAGAGACAGCATTGAGATTTTATCAAAGAAGGAAGGGTGACTATTTTTAACGACTTTTTTCAGGTTAAGTCCGCCCGCAAAGGCCAGGAAAATAGGCAGCAGGCTGTATAAGGCGATGAGCATTTTTTCCTTAAAGAATTAAGCAGATGTTTATATGAATAAGCGGTCGTACACCATAAATAGCCACGATGAAGCCAGGAGGGTTATCAAAGAGAGGGCTGTGTTATCGGGTAACAACACAACCCATATATAGACCTGCGATTTTTACAAACCAGAGGGTTATTTTACGCTGCAGCGCGCACTCAGTCCGAACAGGGCAAGGTCGCTCAGTGCTTTGGTTGGCGCAGCGCACCCTTCAGCAATAATGTGCATATTCATCCCCAGTCCCTGCGGGGAAAGCGCCGTATGCGTGACACAGTGTTGCGTCATCATGCCGGTAAGATAAATATCAGTAATGCCGTTGTCACGCAGCAGCTGCTCAAGACCGGTTTCGAAGAAGCTGTCTGCCTCTTTCTTAATGAGAACCGGCGCATCTCCCAGTGCAGCGACAACATCCGGATGAATTTTCGCACCCTCACTGTCAGGCCTGAAGAATGGTGCATCGGCTGTTGCGATATGCTGAATACCGACGATCAACCAGCCTTCCTCACGCGCCTTTTCAATCGCGTTAACTGCACCTTTACAGGCTGTTTCAGGCGCCTCAAGTGGAAAGGAACCACCTGGGAAATAATCATTCTGGATATCGATAACGATCAGTGCATTTTTCATGTTCAGTCCTTGGGATTTATTTGTCGAAAGGGTCACAGAGTGACCTAAAAACTAGCAGCTAAACACTCAATCCCGTGAGGGGGCATAAAGTCAAATTTCGATGGGATCGGGCCAATAAAAAATTATTTTTTTCCTGTGTATTTCTTCATAAGATCAGGTATCCCGCCTTATGGCAACGGCAAAGTGACCTCATCCTCTGTTATAGCGTGACGTTTTTTACACAAAGCCAGCCAAAGCAGCGGTATCGCAAGGCCAAGCACCCAGGGCACTAAAAGAAGGTGCATGGTTTTCCAACCATAAGCATTGAGCAGCGGGCCAGCTCCCAGAGAACAAAGAAGGCTGAAGATAAAGACGCTCATGTCATTTGCCGCCTGTGCAATCCCCCTTTCTCCCGTGGTGTAAGTTGTTGCCAGCAGGCTGGTTCCGCCGATGTAGAGAAAATTCCACCCTATCCCCATCAGGACTAATGCAATGGCAAATATCCCCCACGTAACGCCCGAAACAGCCAGAGCAATGTAGGCAAGCATGAGAAGAACGCCCGTCAGCTTAATGTTAATGACACCGAACCGGTCGATCAGTTTTCCCGTGAAAAACGACGGTACGAAACGGCCCAGTATGTGGAGTTGGATCACGACGGCGATTTGTGACAAGTCAAAACCGTAATGCTTCATTGCAATGGGCGTTGCCGTCAGGCCCAGAACCATTATTCCAAATCCGGATGCGCCGGAAAAAAGGGCGACAAGATACGCAGGCTGAGAAACTACTTTTTTCCACGGCCTTGCCGGCACTTGCCCGGAAGGTTCACCAGGCTGGACCGGTATCTGCAAACGTGACAATAACAACAGGCCCAGCGAGGCCAGTATGCCCATAAAGAGGAATGAGCCTACATAGGGCACACTGAACAATACACTGCCGCGACTGGCCAGAAACGGTCCTAACAGGGCTGCCACAACGCCGCCGGCCAGTACCAGCGAAATAGCTTTAGTACGAAATGCCGGGAGTGCCACTTCTCCCGCCGCAAAGCGATAAAACTGCGCAAAAGCCTGAAAGATCCCCAGAAAGAACATCCCGAGACATAGCAGAATGAATGAATGATGGAACATTGCGATCATGGAAATGACTGCCGCAACTATTCCACACAGAGCGCCGGTGATGAAGCCTGTTTTTCTACCTGCCCGGTTCATCCATAAAGACGCAGGAAACATGACTAACACCGTTCCGAGACTCGCCATTGAGAGCGGAACAGTGATCAACGAAAGACTGGGCGTTAATAGTGCGCCGGCCAGCCCACCGATGGTCATTATCAGAACCGATATTGACTGAAAAAGGGCCTGAGAACCCGCAAGTATCAGGACTTGCCGATGCATATTTAACATTATTGTGAAGCTCCTGAAGATACTGAAATCAGCTTATAGTGAGTGTCAGACTCTGACTTCCTTACTGTCTGAGAAAGCGTCCTAACGAGCAGATAACAAAGTGAGTAATGAGGCCTGATAGAGTTCAATCGGGTGATTTTATTCATCCAGATGAGCCAGCAACCTGTGACTATGCCAGTATAAGGACACTTTCATGGCAGGGTGAGTAGCCTGCCAGCCAATTACCAATGGAATTGGGTCAATGTCTAATGGGGTTTATAAGAAGTGGGTATATGGAGAAATATCCGCAATCTGAAAGCTCTTAGCGTGGTTTTTTACATCAATGGCCCTCAAACCCCAACTTGCTCTGGGCATCATTCGAGATAATTACGCCGACTTTGGTCCGACGCTCGCCTGCGTGAAGCTGGCCGAACTCCATGACGTTGTGCTGGCTAAAGAGACCGTGCTTCAGCTGATGGTTCGAGGCGGACTCTGGATCCCCCGGAAAATGCGTGCGCCGAGGATCCAGCAGCCGCGCTATCGTCGCGCCTGCGTTGGCGAGCTGAACACCCGAAAAACCTTTACCGTCCCGTCAGCGAATGCCCGGAGGAACTCGACGATATCTTTGCCTGGCAGGAACTGCGCAACGTATCTAAATCACTTACTTTTCAGTATGATAAGATGCTGTACTTGCTTGAGCCAACAGAAGAAAATACGCGAATCGCCGGTGAAAAAGTCATGGTTTATGACTATCCGGACGGCACACTAGCGTTCAAATATGGCCACAGAACGCTGTCTTATCGGGTTTTCGACAAGCTGGCATGCGTTGACCAGGGCACCAATGTTGAAAAAAAACGGCTGGGAGCCGTACTGAAACTGGCCCAGGTTTATCAGGATGAGCGCGAGCGGGATGGGAAAAGAGAACGCAGTAAAAGTATGCCCAAACGACGAGCTCAGCCAAGTATCCAGGAGCAACTTAAGGCTATTAATCCGGTACTGGCCAACCCTGAAGAGTTCAGAGCCAGCCTCAAACAATAAGAACCTAACTACCCTGCTCTTTCAGAATTAATCATAGTAAAATTGACATTTTAGAATTGGAAAACTGGTGACATTTCGACTTCGGGTAGACAAATTATATAACTCCCATTTGATAATGGCACTTTTTAGTTAAAAATCTTTTATAGTTCTGTCCAGAACGATAGTCTCATTAAGTATGCGTGTATTAATTCTAACTTTCCAATTTAGCTGCCTACCACTAAGGTTTTTCTTATTTATTGTGGAGACTAAAAAAACATATTCATTATTATAGATGAATCCTTTTTCTTTGGCATATTCTATTAGTGATAGATTGGCGTTAGAGCTTGTGTTTTTCTTTATTTTCCTGAGACCTAAAAACAAAGTGCGTGTTGGGATTTCGAGGAATTTATGCATGCAAATACTACCAACGCATGTGGCATTGTTATTTAATTTGTTTGTGATGAAGCAATGTTCTTTGATTTTCTGCCCGCAGGGACAGTAAGCTTCTTTTTCAGAAATCTCAATGGAATTAAGAACCCATTCTCTTTTTGCAACTTCAAAATCATCAGATTCAGATAATGAAAGTATGTGTCCTTTTAGTTTCTCATAACAATAATTACCCATAAAAACCTCTATAAAACAGAATAAATCCAATGAATTATTAAATAAAAAAATAAATCATAAAACTGACCGCTGAAGTTTTATTTTTAATGAATTTTTTAGCGGGGTAGTAATCATTCATATTACTAATGAATGATTAATAAGTAATCTTCAAAAAAGATCGCTCTTAAACTACGTGGTAATTTTATTTATGGTAAATTTATTTAAAGTATAGCATATCAATTACTATTTTTTTTAATAAAATAAGTCATCGGTTTTATGAAGCACGCAGTAAAAAATAGCGAATGAATATTAATAAATAAAATAACAGCTATTTAAAAAAAATCAAGATTATTTTCACTTCTAATTATAACAATATGTTTATACTTTTGTTATAAAAAATTTAGATTATAATCTTGATTTTATTATTAAATTTTTTCTTTTAATTACAGTTAGTTAGGGTTATTTCATTCTTACAAGTAGAATTTGCCTATGATGTTTAAGAAGGTCTTGCCGATAAGAAATAGCAGTTACCTTCACCATTAAAATCGAGATCTCACATGAAAATTTCTACACGACTAGTGTCTGGCTTCGGATTGATTATTTTTCTTTTTATTATTTGTACGGGTGTTTCGTTGAAAGCCCTTACCATGGCAAGCGATAGTATGGATGATGCAGTTAACATCAAAATGAAAAAATACCAACTTGTTCTTGACATGCGCGGTGAAATGAGAGAAATGAGCATTGCTGTACGAAATATGGCTCTTCTCAATGATAAACGTGCAGTTTTAACAGAATGGGAGCGTCTGAATAATGAAAAGGCTCTTTATATCTCAAATAGGGAAAGTTTAGCGAAAATCCTAAAGATTGATTCAACGCAAGAAGGTAATGCAACTTTTAAACGAATTATTGAGGCCGAAAATACCGCAATGGCTGCTCTTGAAAAAGCAGGTCAACTTGTGCTTTCTAATAATACTGAACAAGCAATTTCACATTTGATTTTAGTTTCAAAACCGTCACAGGCAGCTCTTTTAAACTCCCTCAATGACATGACTAAAATCCAAATGAAAAACACTCAGTCAGCCGTTGAAAAAACCAGTTCAACCACTGATTTATCTTCATTAATTTTTTTAAGCTTGGCTGGCTTCTCTGTCATTTCTGCATTAATTACATGTTTTCTCATTGTAAGAGTTTTGATGCGTCAACTTGGTGGAGAACCGGCAGAAGCACAATCTCTTGCCGCAGCAATTGCTGCAGGGGATTTAACCAGTTTAATTCATCTTCGTCGTAATGATCATACAAGCCTTTTAGCCTCACTGGATGGTATGCAAAAAAACCTACGTAGTCTTGTATCGAATATTAAAGATTCTTCGGCCTCAGTGGCGCTCGCCGCTGATGAGATCTCACAAGGAAATGCTGAACTGTCATCCCGAACAGAACAACAGGCTGCAGCCCTACAAGAAACATCCGCCAATATGGAGCAACTTACCTTAACCGTAAAAAGTAATACTGTAGGAGCACGGCAGACAGCAGAATCTGCTCGAGAAGCTGCATCACTAGCTCGTGCAGGAGAAGCAGAGGTACAAAAAATGTCAGTTACTATGAATGACATATCTCTTAGTGCGGGGAGGGTTAGAGATATAACTTCTGTAATAGAAAGTATTGCTTTTCAAACCAATATTCTCGCGCTAAATGCAGCAGTAGAGGCTGCGCGGGCTGGTGAGGAAGGGCGCGGTTTCGCTGTTGTAGCTGGCGAGGTTAGAACTTTAGCGCAGCGTAGCGCTACAGCGGCTAGAGATATTAAGAACCTTATCGAAAATGCCGTGAGTCAAGTTGACAGTGGAGTACAAGTCGCAGCAGGAACAGGTCAGAGTATTTTAAAAATAGTCAGCATGGTGACTGAATTGGCTACTGCAATGGATAACATTTCTCTTGCCTCTACCGAGCAGATGCAAGATATTTCACAAGTAAGCATTGCTGTAAATCAGATGGATAGCGTTACACAAAATAATGCGGCTCTCGTTGAAGAGTCGTCTTCAGCTTCCCAGTCTCTATCTGAAAATGCGAATGCTCTTCGCATTATGGTTGAAGTATTTAAGATATAGAATATTTTAGTGATTTCTTTAAGATATTTAAAAAAATCGATATATAAACCTGCAGTTTAGAGTTTTTTATATTTAATGACATTAAGTATTAATCTTAATACTTCAAAGAGGTCAATGGTACTTATCAGGCCCAGGTTGTCGTCGGTGCAGAGCGGCGGATGATCGTCAAATTCGCGCCTCGAAGCATTCGCTAAACTGAGATGGCACTGGAGCGCAGGCGTTTTGGCTACAGCGCATCTGCCAGCTGCTGCACAGTGAAGGGCTTCATGTTAATCACAAGCACGTGTACCCCCTTAATCATCTGAGCGGGCCGGGCGTAAATCGCAGACGATGTCGTAAAGTGCTGGCAGCAGTAAGTCTGCCGCTGCTCCGCACGGTGGCATCCAATCTGACCTGGTCGATGGGTTTTGACATGGACGCATTGGCCACCGGTCGCAGGATCAAGTGCCTTACTTGCGTGGATGACTTCACGAAGGAATGCCTGACGGTCACTGTTGCCTTTGGGATTTCAGGTGTGCCGGTCACGGATATTCTGGACAGCATTGCGCTGTTTCGCGGCTATCCGGCGACGATAAGAACTGACCAGGGGCCGGAGTTTACCTGCAGAGCACTTAACCAGTGGGTTTACGATCATGGCGAGGAGCTGCGGCTTATCCAGCCCGGTAAGCCGACACAGAACGGATTTATTAAGAGTTTTATCGGATGCTTTCGCGATGAATGCCTGGATGAACACTGGTTCAGCAACGTCAGTCATGCCAGGAAAACTATCAGTGAATGGCGTCAGGATTATAACGATTACCGCCCGCACTCCACGCTGAATTATCAGATGCCTTCTGAATTTGCGGAGGGTTGCAGAAAGGGTAATTCTGATAGTGAAGGATCCGACATTACTAACTGAGCGTTGAATCTAATCCTGGGAGCAGGTCAAAAGAATCTTGCAGTTTGCCTTATCTAAGCTCTGTATAATGATTAAATATGCAATTGTAAGCCCCTCATTACCTACCAATTTCTTTCAGCTCACAAACTGAATATGAATAATTTCCGATCACGATCACACTCCTACTAAAACAGAGTTTCACTTTGATAGAGAAGCGGGGAAAGTAATGAGTGTCTAATATTAACACTAGTGTCTAGTGTCTAATTTATCTCGACGCTATTTTCTACTATATTTTGGGTGATTTAAAATGGCGCTGTCAGCTAAAGAAAAGCTGTTCCAAAAAATACTGACTAATTATGCTGAATGTCCCTCTGGATTTACTGCTCATGACTGTGCAGACTTCATGCATGTGAACCGTAGTGTAATTAGTCATTATCTGAACAGACTATGCGACGACGGCTTCTTAAGTAAGGAAAATTCCCGACCCGTACGTTTCTTCGTCCATAGTAATGGTGCACCCTCGTTGTCACCGCCAAAGTTAGTGTCGAAATCGACTGATGCTTTTATGAATTTGATCGGCGCACAGGGCAGCTTGGCCAGTATCGTCGCACTATGCCGTTCGGCGGTAGATTACCCAGGGGAAGGTTTGCCAATTTTGCTCTCAGGAGAAAGTGGCGTAGGTAAAAGCCACCTGGCATCAGTGATCTACAAGTACGCCTTAGAAGGCCGCATCATCGCCGCCGACAAAGCTTTTGTGGAGCTTAATTGTGCCGATTATGCCAATAACCCTGAGCTACTTTCCGCCACTCTGTTTGGCTATACACGTGGTGCGTTCACCGGCGCCGACCGCGATAAACGTGGTGCTTTCGATGACGCCGACGGTGGTTTTCTGTTCTTGGATGAAGTGCATCGCCTGTCCGCGGAGAATCAAGAGAAGCTGTTCCTGTTTATGGATAAAGGGTATTTCTATCGTCTGGGGGATAACCGTACCCGCCATCCTTCATCGCTGCGTTTTATCTTTGCTACTACGGAAAATATAGAGACAGTACTGCTTAATACTTTCCGCCGCCGTATTCCTGTGCGGGTGACTCTACCCAATTTTATTTCTCGTCCGTTGACCGAGCGGATTGCTCAGGTGAATCTGTTCCTCCGCCAAGAGGCTGTAAGCCTGCGTCGGGATATTCATCTGGATAATCAACTCATGCACCAGCTTGTGACTTCACCGGTGCGTGGCAATATTGGTGAGCTGAAAAATCAGATCAAAGTAATGTGTGCGAGCGCATGGAGCGATAATCGCGAAGCAGCCTTCATTACGCTACACGGAATTCATCCTGGCGGAGAAATGCTGGTCGTTTCAGCCGGCAAGCAAACGACCGAACCGGATATACACGCACTGCTGCCTAAGGCAATGTATGACGAAGTCATTTTTCGAGAGTTTTGCCACAGCGGCAATATCATGCTGTTGAATCGGAAAATCGAGCACCGGCTAACTATAATGTACGGCGTCGTATCTCATGAGTCATTGTATAGCGGCTACATCTGGCAGAACACTCAGCATGCTATTAATGAGCTGGAAAATCTTACCGGCGTGCTCTGTGGGCAGGAAATCCGAAAGGTTATCTGGCTGTGCCTGACTTACGCTCTGCACACTCCGATGCAGGCTGAACAGGTCGATGAGCTTCAGAGCATCGCCGAGTATGTTTCTGTTAAGGCGCACCTGCTGGCAGAAGAGAGTATAAGCCTGCTGGCAAAACATGTTGTCAACGTGCATTTGCCGCAGTTACTCCCTTTGCTGAGTTGCGTCTTTCATTCACTGGCAGGAGAGGATTCGCCAATCCAGGGCATTATTGTTTCACACGGGCGCTCTACTGCTTCAAGCATTGCCGGCATTGCCAACCAGTTAACCGGCGGTTACTACTTCAAAGCATTTGATATGCCCAACGCCACCTCCACACGCGAGATTATCAATCTGCTGATCGCTCATCTGTCGCGCCTAAAGCAGGGTGGCGGTCTGGTAATATTGGTCGATATGGGGTCACTCAAGGAGATCTATGAGGAAATTAAACTCCATTTGCATGGAGAGCTATTGGTGATTAATAACGTCAGTACTGCCATGGCGCTGGATATCGCGGCAAAAATCCAGGAAAAACTGCCAATGGAGACGATTATCGAGGGCGCGAAAGGAGCGTATGAAGTGGAGACGCGCTACTACGCCGGAATGCTGTCAGGCAATAAAATCATCATCTCCTGCATTTCCGGCGAAGGTATTTCGCATAAGCTTAAAGATATTGTTCAACGCTACATTCCTCAGGAAGACATCGACGTTTTCACGATGGAATATGACGATCTGAAGTGGAAAATCGCAGGCGCTGACCCGGCGCTGAACGGTACGCGCCTTATCATAACGACTACGGATCTGGAGGCGGGATATATCCCGCTGATTAGCATCGAACGGTTAATCAAAGAAAAAAACCAGGTGCTGAAGCGCGACTACTTCCAAGGCCTGCTTAAGGACGGCGGCCTTGAGCCTATGGTCGAAGAAGTAGTAAAGCTATTCACGGTAGAGGGCGTCGCCAGCCGCCTGAACTTTCTCAACCCTGTAGTGATTATTGATGAGGTGGAAGCCGTGATTAAGCAGTATGAGGCATTCTACAAAATTCATTTTGAGAGCTATCTGCGTATCAACTTGTTCATGCATATAGCACTGATGATTGAACGCGTCATGGTCAACAATGGCGTACGTCATCGTGAGGAGACGGAACTAACATTGGATCAGCAGGGCTTTGTTGATGTACATGACATTTTCTTTCAGGCGCTGAATCGTAAATACAACATCACGCTACCGCTCACCGAAGTACTAATGATTTATGAAATTATGGAACCGTGGATTGCCACCGATCCGCTTAACTAAAAGCTCTGCCAGTGCAGACTGGCAGATGCTTCGACACTCTCCTTACTGCCATTTCTAACACTCTAATTACGCATAGACACTAAATTATTTTCGAACAAATTCAACATATTAAAAACATGGCATGGTGGTTGCAGTGCTATAAATAGACGAAAATAAATGAAGGAAAGTGAAATGCGAGAGATGTATATCGCAACCCATGGTCGTTACGCGGAGGGGATTATTTCAGCGCTTGATTTGCTGATTGGCGACGATCACGGCGTAACGCCTATTTGCGCTTACTGCGGCGAAATTGGCTCCACAGCTGAACTGGCAATGCGCTTCGATGCCATCGCTCAGGAGGCCGCCATCCGAGGAGAGGAACTGGTGTTGTTTACCGATATGCCTGGTGGCAGCGTCAACACCACCGCAGTGCAGATGCTGGTGAAATATCCGCATGTCTATGTCATCAGTGGGGCCAATTTGATCATGCTGATGGAGTTCTGCCTCTCGGAACACACGCACATCCCATCACGTATCCAAGACGCCGTTACCGCTGCCACCAACGCGATGCATTGCATGAACGACCAGCCGGAAATTATCGCGGCGCGTCAGGCTGAAAAGCCAGCGGTTGACGACGATATGGACGAATTTTTTGCCATGGAGACCAATACATGACCGTTGCGCTGGAAACTCTTGACCCCCGCTATCTTGTGCCGCAGGCGGGACTAGACTCACGATGGCTTAATGAAGCACTCCGCGATGCACTCGCCAAAATTGATGCCATGCTGCCGCGTTTTACCACCACCTTCCCGGGCCCCAGCGCAATCAATGGGTGCTACCCGGAAGTGGAGATGGTCGACTGGACCGAGGGATTCTGGACCGGGATGCTGTGGCTGGCTTGGGAAGTGACCGGCGATGAAAAGTACCGCACAGTGGCGGAAAGCTTACTTGATAGCTTTGAGGAACGTCTGGATAGCCAGATCAAAGTAGATACTCACGACTTAGGCTTCCTCTACCTGCTCTCCTGCGTCAACGCATGGAAGCTTGTCGGCAACCTTCGGGCCCGCACTCTGGCACTGAGGGCCGCTGAACTGCTGTTCCACCGCTTTAACGCAACGTCAGGTGTGATTCAGGCATGGGGTGATCTTAATGACCCAGCGCGTCAGGGTAGAATGATCATCGACTGCAATTTGAACGTCCCCCTGCTCTTCTGGGCCGCTGACGAAACGGGGAATGTCGCTTGGCGGGAAGCTGCTACTCGACATCTGGCGCAGGCTGCACGCTATCTGGTTCGAGAGGATGCTTCCAGCTTCCACACGTTCTACATGGATGTACACAGTGGCAAGCCGCTGCGGGGTGATACTCATCAGGGATTTAGCGACAATTCCTGCTGGGCACGCGGCCAGGGTTGGGGAATTTATGGTTTTGCGGTTGGGTTCCGCCATACCGGCAATAGCACTCAGCCGGAGCTGGCGCGGAAGCTGACTCACTACTTTCTCAACCGTCTGCCGGAAGATTTTGTCTGCTATTGGGATCTGATCTTTACCCCACAGGACAACGCCCTGCGCGATACCTCCGCCGCTGCGGTTGCAGTCTGCGGCCTCACGGAGTTGCTGACGTTGCTACCGCTGACGGACCCGCTGCGCCCTGCTTACAGCAATGCTATCGAACTGATGATGCGCAATTTACGTGAACACTATTTTGCACACTCGCAGGACGGCTTGCTGCGTGAGGGCGTTTATAACTATGGCCGCAACATGGGTATTAATGAACCTAACCTCTGGGGCGATTATTTTTATTTCGAAGCCTTGGTCCGCCTCACCCGCGTCTGGAAACCCTATTTTTGTTAACTGGAGCTACACATGATTTCTTTAGTACGAATTGACGATCGCCTGATTCACGGCCAGGTCGCCGTAGTATGGACCAAGCACCTCGGTGTCAACCGGATATTGGTCGCCAACGATCAGATCGTGAATAACGAAGTGCAGAAGATGTCGCTGCGTATGGCAGCACCTGATACCGCGAAATGCGCCATTATGGCGGTTAATGACGCGGGAGATATCCTCAACGACGCCCGGTCCGATGCAATGAAAATTATGGTGATCATCAACAATGCCGCTGACGCACGTCGACTGGTCGAACAGGCTGCTGATATAAAAACCCTGAACGTCGCTAACTTCGGGCGCATTACTGACAATCTGTCTGCGAAAAAGCGCATAAGCGACACTGTATACGTCACACCGGAAGATGTAGCTGATTTTCATGCTATCGCCGCGCGTGGCGTAAATGTGGAATACCAAGTTCTGCCATCTCATCCGGTAAAAAACCTGATCGATATGCTGGATAAAGCTGCTAGCTGAGGGAGGTTGCTATGTTAACGTCTGCACTGCTTGTCGCGCTGGTGATGTTTTTAGTCAAAACCGCCGACCATACACTGGGTCAGCCGCTAATCGAACGCCCGCTCATTTGCGGAGCGTTGATTGGGTTGGTGCTAGGCGATGTGAAACAGGGGATTGTTATTGGCGCCACGCTGGAGCTGATATTCCTTGGCACCATTACCATAGGCGGTTCGGTACCGGCCGATCTTGCGGTGGGTTCGGTGCTGGCTACCGCCTTTACCATCCTCACTCATGCGGAACCGCCAGTTGCTGTAGCGCTTGCGCTACCTATCAGTCTGCTGGCTGTATTTGTATATCAGGTGCTTAAGCTGGTCTATACCGCGCTGGTCGAAAAGTATGATGCGTTATTGGAGCAAGGCCATGATCGCGCAGCGCTCGGCCTGACACTAGGTATGACCTTTTTCTACGGGGTACCCTTTGCACTCATTGCCTTTTTCGGTGTGCTTTATGGTACTGATGTGATCCGCAGCCTGGTAGAGAGCATTCCAAGTACAGTTATGCGTGGAATGACGGCTGTCGGTGGCATTCTGCCTGCGCTGGGCTTTGCTATCCTGCTCAAAGCACTGTGGAACCGAAACATCGCTCCATTCTTCTTTATTGGCTTTGCAATAGCAGCCTACCTACAACTGCCGATAATGGGCATTGCTATCATTGCTGCCTCTATTGCAGTTTATCTGTGCTTCAACGAATTCAATCAGCTTAAAGCAAGCAAACAAACCGCCTCGGCGCCTGTGTCGGTTGACGATAAGGATGGGTTCTTCAATGACTGATATCCAAAACAAAGATGTTGTCGCGTATAGCGATGAAAAAGCTGAGAAAAAACTCTTCCGCCAATTGTTTATACGCCAGTTTCCGCTGCTGGGTTCAATGAACTTTACCCGAATGGAAGGATTGAGCTACGGCTGGGCGCTGGCGCCTATGCTGAAGAAAATTTACGCTGGCGATCCGCACCGTTATCTAGAGTCGCTGAAACGCAACAGCCAATTCTTCAACACCAACCAGCATCTGGCCCCCTTCATCATGGGCCTTACGCTGTCGATGGAAAAAGAAAACGCAGCGAATCCTAACTTTGATACCTCCAGCATCAACGGCATTAAAGTGGCGCTGATGGGGCCCTTTGCCGGTGTCGGCGACTCGTTCTTTTATGGCGTGTTGCGCATTATTGCCACAGGGATCGCCATCGGTCTTGCTTCGCAGGGGAATCTGTTGGGGCCGCTGCTATTTTTGCTGATTTACAATATTCCTAGCTACCTGCTTCGTTACTACGGCGGGGTCATGGGTTACCGCCTGGGTTCGAAGTACATTGCGGAGGCGACACAGTCAGGACTGTTGTCATGTATAACCAAAGCGTCCTCGATTATGGGGTTAATGATGGTGGGCGCGATGAGCGCGAGCATGGTAAAATTCACCACCTCCTTTAAAACTACAATCGCGGGCCAGCCGTTTGTACTTCAGGAAATCCTAGACAAAATCTGCGTCGGGCTAATTCCATTGCTACTCGTGCTCGGTTGCCTGAAACTACTGAATAAAAAAGTAAGTCCTAACAGAGTGTTGATTATGCTCATAGTACTCGGGTTCACTGCAGCGGGCATTGGAGTAGTTTGATTTTTGGCGCCCTGATAACACAGGGCGCAATTAAACGGGATAAAGAACCATGTATGCAGCCCCGTAATATTACGGTCAGTGAAAATAATATTGCTTTTAATAACCTATTCATAATTCTTTAATCTCCTCGTAAAGCAATCTTTACGCGAATTAAACAACTCCTGAAAATAAAAAACATCTCAGCATGCTGACCTGGGGTGAGTTTCTATTTTCAATTTTGACATTTTTATTTTCTATGAGACACACCTGTACCGTTTACCTGACTTAACAGGTATTTAGGTCTCTAATATGACAGACTACCTCTTGACTCATTGCATCGCAAACGGAATAAATCTAGTAAGTGCTGGGAAGGCAATACCGTTCTGGTGGTGTTTCTCCGTAATTATTAAAACTACTATATTCTATCAACCTAAACGACATCATTCTGTCCTCACGCGGCAAAAAATCACATACCTTCATTTAGAAGATGCGCGGACAGCACCCGGACCATCAGCAACCAATCACCTAAAAACAGGGATGTTAATGCAGTAGTTAATGACTATCCTTCACATCGCATTCTTCAAAGGGATGATTATGGTTACTGGCCGTCGACGAAAGTTAAAAAAATCTGCCCTCTCGATGTGTTCAAAGAGCGGCCAAGCCCAATCGGCTTTGTTTTATGTGAACAAACGTGAGCCGCATGAAGCCGGTTAATCCTTGTGGACGCCTCCTGTCGAAAACTAAAAATCATATTTCCAGATTGCTGCTACTAGGTGAGTGTATTCACAGGTAAAATTCAACACTTATTAGCGTGATATCATTTACTGTGTCATATCTCGTGCGAAGTGTGACGCTCGTCTCTATTAGTGTTGGTAAATTCAATATGAAGGGTTTAAATACTATCTTCTTGTCGATTTTATAAATTTAAAAGTTATACACATCATGTAAGTACATGTAATTTATGGTATTTGAATCATGGCATGCTGTTTGCAATCATATTATGAGTGTTATCTCTTTTTACAGAGCATGGCAAAGAGAAGTTTACATCCTTACAGGAACTAAAAATGAAAAAAAATGTAGCATTGACTATCGGAATACCATTTTTTTGCCTGACGTTTAATGCGATGGCTTCATCTACCTGGATTGATAATAGATATGCGCATACTACAGCTTCAGAGAAAAATCAATACAAGGTCGGACTAGGTCATATTTTTGACAACGGCGCTGGCGTACTGGCTTCCTCGATGTACGACCTAGGACAAAATTTTGATCAGATGAAAAGTTCATTTCAGGAATTTGAGGGTTGGTACCCGATCCCATTAAACGAGCGTTGGACATTTATCCCTGGAGGCTTAACGGATATCGACAGTAATGGCACAAAATTAGCACCTTACGTCGGCTTGGATTATAAAATTAGCAAGGGTATCAGCTTTAGCTCACGTTATCGTTATAATCATATGACACATAAAAACCTCGATTTTAATGGGGAGATGAATTATAATGACAGTCACCAATTTGATATATACCTGAATTATCAAGCAACTGATAAACTGTGGTTACAGTTAAACCCAGAATTCTTCGTTAACGCCAACAATTTCAATGCTTCTAATGGTCAGAAGACTCACTGGGAACCAAGCATTATCGCCCGCTATCGCATGGATAAACATTGGATGCCGTATGCTGAGGTGGCCTGGCTAGACCAAGATCAAAATCACGATGATCAGGTCCGCTTCCGCTTAGGTATTCGTTACTATCTTGATTAATCACAGGACCAGAGGGGCAGTATAACTGCCCCAGGTATAGATTATTAATTAAGACAGAAACGTATAATCGCTTTCGCTACGCCATCTTCATCGTTGCTGGCTGTAATATCATCAGCACAGCGTTTGACAACCTCATCGGCATTATCCATGGCAATGCCTTTACCGGCGTAGCGAAGCATTTCACAATCATTCATTTCATTTCCTATTGCTAGGATTTCATCAGATACTATACCCAAATATCCCGCAAGAATTCGGCATGCCTCACCTTTATTTACCCCTATCGACATCAGCTCAAAATAATTAGGCTCACTTCTGACACATTGATACATCTCAATTATTTTATCAGGAATATTATGAGTAAGGTAATCTATCGAGGTTTTATTATCTATAAACGCAAGTTTCGGTACTGATGTATTTAATAAAAAATCATCAGTGGTAACCTTAATACCTAATCGGCTATAATAGCAGGCATTAATTTTAATGTGCCGATTACACTCGACTACCAGCTCCCCCGCGTGTTGAGCGTAACAGGCCATTCCTATCAATCTTCCCCACTGACGGATAAAGCGGATGTCTTCACTAGATAGCATCTGATTGGCGATGAAACGTTGCGATGCTTCACACCAGACCTGAGCACCATTACAAGCAATAACGTACAAGACTCCTCTCTTAAGAGAAAGTTCATCAATAATGCCACGGATACCCGACATCGTTCTACCGGAAGCTAGCGCAATAATTACGCCCTGTGAAGCAAGATGGCGAATAACCTGTTTCGTTCTGTCCGAAATTTTATTATCTGAGGTGAGCAGTGTTCCATCCAGATCGAGAGCCACAAGTTTATACATGTTCGACTCACCTTATTGTTTTGTTGTTACACTGAACGTGGAAAATTTCGCACACCCGTTCTGACCGCCATGGCGTCCACGGGCATAAATTCCCATTCGCGCACCAATCCACTTTCCTGCACCGGATGAGAACGTCGGAGCAATACTCAGCCACTTTCCTCCTGTTTCGCCATAGCCAAAATTAACGATACCGTCATATCCCACATCAAAACCGAGAATTACTGATTTTCCACATTTCAGTGTTGCGATAGGTAATGCTTCGTGATGCAACTCCCCTCGATCGTCAACCCAACCATTGCTGAAATAAAGCTTTAAACAGCGCTGTTCCCTGACCACACGCAAAGCGGCAAAACGTTGTCCATATATAATCAAGCCAGCTTCATCCCCATTTTGCCCTTTGGTTAGAGACAGCGTAGTGCGTGCGGAAAAACGTTCCGCAGGAAACAGTTGCAGAAGGAGCAGCGGTAGATGGTATAGCGAGGTGTTTTCCTCCGTTGGCAAGCATGATAGCGATAATCCATTTCGATTTTCGGCTAGCCAAGACGGGTGGGGGTTTGCCTGCCATTGCCACTGTAGCCCTGGGCGCCCATCAGCAAAATCATCGCTTGTCTGAATACTACAGGGCGAAAGCGGCAGAGCAGGTAATTTATGGCTCAATACCGGCTGGCCCCTGCCGTCGCTATCCAAAGGTTCGCCAATCTGCGGCCAACCATCCGCCATCCATCGCAATGGCTGAAGATGAATAACTCGTCCATAAACACCCTTATCCTGAAAGTGGAAAAACCAGTTTTCACCGTTTTTAAGCTCCACCCAAGCACCCTGATGTGGTCCATTTACCGCTGAACGCCCTTGATGCAAAACATCACGGCATTGCCAGGGCCCAAGCAGTGACTGCGCTCGCATTACTACTTGCCAACCGCGTTTCACTCCGCCCGCGGGAGCAAATAACCAGTATTCGCCCTCGCGCTTATACAATTTTGGACCCTCTAAGGTCGGGTGAGATGGTGTACCATCGAAAATAATACGGCCATCATCTATCAAACGGCTGGCATCAGGAGTCATTTCCAACAGTTGCAGTTTATTTTTAATACCGCTGCGGCTGAAAGCAAATGCGTGTACCAACCACGCACGACCATCGTCATCCCAGAATGGGCAAGGGTCAATCCAGCCAGGCTCTGTCGCCAGACAATGCGGTTCACTCCAGTCACCTAGCGGATCGCGCGTATGCGTTACAAAAATGCCAGCGTCCGGTAAAGAGTAAAAAACCCAAAATTGTTTTTTATGGTAGCGAATACAGGGTGCCCAGATACCTTTGCCAGGTTGAGGAGTATCGTATTCCGGCGACGGTAGACGCCTCACAATATGGTTTACAATCTGCCAATGAATGAGATCGCGAGAGTGAAGAAGTGGCAAACCAGGTAGTTGATGGAAGCTAGACGCAACCATCCAGAAATCATCACCGGTGTTAATAACATCAGGATCCGCGTAATCGGAATGGATGATAGGATTCTGGTAAAGCAGTGGCATAAGAGTGTCCTTCTATTATCGACAGTTATCATCAATGCAATATCCAGGCCATAATAAAATCGACAATATACGACCGAAGTGGATATTTTTCAGACACAAAACAGACCTAAAGGCGATATTTCGACAGTAGCAAATTTTGTTTTTCTCAATGAGAGTTAAAGTGCACAGAGCACCATTATCATATTGAATTTATTGAATAAAAATATTAAATATGTACTTCCTGAGCGGTTTTTTCGTTTTCTCCTCGTCTGTACACGCCAGAATCCTAAATATGTCATTTCCTCTTTTCCAGACCAGAAACCAGTCAATAAAGGGCATACTTCAAAGAAAGAAAATAGCTTACGTTAAACCTATTTTCCATACGTACTCAAGCTGACGGGTTGTCATGAGAGAACTGTACTGGAACGCGTAATTTGGATACCTCAGATGGATAATGTGCTTATCTCAGATCACTACAGACGCCTCAATGAAAATAAAAATTTTCCGCGCGTAATTTAAACGGGGATCTGCTCAATCAGCGCGCGTTATCCGGTGGCCACATTTATCCACACGTTTAGGCGCTCATCGCCGCACTTAGAAAAAATTGGTTAATACATCCTTTAAAGCCTGATGGCACGCGGTGAGTATTAAGTAGACAAGTTCTGGACATGCATAACATCAACTAACATCTTGCTGGGGCGAGAAGTATTGCTAACATGTTATAGAAGTAAGGGATCGGGTTGGAAGAGTGGCTGGCCGGCAGGCTCATGGAAGAACTGAGATTGGTAAGTTGCCAACAGCCCACACACCGTTAAAAATGTATGGGGTGGGGAGCACATTGTAAGTAATGAACTGTCTGTCAAAAATTCTTTGCAATGGCCAATGTCATTATTCCCTGAAAGTGGACTGGCCATCGATACGCAGGAGATGCCATAAGGAGCAGCAGGCGTAATGTTCCAGAGTGGCCTGGACTGGCGCCCCACAAGCTGACATACCCGTAATTCACTACTGAATGACCAGATCAGAAGCGTATAGGCAAACACGGAAGTTGAAGGGACAAAAACCTGATGATCGCCTTTTAAAATGCGTGATCCTCATTCGATTTCGAAAACGCGCTGCATAAATAAATCGATCTTGACTAGAACAGAAAAAGATTCATTCGGATGATACAATGTATACACTACAGCAGTGAGTGACGCGATGATAAATGTTAAAGTTAAAAAAAAACCTGTATTCATTATTTATTTACCTCAATGTTTAATTTTTTTTAAATATTGTGGATTTTTACACGCAATAGTTATAATTTATGATGAGTATTTTTATGTAATTAATAACGAGCAGGAAAGAAGGTATAGCCCTCCTCTCCGGTTATTTATTGATTTATGCAATGCATTTTATTACGTGTGCATAGATTTACTTATTTGATTAAGCGGTATTAAAAACCTTGGTAAAATATTTATTATTTTATTTCCCTCTCGAGAAATAAATTGTTTTTTGTTATATCATCCACAAAATGATGAGCATTTGTATCGTGGTCTATATTAAATACCGATACTGCTTGCACTAGTTTTTCGGCCTGATTTTGTAAGCTAAACGCTGCAGATGCAGACTCTTCAACCAGGCAAGCATTTTGTTGTGTAGCATTGTCCATTTCTGAAACAGCAATACCAACCTGTTCTACACCACGAGCTTGTTCTATTGACGCAACAGTGATTTCCTCAACAGTCCCAGCTAATTTTCCTACTGCTGAATCGATATCAGACATAGTTTTCGTGGCATGTTGAACCAGTACGTTGCCTAAACTCACACTTTCTGCATTAGCATTAATGAGTTGACGGATTTCACCTGCCGCATTTCCACTCCTTTGCGCAAGTACTCTCACTTCAGTCGCGACTACAGCGAAGCCTTTCCCATGTTCTCCTGCCCGTGCTGCTTCAACAGCTGCATTCAGAGCCAGAATATTTGTCTGAAAAGCAATACTATCAATAAACGATGTTATCTCCGCAATACGATTCGAACTGTCACTAATCGTTTTCATTGTGTCAGATATTGCACTTGTATCCTTACACCCTTTTAATGCAACCTCACGGACTGCAAGAGACAATCTCCCTGCCTCGCTTGCATTATCTGCATTATTTTTAACAGTAATACCAAGTTGTGCCATTGTCGCCGAAGTCTGTTCAAGAGCACTGGCCTGTTCATCAGTACGTTGCGATAAATTGTTATTTCCTTGCGTTATTTGGGTAGTGGCAGTTGCGACACTTTCAGCATTCACCCTAACATTTTGTACGGTTTCAATGAGTGATTCCTGCATAAGTTGAAGTGCAGATAATAATTTACCCGTTTCATCCTTGTATCCTGTAGATATGTTTCCTCCCAGCTGGCCTTGTGCAATGCGCTCTGCTGCATCAACAGCTTTTTTTAAAGGACGTGTTATGCTTCGGGTGATGAAGTACGCTGAAAAAGAAGCAAGCAAAATCGCAAAACCACCCGCTATTTTTAGTAATAACAGTGAATCTTCACGTGATTCTCTTGCTTGTTTTGCTGCTTCACGCATTTTCATTTCCTGATACTGCTGCATATCCTTCAACGAAGACATATAATCGATTTGTGATTTGTAACGTGGCCCAAAAAGTAAATCTGTTGCTTCAGATTTGCGGTTTTCTTTTGCCAAAGCAACCACTTCATCTATGAAAGGTAAAAATAAAGATTCATTCATTTTAACAGCCGAAAAAATGCCTCTTCCCTTTTCAGTTGATACTTGACTGTCTATGATTTTTGTAATTTCACTTACCTTAGCTCTTTCATCATTGAAATCATTTATAACTTTAACTAATCTTTCACTATCAGTTAAAAGTATAGCGTTGCGCGCTAGACGACTCATATCTGCTGCGTAAAAGCTTAGAAGATACGATGAAGACGCCTTAGAATACAGGCTTCCTGATATTTCGTCAGTGGTTTTACCTAACGAGTTTATTTTACTAACCCCCAGCAAAACCATTAGTATAACGAGAACAGATAAAAATCCAAATGCCCCGCAGAGTTTTGTTCCAATCTTTAAATTATTCATTTTATTCCTGATGTCTAGTTGATAAATATAAAACTTAAGTGGAAAGAATATTATAAAATTTGAATCTTGTAACTTTTATTCGCAATTTGCCAAAGTGAGAGGTATGACCTGTATAATCAATTTGGATTCTGGCTTGGTTTATATTAATAAGTTAACTTAACCAGAATGAAATAAGAAGATCATATGGCTATCCTTTTCTATCGCTATAATTATTTCCCATATGCATTATTAATAAATGTCAATAGGTATATAGAATCTGAAGCACGCGCCTGAAGAATCTATGAGAGTAATGTCTCCATCATGTAACTGAAGCATACGCCTTACTATAATAAGTCCTAATCCACCATTATCAAACCTGCGGAAGTCTATTGTTGACGGAGTTTCGAAAAGAGTCTTTCTAATCTCTGAGGAGATACCGCATCCAGTATCTTCGATTTCAAAATAAACATTAATTTCATCTGACCAAATACACAGAGTAATACGACCGCCCTTAGGGGTATGACGTATAGCATTATCTACAAGATTTGTGAGTACTCGTTCAATCATGGACATGTCTGCATTAATAATGGGCAGGCTTTTTTGAATATTTACATCGGTGTCTAGGTCGCTTTGCAACAATAAAAGTTCAAACTTTTGCAGAACGTCTTGAACAAGATCAGGCAGGATAAATTTTTCGTATAACGGGGTAACAGCCCCATGCTCTAATCTTGCGAGTTCAAATAATTGTTGGGCTAGGCCGCCGACTTTTTCGCTCTGAGTAAGTGCTATTTGTATGTAACGACGGCGTTCTGATTCAGTCAGGCTATCAGCTTTCACAGCCAGTGTTTCGAGGTATCCTTGAATTGACATTAAGGGTGTACGCAGGTCGTGTGAAATAGTTGCAACAAATTCTCTTCTTAGTTGATCCTTCATCTCAAGATTTTACCACTGCACGGCTATTCTGCATGCCATATCAATGAATGCTCCCTGTAAAAGAGATACTTCGTCTTTTTTTGAGGGTTTCGTCATCAAAGCGAGTTGTTCAATCATCTGTTGACTGTGATCATCAGAGGCGCTAACCAGTTGTGTTAACTTCCTTATCGGGTATGTTATCCAGTAAAAAGCGAGACTCCCAGCTAGCAAACCACACAAAAAGATCAAAGACACAGCCCAAAGCATCGAAAGCAGAAAACATGAATTAAGCGCATGTTTTTGAAGTAAGTTGTAGTCTTCCCCCTCTAATATGACGTATAGATATCCCATCGTTTTACCACCATCTGTAATGGGGGCAACACTGAAAACTTTTTTATGATGATCATTTCGTGGATCATCACCGTAAATAGGAAGTGGTGCGCCCTTCAGTAACTGTAATAATGGTTCTAAATCAATTTTTTTCTTGCGAAGATGCCCAGGAGGCGCAGCATCACCTATTATTACTCCCTGCGCGTCAAGAAGATAGACTTCAACACTCGGGTTATAATCCATCATTTGATTGAAAAGTTTTCTCAAGGCGTCTCTATCTGTTTTACCTTTATACATAAGGTCATCGCTATTAATTATTGATTTTGCGAGGTCATGTGAAAGGTTTTGTATCGTGGCTTCGCTGAATTTCGTGCGATTCTTATATTGAATATAAACACTTAAAGCGCTACATAATATTAGCATGATCGCAAAAACCAGAGTAAGTCTCTGTGTGAGAGAAAATTTTATCATGACTTATCGTTCCATTTTTCAGGAACGTTGAATTTATATCCCTGTCCCCAAACTGTAATAATCCAGCGAGGTTCGGCTGGTGTATCTTCAATTTTTACACGCAAGCGGTTTATGTGCGTGTTGACAGTGTGCTCATAACCTTTGTGTTGATAACCCCATACGACATTTAACAAGTTTAGCCGTGAAAAAACCTTCCCAGGATTTCTTGCAAAGTAGTAGAGAAGCTCAAATTCTCTCGGTGTTAAAACAATACTTTTGCCGTGAAGGCAAACTTCTCGTGAGGCAGGGTCAATCATGAGTTCCCCGCGAATCAATCGCCCAGCCTCCATACGTAGGGTTTGTGTCATCGCGTTTTGACGTCGAAAAAGAGCGTTTACGCGCGCAACAAGCTCGAGCATTGAAAACGGCTTTGAAAGGTAATCGTCGGCACCAAGCTCCAGCCCCAAAACTCTGTGAACTTCTGTTGAGCGAGCACTTATCATGATGACAGGAACGTAGATTTCCCTTTTTCTTACTCGCCGGCAGAGCTCAAGACCATCTACACCAGGCAACATAATATCGAAAATTAAAGCGTCCCAATGCTCGCGTTCTAGTAAAGCATTCCCCACCTCGCCATCAGAAGCGTGAGTAATCTCAAACCCTTCGTCACGTAGGTGAATATTCAACAGTTCAGCTATATTGCAGTCATCCTCAACGATTAAAATTTTCTTTGCCATGTGCAGGACTCCAATAGTTATACTTTCAGCTTACCCTCATTTTGCATCTAAAGTTATCACATTTTATTTAACAAACTGTGAGGACTATGTTAACCATTGTTTTGCATACTTAGTGATAACGAGTTACCGCATAAGGCTGATCTGATGCTTTGTACTGCTGGGGAAAAAAATGTAGTAGCCCATCCGCTCTGGTTACGCCTGTGCCACTGGGTAAATGCAGTTGCTATTGTGCTGATGATAATGAGTGGATGGCGTATTTTTAACGCTTCGCCTATATATAATTTCAGATTCCCTGACCAGATCACTATTGGCGGGTGGCTTGGTGGCGCACTTCAATGGCATTTTGCCGCCATGTGGCTATTCGGAATCAATGGTATCATCTATATATTAATGAACATTATTACTGGTCGCTTTAAAAAACGGTTCTGGCCTTTAAGTTTTTCTGGTTTTTATAATGATACATTGAATGCATTGAAAGGACGTCTGGGGCATGCGGATATATACAACTATAATATGGTTCAAAAGTATGCCTATCTCTCAATGATTTTTAGTGGTGTTATGTTAGTTATGTCAGGGCTGGTAATGTGGAAATCGGTGCAATTTCCTTTTATTCGAACTATATTGTTCGGATATGATACTGCTCGCTATATTCATTTTTTCTCGATGTCCTTTATTTGCATGTTTGTCGTGATTCATTTGGTTATGGTTATACTTGTACCAAAAACTTTTCTTTTAATGATACGCGGTCGCACATGGGGGAATCATGGAAAAAAATAAAAAAAACAACCTGCTTGTAAATCATAGTGACTTTGTCAATGAAGCAAAGCGAATAATTTCGCAAAAACTCGACCAGTCAAACCGCAGGGATTTTTTAAAAAGAGGAATTACACTGGGCGGATTGTCTATGTTAACTGGTTGTGACTATAAAAGTGATTTTGATATTGATGCTTCTCTTAATAATATTTCCCGCTTAAACGACCGTGTGCAAGGTTGGCTTTTTAGTGGACAAAGATTGGCGCCAGAGTATAGTGAGTCTGAAATCACGCGACCATTCCCTTTCAACGCATTTTATAGTGAAGAAAGTGTACCGCTCATTCAAGAAAAAGATTATAAACTTGAAATCCACGGATTAGCATCTGATAAACGCAGTTGGGGTCTTCACGAGCTTTATATGCTGCAGCAGCATGAGCAAATCACTCGTCATATTTGTGTAGAAGGCTGGAGCGCAATAGGTCGCTGGGGCGGAGTAAGATTAAGCAATTTCCTGCTTCGTATTGGCGCTGACAGAAGTGCGAAATATATAAGTTTTCGCTGTGCTGATGACTATTATACAAGCATAGATATGGCGTCTGCTTTGCATCCGCAGACTATCCTCGCTTTCACATGGGATGGGCATACACTACCTGCCAAGTACGGCTACCCATTAAAATTAAGAATACCAACTAAACTTGGATATAAAAATCCAAAGCATATAGTTTCGTTAGAGATTACGAATAAATTTACTGGTGGCTACTGGGAAGATCAGGGCTATAACTGGTTCGGCGGAAGTTAATACCCATGTTTAATCAAAATGAAGATAAAGGAAAAAAAATGAAAAAATTAGTATCTGCTTTATTTGCTACATCCATGCTGATGGCTTTCTGTAATGCCAATGCTGCAGAATCAATGGCGAAGGATTCTATGGAACATAGCAGTATGTCGAAGGAAGGTGAAATGTCGAAGGATCATATGAAAAAGCCTGTTAAAAAGCATACTGACATGTCTAAAGAAGACAGCATGTCAAAAGACAGCATGTCAAAAGACAGCATGTCAAAAGACAATATGTCAAAAGACAATATGTCTAAAGACAGCATGTCTAAATAATTACATAAATCTTATATTACTGCCTGTTCAGCATAAAACAGGCAGGTTTCTAAAAATAAATCTTTGGTTACCTATTGTAAAATATACTGACACCAGTAATTATGTTAATCAATATCGATGAGCTTATTATTCTTTGATTTTTTCTAGCATTTGATGTAACTAAAAATATCCTTCATTTGTAGTTAAAAAGTTATTTATTTTGGATTTAATTTTTACAAGAGGTTTCAAAGCTCGTGGTAAATCAGGAATATCTCACTAAACATGAACTGTTAATTCTTAATTTCGAACATATGATCGTTTTATTCAACCAAATGTCCGGCAAGATTTATTCATCGATGGATATTTATATAAATAACTGCAATCATCTGCGCGACCTACATATTGAGGCTTCTAAAATATTAGCCGATGAGGCTTTTCTTGCGTATATAAGAAAAAACGACCCTGACCTATACTACAATTTACAAAGTATGATTATTGCTCTAAAGGTTATATGCAATCTGATAAATAACTTAAACGAAGTTTTAATTAAGAAAAGCATGGGTATTTAGTTTCATATTTATCCTTTTGAATAAACTCCCCCCTGCTCCATTTATTTGAAACTATTTCCCACCAAGGATTTGGTGTTTCAAAATAATCATCGATCTAATCGCTATTACCATCGTCACATTTGTTTTAATATGGGAAGCCATATATGAGTACTGTGGTTTTTCAACCGATTTGTTTGCTATATTCTATATTAACTATCTTCATGTAATTTTTTTAATATTTTTATATTTAAACTATGTTACGTAACCCTTGCGAACCCCCTCTTTTATCGAAAATATATTATCATATCTTCTAAATAATATCCTTCCCTGATGAAATTGTATTTATCGATAAGTTCTCCACATCAGTTGAGCTATTGAAAGAAATACCGGTTTTATAATCATATTTGGCCTCGGCTGATTGACATCATAAAACTGAAGATCTCACTTAGTAAAATTAAAAATATTTCTCCTTCTATAACTGTGAGACCCCCGTTGGTGGTACCCGGGATATTGTCAGTACCTCAGGATCCCACCGTCCCCGGACAGATACGTGATAGCCGGGAGAACAGCTCTGGCCTTTATATGACAGCCTGACCAGGTATCCATCCCAGAGAGCCTTGCATACCGCCGTCCTCCTATCTTTTCTTACTTTCCGCTTATCTTCAGTTGGTTAATGGCTTTCCAGACGTACAAAGGCCCGACTAAACCCAATTTTGAATTTGCAGCGGCTAGGTTATCGTATACCGAAGAAAAGCCGGAAAAGAGGATCCTCCAGGGATCCGTCGCTTCTGATTTATTCCGGTCGTTTTTTCCCTTAAAGATGCGGGAGAATACGCTCCACATTCCTGCACTATGGAGAATGAAAAAATGTGCAACTTACCCCGTGAACTTTAACAGAATGCGCACAGCGACGTCAGTGGGTAAACCGTGCCGACAATCGGTAAGCTATTTTGACTACGGCGCCGCGGTGGCGATGCGCAACCTTGCTGCCGCGTTCGGCATCGCCATGCAAAGCTGCCTCCTGGAGTGCGAGGTGGGCGTCCTGCTCTCCTTCGAGCTGGATCAGAAATGTTGTTCACTTTGCTGTTCAGATCGTGGACGCCTGCCGCTCACGTATTAAGCGCATCAACGTTCCTGCATCACGTCAGCGATCGCCGGCTTCGTCAGCTGAGTTTTTGATGCGCATCTGGAGACGGGATATTTGGCCGGTAATATCGGCAGTCCTTTCCGCCAGCGAACGGATTTCACTAGCAATCACTGAAAACCCACGCCCGTGACTGCCCGCTCTTGCGGCTTCAATACTGGCATTAAGGGAGATCAGTTTTATCTGGGCAGCAATGTCGCCATTTTCAGCGACCAGCTTTCCTATTTCGTTAGCCGTTTCTCCTGTCTGCGCAAGGCGACGCTCCTCCTTTTTCTCATGCGCCAGCCGATCTTTGCGATTCTGAATGTCAATCAAAGCTCCAACTGCGCGAAGTGGAGTTCCATCGGCTGCACGTCTGGTTTGGCCGCGCGCCTGAAACCACCGGTATTCCCCATTACGAAGTTTCAACCGGTATTCAATATCGAAACCTGTTTTACCGCTCCTATCGAGCAGGTGGCGGACAAAGGATTCCAGCGCATTTTGTTTATCATCCGGATGTAGCCTGGAGGACCAGCTGTCCATCACGTCAGGAAACTCCTCGACCGTCTCATACCCCAACAGATTTCTGAACTGTGGTGACCACCAGAACACGTTGCGCGGCTCCATGGGATCACCGTTCATAATATCAAGGTCCCAGAGGCCGTCATTCAGCATCTCCCTGGACAAATCGAAACGCGTGGAAACAACGTCAAAGCGGTTTGCCTGTTCAACCCCTTCGCTGATATTTTCCAGCGTTCCGGTAATGCGTGACAGGACCTCCTGAGGATAATACTTTGCCCTGATGATGAACCACTCACTGCGCCGATCCGCCGTTCTGAGTCTGCACGTGAAAAGATGAACGTCGTTGCTGTCGAGACTGACTACGTTACGAATAAAATTGCGGAAGTTTGGTTTATCTTCTTCGCTCATGAAGGTAGTCATGGTGGTTTCACGGGAACTGACTCCTTGTGAAAGGCCCAGGAGGTCCTGGGCCTTAGCCGACAAATGAAGGGATGTAGTGGCAGAAAATTCTGGCCCTTCCATAACCCATTAACCTTCCCTGATTAGTTCAGGAACAGCACGGAGCATGTCATCAATGGTCTTTTCCGGCTCAGATAGTCCCTGATGTTCAGTAGGGAACATGACTAAAGGCGTTGCCTGAGGTACGTTAGCTTTTTGTTTTAATAGTTTACGGAACATTTTTTTTCCTGGTAGTGACGACGAAGGTACATTCACTAAAGTGTTATCGGCAATCATAAGGAATATTCCACAGGGATGTAGATTCAGCTTCATATTGAGGGGGGAGTTTAATTAGTGTCATCAACTTTCTGCCGGTTTCGCCAAGGGGGCTTTCCTGAATGATAGCGGTGTTAATTACGCCAGTGGCACCGTATTGACACGTATTCGCTATTCGGCCAGCTCGTGTGCCTGCGTGTGCATCAGCATATCTCCCGCGCCTTTTAAGGCTCAAAGTGACGTGTCTGCCCACGGAATGAGCTGATGCAACAAGTTCGTGTGAGTAATCTTCCAGAGGGCTCGGCTCACCGCCGAAATTGTTGCAGAGCAGTATGCGCGTACAGGAACAGCCCTGTGAGATTGATGTTGAGCACGCCATTTGAGTCTGCGAGCCTCAATCTCACCTGCAGGGGCATCTTCCTTCAGGCAGGATTTGATCACAATGATATCCAGCTTGCCAAATTCGTTAACGGTCCTGGAAAAATCCGCTCCACTTCAGACTCTTTTGACACGTCACCGCTGTCCTTAACAGCGGCCCCTCTGCCCTCACCTTTGCGGCCAGCGCTTCGGCGGATAGCGCCTGGCAGTGATAGTCATCACCATGCCAGCTATTTCAGCCGCCAGTGCCTTCGTGCAGGCATAGCCAAGGCTGGAGATGTCGCCGATAAGCAGAGCGACCTGATCCCTGAACGGTACAATCATGAGCTAATCACTTCTTATGCACGATGAAGTGTCGAACTGAATGGTTGTTGTCTTAGCAACAACCCGGGCAGGCGTCTGAATAAGTCGAGTTGCGCAGTATCCATTTTCTTTTTCCTGCCTTCAGTGTGCCAGCCATTCTGATTTTCACTTAATCCTGATGCCGCTTTAAGTCCATGTCGCTGCCTGAGCGCGGCAAGCGTCACTTTTACCTCACGTTGTACCACGGGGAAATAATTAAGTGGCTGAGAAAGGCGAGGCGACTCACGTACATCAAGATTAGTAATGCCGATTTCATCCAGCCAGTGGGTAGCCGCGGTAAAGAGGGAAACCGGGTCAGTATCGTCAACGCCCAGAATTTATCCGTTAGACGATATACCTGCTTCCGTTTGTTCATCGCCAGCCGCAGATACGATTGCACTGACCTGCCTTCGTTTTCTCGAACATAACCGAAAGTCAGATCCACATTCGGTAATTAATAGATGTCATGATCTCCTTTTGAAAATAGCGAGTCACAAAAATATAAACTAATTACTGTCTGTTTTTCATTTCAAATCTGCGTTTTCATAGAAGTTAAATGATAATGTAGATCGTTTATAAAAATATAGGGTTTATTTAATGCGGTTTATTTACCATGAGAATCATGGTGAGGATGTTGATGACCCATTAGCACTGCCTGAGCATTCATCTAAAAATACTATAATGCTGTACTGAAGTATCCATTCTTCCTTCTATCTAACAGGTAGGTGCATCAGCACTGAAAGAACCTGTTTTAACGAAGAGAAATTATATTTACTTTGAAATGTTTGGAAATATAAATTTACGACATATTAGCTACAGAAATTTAGAGATTTCTGAGGTCCCTGAAACATCTTAAGGAAGAATATCAGTGGATATGATATGCCTCTGCCGGAAGTAATTCTTAGTCTCTGGAAAGATGAGAAACTTCCAGTTCTGGACTGTATTGATTTTTGGCTAGAGTCAGCAGCCGGATGTTCCTGATTATGAACCGACCAATTAGGCTGTAATCCGACACGCCTGGCTTTACCCCTTTTATACCAAATATGTCGATCGCCCCTTCAGGCCGCGCCGCGCAAGGGTTCATGGCATTTTGGGACGAAAAAGGATCCTTTACCGCCTTTGGATTACCCGCCATACTGTGGGTAAAACCAAATTCCGGATCCTCCCGGCGCGATTTATTGCGCTGGCACCAGACGTCCGGCTGCGGGAAAATGACCGCATAAACTCACAGATCGCGCTACGTGAAAACTTTATGATAATGAACCCCGTTGCCCTGCAGAATTTACCAGAACGCATCAGTGCCCTCAGCATTGCGCCGGGCGTGGATTTTTCGATGGCTATCGCCCTGAGGCGGATGGCAACGTCAAACGGGGTGACCCCCTTCTACCTGCTGGCGCCGGAGGTGAGCGCGCTGCTCCACTACATGCCCGACCGGAAACACCACTTTCTGTTCAGCACCCTGTGGAACACCGGCGCACGCATCGGGGAAGCCTGCAGCCTTCAGCCGGAGTCGTTCGTGCTGGACGGGCCGCGACCGTTTGTGCGCATCCTCTCAGAAAAGGTCCGGAGCCGGCGCGGGCGCCCGCCTAAGGATGCCGTACGCCTGGTCCCGCTCACCGATCGGAGCTATGTGCATCAGGTTCTGAGCTGGATGGCCACCGAACGACCGAAACGGCGTGAGCCGCTGTGGTCGGCTACCGACGAAACCATGCGCAACTGGCTGAAGGCGGCGGTCAGCCGGGCAGCGGCCGATGGAGTACATTTTTCCATCCCGGTGACGCCGCATACGTTCCGCCATTCGTACATCATGCACATGCTTTACCACCGGCAGCCGCTGAAGGTGATCCAGTCACTCGCTGGCCACAAGGATGCGCGCTCGATTGAGGTCTATACCCGGGTGTTTGCACTTGAGCTCGCCGGATCGCTGGCAGTAACGTTCACCGGCGATGGCCCTGATGCGGCGGCGGTGCTGCGCTCCCTGCCCCCCGCGCCGTAGTTCTCCGGCTCACGAGAAGAAGTGCCGCAGGCGGTTTACAGCAGAGCGGAAGCACCGGCGTAAGGTGGCGGGTTCAGCGGGGCGCGTCAGCTGATGGTATTCCCGTGCCAGGCTGTCGGACAGCGTATTTCTTAACGAATCGATTTCACGTACGTACAGACGCAGCTGCCCTGCGAACGCCAGGGCCTCCTCTTTCGATCTCTCCACGCTCCGCATGTCTCTGACCTGCTCTCCCGGCATGGTAACCATAAAAAACTGATTGATATCTTTCAGCGCCTTACCCACCGTTCCCGCCCAGAGATAAAGATCGTCTGAACGGTGAAAGGCCAGTTTCTGCCGGCACTGACTCAACCTGTCAGCGTCCAGCTTCCACGGGCTTCCCTCAAGCCTCGTAGCCAGTTCATTTAACTCACCGACAGCGACAACGCCTTTTCTGGGGCTGTTCAGCGTGCGGACTATGGTGAACTCTGAATCCAGCATACTGGCGAGCATACCTACATGATTAATAAGCCCCGTCAGGCATTCTTCGCACTCTGCCGCCAGCTGCTCAATACGGCCTGCCCGTAGTTCAATAGACTTCTTTATGATTTCATTGCGCAGCGTGTAGCGTGCACCCAGCCATACCCCTGCGAGCGTAACCAGAGGCGTTATGATGACCGTCGGTTCCATTGCCCGTATTTCCTTTTGATGTGATGACCGGTGTCGTTTCCCTTCTCTTTCATCCGGGGACTATCCTGACAACAACCGGTTTGATTAATCTGTGACAGACTGCCCTCAACGGTGCTCAACCACAGGTATCGGCGAGTTAAGGGCTGTGACAATCTGCCCTCATTATCTTTATAGAGGCATCAATACCAGTGCAGATAATGTAAACGTGACAAATCACCCTCGATAAGGAGTGACACCGTCACTCCTTATTATGCCTTTAAAGGGTGACAAATCACCCTCAGAGCGCAGAGCCTGCATGATAAATTCTCGCCGTACTTACTGAATCACTGGTGTGACAATCTGCCCCGGATATTGGGTCAGCGAAAAGTGTGACAATCTGCCCTGAATACTGGCGCCCTTCATGGTGTGACGATCTGCCCTCAGTGCAGGTCAGAGGGCAGGAAATGGCTTGATGGCGAATAACGCTTCACATCGCGTATAGGTTAACTGAGCGTACTGAGACAGGATGCTCAGAACGGCTCAGCGTTCCTCAACAAAGATTTATGTGACAATTTGCCCTCTTCTCAGTGAACAATGGGCATGCGTGACAATCTGCCCTTTAACTGGCCAATTCTGTCATCGGGTGTGACAAACAGCCCTCAGTACCAGAACACAAGAGTGTCAGACTGCGGGTGAACGTTTCAGGCAATCAAAAGTGGTAATGGCAATTGTCGTTCCATCAGATGTGACAATCTGCCCTGGGAACGGGAAGCACCGGAGAGGAACAGTCAGGGGAATGAGATCTCAATTACCGTGGCAAGTGCACGGACTGTCAGGGGGTTTCGACAGCGCTGATAAACCAGAGGGCCGGATGTCACACTTCAGTGAACGAAAAAACAACGTGCGTTGTCAGCCGTCCTGATTTTTTTTCAACATAACTGACGCTTAGCGGGGTACGACGATTAATCTCGTCCACAACTGGTACCAGAAAACGACGACGGAAATCAGGCATACGGGTGTAGCTTTGTGGCAGCTGGTAGCGTTCAATCATCCACTCTATCCCGAGAATAACGGTTCCATACGTCAGATTCCCTCTGTACTGACACAGAGATTCATACAGGCGCATGGCATAAGGGCTGGTTATCTCGCGGGTTTCTCCCAGGCGGAACTGAGTGAACCGATTCTGTAATCCGACGAAGTAAGGGATAAGGTAAGGATTAAGGTGGACGCTGTATACGCCCCTTGCCGGGCTGTGTGCGCGCTTGATGAACCAGGGAAAAGACTCATATCCCTTCTCATCACCCAGATCTTCCTCTGGTTTGTAGAACACAACCTCTTTCCCGACGAAGTTTTTCAGGGCGTTTCGGATATCCTTACTCGCCTCAGCCGAGGTCAGTCCGAAGGTTTTCGCATAATGCGAAACGGCAATTTCGCACTTGCCGTCATGAAAATCCTCGCTGTCAGGTGTTTCTGTCCTGCGGATCTGATCGACAAACAGATAGAGCATACGTTTCTGATCTCTTGAAAGGCTGTAGGCAGCCTCAGTCAATTCGTTTGACTGTACGATGCGCTGTCCCACTTTCCGGGGTTTATCAGCGACTAATATTTCTGAGGTCATCGGGTGTCGTATGCTCCGCAGTTGTGACATGCAATCAGGTTGTCACGGCAAAAAACTCTTGTCAATAACTCTGTGTTTTTACTGATTTTTCAGGGCAGTTTGTCACAGGTTTGAGGGTTAACTGTCACAGTAAACCCACGAATTGAGGGCAGAGTGTCACAGTATCAGGGCATTTTGTCACTCGGGCACGCTGTCAGGCCGCGTCAGCCCTGGCCTCAGGAGGCCCTAAAAAGGTTTTAAAAACAATATAAAAAGATCTCTTTAAAAATAAGACCTGTATATGTGGATAACTTCCCAGTTGACACAACAACTAACGCGCCTGCGGCTTGTTCAACCTGAGAAAGGGCCATAAAAAATTTATGCCCCTCTCTCAGGTTAGTCTTCAGAACACTTCACCATCAGAGATGGATAATACGAGCGGATCAACCCGTTACGCCGCTGTGAACATATTTCCCACATTTATGTTGATTTTTAATTCCACATGCAGGATTATTGAGTTAATGTCGATATTCTACATAAAAGGTTTATTTTATGAGTTCTGCATCACATCAGTCTGAAAAGATAGCGGTTCGTGCAGGTAAAATGCTGACCGCCCTGACAGAGCAGATCCAGGTACAGAAACAGGAACTGCACGAAGACGTTTACTTCCAGGTTTACGCAAAAGCAGCCCTGTCAAAGCTCCCTAAGCTGACACGTGCTAACGTCGACTACGCGGTCAGTGAAATGGAGGAAAAAGGCTATATCTTTGATAAACGCTCAGCAGGCTCCTCAACAAAATATGCCATGAATATCCAGAACATCATTGATATATACCATCACCGGGGGGTTTCAAAATACCGTGACAGGCATTCTGAAGCGTTAACGGTATTTGTCGGGAATCTCAAAGGGGGTGTATCGAAGACCGTTTCAACCGTGTCCCTGGCTCATGGTATGCGTGCTCATCCACATCTTCTTTTTGAGGATCTGCGCATTCTGGTTGTGGATCTTGACCCGCAGTCTTCGGCAACGATGTTTCTTAATCACACCAGAGCCGTGGGCATGGTGGAGACAACCTCCGCACAGGCAATGCTTCAGAACGTGTCCCGTGAAGAGCTTCTGAATGAGTTTGTAGTGCAGTCCGTTGTACCCGGTGTTGATGTTATCCCTGCCTCAATCGACGATGCATTTATCGCATCAGGATGGGAATCGCTGTGCCGCGAACATCTCCCGGGCCAGAATCCGCACGCTGTTCTGCGCGACAACATCATCAACAAACTGAAGACCGACTATGACCTGATCTTTATCGACAGCGGTCCTCATCTTGATGCGTTCCTGAATAATGCGATTGCCGCAGCCGATGTGTTGATGACGCCAATTCCCCCTGCCCAGGTTGACTTTCACTCCACTCTCAAATACCTGACCAGGTTACCTGAGCTTGTGAGCATTATCGAGTCGTCAGGGTGTGAATGTCGCCTGCGGGCTAACATTGGCTTCATGTCAAAGCTGTCCAATAAGGCGGATCACAAAATGTGCCACAGCCTGGCTAAAGAGATATTTGGCGGTGACATGCTTGATGCAGCTCTTCCGCGTCTTGATGGTTTTGAACGGTGTGGAGAGTCCTTTGATACGGTAATTTCTGCTAACCCCTCCACCTATGTAGGCAGTAGTGAGGCGCTTAAAAACGCTCGTTCAGCAGCTGAAGACTTTGCCAAAGCAGCGTTTGACCGACTTGAATTTTTACGGATTAACTGAGGTTTAAGATGAGTAAACCACGCCACACGATTGGACGAACGTTCAGTGCACCTGTCCTGAGAAGCGAAGAATCAGCCGAAGAGTTTCAGCAGATTTTCACCCTGTCCTCTGGCAGAAAAGTCCTCTTTACCCGAACAACAGTATCCGCATCCGACGTTGAAGCGACAACATACGTGGTGCAGGAAAACAACGGACGTGACCAGTCTGCTCTGACACCGGAATCACTGAAGGACATCACACGAACTCTTGGACTACAGCAATTTTTCCCGGCCATTGGCACTCGTAATGAACAGGGAATTGAGATTCTGGATGGCTCACGCCGCCGTGCATCTGCGTTGATTATCAGGTGTGGTCTGGATGTCCTTGTTACTGACGATACCCTGACTCCGGCAGAGGCACGCGCACTGGCGAAGGACATTCAGACTGCACGTGAGCATAATATTCGTGAGGTGGGTCTTCGTTTACAAACTCTGAAGTCCTCCGGGTTGTCTCAGAAAGAAATTGCAGAATCTGAAAACCTTTCCCAGGCTACGGTGACCCGTGCGCTCCAGGCGGCGAGCGTTTCAACCGATCTCCTGTCCGTGTTTCCGGTACAGGCGGCTTTGTCATTTTCCGACTATAAAACGCTTCTGGCTACAGAAGAACTCCTCGCGGGTAAAGGAGTCGGTCAGGCAGAGCTTCTTTCAAACCTCGCTGATGTGCTGAAAGAGATCCGTACCGATGAGTCACTTGCTGATGATGAAGTTAAAAACAAACTGATTGCGGAAATCCGTAAAGAAGCACTGGTTATGGGCACACCTTCATCCAGGGATAAGACGGTTACCACGACATTATGGCAGTTTAGTGATAAAAACCGATTTGCACGCAAGAAGACAAAAGGGCGAACGTTCAGTTATGAATTTAACCGTCTGGCGCCTGACGTTCAGAGCGCGCTGGATGAAGCTATTGGAAAAGTACTGACAGATCACCTGAATAAATAAAAGTTCTCCAGCAAAATTTCATTCCTAACTCACTGATTTACTGATTTTTTCCACGGGGATTTCAATGTGAAATCTCCGGGCTTAATCTCATTTTTGACCAAAATCTAAGATCATTAGCATGGCGAAAGGTTTTCTTCTCCAGGTATGTTTCATGGTCATCCTCATGTTTTTAAACAGTTTTATTATAGAATTTCACATTGAAATCTCCCCGCCGGTGAACGATAGAACGCTCAATGAAATTAATAACAAAGAAGTCATCAAAAGTTCAGTATGAACGACTGCTGAGTAGCGAAGAGTGCGATGCTGTATTTAACGTATTTGGTCGGCTCAGGCACTTTACTGATAAAGAGAAAGATATCGCTCTGAGCCTTATCAGTGAAATGAAAGAGAATCACTTCGTGCTTCAGTGCGACTGCAATGACAATATGCCGGCACTGAGTACCTTTAACAAAGGGTGCTTTCTTAGGAAGGTCGCATATGGCGGCTTTCATTCTGTCAGTTGTCCCCTTTTTCTGCTCAAAAGTAGAAATGCATAGCTGAGTGTGTAATCTGAGGGATCCCACAATAGAGGGGCTGTTCATCATATATTTTAGTCGTTTGGGTTGTATATTCTGTTCTCCCTCACCTTAACGATTACTCCAACTTAATCTGTCTGAATGGTTCTCCTTGGCTAATCCTTCACTGATCGTGCAACTACTCATTTTGAGCATGAGCTACTGGCTGCTGCAAGGTACTGCAATTTCTGATATGAATAATATTCGATGATTGAGCGGAGTATTTTTCGTGTGGGATATTATTCTAAAAGTGATGCTGTTGTTGCCGATCTCTGTTATCACGTTGATTGCTGCTAATATCATTCCTATCCTGACTTATCGCCAAAATGGAGATAAGAATAAGTTAGTGCTGATGGATACGCTGTCCCGTGAATTGGGAAAAGAGGAACCTTGTGCCTATCTGGTGGAGTCATGTGTGGCACGCCTTCACAGCATCCGCCCAATTTCCTGGGCATTTCTGCAGGTGGTACTCCCGTGCAGCCATTCACTGGAAATCATCCAGCTGGTTTCATCCGGACGGAGGATACTGAATGTGTTTGACATTTCGGTGGAGGATAAGCGTCCGGTTGTGCAGTACGCTGCTGCGTTCAGTAGCTCAGCACGACGCCGGAATACAATGTTAGGATGTATTTTATTCACTGTTTTTTTTCTCGCACTCTTGGCGTATACCGAATGGCAGTTGCTAGAATTGTGGTTTGAAAATAGCTTGCGGAATAACATAACTACTGCAGTGAGTGGTGATGTGCTATATCTGCTGCTGCAAATGCTGATATATGCGGCGGTCATTCATGTGTTTATCCTCCAGGGCCTGATCCTTAAACGCTCAGAGAAGCGCCTTTCACGGATTCGAATGCTGATTGGTGCCAATTTTCCCGATCCCATCCAAGAGAGTTAGTTGAGATAGAAAAACTTAAGAGGGATGACTCATAAGCAATCACAGCCATTCCTCAGGCACTAGCTCCGGCAGCGGTAACGTAATGTTGCATTCTAGCTGCGTATTAGTAGCTAGAATGCCCATCATTGTGGTATTAAAAAAATTTTAACTTCTAGCTCAGTCGATGGATGCAACTCGAAAGAAAAACGCGCTGGAGTTGACTTATAATACACCGTTTATTTTGGGGGCCATAGGCAGGTTGTATGATCTTATTATTGAATTTTTAGTTTTCTAAACGTGGGCTCCGACCTTTGCTAATTATGGCCGTTAGGATAATCTGCATCAAATTCAGCTGTCCCAAACCTTTTTATCCATCTCGTAAAATTCCTCTCAGGCGTAGCAGAACCCAAGAGTCATCCCATCATTATTTTTCCCAGTAATCCACTATTATGTACATATCCTTTGTTTCTTTCGTCCTGAACATCCGGAAAAGTACATAAGCAGAACTTAATTATTTAGTGTTTTTTTGGCGGCTATCGACGTACCTAGTCCCTCAATATGCTATCAATAGCGGTTCAGGTATCTCGCTATTTGGGAGGTAGTTATGAGTGTTAAAATTACAGGCATAGACAAGTTACAGAAGCAGTTAAAAGAAGTTGAGGATGCTACTGAAGCATTAAACGGTAGTTATGATGTCCATTTCGATGCTAACGATCCTGCCAGCATCGAAAACGCGATTCAGGAAGCCAACAGCATGGTGGACGAACGTTCTTCGCGCTACGTAAACAATCCCATGGTTACTTCAATAATTGAGAGCATGAAAGAAAATCTGCGTCAGCATATTCTGGATAGTGCCGAACAGCTAAGGCAGGAGAGCGAACAATATGACGATTGATATCTTTCAGTCACTTAAAAATTGCGTATTCGATTTACAGCGTGCTGATATTCAGAACTACCCGCAGCCACTTAAACAACTGTCCCGCCTGCTGAAATCCGATGCATTGCAAGAAGTAAATAAGCGTCTTACAAAAAAAATTGATCTTGAAACTTTTATTTCCAAAAGTAGTGAAAGTGAATCCAGCATGGCTGGTTCTGCAGTACTTCAGTGGCCGGAAGAGCCAGGCGATATTTTGGGCCTGAAGCTTCTGTTGATCGATAAAATGGCTGCCGATAACAATTTTTCCTTTAATTTTTGTCACACATTTTTCTACGATCGTAGGATTATTGAGTCAGTCCGTAAATTTACCTCATCATTATTAGTCCCTTTCGTCCGTGATTATCAGCAATATGTAGAAAATGAAGCCGATCCTGTACCTTTAGTGTTACGCCCGGTTTCGCGTAAAATTTTCATTGTTCATGGTCATGATAACGATGCTCTTCAGTCTGTTGCGCGTTTTATATCCCGGATAGGCCTCGAGGAAATCATCCTTTCTGAACGTCCTGATGGGTCAAGAACAGTTATTGAGAAATTTGAATCTGAGTCAGGAGATGCCAGTTTCGCAATTGTGCTGATGACGCCCGATGATGCAGGTAGTGCGGTAGCATCTGAAAATATGCGGCTCCGTGCGCGTCAGAACGTCCTGTATGAGCTGGGGTACTTCGCCGGAAAGCTCGGCCGCGGAAAAGTACTGGTGCTCAAGAAGGGTAACGTTGAAATACCTTCCGATCTTGCCGGCGTGCTGTATACCGAGCTTGATGAATACGGGGGCTGGAAGCGAAAATTGCTGAACGAACTGGCATATGCTGGGGTTCCGCTTGACAAGGAAAAAGCATTTAGCGCCTGATTCTGCTTTATCTATAAGAGAAAGGCCGCTTTTAGGCCTTTTATATGAGATCAGTCTTTATTATCCATAGCGCTTTTCAGTTCCTCCATTTCAGGCGTCAGCTCGCTCCCAGAAAGTTTAAACCTGATTTTTTGTTCTACTGATTGCCAGTCATCAAAGAACGGACTTACTTGCTCGCGGTCAATCCGACGATATGCCCCTCTGTCAGAGCTGAAAACTGTGGTTCTTAATCGCATTAACAGGTCAAAAAGTTCCTGTTCACTGGAAGAAACCTCCCTGACCCACTCTTTCACTGTTTCCATCGAACTCATTTCTTTCCACGCGTACAGATACCCCAGAAGTGACTGGTGCGAGAGCAGTTGGCTCCGCATTTCTTGTTGATTCATCCGGTCTGCAAATCTGTCACGCAACTCTTCCGTGTTATCACGACTCATCAATCTTTCTGAAAGGGGAGATGCGGCATTCTGCGCAAGACCATGTTCCCAGATAAGATCCCGGATAAAAGCAGCTACCCAGAAGGGTGAAGCGCCATTGGTAACTAGCGTATCCAGTGTTGCAATCGCTCTGGCTTCATCAATATCCAGCATACGCCTCAGTATGTGCCTGACAACCTGATTAATGCCCGTTTCCTGCAAGGAAAACCATGTGTTACGGGCCCGAAATCGTGCACTGACGGCATCGGTATAATTGAAAAAGAAACTTACGAGCCCAGCACATTCTTCAAAATTTCTTTCCTGGATTAAGCTGGGTGTCAGCCTGCTCAAAACATGCTCGAACCATGTACCTGTAACGCTACCAACACTGTTAATTTTTGACAAAAGTTCTTCAGAAAGTTGTTGCTGTTTTCCTGGTATGCCAGCCAGCGCAAAAAGTTGATCGAAAAACTCCGGCGGCAGCACATTCTGAGGCGACGAAAATGCAAAATAATATCGCCAGTGTGTCAGACTGCTTAGCCGTTTATCGGTCGTCCTGACATGACTGAAATCTTCACTTACGCACCCGAAGAGATTGATGTGTTCATCATCGTATCCACTGATACCCGGTATCCACTCTGCGAGTGCAGTGAATGAACTTGCACTAGACGCCCTGAACATTTTCATCAGGGCTTTCAGTTCCTGCCGAAAAACTTCCTCTTCTCCTTCGGCTAGCGCCCCCTGGCCGGTTTCAACGATTGCCCGTTCAGTCAGGTAGTGCTCTGTCCAGTCATAGAGACCAGGGTTCGTGACCCGGATAAGCTGAAGCAGGCACAAATCCGGAAAATAGACAAAATCCCGCATACCGGGATAAAGAAAAATAAGGGAGTTAATGGCCTGATGGATCTCTCTTGGTGTCGAAAGTGCAGCACCATAGGTATCAGTAACCGCAGCGAGAGCTCTTGCCATTACTGAATCTGGCGGTTGATTATTAATTTTTTGATACAAAGCCTCAGCCCGCTGGCGGAATTCATACCGTAAATCAAAAGATTCGGGGCGAGGTATCTTGAAGTTGAGCTGAATAATCTTCTGAAGATAGTGGTTTCCATCTTCGATTTTCAGGGCATTTTCTACTGCATGAGTGATGATGTTTCTGTCATAGCAGAGAATATGAGTGAAGTGTGGAAGATCGGCTACAGCGCGAACTAGCCTGAAAACTTCAGCTACTTGGGAAGGTTCGAGACGATCCAGGTCATCCATTACGACGATAAATTTAAGATCAAGACTAATCAGCTGTCTCGCTATGTCTTCCCTAAGTTTTGTGCTCGTTTTCTGATCCACCGACAGACGACTCTCTGAAAGCGCTTTAAGCCCTCCGGCTATTCCATTAACGAGGCGGGAAAACTGGCCAATATACTCAACCAGCGGGAGTACGCGGGATGAGGTAGCCTGAGCATACTCAATCACTTTCTGAGCTTCTGGTGACAGCAGATATTTACGGCAGAGTTTTTTGAAGCCCGTCGGGGGATGTTGTTTTTCCGTTTCCTGCTGGATGATTGTTGCAACCGGAAGAAACAGCCCTGCGACCGGGCCGCCGCCGCTTAGCCAGGGGGAAATATGAAGAACATGTGTGTGGTCATCTTTTTTCTGATTAAGGCTTTTCAGTATCAGGTTCAGGAGACTTGTTTTACCCGATCCCCATGCCCCCTCAATGCCAATCACATTGGAGGAATCCTGAGGAAGTGAAAGAATGGAACGTGAGACATTGTCGGCAATATTATTAAATCCGTATCGGTCATCAGGCGCGCTTTCAACCGCTGCATCCAGTCCCCTTGGATTCCACAGTTCTCTCTGTAAAGGCATATCACAAATCTCCATACACGTTGCGCAGCTTGGCCAGCATATCATCAACATAGTCCTGGGCGGAGCTTGGGAAACCGGCTGGGTATTTTTCGGAAAAAAGAGGAATCGGCATAGGTGATTGGCCGGATTCTGGAGTAAAGAAGTGTAGTGATTTCATGTTGTATACTCATCATGCTGTATTCATATACAGTATATTACTGGTTCCAATTAATCCAGAAAGAGCCAGACCATTCTCCGTGCCTAATCTTCAAAACCGCCTTACCTAGCGAAGATTGCAGAGAAAAATATTGTTCAAATCCTGACGGTCATTGCATGGGCAAAAGCGACAGATTAACTTGGTGTGTCGTTTTGAGTCTTTTTATATACTCAAATTGAGTAATTATAGTTGCTCGTTGCAATATTTGCGTTACTATATATACTCATTTTGAGTCTTTATAAGGTTTGCCATGAAACATATCTGTTGCGACGACGGTTCTACTAATGTAAAGCTTGCCTGGTTTGATGATGAGATGTTGAACACCACGGTCTCGGCAAACTCCTTCCGTGCTGGCTGGAAAGTCGAAGGTATGGGCGCAGTTCCGGCGTTCAACTACCAGGTCAACGGCATGAAGTACACGGCTGACAACGTCAGCCATGAGGCGATCAGCACCACGAACGTCGAGTATCAGTACGGCGATATGAACCTGCTTGCTGTTCATCATGCGCTGCTTAACTCCAGACTCACACCGCAGGAGGTCAGCCTGACGGTGACGCTGCCGGTCAGTGAGTTCTACGATGGAGACTGCCAGAGGAATGAAGACAACATCCGTCGTAAGAAAGAGAACCTGCTGCGACCGCTGGTACTCAACCGTGGTAAAACCTTTACTGTCTCTTCTGTAAGCGTGATGCCGGAGTCGCTACCGGCAGTTTTTAGCCAGCTGGCCATGCTGAAGGTCGGGCCGCTTGAAACTTCACTGGTTGTGGACCTCGGAGGCACCACGCTTGATGCAGGCGTGTTGGTCGGGCAGTTTGAAGACGTGAGTGCTATACACGGAAATCCCGGTATCGGGGTATCGATGGTGACCAGGGCCGCCATGAACGCGCTGCGTTCGGCAGGAAGTGAAACCAGCCCGTTTGTGGCGGATACTGTCGTACGGCAGCGCACTGACCGCGTATTTCTTAACCAGGTCATCAACGATGCCACTAAGGTCGATAGCGTAGTGACAGCTATTGAAGCGGAGATCGCCAGCCTTAGCGCCCGGGTCGTGAGCGACCTTGCCCGCTGGCGTAACGTTAACCGCGTGTTTCTGGTCGGCGGTGGGGCATTGCTTATTGAGCCTGCCATCAGAAACGCATGGAACCTTGCCCCCGAACGCATCATGGTTATTCACGATCCGCAGACAGCGCTGGCAAGAGAAATGGCCCATTTTAAAAATTAAGGAGTACACGTGTCCGAAAGAAGGAAATTTACGCTCTACATGCACCCTGAAGAGCAGGCAGACAGTCTGGCTATGGACGTTATCGAATCTGTCTCGCAGCGAACCCGGGGAGATTTCCTTCGCAACGCGGTGATCGCCGGATGCGCATTGCAGCAGGTAGACAAGCGGCTTCCCCTGCTGATAGCAACGCTGTTTGATGGGAATATGACAGCAGGACAACTTGTGGCAATGATCCGTCAGACAACGGGATGGAAACCGGATGAGGCGGAAATCAAGGAAGTAGTGGCGGCGCTGATTTCCGGCACCCCAGGCCATGCCACACCCCTGGTGTCGGCGGAACCCGGTGAAGGGGCAGGGGACATGGCCCTCGCACGGAAAAATCTTAACAAATTGCTGGGATAAGGAGGCTGACAGATGTTGCAGAGCCTTAAAACACGATTTTTTCGTATTACAGGGGCCGATAAACTCACCCCGGCCCGACGAAAGAATATCGGGGAGTTCCTGCTATTGGGGAGCAGCATCATGATTGTGCCGCTACTGTTTCTTCGTGATCCGGGCATCGTCGTAAAAGTGGTGCTGCAGCTGGTGTGGGCTCTGATGATTGCTGCCGGTTTTTTACTGACGTACAACGGGAAGAAACAAAAGCCTGACTGAAAGAGGGAGGAAGAAGAGTGACCGTGCTCCCTGTGACTCTGGTTAACTGATGCTTCCTCGCCCCGACTGTTCGTTCCTCGCTGCGCTGCGGTACGCCTCAGCCTGAGCTGTGGCGAGCGTTGGGGTAATAATTTTTTTTACTGAATTAGTAATTATATCAGCATCCTTCCTTGCCTCCACGGTACGGAATTTCCGGTGAAATTCTTTCGCTGGAGGTTCCGTGCCTGCCCGTCCGGCAGGACACAGTGATCTCCGGTTCTTTACAGGCCCGACCGATAAGGGGGGGGGAGCCGGTGCGTTAATAAATCAAAACAGGACGCGGGTGCCGGGCATCATAGGCATCTTCTTCCGCGAACCGGTTGGCCCATCCTTCAGCGGTAAGCCCGTCCATTCCTTCAGCCGCGTTGGCGTTGCTGGCCTGAACAACATCTTTAATATCTTCCCCGGTAAATGGTGCGCCGGCTGCGATATAGATTTCCCGGACTCTTTCTGCATTGATTTTCACTGGATACCTCGCGTTGATGGACTGCCTGAAATTACCATCAGGATCATGATTACAAAACACTGGATGAATACACATGTCGCATTTTCAGGCATGTTCAGAGTGGTCAGGTACCACCGCATCTGTTAAATGACGTCGCGTTGCTCCTCTTAAACTGCGCCTGCTGGCGCATCTCCAGTCTGCTTAACCAACAACCATCTGGCCTGTCTGGTAAAAGATACCCTCTTAACCTGCAAGCGGAGATCAGGATTAAAAAGGGCACTTTCGAGGTATAGGTAAAGTGAAGGTCTGCTTTGAGCGAGAAGCGGACATTGGCAATTAGCCCGCAACTATTGAATGTATTACTAACGACCCTTTTATCTGCACAAAGATTCCAGAAGACATAAAAATTACTTGTTTAAATATTAACTCAATAAAAATCTTTAGAATATAATCTAAAGCTTATGTTGCACTTTAACATTAATGCAGGACTTCATTTAAAGTTGCATTAAAATTCTTCAAGCTCTCAATGACTTGATCAAATATAAAATCTAAAGCATGGCTATAACCTGATGCCAAAGTTGCACTATCAAAACCAAGACTAGCTAAATGTTCAATGGATTTATTGACTGCTTCATGAGCTTCAGCGTTCCTCAAGTCATTATTTATAAATAGAGCTGCTAACGTATGATTGGATGAATTATAATTTGCAAGTTCATTGGCATGTTTTAGCGCGGATTGCTCTTCATTTTGTTCATTAACAATCCGTGTAAGGTTTAATATTCCTTGCAATAATTTTAGCGTTTGCAATCTTTCAATATCCTTAGCCTTTACACCCATAGCAATACTTAATTTCTTTAATGAACCAGTTTTAATCTTATTAATGATCTCGTTTATAGTCTTGCATCTAGCCAGGAAATCTTGCTCTTGCATATCGATTGAGGCTACATGAGCAAGCTTTTGCAGTACAGGATAGTTTCTAATGCCTTCATCATCAAGTTCATCTCTGTTATATTCAAAAATATCAGAACTCGACAGGGGAACATCTAAAACTCTACCTAGAGATACTAGGTTTTCATTAAGCTCAGCTAATTCTCTAGCAAATCTAAAAGTCTTAGAAACAATATGCTCATCATCTAATGAATTAGTATCAATAAGGCTTTGGTCTTTCGCATAATCAAACGCATGATATATTTCCTTTTCTGGAACTCCTCGGTAAAGCTCATAAAAAGGTATTTTCACTAAGTTTCTACCGACTCTGACACAGTCTCTAAATGCCCATTGCCCGCCATAGCTAGGGTCTGCATGATATTGATTACCATCAAAAAATGGAATGGCTTCGTATGTCTTATCTTTCTCATATTTAGTAAGAAAAGCATCATCAACATATACGTATTCGCCACTACGATAATCGGTAGCTCGTGACATTGTCATCGGTGACTTGTGACCGGGCCATACTAATGTGTTGACGTCTAATTCAAAGCAAAGCTCTGGCTGAACAGATTGAACAGTTCCCCATGCTTGAAGCAATATCCTATCTGTATGATCAACTATTTCAAATTCAATCCAAGGAAGTTCGATTCTAAAGTGATTAGAACCTGATAAGAGTTCGAGTACCTCTTTAGTTCGTTCGATATAGGCTTCGAAGAAGAAAACTTTTACTCCAATACAACCTTTCATCCATAAATATTTTCTGAGGTAATCATTCCTCATCGTCCATTTAACATCTTTGTTGCTTTTGAAATAATATTCGCTTGAGACATCTCCTTGTGCGACTCCATATGATGGAGAAGAAACCTCATCAAAAATTACTTTTTGTTCATCATCCCCTATGAGCCTTGGTTTCAATCCCAGTTTCATCCAGACATCTTCGGCCAAAAAAAAGGAGTAGTGAAGACTTGATCCCCAAGAAGCTACAATATACCCATAACCGGAGATAGATACATCTGTACCCCAAGCCCCACCTTTCTCTGTGCAGTCCTGCGTGGAAAATGTGACGACACCTTCACAGGATTCACGTAACACACTTAGATTTGCGACATCATCCTCAGGAACTACGGCCATGATCATATGAGTGTAATCATAATCATCTTGATATTTATTTCTTTCGTACCGATGGGTTACAGTAACTTCTCGCTGGGGGTTAGAATTGTCTTCAACAAATAATAGATCCTTTAAACCCTGAGGTATTTGCTCAGCCGGTAAAGGAAGCTTTGATAAATAATCAAGCACTTAATAGCCCTCCGTGATAACCATGAGTTTTTGCTAACACAGTAATCATATCCATTTTGGATGGTTTGTGTCTAACCTACTTTTGTCCATAGAATCATTGCAGGGCTGTAAAATTTATAAAAACAGAAACTACTATGTACCTGTTGCTAGGTAGCACAGTTATTTTTCAAACTGTCCGCTTCTGGCACACAGCAGCCCGTTAACCAACTGGAGTTAATCAGACCTTGCCTGATACATATCTCTCAGCTGTTCTAAATCACTAACTGACAGCAGGCTTCAACTCTATGCGAGAACTGAAAGCTGTTCCCGACTTAAGTACTCCGAAAATGATATGGATGAGTTTACGCATTACTGCTCCCACGACCAGCATCCTTGGCTTACCCGCAAGCAGAAGACGTTGTCCAAACGCACGGATATCCGGATTATATTTAAGTGCGACCAGCGCTGGCATATAAAGGGCGCACCGGAGTTTGGCATCCCCCATCTTAGACATGCGAGTCTTACCCCGGACTGACGTTCCGGACTGGCGATGACGGGGATTCAGTCCCAGAAAAGCGGTCACTTCCTTAGCTTTTGCGAACTTTTTACCTGCCATAAAGGACAATATCAAGCTGGCTGAAACAGCACCGATACCCGGAACAGACTGCAGGAGGTCGTCCTGCCTTTTTAGCTCAGGATTATTGCTGATGTGGTCTTTTATTGCCCGCCGCACCGATTCAATCTCAATCTTTAAATGGTTGATCATGCGTTCAACAGATTCCTGAGCGTCAATATCTGCAATCTCACGACGGTTGCATTCCATTCTGAGCATGCTATTCAGCGCACCGATCCGTCTCACAAGAGCCTGAAGTTTTTTGACGGGTGTGGGTACGGGCCTCCACAGGTCTGGCTCCGCAGCTTTACAGAAACGTGCTATCAGTCTGGAGTCTGCTTTATCTGTCTTAGTTCTGGAAAGTTCAGAAGCCGCGAATCCTTTGATTCTTGACGGATTAACAACACTGACTTTCAGGTTGTTTTCATACAGAAAAGTCGCAAGCGCAGTACCATAGTTACCGGTTGCTTCAAGACATACATGAATGTCCGGAATGCTGTCCGCATTAAGCCACTTATATAGTGCTGTAAATCCAGCAGGGGTGTTTTCAAATGCCTTACACCTGTAACCCCCGTCACAGAGTTCAGCTGCATCAAACTTCTTACTGGCAATATCAATTCCAAGATACACAGTCATAGCTTTTCCTCGTTAAGTTCAGCTGACCTACCTTGTAAATTCAGGCTCACCGGTGTGCGGGGCCACAGATACCCTTCGGTCATACACTGAAAAGAGAGGCAACGCGGCAATTATCTTTTTCACTGGCTCACTGGCCAAAGGAAGTCGCCGGCCTGCCTTGCCCCGGTTTTAACTTACAGAACAAGTCTGTTCTGTGTGGCTGATTATACAAGGAAGTCGCTCCGCTCCGCTTCTGAGCTGTCGTACGCCCTCTGGTCGTAAGCCGGCGGGCATGGAGTGCCGTGCCCTCACTGTAGCCGGGCCGCTGCGCAGACAAGGGAAGCTTCGCCGGACTGCTTGTATGTTGAGCAAGCCTCATTAAACTGGCAATGCTGCTGCACGACCGGCCTGCTGGGTTTACAAGCCCGAGGGTGAGCTGAATAGCGCAGCATTTTTTCAGCACCAGCCCGAACAACTGCCTGGGCGGTTAATTCCAGCCCGAATTTTGCAAGATTGGGAGAACTGAAATGAACATGAAAGTCGTTGTGGGTGTAGATATAGCCAAGAACAGTTTTGACGTGTGCGTCAGTGGACGTTCTGTCACATATCATTTTGAAAATTCTGCCAAAGGTTTTAAGGAGTTGCTGGAATTAGTCAGCAAACATGAAATCAGTTTATTCGTGGTTGAAGCAACAGGTAATTACCATAGAGCACTGGTAGATGCACTGGAAATGCATGGTTTCGACATTGCTGTCGTCAATCCCCGTTTGATAAAGAACTTCAGTCGTGCATTGGGACTTCGGTCAAAAACTGACGTGCAGGATGCCAGACTAATCTGTGAGTATGGCATGCGTATGGAGCCGCCGGTCAGAGAGAAGCATGATAAGGAGCTGTTTAAGCTTAAAGCAATGGTCAGCCGTCGGCGTCAACTTGTCGCTAATCGCACAATGGAAACAAACCGACTCGAAGCACAAACAGAACAGGAGATTAAGACCGACATACGTCGCCACATCCAGTGGCTGACATCCGAAATAAAGCGCATCGACGAAGTTCTCGCTGAAAGGATTGGGAAAATCCCCGTACTGAAAGAGAAAGTGGAATTGCTCAGGGACGTTAAAGGGGTAGGGCCAGTTGTGATGGCGGCATTGCTTACTCAGTTGCCTGAATTAGGAAAACTTGATCGACGTAAGATAAGTGCACTTATTGGGCTATGCCCCTACTCCAGGGATAGTGGGAGTTTCAGCGGGCGTAGAATGATATGGGGCGGTCGATCTGATATCCGTTCAATGTTGTATATGGCTGTACTTTCGGCTGTACGCTACAACCCCGAAATTAAAGCGTTTTATGAAAATCTGACTGCCAGAGGTAAGGTTTTCAAAGTAGCCATGACAGCTTGCATGCGGAAACTGATAACCATCATAAATGCAATAATCCGGGATGGTGAGAAAAAAAAGATCTCAGGGCAGGCGATCTTTACGTAGCATCATTGCTTCATTAAAAAATGATGCTATAAACGGGTAGTTGTATCTGATGCCGAGGTCAGTGGCTGATGTCTGCTGTGTGCCAGGATCCGGTTATTCCTGATTATGAATGGATCATATTCGGGGTAAGGGTCAGATCAGATGTTGTTAGTTTCAGCCTATGTTAATCAACAGGGAGCAGGTCACCTAATGAGGCACAAAATTTTTATTACTATGAAACAGATTGATATTCTATTTGGGAATGATGTGGATGTAATATGGTGTATTAGCTCATGCCTGAGCTAATACACACTGGATAATTAAGCTGCTACGAGGGTATCTATGATTCTTGCGGTTTTCTGTAATAGTTGAGCATCAGTAGGTAGAGAAATAATATTCCTATTCTTAGCAAGATGTATAATCATTGGTTCAAATTCATTTTTTGCAAACAACTGGCGGTCAGAAGAGGAATACATATCTCGCAAAAAATCTGGTACGTCCCTCCCTTTAAAATCATCAATAACTGACTTTGCCTCTTGCTCACTTAAAAGATAATTAAAAGCAAGTTCACCAAATACCTCTTCAACTATTTTAAGCATTTCTTTAGCATCGTCCTCAATAAACTCATCGAGAATAGCTGAAACAGCAGCATTTGCAGCCGTACCACCGGCAAACGCACCTAATAAACCTCCGATGATTCCGCCTGCAGCCGTGCCAACGAAAGGAATAAGTGAACCCAATGCAGCTCCTCCAGCAGCACCTGCCATCCAGCCACCTGTTCCGCCAGCAACTCCAGATGCAGTAGTAGTAACATTCTTGAATAATTGAGCGCCTGAGCATCGGCCTTGAAACATTCGAACAAAATCTACGGAGGATATAACCAGAGTGGTGACAACGCCTGTTACGATATTCCCGCGCAAAAGTTTGCTAACGTGGTTCATCGCGGCGGCACCATATATCGCATTACCTGATCGTAAACCATTTGCAATCCATGCGGCAGCTTTAGGCCCCATTTGCTGAACGATCCAATCTGTGGCACCACGCAAACTTTGTTCTATACCTGTTCTGCCAAGTTGAGCAGTAATGATGCTACTAACCCAGGCTACACCACCCACTTTTAATCCAGTATAGCAGGATGATTCAAGAGCTTTCTCCCAGTCTTCGCCATTCCATAGAGCGACAGCGAATGAAACAGCCGCAGAGATTCCCATTGCTGTACCAGCCAACTTAATGCCGTTTATTGCATCATAAGTTAAGCTTTCAACAGTACCAAACTTAGCAATATTCCTTACTTGTTCATATGTGAATGAACCTTTCCTGACAATATCTTTCGCTGAATCTGGGTCTGTTATACCTGGCACCTGACCTTTTTTTATTCTATTCTCCATTGCCTGCACCGCAGCATCATATTTATCTGATGGCACTTCTATTTGCATAGGGGTACCATCAGCGTTTAAGTAGCGGAAAGTTCCATCTTCAAAACATTCACTGATGCATTTTGAGCCTGAATTACAGTATTTTGTTTGTATGTGAATGCCATCCACCAGTCTGTCAGCACCATTCTTGACATTGTCACCGCCAACAATCTTTGCATCCTTTCCAGATATCAGATCCTTAAGGTGATTCGCTTTTTCAGCAGCAAACCCATGACCTCTGACAGCCCGCAGGATTACATTGTCTGCGTAATTTTCTGAGCTGCCAATTATACCAGCGGTTGTTCCGACAACATTTTTCTCATTCATGAGGTATATATCCAATTTCAGGCAATAGACATTATAATTACTTGGTTATCGGCAGGTCCATATCGCTCTTTAGATATTTTTATTCAAAAATATCAGTCGTTGTCGGGTTGATGGTGGTGTAAGCATCACGCAGGATCATACCATTCTCCTTTAAATGGCCTCTAGCATGTGGGTTAAGTACTGAAGTTATTGTGCTGCTTGATGAACTGTAAAAAACAGCATTTCCTTCATATCTCAACTGGTATAGGTAACATCTTCCAAACTGATTAGATGATCTAGCCAAAATGCTATGGATGACCAATGGATGTTAAAGCGTGCTATCTGTTATAGGCATAGATGTCTGCTCCTCGCTCACAACGGACATTAATCACCTGTAGTCACTGGGCGTCTTTGACCCCCTTTCTGGTTGACATCAAACACAACTGCTCACCCGTTCCCCACCGTGCGCGGACATTCAGTCCGCTCCGGCGGCGCGTGCGGCTTGCGCGTCCGCCCCTGTCTGCTCCGCTTGTCGCCCGTCTTTGTGGAGGTCACGGCACCAGAGGGTGCTCCCATCAGATAAGGAGTCAGCGCATGTCACGTTTCATTCAGGGTAACTGCATCCAGATTATGTCCGGCTTTCCCGATAAGGCCGTGGATTTCATCCTCACCGATCCGCCGTACCTCGTCGGCTTCCGCGACCGCGCGGGCCGCACCATTGCCGGGGATCAAACGGACGAGTGGCTACAGCCCGCCTGTCATGAGATGTTCCGCGTACTCAAAAACGATTCCCTGATGGTCAGCTTTTACGGCTGGAACCGGGCTGACCGCTTTATCAGCGCCTGGACTGCCGCCGGCTTTCGCATCGTCGGGCATTTCGTTTTCGCCAAGACCTACGCGTCAAAATCCGCTTACGTCGGCTACACGCACGAATGCGCCTACGTTCTGGCCAAAGGGCGCCCGCGCCTGCCGGAAAACCCGCTGCCTGACGTGCAGGGCTGGAAGTACACGGGCAACCGGCATCACCCGACGGAGAAGCCCGTCACCAGCCTGCAACCCCTGATTGAGTCCTTCACGCATCCGGGCGCCATCATTCTCGACCCGTTTGCCGGATCCGGATCGACCTGCGTCGCCGCGCTCCAGTCTGGCCGTCGCTATATCGGCATCGAGCTGCTGGAGCAGTACCACCGCGCAGGACAACAGCGCCTGGCTGCGGTGCAGCGCGCGATGATGAAGCCCGCCGCTAACGGCGACTGGCTGCCGGAGGCCGCATGACGAATTACGCCGGGCTGGAACCCCTGCGCGAAGACGTGGCAGCGCTGGCAAACGACATATACGAGCTGCTTTCAAAGCTGAAAGCCCTGGAGCTGCAAAAGTGCCTGGACGAAGAAACGCTCGCGGAGAGGCTTGCCCGGAATGCGTTCTGCCGCATCAGAGAGCTGTACATGGAGGCGTACCGCGAGGCGCTTGCCCTGGACGCCTGCTTTAAAGACTGACTGAAACGGCCGGGATCGCCCGGCCAGAAAACGATGAACGGAGAATACTGATGTACGGAACCCGAAAAGAAATTAACGACAAGCTGAAACGTGCCTTCACCAACGACGAACCGCTGGCGGTCCTCGTCTGGTCCCGGGAAACGGTGACGGACGTTTTCGATGAAGAGCTGACCGACGCCGAGGTCGGTCACCTGATGTCCCGTATCGGTGCGGTTGCCTTCTACGGCCACGCGGCGGACGGCGTTTCGCGGCACACCCTGAGTGAATGGCTGTCGTTGCACAGAGCGGAAACCCGCACGATCATGGTGGATGCGGAGCTGCTGAAAAAAATCACCCTCACAGCCCGGAATGCGCTCCTGTCGGCCGAGGGTGCTGCATGGGATGCGGGTAAGGATTGCACACCTGCCATCCGCGAGGGCCTGGACGATGTGGCGCGCGTGCTGACGATGCTGACCGCCTGAGCCTGAAAGGGGGATGAAATGCCGGAGGCGACGAAACCCGTCGTTTCCGGTTTTTTTTTGCAGGGGTACGGCGGGCGCCGGCGGCGGTTCGCCGGGTACGATCGGGGGCATCGAACCCCCGCCCGTACCCCAACGCCACGCGGCAATTCCCGGCTGCGCCGGGGCCGCAAAGGTCGCAGGCTGAGCCTGCCTACGGGGTGAAACAGTGCGCCATGAAACCGTCGTGTTGTGAGGGCTTACGCCGTGCCCGAACCTTAGCCGGGCCGCTGCGATCGCAAGAGTTCGCTTCGCCGCCTCCTCACCCGTTCGCGCCCGTTACGGGCATTCAGCCCGCAACGGCCTTGCGCTGCGGCTTCCGGTGGCGCTCCTGCGCTCTCCGCTTGTCGCCCGTCTCTGGTGTGGTCACGGCGCAAGCCCGCGCCGTATCACATGCCAACACCGGAGATGCTATGAACACACAGACCCCCGCCGCCGTCCAGGTCGATCGCTTCGTGAAGATGCGCTTTTTGCCGATGCTGTTTGCTCACGACTACGTGCGCGCCGAACACAACGTTTTCCTCTACGCCAGCCGTTTTCTTCAGGGCTATGACGGCTGTGAGTGGCGTTTTGTTGTCCTTCAAAACGGCGGGGGATTCATGCAGCCGGAAGGGGACTCATGGCATTTCAGCAATCCGGATAATGGCAGGGCGCTGAGTCTGTCGGCTGAGGCGGCAGGGGTCGTTATCACTGGTCTGGTGCTGAACCACCGCAGCTGGTTCCATGACCGCCACGACGAACCTGACCTGTGCGAGTTCTACTGCCAGCGCTTTCGCCAGCTGACGGACTACGCCTCTTCACACCCTGAGTACGATGCTATTTTCAGCGCCCTGAACTGACAAAACCGGGGCGGCACAGGCCGCCCCTTAAGGATGAAAAATGTACGGCACACCTTCTGAACTTGCTGTGAAAATCCTGAAGGAATATGCGGCTGATGCCAGAATATCGCTGATTGTCTGGACGGATGAAGATGTTATGGACTGCCTCAGCGAGCATGACGTTACCCCGGAAGAAGCGGCCTCAATAACCGCTGATATCTGCCTGCTGGATGAAGTGCATGTGTATGGTGTCTCTCAGGACACGATGGGTGCAATGCTGGATAACATAAGGGAAGCCGTTCGCGATAGGGAGGAAATCCAGGTACCCGCCAGAATGCTGGAACAGGTCATGAAGCTGGCAGGTAGCTTTATCGACCGTGAAGACATCGAGGGCGGCGAAGGGTTCTCTGAAAGAAACTACCTTTTCGAAGTCAAAGCATTTGAAGAAATGAGAAAGATTTGCGGGAAGTAATCAGCCGGGCAGGGAGGCCCGCTCCCTGTCAGCCCGCGCGTAAAAGTCTGCCACCTGCGGTGGCCACAACAGCGGACGGGCCTGCGGCCCCTCCGCGTGTGCGGCCGTAAAGCCGGGAATGTGCTCTGATAATCATCAATATCTGGTGAACGATCTCAGGAATTTTGCGACAGGTAATCCGGCTGACAGTGTGTTTTTGCATACGCCTTACAGTATCAGGTTACTGTTTTATATTGTTATTCTTTCGGGTTGATGTTTTTAAAGCACTTCGGTTTTTCTTAATTCCCGCAATATTTCTTTCACTCCGGGCGTCTTATCGCGCTGTCATGCTTCGCACAGAGCCGGCAGGCCGTCTCTGCCCGGACCCGTTCTTGAACGGGTCAGCGGGTTTCCATCACGGACGCAATGCCCGCTTGCAGCAGCCGCCCCGGCTGCGCCGCTCAGTCTCGCCGTCACCGGCGCTTCTTGCATCCCGTCTAAAAGCTGACGGGATGTAAGGAGCAACGCCGTTTCGCGCCCGCGCTTTACGCCGTTGCGGCGGGTTCCTGCTGCCGGTTGTTTCCACTCGCCTGAGTCCTTTCGCCGGGGCTGAGACAAGCACAACCCGCCTTGCTGTCCAGGGACGGCTTCGCCTCTCACAGAAAATTTTTTGCGCCAAAAATTTTTCCGTTCGCTCCCGGACATCTTCACCGGCCCGTGCTCGTTTCGCCCTTTGCGGCGAACGGCTCTCAAGCGGGTGAAGGTTACAACCTGGGGAGCAATCAGCAGTTCCCCGCAAAACGTCAAAACCGCGGCCCCGACAACTCAACGGGTGAGGGTGGAAAGGCGAAAAAGAAACGCCCGAAGTGAAAGGTGCCCTGACGGAGCGGTAACTCCGCAGGGCGTGACAGTCATTAATTAAGCGAGGTACTAACGATGTCAGTAGCAGATATTAAGTCAAAAACACCGAAAAAAACCAGCGCCCGTAAAACATCCGCAGCACAGGAAGCGGCGGTGAAAGCGGCACTCGATGCCGCGCCGATGGAATATTCTCCGCTGTCGGCTCTTGCGATCTCTGCGCTGAATGTGCGCACGGTTCCCTATTCAGCGGAAAGTGTCAGCAACATGGCCGACAGTATCGTCGCGGTCGGACTCCTGCAAAATCTGGTCTGTCACGAACTGTCTGACGGAACCATCGCCGTGGCCGCTGGCGGTAAACGCCTCACGGCCATGCAGTTGCTGCTCAGTCAGCAACGCCTTACAGGTGAGTATCTGGTGCCGTTCAAGCGCGTACCGGAAGATATTGCCGCCCTGGTTTCATTCATCGAGAACGACCAGCGAAGCGATATGCACCCGGCTGAACAGATTGCCTCCTTCGGCGTCCTTTCCGGGCAGGGGAAAAGCCCTGAGCAGATTGGCGCAGAAACGGGCTACAGCACACGCCACGTCCAGCGAATGCTGAAGCTGGCTAACCTGGCACCCTCGCTGCTGAAGCTGCTGGCAGACGATCAGCTCACACTCGAACAGTGCCAGGTGCTTTGTCTTGAAGACGACCAGGCCCGTCAGGTGCGTGTCTGTGAAGAGGTCAAAGCAATCTGGCCCGATCTGCCCGTCAACGTCCTGAAAAAGCAGATCACAGACAAAGAAATCAGCATCACTGATAAACGCTTCCTTTTCGTCGGACGCGATGCCTATGAGGCCGCTGGCGGTATGGTGCGCGAAGATCTGTTCAGCCAGCAGGAAGGAGAGGGTACGGCTGATATGGTTCTGCTGGAAACGCTGACCGTGCAAAAGCTTGAAGCAATGGCGCAGGAGATCTGCTCTACGGAGGGATGGAAGTGGAGCCTCGGTCAGAGAAGTTCCCTTTACCCACACAGGGATGGTCATGAGTATCAGCTGACCGATGCGCCTGAAGCGGTATATATCGGTGATGAAGAAACACTGCGTGACGAACTGTATGCAAAGTCTCTCGAATTTGAGGCTAACGACGACGACGAAGCCTACAGCGCGACCTGTGATGCCATAAGCGCCATAGAACAGGCCGCAGAAAACCGTGCCTGGACACCGGAAGTCCGCGAAGTCTCGGGCGTGGTGGTCGGGTTCGACAAATACGGATTGCTCTGTGTACAGCGTGGCGTGGTGCGTATTGCCGACTTGCCATCAGAAGACAGCAGCGAATCAGGACAGGAACCCCCGGTTTCCCCGACAGTAGATCGCGCGATCCTGACGATGAAAAAGCCCGATGCGGCTGAAGGGATCACACTGCCGCAGCTGACCAAAATGTCTTCCGAGCGCACCCTGGCGGTACAGGCCGCGCTGCTGTCGCAGCCGGAGAAAGCCGTATCCCTGCTGGTATGGCAGCTTTGCACTCACGTATTTGGCTTCGATTCGCCTTACCTGGATCCGTTCTGTATCCGGGTTTCCGCATCTCATTACTCGCTGACGGCAAATGCGCCCTCTGGCGAGAAAGGTCTGGCGTACGTCACGCTGCTGAAGGAAAAAGCCAGACTTGAAGCCCTGCTGCCGCCTGGCTGGAAGAAAGACTTCACGACCTTCTTTGATCTGAGCAGCGAAACGCTCTCTGCACTCATGGTTTTCTGCGTTTCCTGTTCTGTTGACGGAGTGCAGACCCGTGAGTGTCAGCGCACCACCGACAGCAAACTGGATGCGCTGGAAACGGCCATCGGATTCCACATGCGCGACTGGTGGCAACCTACCAGAGCGAACTTCTTCACCGACCTGAAACAGGCGCAGATCATTGATGCCCTGAACGAAGCAGGCTTTTCGGGCGCGGCGGTTGATGCAGCGAAAATGAAAAAGGGCGATGCCGCAGAGCTGGCCGAAGAAAGGATGCGTGACACGCGCTGGGTGCCCGCCTGGATGACGGCACCGCAGAAAAAGCCGACTGACGTGGCGGCCGATTGCGACAGTGACATTCACAATTCCGCTAACGCGGCCTGATACGGAGCGCGGCCCTTCGGGGCCGCATGGAGGATCTGATGAACAAGACTACAGCACCTGACCTGAAAGAACTGACTGCAATGCATCCCTGTGAGTTTGAAGAGTGGCGGGAGAAGGGGGAGCACGAACGCTACGTTCTGACCAGCGCCGTTGCGCGGCTGCTGACCGCGCCTGAGAACTGGACGGTTAACGGCGAATACCGTACTGAGTTCGGCGGGTTCTTCCCCGTGCAGTTACGCTTCGAACCGCCCGGTGCGCTGTTCAGCCTCTGCGTATGCAGTCCGGGTGACGTGTCCGGTGAGTGGCTGATTGTATTCATGTCGGCGGATGGCGTTTGCGTGCGCGACGTGCTCCGGCTCGTGCCGTTCGACCCGTCGCGCATCAGCGCCCTGTTAGCGGCAGCGGGACAGGCATCCCTGCTGGACTACAGCGCCAGCGGCATGGCGGAATATCTTGCAGAGGAGGTCAGCGTATGATCCCGGTGAACAGATCGCTGGTTCCGCTGTCATCCGCCCGGCGCGCAGCGCTGGAGGCTATCGCACAGGTGGAAAAAAAACGCGACCGTAATCTGTACTGCGCAGATTATCCCTATGCCAGGGCATTTTTCCGGGTGTTAAAAGGCAGTAAGCGGGTAACGCTCAAAGAGATCCGTTTTTTCCAGCCCTGCCTTCCTGACGCTGATTTTCGCGGGAATAAACAGAACTGGCTTCGCGCGATAGACATGCTGATCTCCAGTGCGGGTGAGTTCTGCCCGTATCCTTTGAGCAGCAGCGCCGTCCGGGAACTCTTTCCCGAATGGCGCTTTCATGAGACGGAACGACAACGCAGAAAGCTGGAGCTGCGGAGTGAAAAGTATTCCCGGCAAAGGGACAGGAGGGCGCAGCAACGCGAGCGTGCCTGCCAGGCGGCAAAGGGACAGGCCGAAATTGACCTGGCGTTCCACACCCCGGAGACGGTCAGCAGCTGGGTGTCGCGCTGGTCTGATTCATCCGTGGGTCATTATGAACTGGAAGCCATGTTTTACCGCTGGAGCGAGCGTTTCCCCTCGGTGAAGCAGCTGGACAGATGGGCGATGGCGGGCCTGCCGCTGTGGCAGCTGGGAGTCGAAGCGGGTTTTCTTTCAAAAGAAGCTCCCGTGTCGGTGCGTGAGCTGGAGCGCTGGATGGTGCCGAACAAGCTGACGAATAAGGTGCTGGCATGAGCAGGGGGCACTATATCACTGAACTGAAAACAGCCCGCAGGAAACGGAAACTGAGCGGCTTTTAGCGTCTCTTAATGAGCATCTCAGCCGACTCGATGATGATATTGCCATGTGGAAAAATGGCGGGGAAGGCGAAGGCTGTCTTATTAGCTACAAAAAAGCAATGACAACCCAGCAACCCCCCTTTGTTTGCTGGGTAACTGACAACCAGCGGCTTGATCATTTTTGAGTAATGACGTAGATTTAGTCAACAACTGACGAATGCGTCAGTTGTTAATGTAGACCTACGCATACTCGTAGCCTTTTCTCCCTTGATGGAGAACGCCGGAGAGGCCAATGTGGCCCACGGCTTAGTTGACCGCATAAGTAATGCTTTCGCGGTTTTCGCTGGAGAGGCCAATGCGGCCCACAGCTAAGGTGGACACATGCACGACGTAATGAACGAAAAACGTTCTATTCAGACAATTCGTGATCATACCAGCATCATTGCCACGCACACTTTTAAGCAGCATATGCTTCAGGTGCGCACACTTGACAATGAAGGGATGACTGCGCCTGAAGATTTTCACTTCATTGTCACCTTCAAAGATGACGTGGACAATGCTGATGCTACGGTTAAGCCGTTGGCAGAAGTAGTCCTGCTTGGTGATCGCATTCGTTTCATTGTTAAACCTGCGAAACAGTACCCTGAGATGGCTCGATCAATGGCCGATCTCGTTGAGGTTATTGAACATTCTATTCGTCGTTTCTTTGTTACTAATGGTAGAATCATGAGCAATATTAAAGCTAATGGTTCTGCTGAGAAATGGCTCCTACACTAATAGAATCCTACAGAAAAGATCTGAGCGAGTGGCCTCACACAGGGGACACTCGTTCTGTTCGTTTCGGCTTCCTCCTTGCCTCCAAGTCACTTTTCAAAATCTCAGAACACGAAATCATCGAACCAGAGGATGATGTCGTTCGCTACGTTCTCATTGAGCGTGTAGGTGCGAACATCCCCGATGTTGAACTGAGCAACATGATTTTAGACTACGAAGATGACGGGCTAAACGAGCAGGACATTATTCAGGAACTTCTCCGATCTGCCGTCGTTGATGAGGCTAATAACGTCACCGCTGGACGGGTTGGGCTTCGTAACTATAGCTTCGTTGAAGATGGCCAGGACATAGATTGTTTCCAGGTCGCTGGAGCTTATATCCAGCCTACGAGCCATCGTAAAGGCATCATGAGCAGGACATATGTTTTCATGCTGAACTGGTATGAGCATTTAGTTTGTGATGATATGCAGACGATACCTGGTGCGCGCATTTGGTCTGGCCCGATGATTCGTGCTGGTGAAGTGCGAATCTATAATGAGAATGGCGGTTCATTCGAAGATGTGCTTGGCGAGAAAGGTATTGGTAGGCATAACGGCTTCCTGCCCTGGAACCGAGGTCGCTTATTTGACACCTCCCAATGGGACCCTAATCAGCTCCAAACTACAGTTCAAAAATTTATCGTGCTGATTATATCCCGAGGAACCTGCCTCAGAATTGGCTTTATCCCCTGAGCCATGAGCATCTACTAACCCGCTTCTGCGGGTTTTTTATTCCTCAAAATTCATATCACTGACCTGCTCCCCATTGCTCCACACAAACAGTTATTCGTTACGTCCGCTGTTGGCACAGTGCAGTCAGATTGGATTTTAGCTGTGTGGTAGCCTGCCCCCACTCTTCCTCATTATTAACAGCCTGAAAAAAAGCTTAATACCCCGGGCGTCTGTCCCTGAGGGACACCACTCTGTCATGCTGCGCACAGAGCCGCGCGGCGTCACTGCCCTGGCCCGTTCCGGGCCGACGGGTCTCCATCGCATGACGCAACCCACGCAGCCAGCTGATGCCACCGCTCTCACTGGCCGCGCTGCGGCCGCTGAGGCCCGGACCGCGTAACCCGGTGCTGACGCACCGGCTTCCTCCCTCCCCAGTTGCGTTAGCTTCTTCCCTGTTATCCGGTGGCCATGCTGCCTGTCACTCCGGTTCTTATTCATTATCTCTTTCTGGCTGTGCAGTTGCTGCATGACGTGATTTCAAAACAGCATGGCCCCCTTCGGCTTCCCGTCCGTTCGGCCGGGTAGTCGAGCCCTACTGCGCTAACCGGGCGCGTTGCGCACGGTAAGCTCCGCCGAACCGCCAGAAGCGGCGTTTCGTGCCTGACGGCTAGGGTCTGATGGCAACGGCCAGGTCAACACCCGCAGCCGGCTGGCGCCGGCGCATTTCACTGGCCGCGCTGCGGCCGCTGAGGGCGCCACGCCGTTCCGCCGTGTCGGGTGTGTTCGTGCTCATCTCAACATCCGTGCCCCCACTCCCGGCGGTTCTTCGCGGAGGGCTGGTCGTAGCACCGCCGGTTCGCGCAGAAAGGGGTTAAATGCACGCCGCCTAAAACTTTTTGCCTGGTGCCGCAAAAACTTTTCGTCGTCGCCCCTTTATGCACTCTCTTCGTCGTTGCTCCTTTGCCCTTTGCCGCGATGAACTCACCGAGAGATGGCTTAAGCCACCGACAACTGGAGAAAAAGCATGAACACACAGAACATCAAAACCGCCGCTTCTGAATCTTCCGAAAGATGGGTTGAACGGCCTGAAATCAAGGGCATCAGCCCGGCCCTGGCTGAACATCTGAAGTATCTCAAAATCTGGAGTGAGGAACGCATGTTGGCAAGGGACCGCGAGGAACTGCTGTTCGGGACGCTGAAAAATATTTCCGAGGATATTTGCAATACCGTAACTGACTGGACGATACCGCGTCCGGTCTTGCCGCTGTCATCCGTGCAGGCCTGGGCCAGAGCACGGGAGATAACCCTGACACTGTACGGGGAATCAGGCCCGGAAGCGTGGAAAGCTGCCAGCAGGAATCTCGCTGACTGCCTGGCGATGGGTTATGCCTCTTATGTTTATGACTTCTAGTGAACCGTAAACCCACGAACCCGGCCCGTCTCCGGTGGGCCAGAAACAGAAGGAACGCAGCATGACACAGAACCAGACCGCAGCAGAAACCCGCCCTGAGAAGGTTTTTTTCAGTCCGTCGTTGTTCATTGGCTGGCACGCAGAGCGCGTCAGCGGCAAATGGCGCACCAAATCTGACGGCAGAACGCTGCATGACCTGCGCCGCACATGGCCGGACATGCAGCTGGTCGAACTCAGTGAATATCAGGCGCTGTCTGACGCGCGTCACTGCACGCCCGTGAAAGAAATCAACGAAGATCGTTTTACCGACCAGCTGGAGGTGCTGCCTCCGGAGGACTGGCAGTATCCGGGCAAGGGGCAGGGGCAGTCGTTCAAATCCTCAGAGCATTATCACGGTGATGTGACGGACATTTTTGTCAACGTTCAGGGGCGTTTTTTTGAGTTTCGCGACCGCTGCACGCTGTCACATCAGGACATCGTGGCGCGTATTCAGAAAGAGGTGTTTGACCTGGAGCAGGCGTAAAAAAGGCAGAGCGAAAGCCCTGCCTCATTACGGTCAGCTGCGCTAACAGCTGGCCATTATCAACAACATAATTGGGATGAAACCATGAACATTGCTGAAGCCACAATCATTGCACCAACGGCGGGATATGTAAAGACAGACGTGTCCGCGCCACACGTCCGGGTGATGCACGACAGCATCGCCGCGAAGGATATCAAACCGGAAATCCGCGCCAGAGGCCGCCACGTTGCCCGCTGTTCGCAGAAACGCCGGTCAGTACGCGTCCCCGCGATGCGCGGCAGAGAATGGGGGCAGTTTCTGCGCACCCTCGAATTAACCCGGGCGCTGGCCTGAACCACGGAACGCCGCCCCCCCCGGGGGGGCGGTCAGGAGAATGAACATGCAAAACTTAACATCCCGCCAAACCCCCGTCTGTGCCGCGCTGTCCGGCGTCTGTCTGCTTGTGCTGGATAACGATGAGCAGGCGCTGTTTATCAACGGTGATTACATCAGCGAACAGGCTGAGACGCCTGCGCTGTTTGACGTGGCGCGACTGACGGCCAGCGCGATGGGGCTGCCGCTGAAACGCCTGGAACTCCCGGTTCCCGCCGGGGAATGGTGCTGGAGTGACATCACCGGACGCCTGAACAGTGCGGCAGGCACGCTCGACGCCCGGGCGAGGGTGACTGTACTGGAATGCGCGCTGGGAAGTGGCAGGGGCTTTCACTTCTGCGGTCATCCGGTGCTGAGTGGCAGCAACAGCGACCTGTGGTTTCCGCGTAATGAGGGTGAAAGCCTGCACGCAGCCGTTGAGCGGGTGATGGTGATGAACCACCAGGCCAGAAACGTAGCCCGGATTGAGCCAGTGAGCGAACACCCACACGGTGCCGACTGGTCCGTGGTTTATAACGTGACGCTCAACCGGGGCTGAAAGGACGGGCAGGGGATACCCTGCCCGAACCATGAGACTGTCAGTAAGGAATACAGGATGAACGATAAAAATGTGTGCGGCAGCACGGAGCCTGAAAGCGCCCATCCCGGCCGCCTGGTCGACGGCCTGATGGACGTGGTGCATGAGGTAATGAACAGTGGTGATGAAATGACGCAGACGCATTCAGAGCGTCTGATCACGGTTATCGATACCCTGCTCTATTTCTCGCTACAGAAGGGGCTGACGGAGTCGGGTGAGGAAACCACCACCGCAATTTCTGATCTGCTGGCTGACCTGATGCACCTGGCCCGCCACGTGGGTATTGATGACGCTGAGTTTTCCAGGCTTATCAATACGGCATCGATGCACTTTGAGGCGGAGCTGAACGGCGGAGAAGGCTGAGGAAAGGGCGGTGCTGACGCACCGCTCGTCCTCATAGAATTCAGCCTCTGTCTTCTGGGGTTTCTGATTTACCCGGTGTACTGCCAGTTCCTGTTTCTCCTGCTGCTGCCAGTGTCTCTGTTCCTCTCCGTTTTGCTGCTTTTCATCCCCGGAATTTTCCTGCTGTGCAGCTGCATGGCGTGAATGCAAAACAGTCTGGCCCCCTTCGGCTCCCCGTCCGTTCCGGCCGGGTCGTCAAGCCCTACTCCGCTAACCGGCAAGCCGGTAAGCTCCGCCGAACCGCCAGAAGCGGCGTTTCGTGCCTGACGGCTAGGGTCTGATGGCAACGGCCAGGTCAACCCCCGCAGCCGGCTCACGCCGCCGCTCTCACTGGCCGCGCTGCGGCCGCTAAGGACGCCCCGACGTTTCGCCTGGCGGCGACCCGCCGTGCCGGGTGCGTTCCTGCTCATCTCTCTACCGGTACAGCCTGTTCCGCCGGTTCTTTGCGGAGGGCTGGTCGTAGCACCGCCGGTTCGCGCAGAAAGGGGTGAAATGCACGCCGACCAAAAACTTTTTGCCTGGGGCCGCAAAAACTTTTCGTCGTCGCCCCTTTATGCACTCTCTTCGGCGTCGCTCCTTTGCCCTTCGCCGCAACGAACTCACCGAAACAGGGTAATGACCTCAGAAAGGAGAACCAGCATGAACACACAGAACGTCAACACCGCCGCTGCCGAATCTACCGAAACACGGTTTAACGGCGACAAAGTACACCGGGCGCTGCGCCGCCCGCTATTTGTGCCCGGCTTGCCGGAGATCAACACGGTCGCCCTGCGTACACAACTGGGTTTCCACATTGAGACGCTGACCGCCCTAAACGTTATTCACGCTGAATATCAGAGCTACCGGCAGGCCCGCGTCAGTGAGCTGGCACTTGAGCTGACGAAACCGGAGGAACGTCTGTTAATCAGCATTGAAGTCATACACCCGGAGGTGGCAAGCGAACCTGAGACGTTTTTTGTCCGGATCGTTCACGCGGCGAACCGCCTTGACGACGCGTCTGTTGATGCACGCGTCGCTGAATACGAAACAACCAACGTCTGGAAAGCACAGGGGATCGTCACGCCTGACGCTAAGGCGATTTTTAACGGGGAAATGAGCGGGCTGGAACGTTACGGCCGGGAGCAGATGGTGCCGGGATGCAGGGGCAACCCGTTTGGACCGTGGCGTTTTGAGCGCGTGCAGAGCTGACAGGCACTGAGTCGTTTTCTGATAACAATCCTGATAAATTTTCGCGGGGCCGTCAGGCTCCGCCAGTAAAGAGGAATTCACATGACCCGTCTGGCCTCCGCGTTCCGCGCTGCGAACGTCATCCGCAAAAATCGTCCACTGACTGATGATGAGCTGCGCCTTCATGTGCCGAGCATCTTCTCCGAAGATAAGCACGAATCACGCAGCGATCGCTATACCTGGATCCCCACTATCAACCTGTTAGACCGCCTGCGCGGTGAAGGTTTCGAGCCGTTCTTTGCCTGTCAGCAGCGCGTGCGTGATGAGGGCCGCACGGGTCATGCCAAGCACATGCTGCGCCTGCGCCGTCACAATGAAATTTCCCGTGATGAAGTGTCAGAAATCATTCTGCTTAACAGCCATGACGGGAGCAGCAGCTACCAGATGATCCCGGGTCAGTTCCGTTTCGTCTGTGCGAACGGCATGGTCTGCGGCGAGACGTTTGGCGAAATTCGTGTTCCACACAAGGGTGACGTGGTCGGGCAGGTCATCGAGGGTGCTTACGAGGTGGTGAAGCGATTTGAAGCCGTTGAGGAGTCACGCGAGGAAATGAAGTGCATTCCGTTGAATGAGGCAGAACGCCGCGCGTTTGCCGAAACCGTTCTCGACTATCGCTATGAGGGGCAGCATGTTCCGGTCAGTCCCGACATGCTGCTGCGCAGCAACCGCCGTTAATATAAAAAAAACGACCTGTGGGCGGTGTACCAGCGGACCCAGGAAAACGTGATCCGGGGTGGCCAGCCAGGGCGAAATGCGAAGGGGGGAAGGGCGCGCACACGGGCAATAAACAGCATCGATGGCGACCTGAAAACGAATCGTTTCCTGTGGTCGCTGGCAGAGAAAATGAAAGAACTGAAGGGCTGATAATATCATGCGGGCCGGAATGAATTCGGCCCGAAAGGAGAGCGCGACGGAGAAAACGGAAATTAGAAAAATGCTGATGTGCTCAACAGGTAATATTACCCGTGAGGATGCGGAGGTATTCAGGAAACAATGCAGGCTGCTTTCGAATAACGTAGCCGGGCGTTGGGTGGTGGATATTTTCTACGGGTTTATTGTCCGCCATGATATTCTGAGCGTTCCGGCGATGACACTCAGAAATGCCGGAGTGTCAGAAAATACGATCCGGCTTCTGACGGAGGGTCGCGAAATTTACGGCGTGGACAGCTTTTGCTTTGATTGCGACGGTGAACCCCTTGAAGGGTGGCCGTTTGAAACGTGGTAGTGGATATTTTAAAGCCGGTCAGTTGACCGGCTTTTTAGTGTCTGCTTGAGAGGATGTTGGCGTGGTTGAAAAGGGTTCTGTATTCGACAGTTTATTTTGTGAAATAGCATACTTACCAGCAATAATTTCACGCGCCAGCAGGACGCGGTAAATGCTGTTAATTTTAGCTGCATAAGATTTTCTTGCTTTCATCTTCGTTTCTTTTGGTCCGGCGTTATATATTCCAACGCTGTCCCAGTTTCGACCGTAGGAGTTGAAGTTCCTGGCAAGTACCCACGCGCCAGCATAGGTGCAAATACAGGGATCGTTTAACAACCTTTCGCGATCAATATTGAATTTCTTCAGTTCTTTATAATGAGAACTGTTCACCTGCATTCCGCAGACATCCTCTGATTTGTCACGATTGGCCCCGTTGATGGCTTTTGCATTTAGCCTTGACTCCTGTATTGATATTGCTGTCAGCAGCAGTGGATCAATACCAAAGTCTTTCCCGGCAGTTGTAAAACACATCTGCGGCGTTGCCTGGATGGAGAAAGTCGCCGCCAGCGCAAGAAGCGCGAACCATTTCATTTTAATTACCTTCACAGAATGCGCCAGCAGCGCAGGGGAGCGTTCGCGATAAAATACGCCGGGCGGCAAGGGTATGGCAAGAAAAAACGATACAGACGCGCTCTGGTGCGCTCAGGGTACGCGTTAACACGCTGATGAAATAATGAAAATGACAAAGGACGGGGTATTTACACAAGCCGCTTTTTGAATGATTACTTAACCACACCCCACGCAAGATTTTATCTTGCTGTTTTTGTCTTTTAATTCATATGTTTAATGTTGGATTTGAGTGTAATTTGACAAGTATCCGTCAATAAGTGGCCCTACGCACACACCTGACGGTGCCGGATTGTGTGGGGTGGCGGTACCCCTGACAGCACTGTTGATGTGTGGGGTTTGTGTGTAGTTGTTAAATAACAGAGGGTTAAGGCGTTATGTGCCGCAAGCACACACCTTAGTTAGTGCCGCTTTCACACACCTTTTTAATCTTAAAGTATCGCAATTTATAAAATTAAATATCGCATGGTGCCGAATCAGCACACCTGATTTCACCCACAGGTGCCGCATCCCCACACCTTAAATTCAGACCTGACGGTGCCGGATTGACACACCCGTAATTTCAGGTGAATAATATTAACACCCCCAACGAAGTACACACCGAACTAATAACACTGCCCTGACGATGATTAAGTTAATGATTAATCTAAAGTGAAAGGGTGGTGAAAAAATTCTGGCAAGGTATAAATATGTCACGTCATAACATCTACTTTAAAGATAAAATTGAGAATGAAATCAGGGAATACGTCATGCTTGAGCAGCAGAAAGGGGCCTCAGAAAATGATGTCAGCTTTTCATCTGCCGTTAACGAACTTGTCGGCTTCGGGCTGATGCTAAAAAAACGCCAGGCTGAGAAATCGATTTTTGATGAAGAGGCCTTCAACAAGGACCTGATGCGGAAAGTTTCCGGGACGCGGGAGGGAATGTCGATCGTTATAGCGATGCTGACAGAAATGTATCTCAACTCCCGGGGTGGTATTGAACCCGGACAGCTTGAAGACATGCTTGACGGTAATCTGACCGCCATGAGTACGGCAGAAGATAACGCAGAAAGCCGGCATTTCCTGAGCGAGGAATAATTAAAAAACCGGGCGAAGTCGCCCGGCCATAAGATCACGGATGACCTTTTTTATTTACCAGCCTCACCCTCCCGGGCAAGCGGGTTTTCCGCCACGGCCACACGCGAACCAATAAACTCATCAAACAGGATGGCCAGCGAGCGCAGCCGCTGAACCTCCTCGTTCTCAGGAAGTTGCTGCTCTGTGAAATAATTAAGTGTCCCAAGCAACCTCTGCACGATTTCCTGATTCATACTCCGACGGTTAAATCTGGCGCTAATTTCCATATCCTTCTTGAGATTCACCGGAAAACTGCTGCTGAACCTCCTCATTTTTCCGGGAATAAACTCACGCTCGCCCTCAGTGACAGGATTATCACGTGCATATTCCTCGCGAATAACGTCCAGCCGCGCCTGAATAAACTCGTCAAATAAGCGCGCCAGTGCCAGAAGCCTTTCCCCCTCTTCGGTGCGTATCAGCGGCTTCTTCGGGGTGAAATTCAGCGACTTAACCAGACGCCCGACCACCTCATCATTCATGCTCACGCCGCGCACACGGGCCGCAATACGCAGCTCAAGCAGCAGATTATCAGGTGCCCACAACACCCGGTAACGAACCTCCCCGGGCGTGTATTTACGTGGCCTGCCGCGATTCTCACCCAGCTTCTCTTTTACTTTCATGATATTAGGGTTAACTCCAGAGGGTTTTCTCGCAATGTGAGGAAAGAGCGTACCCCCGTCTGCACTTAAGACAAATCCTAATCAACCCTTAAAAGTGTGACATGTGTCACAGTTTTTTTTTTTTTGACTCATTGTAAAATGTGCTTGCGTTACGTCCGTTTACTTCAACTGACATTTTCCTAACCCAATTAGAGGGATTTTTACAATGAAAGCAGTCCTGTCTGACTCCATTACGGAGGAGGGGGCCGCGGTAGCTTTGCCTGAAGAAAATAAAATTCAGGCAAATAATATCGGCAACCTCTTTTCCCGCTTTAAATTATTTTCACTCCCCCGCTTTAAACACTCCCTGAAAAATTCACCCGGCGCACAGCGAAATCTTATTTATTTCGCCCTGATGCTGACCGTGGTGGTATTTCCGCATTTCGCCGGCGCAGAGGATTTACTGAAAACCCAGAAGGCCGACACGACCGATACGTTCGGTCACGGTTCAACGGTTGAGTACATGCTTTACGTCGCTGAAATCGTCATCTCCGTGGTGGGCTTTATTAAGTCCCGCAACCCGATGGTGTTCACCGGCATGATTATGGTGCTTCTCGCCACCCGCGCCCTGTTCGCGCTGGCGGGCGGCTGACCGTCATGGACAGTGACGCGGCAAAGTACCGGTTCCCGGAAACGCTCAACCAGCAGAAACGGTTCATCGGCCTCCCTCCGGAAGAAGCCTTCGTGCTTCTCGCCTTCGGCATCATCGGTTTTTATATCGACATGCTGATTGTCATGCTCTGTGCTGGCGGAGTGGTCTGGCTGATGCTCCGGCACCTGAAGAAGGGGCAGGGGTCATGGTGGCTGCTGAACCTTCTCTACTGGTACCTGCCGACGGTGCTGTTCCGCGTGCAGTTCAGGCGCGTGCCTGACTCCGCGAACCGGCACTGGATGCAGTAGCGGCTGCGCCCCCTCCGGGGGGGCGCCTTTATTTATCTGACGGAAGGACATATTAAATATCAGGTCAAAGAAACGCGAAACCGGATGATGGTGGTGACGCTGATGTCGCTCACGTCGTTGCTTGTACTGAGCATCGCCGCAAACTGCATCACCGGCTCGCTGGCGTGGCACTTCTACCGCACGCAGAAAACGGTCACCACGCCCATGATGTTCGACCGCGCCTTCACCTCCACTTCCGCTGAAGGCGACGCGGCGCTCAACAGCATGATGGTGCGCTCCCTCATTAACCTGCGCCTCAGCGTCACGCCGGAAACGGTCGACGGCCAGCACGCCGCGCTGCTGCGCTGGGTGCCGCCAGAAGACCGTCCTGAAATGAAAAAGGCGCTGGCCGCCGAAGCGGAATACATCAAAAAGAACGGCGTCTCCACGGTGTTCCGCATCGACGACGAGACCACCGACACCCGTACCGGCGACATCACCGTCCGGGGCACGCTCTCCGCCAGCACGTCCAACGGCTCGCTGACGCTGGCGCTGCCGGACGTCAGCAAAGCCTACCGCCTGAGCGTGGGCTATGTGGACGGCCTTATCCGCCTGACCGCCTTCCCGGAAGTTCCGTGGACGCCGGCATCCAGTAAAACCTCCCGGGGATAGCACCATGAAGAAAACCCTTTCCGCCCTGTTTGTGATGTCTGCACTGATGACGCCTGCCGCGTTCGCCGCCGTCAGCGGCCCGGCGGGTACGCCGTTTGAAAACGATGCGCACCTGAAAGCGCAGCTGAGTAATACCAGTCCCAATAAAATTGTTATCGACGGTGAACTCATCACCCGCGTGACCGGGCCGGAAAACGCCTTCACGCAGGAAAATACCGAGGGCGGGGCGTTGCTCGTCACGCCAGTGACCAGCGAACGCTTCACGCTGTTTCTGGAAACGGCCAGCGGCATCGGCGCTTCAATTGATGTGACGCCAAAAGCCGGGGACGGCCGCACCCTGCGCCTCATTCCCGCCTCCGGCCCGGTGAAGCCGAACCCCGACGCGAAAGCATGGGAGGAAAGTCAGCCCTGGGAGAAAACGCTGGTCAGCGTGGCCCGCACCGTCGTCAGCGGCGGCGTGCCGGAAAGCTATACCGAACTGCCGGCCAGTCGCGCCCCCGCTTACACCCCCTCCGTCGCACTCACCCTGACCGCAGAACGCCAGCTCGCGGGCTCACACCTCCGGGTGGTGCGCTACCGGATGAAGAATAACGGTTACATCACTCAGTCGCTGAGCGAAAAGCAGTTCTGGCAGAAGGGCGTTCGTGCCGTGATGCTTTCAACGCGGTCCCTGTTTGCCAGCGGTGAAGGCTATGTCTGGGTTATCTTCTCCACCGACGCGGAGGGCGGAGCATGAGCAACATTAATACGGCCGCCCGCCGCAGGCAGTGGGTGATTGCCGGCGTGACCGCCGCAGTCGCGGCGGCGCTGGGTGGCGGCATCTGGTGGTACTCACAGCACCAGGCCGCGCTGAACGCACCGCCTCCGGCAAAGAAAGCCGACATGACCGGCCTGGTCACCTCGACGTTTACCGATTCACTGGCCAGCTCGGTGCTCACCCAGCAGCAGAACAAAACGGCCGGGCTGGAAAACACCGTCACGCAGTTGAAGTCCGATATGCAGCGCCAGAATGATGAAATGAAGCAGAAGCTGGGCAAGCTCGATGACCTGCTGAACAAGCTGCAGGTGCAGGCGGATAAACCGCCCGTAACTCCCCCCGCTGCGGTGACCCCGCCGACTGGCCCGGTTGCCACCGGTCCTGCCGGACCTGCGCAGTGGAACATTAACGACCCTGCCCGTGGGCCTTCACCCGGACAGGGTAGCCAGTTTTACCCCGGTCAGGGGACAGGACAGGTTGCCGGCTATTATCCGGGCAACGGTGGCGGCACTGCACGGACCCGGACTGGCGGCATGACCAGCACCACCTTCACCTATACCTCGCTGCAGGCGAAGAAAACGAAGCTGCCGTGGATACCCTCAGGTTCCTTCTCCGAGGCGGTGATGATTGAGGGGGCTGATGCCAACGCCAGCGTGACCGGTAATCAGAATACCAACGCCGTGGTGTTCACCCTGGTGGGCGATGTCTCCATGCCCAACGGCAAAACCTACAGCATGGACCAGTGCCGCGTGACCGGGGAAATCTGGGGGGACATCTCCAGCGAGCGCGGGGAAGTGCGCACCAAGAACATCAGCTGCATCCTGAAAAACGGCAAACACATCGACATGCCGTTTGAAGGGCACGCCGCCTACGCGGGCAAGCAGGGGATTCGCGGCAAGCCGGTGATGCGTAACGGCGTGATTATCGCCAACGCCGGGGCTGCGGGCCTGCTGTCAGGCTTCGGTGAGGGCATCCAGTCGGCGGCGACGCCAAGCGTCGGACTCGGCGCCACGGCATCGGTCGGAGCGGGCGATGTCCTGAAGCAGGGCATCGGCGGCGGCGCCAGTAAGGCTGCCGACACGCTGAGCCAGTACTGGATAAAACGCGCCGAGCAGTACCACCCGGTGATTGATATCGGTGCCGGTAACCTGGTGACCATCGTGTTCCAGCAGGGTTTCCGCCTGGAAACCATTGAAGACACGGACCACGAAAAAGAGCTGGCAGCGAACACGGCCAACCCGCAGAACGCAGCCCCGGCAGAAGCACCGGCAAAAGCGGCGGTCAGCGCGGTGAATGCATCAATGAGCAACCTTAATCCGGACGAAGTGCTGCGCCAGGCGAGCCAGCTGCGTCTGGGTGACACCATAAACTAAGGAGCGGGACATGGAACAGTGGTACGTGGCGCAGACGCAGTTTGCACAGGAAAAACGGGCGCAGCAGCACCTGCAGAATCAGGGCGTGGACTGCTTCCTGCCGCTTTACACCGCACAGGTGTTGAAGAACGGCGCGGTGAAACCGGTGACGGCGCAGGCGCTGTTTCCGGGCTACCTTTTCGTGCGCTTTGACCCGGAGGTCATTCATACCACCACCATCAAGGGCACGCGGGGTATCTCGACACTGGTCAGTTTCGGTGGCCTGCCCTCGCCGCTGCCGGATGACGTCGTGATGAAGCTGCGCTCACACGACTGCCTGTCACCGAAGCCAGACGGCCCGGTCAGCGGTGACCGCGTGGAAATTCTAACCGGCGCTTATGAAGGGCTGGAAGCGGTCTGGCAGGAAAACGACGGCATGAAGCGCGCGATGCTGCTGTTGACCATCATGAACCGTGAAGTCCGGGTCCCGGTCTGCGGACGCCGGGCACCGGATGCGCTGCGCTTTCGCGTGCTGGGAAGGGAGGTAAGAGTTTGAAAAAGGCATCCAGGATGGAGAAGCGCATTTATTACGGCGTCGGGTACGCCACTCACGTTTTGATCAACGTCGTCGGGATTTTGCTAATGGGGTCAGCCCTGGCAGCAATGGGCTATGCGATTATCCATTACGTTTTTCCTCTATTAGGCTTGTTCTTGTCAGTTATTTATTAAAAGTTTTATCAACGCCCGGAGGGCGCATTCCTTGAACGATGTAAAAGAGACCATAAGGTTGAGCCGAAAGCTTGTTTTTGGAGCTGTATGCTCAGCGCCCCTTCTGCTGAGTGTGCTCATCCTCGCATGGCTGATGCATATTGGTGCGGTGAAGGAATACAGGCACACGTTACTGGCAACCCTTATTCTTGTTTCATCCTTCTTTTTGCTTTTCACCATGATCACTCCTCCAAAGAAGAAAGGCGCTTTTGAGTTTGCAGTCAGGTCCTGTCTGAAGGTAAATATCGCGCCCCTGTCAGTGGTGTGGTTGTGTATTATCGCGAGTCATTATAACTGGTTAACCTCTACCCCCGATGGAGGGGCCCTTATCTGTTTCATTGCAATAGCGAACGTAATAAGTGTACGAGTGATTCTGGAAAAATTAGAAGGCTCTCTATGCTGAGCAACAACATGCCTGCAGATAAAACGAACGCGCAACAGCGGCGTACAGACCCTGACATATTCAGGCTATGTGAAGAAACTGGGAAGAAGGTATCAAACCGGTAAGCTTCATGGATGTTTTGAAATATTACCTGCTGATGTTCCAGTCTGCGGACGCCGGGCACCGGATGAGGGAGGTAAGGGTTTGAAAAAGGCATCCAGGATGGAGCGGCGCATTAATTACGGTGTCGCGCTCGGCTTTGCCGTTTTGGTCTACGTGGTCTTGATTTCGCTAACAGCGTCGGCTCTTGCAGTACTGTGCCATGTTATTATCCGTTTACTTAAGTGACGTACCCGGAGAACGTTATTCTATGAAAGACCATCACGCTGAGAGAAGCCATTACGTGGGAGCAGAGGGATGAAAGAAATCAGACGGTGGCGACATCATATTTTTGCTGGCTGCGTCGCAGTTGGATCAGTGATGATAAATCTTGCGATCATTACCCTGATGAGGCATCTCGGCATCGGGGAAAAATACTGGGGCGTGTGGCAATTTCTTGCCTTTCTTACACCCTTTACGGTTGGCGTCAGGTTTGGCATTCCCTCCGGAGAGGGAAGCTACCTGAAATATGCATTAAAGGCTTTTAGTGTGAATACTGTTATCTGGGTTGCAACATCAATGATATTTACCATGCTGATGAATTGGTGACCCGGTTTATGGCCTCCTGGCCAGGCGCTTAATACTTCGTGTCCGATTTTCCCTATATCCTGATGCGTTCGTCTTTTGTGACCTTATGGGAGAGATAGTATCTGCTGGTGAATAGCCACCGGTAGACGAAACTTCAGTACACCTTCACTTCGCACATTATCAGTGATGATAAACACACCCGTTCCTGAACCTGTCCTTACCTGTTTACACACCTGAACGCGGCCCGGCCGCACCCGGAGATAACACCATGTACAAACTACTCGGTGGCGCACTGCTGTGCGCCGCACTCACTGGCTGCGCCGGTATGAACTCGGATTTCGACTGCAACAAAACCACCACCGACCAGTGCCTGTCGATGGCTGACGCCAGCAAGCTGGCGGCAAAGGGCAGAAGCCTCGATGACCTTTCCGTGGAGAAAGACGCCAGCCCAAAGCCTGCCGGTGAGGCGCTGGCCACGCTCCCGAACAGCCGCCCGGCCGTATCATCAGACCGTAAGGTGAGCGTGGCGACCCTGGCACCACGTCCAGTCATGAGTGCGCCAGCGGTAACACCGGGTAATGCCCTCCGCACATCGTCAGTCCCGGTTAAAGCTGCGGCTGCACCGATCACACCCACTGATTACGCCAGCGCCGGACGCGTTAACGCACTGCGCATTCCTGACGCCACCCAGCGCCTGTGGATAGCCCCCTGGGTTGACGAACAGGACAGTTTCCATCAGCCCGCCGTGGTTGAGTTCGTGAAGAAAAAATCACGCTGGGATGAAGACTTCCGCGTCATCAGCGACGGAGAGTAACTATGAGCAATTCCCTGATTAACCAGCTGGCGGGCATCTTCGCCGGCAGTAAGGATGAAGGCGGCGCGAAGGCGGCGGCCAGCATGCTGCGCCAGAACTTCAGCTATCCCTCCCTCACCAGCCTGCTGCCCTATCGCATGTACGATGAAAAAAGCGACCTCTTCATTAACAGCCGCTCCGTGGGATTTATCATGGAGGTGGCACCGCTGGCCGGGGCCAACCAGCAGGTGGTACAGGCGCTGGACGACCTTATCCGCAAAAAAATGCCGCGCAAGACGCCCGTTTCCGTCGTGCTGGTTGCCAGTAAGTGCGTCGGTGAGATGCTGGAGCAGGGCCTCAGCAAAGACATGTGGAAGGGCGAGCATGCCCTCAAGCTGAACGCCATCACCCGCGCCTACTGGGAGCGCGCCGCGCTGATGGGGCTCAAAAACGAACGCGAGTTCCCGCTGTACCTGCGTAACTACCGGGTTTTCCTGGTGTATGCGCTGCCGGGAAAAACGGGCATCCGCTCGATGGACAAGGTTGCGCAGCTGCGGGAAACGCTGCGCGTGTCGCTGCTGGCGGCGCACATGGACACCCGGCGCGTCGACGTGCCTGAGTTCCTCTCCGTGATGCGCGAGCAGCTGAACTATCGCCCCGGGCAGGTCACCCGCAGCTCAGGCCACTGGAACCCGGAGCAGGAGCTGCACCGTCAGTGCGTCGACCACAGTACTGAACTGGAGGTGCATCCCGGCCACCTTCGCATGACCACCGCCCGGCAGCCGGAAGACCGCATCATCGGTGACGGGCGGGATGCGGCGGTGGCCAGTACGCGCATCGTAAGCATGCAGCTGACCAAAGCCCCGGCGCAGTTCGCGCTGTGGCAGGGCGCTGACAACCTGCAGAACATGCGTTTTCCGGATCTGGGCATTCCGTGTCCCTACATCCTCAGCTGGACGGTCTGCGTCGAAGACCAGGTGAAAAGTCAGAACGATGCGTTCAGGAAAGAGCAGGACCTGGGCAAGAAGGCCGCAACGTCCTACGGCAAGCTGTTTCCGGGGACGCAGCGTGCTTACGAAGAGTGGCGCGACCTGCGCCAGGGGCTGGCGAGCAATGAGATTGCCATGTGCGACGTCACCCTGAACCTGACGCTGTTCACGCCCGATACCGACAGCGAGCAGCAGGCGTGTGAGCTGTCCGCCATCAACGTATTCCGCAAGAACGACCTGGAAATCTCCGCCCCGCGCTTCCAGCAGCTGCGCAACTGGCTCAGTACCCTGCCGTTTATGATGCAGGAGGGGCTGTGGGAAGACATGGTGCACATGGGGGCCACGCTGCGCTGCAAGAGCTTTAACGCCGTGAACCTGATGCCCGTCGTAGCCGAACGCCAGATGTCGCCGTCCGGCAGCGCCCTGCCAACCTACCGCAACCAGCTGTCCTTCTTTGACATGTTCAGCGAGAGCAACGGCAGCACCAACGCCAATATTGCGGTGACCGGCACCACCGGGGCGGGTAAAAGCTTCGTCATTCAGGAGATCCTGCGCCAGGTACTGAACTCGGGCGGCTTCGGCTGGGTTATCGACATGGGAGGCAGTTACAAAAACTTCTGCCGGCAGGCTGGCGGAGTGTATCTCGACGGCGCCACGCTGCGCTTCAACCCGTTCGCCAACGTGACCAGCATCAACGAGTCGGCGGAAGGCATCACCGGCCTGCTCACCGTGCTGGCAAGCCCCGAGGGCACGCTGGATGAAGTGAGCGAAGCCGTCCTGCTCAAGGGCGTGATGGCGGCCTGGGCGGCGAAAGCAAACAAGGCGCGCATCGACGATGTGGTGGGTTACCTGACGTCCGCAGAGGTGAAGGGCCAGTACAGCGAACAGCCGACGATCATGAACCGCATCAACGAGCTGGTCCTGCTGCTTGACCCGTGGTGTACGTCGGGGGCGAACGGCGAATACTTTAACTCCGACAGCCCGACGCTCGACGGCGACACCCGCTTCTCGGTGCTGGAGCTTCTGAGCCTGGAAAGCCGGCCGCAGCTGCTGTCGGCCATCCTGTACTCGCTCATCCTGGCTATTCAGGAAAAAATGTACCACTCGCCGCGTGACCTCAAAAAGGTGGCCATCATCGATGAAGCCTGGCGTCTGTTCAGCGGCAAAAACCCGCACGCCGCCCGCTTCATTGAAACCGGCTACCGCACGGTGCGCCGGCATAGGGGTGCCTTCATTACCATCACTCAGGGTATCAAGGACTTCACCGGCACCAAAGACCAGGCGGCACCGCCGGCAGCGGCGGCGGCATGGGACTGCAGCGGCACCAAAGTGACCCTGCTTCAGGATGCCAAAGCGTTTAAAACCTACCTGAATGCCAACCCTGACCAGTTCTCCGAAATGGAGACGCAGGTCATACGCGGGTTCCTGCCTGCGAAGGATACCGGCTTCAGTTCGGTGATGATCTCGACCGGGGAGACGAGTTCGTTTCACCGGGTGTTTGTTGATCCGGTCACGCGCGCCATGTTCAGCACGCGCGGTGAAGACTTCCAGTTTATGGATAACGTGCAGAAAGAGTACGGTGCCACCAGTGAGGAGGCCGCCTGGCTGCTGGCCTGCGAGCCGGACAGGTATCAGCAGGAAATGCACGAGCTGCAGCTGTGGGCAGGGCTGATAAAAAATGACACTGAGGAGGTGGAACTGTGAGTGACAAAACGAACGCCCGGCGGGAGGGCGATGACGTCCGCAGGGGCGTGACGGTGCCTCCCCGCCGGTCGCGGTTTCACAACAGGCGGGGGAACGCACCTGCCCCGGACGTATCGGTCCGTCAGCCACGCGCGGGGTTCAGTCAGCGCACGCTGGCCGCCTTCGCCGGCGCATCCCTGCTGCTGCTGGCGTGCTGCGCCGGGGTCAGTGCGCTGGTTGTGCAGCACATGCAGCGCGAGACGGTGGTGTTTGATATGAAAAACACCATTGACGCGTTCAAACAGCAGGCCGCACAGAAAGCCCTGGACGAAAACACCGCCCGGGTGATGACGGAACGGTTCAGCCGGGCGCTGAACGACAGCCTGAGCGCGTACATGGCCGCGCACAATGACCTTATCCTGGTGGCGGGCGCGGTCGTGCAGCCCACGCTGGATATTACACCGGAGATACAGGCCGACATTGCCCGGCGGATGCAGGAGGTGCCATGAAAAAAAGGACGGTATTTCTGCTCCTGCTCAGTCTGGTGAGTGCCGGGGCATCCGCCCGCGACCTCGGCACCACCGGTCACCTGTTTACCATCGCAGAGCCTGACCTGCTGGCGTTTATCAAACAGCGACTGCAGGCGATGGAGGACAGCGGGGAAATGGCGAAAATGCAGCGGGAAACCGAGGCGAGAGTGAAAGCGCACGCCGTGCGGCCCACACCGGTGGCCGGACTGTCTCCGGCCATCACGTCACGCAGCTTTGCTTTTGACCCGACCTTCACCGTCCGGGAAAAGATTAAGGACATGCAGGGCCGGGTGATCGCCAGTCAGGGTGACCAGGTGAACCCGCTTGACCGCGTGCCGTTCAGCGAGGTGCTGTACTTCCTCGACGGAGATAACCGCGACCAAGTGGCCTGGGTGAAAAAACAGGTGGCCGGTCAGATGAACTTCAAGGTGATCCTGGTGAACGGCAACATCAAGGAAACCAGCGATACGCTGGATGAACCGGTTTATTTTGACCAGGCGGGCGTGCTGACCACGAAGTTCGGCTTTACCCATACGCCGGTGCGTATCAGCCGGGACGGGCGTGTTCTCAAAGTGGATGAAGTGGCATTGAAATGAAATTAACTGAACCGGTGAGTCAATTCCGCCTCATCTTCCCGGCTGTTCGGTGCTCACTGCGTTGCGCTCCGCCTCAGCCGCGAACCTGACGCGGTGCCTTTTTTAACCTGACCAGGAGGCGTCAATCGTGAATGTTTCACGCATCGAAGCCGTTCAGCCGCAGCGCAGCCGGGACGGCTGCTGGACCCATCCGCACTATTTTATTCCTGATGGCGACGCGGAAGGGCCGGGCGAGTTCAACGCCTGGCTGGCAGCGCAGCAGCTGGAATGCAGCATCCGGTGGATGCGTGAAGAAGTGCCGCCTGAGCTGATGCGTACGTACCAGCTGAGCGACGGAGACATCAGTCGCTGGCAACCTGCAATCCCCCAGGGAAGTGGCTGGTTTATCGGTTCCCTTCACGATACGCAGCAGGGCGCCGTGTGCATCTGGCTGCGTCGCAGGGCTGCTTTAGAAAAAAAACGTACCGCTACCGGCGCTGCGCTGTAACAGATACCCCTTTCCCGCCGGGCAGACCTGTCCCGGCACCTTACGGATACCCGATCATGACAATCACAAAAGCGATTATCGCCCAGCCCGTGCTGCGTGATGACTCCGGCTGCTGGACGCACCCGGACTTTTTTATTCCTGAGAATGAAAGCGGACCGGCGCTGGAAGCAGAGTTTGCCGCCTGGCTGAAAAGCCACCGTCTTCGCAGAGCCGCCAGCTGGATGGAAAACGAGGTCTCCGACGAGATGATGGCGGCCTACGACAACGGCTTTACCGACTTCAGCGCGTGGACGCCGGTGCCACCGGGTAAAGCCTGGTTTGTCGGATCCATTCATGACACGCAGGCCGGACCCGTCTGCCTCTGGCTTCGTGCCCTGACGGATGAGGATACTGCTTCATGAAACGATTTCTGCTGGCGCTGACGGTCCTGTGCGCCGGGCTGCTGTCCCATACTGCAAGTGCGGCCGTCACCAATGCCGGAGAAGGGCGCTGGGTTAACCCCATCAGCGACGTCTGCTGGACCTGTCTGTTCCCGATGTCGCTCGGCAGCATCCCGCTGGCGGCGGGGCCACAGCCCGATACCACGAACCCGGCTTCCCCAATCCAGATCTGCCCTTACGGGATTTTCTATCGCATCGGGCTGGCCATCGGTTACTGGGAGCCGATGGCCATGACCGACGTCACCCGGGAGCCGGGCGTGATGGTCAACATGGGCGGCTTCAAGATCGACCTGGGTAAGGTGGGTACCGGCACAGCCGGGCAGAGCGACCGGCCCGTTGCCGGCGGGTTCTACCACGTTCACTGGTACAAGTACCCGCTCATTTACTGGCTGAACATCATCACCAGCGAAGGCTGTATGCAGACCGGTGATATGGACATCGGTTACCTGTCCGAGGTCGATCCGATGTGGGGCGATGACACGCTCTCGATGATTATCAATCCGGAGGCGGCCCTGTTTGGCAACCTGCTGGCACAGGGCGCCTGTGCGGCAGACGCGATTTCCAGTTCAGCCGGTTATCCGCTCTCCCCCCTGTTCTGGTGCGCCGGCGCGCAGGGTTCCATGTACCCGCTGACCGGTACAGTCAGCAGCGAGTATTCCCCGCTGGAGGCATCGGTTCAGGTGACGGAGCGCATGGCGTTCAAGCTGCACCGGGAGGGGCTGGTACAGAACACGGTCGGCGCTGACTTTGCGGTCTGCTACTCCTATCCGTCCCCCATTATTCCGAAAGAGCGATGGCGGTATCAGATGGTGAACATGGTGCCTGATGTACTCTCCTGCCACGCCTTCGGGGCCAGCACCCAGATATGGGGCTCGGTTCATAACCCCCCGACCACTAAAAAATCGTTCGGTTATCTCATCTGGCGCAAACGCAACTGCGTCTACACCTGAGGCTATGTCATGAATGCAAAACTTACCCGCGCGCTGTGCTGCAGCGCGCTGCTGGCCTGCGCGTTTTCCACCTTCGCGGCAGAGCAGCCCTCAGTGAACCCGGGCGACGTCGCCTGGATGAAGCAGCAGCAGAAAGAGCTGAAGGAGTTTCAGAACACGCTGATGGGGCAGACGGTGACGCTGCCGCCTGCCCAGCAGGACAGGGTTAACGACCTGCAGGCGCAGATCGCCGCCAGCCAGTCCGGTGATGACAGACCCGACGTCACGCCGCCAGCCGTGTACTTCGTCAGCTTCTCCATCCCGCCGGAGGGGCTGAAGCCGATGCTTGCCGATGCCCGGCGGTTCGGCATTCCGGCCACCATCCGGGGGTTGATTGATAACGACTTTCGCAAAACCGCATCGGCCATGTTTGATATCGCGAAAGAAGACAACACGCTGGGCGTGCAGATCGAACCGACCCTTTATCAGAAATACAACGTCAGCGCCGTGCCTGCTCTTGTCGTCACCTGCCCCGGCCACTTCGACATTATCCGGGGCAGCCTGCCGCTGGCAGAAGCGCTGAAGAACGTGGCCGAACGCGGTGAATGCGGGGCCACGGCACGTCAGCTGCTGGAGAGCGCAAAATGAAAAAAACCGTCATTTCACTGCTGTTGCTGTTATGCCCGCTGGTTCACGCGGATCCGGTGAGCGATGCGTATAAGGACGGGGCCAGCACGGGAAAAAGCAATAGCGGGCAGGGCACCGGCACGCTGTCGGGCGGTGACCCGTCTTCCTTCATTCCGGGTTATACGTCCAGTCCGCCACAAACAGGGTATTACGGTGGCGTACAGGGGGGAGATGGCGGTATCAGCGATAAAGGGCTTGCGGAATTCACCAACGGTGATGCCGGAAAGGCGGTGACCGATTCGGCCACGAAAAATCCGCCCGTCACCCTTGACCCGAATGCTGACTATATCCAGACGGGTAAGAACGCGGAGGCCAATGCCGGGACGATGGTTGATGGCACCAGTGCGCAATGCACGGAAAAAGTCGTCAGCAAAACGACGTTCCAGGACTACAGCTGCGATCGTGATGTGGCAGTGGTTCAGACCTGTGGCAGAACGGCAGGCATCGTTCTGACGGGCAGTAAGGAAACACAAAAAACCACGCTGGTTCTCAATGCGCGTGAGGGTTCTGTAGTACGGGAAGCTAACTGGGTGGTCCGGTACGATTTCGTCATGAAGGAAGGTGGAACGATTTCTTCGGGAACGGCCAGCTTTGGCTATCCCAGTGATTCCGATTACCACGGCGGCCGTCTGGACTATACGGTGAGCTTCAGAAACGGGTCACGCAACCTGAATTACAACCGCTCCGGGAGCATGAATTTTACGACATTTAAGGTCGCAAAAGGTGACATTGTCAGCGTGCGCGTTCGCTCCAATACCGACGGGCATGAAGACAGCTACCGGGACACGATTATCAGCAGCGTGAATTCCGGAAGATTTGTTATTAAAGTCACCGTCCCCTTCCTGGTCGAACGCGACACGACCAAGTCGTCCGTTGGCTGGAGTGAAAGCTGCGGGTTTGATAAGAGCACCGCAATAGCGCAGAAAGAAACCACCTGCGTGGACCCCGGGGGAACGCGGTCAATCACGCAGGATGGTAAAACCTACACCGAGACAAGCGACTGCTGGGAATATTCAGACACGTACATTACCCCCACCACTTCAACCGGCACATGCAGCACGCTGATGAATGACAAAAACTGTACCCGTTCTGGCACAGCCTGTACGCAGACGGACGGCGGCGTGTGTACCCACCAGTCTGAAACCTGGCAGTGTCAGAAGACGTACACTTCCGGAGGCCTGCTGTGCGGGGATGACTACTTCTGCAAGACCGGCGACTGCGGCGGCACAGACGGTGCCGGGGACAGCGGGTTTGATCTCGCCGTGGCGAAACTGGCCGGGCTGGCCTCCGCCGGCGATGACGTGAAGAACGGAGACCAGATCGACATTAAAGCGTTTACCGGGCAGAGCATGGCGTGCCGCAAGGCGATGGCGGGCTTCTCAAACTGCTGCGTGGACTCCGGCTGGGGCAACAGTGCCGGGGTGGCCAACTGCAGCAGCGAGGAGATGGCCATCGGCAAGGCGAAGGCGAAGAAGGTGACGGTTTTAGTCGGTGAAGCCTGCAATCATAAAGTTGCCGGCATCTGCATCCAGAAAAAACAGGTCTACTGTGTGTTCGGTGGCAAGCTCGCCCGCATCATTCAGGAACAGGGCCGTCGGGATCAGCTGCACATCAGCTTTGGTGAAGGTGATGACCCTGACTGCAGAGGGATAACGGTCCCTGAACTTCAGGCGATCAACTTCGACAAAATCAACTTTAGTGACTTCTACAGTGACCTCATGGATAACCAGAAAATCCCTGATACGGAAGCGATGACGAAGATCGCAAAAGAACGTATCGCCGCACAGGTTAACCAGCAGACGACGGGGAGCAGTAAATGAAACGGATACTGATGCTGCTGGCGGTGCTTTGCGTGCTGCCGGCACGGGCAGAGGAAGCCCCCGACCCGGGGGCGCATGAGGTGGTCACCCCGGCTGAACCGTTTACCGGCTGGCACTGGTATAACGAACCGAAAAAAGCCCCACCGGTGAAGTCCGCACCGCCGAAATCCGTTGAAAAGGTACCGGACTTCAGCCAGCTGTCCCCGGGAGAACAGGCGAAGGTTCTGAAGCGGTTCACGCAGGAGGCGCTTGACCGTGCCATCCTGTATCCGACCAGTGAAAACACCGCGACGTTCCTGCGCTGGCAGAAGTTCTGGACCGACCGGGCCTCGATGTTCAGCCAGTCATTTGCCGTCGCGCAGCTGAATCATCCTGACCTGGACTACAACCTTGAGCACCCGCACTACAACAGCACGGTGCCGATTCAGCAGGCGAAAGAACAGGAGCAGCAGGTGCAGGCGATTGCGAAACTGTCAGGCGCCTACGGACTGTTCTACTTCTACCGTGGACAGGACCCGATTGACGCACAGATGGCGGGCGTGGTGGCAGACTTTGCGCGCACGCGCAACATCGCGCTTATTCCGGTCAGCGTGGACGGCACGGTGTCACCGCAGGTACCGGACAGTCGCCCGGACAACGGGCAAAGCCGGGCGATGGGCATCGACCACTTCCCTGCGCTGTTCCTGGTGGAGCCGAAGTCGCGTAACTACCGACCGCTGGCATACGGCTTCATGACCCAGGATGACCTGGCGAAGCGTTTTCTGAACGTGGCCACCGGCTTCAAACCTAACTTCTGAGCCCCTCACAACATGAATTCACCTCTTGCGGAGAACGTATGAGAAACATCAACGCCGTCATCATCCTGTTCCTGTCGGGTATCGTGCTCAACTGCCTGCGCCAGCTGCTCGACTGGTCGGTGAGCAGCACCCAGAACATCCTCGGGCTGCTGGCGGGTATCTTCCTGGCTGCTGCCGTGATCACCTGCCTGGTGACCGAATGGCGTGACCGCCACCCTGCGCCTCATAAACGGGAGAGCGGGCGATGAAAGCGATCCTTGCACTGATTTTGCTGGCCCTTCCCGTCCTGTCACAGGCCAGCGTGGCCGATGAGATTGCGGCGCTGGAGGCCGCTAAGGCACAGAACCCCCCGCAGCTGCTGCCGGGTTTTCCGACCGGACCGCTGGCGCGGGTGCCGCGCCCCATGATGCTGCAGGACGGGCGTCAGGTTGATCTCAACAACTACGCCCTGGTGGTGTTTATGCAGCAGCACTGCGAGTACAGCGCAAAGTTCGACCCGAAGTTGAAAAGCTGGGCGGGGGAGAACGGAATGAAGGTCTATCCCTACACGCTGGACGGCAACGGTGATGCCTCGTTTCCGCACCCGCTGGTGCCGCGCAAGGCCGGGCCCAACGAACCGCTGGCCGGGGAGATCATGACCTTCTTCGGAAACGGACTGCCGATTGCCACGCCGACAACCTTTATGGTTAACGTGAACACCAACGCTGCCTATCCGCTGATTCAGGGGGATACGGATATGTCGACGCTGAGCAGCCGGGTTGCGCAGATGATTGAGGCCGACCTTGACCACGTCTCTGCCGACCAGTTTGGTCCCGTACCGTCCAGTCAGGGCATGACCCCGCAGTAACCTTCATGGCGGCACCGCCGCACCCTTTGGAAAAACACGTATGTATTCCAGACCGTTCGCGCTCACGCGCACTGAACAGGTGCTGCTGCTCGTCTGCGCTTCATGGCTGGCCAGTGCGGCGCTTTACGCCTTTATTGCCGCTGAACTCATCCGGCCGGTCGTTGATTCCGGGCGGTTGCGTTTTGACTCCCCGGAGGGGCGTCTGTTGAGCGGCCTGCGGGACTATCCGCTGATTTTTCTTCTGTCGCTGGCAGGCGGCTTTGCCTGCGGCGCACTGGTCAGCATTGTGCTGCGTCGTCAGAACTTCATGGCAGACAGGAGCCCTTATCAGTGCGACTAGTTTCAACTGTTTTCCGGTAAATCAGAGAGAAAATCATGACCGATATTACTTATTACGATCCCCTTCCTGAACAGGTGTTGCAGCTGAGTGCTGAGATAAACACAGCAAAACTCGCCAGGTTGTACCGCGCCCGTAAGGGCCATAGCTATATCTACGGCTGGACCGGAACGGGTAAATCGATTGTTTCCCGCCGACTGGCATCACGCCTCAAGGCCGACTACTTCAACTATGAACTGCTGACGCTGAGTCAGTGGAAATCTGGCTTTGATGAGATTGCCGTGCGGGTGTTAAACAGCGACAAAAAGGTCGTCATCATTGATGGATTTTTCCCACTGGGCGTGGATGTGAAATTTCAGACATTGATTGCGGAGCTCAACAGAAAAGGGGTGAACCTGTTTATCTTCTCACAGGAACCGCCTTCTGGAGACTATCCGTCGCAGTACCAGAAACATGAATTTGTCCCTGACGTATTTGAAACGATAGTGGAGTTTCGTTACGGCACCCTGGCCCGCTATCCGGTTACCTTTCATCAGGTGAAGTAACAGCCGGCTGTCATTCGCTTCGCGCGTTGTATTCCAACGGAGTTTCTCAATATGTTTAAAAAGACGGACTGCTTCTTTAACACCGGCATCGTCTTCATGATGACGGCGTTAGCCTTTCTGCTGTTCGCGATGGGCTGGCAGCACTTTGCCGGAGCGATGTTTGATGAGTTGATGGCGTCGCCTGAAAATCACGAATATGCCATTCGCATGATGTTGTCTCTTCTACTTCACGTTCCTGATGGTATAGGCAGGCTGATGAGTCTCTGCCTTTTTGCCGTGGGTGCAGGTATATGCGCCCTCAGCCTGCTGGCCGATGTGTGCGTAATGATTTTTAGTCGTCTGATGCTGTTCATCAGCAGAAAACGGAGGGAGCGTTACTGGAGAGAACTGCGGGCGACACTCCCGGTAGCTGATGCGACAGATGGGAGTGGAGGACAGGGCCAATGAAAATGCGAAAAATTATGGTGATCCTTGTTGCGGCGTTGGGTATCAGCGCGCCGGCACTGGCCGATGTTAACGGCGACCTGAACGGCTTCTTCGGCAGCCTGGGCTATGACGGCAACGTCAGCAAGGCGCAGGCGTGGCAGGGGCAGGCGGCAGGTTACATGACCGGTGGCTCCATCTACCTGCGCAACCCCGTCAAGCAGGTGCAGCTTATCTCGATGCAGGTGCCTTCACTGAACTCCGGATGCGGTGGCATTGACGCCTACCTGGGCGCATTTTCCTTCATCAGCGGCGCGGAAATTCAGCGCTTCGGTAAGCAGATCATGTCCAACGCCGCCGGATACGCGTTTGACCTGGCGCTACAGACGATGGTACCTCAGCTCAAGCAGGTGAAAGACTATCTGCAAAAAATTGCCTCCGACATCAACTCCATGAACATGAGTTCCTGTCAGGCGGCGCAGGGCATCGTCGGTGGCCTGTGGCCCGTCTCACAGGTCTCTAACCAGAAAATCTGCCAGGACATCGCGGGTGAAAACAACATCTTCTCCGACTGGGCGGCTTCGCGTCAGGGCTGCACGGTGGGTGGGCAGGGTGACAGTGTCACTAATCGGGCATCGGACAAGGACAAGGATCAGGTTCTCAAGAACAAAAATCTTATCTGGGATGCGCTCGGCCGCAACCGCCTGTTCGACGGCAATCGCGAACTCAAGCAACTGGTGATGAGCATCGTCGGCTCCATCATCTTCAACAAGGACGGGCAGGTCACCATCCTCACCCCGATGATCGACAACCGCGACATCATTACCATCCTGATGCGCGGGGGCACCGCCAAAATCTACGGCTGTGATGATGCGGATCTGTGTCTCGGTCCGACAGTCAGTAACGTGACCATCAGCGCCGATAATGCCCTGGTCATTCAGGTGCGCAACATCATGATGTCGATGAACGCCAAGCTCACCGACGACACCGGACTGACCGAAAAGGAGAAGGGGTTCCTCAACACCACCTCCGTACCGGTGCTCAAGTACCTGACCAACTCGCAGAGCATGGGCATGGCGCCAACCTATCTCGTTCAGGTTGCCGATTACATCGCGCAGGACCTGATGATCCAGTACCTTCAGGAGCTGGTGAAGCAGGCCAGCCAGTCGCTGGCGGGCAAGAACTTCCCGGAGCAGGCTGCGCGCGATCTGCGTGAAAACATTCAGCACGCGCAGGGGCTGCTCGCCGATATGAAGCTGCAGTCGGCGGCAGACCAGAACGCGCTGGACGGCATTGACCGCAACATGCAGTACCTGCAGCAGCAGGTCTCCACCATTATCTCCACCTCATATCAGGGTAACTACCGCTGGGGGTTCAGCAATGACTGAGGTCTACACAATCTTTGGTGGTGACATGTGGCGTCAGGTCCTAAACGGCGTGGTCACCATCATCGGATCTTCAACCTTTGACACGCTGCTGCGCATTGTCAGCACCTTCGGCGTGCTGGGCGTGGTGGTGTCGTTTATCAAATCCCGTAATCCGATGGTGTTCCTGCACTGGCTGGCGGTGTTCATGATAATTACCTCCGCGCTGCTGGTTCCCAAGCGCAGCGTGCAGATCATTGACATCACCGACCAGGCCGCCGTGTATGAGGTCGATAACGTCCCGCTGGGGCTGGCGATGATTGCCGGTCTTGCCACCGGTGCCGGATACGGGGTGGCGCAGCTGTACGAGTACACACTTGCGCGCCCTGACTCGCTGACGTACACCAAAAGCGGGATGCTGTTCGGTTCGCAAATCGTGGCGCAGACCTCCGATTTCCGTACGCAGAACCCGCAGCTGTCGCAGATGCTGACCGACTACGTGGAAAACTGTGTGATCGGGGACATCCTGCTGAACCAGAAATACAGTATTAACGAACTGCTCAACAGCACCGACCCGCTGACGCTTATCACCAATAACCCGAGCCCGCTGCGCGGTATCTACCAGACCTCCGCCGCCGGGCGCGAGTTCGTGACCTGTCTGCAGGCGGCAACCACCATCAAAACGCTGATGGGACAGGACATTCGTATCGGCGGCATCAGCTGGCACGACATGGCCACGCGTGTTTTTGGCAGCAGGGTTAATGCCGATGCATTGCTGGGGAGTGCAATGGATGAAAGTTATGGTTTCTTTTACAAGGGCGGCCAGAGTGCGGCGCAGATCATGCGTAATAACGTGACCAACGCGGCTGTTCGGGACGGATGGAAGGGGTTTGCGGCGCGGTCGTCGGACACGGCGAACCTGCTCAATCTGGCCACTGAATCGAGCATGACCAAACAGCGTCTGAGCTGGGCTGCCGGTGGCACAATTGCGACCCGCACCCTGCCGATGTTCCAGTCCCTGATGATGCTTATCCTGATTGGCCTGTTCCCGCTGGTGATTGCGCTGGCGCTGGTCAATCACACCATCTTCGGACTGAACACGCTGAAGATATATGTGGGCGGTTTCCTGTACTTCCAGATGTGGCCGGTGATGTTCGCCATCCTGAATTCACTGGCGAACTTTTACCTGCAGACGAAAACGGGGAGCACGGACCTTGTGCTGGCCAACGCGGACAGGGTGGCACTTCAGCACTCAGACGTGGCCAACATCGCGGGCTACCTGAGTATGTCGATACCGGTACTGTCGTTCTTCCTGACCAAGGGGGCGGCGTCAGTGGCCTCACAGGCGGTGGGCGGTATCATGAGTTCGGCGGCGTTCGCCACCGGTGGACAGGCGTCCACCACGGCTGACGGTAACTGGTCGTTTAACAACATGTCGATGGATAACGTCAATGCGAACAAGTTTGACACCAACCTGAGTCAGCGGATGGGCCAGCAGAGCCATCAGCTGGAAGGGGGGAGCATGCGCACCCAGACGTCAGACGGGCACAACGTTTATGACACCAGCGGGGCCATCTCGAACCTCCCGGTCAGCATGAAGCTCAGTTCGCTGGCCAGTAGCGGATTCAGCGAGCAGGCACGTCAGGCGCAGCAGCAGGCGCAGACCTCACTGGATGGCTATAACCATAGCGTAACCAGCGGGTTCCAGCAGCTTTCTCAGCTGTCGAGACAGTCGGGTAACAGTGACAGTATGACGCAGGGCAGCGACAGCAGCCTGGCGAGTAACGCCACGCGCGGGGCCAGCATGATGATGTCGTCCGCTGAAAGTTACGGTAAGGCGCACAATATCTCGACACAGGAGGCTTACAACAGGCTGATGGATATCAGCAATCAGGGGTCTGCGGGCGCGGGCGGTTCCACTCAGGTGAAATGGGATTCCGGCGACCAGATCGCAGGAAAAGTTGGGGCATGGGCAACCGGCGTCAGCGTGAACGGAGAAGGGCATCTGAACTCAGACTGGAAACATTCGTCCGGCAGTTCACATGGCACTCAGGACAGTAGCTCGCAGTCAAGGGACTTCCGTCATGATGAAAACAGCCAGGCGGTAAAAGACTTCCGGCAGGGCATGGATATGGTGGGCAGCACGCGCGTCAGTGACTCAGGAAACCATACTGACAACCAGTCAACCTCGAAGGTTGAGCAGTTTGCGGCGACGCTGAACGATGCGAAAAGCCAGTATCATCAGTATACCGACAGCAGCACCCGCAGCCAGGAGTTCAGCCGTATGGCCACGCTGTCGCAGAACCAGAGCGCCAGCCTCGATGCCAACTACAACCAGGAGTTTGTGGACTGGACGACGGCCAAATATGGTCACGATGCGGAGGGTATCCTGACCAACGTCAACTCCGCGCGAACCGCCGCCACCGAGTTCGTTGAGGAGCGACTGAAGCCGGAAATTATGAGTAACTACGGTAATGCACAGGCGCTGACCGCTTCTGCGCCGCTGCGGCCATCTGAGACCTTACCGTCTGAACTTGCGAATATGACGTCAGCAGGAGGGGCGGTAACGGGGGCCGGGGTTCGCGCGCCAGTCCCGGCGTACGAGTCCGGTAACAATCGTCCACAGCGTGAAGGTGGGCCGGTACAAAACAATGGGGGCTATGGAGGGTCTGGTAGTGCAGGAGATCCATTCCATGTGCGTGAAGGTACTCCGGAACGTAACAATGGAGGATATGGAACACCTCCAGGGGCAGGAGAGCCGTTCCACGTGCGTGCCGGAGGTGGCCGCGTGCTGGGACAGGACGTGACGTCAGATTTTGCCGATGGAAAGGCACGGGTTGCACAGCAGTCAGAAGGAACCGGCATCAGAAATGACGTCGGTCAACGAGTGGCAGCACAAAGATCTGAAAATGCCGATAACATAAGAGAAAATGGTGCAAAAACTGGAGAAAATAAAACCACTGTTCAGGCATCCAGTGATATATTAAAAGGAGAACATCATGGAGCAGTTAGAAGTCATGATATTGGTCGTACTGAAGAAGACTTAAAACAGTCTAGATTTGGTACTGAAAGCGGGAAATATGATTCTTACAAAGAGAAACTCGAAAAGTTGAGAGAGGATCATAGCAAAGCTTCTTAATTATGGTTTGATGGAGGATGGGACATGAAAGGTTTGTTGGCCTCAGAGGTAAGCGCTGATTTAACCATGCTAATGGAAGGTTTCAGCATGCAGAACAGGATTGTTCCATCAGCTTCAGATTCATTTAAATTAAGTGCGGTAATCCCTTTGACCGCTTTGTTTATGAGTTTTATAAGTGCATCAGTAGTTTATTTCACTGGCTACAATCCGGTGTTAACTTTAAACGCATTCGTAGATTATTTTCTGACTGATGGTTGGATTTTTATCGCGCCAACGTTAGTTGTTGGATTATTGTTTACGTTTATGGCTTATAGCAATCTTCTTTTGTACTTAGCAATACCACAAAGTTTTCGAAAACGTTCCCTAGTCGTACAGCACCTTAAGAAGGTCGCAAAGCGCATTGCTGGATTTTTTGTGCTCTTAATGATGATTTCTACTTTATTATCAGGTTATTCAACATGGTTTGCATTTGCAGTTTCTGGACTCTTATTCGCCTTGTTGTTCATTATTAACCTAGTCGTTGTAGCTGAAATCAATCGACTTGGTGCTGGTATAGCTGTCGAGAAAATCAATAAATTGATTTCAAAAATTTAAGTTTCTGTACCCTCTGCCGATAACCCCTCCGTCACTCCGTCGGAGGGGGTCTTTTCACCCCACACCGATCGAACTAAGGGCCTTCTGAGCCCCGGGTACGCCTGCCCGTTATCTACCGACAAGGAAAAAAACACATGCAATTCCGCAATACTTTTGTGGCGGCCGTCGCCGCTTCATGTCTCGTCCTGTCCGGCTGCAGCGCGATGGGAACTGCCATTAAGAAGCGTAATCTTGACGTCAAAACGCAGATGAGTCAGACCGTATGGCTTGAACCGTCCTCTGAAAAAACTGTTTATATTCAGGTCCGAAATACCTCAGATAAAGACATGAGCGGCCTGTCTCCTCTGCTTGCTCAGGAACTGCGTAATAAAGGCTACACGGTGACATCATCACCGGATGCAGCCTATTACTGGATCCAGGCTAACGTACTGAAGGCTGAAAAAATGGACCTGCGCACTGCTCAGGGCCTGCTGGGTACGGGCTTTGAAGGTGCAGCCACCGGTGCGGCACTCGGTGCGGGCATTACTGCCTATAACAGCACGTCCGGTGGAGCAATCCTGGGCGTGGGACTGGCAGCCGGGCTGGCCGGAATGGCTGCCGATGCAATGGTTGAGGACGTGAACTATGCAATGGTGACCGATCTGCAAATCAGCGAGCGCAGCAAGGCAACCGTGACCACCGATAACGTGGCGGCGCTGCGTCAGGGCACCTCCGGTATCAAGCTGCAGACCAGCAGCGAAGAAGGCAACCGTCTGAAGTACCAGACCCGCGTCGTGTCCAACGCCAACAAGGTTAACCTCAAGTTTGAAGAGGCGCAGCCGGTGCTGGAAGCGCAGCTGGCGAAGTCCGTTGCGAACATCATGTAATACCCTCCGTGGTGGCACTGTCGCCACGGGTTCTGCCTGGCGTGCCGGGCAGTAACCAGGAGGCAGGGATTGCCATTGAGAACAATACGCTCTCCGGACAACACCTTTCCTGCCTCCCGTTTACTGAATTCTGAGTTGGGGGGGGGGGGGGGGGGGGGGGGGGGGGGGGGGGGGGGGGGGGGGGGGGGGGGGGGGGGGGGGGGGGGGGGGGGGGGGGGGGGGGGGGGGGGGGGGGGGGGGGGGGGGGGGGGGGGGGGGGGGGGGGGGGGGGGGGGGGGGGGGGGGGG
>NZ_JBBGYT010000349.1:203229-228104 GCF_037479575.1 Erwinia sp. MYb416
GCCTCCCGTTTACTGTATTCTGTTTTCACCCCCCCCCCCCTTTCCTGATCCTCCCTCAATCAACTGGATTGCCTTGCAGAGTCTGTTTGCTGCGAGGTGGCCATATAGCAGGAGTTTGTCGTATGAACGTGAATAAATCCGGGTTGAACATCATTGACCAGATTAGAATTAAACTGCGCCTGTCCGGCGGGAATGTAGTGAGCAGGGAAGAGATGCTTATGCTTCTGCTGCGAAGAGGTGAGCAGGGATTAACTACAGACGAATTAAAATGTCGACGGGAGCGAGGTGTCATATGCATTACCCCTGAATGCCGCGCACTACCGGGTCTGGCGGTGATGCCAGCAGCTTATGAGCTGGCGACTATGTTGAAAGGCAATGCGCCCAGTTTTACGGCCGTCTTCGGAGCGCTCGGCAGCGGTGTAACCATCTTCATGAACCAGGTATCGCAAATATTGCGAAACAGTAATGCTGATATCACCCTTTTCGACGCGGGGCCGAACGCTGTCAACATCCATCAAGGTATGTCCTGTTTTGAACAGGGAGGTAAGGCGCTTGTGGCAGTGAGCGCCGACACCTATGACGAAGCGGTAAAACAGATTTCCTTTTATTCCAGTACATCATGGCTGAATAGCCGTGAGTTTAAAATGCTGGCGCAGCACCACCGCTTAGAAACGGTAAGCACCGCTACTGAGCTGCAATGATTTACGGACAACACGTTTCCTGCCTCCCGTTTACTGAATTTTGAACCGACCCCCTGACTGATAATTCATCGCGTTCTGTCCTGCGGTGGAGTGACCGTGCCTGCTTTACCTCCTGTGATATGACGCCTCCTCGCCCTGACGGATAACCCGTCCGGACTGCGGCGGGCGTTGCGTCTTTGATAACCTTCTTCCGTAAGGATTTTTATGCTGCAGATTAACGGTGCGGTACGTACCCTGATTGCCTGGTTCACCCTGTTCTTTGTCTGGAGTGCCTTCGTACTCTGGTTCCACGGTATTACACTGATAAAATTCATCATGAGCACAAGCTCGCTCTTTACTTACGACCTTGCCATTCACTCCGCAGAAAATCTTCCCCAGTCTGGCGTTCCCGTCCTTTTGCTGACGCTGACCGTACTGGCCGCCGGGGCGGTTCTGGCCAGCACCACGCTTGTCATTGCCGACGTGCTGGCGCTCTGTCGCCAGGACATCGCCCGTGCGGCGGAACACAAGCCGGAATGACGGCACCCTGACCTTTACGCTTCTTCCGTTCTGACCGGGCTGCGACCTGCCCATCTCCCCCTTTAATGATGACGCCCTGCCTGCACCCTCACGGGAGCGGGCTGCGCCTGCGCGTTTGCCGGAGTCTTTCATGAGTTTCACCCCTAAAAATCTCACCCAGGGCGGTCAGATGACGGCCTACCGCCTGCGCATGTTCGCGCAGGTTAACCAGTGGATCTTCAACTGGATCCTGCTGCTGTTCGTTCTGATGACGGGCCTTATCTTCTGGGGCATCACGCCGGACGATACGCTGCGTAACGGCTTCTGGCACTGGACGGGGCGGATGTTCTACAGTCTGGTCCCGCTGATGAACCCCTCCAGTCCGGCGACCTGGGACATTCTGTATCACTGCGGCGACGGCACGGAGCTGTGTAAGGCAAAGCTGACCCTGGCGCAGGTGATTGCGGACCCGTGGATGCGGGAGATGGGGGCGAACCTGTGGGTGAACCTGAAGGTGTGCGCCACCGGCAGCGCCGTTTTCTGCAGCGCTCTGTTCTGTCTCATCGCCTGGTACGTTGGCCGCATCGGCAGGAAGGAGAGCGAGGACGAGTACATCTCCGGAATGACCCTGACCGAGGACGTCCCCAGCGTGAACCGCATGCTGAAGAAAATGGGAGAAAAGTCGGATCTGCAGATTGGCGGCCTGCACATGGTGAAGCACGCGGAGGTGATGAACTTTCTCATCCACGGCACCATCGGCGTGGGCAAGTCCACGCTGATACGCTGGCTGCTGGACTACATCCGTAAGCGCGGTGATCGCGCCATCATCTGGGACTCCGGCGGCACCTTCACCGAAACCCACTATGACGAGCGGCGCGACGTGGTGATGAACCCGCACGATGAACGCTGCCCGAACTGGGTGCTGTGGCGCGAATGTACCAGCCCGGTGGACTACGACAACCTGACCGAGGGGCTGATGCCGGAAGAGGGAGAGTCGGACCCGTTCTGGGTGTCGTCGGCGCGCACCATCACGGCTGATACCGCGATGCGCATGGCCTCCGACCCCGACCGCAGCATAGAAAAGTTCCTCACCACGCTGATGTCGATGGGGCTGAAGGACCTGCGGGCATACCTCAAGAATCTGCCGTCGGCCAACCTGGTCGAGGAGAAAATCGAAAAAACCGCCATCTCCATCCGCTCCGTCGTCACCAACTACGCCAAGTCGCTGCGCTACCTGCAGGGCCTTGACCGGGACGGTCGTCCTGAGTTCAGCATCCGCGAGTGGATGACCGACGAGAAGTACGACAGCAGCTGGATGTTTATCTCCACGTCTGCACGTCACCGATCCGCCGTCCGCCCGCTTATCTCGATGTGGCTGTCGCTGGCCACGCTGTATTTACAGAGCATGGGAGAGAATTCTGACCGCCGCGTATGGTTCATCCTGGACGAACTGGCCGCGCTGCAGAAAATTCCGGCGCTGGCCGGCACGCTGGCCGAGGCCCGCAAGTTCGGCGGCTGCTTTGTCATCGGCATTCAGAACATCCCGCAGCTGATCACCATTTACGGGCAGCAAATGGCTAAAACCATCTTTGACCTGCTGAACACCCGCGCCTACGGACGTAATCCAAGCGCCGAAGTGGCAAAAATCGTGGAGGAAGACCTGGGATCGCAGCGCCGTCGCGAAGCGCGTGAGCAGAACAGCTACGGTCTGGACCAGGTGCGTGACGGGGTCTCCATCAGCAAGGACAAGGTACGGGAGCCGGTGGTGGACTATGAGCAGATTATGCGCCTGTTCAACCTCAACTTTTACGTACGCCTGCCCGGGGAGTTCCCGGTGGTGAAGCTGAAGCTGAAGTACCGCCAGCAGCGTAAGTATCACCCCGCCCTGATGGAACGCAACATCCGCGACACGTTAAGCCCGCAGCTGGAACAGATGATCACGCAGAACGAACGGGGGGCGCGGGCTGCCGGCATCTCGTTCCTGACGGGCGACGAAATTCTGGAACAGCCGGAACAGAAAAAGGGCGCAACAACGGCAGAGACAGGGACTTCTTTTGACGTTCCTGTCTCTGCCCCTGAAAAAACGGTGGCGCAACCCGACCCCGGGAAGGTCGTCCGGGCCGCAGCTGAAGCGGACAAAACGCCTGCCGTGCCGGAAACCCCGGCCTCTGCGCTGGCACCGGTGCTGACGCTGGTTCCCCGGGCGAAGACCGAAGTGCTCTCTGAGAAGAACACCGACGTTAAGCCGGGTGTGGAAACAAAACCGGCAGCGCCGGCGGTCAGCGTTGCGGAAAAGCCCGTGACGCCACCGCTTCCTGCAGCTCCGGCTGTCCCTGCGGTGACAGCCGCTGCCGGCACCCGGAAAAACCCTGCCACTCCGGCACCCCTCACCGCGATCGACTACCTCAACCTCCACCGTCGCAGGAAATCTGAGGCAGATGCACAGGACGCTGATGAGGCGTCCGCTCAGGGCGGAGGCGACGCGCCGGAACTGGTGATGGAGGCCGAAATTGATGCTGACGGCACGCTCAACCTGCGCACGGCGGGTGCGGAGAAAGCCGGACAGCCCGGTGAAAAAAGTGACGGCAACCGGAATGCCTCTCAGGCCAACCGGTCGATGGCAGACGACGAAAAAAACATCCTTCACCACCACTCTGCAGACGACTGGGAAGCCTACAGCGCCATGCAGCATGAAAACCATGAACCCGGAGACTTTGAACGATGATGACCGTGGCGCCCGTGGCGTCGGCCGCAGGTGCGGCTGACTACTACAGCAGCAAAGATAACTACTATTTTCTCGGTGACCTCGAAAGCCAGTGGCTGGGCGAGGGCGCGAAGCAGCTGGGCCTGGAAGGCCCGGTTGACCTCGATGCGTTCACCGACCTTCTGCACGGCCGCCTGCCAAACGGCGTTGAACTGGGCAAAGAGGTGCAGGGCAATCACGTACACCGTCCCGGGCACGACCTGACCTTTTCGGCACCCAAAAGCGTGTCGCTCCTGATCCTCGCCGGCGGCGACCGCCGCCTGCTTGAGGCGCACCATGAGGCGGTAAAAGAAACGCTGGCCATCATTGAGCAGAACGTTTCCGCACGGCACACGAAGGACGGCGTGACCTCCATCGTTCCCACCGGAAAAATGGTGGCGGCGCTGTTCACACACGACACCTCGCGCAACCTTGATCCGCAGATCCACACCCACGCCGTGCTGGCCAACGTGACGGAGCTGGAGGGAAGCTGGAAGGCGCTGGCCACCGACTACGTTCACGGAGCCGGCTTTATCGAGACCATCTACCGCCATCAGACCACGTTCGGGAAAATCTACCGCAACCAGCTCAAGGATCGCGTGGAAGGGATGGGGTTTGAAACGGCGCTGACGGGCGATCCGCACGGCATGTGGGAAATCAAGGGTATTCCCGACACGGTGCTCGAGGCATTCTCCACCCGCCACCATGAGGTGACCAGCGCGGTGGGCGAAGATGCCTCTCTGAAAAGCCGCGACGTGGCGGCCCTGGACACCCGCCAGGCGAAACGCGCCCCGGAATTTTATGAGCCGGGTGAACCCGGACCGCGTCAGGCATCTGAAGCGACCCGGGACGACGATCGGCGGATTCTCGTGCCCACCGACTTTCTGACGGCAGAAGAACGCACTGAGCCTGTGAAGAACGAACCTGCCGGGGCAGGCGAACCGAACCGCCCCGCCCGTGAGCCGGCAACGGACGTCCCTGAGCGTGAGGTGCCGGTGGGGGGCGATGCGGACAAAACACCGTCCAGACCGGTCACTGAAGCTGCTCCCACAGAACAGGCGCAGGAAATGACCCCGGGCGAACGGACCGAGGCCGGACGTCGCCGGCTGCTGGAGCGCTGGAACAGCCAGATCCACGGGCTGGGCTTTGATCTTAAAGAATTCCAGGCGTCAGTTCAGGCCCCGCCGGTGCGTGAGCAGTCAGAGCCTGTGGCCGCCGATGCGCTGCAGTCGGTGCGTGAAGCTATCTCGGTTCTGAGCGACTCGCGCACGCGGTTCACCTACGGTGACCTGCTGATGACTGCCCATGAAACCGGCCCCGGCGTGAAGGACACCCCGGCGTTGCGCAGTGCGATTGATGAAGCTATCCGCGACAACCAGCTGGTGCCGCTCGACCGTGAAAAAGGGGTGTTTACCTCCCGTATCCACCTGCTCGATGAACTCTCCGTGCAGCAGCTGGCGGGCGGGCTGGTGAAGGACGGCCGGGTTGTTGATTTTCGCACGACCGGGAAAGAGGTTCCGGCGCGTCTGGCCGGTATCGAACATGCGCCCGTGGCCATCCTGAATGCCCCTGCGTCAGTCGGCCTGCTGCGGGAAGTGGCGGAGGATCTGGTGACAATGTCACTTGAACGCGGGCGTGAAGTGCAGGTGCTGACCAGCTCGGCCGAACGCCGGCTGACGATGGCCAAATCACCGCAGCTACAGGACAGGCTGCTGTCACGCAGCGGTATTAAGGACGCAACGTTTTCACTGGTCCCCCACAGCACGCTGATCGTGGAGGGGGCGGAGCGGCTTGGCCTGAAGGAGATGCTGGTCCTGACCGGTGAGGCCCATGAGAAACAGGTGCAGCTGCTGTTTCTGGACAGCGCCGGGCGTCAGGCCAACGGCAGCGCGATTTCAGTGCTGGAGTCGGCGGGCGTTGAGCGCCATGCGCTGACTGAGCCTGCACCGGGTATGGAAGCGCGCGTGATCAGCATCAGCGACAAGCGCGAACGCTACCGGGCGCTGGCCGAACGCTTTGCCGACCTCAGCGGTCCGGACACGCCGGTCACCGCCGTGGTGGTGGGGCTGCGCGAGCAGAAGCAGCTGACCGGAATTATCCGCGATGCCCTGCAGAACGCCGGCAAGCTGGACAGGGACGGCATTACGGTTGAGTCCCGCACGCCGGTCTACCTGGACAGCAAAACGCGCAAACTGGCCGGGTCGTATCGCGCGGGAATGGTGCTGGAAGATCGTACTGAGAAGAATGAAACGAAGCACTACACCATCGACCAGGTCCATCCCGACACCCGCATGCTCTCCCTGGTGGACGGAGATGGCGTGCTGTCCCGCGTGAAAATGAGTGCCCTGACGGGCGACTGGCGGGCCTTCACCACGGAGGACATCAGCGTGGCGAAAGGCGAACAGCTGTTTGCCCTGGCGGGCGATAAGGGCAACGGCCTGAAAGCCCGCGACCGTATGACGGTCACCGCGATCGGTGACGGCAAACTCACCGTGGTGCGCGAGGGAAGCAGCCGGGCCATCACCCTCCAGGCGGGGCAACCGCTGTACGTTACCCACGGCTGGGTGGCCGCCCCCGGCAGCCGGGACAATGAAAAGGGCATCGTGCTGGCCAGCCTGAACAGCAGGGAGCTGAACGCCGGCACGCTGAATGCGCTGGCCCAGTCCGGTGACCAGGCGGAAATCTTCACCGGAGAGGCGCAGAACCGCGCAGAGGATCGGCTGTCACGCATGCGTCCGGGCAGTTCGCCGCTGACGCTGGTGCAAAAGGCCAGCGGAGAGGCGACCCCTGACGGCGGCATCAGGGCGCTCAACGATGCCCTGATGAATGATGCACAGAAAGCGGTGAGCCGGGCGGTTGAGCAGATGTCACAGGTGGCCTTTACGCGAACCAGTCTGCTGAAGGCGGCGATGACGTTTAACGACGCAGTGCCTGCGCTGAGTGAGGAAATTACCCGCCAGGTGAAGAACGGCGACCTGCTGGCCATCCGGGGCGGCAGCGATGCCACCTATTTGGCCAGAGCGACCTGGGAAATGGAGAAGTCCATCCTGCGGGATATCAGCGACGGGAAAGGGGCGGTTGTCCCGCTCCTCAGCCTGGTGGACCCGTCGGTGCTGGCCGGACTGACCGCCGGACAGCAGTCGGCCACGCGCATGGTGCTGGAAAGCGATGACCGTTTTACCCTGGTCCAGGGGTATGCGGGTACGGGGAAAACCACGCAGTTCCGGGCGGTGAAGTCAGCCACGGAGACGCTGCCTGAAGACCAGCGGCCTGTGATCATTGGCCTGGCGCCCACGCACCGCGCGGTGAAAGAGATGCGTGATGCGGGCATTGAGGCGCAGACGATGAAATCGTTCGTGCTGGACTGGCAGCAGCGGACGGCGGCAGGCGAAGATGTCCGGTTCGGCAACACGCTGTTCCTCATCGATGAGGCCTCGATGCTGGGTAACCAGGACACCGCTGCCGCTTACCGTGCTATCACCGCCGGTGACGGCCGGGCGGTGACGGTCGGAGACATCGCACAGCTGACGTCGCCGGAAAGCGGCGAAGCATTCCGGCTGCAGCAGGAGCGCAGCCCGGCTGACGTGGCCATCATGAAGGAGATTGTTCGCCAGCGTAATGAAGACCTGAAGTCAGCGGTCTACAGCGTTATCGATAACCGGGCGGCCACGGCGCTGGAACAAATCAACCGCGTCAGTCCCGACGTCGTGATGCGTGAGGACGGCGCGACTGCCCCAGCGCATTCAGTGATGGAGAGTAAAACTCCGGTGGAGGGGATTGTTAATGACTGGGTCAGCCGGACGCCGGAGGCCCGGGAGAAAACCCTGATCATCACCCAGCTGAACGCCGACCGTCAGGCCGTTAACGCCGGTATTCACGAGGCGCTTGCGCAGCGCGGGGAGCTGGGCAGTCTGGAGGTCACCGTTCCGGTGCTGGCCCGTATCGGCGGTGGCCGTCACGATTTCAGCCGTATTGCCGACTGGAAAGCGGGACAGGTGGTGCTGGAAAACGACCGTTACCTGACGGTGATGGCCGTCGACCGGGGGACAGATAAGGTCATCCTGCGCGATGAGGACGGACGCACGCGCTGGTTTTCGCCGGCAGAGCTGAACGCCACCGGAATTGAAGTTTTTGAGCGTCAGTCGCTCGGGGTGCGGGAGGGGGACAGCCTGCGGTTTAACAAAACGCAGAAGGCGGCGGGACACAGCGCGCATGAACAGTATCGCGTTGAAAAAGTCGGGGCCGACGGCACCCTGACCCTGCGCAACGCCACGGAGGTGAAAACCCTGCGCCCGGAGGACACGCTGGCCGATCGCCATATCGACTACGCCTGGGCGGTAACCGGATACGGCGCTCAGGGTGCCAGCAGCGACTACGTTATTGCACTGGAGGGTACGGAAGGTTCACGTGAGCGTATGAGCGGGATGCGGGCGTTCTACATCAGCGTGTCGCGTGCGAAAGAGCACGTTCAGATCTGGACGGACGGCGTAAATGACTGGCTGAAGACGCTGAAGCAGGGGGGTGGTGACCTCAAAACTGCCCATGACGCGCTGGCACCGGAAAAGGAACGGCAGCAGGCAAAAGGTATCTGGGCAATGGGGCAGCCGCTGCGTAAAACGGCAGCCGGGCGTACCTGGGCAAAAGCCGAAGGGCTGACGCAGGGGGCGCTGACGGCGCGCATTATTCCGTCAACCCGGCGTTATCCTGAGCTGCATCTTGCCGTACCGGTGTATGACGGTAACGGCAAAACGGCGGGGCTGGCCATGCAGCCTCTAAACACGAAGGGTGACGTTAAGCTGACCGGGGAGGTGAGGATGGTGACGACGGAACGCGCACAGGGTGCGGTGGTGCAGCTCAGCCGCAACGGGGAAACCCGGGTGGTGGCCACGCTGCAGGAGGCGCTGACGGTGGCCCGGGATAATCCGAAATCCGGGGTGGTCTGGCAGACGGGGGATGAGGCACCTTCTGCGCAGATGCTGAAGATGAGCAAGGGGCAGGTGCCTCAGCCGGACCGCACGGCGGAGATGCAGGCGCTGGTCCGGATGGTGGCATCAGAGCTTGAACACAGTGACAGGCTGCCTGATGTTGCGCCGCCGCGCGATGAGACGCGTGACCGACCTGATGAAGCCCTTCTCCGGCAGGTGCGCGCGGAAATTGAAGCGGGGTCTGATATTCCGGTCCTTCGTGAGAAACCCGATCTGGCAGAACAGCTCAAGACGGCTCTCAGCCAGGTGAAACTCGCCGGGACTGATGCAGAGAACGTCGCGGCAGCTGTGCCGAAGTCGGTCATTCGTGAGATGCAGGACGAGCTGCAGCAGACGCTCAGGCCGCCTGAAAAGCAGCCGGATCTCAGCGTCAGCCGGCAGGTGCTCGACGCGGCTGCACGCGATCTCGACCGCCGCCAGGAAATCACCCTGCCGCCGGGCGGGGAACGGGGACGGGAAATGGAGCACGGGGAACTTAACCATGACGGGCAGCGTCATATCCAGAAGGAACGATAACCTGCTGAAGATAAGAGATAAATGACGAGAGAAGACTGGCTTTACCGGCTCAGACGCTGCCAGAGCGCCGACACGCTGGAGAAGGTGGCAGAGCACCAGAACCACACCCTGACCGGCGACGCGCTTTACCTGTTTAACGCGGCCGCCGACCACCGGCGGGCAGAACTGTTCGCCGGACGATTGTTTGACAAAATACCCAAATCACTGTGGCGCCACGTGCGCTGAGGAAACCCCTTTGAAACAGACCTTACTGAAGGTGGCCATGACGGCCGCCCTGCTGTGCTGCGCCGCGTCTGCGGGTGCGGAGACACACGCTGACCCCGTTACGAAAGACGGTTTTACCCCCCAACAGCAGGCGGACATTGGCAAAATTGCCGGTGATTACCTGCTTGCCCACCCGGAAATCCTGCTGCAGGTCAGCCAGAAGCTACAGGCGCAGCAGGCCGACAGGCTGTCGCTCTCGATGCGCACGGCGGCGGTGAAGCTGCAGGGGGCGCTGACAACGGATCCGGACGTACCCTCCGTCGGTCCGGTGGATGCACGCGTGGCGGTCATTGAGTTCTTCGATTATCAGTGCGTGTACTGCAGCCGGATGGCACCGGTGGTTGAACAGGTGATGAAAGCCCGCCCTGACGTGAAGTATATCTTTAAAGACTGGCCAATCTTTGCCGGTCGCTGGGAAACGTCGAAAACGGCGGCAGAGCGCGGGCTACAGGTCTGGAAGCAGAAGGGGGCGCAGGCCTACATGGCGTATCACAACGGCATTTACGCCACGGGTCACGACGAAGGCAAACTCACGCAGGCTGACATTGACCAGGTCAGCACCGCCGCCGGCTTCGCTCCCTCAGATCCAGTAACGGTGTCTGCGCAGGTGATTACGGAACGCAACGACGGACTGGCGCAGGCCATCGGGCTCACCGGGACGCCCGGCTTTATCATCATGCCACTGTCCGGGGCCACGACGGAGAACACGACCGTGCTGGGCGGTGCCGTTCCGGTGCAGCAGCTGCAGGCCGCCATCGATCGCGCGTCCGGTAAACCCTGACCCCATCCTGCCCCTACCGGGCGGACTGTTCGTTCCTCGCTTCGCTGCGGTACGCCTCAGCCCGTCCGGCCCGGTCAGGGCCGTAAACGAGAACATACATGATGAAGAGAGTTCAAACTCTGTGCGCGGCGCTCGTCAGCGCGTCGCTGTTACTGAGCGCTGCGCCGGTGATGGCAGCGCCGTCGGTGAGCGTGGGTTTTTCCCCCGAAGGCAGCGCGGAGCAGCTGGTCCTCAGCACGATTAATGACGCCCGGGAGAGCATCCGGCTGATGGGATACTCGTTCACGGCACCCGAAGTCGTGAAAGCCCTGATGGCAGCAAAGCGCCGGGGCGTAGATGTGAAGGTGGTGCTCGATGCAAAAGGCAACGATAACCGTTCCGGTCAGGCAGCGATGGCGTTACTGGACAGTGCGGGTATTCCGGTAAGGACGGTGAGCGCTTTCAGAATCATGCATGACAAGACGATCGTTACCGACGGGCGCAATGTGGAAACGGGCAGCTATAACTTCAGTAGGTCGGCAGCCCGGAATAACTCTGAGAACGCGCTGCTGCTGAAAGACATGCCTTCGGTTGCACAACAGTACCTTGTGCACTGGCAGAGTCGCTGGGACATGGGAACCGACTGGTCTCCCGCAAATTAACCTCTCAAAACTCCACTCTTACTTTACTGACGTAACGGGCGCGCCAACGCCGGTCACGCCGTTGTATAAAGTAAGTCGCTGATTTCAGGAAGTTGTAGTATTCTCAGACGATGATCCATTTTTTATTATGGGGAGGCTGAGATGTCGCACGTTGAAAATGCTGATTCTTCCTCATCGAAAGTTAAGCGTTCATACCGAAAAGGTAATCCGGTGCCAGCCAAAGAACGGCAGAAGGCATCCCTTGAGCGGCGCAGCGAAACTCATCGGGCTTTACACGCGGTGATTTCAAACGTGCAGAAAGAAAAGCTTGAGGCTTTAGCATCTGAAGATGGTGTAACGCAGGCTCAGATGTTAGAGACGATCATTGAAAACGAGTTTAAACGCAGAAACGACGAAACGTAAATATTTGCATTCTTTAGAGTTCGGATGGTAGATTACCGATCGTTAAAGATATTTTGGTGGGCCACGCCGCAAGGTGGCAGGGAACAGGGTCTGAAGAGAAGTTTACCGGAACCTGAAAAAGCAAAAACCCCGATAATCTTCCTCGGTTTGGCGACTAAGGAGAAGACTAACGGGGCCCACTAAAACTGTATAGAGTTTGTTGCTCTATGCAGGGAGTATATGTTCATGGCTTTTAAAGGTCAACTCCCCCCGCGCAACATAAGTGCCGGGAGCTGTGTCTGAGCACATTTTTACGATTTCTCCGACCGGGGCAGCTACAGCACCGGCGGGTGCATACCGTACTTCCCGTCGCGGCGAGTCCAATCGTCAGCGCAAAGGGCAAGCCAAAACGCACCGCAATCACCAGCCTCAGTTTAATGAAAAAACCCCGCGCGGCATGGCGTCCAAAGTGGTGGCCTGCATCCGTGGCCACGACTGGTGTCGTAACGCCGATCTGACCGAGCTGCGCCGTCAGGGTTACACCCCTTACTCGCGGATGTTTGATAAAACGTTCCGCCCGAAACCCATGCGTATCACCCCCCGTTCAGAGAGCCGCGAGGCCCTGACCGCACTTTCCCTGGTGCTGGCCGCCAACTGCGACTACAGCCCTGACAGTGAATACATGTTTGAAGTGATGCTTCCGGTCGAAGACATGGCGCGTCGGATGGGCGTTCTTCACTTCTATGAGAGCGGCCGCAAGGCGTATGACGTCCTGCTCAACGCTCTGCGCGTGCTTGAGCAGCTTGACTACGTCGTCGTACACCGTGACCGCGACACGGACTCTGGCCAGAACAAGCCGATGCGCATCTTCCTCACCGAAAACTTCTTTGCCTCGCGGGGCATGACGCTCGAAAACGTGCGCCAGTACCTGCACAAATACCGCCAGTGGGCGGTAGCCTCGGGCGTTGCGCAGTCCATGCGCGAGAAGTACGAACGTCACCAGCTGAAAATGGCCCGCTTGGGCATCAACATCGATGGCCATCACTCCCTGAAAAACCGCCTGAAGCAGATAAAGCGCTGGGTTGTCAGCCCTGAGCTGCGCGCCGAGAAGCAGCGAGTTGTATCCGAACTCGAACGCACGCTTGACGGACATGCCGGCACGCTGCGGCAGCTGCGCCCGCGTAACGGTACCGACCGATATCAGAGCGCCTGGCGTCGTTATGCGGCCAGCGGTGCGCTGACGATGGCAATGCAGATGACGCTGGAAAAGGGCATTAAGGCAGAGTTTCCGCAGCTGAACGTGACCGATGCCGAGAAGTATTACCGTCTGCTGCTGGAGCGCGCCGGCGTCACCCTCTGATACACACCCTCTTCAAATAACCGCGCCCGTCGCGGTGTCTGTGCTGGCGCTGAACGGTCATTCCCGCGCCCGGCAGGCCCGCGCACGCCTGAAATTCGTCCCCGACCGCATTCGTGGCCACGCTTCCCGTCGTTAAACGGCCACCGCCGGCAGCAAAGTACAGTAAGCATTCAGTTAACTTCGAACAGTTGCCAGCAGCACGACCGTGTGAGTCATTAACTTCGAAAAGTACTGACGGGATATCGTTAATTCCGAACGTTACTTCTGAACAAAACATGCTTTCTAAAGAAAGAGTACCCTGAGCCTGCTTCGCATGGCTTAGGGGTAGCTCCCTTCACTTCGTTCAGGGCATATTCCTGCGTCATTAAAGAAGCGACAGTTTCGCACGATCATCTTCAGGAGTAGCTCCCCGGCAGGCCGGGGCAGAAGCAGTCAAAAGTATTAGTTACAACACTCAATGCTTGAGCAGGTAATGTCAGTGCAAACCTCAACAGCGCACACACACCGGGCATCCGGGTCGCCACTGCAAAGCCCAGCCGCCCCGGGCCGGCGGCCCGGAACTGTGTGGCTTTAAAAATGGGTGTTGTAACTAAGAGCCGAGTTGCTGTGAGAGGTCTCGCTTCAGGTTCTGAGTACACGCCCGTAAGCGGTCCTGACGGCCCGCTAACGCGGAGATACGCCCGGTCTTCGACCGGACCACTCCGACGGCGCAAACAGGCTTCTTCATGGCGGTGAACGGGTCTGGCTTTTCAGGGCGGTGGGTGGGATTGGTGGAACCTATCAGTGCAGGGCGGCTGCGCCGCGCTACCGGCGACACTTACCCACAGAGTTCCATAAGACTGCATCTGTCGCCTTCATGCGCTGAAGCGCATCAGTGACGGTCACTATTCGCCGTGTTTTGGGGTTCTGTGCCGGAACCGCCGAAATTTCCGGCGTAGCGAATTAGTCTATTTTTTGAGCTCATCAGTTCTGCCCCGACTGCGGAGCCTCCAGTGTTATCTACTTGCCTGAACGTCAAAAGGGGGTTTGTTTGTGGTACAAATGTGACTACAGCAGTTATGATGGATTTTTATCGATGGCGCCCTGTGACTGCGGTGGGTATAAGATTGAAGGGGAGTGCAGGGAATGCGAACGGTAAAAATAATCTGGAAGATATAATGACGAAAGCCCACCAAAGGTGGGCTTTCAAAAGCGGTTTGCCTATAGTGCGTAACGACTAGAACCAGTTAAGGGGAAGAAGGTTACGCAGGCTGACGGAAGCTAATTTACACCCCCGTAACTTGCGTGTCAACCGGATCGCCCGTCAGGAAAGGAAGAACATGCCACAGAACGCTAACTATGCCTCCATCCTACCTCTTATCACCACACCGAGGTTGAATCACTTCATCACCACTTTTCGCCCGGTAAAGAACTGCGAAGTTTACGGGGTCTACATCTGGACACAGCACGCCGCCAGCTCGATCTACCCGTTACTGCAGAATCTGGAGATCACGTTACGTAACAGTATTGATCGGGAAGCCACGCTGCGGTTTGGCCAGAAATGGTGGGACAATCCGGCTTTACACTGTCGAGGCCGGAAGCAAAGTACAATGTTCTACAAGAAAATAACCGCCGCCATCGACAAGCTGAACCAGGATTGGGAACAGGAAGAACGACAAAAGGGCAACCGTAACCTTGGCAATCCCCCAGTCTGGTCGCATGACCAGATCATCGCCGCCACCGATTTCAGCGCCTGGCATTTCATTCTTAAAGATGACTTTGCGGCGCCAACCGGTCGTAATTCGGGCAATCATCAGAACTTTCTGTGGCCGCAGTCTTTTGGGCGCTGTTTCAAGAACTACGCGACGTTTTCGCGCAGTAGCGGAGATGCACGTCAGAAACTGCAAAACCGACTCATTGAGCTGAGAAAATACCGTAATCGGTTGTTCCATCATCAGCCTATCTGGGTGAAAGCCCCGAATGTGACGGATGCCGCTACAGCGATTGACACTATCCGGGTGAAAATAAAACGTATCGCGCAGGTTATTAATGCCATCGATCCGGATGTCGAAAATATCATGGCCATTACCGGCCTGTTTTCACATGCTCTACGCATTTGCTCCGTGCAGGAACTGGGGATCTACACGTTCTCACGCGCCCCCCGACCGCTGACACGTAGGCAAAAGCGCAGTCTGCGCAATGTGATTTCGGCCGGCTCCCAGGAACTTTCCCAAACCTTCGAGTACGGGAATAAACTCTATAGCTTGCACCCGGCCCGGTAAAATCGGTGTTTTCCATATCAGAGTGTGCAAAACAGTCAGACAGAGCAAGCTACAAACTTAGGTAATAAAGAATGATATTTACACCGCTAGAGCTAAAAATTTTCAACCAGCTTTTTGAAGATTCAAATAATGCAGGCTATGTATTGGATTTTACAAACAAAACGATGCGTGAGTTTTTTGAATCTGAGTTGTCCATCGATATAGACAACGACATCTATCGGAAAGATGGAGACTCCAAAATAAAGAGATTACGCTGCCTGTTAAAACAAGCAGACAGGGAAACCGTTCTAAGGGTTGTCACCCGACTCTGGGAATACCGAAAATCCATTCCTGACGGTGTGATCACCGCCCAGGATGATGCTGCCTATGGCAGATTCGTTACCAAAATACAGGGGGCCGACAGTCTGGCGGCATCTGGTATTACACCTATCTTAATTGTGCCCACCGGTATCGATAATGATTATTTTCTTAAAGGCTTGGAGGCTCTCCATAACCAACAACCTCACCAACGTGGGCACAGCTTTGAATTATGGCTTAACGAACTATTTACCGCTTTCTATTTATCACCTAAAGGCGCATTCAGACTGAAGGGCGAACAAATAGACGGCAGTTTTCTGTTGAATAACGAAACCTATCTTGTCGAAGCAAAATGGCATAGCACAAAAACAGGAAATGCAGATCTACATGCATTTCATGGGAAATTGGATCAGAAAATATCATGGGCTCGTGGCGTATTCATCAGCTGGGCAGGGTTTACCCGAAGTGGCCTGGATGCCTGGGGAAGAGGAAAGAAGGTCATCTGTGTCAGCGGTTATGATCTGGTTCTGATGCTAAAAAACAACATCAGTTTCAGGATGTTGATGGAAGAAAAAATCCGACGGGCAGCCGAAACGGGAAATTTATACGTCAAGATTGACGAAATTTACCCGAATATCAGCAAGTAACAGGGTTAGGTAGAAAGTATCATTCCCGCGCGAGGTGTGAATCTCATCGGTAAATCTGGGTCAGGCCCTTCTGGCTGCAGTTAGTTATTGGACCTGCCAAGCGGACTGCCATACCAACCAGATTGACCGTAAATGGGGTTGCACGCCGGAACCGCGAATTTTCCGTAACGCATAATTTTGGCATTCGGTCGCCTGTACGTAAGACCGTCGTCAACCGGACAGCAAAGAAATAGCTGTTTGGAGCGGAAAATCACTGATTACAACGTCTCACATAGCTGGTACGGATAAATTCTCAATCACGACACCATAAACGTACACGTCTGCACATACCAAACATGCCTCAAAAATCGACTAATTCGTAATGCCGGAAATTTCGGCGGTTCCGGCACAGAACCCCTGTTTTCATTGTTCTCAAAATCAGGTCCACGAGTCAGCGTCTGTTCTGTCTCCGTGAGTTTGATGTCAAGTCGGGGCCACTGGAAGGGGGCCGCTTGGAAAACGGAAAACATCCTACGCTGAGCCTGTTTTTTAAGCAGGCATGACGGTCCGCTTTGTGCCAGGAGCGGAAGTTGCTAACAATATTCTGCGTTGAAAAATGGGAAAAGAGCTACGAGATACCGCTGCTACGAACTAGTGGTGCACCAGTAAATGCTGGCTTATGATTGAATTCACATACAGTAGGTAAACTACAGGATACGGAGAACAAAAATGAAAGGTTCTGAGTGGAACAAATGGGATTTGCATATCCACAGTCCAATGACTTGGTTAGCTAACAAATTTACAGAACCTAAAGATATTCAAGGTTTTGTTAAAAAGTTGGGTGAGTCGGGGGTTTCTCTTATTGGGCTAACAAATTATTTTTTCTTTGCAGATAATGAAATAGAAATTATACGCGAAGAAATAAAAAAGCAGAATTTGCATATAACTGTGTTGCCAAATATTGAACTCAGAGTTTCCCAACAAAATAAAAAAGGTGAATGGATCAATATCCACCTCATTTTTTCAGAATCTATTCCCACTGAGAGAATTAATGAAGCACTTTCAACTCTACCTATAGCTACAACTTCAGTTAGCGGAAAAAAAGTTTTTTGCAGTCAGAAGAGCCTAGAGCAACATGGAAAAGATATCGCTTCTATCACTGTAGATTATAGCGCCGTGTGCCAACATATGAACTCGCAGTTCGCTTTTTTCAGCGAAATGGTTCTCGCGGTTTGCCCTAACGGTTATGGTGGTTTCCGTGCCGGTACGGAAGGACGTTCTCATGAAATCGCCACAGAATTTGATAAAGACGGACATATTGTACTTGACGGTTCTGAAATGAAAGGGGCTCTTAACTCGCGGGATTATTTCTTAAACACTGGACGCTATGCTGGAGCTGTCGCTATGCCGGTGTTTCGGTGTTCCGACGCACATGATATGGATAAGATTGGTACCATGTTTAGCTGGGTGAAGGCAAAGCCAACTTTTGAGGGCCTGCGCCAGACACTAATTGAACCTGCAGCTAGGCTAGAACTTGATGAAAACTGGCTTCATCAGCGAACGGTAAAGGTACACTTCAGCAACATTGAGATCGAAGGCAAAATCTTTGATGGACAATCAATCAAATTTAAAAAGCTTTCCATACCACTGAGTGAAGATATGATTGCCATTATCGGTGGTCGGGGAACAGGTAAAAGTCTGATCTTGGACGGCCTACAGTCGCGTTTAACCCCATCACGCCCCGGAAATGTCCGCTCGCGCTTGGTGTCTCCTGAACGTCTCTGCGTTCAGTTGAATAAGACTGATGGAGAGATACAAGAATTCGATGGGCAAGATAACTCCTACAGTTATCTTCACGTCTCACAAGGAGAAATAAAAGATTTGTGTCAGGAGCCAGAAAAAATCAGTGATGAAATAAAGAAAATGCTCCGCCTTCCGCCGCAATCCTTCCCTGTTCAACTCAGAAATGATCTGGATACTAACCTGAGTGAGTTTCGTACTTTTTTTGAGTTCTTCAACATGAAGAATGAAAAAGGCATCAGAATTAATAGGCCTGAATATCACATTGCAAGGATAGCCGATACACAGAAACACATTGATACTCTGACCAGTGAGAAAAACCGTGAGCTAATAAAAATATTTCAAGATAACGCAAAATGTATTTCAGAAATTAATGCACAATTAACATGGATGAGAAATTTCCTAATTCAATTAAAAGAAAAAGAAAGCGAGTTGAATGACCAGATTGATTTAATTAATGCTAAAGGTACTGATGAGATTACGGTTCCCCATGTAGATTTTGAGAACCAAAGGAAAGTTATTGATAAAAAAATAGAACTAGCAAACATAGACTCAGAAGCTAAAAATTTAAAAAACAAAGAAATCATAGGCAAATTTCGACAACTGGGTATTGAACAAGATATATCTGGTCTCCTTGACAAAGTTTCGGAATACCAACAGATAATTAATAGTGCTGAACAGCAACGAAATGAGTCTCAGCGGAGGATTGAACTGGCTAGAAAAAATACGGCTAACAGAAAAGAGTTGGCCGAGGGGGTTTTAAACCACATACAGCAGGAGAAGAAAACAGTAGATACGGCCTTTTCTTCTCTATCTGAAACTAAAGAACACTACACAAAGTCACAGCAGGCTCTTGTCATTGATATTCTACAAGATATCGGGATCTACGGCGAGGTGGTCTTTGATCGCGAGGCATTTTATACCGGGGCCTTGAAATGTATGAACGGAGGAAAGTTCCGTTCATCACGAGAAGGAGAATCATCGGTTGATAAGCTTGCAGCCATCTTTAATGTCAACTCCGTCGAAGATTATGACCGTTTGGTTAAAGGTGAAAGTATTCTTTCTATTCCAGACGATAAACAGAGAATGAGTAATATTTCATTGGGTGATCTGTTATGGAAACAAGAGTATTTCAATAGTGCTGGACCGCACGAACTCTTGTCTCATCTGTTTAGCTTGGATAAAATTTCCGCCTATCTCAGTGTTAAGGCTAAATTTACATATAAAGGTAAGACGGTCGAGAAGTTATCCGCTGGTCAGCGAGGCACATTTTATGTCTGTCTGAAGCTTGCGACTGATCCGTTTGGTTCACCTTTTGTATTCGATCAGCCGGAAGATGACCTTGATAACGACTTTATCATGCATCATCTAGTGCCGCTATTCCGTAAAATAAAACAGTATCGCCAAGTCATCATCGTTACTCACAATGCGAATCTTGTGGTGAACTGTGATGCCGAGCAGGTCCTAGTCGCAAGCAATAATGATGAAGTGATTAGCTACCGCTGTGGTGCGCTGGAAGACGGTGAACATGCTCATGGCAACACCATGCGTAAGGCCATATGCGACGTACTAGAAGGTGGGCATGTCGCATTTGAGCAGCGTGAGCGTAAATATGGCCTACTAAGACCAGCACTTTAATATTCTGAGGTGTGGGCAACGAAGTATGTCCGCACCTCGCTCTAAGCGGACATTCCGGCGGGACGGGGGAAGCTGCGTGCAGGCCATGAACCCGTCACCGCCTTCCAGAAGCCGCAGCAGGAGGTTATCCGTCCTGCTCTGCCATATCCTCCATACGCTTTCATCTGTTAAACCCCGCAGATCCGAAAACCGCAAGTGCCGGCTCTTAAAGTTGGAATAGCAGCTGACTATCCCGAACAATGGAATCGCATTAAATGATGTAGAATCATCGCTGTTTGAACTTCGTCCACGGTGTGGGCCTTGAGAAGGAATTTAAATGCGCGGATTATTCTTTCGTAACCTCAGCCGGGCGCTGAGCGCAGAAATCAGAAGTAAGCTCAAAAAAAATTCTGAGCACAGGGATCTTAGATGGAACCGTTTTGAACGCGCTATTGCCTGGTGTTCTACACATTATGTGCAGGCTATGGTACTTCTGTGGGGAGCAGCCATAAGTGCTCTGGTTGTTGCCCTTTGCTTCCGCTCTCCGTTTAAGCACTTCGCAGCAAGCTACCTGAAGGGTATAAAAGACTTGCCAGCCTGGCAGTCAGGGCTGCTTGGCGGGCAGCTGACGATTATCGGCATCGTTTTTCCACTGGTGGTTGGGCTGATAAGCGTTATCTTTCAGAAAAAATCTACCCGTGAACATATTCAGGCTGCCTACCAGCTTTATTCCGGGTACATGTTTTCAGGTCTTAGCGGGCTTTCCCTTTCCGCGTTTATTCTCATCGGCGGTTTGCTCTCAGCGATCGGTGACTCTTACTTAAACAAAGCATTTTCGGTGGTTGCGTTCTTCTGGATGACCCTGAACATCGCCCTTTCAGTCTGGTTCTTCATACAAAGTCTGAATGTGCTGGACGACGGAAAACGTAGCAGGATTATGCTTAAGTATTTTCATTCACGCGCTGTTATGCAGTACGTAGAAAATTCTTTCAGGGGGAAATGGCTGATATATCCTGGTGACGAGGTTAGAGATCTAAAAGTCGATGGGGTTGAAATAATGCCCTACGCAACCGGTCTGGATGAAAAGGAATACGACCTTATTTCAATAAAGTTGAAAGATGGTGAGATGATAAGCGATATATATACATGGCCGCTTAAGTTTCTTTTGAAAATGTTAAAGCCCTCAGGATGTGGGGACGCATATCTTTATTTAATGCCGTCAGGTTCAATAAAAAACGAACATATCACCATCTTAGCATCGCAGAACGTATATTATTCTTATCCATGGGCGTTTTTCTTCCGTTTCTGTTTCAGAAAGAAAAAAAAGGTGGAGCCGATAAGATATTCTGCCTTTACAAGTGAATTTTTTGGTGAAGTTTATGATGCGCTTGAGGATAAAAACCTCGGCGCATTTGAAGGAGCTGTGGACAGGCTCAGCATAACCTATACACGGCTTAAAAGAAGCTTCCGCTATGACAACGGCAATTATCTTGATGAGTGCAGCGGAGGCGGGTGGCTGCACACGTTCAGCCGTTCATTTCATTATGATTTAGTACGCTTGGGGTGGGAAGCCGTCAAAACAACTGAAACTACCTCCCTGTATTTCAGCCGGATTCTGCGTGTGCCATGGCTCCTGTTTGACCGTTCTTTTGAGGAGACAGCGGACGTCAGTTTAAGTATCGAAACAGAAGTGGAACTATGGGACTGCCTTATCGGTTGGAAGAAGGGTGCTGCTTCAGAGTTAACTGTAAGCCAGGAGCAGCGCCACCGTGAAATGATTGCGGCTTTCATTGGATCACACGAAAGCTGGATGATGTCACTGCGTATACAACGTAAAAAAGGCCTTACCTTGCGAACATACAGGAAATGTCTTATAACCCATCTCCTCTGTGCCCCGCATATAATTCTTTCTGCAGTCAGCAGTGACGATACATTTGCTACCGACCACGCCACGGATCATCTGAACCTGTGGTTCAGCCAGTCCCAGCAGAAGCGTGACTGGCAGGCCGAACATCACTGGCATAGCGTTTTAATGACGCCGAATTTACTGGACTCTCAGGCAACAGATGATTCATGGGCGAATCTTCTGGACGGTCACAGTTACGATGAAGAAGCTGCCATGGCCGTGGCTTACCGTAACGCCGTCACCGATCTTCGCCTGCTTACTGCCGGGTACATCATTGCTCATCTGAAGCCCGGTAAAAACGTCAGACTGACGGACGTCGCTATGCGACTTTTGAATAATTCCATCGTATACCCGGCGGGTTCACACGATGCCATGACGCATAACATCCGCAGCATGTCTGACGTCATCGACATCATCCTCCGGCTTGAAAGCGGCAATTATGGTAACCAAGGGTCTTGGTATGACACCCTGTCTGAACTAACAGAGCGCCTGAGCGGCAGAAAAGAGCAGTTTACTATTCCCGGTCGCGTCTATTCCGGCGTTTATTTCGACCTTCGAAGCCTGTACCCCTATTTTGCGGAGCTGGCATTAACCCTTTCCCCTGAAACCAGTACATTAAGCCACAGTATCCTGAGAGCTGCTGAGGCAGCCTCATTCTCCTCAGGCGCCAGTACGCAGCTGCTTTATCAGCTCACCAGGCTTAAAATGGATGCCTCTGTTGCCTATTCGGGATATTTAATCGACCCGTCTGAGTACCCTCCACGCGCGACAGCTTTTAACGAAATTATCGATGCATACGTTAATGAAATTAATAGCATCATAAGGAAAAAAATTACTGAAACCTTAGTATCCAGTTCCCGTCTCAGGGCTGTCGATAATGAGCTGACAAGTGCATGGGGAAGCGTCATGCAATCAGACGCCATTTTGTCCCTTTTCGAGATTTATCATAATGCATCTCTCTATAATAGCGGGTTTACGCTGAAAGGCAGGGTTAATATCAATAAAGAAATGCTAATGGGGGATACTGAAAATAATGTCAATTTCCTGATGCCGGTTGAAGTGATAAAGAGGTCATTCATAAACCACGTTATTGATGAAATGAAAAAGGATGTAGTCGAAAACTTATATGAGTTAAATAATGTCAGTGATGTGATTCGACAGGTAGGAGAGTTGGCATCGGATGGCCAAGAGTATATTCTTATTCTTTCCGGAGAATTATACGGTGACGGAATGCAGCAGTTGAAAATGGACGCGATACGTCCGCCCGCGCTTAATCAGACGCCTGTCAGTGATAACTTCAGCCTGTATCCGGTTAAAAACTGTATTGTTTATGCTGCCAGCCGGGAAGGCCCGGATTTCGCCATGCTCGTCCGCCGGGATTACTTCAGCCGCCTTGGTATTTATCGCTATCCTGACGGCACGATTTTCACCACGTTATGGATTGAGAGCAATGGTGACAGGCTCACTGGACAGCTCATGTCGGTAAGTGATGTCAGGGTAGACTTCACCGGTAACGTCATTGCGCGTTTCAGCCCGGCTTAACGATTCGGACAGTTGCTTCTGAAGTATCATGCAGGTAAGCGGAAAAGATTCTTACCTGCATGATTTACCTTTTCTACAGTGTAATCGTCATAAATTCTCCTCTCCTGATCAAGTGCCTTTTTTTCCCACTCTCTTCACCATATTCACTCTGAATCCATTTGTTAAATCCCGCAGATCCGGAAACTGATAAACCCGGATCTTGGTTCAAACTCAGCCATGGTTGGCATCGATGGGCTGACGCAGAGGAGCACAATATGCCCGGGAACAGAGAGGATGGGTAAGGGTGAGCGTCAGATATGTGCCAAATGCGAACATTGCCTATATCGTGCCAATTGGATTATGTGGAGCTGAATAGTATGGTCGTGTACATATTGTGATTTTGATCAACTAAAATACTATATGTTGTATTTTTTGAGCCAAAATGGATCTAAAATTAAATTTCACACTACTGGAGGGCATTAAATGGGTAAAAACCAGCACGTGGTTCCTCATAACGGTGAGTGGGCAGTAAAAGGGGCAGGTAATATAAAAGCGACCTCGATACATGACACACAGCAGCAAGCTATCGATGCAGCTCGTGCTATTACACAAAATCAAGGTAGTGAATTAATAATTCATGGAAGAGATGGTCAAATTCGTGAAAAAGATTCGCACGGTAAAGATAAATACCCCCCCAAAGGATAGCCCAAACCTATACTAAAAAGAGCTGATCGGCTCTTTTTTTATTATATATTTCAGTTATTTAAATTAAATTAAATTAAGAGGTGTTCTCGTTGGGCTTTTACGCGTCTGCTTTTCGCTCAGAGCAGACATTCCGGCAGGACGGGGCAGCTGCGTGTAGACCGTGAACCCGTCACCGGCGCTTCAGAAACGACAGCGGGGGGTTATCCTTCCTGGTCTCGCAAATCCTCCTCACGCTTTCATCTGTTAAATCCCGCGGATCCGCTTTTAATTTAACATAACTAGTATTATATGAACTGGCTATGTAACGGCTAAATTCAGATGTCCGCCTCTGGCTATATTGAGATGTCCGCTTTATCGTCCTTTTTCCAGGGTTTCCCGGCTGAGGACGCAACTGATGACGGCTTACGGTTCGGAGTGCTTTACGATGAATGAAGTTAACCGCCTCAAGATCCTCCAGGACGTCATTGATGGCAGGCTCACCACTTCGCTTGCATCACAACGACTTGGCCTTACGGATCGCCACTGCCGGCGTCTGCTTGCGCGGTATCGCGAGTCCGGACCGCTGGCACTGGCGAACCGCCGCCGTGGATTGCGCGGTAATCGGCAGCTTGTTCCTGGCCTTGCTGAACTTGGGGTTCGAGGTCCAATGATGTAAAAAACCACGCTAACAGGTTAATTCATTGTTTGTATTGAAATTTAACGGCCTTAACTCGCCCTTCAAAATATCTTCTGGTAACGAAAACGTATAATGCCCCAGCATATTTATATGGCCATGTATCAGCGGCGATAATCTTACCAGGTGCTCCTCCTCAGGAGTTTCCCCCGATTTGCGAAGATGTGACAACGCCTCCTGCATGTAAAGTGTATTCCACAGCACAACCGCATTGGTCACCAGGCCCAGAGCACCCAGTTGATCTTCCTGACCTTCACGGTAGCGTTTTCTAATCTCACCACGTTGTCCGTAGCAAATAGCTCGAGCCACTGCATGGCGTCCTTCTCCCCGGTTGAGCTGAGTGAGTATCCGACGCCGGTAATCCTCATCATCGATATAGTTGAGAAGATACAAAGTCTTGTTCACCCGGCCCACTTCCATAATCGCCTGAGCCAGACCAGATGGTCGGCTACTTCTCAACAGTGAACGAATAAGCTCTGATGCATGGATGGTCCCAAGCTTCAGTGAACCCGCCATTCGCATCATTTCATCCCATTGGGATTCTATTTTTGAAAGTTCAACACATCCTCGGGCCAGCTCATTCAGGGCACCATAATGGG
>NZ_JBBGYT010000350.1:0-1885 GCF_037479575.1 Erwinia sp. MYb416
CTCGGTAAGGCGGTAGGTGGTGCCGACATACGGGAACTGCGTTGCCTGGCCCATATTGTCCAGGTCGCCACGGAACACGCGGGCAGCCGGGTTGGACACCACAGACGGGTGCAGTGGGTTAGTGCCAATCGGTGTCTCAAAGGGTTCGTAGTGTTCCGGGAAGGGGCCTTCCGCCATTTTATCCAGCGCAAACAGTCGTCCCATTCCCTCCGGCTGCATAATAAACGGACCCGCCTCACTGCCCGGCGGCGCGGTACTGTAGTCGGGAATATCCTGCCCGGCCCATTTTGCGCCATCCCAGTGCAACAGCTGGCGTTTCGAATCCCAGGGTTTGCCCTGCGGGTCGGCAGACGCACGGTTATACAGGATGCGGCGATTAAGCGGCCATGCCCAGCTCCAGTTCGGCGTGTTGCCCAGCCCGGTGGGATCGCTATTATCGCGTCTCGCCATCTGGTTACCTTCCGGCGTCCAACTTCCGGCGAAGATCCAACAGCCGCTGGCGGTACTGCCGTCGCTACGTAGCTGGGCAAAGCTGCTGAGCTGCTGACCTTTTTTCACCAGCACATTGCCGCTGGCGTCCGAAAGATCGGTCAGCGCGCGGCCATTGCTCTCCCGCGCCACCTCTTCGGAGGCAGGGGCTTCAGGCGTCTGGTAATCCCAGCTCATGTTTAAGACGGCTTCAGGTAACGCACCGCCTTCCTGCGCATACAGCTGACGCAGGCGCAGGTAGATGCCGGCTAAGATCTCCCCGTCATTACGTGCTTCACCCGGCCCGTCAGCGCCTTTCCAGTGCCATTGCAGCCAGCGTGCGGAGTTCACAATCGACCCGTCTTCTTCGGCGAAGCAAGTGGAAGGCAGACGGAACACTTCGGTGCCGATCAGCGACGGGTCGGTGCGGTTAAACTCGCCGTGATTTTCCCAGAAACTGGCGGTCTCGGTAGTGAGCGGATCGATGGTCACCAGGAACTTCAGTTTTGACAGTGATTCAGCCACTTTCTGCTTGTGCGGGAAGGATGCCAGCGGGTTAAAGCCCTGACAGATGTAGCCGTTAACCTCGCCGCGATGCATCATCTCGAAATACTGCAACACGTCGTAGCCCTTATCCCACTTCGGCAGCCAGTCAAACCCCCACTGATTTTCTTGCTGGGCCTTATCGCCGTAGAACGCTTTCATCATGCTGATAAAGAACTTCGGATAGTTGCTCCAGTAGTTGACCTGGCCGGGCAGCAGCGCTTTTGGCGTGTTGGCGGCAAGGTAATGATCCAGATCGGGCTGTTTGTCTGAAGGCAGCGTCATATAGCCGGGCAGGCTCTGGGAAAGCAGGCCGAGATCGGTCAGTCCCTGAATATTGGAGTGGCCGCGTAGGGCGTTAATGCCGCCGCCTGCCATGCCCATGTTGCCCAGCAGCAGCTGGATCATCGCCATGGTGCGGATGTTTTGTGCACCGACGGAGTGCTGCGTCCAGCCCAGTGCATACAGGAACGTGGCGGTGCGGTCCGCCGCGCTGGTGGCGGTCAGCAGTTCGCAAACGTACAGGAAGTCGGCCTGCGGTGTGCCACAGATGCGCTCAACCAGTGCAGGCGTATAGCGGCTCACATGGTTTTTGAGCAGATTCCACACACAGCGCGGGTGCATCAGCGTGGTATCACGCTGCGCAAAGCCCTGCTCATCCAGCGCATAGTGCCAGCTGGTTTTGTCATAGCTGCGGGTTTCCGGGTCATAGCCGCTGAACAGTCCATCATCGAAGCTGAAATCATCGCGCACGATGAGGCTGGCATTGGTATACGCCGCAACGTATTCATGCTGGATAGTGTCGTGTTCAATCAGATAGCGCAGCACGCCCGACAGGAACGTGATGTCAGTGCCGGATCGAATAGGCGTATAG
>NZ_JBBGYT010000351.1:0-887 GCF_037479575.1 Erwinia sp. MYb416
GGCCACCTCCTGCACAAACGCCAGCCCCAACCCACTGCTCTTCTCGCCGTTACTGCGCGGCAGTGAATAAAAACGGTCAAAAATATGGGGCATCGCATAGTCCGGAATACCGCTACCGCTATCCAGTACGTGGAATATCACCTCATCGGTTGACTGGCTGACCTGAATCCTCACTTCGCCCTCCAGAGGCGTAAAGTCGAGTGCATTATCCAGCAGATTTCCCAGCGCCTGCTCCAGTAATAGCGCATCGGCCCGCATAGACAGCCCGTCAATGGCTGCATCGTCGAAGGCCAGATATTTACCCTGAGCCTGCACCGCCCGGCTGTCACACAGTGAGGCAATCAGAGGCAGCAGACTGACCGACTGGCGCTGAATTTCAGGGCGGTTTTCCAGCGTTGCCTGGCGAAGCAAATTGTCGATCAATCGTTGCATACGAATATTTTGTTGAAGAATATTCGCAGAGAAACGCTGAACCACCTCAGCCGGGGGGCATTCACGCAGGATTTCCGCCGCGCCGCGGATCGCCGCCAGCGGGCTTTTCAGTTCGTGGGTTAGCGCATGGGCATAATGCTCAATGTAGCGCTTCCCTTCCAGCCGCAGACGCATACTCTCCAGCGCCTGCGCCAGTTTGCGTAACTCAGTGCTGTTCATGGCTGGCAGTGGTTGCACATCGCCTTCTGTTACCGAGTCGGCATAACGCACCAGGCGACCAACAGAGCGGTTAATCCACAGGACAAACCCCAGACCGATCAGCAAAGCAATACCCAGCAGGGCTGCACCCGCCCAGAGAATACGGTGTTCACTGCGGCGGATCACCGGCACCATCGTACTGTTGGCTTTCCCCACGCTGAGCACCCCCAGCAGATTCGCACCATCACGCACTGGGG
>NZ_JBBGYT010000352.1:0-1598 GCF_037479575.1 Erwinia sp. MYb416
GACTCTGCCATTACCCGGCAATGATGAAGACGGCAAACCCAGGGTGATGAGCTGGTTTACTGAAGCAACCTACGATCCGCAAACGGGTGAGCTGTATTATTCCGGGCGCGGGCGGGGTATTGCTGACTGTGGAGATAATGGCGGTTGGAAATATGATGGTAAGACATTCCATCTGACACATTACAACAATCAGCAGAGTTGCAATGGTGGTGAGCCGGGAGACTGGCCATCCGTCTGGGCAACGGCAGGAACTGAGTAACCCTGCGGGAAGGGGATGCTCTGGTTAGCGCCATCAGCAGCAGCCTGAGGGCGAGAGTAAAACCTCGCTTCGGCTTTTTTTAATTAATTCAGAGAGTAATAATGAATAATAACAAGATGTTGATGGCGCTCATGCTACTGGGTTTAAGTACGGGAGTTCATGCAGAAGAGTGGGTTAATGCGCCGGTACAGAAGGTCTTTAAAAACTGGCAGGTCACCTGTAACAACGTGAATGACTGTGATGTGCGCAACACTGACAAGACGCTACGTATCATTCTTAAACGTCAGGCGGGTGCGGAGGCACAGCCTTCGATCAGCTTCCAGCAGTGGACAGCATTGAAAGCAGACGGGATCTGGCTGGATGGTCAGGCCTGGTCTTCAGATATCCAGATTGCCACACCACAGAGCAGTGATGAGCACGTTGTGGGCAGCAGCGATCAATTGGCGGTGATCCAGGCGTGGGTGAAGCAGGCCAAGGATGCGCAGACGATGGCCTTTACTGCCGGACCGGAAAGCGTTTCTCTGGAGGGGCTGACTGCCGCGCTGCTGTTGGTGGATGAACGACAGGGACGTCTGGATAACCAGACAGCCTTGCTGAGGGTGGGCAACAAGCCCTCTTCAGCCGTTCTGCCCCGACCCGCACTTGTGGCACTGAACTTCCCGGTTCCTGCCGTCGTGCCTCTGACCGATCCTGCCGCACTGGTTGACGGAGCAATTGCTGCCAATGGCAACCTGCTGAATCAACTGCAGTGCCCTCAGGATGATGATACTCGCGCACGCAGCTATGCTGAACCGCTGAACGACACGCAGGCGCTGGTCATGGTCAACTGTGGTCCGGGGGACTTTAAAACATTAAATGTCGTGTTCATCAGTGCACGTGATAAACCGAAAGACACACGGCGGCTGACGCTGCCGCTGCCGCTAAACGGCACTGACGGCAAGCCGATGCAGGAAACGATGTTTGCCCAAGGCGGATATGATTCAGCCGTCGGCCATCTCTATTTCTCCGATCGGGGTAATGAGGCCGCCGAGTGTGGTAGTAATGGTGGCTGGATCTATGACGGCAAGACATTCCACCTGGCACGCTTTAAAAATCAACCTGGCTGCAACGGCGGTCAACCGGCTGACTGGCCCTCTGTCTGGGTAACGGAAGGTAAAGAGTAGGGGATTAACGTGGTGGGTATCAGCCTTTCACATCCCTGGCCCTCTGGGAAATTTCATATTTTCCTCAGCAAAATCGTGGTTAAGGGTGACTGCTGTTATCTTCATGCCGACATTAATCCTAAGGAGTCCGACATGAAGATTGTTAAAGCCCTGGTACTGACCAGCCTGGTCAGTAC
>NZ_JBBGYT010000353.1:0-1096 GCF_037479575.1 Erwinia sp. MYb416
ATCCGGGCCTGTTTCTCTGAACAGGATTATGCCCGCAAGTCCCATTGTCACGATGAGAGCTGGCGTGTTTTGCAGTTGAAAATACGGGACCAGGGGAAGGCATACTACGCCTGGGAGTTCATCACCAAATCTTCCGACTGGCCGTCGTTTACCGATAAGTCTGAGATAACGACCACCGTCAGTCGGGAAGTGAAAGTGCCGTTTGCAGAGAGTGCGCAGTAGCAGGGAATATAGCGGAACGAATACGTATGTAAGGTGTTACGTATTCGTTCCGTTTGTATGAAGAAGGATGGGAAGATAAAATGGATGTAATTAACTTAAGGCTGCTTTTACCGCCGGGTAATCCCAGCGGTAGGCTCCATTTACGATGTCACGCATGGCGACATGCTTACCGATACCTGTCAATGAATCAGGACACTTAGATTTTCTAATGTAAGCTGCATTGTATAAAACGACGATATTCAGTTTGTCCTCTACTGCTTTCTCACATTCATACTCGATGTAACTACGGTGATCAACGGAATGCCCCCTGGCACAACTCTGAGTCGAACTCTTATAACTGTCACAATATCGACATCCACCACTTCTGGCATCTTTAGTATTGTTTCCGACAATAAGAACGAAGGTTTTTGAATGATCTAATCGTGTTGCCAGGGAGGATTTTATGCTGCAATTTAAACTGCTGTCTCTGGCCTGGGTTAAATCATGTGCATCAGTGAACGATAAATTCAAATGTTCACTGTCATTCCAGCTATGCAATTGCTTGATAGCATCTTGATCCCCATCCCATTCACCCGCAATGTATGTTTTCGTTCGGTAGGCCATGTTATCACTCCTTTGGTTTGTGGTTTCCTGTATTACAGCCCATTTCTTGCGGACTGAATTTCAAAAAGATTTATCTTATCAATTTTGTCTTTATGAATGATGATGGTTAATTTTGCAGGATAAGCAAAACGCATTTCACTGATTCTGAAGGTCCATAGCATGATTTTTAATAAATCTTCAGCAGTGATATTTTTATGCTCCTTTATTCTGACGATACCCGAACCAAAAATGGGAACGGTGACACTTTTTTGTGCGTACACGCGGTTAACTC
>NZ_JBBGYT010000354.1:0-2237 GCF_037479575.1 Erwinia sp. MYb416
GTTTTATATTGGACTTTTTCATGACCACGTTGCTGCTGATTGACGATCACCCGCTGGTGCAGGTTGCACTGGAAGCCGCTCTGGTTCATGCGCCATTCCCTTTGACTTTATTGTCTGCTGAAAATCAGCAGGATGCACTCGCGTTACTCGACAGTCAGCGTGTCAGCGTGGTGATCCTCGATATTGGTCTGCCTGACAGCGACGGTCTGCAACTGCTTAAACGTATTAAACGGCTTGCCCCCTCACTGCCCGTGGTGATCTATTCTGCGCAGGAAGAGCGTGTCTGGCCGCGTCTGGCAGAAGCGGCCGGGGCATCGGGTTTTGTGGCAAAACGCCAGCCGTTAAGCCAGCTGTTATCGGCCGTCCTCGCCGTGCTGGGGGGACAACGGGCTTTCCCGCCTCAGCAGCAGGATGAAACGCTGCATGAACAGCTCACCGCTAAAGAGTTGCAGATCCTTGCCCTGCTGGCGAGGGGTCAGTCCAACCTGCAAATTGCCGAACAGCTGCATATCAGCAACAAAACGGTCAGCACGCATAAGAAGAATATTATGGATAAAACCGGTGCACAGTCGGTGGTTGAACTGGCACAGCTGTGGCAGTCACGCCAGTGATAACCAGACAACTGTTGTTTATCCTGCTGCTGTGCGTCAGTAGCGTCAGCGCCAGTCTGCGCCCCATCAGCAGTATTGCCCTACCGCAGGAGATGATGCCGCTGGCTTCACCTGCGGCAGAATCGTTAAAAAACCTGCGCGTTGGCGTGCTGGTGGGTGGCGGTTCGCCGTGGAACATGGTGGTGGGTAACGATCTTTACGGCATCAACGCAGACTATCTGGTGGCGTTACAGCAAACCAGCGGCCTGAGTATGAACGTACAGGGCTTTAATCGCCTGCCAGACATGCTGGCAGCGTTACAGCAGGGGAAAGTGGACGTGCTGTTCGGCGTGCCTCAGCACCCTTTGCCACCCGGCATCAGCGCCACGCAGCCCTGGTTTAGCAGCCCACTGCGCATCTATCGTAATCGCAACAATCTGCGTCCGGTAATGTTTAACTCCAGCGAAGCACGCATCAGCGTCAGCCGTGATACGTTGGCGCGGGTTAATCCCGACTTTGTTCAACAGCATCGCTGGCAGATCGTTGACAGCGATGTGCAGGCACTCTCAGGGCTGTTGAATCAGCACAGTGATTATGTGGTCGCGGATGAAACCAGCGCGGGGTTCCTGCTTGGCCAGTTACAACAGGGTGAAGTCTACCAGCTGGCCTCGCCCCTTGATCCGGGTGTGTTGCAGATCAGGGCAATGACCCATAGTCCGGCACTGACGCAGCAGTTGGACAGTGCTATTCGTCAGCTCCCTATGGAGGTGGTCAACGGTATCCAAGCACGCTGGAGCAGCGCACTGCCGCGTTATCAGGACAGTAATACCGCCCGCCTTACTCCGATGGAGCGTAACTGGATCGCCCAACATCCGACGATTATCTACGCCGCCGTCAGTGACGATTATCCGTGGAGCTACCGCAATGCCAGCGGTCAGCCCGCCGGTTACAGCGTGGATCTGCTCAACAGCATTGGCCAGCTCACCGGGTTACGCTTTCAGCCTTACTGGGTCAGCAATGCTCAGCAGGCGGGTACACTGGTTGCCCAGGGTCGCGCCCTGATCCAACTGACGTTACCGCTGACCGGTAATGACGCCATGCTGAATAATACGCAGCCCGTCTGGCGAGCGTTGTGGGGCGTCTATGTTCGTCCATCGGAACAGAGCATCAGTGGCTGGGCCGATCTTAATGGCAAGCGGATCGGTGTAAAGCGTGGCGATATCGCTTCCCGTCTGTTGCCTGCAGGCAGCGAGCCTCAGGTGTTCGATGACACAACCCGCCTGTATGACGCACTGGCCAGCGGTCAGATTGATGCGCTGGTGGACAATGTGCTGTCGGCTCGCTGGCGTGTCCAGAGCCGTTATGTCAATACGCTGCAACTGGCGTTTACTGCCAGTGATACTGCCTGGCCCATTACCCTGGGCATTGCCCCTGACCAGCCGCTACTGCGGGCATTACTGAACAATAGCCTGCAACAGATCCCGGCGGAGAGCTGGCAGCGGCTGCGGGAGAACTGGGGCAGTACACCGGAAAGTGTTGATGACGGTCATCAGGGAACCATGCGGCCAATATCGCTGTTCGTGCTAGTGGCGGCCCTGTTTGCCATTGTCTTCCTGTTGATCCTCCTGCTAAGACGCTATCTTGACC
>NZ_JBBGYT010000354.1:2312-3488 GCF_037479575.1 Erwinia sp. MYb416
GATCTACAGCAGCGCTGCCAGCCTGCTGACGCTGCTCAATGATCTCCAGGATCATGCCAGAGTAGAGAGCAACAGCTTCAGTCTGGTGCCGCGCCCGCTGGAACCGGAAAGCTGGCTGAAGCATCTGGCCGTTTTTTACCCTCCCCTTATTCGCCGTAATGGCCCGCAGCTGAAAGTCAGTGCATTAACGGCCCTGCCCGCCTGGGTACTGATTGATGGTGAGCGCCTGCAACAGATCGCCAATAATCTGATGGGCAATGCCATTAAGTTTACTCTGCAAGGCGAAATCCATCTGACGCTGGCCGCCCAGGAGGATCCGCCCCGGCTCTGCCTGCGGGTGGCTGATACCGGCAGCGGCATTCCTCTGGCTGAACAGCAACGGCTGTTTGAACCCTGGTATCAGACACCTTCCGGCCGTCAACTGTCAGTGCAGGGCAGCGGGCTGGGGCTCTCTATCTGCCGTGAAATTGTGAGTCGTATGGGGGGGACCATTGACCTGCAATCGGCACCTGGCGAAGGCACCTCTGTCAGCGTCACGCTGCCGTGGCAGGTGATCAATCCACCACAGCCTGCAGCAACACAGGCGCGTCCTGTTGCGGCCATGACCCACCATCTACGTGCGGCAATTATCGATGACCATCCGACCAACCTGCTGGTGATGCAACAACAGCTGGCACACTGTGGCATTCAGGCTGACACTTTCGGTGATGGACGTGCGCTGCTGGATGCCGCAAAACAGGCGCAATGGGATTTACTGTTTATCGACTTCAGCATGCCTCGCCCGGATGGCCTGACGCTGGCAAAAATCCTGCGCCGCAGCGAACGTCATCAGCCGCATCGCACGCGCATTGTGCTCTGTTCTGCTGACGCCCAGATTCTCAACCATCCGCAGGCACAGCAGGTCGCCGACCACTTGCTGCTAAAGCCCGTGTCTCTCCCGGACATTGCTGCGCTGTTGCAGACCGATGCGCCGGACCTGTTCGCGGATATCGCCCAACGTCTGAACCAGCTTGCCCACCATGATGCGCACTATTTTCAGCGTCTGTGCCAGACACTGAGTGAGACATTAGCGCGCGACATCGAGGCGATGAATCACGCCGTTGCCGCTGAGGCATGGCCTGCACTGGAGAACGCCGCTCACCGGATGAAAGGTAGCTGGTTGCTGCTGGGTTATAG
>NZ_JBBGYT010000355.1:0-1096 GCF_037479575.1 Erwinia sp. MYb416
CGTGAAGCCGGCTGTGATGCAAAAATCGTCTCCAAAGTGGAACGTGCCGAAGCCGTGGCAAGCCAGGAAGCGATGGATGACATCATTCTTGCCTCCGATGTGGTGATGGTGGCCAGGGGCGACCTGGGCGTTGAGATTGGTGATCCGGAGCTGGTCGGTATTCAGAAGGCCCTGATCCGTCGTGCTCGCCAGTTAAATCGTTCTGTGATCACTGCCACCCAGATGATGGAATCGATGATCACCAACCCGATGCCGACGCGTGCAGAGGTCATGGACGTGGCCAACGCCGTGCTCGACGGCACCGATGCCGTTATGCTGTCTGCGGAAACGGCAGCAGGTCAGTACCCGGCAGAAACCGTTTCAGCGATGGCGAAAGTCTGCCTGGGTGCAGAGAAGATCCCAAGCATTAACGTCTCCAAACACCGTCTTGATGTGCAGTTCGACAATATCGAAGAAGCCATTGCGATGTCGGCAATGTACGCCGCAAACCATCTGCAGGGCGTCACGGCCATTATCACCATGACCGAGTCGGGCCGTACTGCGCTGATGACCTCACGTATCACCTCGGGTCTGCCAATTTTCGCGATGTCGCGTCATGAGCGTACGCTGAATCTGACCGCGCTGTATCGTGGCGTCACCCCGGTCTTCTTCGACAGCAATAATGATGGTGTTGCCGCTGCACATGATGCGATAAACCTGCTGCGTGAAAAAGGCTTCCTGATGTCAGGGGACCTCGTTATTGTTACCCAGGGCGATGTGATGAGCACCACCGGAACCACCAATACCAGCCGTGTGCTGCGCGTTGAGTAATCCCGCCTGACCTTATTGGGCCGCAAGGCCCAATAGCTTTCACCCTCACTTCGTTCTCGCCTTAGACTCACTCTGCAAAACGTATTACCCCTCTGCTCTCCATCACCTTATGTCGTTCAAGGGCCAGCGACCTCACCTTGATATTTATGCATTGTGATCGGGCGAGAATACGTTATGTTAGCGCGGTTCCAAACGCTGACATGCTGCTGCATGAAACACCCCCTGGAGGGAGCCAGAATGGCGTCATTTGTTCCACTGTCGAGCCTGACCCGCCGACACCTGATAT
>NZ_JBBGYT010000356.1:0-1201 GCF_037479575.1 Erwinia sp. MYb416
ACACGCAATATGTCCTGCTGGACGAGCCGCTGAACAATCTGGATATGAAGCACAGCGTGGCGATGATGAAGCAGCTCAGACGCGCCGCCGATCAGTTAGAAAAATCCATTGTGCTGGTGATCCACGATATTAACTTTGCCTCGGCGTACTCCGACTTCATCCTGGCGATGAAGGACGGACAGGTGGTATTCCGCGGTACGCCAGAGCAGGTGATGGTGCCTGAGGTGATCGAAGGGATCTTCGATCTGCCCGTGACCATCGAGCAGGTGAACGGCCAGCGTATTGCGATGTATTACCGTTAGCGAGCCGTCACGCGGGGGCGCTTTACGCTGAGGTACCGGACACGTTTACCCCTGCTGTTGTGCGCGTTGACCACCAGCACAGCAGCGAGCCGAGACTGACCATGCCAGCGCCTTGCCAGAAGTTGACCGACAGGCTGGCATCCAGCATCCAGGCGGCCAGCATGGCCGAAAGCACGGGAATAAAATAGGACGCGGTAGCCAGCAACGTCACATTACCGTGCAGGATGCCGATGTTCCATGCCGCATAACCCAGGCCCATTGCCAGCGCAGCCAGCGCCAGACTCACCAGCACCGGAAGCGTGATGATCATCTCTGGCTGAGATGCGGAGAAATATTTTATCCACAACGCCAGTGCGGTCAGCATAAAGAATAGCGTGATGCCGTTACTGCCCCGGGCTATTTTTTGCGTCAGCACGCAGTAAAGCGCCCAGATCACGGCGCCCGCGAGAGCCAGGCCATAACTGAGAGGGTTTGAGGCGATGTTATTGCCGATCTCTGCCAGCGACAACGCATGCTCACCCGCCAGCACTTTGGCGATCCCGACGAGGGAGACCGTCATTCCCGGGACGATCAGCAGGCTGCATTTTTGTCGGGCGATAAACACCGATAACAGGACGGTGAGGCTGGGCCAGAGATAGTTCACCATACCCACTTCAATCGCCTGCATGCCGCTGCGGGCATAGCCCAGCGAGAGAGACAGGCAGATTTCATAGCTGACAAACAGCAGGCTGCCCAACAGCAGATAGGCGCGGGGAAATGTTTTTACCTTCGGGAATCCCACCGTCAGCAGTAACAGCAGCGCGCTAAGCGTGTAGATCATCGCGGCTCCGCCGACAGCGCCGAGCCCTTCACTGACGCCGCGTATCAGCCCGACAATGGCGCTCCACAGAATGATGGCG
>NZ_JBBGYT010000357.1:0-981 GCF_037479575.1 Erwinia sp. MYb416
CGTATCTGGGGTGGCATCGGGTTTCTCGGGAGTGTGCTGGAGCTGGCCGGTGCCACCGCCCTTTGCCTGGTCCCGGAACCTACCGGAGTGACAAAAGCGGGATGCATTATTGTGGGGGCACACAGTCTGGATGGGAAGTGAAATCATGATTGATTACAAAAATATCAGAACATACTTCTCTGTATTTCTCGGTAATGATATCGATGCGTATGGAGAAACTTACCCTGAAGTTGTGGACTCTTCGATAGACGTTATTGGTGCAATAGATAATGATCTTATTGATGAAATCGATAAATTTCTTGCTGAATATCCAACAAATGAGCTGGCTGGACCAGCCATGAACCTAATTACTGAAAACAGAGTTGGCGATTGCGCCGGGTTTCCCCCAACGTTAATCGACTTCCTGACCTGGCTCTCAGCTTACCTGAAGCAAAAGCGTGACGAATAAATATGAAGCCCGCTACTCAACGCTGCGGGACAGCAGGCTGAGTGCGACCACAGGTGTGCGGATGGTTTTAGCCAGTGATGTAAGTCCTTTGGACACCTCACCAACGGCCAGATCGTGACGGCTGTTTCCTTCAGCTGAATCAGGCGCAGATAGTCGATGGCAATCAGCGCCATCTTTGCCTGCTGTTACTTGTAGCAATTCTCGCCCAGTCTTCATCCCCCATCCCCCCGAAGCCGCAGAGGCCTTTCTTACCCGGGTTCATCTGACATCCTCCACGGTTTCATGGTATGGTGCCAGGCTGTACCGTCATCATGTACAATCCGTTAGCAGGATGGCGCCACCCCCCGGTTTTAGCCCCTCCCACATTGATGTGCACTACTACGCACAGGGGCAGCCGTGGTGCATTGCGGGCATCTTATGGCGTCACAGTTTCGCTTTCTGCCGGGCCAGTCTACAGGTATCATCGCTACGCTCCTGGCACCGGTTCGGCCTTGTACAATATTGATTCAAATTTTGCCATTTTTTCCAGTACC
>NZ_JBBGYT010000358.1:0-879 GCF_037479575.1 Erwinia sp. MYb416
CATGCGATTACTCACACGGTTGAAGCGCTCGCTTTCGATTTCCTGACCACCAAAGATCAGCACTTCTTTATGCCCTTTCAACATCTGTTCCGCGCTGGTCGTCACCTGGCCCATGGTGTTCTGCATATTTTTACTGATATTGCGGAAACGCTTAGAGACCGAACGAATAGCAAATGAAACGATTGGTGCCAGAACGATCAGGATCAGCGACAGCTGCCAGCTGTAGTAAAACATCAAGATAAACAGACCGATAATAGAAGCACCCTCACGCACCACAGTCACCAGGGCACCGGAAGAGGATGAGGCAACCTGTTCAGAATCATAGGTGATGCGCGATAGCAGTGTACCGGTAGACTGCTGGTCGAAGAAGGCGACCGGCATGCCCATCATATGGCTGAACAGGCGGCGGCGCATGCCCATGACCACATTGCCAGACACCCAGGAAATACAGTAGCTGGAAACGTAGCTGGTAACGCCGCGAACGAGCATCAGGCCCATTACGGCAAGCGGCATCCATAGCAGTACGGCGTTGTTCGCTTTACCAAAACCATCATCGAGTAAAGGCTTCAGCAGTGACAGCATGAGTGTATCGCCAGCCGCATTAAGAATCAGTGCGACTGCAGCCACAATCAATCCCGCCTTATATGGCACAATCATTGGCCAGAGTCGACGGAAGGTCTGCCAGGTGGAGAGATCTTTATCCAGATGCATTATTTAACCAGCTTTGAATGAAATAGCCGCTCATTCTACCTGGAATCCCTGACTACGCCAAACCACTGATGATACCAACGGTTCATTATTTGTTCTCTTAACCCCATAAGTTGCCAGTTATCAACAAAAAAATGGGCACTAATCTGCCCCGAAAGGGCTGTATCATGC
>NZ_JBBGYT010000359.1:0-884 GCF_037479575.1 Erwinia sp. MYb416
GGGTTATGCCATAGTGTACGCGCTGTCGTAATACGCCAGCTGGCAAACGGTTCCGTGACGATGGCCGCTGACCATGCCGCAGTGAAATCAGTCATGGTTCCCCCGGCGCAAAACGCGATAAAGACGCGGCGGCTGCCCGGCACGCCAAGCAGCGAGCTGCGGCATGCGACGGCAAACAGGGCGCAATAACCTTTGCAGCGCGGTGCGCCATTCGGGTAGCACCACCACATCCATCGGCAGCATAACCCGTCCTTCACTCCATTCGCTAAGATAGCGCGGCGGCTGCTGGCATTGCAGCATACGCCAGCCGTCGCGATTGATAGCCGCCCACGTGACATAGCCAATCAGGCTCTGCTGGTCGTCATGCAGCAAATGATAGTTGCCGGCGCGCACGGCATACAGCAGGTTTCGGCTCTGCTCGGCGCTGGTCGCAAGCTGTACAGAGGTACGTAACGTATAGATTTTGCCCAGCGCGGCGTAACGCTCTTCAGTTTTTTCCATTATTTTCCCTTTGTCGCGGCGCCAATAGCGCGTAACACAAACAGCGAAGCGATAAAGCTGACGAGTACACCATAAGCGACACTGATTATCTGTATCCTGCCGCTCACCACCAGTGGAAACACCAGTTCGCGCGCGTGGTCGAAAGTCGTAAAGGTGATGCCGTTGAACAACAGCATACTCAGTAGCGAACCAGCCAGTGAGCCCGTCAGACCAAGCAGGACTATCTGACAGAGGTAGGATGCGCCGATAACCCGGCCGAACCCCAGCAGTAGCAGCATCGCCAGCTGATCTTGCTGATTAACGATTAGCGATTCGCAGAGTGCGATAATGCCGACCGTCACCGAAACCGCCGCCAGCAGTGAAAAGAGCAGTCCAAACCCCAA
>NZ_JBBGYT010000360.1:0-526 GCF_037479575.1 Erwinia sp. MYb416
TCATCACATCGACGTGCGTAATTGGCTAGAGTCATCGAGAAGAAGATGAACAGCGAGGTTAATATGAACATTATTGCTACAACAGCAATCGTTATTTTTTTCGCATCATGGACGAGCAATGTAATGGCAGAGCCGCAAAGCACTTCGGGGATCATCCAGTTTAGCGGGAGGATTGTGGAGTCTGAATGTACCCATAAGATTCAGCAGCAACAGGTGCAAGTCTCATGCGAGCGTAATGGCCAGGCGAAATTCAGTCATGTTTCTTTTAAAAGCAATGAATTACAGCCACTACCTTACAATTTAGGTACCAGCCGGATTCGCTGGATCGACCAGCAACATAAGATGGGCATTCTTATGGTCGACTACCTGTAGTGTTGTTATGTTATAACATGTTATTTATGGCGCTGTCACCTGACCGCGCCATTTACGTGGTGGCTAGTCTGCACGGCTCATATAACGACGCTCAGGGATGTGAATGCGAATTTTGTCACCATTACTGAGGTATTCCGGCACCTGAACGACCAGG
>NZ_JBBGYT010000361.1:0-542 GCF_037479575.1 Erwinia sp. MYb416
GTAATCGACATGTCATCTTTGATCGCCCTTGAAAAAATTTCTGTGAGCTTTGGACAGCGCCGTGTCCTGTCCGATGTGTCACTTTCGCTGCAACCTGGCCGTATTCTGACCCTACTCGGGCCGAACGGGGCAGGTAAATCAACGCTGGTGCGTGTGGTGCTCGGGCTGATCGCCCCCACCTCCGGTACTCTGCTGCGCCCGGCGCAACTGCGTATTGGCTACGTGCCGCAAAAAATCCATCTTGATGTCACCCTGCCCCTCACCGTTGCGCGTTTTATGCGTCTGCGCCCCGGGGTAAAATCAGACGATATTCTGCCCGCGCTGAAACGCGTACAGGCGGCTCATCTGCTGGAATACCCGCTTCAAAAACTGTCCGGTGGTGAAATGCAACGCGTACTGCTGGCGCGTGCACTGCTCAACCAGCCGCAGTTACTGGTACTCGATGAACCCACGCAGGGCGTTGACGTCAACGGCCAGGTGGCGCTGTATGACCTGATCGACCAGCTGCGCCGCGAACTCAACTGTGGCGTACTGATGGTTTC
>NZ_JBBGYT010000362.1:0-550 GCF_037479575.1 Erwinia sp. MYb416
CGTTCCGGATGGTAATATCGATGCGCTGCTGCTGCGCGGCGATGCATGCTATTTCCTTCTGGAAGCTTATAAACACCTGAAAGTGATCGGGCTGAGTGGAGATGCACGGCGCTTTGCGACGCATTTTGGTCTGGCTGACGACGAACAGGAGGAAGGCATTATTACTGAAAGCAAAGCGGAAGGTAAATTAATGAGCGATTTTGTCGCGGCACTGGCGATGCACCGCATCTGGTCACGCAGCCAGAAAGCATTAAGTGTTCCGGCATAAGCGACAGAAGAAAACTCAGTATAAAAAAAGGCCACCGAAGTGGCCTTTTTTCATTCAAACAATCCGCTACTGATTAACTTGAGGATCGGTATCGTATTCTTTACAGCTCTGGAAGCCATAGTTCATCACACGGCCGGTGTCAGCGTAGCTGACGAAATAGGTTTGCTGCTTCCCGTCACGTTCACCCAGCACATAGGTCTGGCACGTACCACGCGCATGTACCATCGTAATTTCGGTTGATGGTGGCCCGGCAATATCACGAACCTGCTGACGCGTCATGCC
>NZ_JBBGYT010000363.1:0-1075 GCF_037479575.1 Erwinia sp. MYb416
CGTTGAAGTTATCGCTATTCGCGAAGCAACGGAAGAAGAACTGGCCCATGGCCACGTTCACGGCGAAGACGGCCATCACCATGACCATGACCATGATCACGACCATGGTCAGGGCGGTTGTGGGACTGGCGGTTGCGGCTGCAGCCACTAATATTCCGTCGTCTTTCGTGCTGTAGCTGCGTTGGCTATCGCACGACATACTGAGGAATATCAGCGATAAAAGGTCACCTTCGGGTGGCCTTTTTGCTTTGTCTGAGAGAATTGGGGCGGACATGCCCACCTCCTACGAAGCACCCATGCCGAGCCTTGCGAAGAATCAACGTAGGGTCGAGGCATGCCTCGACCGGGTGTCAATAGTGAGGTGGAGGAGTCTCTTCAGACGGATCCGCAAGCATCGATGGCGCGGCGGCTTTGAGCTTGTCGGTCAGTAGACGCATCAGTTCACGCAGTCGGGCCATTTCCAGCTCGTGTTGCACCACCGTCAGGTTAAGTTCCTCAATGGTGTGCTCCTGGAACGCCAGCTTACTCTCCATTATCTCCAGCCGTTGCTCCAGCAGTGATTGTTGCATTCTGTTTCCTCTTGTTACTACCGGCCCGTCTTCCGGGCTCGCGAATTGTCCGATTCTAACGGTAAAATGCAGGCAGAAGTAAGAGTATTGGCTTAAATTGGCCACCAGAGGTTGAAAAGGCGCGAACGAATCACCATTCCTTGTGTTGAAACTTTCGGATAATCACGCGGTCGGAAGTTAACTTCGAGTTTTTATGGCGAGATTGTTTTGTGATCCCGCCCCCGGTTATATTACAGACCGCAGGTCTGCAAACGATTTCCGAGGTGAGATGCTTCGGTTTTGGAGAAATGGATGAAATCACTGTTTAAAGTCACAATGTTAGCTACCACTATGGCTGTTGCACTGAATGCTCCACTGGTTATGGCTGCTGATGCTGTTCCGGTTAAGCCGACTGCACAGCAGCAGGCGCCAAAAAATGCCGCATTCAAAAATGACGACCAGCAGTCAGCTTATGCACTGGGCGCGTCTTTGGGTCGCTACATGGAGAACTCCCTGAAGGAGCAGGA
>NZ_JBBGYT010000364.1:0-1226 GCF_037479575.1 Erwinia sp. MYb416
GGTGACGGATATGGAATCCACCTACCTGACCCATATTGATGCAGACGGCATCAAGCAACACATCGTTTACGCGCGCAACAGCCAAACGATGCAGATCCCTGAAGGGCTGTCTGTTCCCTGGGAAGATACCCTGTGTAAACGCGCTCTGGACGAGGGCCGCCGTTATACCTGCGATGTTCCGGCAGTCTGGGGGGACTCCGAAGCCGCGAAAGCGCTGGGGATCACCACTTATGTCAGTACCCCGGTGTGGCTGGGTGACGGTGCGATTTATGGCACGCTATGCGCAGCAAGCTCAGAGTCTCGGGAACTTTCAGATCGTGCGGAGCAGGTGCTTCAGCTCTTTGCCGAGCTGATTTCCCAGTACATTCGTAAAGAACAGCTGCTGGAAGAACTGCAGGAAGCCAACGCCGCGCTAACGGCAGTGAGCCACACCGATGAGCTCACTGGCCTGCCAAACCGGCGGGCCGTGTTTGCTAAGCTGCCAAAACTGTTTTCACTCGCACGTAGCGATACGCATCATCTGCTGATGGCCTTTATCGACCTCGATGGATTCAAGCAGATTAATGACCGATACGGACATAAAACCGGTGATGAATTTTTGCAGGCCATCGGCCAGCGTCTGAAAGAGCTGGTGCACGATGATGACGTTCTGGGACGCCTGGGGGGTGACGAATTTATTATCGCCACCCTTGCTGTTTCAAACGCCCAGCCTACCGCCGTGACTGCATTCAAGAACCGTCTTTCATCACTGTTGAGCGGCCGCTATCATCTGTCGGGCACGAAGATAGACTATGCCGGTGCCAGCATCGGCATCATTCACGTGGACCCGCAGCTCAGCACCCCGGACAGCGCCGTGCGCGATGCGGACGCCGCCATGTACGAAGATAAAGGGCGCCGCAAACAGCGTCAGGTCTGTGGTCAGTCGCTTTAACCGACCCTCCACATTGCCTGGACTGACCTGTTTCCGGGCAGGTATCCCTAAAGTTTCAGTGAAAGAGACCGATGTAAGTAGCACTCATCCTGAATTGTACGGACCTGTCATGTACCTGATTAAACCTGCAGAGCTGATTCTGCTGTCACTGACACTGGCATACTGCCTGGCAACGTATATATGGTTCTAGCCCTCAAGGGATGAGGCATGAACAGAGCAATACTCATGTTTTGCTAAAGTCTTTTATTGCCCTGCCGATGACATTGAGGTCGGGGGGTTGCTGGAGAGACAGAAA
>NZ_JBBGYT010000365.1:0-1267 GCF_037479575.1 Erwinia sp. MYb416
ATTATCGCCAGATTCAAAGCACAAAAAAGCCTCATACTTTCGTATGAGGCTTGTCTGCTTATTTGATGCCTGGCAGTTCCCTACTCTCGCATGGGGAGACCCCACACTACCATCGGCGCTACGGCGTTTCACTTCTGAGTTCGGCATGGGGTCAGGTGGGACCACCGCGCTAAAGCCGCCAGGCAAATTCTTGATTTACCGAACTCACGCTTTATTACTGGTGCTGATACCCAGAGTCGAACTGGGGACCTCACCCTTACCAAGGGTGCGCTCTACCAACTGAGCCATATCAGCACACTTAATTTTAAAGGGCGACACGTATGTCGCCCTTTGTTGTTTGATGCCTGGCAGTTCCCTACTCTCGCATGGGGAGACCCCACACTACCATCGGCGCTACGGCGTTTCACTTCTGAGTTCGGCATGGGGTCAGGTGGGACCACCGCGCTAAAGCCGCCAGGCAAATTCTTTGTGCATGAAACGAATCTTTTTCACTGATGCAGCGTTGTCACCCTCGCGCCTCTCAGTCACATACTTCAGTATGCTCCCTCGTGCCGCCCCGGGCTCCGCCTTGCCTCAGCGTAAAATCTTTCGTTTCCGCTAATTCTTTATCCGGTAACAAGCTGAAAATCTCTTTGCGTCTCTCATCACGCTCACCAGAACGCTTCTGGCGTTGTAAGGTTAAGCCTCACGGGTCATTAGTACCGGTTAGCTCAACGCATCGCTGCGCTTACACACCCGGCCTATCAACGTCGTAGTCTTCAACGTCCCTTCAGGGGGCTCAGGGCCCCAGGGAGAATTCATCTCGAGGCAAGTTTCGCGCTTAGATGCTTTCAGCGCTTATCTTTTCCGCACTTAGCTACCGGGCAATGCCATTGGCATGACAACCCGAACACCAGTGGTGCGTTCACTCCGGTCCTCTCGTACTAGGAGCAACCCCTCTCAATTCTCCAGCGCCCACGGCAGATAGGGACCGAACTGTCTCACGACGTTCTAAACCCAGCTCGCGTACCACTTTAAACGGCGAACAGCCGTACCCTTGGGACCTACTTCAGCCCCAGGATGTGATGAGCCGACATCGAGGTGCCAAACACCGCCGTCGATATGAACTCTTGGGCGGTATCAGCCTGTTATCCCCGGAGTACCTTTTATCCGTTGAGCGATGGCCCTTCCATTCAGAACCACCGGATCACTATGACCTGCTTTCGCACCTGCTCGAGCCGTCACTCTCGCAGTCAAGCTAGCTTATGCCATTGCACTAACCTCACGA
>NZ_JBBGYT010000366.1:0-922 GCF_037479575.1 Erwinia sp. MYb416
ATCCAGAGCTGGCGCAGGTGGATGTGCAGAACCGCATTAAAATCGTTGAGCCGCGTCTGCCGCAGGTCGTGCGACAAAACGGGCTTAACGTTGAGGCGGCATCGTCCAGCTTTCTGATGATCGTCGGCCTGACGTCAGAACAGGGGAATATCACTGAAGGCGATCTCAGCGATTACTTCTCGCGCAATATGTCGGAAGAGCTACGCCGAATGGATGGCGTGGGTCGCGTTCAGCTGTTTGGCGCTGAAAAGGCGATGCGCATCTGGCTGGACCCGATAAAACTGACGCAGTACCACCTGACCATTCGGGATATCAGTCAGGCGATCAGCGCTGAGAACGTACAGATATCGCCGGGCCGCATTGGGGATGATCCCGCCGTTACAGGCCAGCGCGTGACGTACCCGATGACGGTACAGGGCCAGCTCGGCACGCCGGAGGAGTTTGGGCGCATTACGTTACGGGCAAATCTGGATGGTTCGCGCGTGGCGCTCTCTGATGTCGCACGGATTGAGCTGGGCCCACAAACCTCCGGTTTCTCCACAAGGGAGAATGGGCGCGTCTCGACCGGAGCGGCGATTCAGCTGGCACCTGGCGCAAACGCCTTGCGCACGGCTGAAGAGGTGAAAGCACGGCTGGAAGAACTGAGTAAAGCCATGCCCGCCGGGATGAAGTACAGCATTCCGTTTGATACCACGCCGTTCGTGAAAGTCTCTATCGAGAAGGTGATTTATACCTTTATCGAAGCGATGGTGCTGGTGTTCCTGGTGATGTATCTGTTCCTGCAAAACGTGCGCTACACCTTTATACCGGCCATTGTTGCGCCCATCGCGTTACTCGGGACGTTTACCGTGATGCTGATGTCGGGGTTCTCGATCAACGTGCTGACCATGTTTGGCATGGTGCTGGCGATCGGCATTATTGT
>NZ_JBBGYT010000367.1:0-894 GCF_037479575.1 Erwinia sp. MYb416
GACAGTGTGGGGCCGGTCTCCTCCAGCTCAGCGGTGTGGTTAAACACCACGTCAAGAATCACTTCTATACCAGCCTGATGCAGCGCCTTCACAGCCTGCTGGAACTCCTGACGCGGATGCAGCTGCTGCTGGCCGGAGGCGTAGCGCGCCTCCAGCGCGTAGCAGGCCAGCGGGTTATAGCCCCAGTAATTACTCAATCCCATACGCAGTAAGCGCGGTTCACTGGCGAAGCAGGCCACCGGCAGCAACTCCAGGCTGGTGATCCCCAGTCGCTGGAAGTAGTCGATCATCACCGGATGCCCCAACGCCGCGTAGGTGCCGCGTATCGCTTCCGGGATATCCGGATGCCGCTTTGTCAGGCCACGCACATGAGCCTCATAAATCACGGTACTGCCCCAGGGAACACGCGGCGCAGCATCGTCTCCCCAGTCGAAATCATCCGCCAGCACCACGCTTTTCGGTGCCAGTGGTCCACTGTCGAGAGGGTCGGGCTGCTGCACTCCACACTGGAAGCAGGGATCGTCCGTCACCTCACCCAGCACCTCGTGCGCGCAGGGATCGAGCAACAGCTTCGCCGGGTTAAAACGCTGCCCCTGTTGCGGCTGCCACGGGCCATGCACGCGGTAACCATAACGCTGGCCCGGTTTACCGCCGGGGAGGTAGCCATGCCAGATATCACCGCTGCGGGCCGGGAGGTCAACGCGGGTTTCCGCGCCGCTGGCATCAAACAGACACAGCTCCACGCGTTCCGCATGCTGCGAGAACAGCGTAAAATTCACGCCCTTGCCGTCATAGCTGGCACCGCGTGGTGCAGGAAGCCCCTCCCGTAATGGCGTCATTCTGCCTCCCGCACCAGCCACAGCGTCGAGAGCGCAGGCAGCGTCAGACTGAGAG
>NZ_JBBGYT010000368.1:0-516 GCF_037479575.1 Erwinia sp. MYb416
CCCGCGACGACTCAGCCCGGGAGTGATTAAAAGGGCCCAGAGAAGGGACATCGTGCTCGTTTTCATGTAATCGACTCTGTATCTGGAAACGCTGTTTAGAATACCCTCAGGACTCAATGGATATAAATTCAACGAAATCAACGGAGTACGGTGATGAATTTTAAAGTAACAGGACTCCTGTTGTTACTCTCTTTTCCTGCTATTTCGCAAGATAATCAACGCGACGTAGAAAAAGATAATTTAGAAAATTTTGCTTTAAGTCAGTGTCTGGCTCAGGGCTTTTCTGACAAGAGTGTAAAAGAAGATGCACTGGCTGCGGTGGGGGCTTACGTTGAACTGGGATCCTATCCCGCTGAAGCTTACGAAGAAGCCACCGACCTTGTTCATCAATTTCTCAACAAGAAATATGTGAGTAAAGAGGGGCATTCAGAGCTTATTGTGATGAAGTGTATTGATTTATCCCGAAGCAATGAGCTGATGGCGATTAAGCAAAAATATGCGCATTAAGCCTTAGCC
>NZ_JBBGYT010000369.1:0-798 GCF_037479575.1 Erwinia sp. MYb416
ATCCAGCATCAGCCCCTGCGGCTGTGGGATCAGCGCCGAACGCACCCACCAGTTTTTCTGCTCATCCTGGCGGAATGTCACCCCGCTGAACGGCTGCCACGCGGTGTCATCACGCGTGCGGCTTCGGCTGGCGATGGCGCTGGTTTCGGTACTGCCGTAGATCTCTTCGACCGGATACCCGGTCCACTCCGCTACTGACTGCGCATCCCGCCAGCGCAGCGCACCTCCGGCAGAGACCGTCAGGCAGCAATCAGGGGCCGCCAGGGAGAAATCAATATGGCGCAGAAAGGCCGGGCTACTGATAAAGGCATAGCGCCCGGCGGGTTGCGCCACCAGCTGTTCACTGTAGCAGACCTGGTGGCTGTCAAATGGCAGCCCCAGCGCCATCGGCATGACCAGGCGGAAACTCAGCCCGTAGAGATGCTGATGAGTGACCGACGCAATCAGAGTGCAGCCTTGCAGACGTTCGCCCCACAGCGTATACAACCAGCGCGCCTCTTCATCCAGGCTGGCAATGGGTTTACTGACCTGCCGTGGCGTGCCCGTAGAACCGGAGGTAAACAGGATGATGGCGGCGTCAGGGGCCATCGGCGGCAACGCGGTGTCAGTCGCCCTGCCCGCCTCTTCGACCTGCCAGACCGGGCAGTCGAGGGGAAATGCCCGATCGCTCAGCACGCCGTCGAATTCCGCACTCTGCTCCGCCAGCAGTGAGGGCCGGCAGTGGCCGGGGATCAGCGGTGTTTTTCCCGCATGCAGCGCGGCCAGTAACGCCACGCTAAACAGGTAGCAGTCTTCAAA
>NZ_JBBGYT010000370.1:0-849 GCF_037479575.1 Erwinia sp. MYb416
ATTGCGCAAAAGCAACGCAATAAGTCTCGCGATACCAATAACGCCTTGTTAACTTTCCGTGGCGAAAAAAACTGGAAAATGCTTTACACGCGCTCAGACAAATTACTGCGTGCCGCAAAGCTGGGGATTGAGTATCCACGTATTACCAGGCAACAGCTGGGCATGCGCGGTCTTGAAGAGTATCTGATTGCCGATGAACGTACTTTTTATATGCAGTCGTAATCAATGGCGAAGCCCTACGGCGGAACAGGTGTTCCGCCGTTATCCTTCGCTTGTTGTTCGGTCTGCTGGCACAAGCCGGAATGCTAAGAAAAAGGTGTCGCACGATTTACTTCACTGGGCCGACGTTATCTGTGTGATGGAACAGAAGCACAAGAATCGTTTAGTGGCTGAATATGGCCGAGTCATCGAATATAAATCCCTACATGTCCTCGATATCCCCGATGATTACCTCTTTATGGACCCCGACCTGGTAACAATATTTTTACACACCGTGCCAGAAAAGCTGGGGTTGGTAATTGAAGGGATGGCAGGAAAGTGATCGGTTATATTCTGTTTAGAGTCGATGCCCGTGCTGTCAGATAGATTTTTACTGCGCCAGCAGACACAACCACATATCCACAGGCACCGGATGAACATCTCGTCCGGGATTTGTGGTGTCCTGGCGACTGCTTTGAGCGAGGAGCGGACGTCGCGCAGACATTAGAATGCCAAGCGACTATGATATGGATGTTGTGCTTTTTACTCCCATCCCATTTCTTTGTAAGTCTTACTATCCTGTGCAGGAAAATCAGTTTGATATTCTCCCCAGTTACGGAACGCGTAATATCTTTTCATCGCTTCAAAGTG
>NZ_JBBGYT010000371.1:0-674 GCF_037479575.1 Erwinia sp. MYb416
CAGGTGAACACTGTATAAATAAACATGCTAATATTAACACTTCATCACCCCCGGGAGACAGTGTGAACGACGCACAGGCAGGATTTTTACTCACCCGTCACTGGCGGGATACACCCGCTGGCAGTGAAATCACGCTATGGCTGGCGACGGATGCCGGGCCGCAGATGGTGGTTCTTCCGCCTCAGGAGTCTGTGGCGTTTATTCCTGCCGAGCAGCAGGCAGCGGCCACCCGATTGCTGGCCGGTGAGCGTGACTGGCGTTTTGCCCCGCTTGAGTTAAAAGATTTTCGCCAGCGTCCGGTGGTTGGCCTGTATTGCCGACAGCAACGCCAGCTACAAAAGCTGGATAAGCTGCTGCGTGAGAATGGCATCACGCTGTATGAAACAGATGTACGCCCGCCAGAGCGCTTCCTGATGGAGCGGTTTATCACTGCCCCGGTCTGGTTCAGCGGTCAGCCCTCCGGGGACCGACTGATAAAAACCCGTCTGAAATCGCACCCGAGTTATCGCCCGCCGCTGAAGTGGGTATCGCTGGACATTGAAACAACGCGTCACGGCGAGCTGTACTGCATTGGTCTGGAAGGCTGTGGCCAGCGTGATGTCTACATGCTTGGCCCGGAGAACGGCGATGCCAGCCACCTCGATTTTAATCTGGAATATGTCGCCAGCCGCCCG
>NZ_JBBGYT010000372.1:0-515 GCF_037479575.1 Erwinia sp. MYb416
GCGCTGCGCTGCGGGCCACCGCACGTGAAAAATGTGGCCAGCGGGCATTCAGCATTGGCATCACCTCGAGGCGCAGAAAATTCCGGTCATAGCGCGCATCGCTGTTGCTGTCATCCTCAATCCACGTCAACTGGTGCTGATGGGCCCACTCCTCCAGTTGCTGGCGGCCGTGCGTTAGCAGAGGCCGCAGATGCCGATGTTCGCCCAATCTGTGCTGTTGTGGCATCGCCGCCAGCCCAGCCGGACCACTGCCGCGTTTCAGCGCCAGCAACAGGGTTTCACTCTGATCGTCCTGATGCTGGGCAGTTAACAGCGTTTCCCCCGCCCGCAGCCGCTGACGGAAGGCCTGATAGCGTGCGGTACGTGCGGCAGCTTCAATCCCTCCCTGACGCGCATCCACCCTGACATACACCACCTCCAGCGGCACCTGCCAGCGTGCACACTGCTGCTGACAGTGCGTGACCCAACTCTCCGCCAGCGGGTTGAGGCCATGATGAATATGCACTGCCCGCAGC
>NZ_JBBGYT010000373.1:0-672 GCF_037479575.1 Erwinia sp. MYb416
TTGTTGGGCAATGACGCTCCCAGCTTATTGCGTTCGGCGATACGCTTTACAATCTCGCCCAGCGTCATCCGGTCATAGGATTCCGATCGGCTCTCTTTCAGGACATCGCTCAAGTCAGCACTAAACCCGCTCAAGGCAAGCTTGTCAGGGGAGCCTGTATGAGTGACTGTTTGAATAATGAATTTCCCTTTATCAAAAAGCGCCATCCCCTGCCAGCCGATAGAGATCTGCAATATACTCCCCCGCTGCGGCAGGATGATTTTTCCATCGCTGTCATCAAGCTCCATTGTGAAAGTATCCAGCTCCATGCCGCGTTTATCCGTGATTGTCATGCCCATTAAACGGGATCGGAAGTTGCTGGTGATATCAATATCATCGAGTTTTATCTGATAATCGGGCCCCATCTGTGCACCAATATTTATGGCATCCATCACAGGCTCTCCAGCAGTTTAGAGGCGTTATTACCCACCTTATTGATCACCTCTTCCGCCTGCTGTTTCAGGTCACCGAACATCTCCAACAGCGATGGGTCCACGCGCTTAAGCGTGATATCGAAGCTAATTTTACGTGCAGTACCGTTCTGAAGGAGATCGCTGTGCGTGCCGTTCACACTGGTAATCACAAACATCCCGTAGGGGATGCCGTTGCCACTCAATAAAGGCCAGGCACGTC
>NZ_JBBGYT010000374.1:0-1262 GCF_037479575.1 Erwinia sp. MYb416
TTGCTAATCTCATCAATAAGTAACGAAGAATTCTACGCGCCTGTTTTGCGCACGACCTTCGGGGTTACTATTACTACTCACTGGCTGAGTATCGCCTACGCCTTGAGTATGTATTTTTTTCTCAGATAAACCGGTGTTAACAAAAAGTTTGGCCACGGCTTTAGCTCGTAATTCAGAAAGAATAGTGTTGTTTTCAATTCCAGACTTGTGAATGGGCGTTGCGTCGGTATGTCCAACAATAATTACATTGCCATTGACTCTTTGTACTTCTTTCGCTACTCGATTCATAACATAATCCATATCAGGTTTTACGGATGTTGCGCCGACTTCGAATATCGAATCACCCTTGAATACGACTTTACTTTGCTCTTTTGTCTCGTCAACACTGACTAAACCTTTCGCTATTTCATTTCTTAACAAGTATGCGAGCCTAAGTTTCTTAGCCTCTGGTTTTGCCACATTCACTTTCCGCATCGCAAGAATTTTATGCTCAATAACACTCTGGTTAACTGATAACCAATATTTATACCAAAAGAACGTTGATGAAATTAAAATTCCGCATAACAACAATGTCACGCGTACGGGAACGATCAATTTCTCACGTTTCGGCTTCCCACGGCTAACCAATCCGTGTGGCGATAAAATTGTCGAAGTCGTATCTTTTGTGCTTTGAATAATGGTAAGTAAACGCTGTCTGATTTTCGTCAGTTGGCGGTCACCATCTTCAATAATACTGTAACGACCTTCAAATCCAAGCCCAAGAATACGCAAAAGTACCTCAAGTACGTCTGCATATTCATGGGGATTCATGGAAAGACGGCCAACAAGCAGGAAAAATTTGTTGCCCCCGTCGTTATCACCTTCGAAGTGGTTAAGTAAGTTACTCTGTGACCAGCCCGCACTCTGTGCCCACGCTTTTTCATGCGCGGCTTCGTCCAGTGCGGTACACAGACAGTAGCGAACAATGGCCATTTTCTTCCACGAGACATCTATCTCATCGCAAACAATAACGAAGAGATTTATTTCATTTTTAATACTTCTTTTGAGTACTTCAACATGTTCGCTCGAGTCAACATGTTCAGGCATTTCACTTAACGCGCGAAGCAAATACTGGCTAGCTTCCAGTAGTGGATTTTCAGCCTGCCTGATGTTTACCAGCCGTTGCTGGACACTCTCACTTCTGAGCGATGTTTCGTTTAAATAGTTTTTCTCGCTATGAAGAAATCGCTCAATTTCATCATGTTCTTTACTTTCCTTAATAC
>NZ_JBBGYT010000375.1:0-909 GCF_037479575.1 Erwinia sp. MYb416
CAATGTGTCTGGTCCACTGAAGGTAGGGAATTCCCTGGTTGATGCCTTCACCCTGCAATATTACGAAGGTTTCCCGATGGAGCAGGTCGCCTGGGGGCAGATCAAAACGCCTGAGCAGTGGAAAGAACTGGCGGCGATCAAAAATGGTTACCAGGACACGTTATTCACCTCTCCGGTTGTCGCACGTGAAGTGGCAGCCCCGCTGGTGGACTACATCCGCAGCTTGCTGGTCGACCAGGATAAAGCCACTGCACCGAAAGTGACCTTAATGGTCGGTCATGATTCGAATATCGCCTCACTGCTGACGGCCCTGGATTTCAAACCTTATGATCTGCCAGGGCAAAATGAGCAAACGCCGATTGGCGGTATGGTGCAGTTCCAGCGCTGGCATGATAAGAAAAATGACCGTGAGCTGGTGAAGGTGGAATATGTCTACCAGACATCCAGCCAGCTGCGTGATGCGGAAGCGCTGTCGCTGGATAACCCGCCTAAGCGTGTCACTCTGCAAATGGCCGGTTGCCCGACCGATGCTAACGGTTTCTGTTCATGGGACCAGTTCACCCAGGTTTTGAACAAGTCGTTACAGGGAACGCCGTTACAGGTGGCTGAACAGGCACCGGCTGCTGCGTCAGCCACTCCGGCGGCCAAACCGGCTGACGAGAAAGCCGTCGTCAATAAGACGCTGGCCGACAAAGCGGCAGCAGACAAGCCACCACAGATAAAGCGGCTGCCGATAAAGCCGCAGCGGATAAAGCGAAAGCGGACAAAGCAAAAGCAGAAAGCACGCCAGACGCGAAACCTGCAGCTAACTGATCTGGGGGGAGGCATTGACGTCTCCCCACGTTCAGAGATGAAAAGGGGCGCCCAGGGTTAAAAGTAGCCCCCTTTTTTTTTTGGGTATTTTTTTTT
>NZ_JBBGYT010000376.1:0-1275 GCF_037479575.1 Erwinia sp. MYb416
GTCTGACTGAATACCGGCAGGGAAAGGAGCAGCCCTGCAGACAGCGGAAGAAAAATCAGAGTGTTGTGTAGCTTTGACATAAAAGTTTCATCCTTTAATTAATGGCCGCCTTCATTAGGCGACCATTTTTAGTTAGATTCTGCAGCCTGATTACGCTCCGCCGCCGTCACCACCATCGCCACCGCCGTCGCCACCATCACCGCCGCCGTCACCGTCTCCGTCTCCGGAACCATTGCCGTTAGCTGAGCCATTGCCAGTACCGTTATCATTACCACTGCCGTTCCCGTTACCGCTGGCGCTGTTATTTCCTCCGTCTCCTCCAGGACCACCAGGAGAATTGGCACCAGAACCCCCGTTCCCGCCGTCACCGCCATTAGCATCGCCGACAAGCAAGAAGGTATGTGGGGAGTGATCCGTAAACGGTTCGTTATGTAAGGGTGCGGCGACAGAAAGTCGCGTCGCAGAGAGGACAAAAACACCTAAAGCAAGAATTAATTTTTTATGTCTCATAATCCATCCTTAAAGGTAATAAATACATGAGATAATCGTTGGCCCACCCCGTAGCTAATGAGCTACTTCATTAAAGTTAAATTAACTGGAAAATAAAAACCATGGAGTGTAATGAAACGTTTTTCGTTGTTTTAGAATGTTTTTTTAATTTAAAAAGAAAGTTTATAAGCTTTCAATGCCAGGCTAAATTATTGATATTAAACGACATTTAATGCTAATGATTACTCTGTTAACAATTTACTCTTTTCATGAAATGATACATATTACATTTTTATTAAGCGCTATTCTTAACAGCAGTAGTAAGTGATAACCCTAAATTCAAAAAAAGCAGAAGCAAATATCATTATTATATAACCAGTCTGAATCTGAGGTATTAGGCGACAATTAATTTGGCCTGTTTGTAATCTTAGCGTCATGTTTCTTCTTCCCATGGAGAGGTTGTGACGCTCAACATCAGACAGGTCGATTTTTCCATAACTCAACGAAATAAATGTCTTACTCAGGAAGTGTCGGCGGCAACTACCGGTATCTGTGTCCGTTCCGGACGCCGAATCGAAAAAGGCCTGTGGCGACAGGCCGGGGGCAGGTCAGACGGCTATCTGTACTTTATTGTGAACCAGCCGTATCGCCAGCCGGCGTTTCATATGAATAAAGATATGCACCAGAAACCCTATGCACTTATGCGTGTAAAAATAGATGAAAAGCCGTTCAGTACCAGATAAAATTTTGCTGACATATTCAGCAAACCAGCAACCCCCATTGCTT
>NZ_JBBGYT010000377.1:0-700 GCF_037479575.1 Erwinia sp. MYb416
GTAGGTCAATAACCTTAACGTAGAGTAAGGCGTCTTTATCATCAGTATTAGTGACGTTAATACTGCCACCGCCCGCATCCTCCTGAATAAGCACCATCGAAGTTTGTGGCTGCATGACAGCGCTGGCAGGAAATATGATCACCAGAGGTATGATCGATAGGAATAACCGAAAAAATTGAATCAGCATAGTATTCATCCGTGAATCTACGTTACAAGAAAACCACCGACATCATGCTCTGATTAATAAAAAAAGAGCACAACACCGGTGGAAACTTCAATTACATATAAATAACTTCAAACGTGGTACTGCCGCTAAGATCGAAGTTACCGGCCAAGGCCTGGCCGGTAACAGGGCCCAGTGATGGTGCAATTTCCAGAGCAAATACTTTACTTTTTGCACTTGAACGCAGATAACTTGTTATACCTGAAGTGGTGCTCATATCCAATACAGCATCTTTATCGCCGAGTCGAGTGTTGATAAAGTACGCGAAATCTGTAGAGGTAAGCTTCTGATCCCATGCACTATCTTTATAGGTTACAAATGCTGAAGCCTTATCTTTATCAGCAGAACTTCCATTAACCAACGCTTTAATGGTATAGGCGCCAGCCGGGCCACCTACACCGTCTGATCCGAAGCTAAAGTAGTTTTTTGCAAGCGATTGCTGAATACCCTCTGGCAGTTTAGCTACATTATTATCCG
>NZ_JBBGYT010000378.1:0-1197 GCF_037479575.1 Erwinia sp. MYb416
TGATTTATGATGTTAATCACAAAGGTTAACGTTAACATTGCGGCATTGAGAGGGCGATCACTTTTTCGGGTAAGGGTGAACATTCATCGCGGCAGGCAGAAATAACGCAGCATCCTTTTTACATCGTAAAAGGAGTTGTATAGCCTTAGCCACGGACAGTCACTCCATGGATTTGCTCAAGCAGGACACAGTGTTATGGCGTCATTAAAAGATGTGGCAAAGCGTGCAGAAGTCTCGTTAATGACCGTCTCCCGGGCATTAAATGCCCCTGAACGGTTAAAGCCTGAGACGTTGACCCGGGTGCAGGCGGCGATCGCTGAACTGAATTATGTACCTGACCTGTCAGCGAAAAAAATACGCGGCGCGCGGGCAACGCCGAAGACCATTGGTGTGCTGGCGCTGGATACCGTTACCACGCCGTTCTCAGTGGAGATCACCTTATCGATTGAAGAGACAGCAAGGGCCCATGGCTGGAACAGCTTCGTGGTGAACATGTTCTCTGATGACAGCCCTGAGAGCATTGTGGATCTGCTGCTTTCGCATCGCCCGGGCGGCATTATCTACACCACCATGGGGCTGCGTCAGGTGCCGGTTCCGCACAAACTCCTGACGCTGCCCTGTGTGCTGGCTAACTGTGAAAGCCTGCATGACAGAGTCGCCAGTTATATCCCTGATGATGAGCAAGGGCAGTATGATGGTGTGAAGGCCCTACTTGAAGCGGGTTATCGCCGTCCACTGTGCCTGCATTTACCCGCGCAGAATATTGCCACACGCCGTCGTCGTCGCGGGCTGGAGCGTGCATGCCGTGAAGCCAGCATCGATCCTGACAACCTGACGCATGTCTATATGGGAAATGGGGATGCTCATTATCACGATATACCGGGCAGCGTGCTGGCGCAGATACACCAGGGTAAGCCCGCGTTTGACTCGGTTATCTGCGGTAACGACAGGATTGCGTTGATGGTGTATCAGACACTCCTGGGGCAGGGGATTCGCATCCCGCAGGATGTGGCGGTAATGGGGTATGACAATATGGTAGGGATTGGCGATCTTTTCTTACCGCCGCTGTCGACGGTACAACTGCCTCATTACGACATTGGCCGCCTGAGCGCCCTGCACATTATCAACGGAGAGACGCATCTGAACACGGTGAGTGTGCACAGCCCGTGGCTGAAACGGGCATCGATGGTACCGAAT
>NZ_JBBGYT010000379.1:0-742 GCF_037479575.1 Erwinia sp. MYb416
ATATGCTGCTGGTCATCGTCCAGACGGGTGTAGTTCACCAGACCTTCGGCCATGCCAAACACCTGCTGGAGCTGGCAGCCAATTTCTTTCTGGATGCGTGAGGCCAGTGATTCACTGAGTTTGGCACCGCCAACCTGTAGCAGTGTTAGCGATGTCAGTGCACGGTTGCTGCCCCATTCCTGTATCGCCTGTAACCACAGGCTGACGGCCGGTGGCACCAGTGCAGCTACGTTAACCTGATGTTGTTCAATCAACGGGAAGCAGAGGTTGGCACTGGGATCGTTCGCCATCACGACACAGCCACCCGCGTAGAACACGCCGAGGGAACCTGGTGAGCTCATCGCATAGTTATGGGCGGCGGGCAGGGCATTCAGATAACGGGTCTGCGCGTTGAATTCACAGATCTCAACGCTGCCACGAATGCTGTAGTAATAATCATTGTGGGTACGCGGGATCAGTTTCGGTGTTCCGGTACTGCCGCCGGAGAGCTGGAAGAAGGCCACTTCATCGGCAGCAGAGGGGCTGGCAATAAAATCGCCAGCATCTGCGTCAATCAGGCCTGACAGTGAAAGTGCAACACTGTTCTCATTGTGTAATGCCACGACCTTCAGCGCCGGGAAATCCTGCCGGAGCTGATTGAGGTAATCATCGTTGCTAAACAGGCTGTGCTGGCGGTCGGCAATCAGCAGCACGGGTTGAATTTGCAGCGCATAGGCGCTCAGTTCGTTGCGCTGATGGCTGA
>NZ_JBBGYT010000380.1:0-1037 GCF_037479575.1 Erwinia sp. MYb416
GCCAGCAAAAACTCGCAGCCATCCGGCCCCAACCCCTGAATCGAGTGCGGCATACCTGACGGGAAATACCATAAATCGCCCACGCCGACATCATCCACAAACCAGCCGCCGTCGGTATCCAGCGCGGTAATGCGCGCATTGCCATACAGCATATAGGCCCATTCGCCCTCTTTATGCCAGTGCAACTCACGGATACCCCCGCTGTTCAGGCGCATATCCACGCCAGCAATGGTGGTCGAGATCCCCAGCTCACGCTGAGTCACCTGGCGAGTCCATCCGCCACTGCCTTTGCGCACATGCGCATCACTGAAGGAGAAACGCAAATTCGGTAAGGTGCCGCTATCGGTCTCCGGGGGGTTTACAATATCAGGGTTTTCCCCCTCACGGATCAGGTCTCGCGGGCCGGGATCGGTGCCGCCCATTTTTCCATTCCAGGGCTGGGCAGCGGGCTGTTCGTGAGCATGAACCTTACCGGCCGCCAGCGCTACGGTACCACCGGCGGCAAAAGCCATAAAACTGCGACGTGAAAGAGGATTCATCCTTTGATTTCCTTATGTCAGTCAAAATAAACATTATTGACGGCGCACAGGCACCGACAGTGAATAAGACTATGCGATATTTTTTCCCCTGCCAGTCAGATAATTGGCGCTAAACTCAGTGAAATGTAAGCAAGGATCCATCAGCAAATTTCATCGCATAACAGTGAATAAAACCGGTAACACGGATGATTGACGACTAATTTGTCGCTGATGACTTTTCTGTTTAGGCCTGGTCCACCAAAAGCACAAAACAGCGGTCTGCCATGAATGTTATTTATCGACGGCTTTGCGTGCGGAGAAACACCTGGTTACAGGTAATAGCGCATGATTGCGTTAAGCAACGCAGGCTGTAACAGCCTAGAATAAAGCCTGTTTCCACACTTTCCTGCCACCTGAGTACAGGCTGCCATGAACATTGATTCAGACATCACTTTTCGTAAACTGGAAATTTTCATCGCCTTTATGAACCGGGGTAATCTGGCGCGTACCGCTGATGCA
>NZ_JBBGYT010000381.1:0-1728 GCF_037479575.1 Erwinia sp. MYb416
GCCTTTATGTTCTCGATTGCCTCGTTTATCGGCTTCGAATCCACGGCCATCTACGCCGAAGAGTGCCGCGATCCGCACAAAACCGTACCGCGCGCCACGATCTGTGCTTTGCTGCTGATCACCGTCTTTTTCTGCTTTACCAGCTGGGCGCTGGTGCAGGCGTATGACATCGACCAGCTGGTGGACATTGCGCGTAAAGACCCTGGCAACTTCGTCTTTGATATCACCCGCCAGTATGTCGGTCAGTGGGCGGTGGATACCATGTCGGTGCTGCTGATCACCAGCCTGTTCGCGGCAGCGATGGCATTTCATAACAATATTTCACGCTACATTTTCAGCATCAGCCGTGACGGCCTGATCTGGAAAGAGCTGTGCGCCACCCATCCGACCAACGGTACCCCGCATAAAGCCAGCCATGTGCACAGCGTGATCCTGCTGATGATGCTGGTGGGCATGGGCAGCATCGACCTTGACCCGATGGCACAGATTTTTGCCTTCGGATCGGCGATTGCCACACTGTCGATTCTGGTGTTGCAGGTGGGCGTCTCGGCGGCGGTGATCCTGTTCTTCCGCCGTTTAGAACACCACAACAATAGTGCCTGGCAGGTGTTCTGGGCTCCGCTGCTGGCGATGACGGCGATGTCCATTACCATTATTCTGGTGATCAACAATCTGCAAATTCTCAGCGGCAGCGACTCGAAGCTGGTACAGCTGATCCCATGGTTTATCGCGGTCTGTTCAGCGGCGGGTTATGTGATGTCGGTGAAGCGCAAAGGACGTACACTCCCGGCCTGACAGGCCGGACTCGTGGAATACGACGCGAAAAGCAGAACGCTCCCGCCTTTGCAGGTCGGAAGCGTTCTGTGAACACGTTACGTTGAATACGCTTATTTAATCCCGCACACGCCGCACAGGTGCACCATTAGCCACATAGTACGGAACGTCACTACGGGCAAGTGGCGGACGCCCGCGGATCATGTCGGCTATTTTCTCAGCAATCATAATCGTTGGCGCGTTAAGGTTTCCGGTGGTGATACGCGGCATAATGGACGCATCCACGATGCGCAGGTTCTCCATGCCATGCACTTTGCCATCATTTCCAACCACGGCCATTTCATGATACCCCATCGCATTTGAACAGGAGGGGTGATAGGCCGTTTCAGCGTGCTCACGGACAAAACGGTCCAGGTCGGCATCACTTTGGCAGCTGGCACCCGGCGAAATTTCCTTGCCACGATAGGGGTCCAGCGCACGCTGCTGGATGATTTCACGCGTCAGGCGAATCGCCGCACGGAACTCACGCCAGTCCTGATCCTGGGACATATAGTTAAACAGGATACTCGGATGGTCATGCGGGTTCTTCGAGGTGACCTGCACCCGGCCTCGACTCGTTGAACGCATCGAACCCACGTGTGCCTGGAAGCTATGGACTTTAATCGGATTCGAGCCGTTATAGTTAACCGCGACCGGCAGGAAATGATATTGAATATTCGGCCATTCAAACTCTTCGTGGCTGCGAATAAATCCGCCCGCTTCAAAATGGTTACTGGCGCCAATTCCACGCCCCATAAACAGCCACTCTGCACCAATCAACGGCTGATTATGCAGCTTCAGCGCAGGTGCCAGCGAAACGGGCTGCTTGCACTCATACTGCAAATACATTTCCAGATGATCCTGCAGGTTCGCGCCAACACCGGGCAGATCGTGAACCACCGGAATATCCAGGCT
>NZ_JBBGYT010000382.1:0-854 GCF_037479575.1 Erwinia sp. MYb416
TGATATGGGAGATAAACGAACCCTGCAACATGGAGAGAAGATAGGGAAAGTCGATATCTTCCAGCCCCTGGAAGTGGATGACGACAAAGCTTTCATCCAGAGAGGGGATGCCGCGTGCCGCAAAGGGGTTAGAGGTATCCACCGTGGGTACGCGCTGGAAGTTAATATGGGTTCGGGAGAACTGTGGCGTAATAAAATTAATGTAGTCCTCCATGGAACGCACCACCGAGTCCATGACCGCTTCACGTGAGTGACCGCGTTCACCGGTATCGCGTACCAGTTTCTGAATCCACTCCAGGTTAACGATCGGCACCACGCCCACCAGCAGGTCCACCTGGTCTGCTACATTGTGTTGTGGCGTCATGACACCGCCGTGCAGTCCTTCATAAAACAGGACGTCAGTCGGTTCCGGCAATGGCTGCCAGGGCGTAAAAGTGCCCGGTACCTGATTCCACGGTACCGCTTCATCATAGGTGTGCAGATACTTGCGTGATTGTCCGGTGCCGTTTCGGCCATACTCGCTGAACGTCTGTTCCAGCAGGCCGAAATCATTGGCTTCAGGGCCAAAATAGCTGACGTGCTTTCCCATATCGCGCGCTTTGCGGATCGCCATATCCATTTCCGGGCGGGTAAAACGGTGGAAACTGTCCCCTTCGACCTCGGCTGCCCGCAGATTAAGCTGCTGAAAAATCTTCCTGAACGCTAGGCTGGTGGTGGTGGTTCCCGCCCCGCTGGAACCGGTGACGGCGATAACCGGATGTTTGGCTGACATGACGTGCAACTCCCTTCAATAGGTCGGACGGATCATAGGTAACACGTTTTACCCGTCCAAGTCATTATGGCTTCACGTATAC
>NZ_JBBGYT010000383.1:0-930 GCF_037479575.1 Erwinia sp. MYb416
CGCCGGATTTTGTCTGGGAAGTACTGCATTTTTACAATAAATATAATCTACGTCGCGTTACCCTGGGCGGCGCGATGCGCCATTATGATTTAAGCTGGCAGCAGGCTTATAAGGAGGCGTTGCTGACGCAAAGTGGATTGCAGTATAGCCGTACTGCATCCGCTGCTGCAGCAATGACCTGGTGTACGGCGCTCAGCAAACGGATTAACAGCAATCCTCTGCCGTTTACCGATGCCGTGGATGAGCAACAGCAGGATGATGGGTTTACTGAACTTATGCTGGATGCTTATGCCGGACTCGCTAAGGCGCAACCGGACCCACAGCAGCAGGCGCTTGGCATATTGATCGAAGCGGACTGGCGTCAGGCGCAGGCGAGAGGAAGCCAGCTCACGTTGATGCAATACCAGCGCTGCTGCCTGTTGCGCGCATGGCGACGAAGCGCATTTAGCCCGCTGTTCTGGCGCAGCCGTGTCTACCTTGCGGTTAACGATATCTGCCAACCAGCAATGGGCGATGTGGCCGGGATGATGAATGCGTTAACGGCCTTTATGGATTTCGCTTTTACTCAGGATCCGGCAGAAAATAAGGTGGCTCTGCTCAAATTGAATGATATAGAGATTAGCTGGCTAACCGACAGCGATAGCTATCAATTGCTGTATCAGCAGCGCGTTACTGAGTTCGCACATGCCAACCAGCTCGCTCAGGCGCTCGCAGAGTTGCCGTTCAACTGGATGCGCTGGCGGTTTGATTTCCGGCGCCCAGTGTTGGCGTTGTTAAAGGCGCTGTCAGTGTGATATTTGAATTTGGTGCTGATAGGCTTTTTATTCAATACATCCACTTTTCCACCACAGCATCGCCCAGATGCTCACGCAGCAGGTCCTCATTGTCCTCCTCGCCGTGAACCGTCAGCAGGCACATAAACATCAGTAC
>NZ_JBBGYT010000384.1:0-644 GCF_037479575.1 Erwinia sp. MYb416
CACAGCGACGTTCCGGCCGAACGGCATCGGCTCCCCTCACCGCACTGGAACGCCTGCGCCCCGCAGACATTGAAGACCGAAAAATCTACCTGGTGATTTATAATGAGGCGATGTCTGAAGACGGAGAAAAAGCTTTCCAGCAAGAGCAGAAAAAACGGACGTGTCAGCCACAAACAGATATCACTGTGCTACCTCCCCTGTATGAAGGCTGGCCAGATTTGCCAACGGATGCGTTGCTGATAGACCTGTATTACGAGGAAGGGAGAAAGATGGAGTGCGCGGGCATTTTTACGCGTACCCTGCAGGATATCAATTTCACCTATTCCGATGGCAGCGCAGGCCATCTGGCGTTGTGCGTACAGGAAGACAAGGTCATGGGTTATCTGTTTGATGATAAAGAGGCCAGATTGTTCGTGAAGCAAATCCGGCCTTTTATAAAGAAAATCCTGCAACACGCCACAGGTTCAGAGAAGAGTCGCTCTGTGTGCATCCCTTTTTCAGAGGTACTCCACATCTGCCAGCAGTCACGTTAACCAGCGTCAGAATGGCGACGACGCACCGTTCGTCGCCCCACCTTATCGTTACTTAATCGCCAGCGCGTCTTTGATGGTATAGAACAAATCGGTTTGATCGGTCAGGCCGAC
>NZ_JBBGYT010000385.1:0-844 GCF_037479575.1 Erwinia sp. MYb416
ATGTTGAGCAGCGCATAGACGCGGGTACTGGCGCTACGGGTGAGTTGATAAAAATCATCGATATCATCGGCACCGGTACTGCCCGCATCCACCACCGTCGTGACGCCCGTGTCCACACCAATGCGGTCAGCTTCATCATGGTAAATCGGCGATTTCGGGTAGCAGTGAACGTGCGAGTCAATCCAGCCCGCACTCAGCCAGTAACGCCCGGCCAGGTCCCACTCACGTTTTGCCGGACCTGCGACCAGGCCAACTGCTGCAATTTTGCCGTCGTTGATGGCGACATCGCTGAGGGTGCCATCGCTGAGACGGCCCCGCCGAATAATCAGATCAAACATTGCAGACTCCTCAGCGTGGCGACATCCGGCCGCCACGCGGGTTAGTTACAGCGCAACCGGGAAGATCGCACCCAGCGCCATCGCTCCCAGGATCGCGCCACCGGTAATCGGTTTGTTCCACAGGTAGAACAGCAACGACCCCACCAGCGCGCCCAGCCCGATCGGAATCGATGCGGCCATCGCAGACAAGATAATTAACGGACCGAGGAAGCGGCCAGAGGTGTTCCCCGCCCCCATCATCACGTCGGCGCCGTAGGTCGAGTCGCTGTTATTGATGGTGAATTTACGCGCGAGAATAATCAGGTATCCCACCGCCAGGCCCAGCGCCAGGCCGGTCACCAGCGAGGCGGCGAAGTTCGCTACCGGGAAGATAAACCCAGCCCCCAGTAGCAGCGCAGGCACGCCCAGGCCGATCCCGGTCTGGATCGCCCCACCAATATCGAGGATCCCCACCAGCGATCCTTCAATAATGCGTGCAAACAGGAAGCTGGCACCGAAGGCCGCTA
>NZ_JBBGYT010000386.1:0-1004 GCF_037479575.1 Erwinia sp. MYb416
CACCGCGCCACCACCCGAGTAGCCGACCAGCACCAGAGGCTGACCGGGTGCCTGGCGGGCAATCTGCGTGATGGCATCATTCATTGCGTTAATCACCTCCGGGCCGAAGCGACGGTCGGTCCACCAGCTTTGGTCACAGGCGGGATTGCGCGTCATGGGGATGTACTGACAGGGACGTGCCAGATACGCCACATTTACGGCAGGGTCGGCAGCGGTAAGTTTGAGCGCAGTAGGGTTAAACGGCGTGGGATCGCGTGAGGGCTGGCTGGGGGTGACCCAGGCAAAACCATCACCTTCAATATAGAGATGCACAGGCTGGTCGGGATCGCTGATGCGACCCCACCAGCGGAGTACAAATGGCACGGCGTTGATTTCACCCTGCTGTAAACCCGCCGCACGCGCAATGGCGTCGGCGGTGGCAGCACGGTTATCGGTGGCGCAGCCGGTCAGCAGGCTGCACCAAAGTAACCCAACGCAGAGGGATGTTAATTTCACCCGTGACTTAGAACAGCTTACGCACTTGCAGACTGACGGTCTGACCCATGAACTGCGGTGCAGTTTGCAGGTCGTAACGCGCTTCCAGGGTCAGGTCATCGGCATGAGCCAGTGAAACACCGACGCTGGTATCTGCACTGTCTGAAGCCTGGCGGGCACCCTGCGAGGTAAAGCGGGTTTCCCCCAGACTGTCCGCGCTGAAACCGGAATTAGTGGTCATCGGGCTGCGATCGTACTGATGGCTCCACATTACCTGGACAAACGGAGACAGGTCGCCGACAGACGTTGACCAGCTGTGCGCCAGTTTACCGCCGAGGCTGCTTTCGACCGACTGGCTGTGCGCACTGTCGACATCAAGTGCACTGCCGTTGTCGCTGTTTTCCTGATAGCTGCCCTGATGCAGGTAGCTGTAGCTCAGGCTGGCCAGCGGGGTCAGCGTAGTGTTAGCCCCTAATGCCAGCGGGTAACCAACCTCCGACTTCAGTGCCACCTGCTGCCCGGTAAAGTGC
>NZ_JBBGYT010000387.1:0-785 GCF_037479575.1 Erwinia sp. MYb416
TGTGCGTCGCGCAGCACCGCAGAAGGCCCGAAGCGTATGGACTGTGCGGCAGGGTTTGGTGCTGCAACGATGGTCACCGCCACCTTTGGTTTTGTCGCAGTATCCCATGTGCTGAAGAAAATGATGGCAAAAGCAGCGCGTCAGGCCTAAATCCGGATTTGCGAGGGTGAGGCATACCTCACCCCGCTGTTGTGGCCCGCATCACGGCATCGGCCATCGCCTGCAATCCGGCGCTGCGTGAGGCACTCAGCTGTTCTTTTAATCCCAGCTGCTCAAATAGCGCCAGCGGATCGTCCTGCTGTAACTGTGCCGCTGTTTTACCTTCTACAGCCGTCAGCAGTACGGCCAACAGCCCGCGCACAATACGTCCCTCGCTCTCGCCAAAGAAATGCAGACGCCCGTCAGCTATCAGCTGATGCCCCAGCCAGACGCGATTTTCACATCCGGTCAGCTCAATTTCAGCACTTCTCAGTTCATCGGGCAGGGCGGGCAACTGTTTGCCCAGCAGGATCAGCTGGCGGTAACGCTCCTCCCACTGTCTGTAATGGGAAAACTGCGCCCGCAGTGAGCCTGAGGTAATCAGTGTGCCAAAGGGATGCGAAGCGATAAGCGGTAAACTCATGATTAATCTGCCAGTAGCGTCAGGGCGGTGGTCATGGCCGCGACCAGCGCGTCCACATCTTCAACGGTATTATAAGGGGCGAAGGAGGCACGTAATGTCCCGCTGACGCCCAGGGCGGCCAGCAACGGCTGGGCGCAGTGCTGCCCGGCGCGCACGGCAATGC
>NZ_JBBGYT010000388.1:0-608 GCF_037479575.1 Erwinia sp. MYb416
GATATAAGATGGGGCTGTTATATCCCAGTGATGGTGAGAAAAATCAGGCATTTTTTCCGGATTTCGCACCTGCACTTTATTAAAACTGGCCATACCATTCTTGCGCAGCCATTCTGACACCCCCTTTATAAGGATTTCTTCGATAAGTAACTGTCCGCGAACATCTCGCGGCGACTTATGGCCCTCATGCAAATGGACGTAAGAAATCAGGCACGCGCCAAGGGCATCATCTTTATCACGCCTTATGAGTTCCCCCCTTACCATCTGGTCTTCAAGCAGTTTAACGGGCACATGTTTGGTCAGTTTGACAGGCGCACCTGAAACTTTTGCAAGGAGATAAGCTGGTATTACGCCCTGATAGGCTCTCAAAGCGAAGAATGTATTCGCATAAACCGAACGGGCCTCACTATGGGCTGATAACAGTGCATTCCAGAAGTTGCGAGTATTGTAATCTTTGTTCAAATACAGAAATGCCTCACGCTTTGGTAAGGGCATATGGGGAAAACGCATGATGTTTTCTCCAGCACGGGAAATGCGCTGGCGTGCAGCCTCCTCGGATAGTCCCTTTTTGATCAGGATTTCTTTCATTTTCGAAGAAGCCATTGGGC
>NZ_JBBGYT010000389.1:0-657 GCF_037479575.1 Erwinia sp. MYb416
AATGATCATTTTATTGTCTCTGTTTATGGTCTCGGTAATGAACGTATTCCCTTTGATCGCTAAAAATAGACCACGCTCCGGTTACCAGCAATGTTCGCCGGAAAATTTAAAGGAAATGAAGTCTGAACAACGGTCTCAGGCCGGTTGACCAGGCCAGCGATAGATCTTATGCGCCAGCAGAGAGAAATCAGACTGATACCCTTCACCGCTGGCTTTCATCATGGCGCGCAGTTGCGTCAGCGGTGTGCGGCAATGCCCGACGCTGGCATAGATCACCACATTGCCACTGGGTGTGGTGCAATAGAGTACGGTGCGAAACAGGGTTGTGAGTGCATCGGAAAACGCGGAGTCTTCATCCGGGGCCTGCGGATGGTTCAATACCAGCCAACCGTCAGGCTTCAGCGTTTGCGCACACTGACGCAAAAACTCACGTGAAGACTGCAAGGGCACAATGGCACTGGCGGAATACAGGTCAGAAAAAATCAGTGAGTAGCGGGCAGGGTCTACCTGCGCCATGAAGTGGGCGGCATCATCCACCCGATAATGAATATCTGGGGTCACCGGCAGGTGAAAATGCGCCAGGGCAACATCCAGCACTGCCTGGCGCAGTTCCACGACGTCCATCGCGATCTGTGGGTTATTTGCAAACAGCGGACG
>NZ_JBBGYT010000390.1:0-945 GCF_037479575.1 Erwinia sp. MYb416
GTTTTATCCGGCTCGTTGGCATATTGCGGAGAATGACCATGAATATTCGTCTGGCTGAATCGAAAGATGCTTTTGCCCTCAGCGCATTGTTAACAGAACTGGGATATGCGGATACCGCGCCTTTTATTGAACGCAGACTTGCCCAACTGATCATCGATGAGACTGAGCGGCTTCTTATTGCTGAACAGGGAAATACGGTACTGGGGTTTTTGTCACTGCATTTTATTCCACAGCTTGCGCTGGCAGGAGATTTTGCCCGTATCAGCTATTTCTGCATTGCCGAAGGTGAGCGCAGCAAAGGGGCCGGGCAGCAGTTGTTACAATATGCAGAGCAGCTGGCAATGGAGCGTGGCTGTGACCGGGTAGAGGTGCACTGCCATGAACGGCGTGAAAAAGCGAATGCGTTTTATGCCCGTGAGGGCTACAAAGAATCCCCTCGTTACCATATTAAAGAGCTGGGCTGATGATGAAAGTCGCTTTAGGGCAGTTTGCGGTCAGCCGTGAGTGGCAGGACAATGCACAGACCTGTGTGGGTTTTATGCAGCAGGCACAGCAACAGGGAGCGCGTCTGTTAGTGCTGCCGGAAGCGGTGCTGGCAAGGGATATTGCCGACCCGGATCTGGCAGTAAAATCCGCACAAAAGCTGGATGGTCCCTTCCTGTGCCAGCTATTGGCCGTCAGTCGTGGTAATACGCTGACGACGGTGCTGACCCTGCATGTGCCGGCTGATGATGGTCGCGTGCTGAATGTGCTGGTCGTTCTCCGTGGCGGAGAGATTATCGCCCGCTATGACAAGCTGCATCTGTATGATGCTTTCGCCGTGCAGGAGTCACGTAATGTGAGTGCTGGCGACCGGATACCCCCGCTGGTAGATGTTGACGGGCTTAAGGTTGGATTGATGACCTGCTATGACGTGCGTTTCCCGGAGCTGGCTCGTCGCCTGGT
>NZ_JBBGYT010000391.1:0-858 GCF_037479575.1 Erwinia sp. MYb416
GTACATTGGTGCCGGGGCGCTATCGCAGCAGGTGGATGATTTCAACGGCGATAACTTCGATCACAGCGATCTCGATTTTATTGGTGGCGCCGGGATTCTGGTAGTGGCACGTGGCGCGCGCCCTATCGGCAATGCCGATGCACTGCCTCCTGGCACACCACGCTGGGGCAAGGCGTGGAAAAAGGCTTACACCCATGCGTTCCAGAACGGCACCTTTATTTTTGGCCAGGGTACCAGCTTCTCGCACGAGGACTACTACCTCGATCTGGATCCGGAATATAACGATGACAACGGCAATCCATTGCTGCGCGTCACCTTCGACTACAACGAGAACGACCGTCGCTCAGCGAAATTTATCGAAGAAAAAAGTGTGGAGATTGGCAAGGCGATGGGTGCTGAAATTGTCCTTGGTACCAACTCCGCCGCAGGCAATTACTCGCCATACAATTTTGCAAGCGATCACACCATCGGGGGAGCGGTGATGGGAACTGACCCGAAAACCAGCGTGCTGAACCGTTATCAGCAGAGCTGGGACGCGCACAACCTGTTTGTGCTTGGAGCCTCCTCCTTCCCGAATAACGCCGGATATAACCCGACCGGTACCATTGGTGCACTCAGTCTGTGGACAGCGAAAGCCATCATTGAGCAGTACCTGAAAACCCCCGGCCCGCTGGTGAAGGTGTGATATGAATAAAATCAAATTAGCGGTGGGTACCCTCGCCGTTGCAGCAGTGGTGGCGGGTGTTCTGCTGTATCAAAACGGCAATACGCGCGCCGACAATGTCGCAAATGACCAGATTCTGATGAAACACCCGCTCACCGCAGATGATGCAGCAGCCGTTGAGCGCGGTCATTACG
>NZ_JBBGYT010000392.1:0-987 GCF_037479575.1 Erwinia sp. MYb416
GCCCTTATGTGATGGCCGAAGACGTGACTTACCCGGTCAGAGGAAGTTATCTTGCTGGAGGATTTATTTTTTCATTAGGGAGCTTTGTTACAGAAGTTCCTAATGATCCTCAGATATTTTTTGAGGGTGAAGAAATAGCCATGGCAGTCAGGGCATTTACTCACGGTTATGACATCTTCCACCCTCAAAAAGTATTGCTATGGCATTTTTACGGCAGAAAAGACCATGTCAAAGTCTGGACAGATCATGGCAATGAGGCAAAAACTAAAGGCAGTATTGATCAAGCCTGGTGGGAAAGAGACGCCATATCTAAGAACAGAGTCAAAACCTTACTGGGCCATAAGACCACTGAGCAGTGTGATCATGGCATTTACTGTCTTGGTAAGCAGCGCAGCCTGAGTGATTTCGAGAGAAGAGCTGGTGTGGATTTTTCTCGTTGCATGGTTCATCCGGATGTTATCGGCGATGAGCATAAGGCTTATTTCTCCAACGGTGAATTAATTGAAGGTATTTGGCGCTCATTGCTTGTCGGTGTATATAAAAAGACGATCAAATTTGACTCATTCAAAATTACTACGCTAGGCGCGGATGCTCTTTACTGGTATGTCGGCGTCTATACTGAAAATAACACGCTGCTCGAGCAGCAAACTCTCTATAGTGATGAAATAAATGAGAAAATTTCAAATTCGGAAGATGGTAGTTTTTCACTATCGCTTGATTTCACATCTGAAGAAATTCTCAACCCTCATTCTGTTCGTATTAGCCCATTCATCGACAGTGTTGGGTGGGGGGAGGTAGTCGAGGAAGCATGGTAGCGATTTTTTCTTTTTTAACAAAAAACATCACATTTTTTATTATTTAACAAGCGAGTTATCAAATGATTACTTATCAAACGTTAGAGGGCAGTTTCCTCACTGATATTCCTGTTGTTGATGTCACGGTTAACGTAATGCGTTTTCGTGATCCTGAAAATCAAGAGTATAATAT
>NZ_JBBGYT010000393.1:0-608 GCF_037479575.1 Erwinia sp. MYb416
CCTTACCGCAGTGCGTACGGCTGGTCACCACCAGCTCCGTCGCTGTATTTGGCGGCAAGCTCCCCGAGAAAGTCCCTGACGACCAGGTCTGGATGCCGCAAAGTTCCTATGGCACGCAAAAAGCCATGAACGACCTGTTGCTGTCCGACTACAGCCGTAAGGGCTTCCTCGATGGGCGCAGCCTGCGTATGCCCACTATCGTTGTGCGTCCGGGCAAACCTAATGCGGCGGCTTCGAGTTTTGCCAGCGGCATTATCCGCGAGCCGCTGAACGGTGAAAATGCCAACTGCCCGGTCAGCCTGGCCACACGTCTGTGGCTAATGTCCCCGGCCAGAGCCGTGCAGGCGCTGATCCTCGGGCACGAACTGAACGGTGAGGATTTGGATCAGGGCCGCGTCATTAATCTGTGCGGCCTGTCGGTGACGGTAGAAGAGATGCTGGCTTCACTCAGGCGTATCAGCGGTGATGGGGTCTTATCACGAATCAGCCATCAGCCCGACCCGGCGATCGTTAAGATCGTCAACTCCTGGCCCGGCGACTTCCAGGCGAGCTATGCGCGCCAGCTGGGTTTCCAGGCTAACGCCTCATTTGATGAAATGGTCAGAGAA
>NZ_JBBGYT010000394.1:0-1536 GCF_037479575.1 Erwinia sp. MYb416
TGGAGCCGCCCACGGTGTGTGCGTGTTCCAGGAACAATCATAATAGGAATCAGACATGGTCAAATTAGATAAGAACGACCCTGTAATGCTGGCAAGGCAACTCCCTACACAAACTGTTGCGCTGATCCTTGCAGGTGGCCGTGGTACGCGCCTGAAAGACCTGACCGCCAAGCGTGCGAAACCTGCGGTTCACTTCGGCGGCAAGTTTCGTATTATCGACTTTGCGCTCTCCAACTGCCTGAACTCTGGCATCCGGCGTATCGCAGTCATCACCCAATATCAGTCGCATACCCTGGTGCAGCATATCCAGCGCGGCTGGTCCTTCCTCAATGAAGAGATGAACGAGTTCGTCGATCTGCTGCCTGCGCAGCAGCGCCTCTCAACCGATCACTGGTATCGCGGTACCGCCGATGCGGTCACACAGAACCTCGACATTATTCGCCGTTACCACGCGCAGTACATCGTGATCCTCGCCGGGGACCATATCTACAAAATGGACTACTCGCGCATGCTGATCGACCACGTGGAAAATGGCGCACGCTGCACCATTGCCTGCCTGCCGGTGCCGCTGGAGGAGGCCAGTTCCTTCGGCGTGATGAAGGTGGATGATGACAACAAGGTGGTCGAGTTCCTTGAAAAACCGGAAAACCCGCCGTCTATGCCCGGTGACAGCAGCCGGGCGTTAGCCAGCATGGGTATCTATGTTTTTGATGCCGAATACCTCTTTGGCCTGCTGGAAGAGGATATGGAACTGCCGCAGTCGAGCCATGATTTCGGTAAAGACTTGCTGCCGAAAATTGTCGCCAGCGGCGAGGCACTAGCGCACTCGTTCAGCCTCTCCTGCGTGCAGCATGACGAAACGGCCGAGCCTTACTGGCGTGATGTCGGGACGCTGGAAGCCTACTGGAAAGCCAACCTTGATCTCGCCTCGGTGATGCCGGAACTGGATATGTACGACAGTACCTGGCCGATCCGCACCCATATGGAACCGTTGCCGCCAGCGAAGTTTGTGCAGGATCGCTCCGGTAGCCATGGGATGACAATGAATTCGCTGGTGTCAGGGGGCTGCATTATCTCTGGCTCAGTGGTGGTGAACTCGGTGCTGTTCTCACGGGTTCGGATTAACTCCTTCTGCAATATTGAGTCATCGGTATTACTGCCGGACGTGGAGGTGGGACGTTCCTGCCGTCTGCGGCGTTGTGTGATAGACCGTGCCTGCGTACTGCCAGAAGGAACGGTGATTGGCGAAAACCCGGATGATGATGCCCGGCGTTTCCACCGATCGGAAGAAGGGATCGTTCTTGTCACCAGGACCATGCTGGCGAAGCTTGGCTGGCGATAGCACAAAAATTATCCAAAATAATGGAAGTTGCCTCAAGGCGGCAAGGCAAAGAGTCCCGATGAGCTTACACAGGTAAGTGATTCGGGTGAGTGAGCGAAGCCAACGCTGAGGCAGCTTCGAGTATGAAGGATAAAAAAGGAGCCGATAATGCAGGTGCTACACGTCTGTTCAGAAATTTTCCCGCTGCTAAAAAC
>NZ_JBBGYT010000395.1:0-519 GCF_037479575.1 Erwinia sp. MYb416
GATAAGCCATGTAACCCAGGAGAGCGTCAAAGATAAGGCGCTGGCGGTGGCACGCACCCTGGCGGACTCCCCTGAGATCCAGCGTGCGCTGCTGCTTCCTCCGACCCGCGGCGTGATCCAGCCGATTGCCAGCGCCGTGCAGGAAAGCAACGACCTGCTGTTTGTGGTGGTGACCAATATGGACGGCATTCGTTATTCCCACCCAAAAGCCGAACTGATTAACCAGCATTTCATCGGTGAGGACATTATTCCGGCCCTGCAAGGCCGGGAGAACATGGCGATCAACCACGGTAAGCTGGCGGAAGCGCTGCGGCTGTTCACGCCCGTCTACGACAGTCAGCATAAGCAGATTGGCGTGGTGGCTATCGGCATTTCGTTAAGCGAGGTCGCGTTACAGGTCAATCAAAGCCGCTGGAATATTATCTGGGCCGCCCTTTGCGGCATGCTGGTCGGTGCCATCGGCACGTTCCTGCTGGTGAGTGCCGCCAAGCGTATCCTGTTCGGGCTGGAGCCGTATGA
>NZ_JBBGYT010000396.1:0-781 GCF_037479575.1 Erwinia sp. MYb416
CCGTGTGCCAAGAGGAGGACGCAGGATAAGTGGGCACATTCTGGTAATTTTTTCGTGCCAGGGTCCAGGGATCAACCCTGTCAGAGACAGTGGAAAGGCCAAAATCTCTTTTCAGCTGCTCCGCACTTAAATCACCGCAGTGCATATCCTTAGCGCCGAAGTCATCCATACGATTCTTGGTGATGAAAATGGTACAGGGAAGAGATAATGCAGACATTGAAAACCTTCCTTGTATTGAAAAATAGTCATCCTGACGCTGACTTCCTGTCAGTTCTCACGCGGCATCAGAGAAAGTGTGATTATGTTGTCGACAACGTAATTTATCGATTACACTCAGTACTTCCAAATTAATTTGAGGATAAAAACCAAAAGTGCAGTACAGATCATAGTTATTGATAAATAGTAAAAACACGACTAGCACAGGGGGTATTACCACTTTGCCCTATTAAAACCAGCCATAATAAAGCCTCTGTTGAGGCCATCGCCATCATACCGACCTATTTTTTACTGATGATAATAAACTTTCATTCAATCCGTCTTTCTTTTGACGATCAGACCATTATCCTGAAGAACGTAAACTCCATCATCAAGTGTGAAATCTGTAACGTTGTATTTATCGCGACTGACGGTCATCAGTGCATTTTTATCAACACAGTTTTTGGGCGGTTTCATATCATCAAAGCACAGGCGATCATATCCATCATCCTCTTTATACCCTTCATCGAAATCCCACAATATCACATTATAACTTCCATCCGCTTCAGGCTGAGGAATATCATAC
>NZ_JBBGYT010000397.1:0-842 GCF_037479575.1 Erwinia sp. MYb416
AACCTGCCCATTCCAGTAGCACGGTAGGTTTTCCCGCATGGATGGCATCGAAAATAAAACCGCTGTTATCGGTCAGCACCCGATCGGCCGCATCGAGCAAAGCAAAAGAGGAGAGACTGTTAACAATATTTTTGCGAAAGTATTTTTCCATCATTTGCAGCGAAGCGGTTTCAGAGGGGTTGATCCGGGTGCCATGATGCAGTTTGACCAGTAATGTACAGCTCTGCTGCAAGATGTTAAGCCGTTCGGCCCAATGAGGGATTGAACTGAGATCGCCAAACGTCGGCGCATAAAGGACGATCGGTTTGGATTGATTCCGCGTCAGTGCATTGACCAACTGGCGATTGTAACCGCGGTTGTGCCAGTCATCGAAGCGTGGGTTACCCACGGTCACCGCGCTGCCCGCAATATTCAGTTTTTCCTGCGAATGGTTGCCGTAGCAAAGGATCAGGTCGTAAAACGCATTCCACCAGGCGTGGCCCCAGCGATCTTTCGCCAGACCATACATCGCCCGGACGTGCCAGCGGGCGGTTCCGTTCAACAGCGGGGTGTAATAGGGGCTGACCATGGTTTCCAGCACTGTCCGCTGTGCCCGCATTTTCGACAACAGCATGACGCCCAGATTGTCATGGCGTAACGTTTTTATCTGTGCCGCCATGTCCAGCACAAACGCCCTCTCGCAGACATCCGCAATCACCAGAGTACAAGAATGCCCCTGTTTTTGCAGGGCGAAGATGATGTTTTTATACACGTCATAATGAAAAGCGGTTTCCATGTAGAAACCGATAGTAGGGCAGTGGGTCATCAGTGTTACTCAGGTTGAGAACCTATCCCATCAGGCG
>NZ_JBBGYT010000398.1:0-585 GCF_037479575.1 Erwinia sp. MYb416
ATCTCCCAGCTAACCACGGCCTGTGGTTTAGCCTGGATAAAACCCTTTTTTACTGGTTTAACCAGCGACTGGTGACTAACCCAATTCTGTTATGGCTGGTGGCTATTACCAACTTCCGCGCCTTTGACGGTGTGTCACTGCTGGCGATGGGCGGGTTGTACCTGCATTTCTGGCGTCGTGAAACACCTGAAGGGCGCCGCCGTATGTTCGCCATCGGCATCACCATGCTGATCACGGCCGTAGGCCTTAACCAGCTCGGCCATCAAATTCCCGTGTCGCATCCCAGCCCAACGAAATTCTTCCCGGACGTTAACCATGTGACCAAACTCACCGGGATCCCGACAAAAGATTCTTCGGCAGACAGTTTCCCCGGTGACCACGGTATGATGCTGATGATTTTTGCCTGCTTTATGCTGCGCTATTTCACCCGACGTGCATTTGCTCTGGCCGTGATTATTGTGCTGATTTTTGCGCTGCCGCGCGTGATGATTGGCGCACACTGGTTTACCGATATTGCCGTGGGTTCCCTGTCAATCGTACTGGTCGGTATGAGTTGGTGGTTGCTGACTCCGGCAAGTGATTATC
>NZ_JBBGYT010000399.1:0-569 GCF_037479575.1 Erwinia sp. MYb416
GATAGGAAGGGGCCGCGCAGGTGACCATGCGGATATCGCCCAGCCGTCTGGAGATAAAACTGCAATCCGTCAACTCTCCCAGGCGCACAACGCAGTCGACGCCTTCGCTAATTAAATCGGTTTTCTTATCCGAGGAGACCAGAACGACCTCAATATCAGGGTACAGCGCTTTAAACTGCGCCAGATGAGGGATCAGAATGCTATGCGCCAGCGCCAGCGGCATATCCAGCGTAAGACGCCCACGCGGAGGGAGCGTGGGTGAGAAGTTTGCCATCATATCGTTCACTTCAGCCAAGAGATGCTTTGAACGCTGATAGAAGTCGTCGCCTTCTGCGGTGACACTCAGCTTGCGGGTGGTACGGTGGATCAGTTTCACCCCGAGATCATCCTCAAGCTGCTGAATCGCTTTGCTCACGGCAGGGCGATGAAGTTGCAGAACATCGGCCGCCTTAGTAAAGCTACCCTGTTCAACAACCTGCAAAAATATATTAATATATTCAATCATTTTAGCGTGCATACATTGCTCTGATCAGGCTTGAATCGCGACAGTTTGCGCCAATGGGGATAAC
>NZ_JBBGYT010000400.1:0-573 GCF_037479575.1 Erwinia sp. MYb416
TCCCGACCTCAGTCTGGACACATTGGAACCGCAAAAAAGCCAGATGCTGATATTACCTGGTGCGGATATTGCCCTAAAAGGAGGGATTGATAGCTTTGTCAAAACAGCCTCTCAGTTCTTAAGTGCCGGAACCCCAGTCGCTGCCATTTGTGGGGCAACCGCTGCACTTGCTAAAGGTGGACTCTTGGATGAATTACCACACACCAGTAATGCAAAAATTTTTCTTGAAATGGTGGGTTATAAAGGTGGAGCCCACTACCAGGACCAACTGGTTGTAACTTCTGGAAACTTGATCACTGCGAGCGGAATTGCTCCAATTGAATTTGCGATCGAAATTTTCCGTAAACTTGATGTTTACTCCGACACGACATTGCGTGCCTGGAGCAAGTTATATAAAGACCACAATCCTGAAGGCTTTTACGAACTTATGGCGGAACATAGCGATGAGTGAAACACAGGAAAAGCTGAGTACATTAGCGTTGACGACCTTCGCACTGAATGGGCTGTTTCTTACTGTTGCTGAACAGCTTACTGCGCCGGTAGGGATTACGGCAACCCGCTGGCAGGTCATTG
>NZ_JBBGYT010000401.1:0-1600 GCF_037479575.1 Erwinia sp. MYb416
CCTTACACCATGGTTTTGAACAGATGCCGCTGGCGCTCTATCTGCGCCGCTATCACCACGACGATCCGCCACTGCTGGAGTTTAACTTTAATGAGGCCTGGTTCAGCGTCGCAGAGGGACAACAGACCGCCGCTCGCCTGATGCAGATGCTCGATCATCTACTCGACAAAGGCGCACAGCAGCCGCTGACCGAGATGCCACTTCTGCTGCCGCAGGAGAAAAAACAGATCGTCAGCGAGTGGAATAACACCCGGCAACCCTGGCCACTGCCAGAAGGGATCCACCGCTGGTTTGAGCAACAGGCCGTACGTACACCGCAGGCCAGCGCCCTCTGCGGTCACGGCGGTAATATCAGCTATCAGCAACTGAACCAGCGTGCTAACCAGCTGGCGGCTGAGCTGCGTCAGGCCGGGATCGGCCCCGACGATCGTGTGGCGCTATGTGCCGCACGCAGTAGCGAGATGGTCACTGCCCTGCTGGCGATCCTGAAAGCAGGGGGGGCTTATGTCCCACTCGATCCTGACTACCCCGGCGATCGCCTGCACCATATGCTCGAAGACTGCGGCGCCACGCTGGTGCTGCTGGATGATGCCGGACAACAGGCGCTGGCACCTCTGCTCAGCGCATCACACCGTGTGTGGCACCTGCAGCAGGACGCGGCCCGCTGGCAAACGCAGCCTGACCACAATCTGCCGTCGCTGGCGGGCTGGACCCCGCACTCGCTGGCCTATGTCATTTATACCTCTGGCTCCACCGGCAAACCTAAAGGGGTGATGAATGAACATGTCGGTGTCATGAATCGCCTGCAGTGGATGCAGGCTGAATATGCCCTGACGCCACAGGATACGGTTCTGCAAAAAACACCGTTCAGCTTTGACGTCTCGGTATGGGAGTTTTTCTGGCCACTGATGGTCGGCGCCAGACTGGCGATCGCGAAACCCGGCGGTCACCAGGACCCGGATTACCTCAGTCAGTTGATTGCCCGGCAACAAGTCACCACGCTGCACTTTGTCCCGTCTATGTTGCAGCTGTTTTTACGCCACGGGGATATGGCGCAGTGCCACTGCCTGCGGCGGGTGATGTGCAGCGGGGAAGCCCTGCCACTGGCGGCGGTACAGCGTTTCCACCAGCAGCTACCGCAGGCGGAGCTGCATAATCTCTATGGTCCAACCGAAGCCGCTGTGGATGTCTCTTACTGGCACTGTTCTCGTCACGATAAGCGCGGCGTAGTACCGATTGGTAAACCGGTTGCCAATACGCAGCTGCATATTCTTGATGCGCACCTGCAACCGTTGCCGCCGGGCGTCAGCGGCGAGCTGCATATTGGTGGCGTACAGGTGGCACGTGGCTACCTCAATCTGGCCGAGCTCACTGCGGCGCGTTTTATTCCCGACCCGTTCAGCAAGGATGCAACAGCACGCCTGTATAAAACCGGCGATCTGGCGCGCTGGCTTGAAGATGGCAGTATTGAGTATCTGGGCCGCAACGATTTCCAGGTAAAAATCCACGGGCTGCGTATAGAACTGGGGGAAATTGAACAGCAAATCGCCCACTTTAACGGCATTGAAGAGGCGGTAGTGATGGCCTGCGACGATGGAAA
>NZ_JBBGYT010000402.1:0-1001 GCF_037479575.1 Erwinia sp. MYb416
CTTTCGGACAGGGGGACGGTATCCACCAGTCTGATGGATAGTGGGCATGATCGAAGAATGGTATCTGTCGAACATTCTGGCGATATCATGCAGGGAATCCCCTTGCTTATATCTGTCCCAGATAATCGCTTTCTGTTCTGGCGTGTAGTTAATTCGAGTTCTTCGTTTCATGGTAACGTCCCCCCTTGATTAAGGATAGCGTTGCATCGATCCGTTGAACTCACAGCACAAAGCGGCCTGTCATACCTCATTAAGACACAGGCCTAGCGTAGGATATTTTCCGTTTTCCAAGCGGACCCCAAAAAGGATGTCGTGGAGACAGCAACGTCATCATAACGCAGGGGAGTGAGAGGGCGAACCTGGGGTTCAGGCTCGCCCATGCCCATTAATCGTCTTCGTCATCATCCAGTTCGACCGGAGAGGTGAAACCGTCAGGCTTGATCGCCAGCAGGTCACAGCGCAGATGGTCAATGACCTGCTCGGCGGTATTCCCAAGGAACGCTGCCGACAGCCCGGTACGGCCTATAGTGCCGAGCACCACCACACCCGCATCCAGGTGTGCGGCCAGTTCCGGGATCACCTCTTCAGGTAGTCCTTTCTCCACATGGGTGAACTTCTCATCAATACAGAATGACTGACGCAGCGCCTTCATTGCCACCAGATGCTGACCACGGATGGCATCGTTGTAGACGCTCGGATCAAAGTCTGGCAGCTCAATGGCGATATTGATTGGTGTAACAGGGTAAGCGCCGACCAGATGCACTTCCGTATGGTTAACCCGTTCGGCCAGCTCCAGCGTTTCTCTGACCAGTTTGCTGTTTAACGGATCGTGATGTGGCTCTTCGCTGGCGAGGTTTACCGCCACCACCGCCTTGCCGCCTTCCGGCCAGGCCTGATCTTTGACCATCCAGACCGGGCACGGGCATTTGCGCAGCAGGTGCCAGTCGGTTGGGGTAAATACCACCGCCTGTAAGCGGTCATGCTGGTGGGCCATCTTAATC
>NZ_JBBGYT010000403.1:0-1111 GCF_037479575.1 Erwinia sp. MYb416
GATCTCAACTTCATACCCGGCTAACTCTTTTCTCACCGACTGGTAGAAAATAGGTATGGTTTCTTCTTCATTAAATACAGGGACGACGAGAGAAATTTTCATCTTTTTTACCTAAATACGATGTATTTTGACCAGAAAAAACCCATTACGAGGCTAATTGCAGAGAAGGCGACTAACGTAATGACAGGAGGAAGTTGCAAGAAATCACCTGTTTTTCCAACGGCTGCCGCCATCACGCCCATAAATGAGGTGTAAATTAAAAACCGACCGGAAGTCGTCTGGCCTTTAAAAGTAAAACGTGCGTTGGCAAAGAAAGAGAAAGTGACTGCCGTGATGAATGCCACAATGTTTGAGAGAGCCTGGCTTAAGCCTGCGGAGTTAATGATCAGAAATACTGTCCAGTGCAGAGCTGTATTGATAACGCCAACAGAAACATATCTCGCAAATAATTTAACCATGAAATCGTCTTAAATAATGTCACAATAGATCAAGGATACGCCCCGGCCCGGCAGTTGGCTCAGGGCGCAGTCATTATACTCGCGCCCGTGGCTCAAACCAGCTTTTTCACCAGTGCTTCACTGTGGCGAATATGACTGGAGGCACGTTCTGGATCGCGCTGAATCAGTGCCATAAACAGCAGGTCTGTCAGCGCCAGTTGTGCAGTGGTTGAGGAGATAGCGGCGCTGCGCGTTGTCTGCTCTTCTGCAACGGTATACAGGCAGTGGCTGGCCGACTGTTGCAGTGTATTCGGGGTAAAGCCCGTGAAGGCCAGCACGGTTGCGCCAATGCGCTGTGCTTCCTGCGCTGCAAGATTAATCTCGCGGCGTTCACCGGTATAGGAGATGGCCAGCAACACATCACCCACATCTAATGCCTGCACGCTGGACAGCAGCGCATGCATATCCTGCTCGGCCACGGCACTGATGCCAATTTTCATCAGCTTCCAGGAAAAATCTTTCGCCACCAGACCTGAAGCACCAATCCCGACCAGCACAATACGCCTTGCCTGCTTCAGCAGACGCAATGTCTCCAGCAGCATCTCTTCACTGTTAATATCCAGCGTAGCGCGAATGGCAGAGCTTTTCTCGGTGAACAGTTTTTCGCCAACCAC
>NZ_JBBGYT010000404.1:0-982 GCF_037479575.1 Erwinia sp. MYb416
ACATTCAATGGCTGAATGAGAATGTCGGTGCCTGGCTGTTCACCATGTTTGACCATCAAATCATCTCTCTGCTGGATGCTTCGGGCAACCCCGTATATCTGTGGGAGGATGGGCGTAATGTGCCGGTGGAGCAGTTCGGCCATATTGCCTTCCCCGTCCGCCCTTTTCAGCAAAGTCTGCTGCACGCGCACAGCCCAAATAGCGGGCGCCGTGATCGGGTGGGCTTCGCGCTGATCGATAATGCCCCGGCGATTGTTGCTATCGGGCAGATCAGCGGCGACGCCGCCGACAGCGGTCAATATTCAATGCTGAGTATTCGCCGTCTCAACAGCGCCTGGCTGGAGACACTGGCACAGCGGAGTCTGTTGCACGGCCTGAATTTTACCGACAGTCTCACGCCCGTAGCCGGGACCGGCCATTATCCGCTCACCGCTCTCGACGGGTTCCCGATCGGCAACCTGCAATGGCAGGCTGACCGCCCCGGCTCACGAATGCTGAAGGTGATGACACCGCTGGTGCTGCTGGTGTCGCTGGTGATCACCCTGATTTGTATTCTGATGATACGTCGGCTGTGGGTGTCATCCGTGCGCCTCTCAGATTCCCTCCTCCAGTTGGGTGCCAGCGAAGCGCAGGCACAGCATCTGGCATTTCATGATGTGCTGACCGGCCTGCCCAACCGGGCACTGGTGGAAGAACGCATGACCCAGGCACTGGTGCGCCTCTCACGGCAGAAGGATAAAGTGGCGGTGCTGCTGCTCGATCTCGATCGTTTTAAAATCATCAATGACACCTTTGGACATCAGGCAGGTGATGAACTGATTATTGAGGTTGCCCATCGCCTGAACGGACTGGTGCGCCATATCGACACCGTGGGCCGCCTGGGGGGCGATGAATTTGTTATTATTCAAAAAGACATCACTTCAACGCAGGAAGCCACTGCGCTGTGCCAGCGAATTCTCGATGTAATGAGCCATCCTTTTAC
>NZ_JBBGYT010000405.1:0-1492 GCF_037479575.1 Erwinia sp. MYb416
GTTATGACCTATAATCAACGCATTTTTTAGCCTGCAGGAATGCAGGGTTTTCGCCCACTATAAAAGGAAGATACCCCGCTGATGTTTTCACGTTTTTTTATTTATCGTCCTGTCTTCGCATGGGTTGTTTCCATTTTAATCATGCTGCTTGGTGCGCTCTCGATCACTTTATTGCCGGTTGAACAATATCCGGATGTGGCACCGCCCTCTGTGAATATCAGTGCGACCTATACCGGCGCCTCAGCGGAGACCCTGGAAAATAGCGTCACTCAGGTGATCGAACAACAGCTTACCGGGCTGGATAATCTGCTCTATTTCACCTCCAGCAGCAGTTCGCAGGGTAATGTGTCGGTCAAGGTAACTTTCATTCAGGGAACTGATCCGGATACCGCACAGGTACAAGTGCAGAACAAAGTACAACAGGCACTTTCTCGTCTCCCTAGCGAAGTGCAGCAACTTGGCGTCACGGTCACTAAATCGCAGTCGAACTTCCTGCTGGTGATGGGGCTTTACGACACAACGGGCAAAAGCAACAGTACCGACATAGGTGACTGGCTGGTTAGTAATATGCAGGAGCCGCTGGCGAGGACCGAAGGTGTCGGCGACATCCAGGTTTTCGGTGGTCAGTATGCGATGCGCATCTGGCTCGATCCGTTCAAGCTTAACGCCTATGCGTTGCAACCTTCCGACGTGACGGCAGCGATACGCTCTCAAAACATTCAGGTATCAGCAGGTAAAATCGGTGGTCTGCCCTCGCCTGAAAATCAACAGCTCACCGCCACGGTCAGAGCACAGTCCCGTCTGGAGACGCCGGAGCAGTTCCGCAACATTATTGTTAAAAGCGATACTCGCGGTGCGATTGTGCGCGTCGGCGATGTAGCGCGGGTCGAGCTGGGTGGCGAGTCTTACGACATGACCACCCGACTTAACGGCCATCCGGCGGCGGGTATCGGTGTGATGCTGGCACCGGGTGCCAATGCCCTGGACACTGCCACTCTGGTGAAAAACAAAGTGCAAGAGTTTCGCCACTCGATGCCGGAAGGCTACGAAGTGGCTTATGCACTGGACAGTACCGACTTCATCAAAATCTCGGTGGAGGATGTGGTCATCACCCTGCTCGAAGCGATCGCGCTTGTCATAGTGGTGATGTACCTTTTCCTGCAAAACATTCGCGCCACCCTGATCCCGGCGCTGGCGGTGCCTGTGGTGCTGCTCGGGACCTTTGGCGTGCTGGCGCTTTTCGGTTATACCATCAACACCCTGACATTGTTTGCAATGGTGCTGGCAATCGGGCTACTGGTGGATGATGCAATTGTGGTGGTAGAAAACGTCGAGCGAATCATGCAGGACGAAGGATTACCCCCCCGGCAGGCTACTGAAAAGTCGATGAAAGAGATTTCGGGTGCGCTGATCGCGATCGCGCTGGTGTTGTCGGCAGTATTTCTGCCAATGGCCTTTTTCGCCGGTTCGACAGGGGTGATCTATCGGCAAT
>NZ_JBBGYT010000406.1:0-697 GCF_037479575.1 Erwinia sp. MYb416
CGTCTGGGCCTGGCATCTGGCGGCGCAGCGGTAGACGGCACTAACGTCTACAAAGACGAAAGCGGCAACCTGTATGCGAAAGTGACCATCAAGTCAACTTCAGCAGCTGAAACCAACAACCTGAAAGCGAACGGCTTCGATATCGCCAGCGGCGCAAGCCAGGACTTCTATGTGGCTGTTGATCCGCAGGCTGCGGATTCTACTTCCACTACCGGTACTGCTGCGTTCAAAATTGACACCAAGTCACTGAGCCTGTCTAACCTGACTCAGGGTTCTACCTCTGGTCCACTGGATAAACTGGACAAAGCGATTGCCAGCGTTGATGAATTCCGTTCATCACTGGGTGCGATTCAGAACCGTCTGGGTTCAGCGGTAACTAACCTGAACAACACCACCACTAACCTGTCTGAAGCACAGTCTCGTATTCAGGATGCTGACTACGCGGTTGAAGTTTCTAACCTGTCTAAAGCACAGATCATCCAGCAGGCGGGTAACTCAGTGTTGGCTAAAGCTAACCAGGTTCCACAGCAGGTTCTGTCTCTGCTGCAGGGCTAATTATCCTCGCGATAATCTTGCACATCAACCCCGCTTCGGCGGGGTTTTTTTATGCCTGTTAAAAAGGATTAACGCTCAGATAAGCCCTCTATTTTGTGCTTTCTTCCGCGATTGATTACGCCTGCGCTGGCTATGATAACGC
>NZ_JBBGYT010000407.1:0-631 GCF_037479575.1 Erwinia sp. MYb416
TCTGCAGATCGAAGAGAAAGAGGACTGGAGCGGGCTGAAGGTGAAAAAAGAGAGCCTGATCTTCCCGCGTTATCATCAGTGGGATGTGGTGCGTCAGCTGATTGGCGCGGCCCAGGCCGAAGGCACCGGGCATAAATACCTGATCCAGCACAGCGCCGGGTCCGGTAAATCCAACTCGATTGCCTGGACCGCGCATCAGCTCTCCACGCTCTATGATGCGCAGGGAGAAAAGCAGTTCCATTCGGTGATCGTCGTCACCGATCGCACGGTGCTGGACGACCAGCTGCAGGATACGATCTATCAGTTTGAGCATCAGGATGGCGTGGTCGGGCGCATCAATAATAAGGAAGGCGATGGATCGAAGTCAGAGAAACTGGCTGCTGCGCTGGAAAGTTCCCAACCGATTATTATTGTCACCATTCAGACTTTCCCGTTTGTATTAAAGGCGATTGAAAACAGCGTCAGCCTGAAAACGCGCAAATATGCGGAGATTGCCGATGAAGCACACTCATCACAAAGCGGCTCCACGGCGCGTCAGCTGAAAGAAGTGTTGATGGTGGAAGAGACGGATGAGGATGTCGTACTGTCTTCAGAAGATATTCTGGATGCCACCGTGGCAGCGCGTAAGGGC
>NZ_JBBGYT010000408.1:0-700 GCF_037479575.1 Erwinia sp. MYb416
CATAAGGGCTCAGCTGTAAAATTTTCTCCTGAGAAAACCCTCTGAACATTAATCGAATAATATCAGATTTTTTTTCATCTAACTTGTCCGGTTGATAGGATGGTGGGTAACACGTGAGAATAGGTTTAGGACTAAAAACGGTTAAATTATTCAATTCCTCAATCATCTGGCTATCCCAGCATGATATAAAACGACAGTGGGAATCTATTTGCAGAAAGTACTCTTCATTATCGTAAAGTGTTTCTGCAATATGCCTGGCCCAGCAGGCACCCTGGCTCTGGTAATAATGAACGCTAATCACCTGGATCACAGCCCCTCGATAGCTGAAAAGATACAGGTTATAACCATGATGAAGGCGTTCTTGGGTAAGCTGTATTCCCTGATCGAGAAAAATAGAGATATCTTCATCGCACTGCCAGCAAATACTGATATGTAGGGATTGTGGGCTGGAAGACTGAGAAATCATATCCATCAATGTAGGAATAAGCTCTGAATCACGATAGCTCGCGATGCTAACAAAAACACAAGGTACATTATCCATTTTATACCATCATCTTTAACGTTAAATAGGTGTTAATTTACTTGTAAAACGATCTCGGCACTGGCATCAAATTTACCGCCGGTGGGCCTTTTACCTGTCTTGCCCAGTGACGACAATGTCGCCGTCCATTTAAACTGTGCCGGGACTTTATCGTTACTT
>NZ_JBBGYT010000408.1:857-1889 GCF_037479575.1 Erwinia sp. MYb416
TCCTTATTTCCTCCGGCATCAGTAACAGTAATATATTTACCATCTGTTGTACGAGCGTCCGCAATAACTGAAGCAAGGACCGAATATTTTCCATAGTCAGTCCTGCAGTTCATTTCAAAGTCGAGGGGACGTTCAACCCCTGAATCCGCCAGGGCTGGTGTGACAGTATTAAAATCGATGTTTTTTGTGCTCTCAAAAGTACAGGCCGGTGTACTATTGAGTGTAATTTTTCCTATATTAAGTTTTTGTGCATAATTCGACATTGCATTGACACCAACATAATTATAGGCGGAATCACCGCCATCAAAGACAACATTTTCTTTATTAGGTATCAAACGAAGAACCTCTGCCGTTTTAAAAAACTCAACGACGAAATAAGAATTCGCAAAATAGACGAAGCGAAGTGCCTCCATAGGCATATTACCGCCATAAGGGATGTCTTTTTTATCAGTGCCATTATCCCACCGAATTTTCATACTAACTCCCTGAATATTGGTAGGATACATATTATTTCCACTTGGAGTAGGAAGACCGTAAGGCACCCCTCCATAAGCACTGCCAGGCGTACAGTTGATATAGGTTACAGCGTGTCCCGCCAGTGGCGTGACGAGTGTGGCGAATGGCATTGAGGTATCGACGGGTTTATCTGCACTGATACTCAAAGCCTGGGCAGGGAGAATAAAAGTAATGGGTGGTCCTCTATCTGCTTCCCCAGACGTATCGAGGGTACACTCAGCGTGCAAAGCGTTACTGACTAATGCACAACATGCCATTAAAATTTTCAATCCAAAAAATTTCATTTACGTGTTCTCGCTGTCAATTTTATTTACGAGTTCTGATGGCAGGATTTTCATTAGTTCAGTGAAACGTTTGCCAACCATGCTTTCTGCCAGCTCCAGTAGTAAAATAACGGGACTACTTGGCTCCATGCGTGTAAACCACGTCCTTATCTCAATTAACTGTGCTAAAGCATCCTGGCGATTCTCTATCTTATTGTTAATTTGCAATGTTGAAACAGCGCGCCTTACAGGC
>NZ_JBBGYT010000409.1:0-758 GCF_037479575.1 Erwinia sp. MYb416
CCGCGCATTACAGCTAGACGATGACAGCCATATTCCTGCAGAGCTCCGTGCCAGCTATCGCATTCTAAAAAACTCTGGATTCTTACCTCCTGAGTTGGAGATGAGACGTGAAGCAATAGAACTGCATGAGTTACTCCGCACGGTGGACTCAGAAGAGGAGTGCTATCAGCAACAGGAAAAACAGCTGCGGTTGTTGGAAATGAAGCTGAAACAGGCGGGAATCTGCACGGATTTTTTACATGGCGGCTATGGACGAAAAGTGCAACAGCACTTCAATGAGGAACAGTAATGTACCGTATTGGGCAACTGGCGAAACTGGCTGATGTCACGCCGGATACTATCCGTTTCTATGAAAAGCAGCAGATGATGGATCACGAGGTTCGTACTGAAGGTGGTTTTCGACTTTACAGCGATAGTGATCTTCAGCGCCTTAAGTTTATTCGGTATGGCCGGCAGTTGGGTTTCACTTTGGAAGCGATCCGTGAACTGCTATCGATCCGTGTTGATCCTGAGCATCACACCTGCCAGGAATCGAAAACGATCGTACAGAAGCGACTGAATGAAGTTGAAACCATGTTGACTGAGTTACAGCATATGCAGCGTTCACTGAAGAGGCTTAATGACGCCTGCTGCGGTACATCCCATAGCAGCGTATACTGCTCAATCCTTGAAGCGTTAGAAAAGGGTGCAACCGCGAAAATGGCAAAAACTCCGGATTGAATTTCCGAAATAACAGGACTATATTCTCAGTCGACATT
>NZ_JBBGYT010000410.1:0-663 GCF_037479575.1 Erwinia sp. MYb416
GGAGGTATGTCAGTGGTATCTGGCGATCTATATGGATGCATTTGACTGGGTTGAACTCCCCAATACGCTGGGTATGGTGATGCATGCCGACGGGGGATATCTGGGCTCTAAACCCTACTGCGCCAGCGGCCTGTATATAAACCGTATGTCTGACTACTGCCGTGGCTGTGCGTATAAAGTCAGTGAAAGCACCACTGACAATGCCTGCCCGTTCAACGCTCTCTACTGGCATTTTTTGATGCGCCATAGCAATATTCTGCGGGACTATCCGCGTATGAGCCTGACGTATCAAAACCTTGAGCGTATGACAGAATCCCGGCAGCAGGCGCTCTGGCAACGCGGGGAAGGGCTTCTGGCCCGCCTGGATGCCGGTGAGGCGTTGTGAAAAAAAAGAGTGAGCTCCCGGTTAAAATCTGTGCCGTCTGCGGGCGGCCTTTCAGCTGGCGCAGAAAATGGGCGAACTGCTGGGAAGAGGTGCGCTACTGCTCAGAACGTTGCAGGCGACAACGGGTGCCGCGTTAAATGTCGCGGTGATGGTGAAGACGCATCGACAACTAAATTTCCCGCCACTTCAGGTGCTTTCCAGAATCTCATCGCAAGGCGCTTGATCGCAGCACAGATTCAGCGATACTGTATATAAATACAGTATTATTGAGATTCCCC
>NZ_JBBGYT010000411.1:0-665 GCF_037479575.1 Erwinia sp. MYb416
ACGTCCGGCTTACCTCAAACTGGCCCCCTCCCCGCAAGATAGCGCTCGCTGTGGGGTTTAAAAGCATCAGAACGTGACGATCTCTGCTCATTAATGAGAATCAGGATTTTGGGCTTGGGTTTTGACCTGGGTTTTGACGTTGAGGCGGCATTCAGCAGCGCTGAGGAAGCACAGTGAACCAGGACGAACCGCCAGGACGGCGGTGAGAGGGAGAGCCGGCACAGGGTAGTGCCGTCACGACCGCTCCGTCGGTGAACGACGCTTGCGAAGGCACCTGCTGAAAGCGGGCGATGCGCCAGCCGCAAGCCCGGATTCCAAAGGGCGGGGCGACTGCCGCCCTTTGGTCGCTCAGCCCGCGCAGCGGGAAAGCGAAACGCCCTTGACGTTGACCTTGGCCTTGGCCTTGACCTGGACCTGGACCATCGTGCAAACCATCACCACGGGTGAAGCCTGGCATGGCTGGACCCGATATCACCTTGAGTTAATGGCATATAACTCGATGGTCGGTATCACATCCAGCCCATCAGAGGTATAAAATACGGAATTAGTGAAATTATAAATTCTTCCTGTAATCCTGACCGTCACCCGGTTGCCCACTTTTGTGACGCTAGCCCCATCACTGTCCGAAGTGAGAAAAGGTGCCGTATTTCCCAATACCTTTAATA
>NZ_JBBGYT010000412.1:0-1006 GCF_037479575.1 Erwinia sp. MYb416
CTTTAATGCCGTCAGGATCTTTCGCCAGCGCCGCATCCAGTTTGGTCTGATCGGTTTTCAGCTGTCCGGAAGTCGGATCGGTCGTAATGCCAATCTGCGACAGGGTTTTGAAGGTCGAGGTGCTGGACATGTTGGTCAGCATATCTTTCATCTGCGACTGAATGGTACGCAGGGTGCTGTCACCCAGCAGGGCGCCGTTGCTGGTGTCCTGTGCATCGGTCCCGGCATCAACGGCGGTATATTTGGTCAGCGCGTTTAAGCTGTCCTGCAGGGTATTGTAAGCGGTAGCCCAGGCCGCAATCGTATTGGAGACGCTACTGGTATCTTTGGTGATGGTCAGCGACTGCGTGCCGGTGGTTTCTGCCGTCAGGTTGAGCGTAATCCCCTCCAGCGCATCGCTGATGGTATTACTGCTACTTTCGATATCGACGTTGTTCACTTTCAGCATCGCATTTTGAGCGGCTACGCTCTGGGTCATATTGCTGCTGTTGGTACCATCGTAATTCAGCATACTTTCCAGCGCACTGTCGCCGGTTACGCTAAGGGTAGCTGCGTTATCCGTACCCGTTTCATCCGAAGTCAACGACAGACGATAGCTGCCGTCACCGGTTTTGATAATGCTGGCGGTCATACCGGTATCGGCTGCGTTGATCGCATCACGTATCCCGGTCATCGAAGAATTTGCCGCCGTCACTTTCACGTCGACTGCCTTATCGCTGCCCGCCAGTTTAATCGAAATGGTGCTGTCAGAGGTGGCCAGCGCTGTAGAGTTGCTGGTCTGAACGCCGGAGGTCAGGGTCTGAGCCGAGGCCAACTGGGACACGGCAATCGTATATTTGCCCGCTACGGCACCGGCTGTCGTTGTGGCGCTAAACGCTGTGCTGGTGCTGCTGGTTTTGGTGGCACTAAACAGGTTGGCATTGTTCAGCTTGGTATTGGCCGCCTGGAAGGTGGTCAGTGCGCTTTTCATGGTGCTGTAAGCACTCAGCTTGGCGGTAAACGCCGT
>NZ_JBBGYT010000413.1:0-647 GCF_037479575.1 Erwinia sp. MYb416
ACGAAAGAAACCGTTATCTCTATGGGTACTGTATTACGGGGTGAAATTACCAACGAAAATAATATTTCAATCAATGGTCTTGTAGAAGGTGACCTGACCAGCCAGAAGGTGACGCAGATTGGTAAGGAAGGTAAGGTCATCGGGACAGTAAAGTCCGTTAAGTTGGTGGTCAATGGTCTGCTGAAAGGAAGCTGTTATGCCAAGACGGTCGTTATTATGTCACGTGGCAGAATCGAAGGTGAGGTGTTTGCCACCGAGTTCTCCATTGAGAAAGGTGGCGTATTTATAGGAAATTCTCATCAGATTGAAGAGCCACAGCTGCCGACGGAGAAGAAAGAAAAAAAACGGATGGTCACTATGGGTGACCATTCACCTTCTCTAACCGCTGTTGAAAATACGCAGGAAAAAATCGATAGTTCATCAGGAAAAAATGTGGCGGTTGGCAATTAAAAGTAAGCGAAAATCGTTGTTATCTCGATGAATTTCAACTTCTCCCCTGTTTCTGTTAACGCTGGATTCAGGGGAGGGCGTGCTCAGTTAGCTCAATTTTTCGAGTGGTCAATCATCGTCAATTCCAATAAATGTTACACTAGCAGCCTGTATGGTGAGAGAGTCTCGTGATGAGTGAACTGAAGAACGATCGATAT
>NZ_JBBGYT010000414.1:0-558 GCF_037479575.1 Erwinia sp. MYb416
TACCTATTCTGTCGTTAAAGAGAAAATCCAGGAAGGGAAAACCACCTGTGGCTTATGTTCGCGCCTGCGTCGCGGCACGCTTTATTCCTTTGCCGAGAAGATTGGCGCAACGAAAATTGCGCTGGGCCACCACATGGATGACATCGTTGAGACGTTGTTCCTTAACATGTTCCATGGCGCAAAAATGAAGGCGATGCCGCCTAAGCTGCGTTCAGATGACGGGCGTAACGTGGTGATCCGCCCGCTGACCTACTGCCGGGAAAAAGATTTGATTGCCTGGGCGGAATACAAAGCATTCCCGATCATCCCGTGTAATCTGTGCGGTTCGCAGGAAAATCTCCAGCGTCAGGCCATCAAGGCGATGCTGATGGAGTGGGACAAAAAGACGCCGGGCCGAGTCGACAGCGTATTCAAGTCCATCCAGAATATCAGTCCAAGTCAGTTAGCGGACAGGGACCTGTTCGATTTTGAGGCGTTACCTTTGGATCGTAGCGGTGACAGGGCGGAATATGCCTTTACCGAGGCCACCGTTTCGTCAACCAACATTGATAAATCGCT
>NZ_JBBGYT010000415.1:0-604 GCF_037479575.1 Erwinia sp. MYb416
GAATTCAACATCGTAGTACGTAACGTGGATTATTCTGTCTATAGAAAAATTATCAGTCATGATCGGATGTCAATGGCGTTTGTCAATTATTATGATACTCAACGTTTTGGCATTCCCGGTGGAGATAAAATAACACATTTACTTGGTCATGCCATTGAGCATGAAGATTACACTCGTGCAGTGACATTAGTTAACAGAATCAAGGACACGCAAGATATTATTGACCGTCCTGTTACCAGCATTAATGACTTCTTCGCACGCATTGACCTGAGAAAGATAGCATTTTATCGTTCCTCTTATTCATCTTTTAAATGGAATGGTCAGCTGATTGAAAAGCTTGAAAATCATCTTAATAGCTCACAAAAGACCACAGAAGAAAATGAAGGTGTAAAATTCATTTTTCCTTTAGAAGTCAATGAATCCATTGAAGCACTGCTGAGTGATTTACAGTACAAATACAAACGGCACATCGTCATTGATAACAAAATCGTACCTGTTGATACAGATCGTCCGGCGATAATCAATACGTGCATAACCTTTGGCCATGCAGGTTTCGATGAGCTGAATGATGGCAAATATGCATTTAGTCTTTCTTTCTTCCTCC
>NZ_JBBGYT010000416.1:0-604 GCF_037479575.1 Erwinia sp. MYb416
TGGTCAAACTGTTTGAGCTGGATGCGGACGATATCAAACCGGAATCACGTCTGTATGAAGACCTCGAACTGGACAGCATTGATGCCGTCGATATGGTGGTGCATCTGCAAAAGCGCATTGGCCGTAAAATCAAACCTGAGATCTTCAAATCAGTACGCACCGTGCAGGATGTGGTGGATGCGGTAGAACAATTGCTGAGTGAAGGCTGATCGTTAACGGCGGCCGGGAAAGCGAACTGATGCTACGTATGCTCACCGGGCTGTTGCTGGTGCTGTGGCCATTTCTGGTCGGCTTCAGCCTTACTCACCCTCAATACCACTGGCTGCTGCCGTTAATGGCACTGCTGTTTGTGCTGCGCTGGCTGGGGCTGCGTCGACAGATAGGGGCATTTGCGAGGACAGGCAAATGGCTGGCAGTGGCCGGGGCCGGGCTGTGTGCGGCCAGCATGCTGCTGCGCGACCATCATTTGTTGCTGTGGTACCCGGTGGCGGTGAACGCCATTCTGTTATTGCTCTTCGCCAGCTCCTTATTCAGCGCCATGCCGCTGGTGGAACGCCTGGCCCGCCTGCGTGAAAACGATTTACCGCCGCGCGCGGTGGCATAC
>NZ_JBBGYT010000417.1:0-554 GCF_037479575.1 Erwinia sp. MYb416
CGATCGGCCTGTTCGATCTCATTCCATGCGCGTTCGATGCCAATGCGCTCAACTTCATCGCTGGCTTCGCGTAATCCTGCGGTATCAATGATGTGCAGCGGCATGCCATCAATATGGATATGTTCGCGCAGCACATCGCGGGTGGTACCCGCGATATCGGTCACAATCGCGGCTTCGCGTCCGGCCAGTGCATTCAGCAGGCTGGATTTTCCGGCATTTGGACGCCCGGCGATCACCACTTTCATTCCTTCACGCAGCAGGCTGCCCTGGCGGGCTTCGGCACGTACGTCGTCCAGATCGGCAATCACCTGATTCAGCTGCGCTTCAATTTTACCGTCGGAAAGGAAGTCGATCTCCTCATCCGGGAAGTCGATGGCCGCTTCTACATAGATCCGCAGGTGAGTAAGTGCTTCCACAAGATGGTTTACACGGGCAGAAAATACGCCCTGTAATGAGTTAACGGCGGAACGTGCTGCCTGCTCGGAGCTGGCATCAATCAGGTCGGCAATCGCTTCAGCCTGTGCCAGATCCAGTTTGTCATTGAGGAAGGCGCG
>NZ_JBBGYT010000418.1:0-523 GCF_037479575.1 Erwinia sp. MYb416
CCTTCCTGTTGCTGATTACCCTGCTGGCCTGGCAGGGGCTGCGTTATTTCTGGCCACAACCGCTGGAACTGTTCACGCTGAACACCCCGCAAGGTCAGGTACAGGTGTTGGGCGAGGTCACTCAGCAGCAGACGGTATCGCGCCAGCAATTAGTCGCCAGCGGCCAGTATGATGCTGCGGGTCTGCCTGACAGCGTGACACGTTATCTGATTAAAACCGGTAACCGTGATTTCGATGCGCCTGATTTTCGCACGGTGCTGTCCAGCGATGTGCTCACCAGGGAAACACCTCCGCAGACGATCGTGTTGCAACGCCGCGCTGGCGGCAATGCCTATGGCTGGTTTGAGGGGCTGCGTGAAGATAGCCATCTGTTAACCTCCCAGGATCCCGGCAAGACGTTACAGCAGCGTTTACTGCAGGCTCGCCAGCGGATTGACGAGGCCGAGAAACTGCGGCGCAAGAATATGGCGCGATTGAATGCGCAGATGGAGTCGCTGGAACAACAGCGGCAGCATCTGCGTGA
>NZ_JBBGYT010000419.1:0-208323 GCF_037479575.1 Erwinia sp. MYb416
AGTCTGGACCGTGTCTCAGTTCCAGTGTGGCTGGTCATCCTCTCAGACCAGCTAGGGATCGTCGCCTAGGTGAGCCATTACCCCACCTACTAGCTAATCCCACCTGGGCACATCCGATGGTGTGAGGCCCGAAGGTCCCCCACTTTGGTCCGAAGACGTTATGCGGTATTAGCTACCGTTTCCAGTAGTTATCCCCCTCCATCGGGCAGTTTCCCAGGCATTACTCACCCGTCCGCCACTCGTCACCCAAGGAGCAAGCTCCTCTGTGCTACCGTTCGACTTGCATGTGTTAGGCCTGCCGCCAGCGTTCAATCTGAGCCATGATCAAACTCTTCAATTAAAAGTTCGATTTGCTGCAACAAGTGCAGCGATGCTCAAGTGTAAAACGTCATAATGAATTTCATTATGTGTTCACTCTTAAGACTTGATATTTTTTGTCACCCGGAGGTGACTGATATCAATCCTGCGAGTGCCCACACAGATTGTCTGATAAATTGTTAAAGAGCGGTGCAATCAGTGCCGAAGCTTCCTGTTGCGAGGTGGCGTATATTACGCTTTCCTCCTTCGGAGTCAACTTCTTTTTGAGAAGTTTTTCCGGCGTTTCAGATGCTTCCTGAACCTCCTGACACGTTGACTTGTAAGCCGTTGTTCCGTGTCAGTGGAGGCGCAGTATAGGGATTTTCTGGCGACTGACAAGGGCTAATTGCAAAAAACTTTTCACATGCTTATTTTTCATGCAAAAGCCGCTTATGACCTCGATTTATGCTGCTTTAATAAACAGAAATGGGCCAAAGGCCCATTTCTGTTACTTCCCGTGATTACTGATGTGCGACGATTACGCCATCCTGTACATCCATTTCTATGGTTTTCCCCGGAATCAGCGCACCAGAAAGTATCTGCTGTGCCAGCGGGTTCTCAATTTGCTGCTGAATTGCACGTTTCAGCGGCCTTGCCCCATAGACCGGGTCATAACCATTTTCACCCAGCTTCTGCAGCGCCGCTTCAGAGATATGCAGAGCATACCCACGATCGTCCAGACGCTGATACAGGCGTGCAAGCTGGATGCGTGCAATAGAAGCAATATGTTGCTCACCCAGCGGATGGAAGACGACCAGTTCATCGATACGGTTGATGAACTCCGGACGGAAGTTCTGGCTGACAACCGACAACACCAGTTCTTTCATCTCACCGTAGCTCAATGCACCGAAACGTTCCTGGATCAAATCAGACCCCAGGTTCGATGTCATGATGACCACCGTATTACGGAAGTCGACCGTCCTGCCCTGCCCGTCAGTAAGACGGCCATCATCCAGCACCTGCAACAGAATGTTAAACACATCCGGATGCGCCTTTTCTACTTCATCCAGAAGGATGACAGAGTAAGGTCTGCGGCGAACCGCCTCGGTCAGATAGCCCCCTTCTTCATAACCGACATAGCCCGGAGGTGCCCCGACGAGACGAGACACTGAGTGTTTTTCCATAAACTCGGACATATCGATACGCACCATCGCGTCATCGCTGTCGAACATAAAGTTAGCCAGTGCCTTACACAACTCGGTTTTCCCTACCCCAGTTGGCCCAAGGAACAGGAACGAACCAATCGGGCGATTCGGATCGGCCAGGCCAGCACGGCTGCGACGAATCGCATTCGATACCGCTTCCACTGCCTCATTCTGACCAATCACCCGCGTATGCAACTCCTGCTCCATACGCAGTAACTTGTCACGCTCACCTTCCATCATGCGAGCGACAGGAATACCGGTCCAACGTGCCAACACATCAGCAATCTCAACATCGGTAACACGGTTACGCAGCAGCCGCATGGTTTTACCTTCGGTCTGCGTCGCGGCAGCAAGCTGTTTTTCCAGCTCTGGAATTTTCCCGTATTGCAGCTCGGACATCTGCCCGAGGTCTCCCTGACGACGTGCCTGCTCCATGGCCAGCTTCGCCTGTTCTAACTCAGTTTTAATATGCTGAGTACCAGAGAGCTCCGCTTTTTCAGCTTTCCACTCTTCTTCCAGTTCTGAGTATTCACGCTCTTTCTGGTTCAGCTCAGTTTCCAGCATCTCCAGCCGTTTGATACTGGCATCGTCAGACTCTTTCTTCAGCGCCTGCTGCTCCAGTTTCAGCTGAATGATACGTCGCTCAAGGCGGTCAAGAGACTCTGGCTTCGAGTCGATCTGCATACGAATACTCGACGCGGCCTCATCAATCAGGTCAATCGCCTTATCCGGTAACTTACGGTCAGAAATGTAGCGATGCGATAAAGTCGCCGCTGCCACGATAGCCGGGTCAGTAATCTGCACATGGTGATGCAGCTCATAACGCTCTTTCAGCCCACGCAGGATCGCGATGGTATCTTCCACACTCGGTTCAGCAACAAAGACCTTCTGGAAGCGTCGCTCCAGCGCAGCATCTTTTTCTATATACTGGCGATATTCATCCAGGGTGGTGGCGCCCACGCAGTGCAGTTCACCACGCGCCAGTGCAGGTTTCAGCATGTTGCCCGCGTCCATTGCGCCATCAGCCTTACCGGCACCGACCATGGTGTGCAACTCATCAATAAACAGAATGACATTGCCTTCCTGTTTCGACAGGTCGCTGAGCACCGCTTTCAGGCGCTCTTCGAATTCACCACGATATTTGGCACCCGCCACCAGCGCTCCCATATCAAGTGCCAGTACCCGGCGGCCTTTCAGACCTTCTGGCACTTCACCATTAATGATGCGCTGCGCGAGGCCTTCAACGATGGCGGTTTTACCAACACCAGGTTCACCGATCAGTACCGGGTTGTTTTTAGTACGGCGCTGCAAGACCTGAATCGTACGGCGAATTTCTTCGTCACGGCCAATAACCGGGTCAAGTTTACCCAGCTCCGCGCGCTCGGTCAGATCGATGGTGTATTTTTTCAGTGCCTGCCGCTGATCTTCAGCTCCCTGGTCGTTCACGCTATCGCCTCCACGCATCTGGTCGATCGCTTTCGTCAGCTTATCGCTGGTGACCCCCGCAGATTTGAGCAAATCTGCCAGAGAACCACGCGAGTCAAGCGCCGCCAGAACGAATAATTCGGATGAAATAAAGTTGTCGGCACGTTTTTGCGCCAGTTTGTCACACAGGTTAAGCACCCGTACCAGGTCAGCAGAAGGTTGAACATCACCCTCGGTGCCTTCGACCTGCGGTAAACGGCTGAGTGCCTGTTCAATGTTGGTACGCAGTGAAGCGACATCAACACCGGCAGCGGTCAGTAAAGGACGAACGGATCCGCCATCCTGATTGAGCAACGCGCTCATCAGATGCAGAGGTTCGATGAATTGATTGTCACGGCCGAGGGCCAGAGATTGAGCATCAGCCAGAGCCAGCTGAAATTTGTTAGTAAGACGATCCAGACGCATAATTTCCCCCTATCAGGTCAAATTGCTACTGGAGATTAAATGAGGTCATCCCTCAAATTTTTCAAGGTAATGACCTGACATTTTGGAGAAAAAAACATCAATCCGGACCGTCTTATGGCGCTAGGTTATATCAGCCAGATCAAACTTGCCATACGGCCAGTGACGCCATCGCGTCGGAAGGAGAAAAATTGCTCACTTTGATTGAGGGTACATTGGCCGTCACCCCAGACGTGGCGCACGCCGATGGCCTCTAAACGCTGTTTTGCTAAATGTCCGAGATCGGCATAAAACTTTTCACCCTTAGGGAGAAAAGCGGCTGCAGCGGCTGGATTTTGCGCAATAAAAGCCTCACGCACTTCCGGCCCGACCTCAAAAGCATCCGGACCAATCGCCGGGCCAAGCCAGGCGAAAATCTGCGACGGAGGGGCAGAAAAGGCATTAATTGTTGCCTCCAGCACGCCATCACATAATCCACGCCAGCCAGCATGCGCGGCAGCCACTTCCTGGCCATCCTGCGAACAAAAAAGCACCGGCAGACAGTCAGCCGTCATCACAGCACAGACAACGCCAGGGGTTCGGGTATAAGCCGCATCCGCACGCAGTGAAGCCGGCACCTTCCAGTCCAGCGTCAGAACCTCTGTACCATGAACCTGCTCAAGCCATTGTGGCATGGACGGTAAATCGGCCAGTTCCAGCAGGCGCTGACGGTTAGTCTGCACATGCTGCAACTCATCGCCCACATGAGCACCGAGGTTAAGACTGTCCCACGGAGCCTGGCTGACGCCCCCCTGGCGCGTACTACTGCACGCGCGAACGTTAGCGGGGGCCAACCACTTTGGTACAATCAGGCTCATTACCAGTCCAGTTGCTCTTTAAATTCTTCGGTATCCGCTTTCAGTGCATTGATCAAATCGACCATGTCCTGTGGCAGCGGTGCATGCCATTCCATTTCAATCCCGGTAATCGGGTGATAGAGACGGAGCATGGTGGCGTGCAGGGCCTGACGATCGAAACCACGCAGCGTACTGATAAAGGCATCTGATGCCCCTTTCGGTGGACGCGGACGACCACCGTACAGCGGATCACCCACCAGCGGATGGTTAATGTGCGACATATGCACACGGATCTGGTGAGTACGGCCAGTTTCCAGACGCAGGCGCAAACGCGTATGGGCACGGAAATGCTCCATAATGCGGTAATGCGTCGTTGCTGGTTTACCCATCGGATGCACTGCCATGTGGGTACGTTTAGTCGAGTGACGACTGATCGGTTGATCAACCGTACCGCCTGCTGTCATACGACCAATAGCCACGGCTTCATACTCGCGAGTGAACTCGCGCAGTTGCAGTGACTCCACCAGGTGCGTCTGTGCAGGGACTGTTTTCGCCACCACCATCAGACCTGTCGTATCTTTATCCAGACGGTGCACAATGCCAGCACGAGGCACATCAGCAATCGCCGGGAAATGATGCAACAGTGCATTCAGCACCGTGCCATCAGGATTACCGGCTCCCGGATGAACCACCAGATCGCGCGGTTTGTTAATCACCAGAATGTCGTCATCTTCATAGACGATGTTCAGTGGGATATCCTGCGCTTCCCAGCGAGCTTCTTCGTCAATTTCCGCATCGATGATAATTTGCTCACCGCCGAGCACTTTTTCTTTCGGTTTGTCGATAATTGCACCGTTGACGGTGATGCGACGGTCGAGAATCCATTCTTTTATGCGGGAACGTGAATAATCAGGGAACAATTCGGCCAAAGCCTGATCTAAGCGTTGTCCGAGTTGCGATTCGGATACCGTTGCGTTGAGTTTTACTTGTTGTGCCATAAATAAACAGCTTCTTCGTTAACGTTGGGTTTTCACGGCGATGCCGTTTAATATAATGTGCTATCGTACCTGGTCACTATCGGAAGCTTAACGGACAGCTTCCTGAATAACACTCTGAGGATAAGCAAATCGTCATGACGCGTATGAAATATCTGGTGGCTGCAGCCACGTTGAGCCTGGCATTAGCTGGATGTTCCGGCTCCAAGGATGTGGTGCCTGACAGCCCGCCTTCCGAGATTTATGCCACTGCCCAGCAAAAACTGCAGGACGGTAACTTTAAAGGAGCAATAACGCAACTGGAAGCGCTTGATAACCGCTATCCATTCGGCCCTTACTCCCAGCAAGTTCAGCTAGACCTGATCTACGCATACTACAAAAATGCCGATTTGCCGCTGGCGCAAGCCGCCATTGACCGCTTTATGCGCCTGAATCCAACGCATCCGAACATTGATTACGTTATTTATATGCGTGGTCTGACGGACATGGCGCTGGATGACAGTGCATTGCAAGGCTTTTTTGGTATCGACCGCTCAGACCGCGATCCAACCCATGCGCGTGATGCTTTCAAAGACTTCTCGCAGCTGCTGCGTGGCTATCCAAACAGCCAGTATGCAACCGATGCACGCAAGCGCCTGGTGTTCCTGAAAGATCGTCTGGCGAAATATGAGTTATCCGTGGCGGAATTCTACACTAAACGCGAGGCGTATGTCGCTGTGGTTAACCGTGTAGAGCAAATGCTGAAAGATTACCCGGATACAAAGGCTACGCGCACTGCACTGCCGCTGATGGAAAATGCTTACCGTCATCTGCAGCTGAATGCAGAAGCCGATCGTGTGGCAAAAATCATTGCGACCAATCAGGCCTGAGTCTGACCTGACAAAAATGGCAGCCTCTGGGCTGCCATTTTTTTGACTAAAAAACGGCAAAATGCCAAATTTCCAGTCAGGTTAACCTATCAACAATGCCACTGAAAATGCCCCTCGACAACCCCCAGGGCCCTATTTACCCGCCCATCTCACAGTTTTGTTCTTCTTGACAAAAAGCGACAAAATAACGTGATTTTGATCACACATTTTCACACTTTTCGCGGTATGCTGGGTTCACCAAGACGGAAATGACAGAGAGGTAAGCACTATGGTACTGAACATTACCAGCAAGCAAATGGAAATTACTCCGGCTATCCGCCAACATGTCGAAGACCGTCTCGCCAAACTTGAAAAGTGGCAAACTCATCTGATAAATCCACACATTGTTTTGTCAAAAGAGCCGAAAGAGTTTGTTGCCGATGCAACTATCAATACGCCAAACGGCCCGCTGATTGCCAGCGCCAAGCATGAAGATATGTACACAGCCATCAACGATCTGATTAACAAGCTGGAACGTCAGCTGAATAAAGTTCAGCATAAAGGTGAAGCGCGCCGCGCCACCGCCAGTGTTAAAGATCTGAGTGTGGTTGAGACAGACGAAGAGTAATCGGTTTAAACCGTCATAACGCGCCTGCGGGCGCGTTTTTTATTGACAGAATGAAATTGCAGCGGTTACTTTATCCTTCCAGACATCATGGATAGCACAATGAGATCAGCACCGTTTTTCTTCGCATTCTTTTTTACCTTCTTTACCTTCCCCTGATTTGGGAGGCAATTCGTCGTGTAAGAGTGAATGCGAAGACGAACATTAAAGCCTCCCAAACGGGAGGCTTTTTTTTTAGTAACATCTGACAGGTAGCAAATATGAATCCCGAAAATCCTTTGCTGGCTCTGCGCGGTAAGATCAGCGCACTGGACGAACAACTGCTGGCCCTGCTGGCCCAGCGCCGTGCGCTGGCGGTAGAAGTTGCTGAGGCCAAAATGGCCACCCACCGTCCCGTCCGTGATATCGACCGCGAACGCGATCTGCTTGAGCACCTGATCACTCTGGGCAAAGGCCATAAGCTGGATGCGCATTACATCACACGCCTGTTTCAGCAAATCATTGAAGATTCCGTGCTGACTCAGCAGGCGCTGCTGCAAAAACATCTGAACAACACCAACGCTCACTCTGCGCGCATCGCCTTTCTCGGGCCAAAAGGCTCTTACTCGCATCTGGCATCACGCCACTATGCCGCACGTCATTTCGATAACTTCATTGAGAATGGCTGCCTGAAGTTTCACGATATCTTCAATCAGGTTGAAACCGGGCTGGCTGACTACGCCGTGCTGCCGGTTGAGAATACGACTTCAGGGTCAATCACTGATGTCTATGACCTGTTGCAGCAAACCAGCCTGTCTATTGTCGGTGAGATCACTATCCCTATTGATCACTGCGTCCTCGTCTCCGGTAATACTGACCTGCAGCAGATTGAAACAGTCTACAGTCACCCTCAGCCATTCCAGCAGTGCAGCCAGTTCATCAATCGTCATCCGCACTGGAAAATTGAGTACACCGAAAGTACTGCGGCTGCGATGGAGAGAGTCGCTGCCATGAATTCACCGAAAGTTGCCGCGCTGGGCAGTGAAGCCGGCGGTGAGCTTTATGGTTTACAGGTGCTGGAGCGGAATCTGGCTAACCAGCGCCAGAACATTACCCGCTTCATCGTACTGGCCCGTAAGCCGGTCGAGGTTTCACTCCAGGTTCCGGCAAAAACCACGCTGATTATGGCCACTGGCCAGCAGGCAGGCGCCCTGGTGGAAGCTCTGCTGGTGCTGCGAAAACATAATCTGACAATGAGTAAACTGGAGTCGCGCCCGATTAACGGGAATCCATGGCAGGAGATGTTTTACATCGATTTCCAGGGCAACCTGAATACCGATGCTGTACAGCAGGCGCTAAGCGAGCTGACGCCAATCACACGTTCCCTGAAGGTACTGGGCTGCTACCCTAGCGAAAACGTCGTCGCCATCGATCCCCAGTAACGCCGGACACCTCGCCAGCCCAATCGCGGCTGGTGATTTTCCCCTTTTGCCACAGAGAATCATTTACCCTGTGATGTCGATCGCTATATCATAAGATATACAACGATACTCAGGCAGCGATGATGACTTCCCTTTTCCGCTCTTTTTCCGTACTTATTCTTTCTGCTTTATTCGTTTTTTCTGCGCAAGCATCACGCCAGGTAACCGATCAGCTCGGTCGTCAGGTGACATTGCCCGATCGCGTTGATCGGGTCGTCGTCCTTCAGCATCAGACCTTAAATCTACTGGTACAGCTCGATGCCACGGGAAAAATAGTCGGCATTCTCAGCAACTGGAAACAGCAGCTGGGCGACGGCTATGCACGTCTGGTACCCCAGTTGAATACGTTGCCGATGCTGGGCGATCTGACCCATGTTGATCTGGAGAAGCTGGTTGCCCTTCATCCGCAGGTGGTGTTTGTCACGAACTATGCGCCCCAGGAAATGATTGATCAGATTCAGGATCTCGGCATCGCTGTTATTGCCATCTCTCTGCGTACCGACAGCGGCACACAGCAGGCCCAGCTCAACCCACAGTTAGAAAATGAAGAACAGGCCTACAATGATGGCCTTGCACAGGGTATCCGTCTGATTGGCGAGGTGGTCAATCAGCAAAAGCAGGCCGACGCTCTGGTTGCAGAAACCTTTAAACAGCGTCAGCAGGTTGCCGACCGGCTCAAGGACATTCCGGAAAAAGAGCGTATTCGTGTCTACATGGCTAACCCCGATCTGACAACCTATGGTTCGGGGAAATACACTGGGCTGATGATGGCGCATGCCGGAGCAATGAACGTTGCCGCATCAACCGTTAAGGGCTACAAGCAGGTTTCAATGGAGCAAATTCTGGCATGGAATCCGCAGGTCATCTTTGTCCAGGACCGTTATCCAAAAGTACTCGACGAGATTAACCAGCAGCCCGCCTGGCAGGTCGTGGATGCCGTCAAAAATCACCGGGTTTATCTGATGCCAGAGTATGCCAAGGCCTGGGGCTACCCGATGCCGGAAGCGATGGCACTGGGAGAATTGTGGATGGCGAAGAAACTGTACCCGGCCAGATTTACGGATATTGATATGCAGCAGCAGGCAGACGGCTGGTATCAACGTTTTTACCGTACTCACTACCACAGCAACAACGGATGAAGCCTTTACAGGTATTGGCCGCGGGCAGCCTGCGTCACGTCTGGCCAGGCGTGGTAAGTGCATTCCAGCACTATTATCCGGCGGGGATAGAAACGCAGTTCGGTCCAGCCGGAATACTGCGTCAGCGTATAGAGCAAGGTGAGGCCTGCGATTTGTTCGTCTCTGCCAGTATTGCCCATCCGCAGACACTGTTACAGGCAGGGCTGGCACAAAGGACAGGCGTATTCTGCCATAACTTTTTGTGCCTGAACGTTCGCAGCGATAGCGTCGATTCGGCGGCTGAGTGGCTCGATCTGTTGCGCAATCCTGCTCTGCGTCTCGCCACCTCAACACCTGGCTGCGATCCCTGTGGCGATTACGCCTGGCAGCTATTCGAACGTATTGGACAGCATGAGACTGAACTGGGCCAACGGTTAAAGCAGCGTGCGATGCCACTGGTCGGTGGAAAGGATTCCGTACCCGTACCTCCGGGGATGCAGGCTTCAGTCTGGTTGATAAAGTCAGGGCAGGCCGATCTCTTTATTGGCTACCGCAGCTATGCGCATCTTCTACAGGCGAATGAGGGTATTACGACGTTGTTGATACCTGAGGCGTGGCAAACTCGCGCTGACTACGGCTATGCCGTTTGTCAGCCCGCAGGCCACAAGCTCGCTGAGCTGTTGTTAACTTGTGAGGGACAGGAGATTTTCGTCAAGGCGGGGTTTGGTACGATTAAAACGGAGGGGCCAGATATGTCGGCCCCTCCTGTTAAACACTAGGGTCTGCTGTCATTTGCCTGACGCAGTAACGTGCGGCTTTCTGCCTGGAAGCGTTTCGCGTGGTCGCCAAACCAATGCTCTACCCGGCGGAAGCTGTCGATAAACGCCTGCTTATCGCCCTGCTCCAGCAACTTTATTGCCTCTCCAAACCGCTTATAATACCGTTTGATCAGGGCCAGATTGCTTTCTGAAGACATAATAATGTCGGCGTAGAGCTGTGGATCCTGAGCAAACAGGCGTCCGACCATCGCCAGCTCCAGTCGATAGATCGGTGATGAAAGCGCCAGCAGTTGGTCCAGTTGAACATTTTCTTCTGCCAGGTGCAGACCATAAGCAAACGTAGCGAAGTGGCGCAATGCCTGAATAAACGCCATGTTCTGGTCATGCTCCACGGCACTGATACGGTGCAGGCGTGCGCCCCATACCTGAATCTGTTCCAGGAACCACTGATAGGCTTCCGGCTGACGACCATCACACCACACCACCACCTGCTTCGCCAGGCTGCCGCTATCCGGGCCGAACATGGGGTGTAACCCCAGCACCGGTCCTGCATGCGCGGCCAGCATGGCCTGCAACGGTTTATTTTTCACCGAGGCCAGATCCACCAGGATGCAATCCTGCGGCAGCGGAGGCAGCTCACCAATCACCTGCTCGGTCAGATGGATAGGAACACTAATAATCACCATGCCCGCGTTGGCCAGCATCGCTTCTGCGTTATCCCAGTCACCTTTATCGAGGATCTGTACCTGATAACCCGACAGGGTAAGCATCTTCTCAAACAGACGCCCCATCTGCCCCTTACCGCCAACAATCACTACCGGACGCAGTTCGGGACAGAGGGTTTTAAAGCCCTTATCGTTTTCGCTGGTGTAGGATTCACGCATCACGCGGCGCAGAACATCCTCGATCAGATCGGGAGGCACGCCCAGCAACTCCGCTTCATGACGGCGTGAGGCCAGCATCGTGGCCTCACGCTCAGGAACATAAATCGGTAACCCGTAGCGGCTTTTTACCTCGCCGACTTCGGCGACCAGCGTCAGCCGTTTCGCCAGCAGATCCAATAGCGCTTTATCGACTTCATCAATTTGATCGCGTAACGCGGTCAGTTCAGCCACCATAACTCATTAACCCTCTTACGACAGACGCGCCGCCAGTACTCCGGTCAAATCCTGATGAATTTCACGCAGCAGGGTTTCCGTTGTTTCCCAGTTAATGCAGGCATCGGTAACGGAAACGCCGTAGCGCATATCACTGCGCGGCTGCTCAGAAGACTGGTTGCCTTCGTGAATGTTACTTTCCAGCATCAGACCCATAATTGAACGGTTGCCATCTTTAATCTGCGCAACGGCAGACTCGGCCACGCCGGACTGGCGACGAAAATCTTTATTAGAATTGCCATGACTGCAATCTATCATCAAGGAAGGACGGAGTCCCGCCTGCTGCATCTCTTTTTCGCACTGCGCCACATCGGCCGGACCGTAGTTCGGGCTTTTCCCACCGCGCAGGATCACATGCCCGTCAGGATTACCCTGGGTTTGCAGCAAGCACACCTGCCCTGCCTGGTTAATACCCACGAAACGGTGTGGCATCGCGGCTGCACGCATTGCATTAATCGCGGTGCCAAGACTGCCATCGGTACCATTTTTGAAGCCTACCGGCATTGAGAGGCCCGACGCCATTTCGCGGTGTGTCTGCGATTCGGTGGTACGTGCACCGATGGCCGACCAACTGAACAGATCGCCAAGGTATTGCGGGCTGTTTGGATCCAGCGCTTCCGTTGCCAGTGGCAAGCCCATCTCCACCAGATTCAACAGTAGCTGACGTGCAATATGGAGGCCAGCTTCCATATCAAAGGTGTTATCCATATGTGGATCGTTGATCAGACCTTTCCAGCCAACTGTGGTACGTGGCTTTTCAAAGTAGACGCGCATCACAATGTAGAGCTGGTCTTCCACCTGGTCCGCCAGTGCTTTCAAATCGCGGGCATAGGCCAGTGCAGCTTCAGTATCGTGGATAGAACAAGGGCCACAGACCACCAGCAAGCGATGATCTTTTCCGCTGATGATATCGGAAATAGTCTGACGTGAAGCGGCAATCTGCCCTTCCAGTACGCTGTTCAGCGGGAACTGTTTTTTCAGTTCTTCCGGGGTAATCAGAATCTGTTCATCAGCGATGTGAACGTTATTCAGCGCATCTTTTTGCATGATCGTCATCCTGGTCATTCGATTAATAGGGATCCTCAGTGAGGTTGCTGACAACTGTACCAGAATGCGTACATAAAACAATATAGTGATGTACAGATTTATTACCACAGAGAAGAAAGCCACACCAATAAAACAATTTAAATAAATAAATACAATAAGTTAAACAAGAACCCTCAAAATACACCACAACTCAAACTGTAATTATATATTTACAGATGGTATTTCAACATCAAAAAAGCCAATCATTTCCAATACCTGCCCTCCTGAGAGGCGCTATAATTTTTGTCCGTCAGGAAAATAATTCAGAGTGAATCATGAAAATAGTCATACGCCCATTCGAAAACAGTGATGCTGTAGCCTTCGTCGAGGCCGTCAGGGAGTCACTGAAGAGTTTAATACCGTGGATGGCATGGGCGCATGAAGATTACACAGCCGAGGAAGCACTTAAGTGGTTCAGCTACACCCATTTACAGCGCCGTCAGGGCGTAGCGAATGAATGCGGGCTGTTTACAGAAGACGGGCGGCTTCTGGGGGGCGTGGGGCTGCGTTACAGCAGCGGCCCCGATATCCCTGCCGCTCTTGGTTACTGGGTACGACGTAGCGAACAGCGTAAAGGTATTGCCCGTCAGGCTGTGTGCCAGATTGCAGCGCAGGCTTTTGAGCAACCGGATATTGACGTCATCGAAATCCTGGCGGCTGAGAGCAATATCGCCAGCCGCGCTGTTGCCACCCGCGTAGGCGCAGAGCTGATTGCCATACGCTTCGGGCTTATCGTATTAAAGAGTGGGCCAATTAACACTGCCATCTATCGGCTTTACCGCCCGCATCAGGTTGCCGAGTGACTGACGCTGCTGCCCGCTGGCATCAATATTCTCTGCAGAAAGCCACTGAACCAGCGCCTGATTGATCGCAGGCCACTCACTATCAATAATCGAGAACCAGTCTGAATCCCGTGAACGCCCTTTGCGTGCCATCATTTGACGAAAGGTTCCTTCCCAGGTAAACCCCAGGCGCAGTGCCGCCTGACGTGAGGGCTCGTTCAAAGAGTCGCACTTCCATTCACAGCGACGATATCCCAGCGTAAAGGCATTGTTGATCATCAGCCAAAGCGCTTCCGTACCGATCACCGTGCGTTTCATCAGAGGTGACCAGGTGACACCACCAATCTCCAGAACGCCGTTAGACGGATCGATGCGTAAATACGATACCAGGCCGACAGGCTTATCACGCCTTGCACAAAAGAGGGTAAAGGTCACAAAGCCGTTCTCGGCTGCACGCTGACTGAGCCAGATACGAAAGGCCTCCACCGATTCAGGACGTTCTTCCGTTAGCCAGGTCCAGTCCCGACCATCGGGCGCTGAAGCATAGGCCGTATAAAGATCCTCGCAATGAAGCTCAACATTCAGGGGTTCCAGCCGGCAGTAAATGCCGACCATTCGGTTTGCTTCTGGTACCGACACTGATTGCCAATAAGGCAATGCCGGACCGACAGGTTGACCAAATTCATTCATACGCTGCGTCATGTCTCTCTCCTTAATCTGCGTTAATTTTCAGCTTAGAAATAACTTTAGCGGCTTGCCAGCATCATGACTGTGCAGTAGCATCCTTTTTTACCTGCACAGGAAACACTCATGATCCGTTTAGCTCTGGTTGGTGACTATCGCCCCGATGCCGTTGCGCATCAGGCCATTCCAAAAGCAGTTCAACTTGCCTCACACGCCCTTCAGCTCAATGTCAGCCCGCAGTGGCTTCCCACTGAATCCATCACCGACAGCGGTGTTTTACAGGAATATGATGCCCTGTGGCTGACGCCGGGTAGTCCGTATAGTAACGACGAGGGGGCATTCCTCACTCTTCGTTATGCCCGGGAAAACAACGTGCCCTTTCTCGGCTCCTGCGGGGGGTTTCAGTATGCCATTGTTGAGTACGCGCGTAATGTCATGGGTTGGAGCGATGCAGGACATGCCGAAACCGACAGCGGTGGGCGTCTGGTGATCGCGCCATTAAGCTGTTCGCTGGTCGAAAAAACCGGGGATATTGTGATTGAACCTGGCTCGCTTCTGGCACAGGCTTACGGTAAGACAGAAATCAGCGAAGGGTATCACTGTAACTTTGGCGTCAACCCGGATTTTGTTGCCGATCTAAAAACGTATCCGCTGCGACTGACAGCCTGGGATCGTGAGGGGGATGTGCGGGCAATGGAACTTCCGGGACATAAATTCTATGCCGCTACATTATTCCAGTCCGAACGCGCTGCACTGCGTGATGAGCTGTCACCACTGGTCGTCGAACTGCTGCGCGCGGCCAGATAATGATGCTGCCTCGCCCGCGATAGCCGACGAGGCAGAGTCTCTTTAGACTGCTTCAGGGGGCGGTGATAACGACCGCTACACGACGATTTTCTGCCCGGCCCTGTGATGTTTTGTTGCTCTGTACCGGGTCGCTGTCACCCAACCCCCGGGTCGTGATATTTCTGCGTGCTACACCGGCTCCGCTTGCCCAGGCATCGGCTACCGCGTTGGCACGCTTCAGTGACAACGCCTCGTTATATTTCTCATCACCATAGTTATCGGTATGCCCATCAAGGCGCGCGTGATGCAGCCCAGTGCTGGAGAGTAACTTAGCCATGCGCTGAACGGTTGCAACACTCTCCGGCGTCAGCTCTGACTTATTTTTACCAAACAGGATCTTCTCAGAGATCCCCAACATCCATCCTTCCGGGATTTCACTAAACCCCTGTGATCGCATAGCGCTGATCTGTTCAGGCGAGAATTTACCCTGAGGTGCGCTCTGGCAGGCCGCCAGTAACAGCACCAATACGAGTCCAGTCATCATTCTTATTGTTTTCATCATATCTCCCATGATTATCACTAAGAAGCAGCACGCTGATGATGCTGCTGCTTCTCCAGATACATACTGCGATCGGCCGCTTCCATCACGCCTTCGGCAGTCGCAGCCTGGCTGGCTACCGCGCGGCCAATACTTAGTGTCATCACCACGGACTCACCGCCCTGAAGATCAATCGGCTCAGCCATGCGCAGATTAATCGCGTCAATCACCGCCTGGACTTCATTATCATGGCTGACATTTTCAAGGATCATGGCAAATTCATCCCCTCCAAAACGGCAGACAAGATGGGTGTTTGCAGCACAGTCAGATAATCGCTGCGCTATCGCCATCAGGACTTCATCTCCCGCTGCATGCCCCCAGGTATCATTGATACCCTTAAAGTTATCTCCATCCATAAACAGCAGCGCAGTATGGGTTTTACGGGCACTATCACTCAGCACACTGTCCAGTGCACTGCGAAATGCAGCACGATTGGCCAGCCCGGTCAGCGGATCGTGCAGCGCGCGTTTCAGCAGAGAATCTCGCTCCTGTTGTTCACGCAGTTGCCACTTTTCAATTTCGGTCAGCAGGCTGTTAAAATCCTCACCGAACACGTGCAGTTCATTAATTTTTGAGGGAGGAACCCGACGTGAAAAATTACGCGTGGCGCGAATATCATGCACAACGCCGGTCATGCTCCTTAACGCAGCGATCAGCCCACTGAATAAATGACGAGTAAACAGGAGTGCGACCAGCGAGGCCAGCAGCAAACAGATCGTCAGCACACTGAGGGAGCGGTAGACAAAGTCCGTCACGGTGGCATCTTCGCCTGTTAGCGTGATATTGCCGACTTTTACCCCATTATGCAGGATGGGTTGCTGTACCGGTTTGGGGAATAACCAGCCGGAGACCGCACGCGCCAGTGGGTCTGTATTCATTTCATGTTCATTCCCCTCACCCCAATGGGCAAGTTCATTGCCTTTTATGTCGGTCACCACTGCCGAAGAGAACTGTCCCTGTTTTCCCAGCTCATTCAGGGTGTCCATCGCGGCATTACCGTCACGAAACACTACTGCAGCTTCCAGGCTGTGGCTGACGGTATAAGCCAGCAGTTGCAGATTCTTATCTGCATACTGACGGAATGACAGCATTGAGGTGGCGGAAATAAACAGCCACGCCACGGTCATCGTGGTCACTACGCTGATCACACTGATACGTAACAGCGCATTGCGAAAGCTGGCCCTGTTGTAATCTGCCGAGGATTTATCCATGTCGCTTACTCCCTGAAGATGCCAGCATTAATACATCGGGATGCACCCGAACGCCGCTTCGACCCAGCGAGTCGAGGTTCACCGAAAAACTCACCCGGTGATTAATAAATTTAAGGCAAAATGCGCTGCCGGTTGCGCACTCAGGGGTTTGTTCAGCAATGGTGAGCAGCGGGCGCAGCTGATAGCTGTTAATCAGTTCAACCTGCTGCTGCGAAGATTCACGGCCAAAGTAGAGAATATCGCACTGCGAGACCAGCGCCTGTTGTGCATCCTCTACGGGGATTGCCTGCCAGACAGCAGGAGGGTGCTCAACTGAAGCTGCGGTGAGCGCAGGAGCGAAGTACGCAGAACGAAAGATACACAGACGGGGAAGCCCGGTAAGGTGTGGCCATCGGGTATAGCTGATAATACCCGCGACGGTCTGGCGCACGTCTGCCGCTGACACACCCGAAGGTGCATCAGTTAACGTTTCACTCCTGATCGGCAGAGTGACGCTACTCAGCAAGAGTGGCAGTAACAGCACGCATATTTTCGCCATGAAACCTCTATCATCCCGGCCATTAATTTGGCCCCGTCATCACGGGTTTCATCACCCCACCTCTATTCAGAAATATCCTAACATCCTGTGAAACATTCGTCATCATGTGGCAAATGACAAAAAAGGCCAGCCTCACGGCCAGCCCATTATTCATCCCGACTTATTGCTCTCTCAACCGCTCACATTTAGCGGCGTGATCGCCCGGCGATGGCGCCGTTCAAAATACATGGAAATCATCCCACCGGTCACGACCAAACCCGCGCCGAAAATGGTCGCTGACTCTGGCAATGTGTCCCAGAACAGGTAGCCAATAAATACCGACCAGATCAACGTACTGTAATCAAACGGCGCCAGCAAAGAAGCATCTGCATATTTCAAACTCAGGGTCAGCAGGATTTGCGTAATCCCTCCCAGCAGACCGCAACCAAGCAGCAACATCAGTTGCCTGCCATTCGGTATCGTCCAGCCAAACCACAGTGTGAAAAGCGATGTCAGCGTGGTGGTTATCGCAAACCAGAAAGCAATGGCTCCTGGCTTCTCAATACCATTCAGATAACGAATCTGTATCGATGCACCTGCAATACACACTGCTGCCATCAGCGCCAGAATCATGCCAAGCGTAGACAGCCAGCTCACCGAGCTTAATGCCCCTTCCCGGCCAAAAAATAGCTGGCCAGACATCATCACCAGGATGCCAATAAATCCGGCAATCACTGCCACCCATCGATGATATTTCACCTTCTCACGCAGAAAAATTGCCGCCATGATCACGGTAATCAACGGCGCCGCATAGTTGATGGCAGTCACATCGGTCAGGGAGATATAGAGCAGTGCAAGGTAGCTAAAGTACAGGCCCCCCGTTCCGGCCAGTCCACGCAGAAAATGCCCTTTCACATTGCGGGTACGGATGCCATCAAGGATGTTGCCCTGGCACCACAGCCAGATAAACAGAGGGATCAGCGCAACAGAAGAACGAAAGAAGATCACTTCCCCGACCGGAATGGTGCCATCCAGGCCTTTCACGCAGGCCATCATTAACGTAGAGGTCAGGGCACCGGCGATTTTCATCGACACACCGGTCGAGGGACTGGGCGAAGGGCGCATAGCGTGCAGAATTCCTGGCAGTAGATAGGTATCTATCAAACATACGCGGAATTTTTTTTATATCAGCTTAAAAATCAGCATGAAACGACTTTTTATTTTTTTTCGCGGAGGCAAAAGGCAGGAAATTTCGCAAGATGTATGCGATCGTGACAAACTCAAAAAAAAGGGGCCAACCTTTCGGTCAGCCCCTTTATTGCTATTAACTATCAGATGTCGCTTAAGCGCCCAGACGTTCTTTGATACGTGCAGACTTACCAGTACGCTCACGCAGGTAGTACAGTTTGGCTTTACGTACAGCACCACGACGTTTCACAGCAATCGAGTCGATTACTGGGGAGTGAGTCTGGAATACACGCTCAACGCCTTCGCCGTTAGAAATTTTGCGAACAGTGAATGCAGAATGCAGACCGCGGTTACGAATAGCGATAACCACGCCCTCGAATGCCTGCAGACGCTTTTTAGCACCTTCAACGACCCATACTTTCACTTCCACGGAATCACCCGGACGGAATGAAGGTACGTCCTGTTTCATCTGTTCTTGTTCGATCTGCTTAATAATGTTGCTCATAATTAAATCTCTTATCCTGGGTAAACTGATAGTTAAGGCGAACTAAGCGCTATGCCCGTTCAACCGTATCATCGTTTTGTTGCCTGGGTGTGTTCCCGTTGGAACTCAGCCAGCAACTTTGCTTGCTCTTCAGTCAGAGCCAGGTTTTCCAGAAGTTCAGGTCTTCTAAGCCAGGTACGGCCCAGCGACTGTTTCAGGCGCCACCGGCGAATATCAGCATGGTTGCCCGACAGTAAAACTGACGGAACCTCCATCCCTTCTAACACCTCAGGCCGGGTATAGTGTGGGCAATCCAGCAAACCATCGGAAAACGAATCTTCCTCGGCTGACGCCTGTTTTCCCAGTACCCCCGGAATAAACCGGGAAACCGAGTCAATCAGCGTCATTGCTGGCAGCTCGCCACCACTGAGTACGTAATCCCCAATCGACCATTCTTCATCGATTTCGGTTTTAATCACGCGCTCATCAATCCCTTCGTAGCGACCACAGACCAGAATTAATTTCTGGTTGGTCGCCAGCTCGCAAACCCCATCTTGATCGAGTTTACGCCCCTGAGGTGACAGATAAATCACCTTAGCGCCTTCTCCTGCCGCCGCTTTTGCTGCGTGGATGGCATCCCGTAAAGGTTGAACCATCATTAGCATTCCCGGACCGCCGCCGTATGGACGTTCGTCCACGGTGCGATGCCGATCATGAGCGAAGTCACGAGGACTCCAGCTCTGAATGCTGAGCAGGCCATTTTTTACTGCCCGGCCAGTTACTCCGTAATCGGTAATTGCGCGAAACATTTCAGGAAACAGGCTGATTACACCAATCCACATACTTTGCGCCGGAGTATTACCGTTTTGTTCGGAGCTCAAAAACCAGGATCCCAATCTACCGTGATAACACGAGTAGTGAGATCGACATTCTTGATAACCTGTTCATCGAGGAACGGAATTAACCGCTCCTGCGCACCGAATGCATCCTTCAGGTTTGCCTTAACGACGATAACGTCGTTCGAACCGGTTTCCATCATATCGATGACTTTACCCAGCTCGTAGCCTTCAGTCGTGACCACCTGGCAGCCCATAAGGTCTTTCCAGTAGTAGTCGCCGTTATCCAGCTCTGGCAGTTGCTCTGAGTCCACGACAATTTCGCAATTGGTCAGTAGGCCCGCGGCATCACGATCGTCAATGCCTTTGACTTTGATGATCATGTCCTGATTGTGGCGCTTCCAGCCTTCCAGCTCGACAAGCTGCCATTGACCCGCCCGCTGGATAAACCACGGCTGATAGTCAAAAATGCTTTCGGCGTCTTCGGTGGAGGAAAACACTTTGAGCCAACCACGAATACCGTAGGCCGAGCCCATCTTCCCCAGAATTAACGGGTTAGCGGGAGGCTGGGCGGTGAGTTGCTTGCTCATGTTGACCACCGTGACAGATTAAGCTGCTTTCTTAGCTTGTTTGATCAGCGCGTTAACGCGATCAGACAGAGTAGCGCCCTGGCCAACCCAGTGCTCAATGCGGTCCAGATCCAGACGCAGTGGTTCAGCCTGACCTGAAGCGATCGGGTTGAAGAAACCAACGCGCTCAATGAAGCGACCGTTGCGAGCATTACGGCTGTCGGTTACGACTACCTGATAAAACGGACGCTTTTTAGCGCCGTGACGTGCCAAACGAATTGTTACCATAACATCCTCTTTAGTTAATAAAACAGCCGGGCCCCATTGAGGGAACGGGGCCCGGATGCAATATAAAAAGCCCGAAAATTTTACTCATTTTGGCGCAAAAAGCAATCTAATTCGCCTGAGTCATTTTCTGGCTGACTTAGCGGCCAGGGAAGCCCGGCGGCATCATACCTTTCATGCCGCGCATCATCTTCGCCATACCGCCCTTCTTCATCTTCTTCATCATGCGCTGCATGTCGTCGAACTGCTTCAATAAGCGGTTAACGTCCTGCACCTGCATACCTGAACCGGTGGCAATGCGGCGCTTACGGGAGCCTTTGATAATCTCAGGTTTTTCACGCTCTTTGCGTGTCATTGAATTAATCATCGCTTCCATGCGCACCAGCACTTTGTCGTCCATCTGCGATTTAACATTATCTGGCAGTTGGCCCATGCCCGGCAGCTTGCCCATCAGGCTCGCCATACCGCCCATGTTGCGCATCTGCTTCAACTGGTCGAGGAAGTCGTTCAGGTCGAAACCATCCCCCTTCTTCAGCTTACTGGCCAGTTTTTCTGCCTGCGCACGGTCTACTTTGCTTTCAATATCTTCGATCAGCGACAACATGTCGCCCATACCGAGAATACGAGAGGCAATACGATCCGGGTAGAACGGTTCCAGGGCTTCGGTTTTCTCACCGACGCCCATAAATTTAATCGGCTTACCGGTAATATGACGAATCGACAGCGCAGCACCACCGCGGGCATCACCGTCGACTTTCGTTAGTACCACACCCGTCAACGGTAAGGCTTCGTTGAACGCTTTCGCGGTGTTGGCGGCATCCTGGCCGGTCATCGCATCGACCACAAACAGTGTTTCAACCGGATTAATCGCGGCGTGAATCTGTTTGATCTCATCCATCATCGCTTCATCAACGTGCAAGCGACCTGCGGTATCCACCAGCAGCACATCGTAGAATTTCAGCTTCGCCTGTTGCAGCGCGCTGGTAACGATATCGACCGGTTTCTGACTGAGGTCTGACGGGCAGAAATCAACGCCGACCTGCTCTGCCAGTGTTTCCAACTGTTTAATCGCCGCAGGGCGATAAACGTCAGCAGACACCACCAGTACTTTTTTCTTGTGCTTTTCACGCAGGAACTTACCCAGCTTACCGACGCTGGTGGTTTTACCCGCACCCTGCAAGCCCGCCATCAGTACCACAGCAGGTGGCTGAGCAGCCAGGTTCAGAGTGTTGTTCTCTTCCCCCATGGCAGCAACCAGTTCGTTTTTAACGATCTTAACGAACTCCTGGCCCGGGGTCAGGCTTTTGTTCACTTCATGACCGACGGCGCGCTCTTTGACGCGTCCGATAAAGTCACGGACGACCGGCAGCGCGACGTCAGCTTCCAGCAACGCCATGCGCACTTCGCGCAGCGTGTCTTTAATATTATCTTCAGTCAGCCGCCCGCGGCCGCTGATATTGCGCAGGGTCTGCGACAGTCTGTCGGTTAAATTATCAAACATCGTCTCTCGCTCAACGTAATGAGAGGCCGCCTCGGCGACACAATGGCGCGGATTATAACATAGAGGCGCTGGGATCTCAGCCATATGCGATGAGATCGTTTGGAGCCAGCAGCCGCTGGCGCTATACTGACTTTTTTCTTCTCTGGCCGATACCTGACGAATTCTATGTCTGTAATTGCGATTCTGGCGCTACTCGCCTACTCATTCAGCCTTGCACTGATCGTTCCCAGCCTGTTGCGTAAAAACAGCACCTGGCGTCGTCTGGCAGTGCTTTCTGCCATCGCCGCCCTGGTTTGCCATGCCGTGGCGCTGGAGCAGCGTATTTTCGGACCAGATGGCGGGCAGAACCTCAGCCTGCTGAACATTGGTTCGCTGGTGAGCCTGTTGATCTGTGCGATTATGACGATTGTTGCCTCCCGCAACCGTGGCTGGATTTTGCTGCCGATTGTTTACAGCTTTGCGCTGATCAACCTGGCATTTGCCACATTTGTGCCTAACGCCTTTATTACCCACCTGGAAACCACGCCGGGCATGATGGTGCACATCGGGCTGGCACTTTTCGCCTATGCCACACTAATTATTGCCGCACTGTATGCATTACAGCTGGCCTGGATTGACTGGCTACTGAAGAACAAGAAGCTGGCCTTCAGCAACGATATCCCTCCGCTGATGACCATCGAACGTAAAATGTTTCATATCACCCAGATCGGCGTGGTGCTGTTAACGCTGGTACTCTGTACCGGATTGTTCTATCTGCAAGATCTGTTCAGCCGTGAAAATATCGATAAAGCCGTGCTGTCTATCCTGGCCTGGTTCCTCTATATCGTCCTGCTGTGGGGCCATTATCACGAAGGCTGGCGCGGTCGCCGTGTCGTATGGTTCAACTGCGGAGGCGCATTTTTACTGACCATGGCTTATTTCGGTAGCCGCATGCTGCAGCACTTCCTAACCTCCTGATTGACCACCACAAGGATTTCCCTTGGAACACGTTTCAACCACGACCCTGATCATCACGCTGGTTATTATGATTTTGGTGTCGGCGTACTTTTCCGGTTCCGAAACCGGCATGATGACACTCAACCGCTACAAGCTGCGTCATCAGGCTAAAAATGGTAACCGTGCCGCACGTCGTGTCGAAAAATTACTGCGTCGTCCTGACCGACTGATCAGCCTGGTGCTGATCGGCAATAACCTGGTCAACATTCTGGCCTCTGCGCTGGGAACCATTGTCGGCATGCGTTTGTATGGCGATGCGGGTGTGGCGATTGCCACCGGCATTCTGACCTTTCTTGTTCTGGTTTTTGCTGAAATCTTGCCAAAAACCATCGCAGCGCTCTATCCGGAAAAAGTGGCCTTCCCCAGCAGCGTGCTGCTCGGCCCCTTGCAGATTGTTATGATGCCGCTGGTATGGCTGCTGAACACCATTACCCGCATGCTGATGCGTCTGGTGGGAATGAAGAGCGATGGCGCAATCAGTGCGGCTTTGAGCAAAGACGAATTGCGTACCATCGTGTACGAATCGCGTTCACTGATGTCACGCCGCAATCAGGATATGCTGCTGTCCGTCCTCGATCTTGAAAAAGTGAATGTCGATGACATCATGGTGCCGCGTAACGAAATTGTCGGTATCAATATTAACGACGACTGGAAATCGATCGTACGCCAGCTGACTCACTCACCCCACGGCCGTATCGTCCTGTATCGCGACACCCTCGACAATGCCATGAGCATGCTGCGTGTGCGCGAAGCTTATCGTCTGATGACCGAGAAGAAAGAGTTCACCAAAGAGGTGATGCTGCGCGCCGCGGATGAAATTTACTATGTGCCAGAAGGAACACCGCTCAACGTACAGCTGGTAAAGTTCCAGCGGAATAAGAAGAAGGTCGGGCTGGTCGTCGATGAGTACGGCGATATTAAAGGTCTGGTGACCATCGAAGATATTCTGGAAGAGATTGTCGGCGACTTCACCACGTCCATGTCCCCAACGCTGGCCGAAGAAGTGGTACCACAGAATGATGGTTCGGTATTGATTGAGGGCAGCGCAAACATACGCGAGCTCAATAAAGCCTTTAACTGGACACTGCCGGAAGTCGAAGCGCGCACCGTTAACGGCATGATCCTTGAGGCATTGCAGGATATTCCGCTCGCCAATACCACGGTACAAATTGGCCATTATGCCGTCGACATTCTTGATGTGCAGGACAATATGATTAAGCAGGTACGGATTACACCGCAAACGTCGCTAAAGGAGTCGGTGGGATCGTCGTAGGGGTCAGGCATGCCTGACCGGGGCGAAGCATGCTTCGCCCCTACGATTTAGATATGCAGTTCTTTCAGTTTTTCTTTCGGCAGCGCCAGTTCATCGTTACGGTTAACGCGAATGTCGTTGTCGAGGATGTTACGCGCGATGTCCTGCGCTTCATCCAGTGAGTGCATTTCACAGGTCCCGCACTGATAAATATTCAGTTCAGGGATATCACTCTGGTTTTTCACTTTCAGCACATCAGCCATCGCGGCTTTCCATGCTTTTGCTACACGCTGCTCGTCCGGCGTGCCAATCAGGCTCATGTAGAAGCCCGTACGGCAACCCATTGGCGAAATATCAATGATTTCCACACCGTCACCGTTCAGGTGATCGCGCATGAAGCCGGCAAAAAGGTGCTCCAGCGTGTGGATACCGCGTTCGGTCAAAATCTCGATATTCGGTCGGCAGAAACGCAGATCGAAAACCGTGATGGTGTCGCCAGCAGGCGTGTTCATGGTTTTAGCTACGCGTACAGCAGGAGCGGCCATGATGGTGTGATCGACGGTAAAGCTATCCAGCAATGGCATACTTGTTACCTCAACAAATGAATTTATTTTTGAACTGATGAAACTTTCTCGAACGCTGCGCGTCTGAATATATGAAAGACGCGCATTTGTTATCATCCATCTCATCCCTGACAACAACAGAGATGCGAATTTTGGCCACAGTTATGTGGCCTTTTTCTTTTGTATCGCTTAGCTCTTACCTTTCAAAAAGGTTTCAAGGTCAAGCGTATCACTTTCTTCAATGTCCTGCTGACTATCCTGCGATCGTTGCGCTTCATCGCTAAACTGCTGTTCGGTCAGCACTTCCAGTGACTCTTCGCTTAACTGAGCACGATACTGCTCGGCCAGGGCCAGCCCGGCACCCGCGATACCGTTCTCTTTTAAAATATCCAGGAATCGCGCGGAATAGGTCAGCTCGGGATCGTCGAATGATGCCACCAGTCGGTCACAAACTTCCTGGTAATGATGTTCGTCACTCTGACTGTCGAGCGTTTCCGCCACGCGACGGAGATCGCTGAACAATGCCTTGCCCACATCAACCAGCAAATGCTGCGACTCTTCGCATCCCATGCTGATCGTCTGACCGGGTTTGCGCCCTTCAAGGATCACTCGATTCCAGTTTTTACGTGTGCAGGCAAGCTCAGCGCTGTTCATCTCAGGCGCATCGGCCAGCGTACACCAGACCAGGAACAAATCGAGGAACCGCACCTGGTTCGCATCCACACCAATCGGTGAGAAGGGATTAATGTCCAGTGAGCGGACTTCGATATATTCAATCCCACCGCGCTGCAGTGCATCCGAAGGTGCCTCGCCAGAACGTGTCACACGCTTTGGTCGGATCGGCGCGTACAGCTCGTTTTCAATCTGCAATACATTGGTATTCAGCTGTAACCAGTCACCGTTTTCATCTTTCACCCCCATCGCAGCAAACTCTTCCGACGGTGTTTTAATCGCCGCTTTCAGACCAGTAATGTAGTCCGGAAGATTGTTGAAGGTGATGCCAAGATTACTCTGGGATTTATTGGTATAGCCCAGATCGCTCAGACGCAGTGAGGTCGCATACGGCAGTGACAGCATTCCCTTATCACTGCGATCAAACGGCAGTGCGCTCTCCTTGCCTTGCAGGAATGAGGAACAGATCGCCGGTGAAGCACCGAACAGATACGGGATCACCCAGCCAAAGCGATAATAGTTACGGATCAGGCGCAGATAGCCATCAGAGATAGCCTCTTTTCCGCTTTCAGCATCCTTCACCCCAGCCCACTCCTGCCAGAAGGAGAGCGGCAGTGAGAAGTTATAATGCACGCCAGAGATAATCTGCATCAGCGCGCCGTAACGGTTTTTGAGACCCTGGCGATACAGTGTTTTCATCTGGCCAATATTCGAACGACCATACTGCGCCAGCTCGATATCCTGATCGGGAGCGATCATGCATGGCATGCTCATCGGCCACATACGTTCTTCGCCTAACTCACGGGCGACATGGCGATGGATATCCCGCAAGAATGCCAGCAGATGATCAATATCCTGATGGACCGGCGTGATAAATTCTAATAATGCTTCGGCAAAGTCAGTGGTAATCCACTTATGTGTTAAAGCTGAACCAAGAGAAGCTGGGTGTCCGGTAGTGGCAAGATGGCCATCCGGCCTGACGCGCAGCGTTTCGCGCTCAATGCCGCGACCAATACCTTTAAGTGCGTCAGGATGAGCTTCCAGCCAGGAAAGCGCCTGTGATACGTCCGGGATCAAATTGACCTCCCGCTCAGAGAAAAATTTATTATTGTTCAGCATAATGTTAACCGTAGCGCCGCCTTAAAGCGAATCAATGCCACCATTCCATGCCCTGTAGTGTTGCGGCTGCCAGCACCAGATAACGCAGAGTCTTACCGATAGCGAGACATATCACCATCGGCAGCCAGGCGAAACGTAGCCAGCCAGCAAGAACGCATAGCAGATCACCAATCACTGGTAACCAGCTAAAAAGCAGCGCAGCAGGCCCCATTCGGTGCAGCCACGCCGTTGCTGTGTTGTGCCATCGCCCCTGACTTTTTAATGGAAGCAGGCGACCCATAACGATGTTGGTTAAACCACCCAGAGTATTTCCCAGTGCGGCAATCAGGATCAATGCCGTGACAGAAACCTTCCCCGCCAGCAGTAACCCCACCAGTAACGCTTCAGAACTCCCCGGCAATAACGTGGCGCTCAAAAAGCTACTGGCAAACATCGAACCGTAAGCTAACCATTCACTCACAGCAGACGGACATCCACCGCATCCATACCTGCCGCACGTGCCGCCTGTATACCAAAATCAGCGTCTTCAAACACCACACAGCGTGCAGCGGGTACGCCGATCAATTCAGCGCAACGCAGAAATGTATCAGGTTCTGGCTTATGGCGTTTAACATCATCTGCTCCGACAATGGCATCAAAGTGATTCAGTAGCCCCAGATGCTGTAACAGCCCCACCGCCATTGCATGCTCACTGCCGGTGCCTACCGCCATCGGACGGCGCCCTTTATAGGCCTTCACCACATCAATGAGCGGTAATGGCTGTACGCTGTCGAACAGCATCGTTTTCAGTAATGCCGTCTTTTCTTCGGCCAACCGGTAAGGATCAAGATCGCTTTGCTGGCTGGCAATGATCACCTGCGCAATGTGCCAGGTTGGCGAACCGTTCAGGCCAATGATGGCCGTTTCATCGAAGGTCATGCCATATTGCCCCAGCACCTGATGCCAGGCTTTACGGTGTGTTGGCTCGGTATCGAGGATGGTGCCATCCATATCGAATATCAGGCCGTCATAAGCATCGTACATTCTCGCATCCATTCTGATAACGGAACGATTACTTTAGCGTAAAAGCACCCTCGTTGTCGCTGTTGGCATGGATCAGCAAATGCTTTGAAAAATATAGGGATTTTGATTATCAGATAAATGCGTGAGATAAAGCGCAGGTTAATTTGAGTTAAGTGAGTAATTCGTAAGAAGGATTTTGAGAAAAGTGCAGAAAGGAGTAATGGTGTTACCCGTACAAAGGGGCTTTTAATCTTGTAAAAGATGGTGCATCCAGGAGGATGATTCGGCTTCGCCTTACCCTGACGGGCCGTTGCAAGCGACGTTATCCTCCTTTGTGCTGGCGTTCACTGCTCTACAACATGCCAGTACAGAGGTGCTTCTAATCCTACAAAATATGGTGCATCCAGGAGGATTCGAACCTCCGACCGCTCGGTTCGTAGCCGAGTACTCTATCCAGCTGAGCTATGGATGCATTGGTAAAACGTATGACGCTGTGTAGTGAAGAATAGAGTGCTTCCCATTCATACAAAATAGGGTGCATTCAGGAGGATGATTCGGCTTCGCCTCACCCTGACGGGCCGTCGCAAGCGACGTTATCCTCCTTTGTTCTGGCGTTCACTGCTCTACAACATGCCAGTACAGAGGTGCTTCTAATCTTACAAAATATGGTGCATCCAGGAGGATTCGAACCTCCGACCGCTCGGTTCGTAGCCGAGTACTCTATCCAGCTGAGCTATGGATGCATTGGTAAAGCTATGCAGTAGTTTACTCTGCACGGTAACGCTATTGGGGGAGGTAAAGCGACAAACCTGAGGAGATACTGAAGAAAATCACGACCACTCGTTGAGAATGGTGCATCCAGGAGGATTATTCGGCTTCGCCTCACCCTGACGGGCCGTCGCAAGCGACGTTATCCTGCTTTGTGCTGGCGTTTACTGCTCTACAACATGCCAGTACAGAGGTGCTTCCCACTCTTACTAAATATGGTGCATCCAGGAGGATTCGAACCTCCGACCGCTCGGTTCGTAGCCGAGTACTCTATCCAGCTGAGCTATGGATGCATTGCTAATTCTTGTATAACGCAGGGTGCTGACTACTCACCATGACGCAGGGCTGCTAACGCTGCATCGGTACTACCCAAAATTAAAGCCGCACTAAGCAGCCTTAAAGAATATGGTGCATCCAGGAGGATTCGAACCTCCGACCGCTCGGTTCGTAGCCGAGTACTCTATCCAGCTGAGCTATGGATGCAAAATGGCGGTGAGGCGGGGATTCGAACCCCGGATGCAGCTTTTGACCGCATACTCCCTTAGCAGGGGAGCGCCTTCAGCCTCTCGGCCACCTCACCACTAGCACTCTTTCGAGTTGTGCTTCAGAACGTTGTATCTGCTCATCGGCACTGCGTGGCGCACATATTACTTTCTGGGCGTTGTAAGTCAAACAATTTCTCCCCCTTTTTTCATCACTCGCGTCTGATTGCACAAAAGCCACGCAAGTCGACCACTTTGACGACAAAAAGAGTGATTTATCAACAAAGAATACCGCGAATTTCAGGTGAAACAACGACGACGAAAATGAGCACAGCAGAAAAATTCTGGCAAAAGAATGATGCAAATGGGGGATAAATGGGGAAAAAGCTAACAGGGGATAGATAAAGGGGGGCGAAAACCGGTAGCGCCTCGCTACTGGGAGCGAGGCGCTGGATCCGTTAGTAACTTGTTTGCTGAGTCTTTTCGGCCTGGATGCGCTGATAGATCTCTTCACGATGCACCGAAACTTCTTTAGGGGCGTTCACACCAATACGTACCTGGTTACCTTTGACTCCCAGCACAGTTACAGTCACCTCATCACCGATCATGAGGGTTTCACCAACTCGACGAGTTAGAATAAGCATTCTTTGCTCCTTGAAAGATTAAAAGAGTCGGGTTACGTGCTTCCCGGCATTATCCATCGTATAACGCTAAATGTAGATTATGACAAATACACCAATAGCGCACCTGTCTGCCAATACATTCTGCTGATACTTAGTTTAGCCGAAAACCAGATCATCAACCTGACTTTATGATTACAGGGGCGTATCGCTTGAACAAACGCCCATCCCAGAGGGGCCTGAGCGCTTCTCCACGATACATTTTTATAGTGTTACAGTTTTGCAGCCACCCATGCCTCAACGCCAGCCAGAGCCGCAGGCAGCGCCTGCGCATCTGTACCGCCGGCCTGAGCCATATCCGGTCGACCGCCACCCTTACCACCGACCCGCTGAGCCAACTCGCCCACCAGTTCGCCCGCTTTTACGCGATCGGTCAGGTCTTTAGTCACCCCGGCAATCAGGGATACTTTGCCATCAGCGACGGTTGCCAGCACGATAACCGCAGAGCCAAGCTGGTTTTTCAGGTCATCGACCATCGTACGCAGCATCTTAGGCTCAACGTTGCTCAGTTCGCTGACCAGCAGCCTGGTGCCCTTCAACGCAATAGCTTTACTGCTCAGTGAGGCACTTTCTTGCGCAGCTTGTTGATCTTTCAACTGCTGCAACTCTTTTTCCAGCCCGCGTGCATGGTCAATCAGCGCGCGAACTTTTTCATTCAAATTACTGTTATTGGCTTTCACCAGGTGAGCAATATCAAGCAACTGCTCATTCTGGCTGTAAACTTGCGCCAGTGCGCCTTCACCGGTCACGGCTTCAATACGGCGTACGCCTGCAGCAGTGCCCGACTCTGACGTAATACGGAACAGACCGATATCACCGGTACGGCTGGCGTGAACACCACCACACAACTCGGTAGAGAAGTCGCCCATGCCAACCACACGCACATGATCATCATACTTCTCACCAAACAACGCCATCGCACCGTGTGCTTTCGCCGCTTCGAGTTCCATGATGTTGGTATCAATCGGCAGGTTACGACGGATCTGGGCGTTGACGATCTCTTCGACCTGACGAATTTCAACCGGCTTCATCGCTTCGAAATGCGAGAAGTCAAAACGCAGGTACTTATCGTTAACCAGAGAGCCTTTCTGCGCGACATGGTCGCCCAGAACCTGGCGCAACGCAGCATGCAGCAGGTGCGTTGCCGAGTGGTTAAGGCGAATGCGTGCACGACGAGTTTCATTGACCTGAGCCGCAATGCGGTCGCCTACACGCAGTTGGCCGGAAGCCAGTTTACCGATATGACCGATCGCTTGTGCGTATTTCTGTGTGTCGTTAACCGTGAACGTGGCACCCTTTTCGCTTTTCAGCTCACCGGTATCGCCTACCTGACCACCGGATTCACCATAGAATGGTGTTTCGTCAAGAACGATCACCCCTTCCTGACCGGCACGGATTTCATCCGCCGCCTGTCCGTCAACGAAAATGGCGGTCACCGCCGCATTCAGCGCTAACTGCTCGTAGCCTTTAAAAGCTGACGCCTGCTCGATACGGATAACGTTGTTGTAGTCCGTCCCGAAACCACTGCCACTGCGTGCACGTTGACGCTGCTGCTCCATCGCCTGTTCAAAGCCGGCTTCATCAATTTTCAGGTTACGCTCACGGCACACATCGGCAGTGAGGTCAGCCGGGAAACCGAAGGTGTCGTACAGACGGAAGACGGTTTCACCGTCCAGCGTATCACCCTCCAGGTTTTCCAGCTCTTCATCCAGTAAAGCCAGACCGCGTTCCAGCGTTTTCGCAAACTGCTCTTCTTCCGTTTTAAGGATTTTCTCAACCAGCGACTGCTGATTTTTCAACTCTTCGCCAGCCGCACCCATCACGGCGATCAGCGGAGCCACCAGCTTGTAGAAGAATGTCCCTTCTGCACCCAGCATGTTGCCATGACGTACTGCGCGACGAATGATACGACGCAGCACATAACCCCGGTTTTCACTGGACGGGATGACACCATCAGCGATCAGGAACGCACAGGAACGAATATGGTCAGCGATCACGCGCAGGGATTTATTCCCCAGATCGGTGGCTCCAGTCTCTTGTGCAACTGATTGGATCAGCTGTGCAAACAGATCGATTTCATAGTTGGAGTTCACATGTTGCAGGACCGCGCTGATACGTTCCAGGCCCATGCCGGTATCCACGGAAGGTTTCGGCAGTGGCAGCATCGTGCCGTCAGACTGACGGTTGAACTGCATAAAGACGATGTTCCAGATCTCAATGTAACGATCGCCATCTTCTTCCGGGCTACCCGGAGGGCCACCCCAGATGTGATCGCCGTGGTCGAAGAAGATCTCAGAGCACGGGCCGCATGGACCGGTATCGCCCATTTGCCAGAAGTTATCAGAGGCGTAGGCGCCACCTTTGTTGTCACCGATACGGATAATACGCTCACGCGGTACACCGATCTCGTTTTCCCAGATGCCGTAAGCTTCGTCATCGGTTTCGTACACGGTCACCCACAGTTTCTCTTTAGGCAGACCGAACCACTCGGGGCTGGTCAGCAACTCCCATGCAAAGGCAATCGCTTCTTTTTTGAAGTAATCGCCAAAGCTGAAGTTACCCAACATTTCGAAGAAAGTATGGTGACGGGCGGTGTAACCTACGTTTTCAAGGTCGTTGTGTTTACCACCGGCGCGCACGCAGCGCTGCGAGGTTGTCGCCCGGGAGTAGTTGCGCTTATCCTGACCAAGGAAAACGTCTTTAAACTGGTTCATCCCGGCGTTAGTGAATAACAGCGTCGGGTCATTGTTCGGGACGAGGGAGCTACTGGCTACAACCTGATGTCCCTTGCTCTGGAAAAAGTCGAGAAACGCTTGACGAATCTCCGCAGTGCTCTTGCTCATATTTGTCCTGGAATCACGCTAACGAACGTTTCGTGGGTCTTGCTACGCCGGTATTGCTTTCGCCAGCGACGACACACGAACAAAAAGTGGTGAATAAGATAAATTTTCTTCAGGGGGAAGTAAAATCCCATCGACGGTCAATGATCAAAATTCTCGAAAATTGACCGGATATCTTCCATAAAGAAGCCTTTAGCCATCAGATAACGCTGCACTTTCGCTTTTTCCTTCCATTCAGATGGCAGGGGCAGACCAAACTTACGTTCAGCCAGCATAAAAGCCTGAGCTTGCCAGTCAATTTCTGCGGCAAACAGCGTCTCATCGATCAGCGTTTTATCAATCCCCTTCTGCCCCAACTCCATACGAATGCGTTGCGGCCCGTAACCTTTACGGCTTCGCCCTGCCACATAACGCTCAGCGAAGCGGGTATCATCCAGCCAGTTATGCTGGTAGCACCATTCGACAACACGGTCGATCTCTTCCGGGGCCAGCGGCTCTGGGGATGTTTCTTGTTTAGCACCCTGCTGTTTCTCGCCCTGTTGTTTAGCGAATTGGGCAGCGCGCTCGCTTGAAATAACCAGCTTGCGGCGAAATTCTGCTTCACTGTGATCGCGCATTGCGAGAATACGCATTGCCCGCTCCAGCAGTTTCGCGTGCCGGGTTCGTTCAGTGGTCTCTGACATAGTGCCCCACACAGCGTTGAGTCAATGTAACAGGTGATCAAGGGTAACGTCTGATGGCAGTGCTTGCGAGGAAAATGCGCAGAAAGAGGAGGATAAGTCGCGGGTTTATACGTTTCGGGTGGAACCCGTCGTTACACAATGAAAAAAGGGAACCGCTTTTGCGATTCCCTTCTGGTACAGCGGGCCGAATCTCATCGACCCCTACCGATAATCAGAGGTCTTCGTTGACTTCATTTTCTGCTTCATGCGGTGCAGGAACAAAATCAGGCTTGGCATCCGGATTGTTCAGCAGCATTTCACGCAGCTTCGCTTCGATTTCGTTAGCAATAGCCGGGTTTTCTTTCAGGAAGTTACCCGAGTTAGCCTTACCCTGACCAATTTTGTCACCGTTGTAGCTGTACCAGGCACCCGCTTTTTCGATCAGCTTGTGCTTCACGCCGAGGTCAACCAGCTCACCAAAGACGTTGATACCTTCGCCGTACAAGATCTGGAATTCAGCCTGCTTGAATGGCGCTGCGATTTTGTTTTTCACCACTTTAACGCGGGTCTCACTGCCCACCACTTCATCGCCCTCTTTGATCGCGCCGATGCGGCGAATATCCAGACGGACAGAAGCGTAGAATTTAAGAGCGTTACCGCCGGTGGTGGTTTCCGGGTTACCGAACATCACACCAATTTTCATACGAATTTGGTTGATGAAGATCAGCAGCGTACCCGAATTTTTCAGGTTACCGGCCAGCTTACGCATCGCCTGGCTCATCATACGTGCCGCAAGGCCCATGTGAGAGTCGCCAATTTCACCTTCAATTTCCGCTTTCGGCGTCAGTGCCGCCACGGAATCGACAATGATGACATCAACCGCACCAGAACGTGCCAGCGCATCACAGATTTCCAACGCCTGCTCACCGGTATCCGGCTGAGAACACAGCAGGTTGTCGATATCCACGCCCAATTTCTTGGCGTAAACCGGGTCCAGTGCGTGCTCGGCATCGATAAACGCACAGGTTTTACCTTTACGCTGCGCAGAAGCAATCACCTGCAGGGTCAGCGTCGTTTTACCGGAAGATTCTGGACCATAAATTTCGACGATACGGCCCATCGGCAGGCCGCCGGCCCCCAGCGCGATATCCAGTGATAAAGAACCGGTAGAGATGGTTTCCACATCCATAGTGCGGTCTTCACCCAGGCGCATGATGGAGCCTTTACCAAATTGCTTTTCAATCTGGCCCAGCGCTGCTGCCAGTGCTTTTTGCTTGTTTTCGTCGATAGCCATTTTTACTCCTAATCATGCGGGTAAAGCACACGTAGATGCTGCTTCGTCTCTAAAATATGCGCTGATTATACTGTATGGTCATACAGTATCAAGTTTAATTTTTGAGAAAATGATCGTGCAAGGTCTGGAGCGCCCAGGCTGTTGCCTGGCGACGAACGGCCTCACGGTCGCCGCTAAAGCGCTGCACCAGCGTCAGCACTTCACCGCTGGCAGAAGCGAAGCCAAACCAGACGGTACCCACAGGTTTTTCGTCACTGCCGCCATCCGGCCCGGCGACCCCGCTGACCGAGATAGCGTACTGCGCCCTGGCTTCACGCAACGCACCCTGCGCCATTTCCTGCACAACCTGCTCACTGACCGCGCCGAACTGCGTCAGCGAGGCTTCCGTCACACCGATCATCTGTTGCTTGGCGTCATTACTGTAGGTCACAAAACCGCGCTGGAACCAGGCTGAGCTGCCCGCAATATCCGTCAGCACTTTGGCAATCCAGCCCCCGGTGCAGGACTCAGCCGTGGTAACACTGGCATGGCGTGCCAGCAAACGCTCGCCAACACGGGTACTCAATTGGATTAATTCGTTATCGGTCATCGTGCTCTCTGCTCCCTGATAATGAAGAGCCAGAGAGTAGCACTTTTCCCGGGTTCACGCGGCGTCGAAACCCGTTTTTGCGGCGCGGCTTCCAGGCTTTCTATCAGACTTTCTGCGCCACCAGAAACAAACGCGGAAAGGCCAGCAGCAGATTGCCATCCTGCCGGGGCGAATACGCGCGGGCGATCTCAGCATGGTAGTCTGCCAGCCATAACGCCTGCTCCGCGTCGTCCAGCGCGGCGAGATACGGACGTAATCCGGTTGCAAGCAGCCAGTCGATAATCGCCTGTGGCGACGGCATCACGTGATAGTAAGTGGTGCGCCAGAGATCAACACGGCAACCGGCTGTGGTCAGCAGATCATAATAGTCATCGGTCGACAGCAGGCGTTTACGCGCCGCAGCCTGCGGGTCCGTTTTCGCCTGCCAGGCCGGACGTTCTGCCACATGACGCATCAGACGATGGCTTGGCTCGTCAAGATTATCCGGCATCTGTATGGCCAGTACCCCGCCAGGAGCAAGCTGAGTCACCAGATGAGGCAGCAACACCGGATGATCGGTCAGCCACTGAAGTGACGCATTGGCATAAATGACATCCTGCGGCGGCGTTGCCTGCCAGTGGCGAATATCCGCTAGCGTAAACTTACAGTCCGGCAGACGGCGTTGCGCCTGATCGAGCATCGCCTGTGAGCTGTCAAGGCCCGTCACCTGAGCCTCAGGCCAGTTCTGATGCAATAATTCAGTGCTGTTACCCGGGCCGCAGCCGAGGTCAGTGACATAAGCGGGGGATAAGAGGGGAATACGGTTGAGGAGTTCCTGCGCCGGGCGCGTGCGTTCAGCTTCGAACTGACGATAAAGATCGGGGTTCCAGTCTTTCATTATTCCTCGCTCAGGGATGAAGTGGCAGTCAGGTCTACTGTAGACCTGGCTACCACTGCGATAAATAACAAAATTGCGTCAAAATACTAAGCCGTGTTTAGCGCGCCTGTTTCACCGCAAGCCCCAGTTGCCACACCGCCATCGCATAATGGTTGCTGTGGTTATAACGGGTAATGGCATAGAAGTTCGGCAAGCCGTACCAGTACTGGTAACGCGTCCCCATATCGAATTTCAACAGGCTGACCTGCTGGTTATTATCCAGAGGGATAACCGGTGACAACCCGGCTTCTGCCAGTTTAGCCACGGTATAGCGGGTTTTAAACCCGCTTTCCAGACCGGGCGCCTGACCATTGGCCTCCACGGCAACGGTACCGTTAGTCAGCCAGCCGTGCGCCTGGAAGTAGTGCGCCACGCTGCCAATCGCATCAACCGGGTCCCACAGGTTAATATGCCCGTCGCCGTTGAAGTCCACCGCGTACTGCTTAAACGCAGAAGGCATAAACTGGCCGTAGCCCATTGCGCCGGCAAACGAGCCACGCAGATCAAGCGGGTCATCATCCTCTTCACGTGCCATCAGCAGGAAGGTTTCCAGCTCACCGCTGAAGTATTCAGCTCGGCGCGGGTAGTTAAAGGACAACGTTGCCAGAGCATCAAGAATACGTGTTTTCCCCATCACGCGGCCCCAACGGGTTTCCACGCCGATAATGCCAACAATGATTTCCGGTGGCACACCATAGGTCTGCTCTGCACGCTGCAAGGCGTCCTGATACTGATTCCAGAATGCCACGCCGTTCTGCACGTTATCCGGGGTAATAAATTTGCTGCGATAACGCATCCACGCGCCGTTTGGCCCGGTCGGTCCCTGCGCCGTGGGGGTTGGCGCCTGACGATCCATCAGGCGGACAATCCAGTCGAGATTCTTCGCCTGAGCCAGCACGTTGTGCAGCTGCTCGCGTTCAAAACCGTGCTTACGCACCATTTTGTCGATAAATGCATTGGCAGCCTGGTTATTGGCAAAATCGCCACCCAATACGGCCCCACTGTGGGAGGGTTCCAGCAGGAATCCACCGTTGCCTTTAAACGGATTGCCATGAGGTTCAGCCGGGGCCGTCTTCGGCTGGCTGCTACAGGCGGTGAGTAATGCGAGGACAGGGAGAAGCGAAACCAGATAACGCATTAGATATCCATATTGCCGTTTAATAGTGTCAGAAACAGATGGTAAAGCATTGATGAGGAGGAGTTAAGCGGATTTACCAAACCTGATAAGGGATTGGTGTGAAAATCTCCCCTGCCCGGGCAGGCAGAGGAGAAAAGAGGATCACGCCTGGCGGAAGACGCTGAGATCCTGGTGCTGCGAAAACAGATCATCCAGCTCGTTCTGATGGGTGATCGCCACCACCGTTGTCCCCGGCAGTTCAGCGCGGACAAGCGTAAGCAGTTGACGGGCAGCCCCCTGATCGAGACTGCTGGTTGCCTCGTCCAGATACAGAGTATCAGGCCGGGCAATCAGCGCACGGGCAAACGCCAGCCGCTGGCGTTCACCGCCGGAAAATACCCGATCCCAGTTCTGCTGCTCCGCCAGCTTGTCACACCAGGCCGACAACCCGACCTTGTCCAGCACATCCCTCAGGAATGCGCTATCCAGCAACGGTGGCTGCGGATAGCAGAGAATCTCCGCCAGCGTCCCCTGCCCGAGATAGCTCTGCTGCGGCAGCAGCAAACTGCGCCCTTCCTGTGCCTGCCACTCTCCATCGTAATAAGGCCACAAGCCGTTCAGGGTACGCAACAACGTCGACTTGCCCAATCCGCTGCGACCAGAGAGCTTGCTCCAGCTACCGGGTACACACTGCAATACCACATTACGCATCAGCGGCTGCCCCTGCGGCGTAGTCAAAGAGAGATCGCGGACGTTCAGCGCTGGCCCCGTCGGTGGCGGTGCCTGCTGCGTCTGGTGCGCCTGGATTTCCGCCCGAAACTGGGAAAGACGTTGCATACTGGCCGACAACAGCGCCAGCTCATGGTACATACGAATAAACCAGCTCAGGCCACTATGTACCTGACCAAAGGCACTGCGTATTTGCATCAATCCGCCCAGCGTCACCGCTTTACTGAGAAATACAGGCAAAGCAGCAAATACCGGGACAATCAGGCTGATGCGCATATAGCCCGTGGTAAATAAACCGAGGTTACGCTTAGCATTCATCAGTGAGCGCCAGTTCTGCACAATGGCTATAAAATTACGCGTCAGGTGGCGTTTTTCCTGCTGTTCACCACCATACTGTGCAATCTGTTCAGCATGGTCATGCTTACGCAGCAGCGAGGCGCGGAAATCGGCTTCCGCCTTCTGTTTATGGTAGTTCAGACCGTGCAATTTTTTCCCGATCAGATGCGTCACCAGGCTGCCCACCAGCGTATAAATCAGCACCACCCATACCAGATAGCCTTTTATCACCCACTCGCGACCCAACAGCGTGAAATGCTGCACGCCGGAGAGCTGCCAGAGAATGATGACAAACGAGAACAGCTGCGCCACTACGATGAGGAAATTGACCGTAAGACTGACGGTTTTATCGACAAACAGCTCCACATCCTGCGCAATACGCTGATCGGGATTGTCGGTATTTCCGGTGAGCGACATACGATAGAACGCCCGCTTTGCCAGCCAGCTGTCCACCAGCTCTGACGTCAGCGCAGTACGCCAGCGAATAATCAGTAGCTCAGTAAACCAGTCCTGATAGACAAACACCCCGATATAAATCGCGATATAGACAAAGTAATCTTTGATCAGCGACCAGAGCAGGCCGCTGTCATACGCCCCCAGCGCGTCATAAAAGCTTTTCGTCCAGCTATTAAACAGTACGTTAAGCCAGACGATGGTCCCCCCCATCGCCACAATCACGGCAATCAGCAGCCAGCCCTGCCAGCTGCGGCGGTTACCCCAGAAGGGCCGACACAGCGCCCAGAATTGTTCGGCAACCCTCTTCACGGTTTACCCTGCTGCGGCAGAGAAATATGGAGCACCCGGTTATCGGCACTCAACAGGTGACCCGCGGCCTCACGCACGCCCGCCAGGGTAATGCTGTCGGCGAGCTGTGCCACGTCGCTCAGATAACGCGGATCGTCGAAGTGGCGATAACTGAGTTCCAGGCGGCGTTGCAGCGTGGTGATATCCTGCTTACGGGCATTTTCAGCACGGATAAAGAGGTGTTTTTGTTCATCCACCTGTTGCTGAGTGATCTGTTCTGGAAGCTGCGCAAGCACCTGTTCAGCCCGCTGCCACAACTCCTGCGCCCGCTGCGGGGAGCTGGTAAATGTCACTTCCGTTTCGATACGCTGATGCAGGTCCGACAGCTCGCTGTTCATTTGCAGGCGATAAATCCCCAGCGCATCGTCACGCAGGCTGTTTTTCAGCGCCTGATTCGCCAGATTACGCGCAATACTCACCTGCACGGCGGCCTGTGGCGACCAGCTGACGGGCGTAAAGCTCCAGGCTTTGACCTCGGCGCGGGGTTCGATATTCACCGCCACGTGGGCATCAAAACGCCCTGTACGCGGCAACTCAGGCGCGGTGGCGTTCATCGGCGCGCGCGGAATGGAAGCCAGATAACGCTCTGCCAGTGGCAATAGTTGTTCAGATGGCATATCAGCCAGTAAATACCAGGTGACCGGGGCCGATGCCGTGATGTGCCACTGCTGCAGTAAGGTGGTGGACTCCAGTTGCTTTAACGCTTGTGCATCCGGTGCCTGCCACCCTGGCTGACCATAGCGCAACAGACGGATCTGTCGTGCACGGCTATCCTGTACCGTTTGTCTCTGCGTTGTTTGCTGACGGGCCAGACGCATCATATTGTCTTTCATGATGCGGGTATCAATACCCGGTTCAACCTGCAGCGCATGGCTCAGCGCCAGCAGATTTTCCAGCTCACTCCGCGAACTCTGGCCGGAATACTGCAATGCTTCAGCCTGCTGAGAAACGGACAGTGACAGCGATCGCTGCTGTTTCCACGCCTGTAGCTGCTCACTCTGCCAGCCCTGCGGGCCACTTTGACCCACCAACTGTGCCGCCAGCTGCGCCTGCCACGGGTTCAGCCCCTGTGAACGGAAGCCAGCCACACTGCTGCCGGATAACCAGACCTTATCTCCTGCCAGCGGCGTACGCAGCCAGACCAGGCGATCGCCGTTGCTCAGTGTCCACTGCTCCACCTGCTGCGCGGGCCAGGTTTTCACCGCCGTACGTGCCCCCCGCGCCTTAACAGCGTTCAACACCATCACGGTATGATCCACGCTGCGTTCTGGCGCTGCCAGCGGCGCCTTTTTCAACTGCTGCTCCTGGCGTAAAACAGCCTGAACCGTCGGCAGAGTGAAAGGCGTCAGCCCTGGGACGCTGAACTGCACCAGACGGTCCGGGAGACTTAACCAGCGCTGAAACAGTGCATTCACCTGCTGATTATCAATGCTGTCTAACAGCATCAGCGCCTGACGGCCGCGCTGCTGGCTGCCGGTATAAGGCTTGTCCTGTGCCCAGACGGTCGCAATCTGCTGCACCCAGTCGGCAAACTCGCGCTGCTCCTCTTTGCCCGCCATACGCTGAGCGACGTCGCGGATATCCTGCTTCACTGCCGCAATATCCACATCACTCAAGCCATAGCGCCGCATACGCTCCTGCTCACGCAGTAGCACCGTCAGCGCGGCGGCATGACCATCGGGCATCACATCGGCAAACAGGCCCAGCGCCTGGGTCGTTTTACCGATATCGGATTTCCGCACCACCAGACTGCTGACCTCCACCGGCAGATCAGACTTCTGACGGCGCATCTGGCGGCTCCAGGCTGACAGCGCAATCTGGCTGGTCAGCCGCTCACGCAGCGTGGTTTGTCCGGGATTAAAACGCAGCACCAAAGACACCTGGCTGCTGCCGCTCTCGCTGTCTTGCAGACGTACCACTTTTAACTGCGGTTTCAGCGGCGGCTCATAATAATCGCGTGCCGGGACAGTGCCGGCAGGCAGTGTGGCGAAGGTCCGGTGTATTTCTGCTGCCACCTCAGCCGGTGCAAAATCACCGATAATCAGCAGGCGCATATTGCCGGGGTGATACCAGCGCTGATAGAACTGCTGAAGGGTACTGGCAGGCGTTGTCCGAATCGAGGCTTCAGTGCCAATAGTTGGACGTTCCGGGTAGCGCGAACCGTGACGAATAGCCTGCACGCGCTGCTGGTTCATCCGTGTTGCCACACCCAACTTGCCGCGCCACTCTTCCAGAATGATGCGACGTTCGTCATCAAGATCGCGCTGCGTCAGGCGCGCATGGCCTACCATCTGGCTCAATGCCTGAAAGGCGCTGTTCAGATCCTTTGCACCACCCGGCGGGCTCATCATATACAGCGTGCGTTCGTAGTTGGTCATCGCATTATAGTGTTGCGCCCGCACCCAGCCTTGCTGGTGCAGCTGCGTCGCCACGCCCTGCGGGTAAGCCGCGCTGGCACGGAACACCATATGTTCCAGCATATGCGCCACGCCGGACTGATCGTCCTGCTCATCAATCGACCCCACGTCGACGCTCAGGCGCACATCCACCCGCTGTTTCTGGCCACTGAGCGGCACCAGCGTGTAACGCAGGCCGTTATCCAGAACGCCCTGAGTGATCTGAGGCAGCGGGCTGAGTGGCTCTGCCGCCCGCACGCTGCTGAAAGAAAAGAGCAGGCTGAGGAGTGCCACCAGCCCGCTGAATTGACGCGATTGCTTCATTGCATTTTTCCTGTGCCGGAGTACGCAAGCACGCACTCACGGTGTGCTGACAAACAGGGCAGACCGGATGACCTGCCCTGGTGAGGAGTTACCAGTTGTACGCCACGCCCAGCCAGAACTGCCGCCCGGTTTTGTAGGTCACCGTTTTGCTGTTGCCTGAAGCCGTGGTTTGTGAGGTTTCAATCACGTTATCCAGCACGTTGATCACGTCCAGCGTCAGATCCACGCTCTGATCTTTGTACAGCGGCTGGGTGTAGTTAAAGCGCCAGTCGTAAGTGAAGTAATCTTTGTATTTGGTTTTCTGGTATTCAGTGGCACTCCCCTCGTAGCTACCGCAGGCGCTGTTCGCATCCGGGCAACTGACTGTCACGGTGGTGTAACCGTTATAGCCAGCGGTATAGCCAAAATTCTGATTCCAGTTCAGGCGTAGCGCCGGGAAATAGGTGTTGAGGTTAACGAAGGCGTTCCACGGCGTGTTGAAGTCCAGCGCATCCATTTCGCTTCTTTCCATCAGGCGGCCATCAAAGATCACTTTCTTTTCATCATCCTCGCCACTGCCTGAATCGTAGTAAGCCTGGGCACTGGATTTATTGTTCACATAGCTGGCGCCGAGTGACCAGCTCAGGTCGGCCCAGGCAAAGTGGGTCGGGCTGATCGGTTCCGCGGTGAGGGAGAAAGTGCTGCCCTGGGTTTTGGCGTTGTTATCCAGCACGTAGTAACGCTTGCCTTCATCATTGGTAATCGTTTTACGGCCAAACTGGTCCTGCCCGCTGCGCCCGGTCCATTTCACCGTCAGCAGCGTATCCGCCACGCGCTGGGAAACGCCGAGCGACAGCTCATCGCTGTACGGCGTTTTCAAATCGGAGATATCGTAATCAATGGATGCGGTACGCACCTCACCGTCAGTCCAGGCGGCACCAGCATTGTTACGGGTGCGGATAATATTGGAACTGATCCCCGAACGAAGTTTATAGGCCAGCAGGTTCTGCCCGTAGTAGCGGTTCGCCCCACCGAATACGCGGGTGGTACGGTCACCGAACACGTCATAGGAGGCAGCAAAGCGCGGGGCCAGCGTCAGGTTTTTCAGGAAGTCGTCATACTGCGCCCGCACACCCGGCGTCACTTCCAGGTTGCCGAAGTTCATACTGTCCTGCAGATAGACCGCATAGTTGGTGTAGTTGCCTTCCACTTCGCGGGCAGGATAGAGCGTCATGCTTTTAAAATATTGTTCACCATCAATACAATAGGGATCGCCCGACTGACAAACTGTACTGGTACTGATAGTCGCAGTGCCACGGTTCGAACCGACATCGTTAAAACGCTTATAACGTGCACTGTAGATATCGACCTGCCAACCGAGATCAACCTGATGTTGTAAGCCAGCCAGATTAAACGGATTAAGTTCATAGTCCTGTTTCAGCGTTGTGGTCCGTTTTTCCGTAGCATAGGTACCGTAACCACCAATGATGGCATTTTGCCAACGTGTACCAGGGGCCGTACTCACCCAGTCGATAGCATCAGAAACAAAATTCAGAGTCTTATCGGAATAGCGCCATGTCAGCTGGTTATCAGACTCATGTTCAATCTTATTTTCTTCAAATTGGTAGCCCGCCAGACTGGTTACCTTTCCCCAGTCAGCATTATGTTCCCATTCCATATTGGCGCGGTAGCCACCACCGGTGTTGGTATAATCTCCATTTTTCACGTCTTTTTTTAAATATTTAGACTCATGCGGCGCATACATTCCGGTCAGGCGGAACATATCGCCGTTATCGGCCAGATAGGTCCCTTTCAGTAAATAGGTTTCGGCCAGGCGTTCCTGATCGTGCCACTCGTCCAGGTAAGCATGATAATTCGGGATCGTCGACTTCTGACGGTTATAGGCAAAAATAAACCCGGCCTTATCGCTTAATGGCTGATTGGCGCTAAAGGAGTAAAATTCTTTTTTAAACTTCGGCTGCTGCGTCAGCTTGGTTGCCAGTTCAAAGTCCTCGACCTCGCTGGCGTCAATATGGTATCGCGTCCAGCTGTCGCGCGTGGTGCGGTAAGAAATTTTCCCGGAGGCCTTTTCTAAATTGGGGTCTTTTAAACGTGCATCCACCACGCCGCCGGTAAAGTCACCGTATTTTGCCGACACGTTGCTGTCGAACACTTCCAGCTGCTCCACCAGTTCGGAGTTAATCCAGAACGACTGCGTACCGCCTGCAGGCAGGTCGGTGGGGCTGTAACCGTCGGGCGTGTTGCTCAACTCACCGCCGTTCGCACCGGGATTGATGGTGTTATTATTCGATAACCCATCAATCATAAAGTTGTTGTTATAAAACTTCTCACCGTGGAATGAAACATTCTCCGGGGCCAGTTCGCCGGGGGTATTACTGCTGTCCGTGGTATTAGAGAAGCGCACATTGGGATTGTGCTTCAGCAATTCGGTAATACTGCCGTTGGCGGTGGGAAACTGCTTAATCTGCTCTGCCGTCAGAATTTGCGTGCCCATCGACTGGCTGGTTGGCGTGGAGCGCACCAGAATCGTATCTTCTGTCTCTGTTGCGTCCTGTTCCTGCTGTGTCTCTTTTTTGCTGCTGGTTTGCTGCTGCGTCAGGCTATCGCCCTGCTGCGCCCAGGTGGCGGCAGGCAATAACGAAACGGCCATTATCAGGCCAAGTTTTTTATTCACGTATTTCCCCAGAGATAAATAAACCCGTCATACCTCAAGCCTCCATATAATGGCTCGAATTATTTTGGGTACAGGCTACATAATGAAAATGGTTATTTAATTTTCCAGCGCAACCTGGCCGTTTAATTTAAAAAAAATGGTGACCGTTTGATCGTTCACTTCCGCCTGGGTCTGATAACGCCAGCGGGACATATCTTTGGCGATCGCGGCGGCAAATACGCCGGTCGGTGTTTCGGACAATATGCGCACATCGGTAATCGTACCACTGGCGGTAATATTGAATTTCACTCTGACGCGCCCTTCCACGCCCATCGCTTTAGCACGCTGCGGGTAATTCACCCGGCGATGTAAGGCTTTAACATTCTGAGTTGCGCTGCTTCCCGCCCCCACCTGCGCACGGCCGCTGTTGCTGCTGCCGGTTCTCGCTGCGCTGACACTGCTGGCGGCCCCTGCGGCCGTATCCGTCTGCGCCGTCTTCTCGCCGGACGTATCTGTCGCTGTCGCGATCGGTGCCTGAACCGGTTTAACCGTCTGCGGCGGGTTCTGTGGCTGGCTTTCTACGCGCCGCACGGGTGGAGCTTCGCGAACAGACTTCTGCTGCGGCGTTTCCACTTTCCGTGGCGCACTCTCACGTTTTTTCTCATTAGCCGCAGGCAGTTTAATCACTGCGTCAGGCTGGGCTAACGCAGGCATTTTGATCGCCCGGGAAGGCAATTCCGTCTCTGTTTTTTCCTGCGGCGCAGGCTCCGTCAGCGGTTCAGCGGTCGGGGCCACGGGCAATCTGTGGCTGGCCACGGGCAATCTGTGGCTGGCCACGCTAACCATCGTCATTGCCACCACGCCGCCTTCAGCACCAGCCATTAATAACGCAGGCACATTATCGTTACGCAAAAAACCGGCAATCAGCGCCAGATGCAGCAGTAGCGACACCACGACAAACACCGGCATACGCCAGGCATGCCGCGCCGTAAAAGGGGGCATGACGTTTGCGGTAATGGACTGTGGGTGACTCACTGCGCCTTTCTCCTGATCGCCTGCATCCGCCAGACAAATGACCTGGGTCAGGTGAAGCGCGGATCTGATAAACAAATCAGGCGACACCCGAAGCAGACCTGCCTCTGCGCTGACTCATAAGAGTGCAAGTAAGATCAATAAGTTATTAATCGTAATGTTAATGATAATTATTTTACAGATCATAATGATTATCAATTAATATTTACATCTCACTCGAAGTGCATGACAAAAAACACGTTAAAAACGAGAGTAATAATCACACAGGTTATTGAATAAGAAAGGAAAGAAGTAATACTTAAAGATATGTCAATTTACGTCAGCGAGGAGTGAGACAAGAGTGGCACCTTCAGTACCACTCAACGTCAGGGGACGAACAGATGTTATCGTCCCGCCAGGGCTGGCGGGAGTCAGGGGAAACAATTAGCGCTTATAATAAATCTCACCCTGTTTCGCCTGCAGGATTTTTCCTTCCGCGTTGGTGATCAACACGTAGTTGCCGCCCATATAAGTCCAGTGGCTATCGGCTTCCGGTGCTGGCAGGTGGCGCACCTTCCACTGAACGATTTCATATTGTTTAGTGCGGTAGACTTCAGGCACCACATCACCAATAGCAAAACGCTTAAAATCAGCAAAGAAGTATTGCAGATCGTAAGGGTCGTTCGGGTTCGTTTGTGGGGCGGTAGCCGGTGGATCCTGCGACAACGAGTTCTGGCTTTCCGGGGTTTGAACGGCAGGTGCCTGTACTTCAGGGGCCGCTTCTGCACTCTGCTCACCTTCCGCCCAGGCGGCAGGGACGCTGGATAACGCCGCAGCCGAGAACAGCGCAGAACACAGTACCACTTTCAACTTACGCATACTTTCTCCAAAAATTAGGCTATCTGGCAGCGATCAGCTGCGAAATCAACAAATATAAATATGGCGATAATCCATCATCAGCCGGTCCCATCAATGCCCGATAATACTTAGAGATCCCCGCAGCAAGATGGTTCCGACACAGTTACTTGCGATAATAATGTGATGTCGGTCAGACACCGCAGAAATTATTGTTAAGAAACATGACCTGACCTGTTTCCGGGCCCCGTCATGCCGCTGCCCTGATACGCCCCGGCAGACTATTTCGGCTGGCGCTGCACCTCGCGCCAGACCTTCAATGCCAGCATCACCAGGCCACCTGCGCCAATAACTAACAGCGCCCAGAGCAGCCCTTTCTTCCACAGTTCGCTTTTCTCTGCCCCGGCAGTGGCGGTTAATCGTTCCCGTCCCCCAAGGGTTTGTATTGATGACGTGGTTCCGGCATCAGGCAGAACCAGCCAACGATTGGTTTCCGGTGGGATCAGCGTATCCAGACTTATCGCCTGCGCTGCGGCAATCTTATTGCCCCACACCAGCATAAACGGTGGACTGCCCTGAGCATTAAACACCAGCTTTCGCACCTCGCGCTCCCCACTGACCAGCGGTGGCATCCCGCTCCACTGCTGGTTAATGCCTTTAACCCGGATCGCCTGAATCAGCTCCCCCTGCAGCACCAGCGGCACGGAGGCGCTTTCCCCCAGGCTGTAAACCACCTGTTTGCCCAGCGGATGCCAGCTGTCCTGCGCGCTGCTGCGGTAATCAATTTCCAGCGGTAACACCGCATTACTCTGGGCAGGTTTAATACTCACCCGGCTGAACGGCTGCGGCGATGACCAGCTGTATTCGGCTTCACTCTCTGACAGCGTTTTTACTGTCGGCGCCAGGGTCACGTAGTGCGAGCGTGGTAACGGGTTGGTCGACTTCTCAATCCCGGTGATAGCGCTGAGGTCGAGATTCGCGGGCTGCGCATCGTCTTTAAACACCAACATCAGGTAGCGCGCACGCGGGGTACGGCGGTCATAAGGCAGGTCGATGGTATCCAGCAACAGCCGATCGCTGCCAGAGGTGAGATCCATCAACGGCGCATCGTCGTTCAACGTATCCCAGCTTTTCAGATCCTGACTGTAAAGCACGCTGACCCGCGCCTGCCAGTTCTGCGGCAAACGCGTCCAGGTCAGTTTCAACCCACTTAGCCTCGGATAGAAGTCTTCCCCCTCCTGCGGCACTTCCAGCAACAAACTGCGTCCTGAGGATTTTTCGCCCTCTGTGGGCAGCGTCACCTCAATCCCATTGGCTGCTTTCACTGTGATCTGCGACTGACCGCTGGCTCCACGCTGCGGATTATCCAGCGGGAAGACGCGGAGCGGCCAGGTCTGACTCTGCGTCTCATGGGTCTCTGTCGAATAGAGAGCAAACGGCACCGTCACACCCTGGCTGTTAAACACCCGCAGGTCGCGCATATCGGGCCAGGCCGTTTGCTGGTACACATCGCCAGGCAATGCGACTTTGAAGAACGGCTCAGAGCCCTGGGTGGTCAGCGGCAGACCATAAGCATAATCCTTCGGCTCTTCGCCCGTCTTCGCGCTCACGCTGGCTGACAGGCACAGTGCGGCCAACAACAGTCCGTGACTCAACTTACTCTTCATGTTTTCCCTCATTGACTGTCACAGCATCCTCTTTATGTCCGGTTTTCGGTGGCAGGGGTGAAAAATACCCGGCAATCAGCACCAGGATTGCCACACCGATAAAGCCCACTGCACGCGCCAGGCCACCGCCATGCGCACTGTCGACCAGAATTAATTTAATAATTACCACACCCAGCAGACCTGCTCCGCCAAACCAACCCTGGCGATCACGGCATCGCGTTGACCACAGCATGATCATCAGTGCTGTCAGCATCCACAGCAGCGCAAAGGTGGTCTGCACCAGACGCGATGACCATAGTGCTTCTGCCTGCCACGCAATAGCACCGTAGTGAGCCAGCAAACGCATCACCAGACCATTGCCCCACCAGAACAGCAGGGCTACCGCGCACACACGCAAAGCGAAATCACACCACGGAAGCACAGCGGCAAAACGGTCTCGCAGCAGCCCGCCCCACAGTAAAAGTGCGAATATCAGCACCAGTGCGCCCTCTTCCAGTGGGTTGAGCAGGGGCAGATAGTGCCAGTCAATCATAACGCCGTCATGCAGGTTACCCAGCAGCAGCAATAACAGCGCACAGGGTGCCAGCGGCAGCAGCCCCAACGTGCTATATAAACGTTGATGAGCCGCAAACGGCCAGAGCCCCCGGCGTAGCGCCCACAGCATCAGCAGAATAATCCCGGCGATAAATACCATCAGTACAGCAATACGCCATTCATCCATGCCCCACGGCAGCTTATCCGTGATACGCCAGACCTCTATCCCTGTCGTCAGCAGCATCCAGAACAGCGATAAATGCAACCCCTGTTCCAGCATCAGAGGTTTCAGTCTGCCTTCTTCCCGCTTCAACAGTGCGTAAGCCACACTCAGCACTGGCAGCCAGACCAGATTGAGCCAACCTGCCGCCAGCAGGGAGTTATCGATCACCTGTTGATAAAGCACGACCAGCAGCATAGCCAGCCACAATAGCCACGGCATGTAACCCAGTTCAGGCCAGGCAAAACGTCGGCTGGCCAGATGCCAGGCAACGGCGGACAGGGCAATAAGCCCCAGTAGCGGGAACAGGAAGTCATCATCCGGGACAGGTGTGGCTGCCAGCCCACCGATCAGTGCCGCCAGCCACCAGAGAATGCCGCCGCACAGCAGCACGCGCGACACCACGTTGTTAGCGTTACGCCACAGCCAGGCCCCACCGAGCCAGGTCAGAGCCAGTACGGCAAATATCAGACTGAAGGAGAAAGCATAGATGCCATTGAAGCAGGCCATCAGCGCGGAACCCAGAGCCAGCAGCAGCAATCCGGTACCACTGTAGCTGACACGTGACTGGCGCTGCGACTGCCCCAGCCAAAGGATACCCAGCCCTTCCAGCGCCCAGGCCATTGACGTCCATTGTGCAGAGAGTGCCAGCGGGATCGCCAGGGTGGTGAACACGCCTCCTAACGCCAGCCCGGCAACGGCCAGCTGCCGCCCCAGCGCAGGATAGCGGCGCAACGCGACACAGGCCAAAAGCAAATAAGCCAGACCAAAGCCCAGCGCGGAGAAGGCCGGACCAAACGCCCAGTGCTGCGTTATGTGGTACTGCATGCCAAAGCCGACCAGTGGCGGCCCGAACAGCAGTATGCCATCGATCACCTTCTCGCCTTTCACCTGTCCGCGCAGCGATAACCCCAGAGCCAACACGCCGAAAATCACCATATTGGCGATCAGGAACAGCTGGCAGCTCAGGTAAAATTCTGGCTGATAATCCTTCAGGCCCCACAATCCCGCCACGCCAAAGGAGAAGGCAAAGCCCCGCAGATTAAGCGGCCGCCAGGGCTGCCAGACGGTGATCGCCAGAATCCCCAGCGACAGTAGCAGGTAATAGGAGAACAGCGCGATATGACTGCCGCCGCCGGTAGACAGCAGCAGGGGAGAAAGATAACCGCCGATACTGGCCAGCATTGCCAGACTGAGGGCGCGTTGCAGTACGGCCAGGCCCACGCTGGCGGCACAGATCACCAGCATCAGGGCAAAGGCCAGCAAATGGGGTAGCAAGGCATACAACCGGAAGGCACCAAACACCGTAATATAAAGTGCTCCCACCGCCCCGCCCTGCAGGATCAACGCGTAGAGTGACTGTTTTGTCCTGAGCCGCCAACCCAGCCCCAGCATCGCCAGGCTGGCCAGCGCGGCACCCGCCAGGCGCAACTCGATGGGCAGCATATCGCGCTCAACCGAATATTTGAGCAGATAGGCCAAACCGAAGAACATCAACAGCACGCCCAGTTTCGCCAGCGGGTTGCCTTTCATAAACCAGGCCAGCAGGCCGGAAAGCAGGCCCGAGACCCTATCAGGCTGCTTATCATGCGGTTGAGGCTGAACGCGAACCGGAGTGACAGAGGGGGTTTTCGTGTTCTGCACGGCGACAGTAGGGGCTTCTTGCCGGAGGCGTTCCTCGCCCGCCCTGGCCGATGCCTCCGTCGGCACCACCCGTTTCGGTGCCTCATCGACGGAGGTTTCACCCCGCTGCCATTTCGCCAGCTTCTGCTGTAACTGGGTGACCGTCTGTTTGAGTTGCACCAGCTCACGCTCATTACGTTTGCTGCGCGACAGTGAAATCATCACCATTATTGGCAGTACGACTACGGTGAATACAGCAACCAGCCCGGCAAAGAGCAGAAGCTCATCCATGACACCATCCCATGTGTGAAATAATAGTTACATTCTGACATGAAAAAGAAGAAGTCATGCAATAAATCAATGCGCCTTTTCCTGCGCAGTTTGCGGGATGCTTTCAATTTTTACCTGTGACAGCGCGTGACCCGCTGGGATAATATAGTCACATTACATATCCTGATGCCTGTCATGCCGTCATGTGCGCGTAAGACCCGGTTTTCACCCCTATCAGCCATCTCCTTGCCAGGATGCTTCATCATAGTTACTGTTTGATATGGCAAGGATTTTCAATGGATTGGAGCATTCCACCTGATGAACAACACCGAAAATTTATCCTCGCACACGCCGATGATGCAGCAGTATCTTCGCCTCAAGGCTGACCATCCGGAGATTCTGCTGTTCTATCGTATGGGCGACTTCTACGAACTGTTCTATGACGATGCAAAACGCGCCTCTCAGCTGCTGGAAATCTCCCTGACCAAACGAGGTGCCTCGGCCGGTGAACCGATCCCGATGGCGGGCGTGCCTTATCATTCACTGGAAAACTACCTGGCGAAGCTGGTACAGCTGGGCGAATCGGTGGCGATTTGCGAACAGATCGGTGATCCGGCATTAAGCAAAGGTCCGGTTGAGCGTAAAGTGGTGCGCATTGTCACCCCTGGCACCATCAGCGACGAAGCCCTGCTGAATGAACGTCAGGACAACCTGCTCGCGGCGATCTGGCAAAGCCAGCGCGGCTTTGGTTATGCCACACTCGATATCAGCTCCGGCCGTTTCCGCCTGGCTGAACCAACCGATCTTGAAACCATGGCAGCCGAACTGCAACGTACCAACCCGGCAGAGCTGCTGTACCCGGAAGACTTCGCCGCGATGGCGTTGATTGAAAACCGTCGTGGCCTGCGCCGTCGTCCGCTGTGGGAATATGAGCTGGACACCGCGCGCCAGCAGCTGAATCTGCAGTTCGCCACCCGCGATCTCAGCGGCTTTGGCGTCGAACAGGCGTATCATGCCCTGCGCGCCGCGGGCTGCCTGTTGCAGTACGTCAAAGATACTCAGCGCACCTCGCTGCCGCATATCCGCGCGTTGACGATGGAGCGCCAGCAGGATGGCATTATTATGGATGCCGCCACCCGCCGTAATCTGGAGATCACTCAGAACCTCTCGGGGGGCATTGAGAACACCCTCGCCTCGGTGTTGGATAAAACCGTGACGCCGATGGGCAGCCGTATGCTGAAACGCTGGCTGCATATGCCGGTGCGCGATACCCAGATCATTAGCCAACGCCAGCAGAGCATCAGTGCGTTGCAGGATCGCCATGAGGGCCTGACGCCATTGCTGCGTCAGGTCGGCGATCTCGAGCGAATTCTGGCGCGTCTGGCACTGCGCACGGCACGTCCACGCGACCTGGCGCGTATGCGCCACGCTTTCCAGCAATTACCTTTACTGAACCGCGAGTTGGAAAATACCGAGATTGCGCACCTGCAAACCCTGCGTGGTCAAATGGGTGAATTTACCGAACTGCGCGAGCTGCTGGAACGCGCCATTATTGAGGCACCGCCTGTGCTGGTGCGCGATGGCGGTGTGATTGCCCCCGGCTACAATGACGAACTGGACGAATGGCGTGCGCTGGCAGACGGTGCGACCGACTATCTGGATCGTCTGGAGATCCGCGAACGCGAAAAACTGGGGCTGGATACGCTGAAGGTCGGCTTTAATGGCGTTCACGGCTATTACATCCAGGTCAGTCGCGGACAGAGTCATCTGGTACCTATCCACTATGTACGCCGTCAGACGCTGAAAAATGCCGAACGCTACATTATTCCTGAGCTGAAAGAATATGAAGATAAGGTGCTGACCTCCAAAGGGAAGGCGCTGTCGCTGGAGAAAGCGTTATACGACCAGCTGCTCGATATGCTGCTGCCGCATCTGGAAGCCCTGCAGGACAGTGCGGCTGCGCTGGCCGAACTGGATGTGTTAAGTAACCTGGCAGAACGCGCCTGGACGTTGAACTACAGCTGCCCGACTCTGACTGATAAACCGGGGATTAAACTGACTGGCGGCCGTCATCCGGTGGTGGAACAGGTCCTGAAAGAGCCGTTTATCGCCAACCCACTGTCGCTCTCTCCTCAGCGTCGCATGCTGGTGGTAACCGGGCCTAACATGGGCGGTAAAAGTACCTATATGCGTCAGGCCGCGCTGATCACCCTGATGGCATACATCGGCAGCTTTGTGCCTGCAACCCAGGCCGTGATTGGCCCGGTGGACCGTATATTTACCCGCGTCGGTGCAGCCGACGATCTGGCTTCAGGCCGTTCAACCTTTATGGTCGAGATGACGGAAACCGCCAATATCCTGCATAACGCCACCGAATTCAGCCTGGTATTGATGGATGAGATTGGGCGCGGAACCTCAACCTATGATGGTCTGTCACTGGCCTGGGCCTGTGCCGAAAGTCTGGCCAGCCGCATCAAGGCGATGACGTTGTTTGCCACTCACTATTTCGAACTGACCACACTGCCGGAACAGATTGAAGGCGTGGCGAACGTGCATCTGGATGCCGTGGAACATGGCGATACCATCGCCTTTATGCACAGCGTGCAGGAGGGGGCAGCCAGTAAAAGTTACGGGCTCGCCGTCGCTGCACTGGCCGGTGTGCCGAAAGAGGTGATTAAACGTGCGCGCCAGAAACTGAAAGAGCTGGAAGCGTTATCAGGCAGCGCAGCAGCGACGAAAGCGGACGGATCGCAGCTTCCGTTGCTGGTGGAGGAGACTTCACCGGCATTAGAAGCCCTTGAAGCGCTGGACCCGGATTCACTCTCACCGCGCCAGGCGCTGGAGTGGATCTATCGGTTGAAGTCTCTGGTGTAACACAGCCAGGGGGGGGTCCTCCCCCCCCCCTACGCTAATATCAAAGGTATATCGTAGGAGCGGACATGGCCCGCCCCTACGCCAATATCAAAGGTATATCGTTGTAGCGGGTCATGGCCCGCCCCTACGCCAATATCAAAGGTATATCGTAGGGGCCAGGCATGCCTGGCCCTCGGATGGTGAATTGCACTGAGATCATCAGCGACGGTTACGCACCAGTTGGTAGCGGCGCGTAAGGTATTCAACTGGCGCACTCCAGATATGCACCAGACGGCAGAACGGGAACAGTAAGAACAGCGTCATTCCCAGTACCATATGCAGACGGAAAATTACCGCCACACCATCAAGATGGTGTGATGCCCCGCCCTGGAACGTCACGATACTCTGCGCCCAGCTTGTCAGCTTCAGCATCTCGCTGCCGTCCATATGCTGAGCCGAGAAGTGAATGGTGGTCAGCCCCAGAAACGCCTGCAGCACCAGCAGCATCATGATCATAATATCAGCAGCACTACTGGTGGCACGGACCCGCGCATCGGTCAGACGGCGTTTAAGCAACAATCCCCCGCCAATCAGCGTCATCGCACCAAAAATCCCACCCGCAATCATCGCCAGCAACTGTTTATGCGCCGCGGACAGAAAAGGCTCGTAGACCCAGTGTGGGGTCAGCAGGCCCACGAAATGCCCCAGCAGGATCCCGATAATCCCCACGTGAAACAGGTTCGATGCCAGCCTCATTCCTTTCTTACTTAACATCTGGCTGGAGCCTGCGCGCCAGCTGTATTGCCCGTAGTCGTAACGCAGCCAGCTACCCACCAGAAATACGGTCCCGGCGAGATAAGGATAAATATCAAAGAAGAACTGATTTAAAAATGCCATGATTTACTCTCCTCTCGCCGTCTGGCTTGACGCTGAAATATCGAGGTACTGTGGCATCACTGCCGCAGAAGAACGCGGTTGCTGTGCAGGTTCGCAGCCACTACCGCCCGGATTCATCTGAGCGATAAACGCCACCTGCTCCTCTTCCCATACGGCATCCAGCGCAGCGGGCGTATCATCGCGCGCTTCCTGAGCCACCTGCTCCTGGAGCAATGCAGGGTTCGCACTGCTGCCAGACAGCGCCAGCAGTAGCGAAAACAGCGGCGCAAAATCACTCTGTCGCTCCTCCAGTCTTGCCGCCAGCAGCGCCAGAATCGGCGCGACATCCTGAAGGCCTCGCCGGATGCGAGCCCGATCTCCTTGCGCCAGATATTCCAGGTACAGCGGTAAAAAGTCCGGTAACTCTTTCGCATTCAGCTCCAGTCCATCAGCACGGTATTGCGCCAACAGATCCACCATTGCCTGGCCGCGATCGCGCGATTCGCCGTGCACATGTTCAAACAGCAGCAGCGATGTCGCCCGGCCACGATCAAACAGCTCGCAGTACTCTGCCTGCCTGTCCAGCAGTGGCCGGGAGGCTGATTTCTGGATCAGACTGACCAACAACGTCTGCTGCTCAGCATCCAGTTCTTCCGCCTGTGCCAGGGCGGCAAGCACCTCATCCTGGTGGTCGAGAAAGTCCTGCTGTGGGTAATCAAGCAAACGGGCAATAATACGCAGAGCGATCATGATTTGTTCTCCGCGTCATAAGGGGTTTTCTTCGATACATCGATCGCATCAATACGGCGGCTGTTAAACAGGTTAAATTTAACGTCACTGCCGTGGCAGCCATCACCAAAACTAAAACCGCAACCTTTGCTTTCCGGGAACGCCTCACGCGCCATTTCGCGATGACTGCTCGGGATGACAAAGCGGTCTTCGTAGTTGGCAATCGCCAGATAGCGATACATTTCCTGCGCCTGTGCTTCCGTCAGACCCACCTGCTCCAGCGCACGGACATCATGAACGCCGTCAACGGTTTCTGCGCGCTTGTAGTGACGCATCGCCATCAGGCGATTGAGTGCCTGCAGTACCGGTGCAGTGTCTCCGGCCGTCAGCAGATTAGCGAGGTACTGCACCGGAATACGCAGGCTCTCCACGTCCGGCAGTACACCGCTGTGCGCCAGCATTCCGGCATCCGATACCGACTGAATCGGTGACAGCGGCGGGACGTACCACACCATCGGTAACGTGCGATATTCAGGATGCAGCGGCAGCGCCAGCTTCCAGTCCATCGCCATTTTGTACACCGGGGACTGTTGCGCCGCATCGATGACATTTTGGGGAACGCCATCTTTCAGCGCCTGAGCAATCACTGCCGGATCGTGGGGATCGAGGAACACATCCAGCTGACTTTGGTAGAGATCTTTTTCGTTCTCTACCGCAGCAGCCTGCTCAATACGGTCAGCGTCATACAGCAGCACACCGAGATAGCGAATACGGCCGACGCAGGTTTCCGAGCACACGGTCGGCTGGCCGGATTCGATACGCGGATAGCAGAAAATGCATTTTTCCGACTTGCCACTTTTCCAGTTGAAGTAGATCTTTTTGTAAGGGCAGCCGGTAATGCACATGCGCCAGCCGCGACACTTATCCTGGTCGATCAGCACGATGCCATCTTCCTCACGCTTATAGATCGCTCCACTCGGACAGGTTGCCACACAGGTCGGATTCAGACAGTGCTCACACAATCGTGGCAGATACATCATGAAGGTGTTTTCGAACTGTCCGTACATCTCCTTCTGCATGTTGTCGAAGTTTTTATCCTCTGAGCGTTTTGAAAATTCGCCGCCGAGGATCTCCTCCCAGTTCGGGCCATTTTCGATCTTCTTCATGCGTTTGCCGGTGATCAGCGATCGCGGGCGGGCAATCGGCTGATGTTTCCCGGCAGGGGCGTTGTGCAGATGCTGATAATCAAAGTCGAACGGCTCGTAATAATCATCCAGCCCTGGGACATCAGGGTTGGCAAAGATTTTCGCCAGCACGCCCACACGGTTTCCCATACGTGGCACCAGCCTGCCGTTGATCTTACGGATCCACCCCCCCTTCCATTTTTCCTGATCCTCCCAGGCATGAGGGAAGCCCACACCCGGTTTGCTTTCAACGTTATTGAACCAGGCATATTCCATACCTTCACGGCTGGTCCAGACGTTTTTACAGGTCACCGAACAGGTGTGACAGCCAATACATTTGTCGAGATTGAGCACCATCCCGACCTGAGAACGAATTTTCATTGGCCTGCCTCCTGCTGACTACCCTGGCAATCATCGTTGCCTTCACCATCTAACCAGTTAATCTGATTCATTTTTCTCACAATCACGAACTCGTCCCGGTTGGAACCGACGGTGCCGTAATAGTTAAAGCTGTAAGCCAGTTGCGCATAGCCACCAATCATATGAGTCGGTTTAGGGCACACGCGCGTGACGGAGTTATGGATACCACCGCGCTGGCTGGTGATCTCCGACCCGGGAATATTCACGATGCGTTCCTGAGCGTGATACATCATGGTCATGCCCGCCGGGACGCGCTGGCTGACAACCGCACGGGCGGTCAGTGCGCCGTTGGCGTTAAACGCCTCGATCCAGTCGTTATCGACGATCCCCAGCGCCTGCGCATCCTCCTCACTCATCCAGACAATCGGCCCGCCGCGAGACAGCGTCAGCATCAACAGGTTGTCGCTGTACGTGGAGTGAATGCCCCATTTCTGGTGCGGCGTCAGGAAGTTCAGCGCTCTTTCCGGGTTACCGTTCGGCTTTTTGTTCAGCAGCGGCTGCACCGTGCGGGTATCAATCGGCGGACGATAGACCAGCAGGCTTTCACCAAAGTCACGCATCCACTGATGATCCTGATACAGCTGCTGGCGGCCACTTAGGGTACGCCACGGGATCAGTTCATGGACGTTGGTATAGCCAGCGTTATAAGAGACGTGTTCATCTTCCAGGCCTGACCAGGTCGGGCTGGAGATAATTTTGCGCGGCTGCGCCTGAATATCGCGGAAGCGGATCTTTTCATCTTCTTTATTCAGCGCCAGATGGGTGTGATCGCGTCCGGTAAACTCGCCCAGTGCCTGCCAGGCTTTTACCGCAACCTGACCATTGGTTTCCGGTGCCAGCGACAGGATGACCTCGGCAGCATCAATCGCGCTGTTGATGTTCGGACGGCCGGCTGCCGGACCTTCTGCCTTGACGTAGTTGAGTTTTTTCAGGAAATCGACTTCCGTCTGGGTATTCCAACTGATGCCTTTACCGCCATTGCCCAGCGTATCCAACAGCGGGCCCAGCGAGGTAAAGCGTTCCCAGGTCGCCGGATAGTCGCGCTCGACGGTGACAATATGGGGTGCGGTTTTCCCAGGGATCAGATCGCACTCGCCCCGGTGCCAGTCCTGTACCCCCAACGGCTGCGCCAGTTCCGCAGCCGAGTCATGCTGAATCGGTTGGAGCACCACATCGGTTTCTTTACCCAGATGACCGATGCAAAGTTCAGAGAAAGTTTTGGCAATGCCTTTGTAGATCTCCCAGTCACTGCGGGATTCCCAGGCCGGATCGACCGCCGCCGACAGGGGATGAATAAACGGATGCATATCCGAAGTATTCATATCGTCTTTTTCATACCAGGTGGCGGTTGGCAGAACAATATCGGAATAGAGGCAGGTGCTGGACATACGGAAATCGAGGGTCACCACCAGATCGAGTTTACCTGTGCCCGGATTATCCTGCCACTCAACTTCCTGCGGTTTGACGGCCCCCTGCGCACCCAGGTCGCTCCCCTGAATACCATTTTCCGTCCCCAGCAGATATTTCAGCAGGTACTCATGCCCCTTACCGGATGACCCCAGCAGGTTGGATCGCCAGACAAACAGGTTACGCGGGAAATTCTGCTCATTATCTGGCTGTTCAGCGGCAAAGCGCAGGCTACCCTCTTTCAAACCGTCGACGGTGAAATCCAGCAGTGTTTTACCTGCAGCCTGTGCCTGCGCAGCAAGGCGCAGCGGATTGGTATTTAATTGCGGGGCGGAAGGCAGCCAGCCCATGCGTTCGGAACGCACGTTAAAGTCAATCAGGCTGCCGCCGTAGCGCGATTTATCGGCCAGCGGTGACAGCAACTCATCAGTGCGCAATGTTTCATAGCGCCACTGGCTGGAGTGGTTGTAGAAGAATGAGGTGCCGTTCATCTGGCGCGGTGGACGCTGCCAGTCAAGGCCGAAGGCCAGCGGCAACCAGCCCGTTTGCGGACGGAGCTTCTCCTGACCAACATAGTGCGCCCAACCGCCGCCGCTCTGCCCCACGCAGCCACAGAACACCAGCATATTGATCAAACCCCGGTAGTTCATGTCCATGTGATACCAGTGGTTCAGGCCGGCACCAACGATAATCATCGAACGTCCACGGGTTTTTTCGGCGGTTTCTGCAAATTCACGCGCTATACGCACAATATTCTGGCGGGATACGCCAGTGATCTGTTCTGCCCAGGCCGGGGAATATGCTTTCACTTCGTCATAGCTGGCGGCACAGTTAGCATCATCCAGCCCGCGATCTACGCCGTAGTTTGCCAGCGTCAGATCATACACGCTGGTGACAAGGGCACTCGATCCATCGGCCAGTTGCAGCCGTTTTACCGGCAGCCTGTGCAGCAGAATTTCATCCAACTGCACGCGGTTGAAATTCGGGTTATCTATTGCACCAAAGTAAGGGAAGCCGACATCGACCAGCTCGTCATACTGGCCCAGCAGGCTCAGTTGCAGCTCCACTTCCTGCTGGTTTTTACCTTCACGCTGCTCAAGGTTCCATTTGCCTTTCTCACCCCAGCGGAAACCAATTGACCCCTGCGGGGCCACCAGTTCACCGTTTTTCTGGTTAATGGCGATGGTTTTCCACTGCGGGTTATTCTCCTGCCCCAACCCGTCCACCAGATCGCTGGCGCGCAGCATACGTCCGGCTGCGTAAAAGCCGCCTTCGCGCTCCTCCAGCAGCACCAGCATCGGCATATCGCTGTACTGGCGCACATAGTTGCGAAAATACTCCACCTCACGCTGCTGGTGGAACTCGGTCAGGATCACATGACCGAACGCCAGCGCCAGCGCGCTGTCAGTACCCTGCTTCGGGCTCAACCAGTGATCGCACAGCTTGGCAATTTCGGCGTAGTCCGGGGTGATCGCAACGGTTTTGGTGCCTTTATAGCGGACTTCGGTAAAGAAGTGTGCATCCGGGGTTCGCGTCTGCGGCACGTTACTGCCCCAGGCAAGAATATACGCAGAGTTATACCAGTCAGCCGACTCGGGAACATCGGTCTGCTCACCCCACGTCATGGGTGATGCGGGTGGCAGGTCGCAGTACCAGTCATAAAAGCTCAGACAGATGCCGCCAATCAGTGAGAGATAGCGTGAACCGGCCGCATAGGACACCATCGACATCGCCGGAATAGGCGAGAACCCGATAATACGGTCAGGCCCGAACGCTTTAGCCGTATAGATATTGGCGGCGGCAATCAGTTCATTCACTTCTTGCCAGTCGGCACGAACAAAACCGCCGCGCCCACGAGCCTCTTTATAGCTTTTTGCCTGCTCCGTATTTTCCACAATCGACTGCCAGGCGAGGACCGGGTCACTGTGCTGCGCTTTTGCCGCGCGCCAAAGACTGACCAGGCGTTTGCGCACCAGCGGGTATTTCAGGCGGTTGGCGCTGTACAGATACCAGGAGTAACTGGCACCACGCGGACAACCGCGCGGCTCGTGGTTAGGCAGGTCGGGTCGGGTACGCGGGTAGTCCGTTTGCTGGGTTTCCCAGGTCACCAGACCATTTTTGACATAGATCTTCCAGCTGCACGAACCGGTGCAGTTCACACCGTGAGTAGAGCGGACGATTTTGTCATGCTGCCAGCGGCTGCGGTAACCATCCTCCCAGTCACGGTTGGTGTTCAGTGTTTGCCCGTGCTGGCCGGAGAACGGCTCACCCAACTGTTTAAAATAACGTAACCGATCAAGAAACTTGCTCATTCGACATGCTCCAAAAACACTAAAAGGATGCTCGCGTTTATTTCGTTTTTTTACGGCCGTAAACCAGCCAGGTAATCGCGATACAGATCAGATAAAACACCAGGAACACCTTCATCGCTCCGGCGGGTGAACCGCTGAGTGACAGTGACATTCCGAAAGTTTGCGGGATAAAGAACCCACCCAGTGCGCCAATTGCCGAGATAAAACCGAGTGCGGCACTGGTATCGGTAACGGCTTCGTGCTGGGCGGCTTCATCGCTTCCGCCTGCTGCCTTAACCCGATCAATGGTGATTTTGCGGAAGATGACGGCAATCATCTGGAAGGTGGAACCACTCCCCAGGCCCGCCGCGAAGAACAGCACCATAAACACGCCATAAAAGGCGATAAATGAACCTGACTGGCCTTCACCCGGAAGCGTCAGGAACAGCAGTGCGGTAAATACCGCCATCAGAATGAAGGTGAACAGCGATACCCGCACGCCACCAAGGCGATCGGAGACGATGCCACCCGCAGAGCGTGCCAGTGCCCCAATAAAGGGACCAAAGAAGGCGTAATGCATGATGACCACATCGGGGAATTGTGTTTTGGACAGCATGGCAAAACCGGCAGAGAAACCGATAAACGATCCGAACGTTGCAAGGTACAACAGCGACAGAATCCACAGATGCCCGCGTTTCAGCACGGGCAGTTGCTGGCGCAGAGAACTTTTCGCCGCAGCCAGATCGTTCATACCAAACCAGGCGGCGAACGTGGCGATGAGCAAGAACGGCACCCACATCCAGGCCGCATTTTCTAACCACAGCCCATTTTCTGCATGAGAAGACGGGCCGCTAAACCAGCTAAACAAGGCTACCGAGATAGCGATGGGCGCAAACAACTGCATCACGCTGACACCCAGGTTACCTAACCCGCCATTAATGCCCAGCGCGGCACCCTGACGGGCCTTCGGGAAGAAGAAGCTGATGTTGCCCATGCTGGAAGCGAAGTTAGCCCCGGCAAAACCGCACAGCAGAGAGATCACCACAAATACGGCAAAGGGCGTGGCTGGGTTTTGCACGGCAAAACCCAGCCAGATGCAGGGCACCAGCATTAGAGCAGTGCTGAACGCCGTCCAGCGACGGCCACCAAATACCGGGACCACAAACGAATAGGGGACTCGCAGCAGCGCACCGGAAACCGACGGCAGCGCGGTCAGCAGGAACAGTTGATCGGTAGTGAAGTTGAAACCGACTTTATTGAGATTGACTGCAACGGTGCTAAACAGCATCCAGACGCAGAAGGCGAGTAACAGGCAGAACACAGAAATCCACAAATTGCGGCTGGCAATCCGTTTACCAGTTTGTTGCCAGAAAACGACGTTCTCAGGCTGCCAGTCCTGAATAAGCGCACGATTTTCCGTCCCTGGCGATGCGTTAATTTTCGACATAATTTTCTCACTGACTGTGTATTTATCAGCCTATCCTGGGCATCTCAGGCATTGTTTAAATTGACGTGTATCAATCAGGTTGCAGGTGAGAACATGCCCATGCAGAGGGAGTATGTCGTTTAATGTGGAGGGGGTAGGATATTAAGATGAATATAATCAGTTAGTTAATATCATTATGTTGTTTTATTTGCTGAACCACCAAAATACAGATATTTAGTATTACCACAAAATAGGTATGGGAATAGAAGGGCCAATCGGTGACAATCCTCCGCTGCCACTTCATCTGAAGAGATAGCATTCCGCGAATCGGCCACCAGCAGGAAGACAGGATGACAACCCAGCTTACGCAATTGCTCTCCAACAAACCCGCCAGTGTATTATTGATCGACGATCATCCGATGATCCGTAACGGGCTTAAGCAACTTATCGGTCTCGATTCACGTCTGTGCGTAGTAGGGGAAGCCAGTAACGGGGCGGATGGTGTGGCGCTGGCAGAACAGCTTGAAGCGGATTTGATCCTGCTCGATCTGAATATGCCCGGCATGAATGGTCTGGACACACTGGAACAGCTGCGGGCTATTGATGCCTGCGGTCACATTGTGGTTTTCAGCGTGTCAGATTATGAAGATGATGTGATCAATGCATTGAAACGTGGGGCTGATGGCTACCTGTTGAAAGATATGGAGCCTGAAAGCCTGTTGGAGTGCCTGCATCGGGCTGCTGCCGGGGAGCTGGTATTGAGTCATACCCTGCCCTCTTTGCTGGCCGCCAGTCTTCGCCAGCAACGCGCCCCACCACTGGCCGAAAAACCGGACTTCACCACACGCGAGCGCGATGTTCTCCGGTTAATCGCCCAGGGCATGAGTAATAAGCTGATTGCCCGCAGACTGGGGATCAGTGAAAGTACTGTGAAGGTGCATGTCAAACATCTGTTGAAAAAACTGAATATGAAATCCCGCGTCGAGGCCGCCGTCTGGGCACTTCAATGCGGAGAGGTGTGAGATAACCTGCAGGCAAAAAAAAACGGTGACCGAAGTCACCGTTTCTCGCATTACTTTATTCATCAGGTGGTTGCGCAACCTGTCCCGCTTAATTATTCACGAAACAGGGCTTCAATGTTCAGCCCCTGAGCCTGCAGGATCTCACGCAGGCGGCGTAAACCTTCAACCTGAATCTGGCGTACACGCTCGCGGGTCAATCCAATTTCACGACCCACATCTTCCAGTGTTGCCGCTTCATAGCCCAACAGGCCGAAACGACGTGCCAGCACTTCACGCTGCTTGGCGTTCAGTTCGAACAACCATTTAACGATGCTTTGTTTCATATCATCGTCCTGCGTGGTGTCTTCCGGGCCGTTCTCTTTCTCATCGGCCAGGATGTCCAGCAGCGCTTTTTCAGAATCACCGCCCAGAGGCGTATCAACTGAGGTAATGCGTTCGTTGAGACGCAGCATCCGGCTGACATCATCAACAGGTTTATCTAACTTCTCGGCAATCTCTTCCGCACTTGGCTCATGGTCGAGCTTATGGGAAAGTTCACGCGCGGTACGCAGATAAACATTCAATTCTTTCACGATATGAATCGGCAGGCGGATAGTACGGGTTTGATTCATTATCGCCCGTTCAATCGTCTGACGAATCCACCATGTGGCATACGTTGAGAAGCGGAAGCCTCTTTCCGGGTCAAACTTCTCTACGGCGCGGATCAGACCGAGGTTACCTTCTTCAATCAAGTCCAGCAGTGCCAGACCACGATTGCTGTAGCGACGGGCGATCTTCACCACCAGACGCAGGTTACTTTCGATCATGCGACGACGAGAAGGAATGTCACCACGGAGTGCACGACGAGCGAAGAACACTTCTTCCTCTGCCGTAAGCAACGGAGAATAACCAATCTCTCCTAAGTAGAGCTGCGTTGCATCCAGTACGCGCTGGGTTGCGCCCTGTGATAACAGCTCTTCTTCTGCTAAGTCGTTATCACCAGGTTCATTTCCGACAAGTGCCTTCTCGTCAAAAACCTCAGCTCCGTTTTCGTCGAATTCCGCGTCTTCATTTAACTCGTTAACTTTCAGCGTATTCTGGCTCATAAGCGGCTCCTACCCGTGATCTCAGGGCAGAACACCAGGGTTCTGCCGGATTAACGTTGCGGTAAATAGCGCAACGGATTTACGGATTTCCCCTTGTAACGAATTTCAAAGTGCAATCTAACCGAACTCGTGCCGGTACTACCCATTGTGGCGATCTTCTGACCCGCTTTCACTTCTTGTTGTTCACGGACCAGCATGGAATCGTTGTGGGCATACGCACTCAGGTAGTCATCATTATGTTTGATGATAATCAAATTACCGTAGCCACGCAGAGCGTTACCGGCATAAACCACGCGGCCAGAGGCGGTGGAGATGACGGACTGACCGCGCGAACCCGCGATATCGATGCCTTTATTGCCCCCTTCGGAAGCAGAGAAGTTATCGATGATCTTACCGTCTGTCGGCCAACGCCAGCTTCCCACAGGGGTAGCGCTGTCTGTTGTACTACTGACGGTCGGGGCGGTAACCGGAACTGTTGTCGTTGCAGCAGTTTTCCCGGACGAAGGCAACATTTTGCCTTCACTTGGTGTACCTGAATCCTCAGAATACGTAATTACCGGTTGGTGTGCAACCGTTCCGGTGTTCATTTGTGAACCGGAAGAGGCCGTGGTCACGCCACCCGCATTCGCATCTGCTGCCGTGACTGCGTTGCCCCCAGTGATTGGGGTACCAGAGCCGTTAGCTACCTGTAATTGCTGGCCAACGTTGAGCCCATAAGGCGCGGCAACGTTATTGCGCTGGGCAAGATCACGGAAATCGTTACCGGTAATCCAGGCAATATAGAACAGCGTATCACCCCGTTTTACGGTGTAGGTATCGCCGCCATAACTACCTTTAGGAATATTCCCATAACTACGGTTGTACACAATTCGACCGTTTTCGGTAACCACATTCTGATTCTGGCTCGCGCTGGCAGAAGAGGAGGAAATCATTCCCCCACCCGACGCCGGAGGGCGAGCCGGGCGGATAAACCCGCCGTTGCTGCCACCGGAGCTGCTGTTCATGCCCGGGTTGCCAGAATTGCTGCTCATCATGCCGGAGTCATTTCCGCCAACAGAGCTGATGGGGGCCTGCGCGTTATCGCTGCTGGTACAACCTGCCAGCCAAAATCCTACCAATGAAACGGCCGCAAGACGGCGTAACTTAAATACTGGGCTTCCCGTGCTCATTCAATCCCCCATTACGGCAATGCTTTGACGAAAAAAATATAAACAACATAACAGCTGCACGACCGACGGCATTAAGCCCGCATGCGCAAATTTAGTCAGATACTAGCAATATCAATGACTGCGTGCCATGAAACAGTTGTATAGAAATATCCTGGTTGTTGCGGATATCAGGCAAGATCACCTTTTACCAGTGGGACAAAACGGACGGCCTCCACGGTATCGATGATAAATTCGTCACCTTTACGGCGAATGCGCTGCAAAACCTGCTGCTCTTCCCCCACAGGCAACACCATGATACCGCCCTCATCAAGCTGCGACATCAATGCTTCAGGAATTTCGGGCGGTGCTGCCGTGACAATAATTGCATCAAACGGCCCACGCGACGGCCAGCCAAGCCAGCCATCACCATGACGGGTAGAGACATTATGCAGATCCAGCTGCTTCAGGCGGCGCTTGGCCTGCCACTGCAAACCTTTAATCCGCTCGACGGAGAAAACATGTTCCACCAGATTGGCCAGAATGGCGGTCTGATAACCGGAGCCCGTGCCGATTTCCAGCACGCGTGACTCCGGCGTCAGGGCCAGCAGGGACGTCATTTTTGCGACCATGTAAGGCTGGGAAATCGTCTGCCCTGACCCTATCGGCAACGCTGTATTTTCCCAGGCTTTATGTTCAAAAGCCTCATCAACAAAGCGTTCACGCGGCACATCTTCAATGGCTTTCAGCAGCCGTTCATCATCAATACCCTGTTGCCGCAATTGTGCCAACAGTGTATCTATCCGCCCACTCACCATTCGCGATTGACCTCAACATTGGCTAACCAGGAAGAGACGACCTCCTGCGCGGCATGAGCAGTCAGGTCAACATGCAGTGCGGTCACCGAGACATAACCCTCATCAACAGCGGCAAAATCCGTGTCCGGGCCGGCATCAAGCTTTTCACCCGGCGGCCCAATCCAGTACATCGTATTACCGCGCGGGTCCTGCTGTGGGATGGCCTGATCGCTGGGATGGCGGCTGCCACAACGGGTGACGCGAATCCCTTTGATTTGATCGAGCGGCAAATCTGGCACATTAATATTCAAAATACGCCCGGTGCGCAGTGGCTCGCGCAGTAACGCTTTCAGGATTGAACAGGTGACGGCAGCGGCGGTGTCGTAATGCACATGCCCGTCAAGGGAGACCGCCAGCGCAGGCAGGCCCAGATGACGTCCTTCCATCGCAGCGGCTACCGTGCCTGAATAAATCACATCATCGCCCAGATTGGGGCCCGCATTGATTCCTGACACCACGATATCCGGCTTAGGACGCATCAGGGTATTCACCCCGAGGTAGACGCAGTCAGTCGGCGTGCCCATCTGCACCGCAATATCCCCGTTAGGATAGTTAAAGGTACGCAGAGGGGTTTCCAGCGTCAGCGAGTTCGACGCTCCACTACGATTACGATCGGGCGCGACAACCTGCACCTCAGCAAACTCACGCAGCGCTTTTGCCAGCGTCTGTATGCCTGGCGCATGGATACCGTCATCGTTACTCAGTAAAATGCGCATTGAGACCTAACCTGTTGATAAATTTTGTTCACCCTCCCCCGAAAACTGACTCGTGTTCCCGGGGCGTCGGATGCGGCTGAAAACATTTTAGCTGGATGCGCCAGGGAGTGGTAGGTGTAAATATCTGGTAAATAAAGGATGCCAGTGAGCCATCGCAGGGCGGGCCGATCAGCTTTCGGCCTTGTCTTCCCCCAGTTCCTGTAAAAAACGTTGCTGCGAACTCATCAGTTGAGTGAGCGTCAGGCACTGATAATCATAACCATAACGTGCGGCGATCTGCGCAATGATCCCCGCCAGCATCGGGTAGTGACGATGGTTCCAGTGGGGGAACAGATGATGCGTTAAGTGCAGATTCATTCCGCCCAGCCAGTAACCCAGCCAGTGCGGCCGCGTCGTCCAGTCGCAGGTTGTCGCAAACAGGTGACTGTAGCGGCTGTGGGGCAATTTCCCCTGTTCGGTGGGCTGGTAGCTGTTTCCTTTCGCCCAGTGAGTACCGATAATCAGCATGACAAAAACCAGCGATGCCAGCATCTGACAGGAAAGATAAACCAGCACGATTGTGCCGATGCCTAATGAAGGCGGCAACAGCCATAAGGGCAGCGCCAGCACCAGTAAAAAATGTCCCACTTTTACCAGTAAAAAAGCCGCCCAGCCTTTAATACCCTGCAAGCGCATTTTCGCCCCTACGCGTGTCTGCCCGGCGCGATCCAGCCAGTCAAACAGCCAGATATAATAGGGAAACGTCAGAGCAGCCACCAGCGGCCAGTAATAGCGCTGATAGCGCATTAGCGGGCGCAGGCGCTGAAAACGCGACTGGCGAAGAATGCCATTCTCTTCCATATCCGGGTCATACCCGATGACATTATTTCCGGTGTGATGCATCAGCACATGGCGCACACGCCAGCACTCCGGGTCCAGCCCCAGCGGAATGGTAGCCAGCACATTCAGCCAGCGATTGGCCGATTTTGACCTGAAAAAAGCCTGATGCGAGGCATCATGTACCACGTTGATCGTCAGCAGCATGGCAAAGAAACTGACCCCGGCCTGGCAAGCCGCCCAGCCCGTCCAGTGAGTCTGCTGCAGGCCAAGCCAGCCGCAACCGGCAGCCAGTAAGGCCAGCAGCACCGCTTTGGCGATCATCGCCCCGTTGGCAAAACGGTGGTCGCCGTGCTGATCGAGCCACGCCTGAGTGGCTCGCGTCAACTCGCGGTGAAATTGCAGATTTTCACGGGAAAAACGCAGCGGTGGCGGGTTCATGCAACCTCCTCCGGCTGTCCCATCCGGCGTAAAAATGTCTGCTGACGCCGCAGCAGTTCGCGATAACTGATACAGCGGTAATTCATGCCGTGTTCGCTGGCAAGCCGGGCAAGTCTCTCCGCCAGTGCCGGATAATGCCGGTGATGCCATCCGGGAAACAGATGGTGCGTCAGGTGCATATTTAGCCCGCCAGTGAAATGCCCGATCCAGGCAGGCGAAGGCAGCCAGTCGCAGGCGGTGGCGAAGTTATGGCGATACCAGCCTTGCGGCAGCTTCCCGTCAGGCCCGACCTCGAAAAACTCCGCCTCAGCCCAGTGGGTGCCCAGCAACAGGAATACCACCAGCAAAGAAGCCATCATCTGGCTACACAGCCAGGCACCCAGCACCACGGACATCGCGATGCCATTCTGTTCTGCAGCCCACAGCGGTACAGCGAGAACCAGCAGCAGATGCAGCACCTTACAGCCGCAAAACAGTAGCCAGCCGCGGACACCCGGCATCACGTGCCTTCCCGCCAGCGGCGTTTTTCCGCAGCGGTCGGCCCAGTCAAACACCCAGGCCAGATACGGCAGCGACAGTGCGGCCACCAGTGGCCAGTAAAGATGCTGCCAGCGCATCCATGGTCGCCAACGCTGATACGGGGTTTGCCGGAAGAAACCGTTCTCTTCGGTATCGAGATCGTAATGTTCGATATTGGCGTAAACATGATGAAAATGGACATGGCGCACGCGCCAGTAATCCGGGTCCAGCCCCAGCGGCAACGTCACCAGGCGGCTGATAAGACGATTAACACGCGGCGAACGGCTGAAGACACCGTGGCTGGCATCATGGTTAACCACAATATTAAGCAGCATTGCCATCAGCATAAACAGGAGATAGCAGAGAACAAATCCACCGCTGCTGGACTGAAGCAGGCTCAGCCCATAGCAGGAGACACAAAGTATCAGTAACACCCCTGCTTTCAGCCAGTCGCCGCGCCCGGCGAAACGATGATCTTTGGATGCGGAAAGATACTGATGCGCTGCACGCTGCAACGCCTGGTGGAAAGCCTGTTCGCCATCCGGAGGATAACGCAGCGGTGGCAGTGAATTAGCCATTTTCGGCCTCCGGGATCAGCACCTGACGCCCCCACCCCGCCGCCAGCGCGATGCTGTGCACCATCACCAGCAGTGCACCGGCCAGCCAGATCTCAACCGACTCGCGGCACAGGATAAACCACGCCGGATACGCCAGCCCCACCACCAGCCACAGCAGCGGGCTCCAGCGCCGTCCTTCCGACAACCCACCTAATGCCACCGCCCCGAGCGCCAGTAACACAAACAGCGCCACCTGCTCCCGGCCGATATTTTGATAGCCGTAGCCATATATCCAGACATAACTCGCCACCAGCACAAATAACAGCAGCATACCGCTGGTCAGTGCGCGGGCGCGGCAATGAAACGTGGCCGCGCTTTTCGCCGGAGAAAATGGCAGTTTAAGCAGCCGGAAAAATGGCCGGTTACTGGCCCAGAACGGGTTACGGGATGAGCGCTCCCCACCGGTGCCGAAGCGATACTCTGTTTCTGGCAGGCGGGCAAACGTCCCAAACATTTTGTCCCAGAAAATAAAGCTGCCGCCAAAGTTCTTATCGGAATAAGCGCGATCGCAAACGTGATGGACACGGTGATGATTCGGCGTCACCAGAATATATTCCAGCCAGCCCAGCTTCGGCGTCAGCGCGTTGTGGTTAAACAACTGCACGCTGTAGTGGAAAATCGATACGGTGATAAACACCGACAGCGGCACACCGGCTATCGCCAGCAGCAGGAAAAAGGGAATCGAGGTCAGTGAAGAGTACCAGGAGTTACGCACCCCCAGCGACAGATTAAAGTGCTCGCCCTGGTGATGGACGACGTGCACGGCCCACAGCAGACTGAAACGATGATGCAGGCGGTGCAGCCAGTAAAAGGCAAAATCCCAGGCCAGCAGCGCAAACAGCCACAGTCCCCAGGTCGGCAGCACATCCAGCCAGTGCTGGCTGAAGTGCAGCGCCACATAGCCGTAACAGGTCACCTCAAGGCCACGAAACAGCCACAGCATGATATGGCCGGAGTTGAGGTTAAACACCACATCATGCCAGTTGACCCGCTGCTTATCCTGACGGTTCAGCACCAGCGCCTCGGCCATCACCAGCAAGACCATCGCCACAATCGGCACGACCAGATCACTCATTGCCGCTCTCTCCATGAATAAGGAAACGTCTGTGCTGCCCGCAGGCAGATCCAGCCGCAGACCAGCGCCACCAGCGCACCGCTGACCAGGTCAATAAACAGGTGGCGGCGCAGTTGCAGAATCGATACCGCGATCAGCGCCCCCCACAATAACAATAGCCCGCTGCGCCAGCGTTGTTCAGGCTGATACAGCGCCCAGACCGCCAACAGCGACAGCGCCATATGCAGCGAGGGCAAACAGTTCTGTGTTGAGTCGGCGGCCACCAGCTGCGCCAGCAGATGCGAACTCAGCCCCTGACCGTGATCGATGGGATAGACCAGCGTGGTGGGCCACAGCAAATACACCGCACCGCATACCAGCGCGGTGAGGATCATTGAGCCCGTTAACCAGCGCAGTTTCTCCGGACGGCAGAACAGATAACCCGCGGGGATCAGCAGGAAAAAAGAGAGGTAGAGCCAGATGCCATCGGCACTGAACGGAATCATCCGGTCAACGAAACCGGGGTGCATCACCGTGCCGGGCCCCTGCCAGCGATCGCTGAACGTGTAGATCACGCCGACACTGCCCCAGCCCAACAGCATTGCCACTAAGCGACGTAACAGATTCATACGCCTTCTCCTTTTTGGCGAATAATACGCCGCCGCTTGCGGTCAAACTGCGGCATCAGCGGCTGTACACTGAGCTGCCAGCACAGTCTCTCCGTGGCGATCCCCTGCTGTGCGAACAGCGCAATCAGCGCCTGCTGGCAGGCGACCAGCGACGCTTCATCCGCATCGCTAATCAGCTGCACATCGAGCATCCCCGTCTGCACCAGCCGGTAATCACTGGTCAGCGGCAGGGAACGGGCAATCGCGCGGCTGCACACATCGGCAAAGACGGCCTGCACGTCACCCTTCATATCAGGTAGCAGAAGCTGGTCATCGCGACGTCCTTCTATAGCCTCCAACACCCGGGTCGGCTGCCCGCAAGGGCAAGGTTCATTTGCGGCGACCAGCACATCGTCCAGCCGGTAGCGAATCACGGGCTGAGTGCGGCGACTGAAATCCGTAATCACCGGCGTAAAGCGCCGCTCATCAATCCACTCCGGCTCCACATGGATAAATTCTTCATTAAGATGCAGGCGCCCATGAGAACAGCTGGCCGCGAGAAACCCCTCGGTGGCCTGATAGACCTCGGCCACATCGCCGAACACCGTTTCTAGCAGCTGGCGATCCTGCGGTTCCAGCACTTCCGCTACAGAGATCACCCGGCTGACGCTCAGTTTAAGTTGCCCACCCTGCACGGCCAGTGCCAGCGCCCGCAAGACCTGCGCTGGCGCCACAATAATCGTCGGCGCAAACGCTGGCAGCGTACGCAAATGCTCACTGAACGGTGCGAACAGATCAAAGAACGCCAGGCTCAGCCAGCGGGTATTCACGCTGTGATAGAGATGATTATCGGCACGCAGAAACAGCGCCACACGTTCACCGGAGAGCAGCCCGCGTGGCAGCATCTTCGCCAGCATACCGCCTGCCCAGATGCGCTGCTCCCGTGGACTCACCACAAACACGCCGCGCCGCCCGGATGTGCCGGACGATAAGCCCACGCTGAAGCGCCCGACTTTCGGCGCAAAATCGCGGTCTTGTTCACTTTTCAGGGCACACTGGAGCAGCGTATCGACCTGCAGCCCGGCGGTATTCATCTGATCAAAATGGGTCATCATCTGCGCTTTGTCACTCAGCGGCCATGACGACAACGGCAGATGACAGAACGGGGCATAGAACGGACTTTTCGCCATCACCTGACGGGCAAAACGTTGCAACTGCCTGGCCTGCCACCGCTCAAGCGCGGCGCGATCGCGAAACCGCAGCCGCCGCGCACGGAAGTAGTGCCACAGCATACGTACCGGGATCATAAATCCCCCTCGTGACACAGCAGAATACGCACTTTGCCGCCACGCCAGAGCTGGTGCAGCTGGGTGAGCGTGCGGTAATAGGCGGCGCTGTCATCCATAATCAGACTGGCCAGCCGTGAGGGGCCGCGCAATTTCTGGTAGTTATCCGGGCACCAGGCGGCATCGCTGGCCAGCAGCGTCCAGCCATCATCCTGCAGGATAAACGCGCCAAGATGCCCGGCAGCATGGCCCGGCAGCGCGACCAGCACAATTTCGCCGTTGCTGTCCGGCAGTTGCCAGCCGCGCTCAAAAGGATGAAGTTCAGCGGGAAGATCGACAACGTCGAAGCGCTCAACAAAATGCAGGCGTGACTCAAAATCGGCCGGGATCAGTCCCGGCACAAAAGCATTTTTCAGCGCGCGCACACCTTTCAGGCTGCGGGTTTTCTGCCAGCCCTCCCCGGAGGCGATCATTGGAACGCCCGGAAAATCGTGCAGACCGGCAATATGGTCGCCGTGGAAATGGGAAATAATCAGCCCCTGGATATCATCAGGTTGATATCCGGCCTGGCCGAGCTGCGCCACCAGCGCCTGCTCTGGCGAGAAATAGACCGGGGTCAGCTGTGCATAGAGACGGAAAATGCCCTGACGGGTGTGATCAATAAAGTGGCTGGCGTAGCCGGTATCCCATATCCAGCGGCGGTTATTGGCCTCCAGCAACCAGGCTCGGGCAGGAAACTGGCAGACGCGCAGCCCGGCACCGCGCAGTGCCATGCAGCCACGGTGAGTGCAGTAACCCGCTTCGAACGTCGTCAGTTTAGCCACGCTGACCCACTCCCTGCTGCCGCCACCATGCCCCGGTCAGCGCAATCGCCTCATCCATAGAATAATGCGGGCGATAACCCAGTTCATCGATGGCACGCTGCTGGCTGAGGGTCATATCCAGGCTCACCGCGCCGACGCTGTAGCGGGTCAGTAACGGCTCACGCCGCGTCAGTAACGCCGCCCCCTCCATCAATGCCGCCACACCGTAAAGCAGGCTGGCAGGCAGTGAGCGGATCGCGCAGTTCAACCCAAGCTGCTGGTTAAGCAACGGGCGCAACACCTCCGCCAGCGTTACCGGCTGCTGATTGGTCACGTTATACACCGCGCCAGAAGCCAGGTCGGGTACATCGGTCGCCAGCCACATTGCCTGCACCACGTTGAGTACAAAGGTCAGATCGAGCAGCGTATTCCCGCCGTTGGGCAGCCGCAGCACGCCATTATCACGCTGAATCTGTGCCAGCAGGCGCGGCACAATCACCCGATCGTGTGGACCAAACAGCGCACGCGGACGCAGCATGACAAAGGTGGTGGCAGGATGCTGTGCCACCCGCTGCAACACCACCTGCTCGGCGGCATATTTGCTGGCAGCATAGTGATTGGCAAAACGCCGGGCGCGGAAGGTTTCATCAATATCGTGATGAGGGGAATAATCGAAATAGATTGAGGGCGTGGAGATATGAATAAAACGCCGAACGCCCCGCTGCCCGGCGGCAGCCGTCAGACGCTCAGTGGCCGTAACATTGGCCTGCCAGAAATCGTCACGCGGCCCCCAGGGCGAGGACTTGGCAGCGCAGTGCCACACGGCCTCAGCCTCGCCGACCAGGTCAGCGCAATCGGCAGCCGAAGCCCGGGCCAGATCCAGGGCGGTAAACTGCGCCCCGCACTGCCGCAGTATCTCTCCCACCGCATCATCACGCCCGGTTGCCAGCACCTGATGCCCGGCCGCCAGCAGCCACTCAACGGCGTTGCGCCCCAGACCACTGGTGGCTCCGGTGACCAGAACCTTCACGGCAGCAGCACCATGCCACCCAGGGTTAACCCGGCGGCGGTACCAATCAGCATCACCGGGCCTTTTTGGAAACGATCGGTGACCATCGCTTCATGCAGCGCGCTGGGAATCGATGCCGCCACCTGGTTTCCGCGATAACGGTAAATATCCACCAGCGCATCACTGCTGACGTTCAGCCGTTTACGCATATGTTCCAGCGACAGGTGGCTGGCCTGATGCGGCACCACCGTGGCGATCTGTGCCAGAGTCAATCCGGCCATCGCCAGCAGGCGCGCCAGATAATCTTCGATCAGCCCCGAGGCCTGACGGAACAGTTTTTTGCCCTGCATATGGAACAGAAAATCGCTGTCGCGCATGCCCGCACGCGGGTTGCAGCGCGTGCCTCCGGCACGGATCTCACAGAGTTCACTGCCATCCGGCCAGCTCTCCATCAGGCAGGAGAGAATGCCGCTTTGCCCGTCACCGCGTTCCACGATGGCGCAGGCCGCGCCGTCGCCGAAGATCAGCGATGACTCTTCATGCTCCCAGTCAATACCGCGTGACGCCAGCTCAGTCGACACAATAGCAATGCGCCGATAGGCACCGCAGTTCACTAATCCCCCCGCCACCTGCAACGCCGAAATAAAGCTGACGCAGCTGCTGTTAATATCAAACACCGCGGTGCCCGGCGTCAGAGGCGACAGCTTGAGCACCTGTATGGCACTGCATGGCAATGCCTGGACGGCGATGGCCGAGGCGAAGATGAGCAAATCAATGGAAGCCGGGTCGATATGTTGTGCACTTAGTGCAGCGGCCAGCGCATCGGCGCCCAGTTGCGCCTGACTGGCCTGGTGATCGGCATGAAAGCGATGAGCGATACCCGAGCGTTTTTCAACATAGCCGGGTTTCATACCCAGACGTTCGTCGAGCATCGCTGAGGTGACGCAGCCGGGAGGCAGGGCCACACCGCTGGCAATAATCTTCAAAGGCACGAAAGCCGTTGTGCTATCCGGCACTGGCAGATGGGGTTGGTTCATCCGTATTCCCATTAACAAAATTGTTAAATTATTGCGCATTGTAACGGAAGTACGGGTTCTCGCAAAATCGCCAGAAAAGAAGAAGATAGCGGGGAGAAAACAGTGAAAGGAACGACTGACTTAAGCGGATAAATCAGCAGAGCCTGCTGAGAATCAGGCTCTGCTGCAAGGGGAATTACTCGTCAACCTCGGCTGCGCTGCCCTGGGTCAACAGCAGTTCGCGCACCACGCTGGTGGCAAAGCTGCCCGCCGGGAGCCAGAAGTTCATCTCCAGCGTGACGTCATCCAGCCAGTTCCAGCGGAGATCGCGCGGGATCACCAGCATTGCACGACGTGCGGCATCCACACGTTCACGATCCATCAGCGCGAGCAGCGCAGCTTCACCGGCCAGGCTGTTTTGCTCAAAAGCCAGCGCTTCGTCACGCGTACCCCACTCGCCGCTGCCCGGCAGCGGTGCAGTAATGCGCAGTTCACTGGCATCAACGCGCTGTTGCAGGGTATCCAGCTCCGCAGCCTCAGCCACAAACCAACTGCCGCGCCCGGTCAGCTGCAAGGCATCGCCCGGCAGCACCTTACACAGTGAGCCCTGCTGCGCCAGACGGTCACTGACCACCTGATTAAACATGGCGCTGCGGGCAGCCGACAGAATAAAGCTGCGTTTATTGCGCTCACGCACGCGGATTTCATCTGCCGCCCAGCGCTGCGCCATCGTCAGATTGTTACCCTCATGGCCGAAACGCTGGCTGCCAAAGTAGTTGGGTACGCCGTCACGAGCAATCAATTGCAGGCGCTGTTCCACCGCATCACGGTCAGAAATCTGGCGCAGTACCAACGCAAAGGCATTGCCCTGTAACGCCCCGGTACGCAGCTTGCGGCGATGGCGGGCGCTTTCCAGCACCTCAACGCCTGTCAGCTCAAACGCGCTGAGGTCCGGAGTGACTTTGCCCGGTACACGCAGGCAGAACCACTGCTCGGTCACCGCATGGCGATCCTTCATCCCGGCAAAACTGACGTCACGCGGATGAATGCCAACAAACTTTGCCAGCGCTTCGGCAACAAAACGGGTATTGCAGCCATTTTTGCGAATACGCACCAGCAGCTGTTCGCCGTCACCGTCCGGGGCGTAGCCGAGGTCTTCGATCACAACGAAATCTTCCGCGTGAGCCTTCAGCACACCGCTGGCAACCGGCTGACCGTGCAGCCAGCCCTGTTGGGTTAAATCCATCGGTTACACCTTCATCAACAGGGCAACGGCTTCACAAGCGATGCCTTCACCGCGCCCGGTAAAACCGAGTCTTTCGGTGGTGGTCGCTTTCACATTGACCTCATCCATATGGATCCCGAGATCTTCAGCAATATTGATGCGCATCTGCGGCGCATGGGGCAGCATTTTCGGTGCCTGAGCAATAATCGTCACATCGACGTTGCCCACGCGATAGCCTTTTTTGGCGATCTGGCGCATCGCTTCGCGCAGCAGTTCGCGGCTGTCCGCGCCTTTATAAGCCTCATCGGTGTCCGGGAACAGTTTGCCAATATCGCCCAGTGCCGCCGCACCCAGCAGTGCATCTGTCAGCGCATGCAGGGCAACATCACCATCAGAATGCGCCAGTAACCCTTTTTCATAAGGGATTCGTACGCCGCCAATAATCAGCGGGCCTTCGCCACCGAAGGCATGGACATCAAAACCGTGACCGATACGCATTATGTGTTCTCCTAACGTTGTATTTGGGTCAGATAAAATTGCGCCAGCGCCAGGTCTTCCGGCCTTGTCACCTTCAGGTTATCACTGCGCCCGCTCACCAGCTCAGGGTGGTAGCCACAATATTCCAGCGCAGAAGCTTCATCCGTGATCGTGGCGCCTTCATTCAGCGCACGCAGCAGGCAGTCATGCAATAACGCCTGCGGGAAAAGTTGCGGTGTCAGCGCATGCCACAGCGCTTCGCGCTCAACGGTATGATCAATATTGCTGCGGCCCCCGATGGCGCGTTTCATCGTATCGCGCACCGGGGCGGCAAGAATACCGCCCACTTCGCTGGTGGCGGTCAGTGCCAGCAGTCGGGTCAAATCGCTGAGATGCAGGCAGGGCCGAGCCGCATCATGCACCAGCACCCATTGCGCCTCTTTTGCCGCCTGCAAACCTGCCAGTACCGAATCAGCGCGCAGTCCGCCGCCGACCACCGTCGTCACACGCACATCCGCGGCCACCGGCAACTGGCGAAAATGGATATCCTGCGGGCTGAGCGCCACGATCACCCGGCTGACAGCCGGATGAGCCAGCAGCGCATCGATGCTGTGTTCCAGAATGGTTTTTTCACCAATGGTGAGATATTGCTTGGGGCACTCGGAGAGCATACGGCTACCGATCCCCGCAGCGGGGACGATGGCGATGATCTCCGGAGAGGATTCGGCGTTATTCATGATGCTCATGGTGATGGTTACTGACTGGCTGTTCGCTGCTGCGCGTTTCGTTTGTTTTGATCCGGCACAAGGCGATAGAAGGTCTCGCCGGGTTTAATCATCCCCAGCTCATTGCGTGCGCGTTCCTCGATCGCTTCCGAACCGCCGTTTAAATCGTCGATTTCGGCAAAAAGCTGATCGTTACGCGCTTTAAGCTTGGCGTTATTGGCCTGTTGCTGAGCAACATCCTCATTAACGCGTGTATAATCATGAATGCCGTTCTTGCCCAGCCAGAGCGAATACTGCAGCCAGCCGAGAAGTACAAGTAACAGCAACGTAAGTTTGCCCATCCCCGCCCCCTGAAAAACGGCTCAATCATCCCATAACTTTTGGTATGACTCCACTCCGTCGATGAAATAGAACCACTTTCTCAGAATACGGCGTCAATACGCGTTAAAAAACAGCAAAAAAGAGCATTAAAACGCCCTGCACTGATAGATTTTGTAACGTTGCGATGTATTTGCACATCTCACTGACGGGTCACCAGCCGGTGAGAAGCGTAAATAACAGCCAGAAAAGGGCGATCACCAGCAGCACCGTCGCCAGCGCAGCCCAGACAAAATGCTCACGCAGCAGCATAGTCGCGGCGATTCCCACCAGCACCGACACCGGTAACAGTGCCAGGAAGAAAGGCCAGGTGTAGAGGAAAAAAAACAGGGTAGTGGAACCATACAGCAGGAAAGGGATCGCCAGCGCGACCCACCATGAAACAAAGCCCATCGCGCCACCAGGGATGGCCCATGACGGCTCTTCCCGCTCGCGTTCGTCTTTACCTGCCAGCATGGGGGTAACGTTTTGCATAGACTTCCCGTTGATGCTTAGGCGGAGGCCAAACTGCCTCCGCCTGATAACTGCCCGCAAACGGGCGTTAGCCGAAGCTCTCTCAGGGTTTGATAATATCTCGCTGGCGCAGCACGTCTAATAACTGGCGGGTTAAATGTGTTACCAATTGTTCACCATCCAGATGAATATCCGCTCGTTCAGGGGCTTCATACACTGCATCGATACCGGTGAAATTTCGCAGCTCCCCGGCTCGGGCTTTTTTGTATAACCCCTTCGGATCGCGTACTTCACAGATAGCCAGCGGCGTGTCGACAAAGACTTCAATAAAACGCCCTTCCCCGACCATGTCGCGCACCATCTGACGCTCGGCACGATGAGGGGAGATAAAGGCGGTTAATACCACCAGCCCGGCATCCACCATCAGCTTCGCCACCTCACCGACGCGGCGAATATTCTCTTTACGATCGTCATCACTGAAGCCGAGATCGCGGCACAGGCCGTGACGCACATTATCCCCGTCCAGCAGATAGCTGCTGACGTTCAACCGATGCAGTGCCTGCTCCAGCGCGCCAGCGACGGTGGATTTACCGGAACCTGACAGCCCGGTAAACCACAGCACTACGCCCTGATGACCATGCTGCTGCTCACGCTGTTCCCGGCTGACCGGATGCGCGTGCCACACCACATTTTCATCATGCTGCGCCATATTACTTACCGCCCAGCAGGTCGCGTGCATTCCAGTGTGGGAAATGACGACGCACCAGTGCATTCAGTTCCAGTTCAAAGGCGCTGAAATCACCGCTGCTCTGTTGCACATCGTCCAGCGGCTGACGGATCATACCCGCGCCAACGGTCACGTTGCTCAGGCGATCGATAAAGATCATCCCGCCGGTCACCGGGTTTTGCTGGTACGGATCCAGCACCATTGGCTCATCGAAGATCAGATCCACCAGCCCGATACCGTTCAGCGGCAATTCATCGGTGTTGTGCTGCGTCAGGTTGTTGATCTCCACCTGATGCTGAATGCGCTCCACGCGCGCACGGGTTTTCTTCCCGGCAATTTTCACGTCGAAACTCTGGCCCGGCACCAGCGGTTTTTCCGCCATCCAGACCACATCCACTGCCGCAGCCTGCACCGGCGTCAGGTCAGCATCCGCGGCCACCAGCAGGTCGCCACGACTGATATCAATTTCGTCTTTCAGCACCAGAGTAATCGCTTCCCCGGCGGCAGCCTGCTCCAGATCGCCATCGAACGTCACGATGCGCGCAACGGCAGACTCCACGCCAGATGGCAGCACTTTCACCCGCTGTCCGACCTGAATAATGCCGGAGGCCAGCGTCCCGGCGTAGCCGCGGAAGTCGAGGTTCGGGCGGTTAACATACTGTACCGGGAAGCGCATTGGCTGCTGCTCCACCACGCGTTGTACATCCACGGTTTCCAGAACGTCCAGCAGCGTTGGGCCGCTGTACCAGTTCATCGCGTCGCTCGGGGAGGCGACGTTTTCGCCCTCCAGCGCCGACAGCGGCACAAAGCGGATATCAAGATCGCCTGGCAACTGCCCGGCAAAATCCAGGTAATCCTGTTTGATCTGCTCGAAGGTCTCCTGGCTGTACTCCACCAGATCCATCTTGTTGATGGCGACGATCAGATGCTTGATACCCAGCAGAGTGGAGATAAAGCTGTGGCGACGGGTCTGATCGAGCACGCCTTTGCGCGCATCGATCAGCAGGATCGCCAGATCGCAGGTTGAAGCGCCGGTCGCCATGTTGCGCGTGTACTGCTCATGGCCCGGCGTGTCGGCGATAATGAATTTACGCTTCTCGGTGGAGAAGTAGCGATAGGCCACGTCAATGGTAATGCCCTGCTCACGTTCAGCCTGTAAACCATCAACCAGCAGCGCGAGATCCAGTTTTTCGCCCTGGGTGCCATGACGTTTACTGTCGTTGTGCAGTGACGAGAGCTGATCTTCGTAAATCTGACGTGTGTCGTGCAGCAGACGCCCAATCAGCGTACTTTTGCCATCGTCCACGCTGCCGCAGGTAAGAAAGCGCAGCAGGCTTTTATGTTGCTGGGTGTGCAGCCAGGCTTCCACGCCGCCCTGGTCGGCAATCTGTTGTGCAATTACTGTATTCATGACGGTTCCTTAGAAGTAGCCCTGGCGTTTTTTCAGCTCCATTGAGCCGGCCTGATCGCGGTCAATCATGCGCCCCTGGCGCTCACTGGTGGTGGAAACCAGCATCTCTTCGATGATCCCAGGCAGCGTTTGCGCTTCGGACTCGACGGCGCCGGTCAGTGGCCAGCAGCCGAGGGTACGGAAACGCACCATACGTTGCTCGATCACTTCGCCCGGTTGCAGGTCAATGCGATCGTCGTCGATCATCATCAGCATACCGTCACGCTCCAGCACCGGGCGTTCCGCGGCCAGATACAGTGGCACAATCTCGATATTTTCCAGGAAGATGTACTGCCAGATATCCAGCTCTGTCCAGTTGGACAGCGGGAAAACACGGATGCTTTCGCCTTTGTTAATCTGACCGTTATAGTTGTGCCAAAGCTCAGGCCGCTGATTTTTCGGGTCCCAGCGATGAAAGCGGTCACGGAAGGAATAAATGCGCTCTTTCGCACGAGATTTCTCTTCATCACGGCGTGCGCCACCGAAGGCCGCATCAAAACCGTACTTATTCAGCGCCTGCTTCAGCCCTTCAGTTTTCATAATGTCGGTGTGTTTGGCACTGCCGTGAACGAACGGGTTAATGCCCATCGCCACGCCTTCCGGATTGCGGTGGATCAGCAGCTCTGCACCAATATTTTTCACCATGCGATCGCGGAATTCGTACATTTCGCGGAATTTCCAGCCAGTATCAACATGCAGCAGCGGGAACGGCAGTGTTCCCGGATAGAAGGCTTTACGCGCCAGGTGCAGCATCACCGATGAGTCTTTGCCGATAGAGTACATCATCACCGGGTTGCCGAACTCTGCGGCCACTTCGCGGATAATATGGATGCTTTCCGCCTCCAGTTGACGCAGATGAGTGAGTCGTTTCTGATCCATATCTTTTCCTCAAGCCAAATTCACAACAGGGGACTCGCGTCCGTCCTGCTGCGCTGAATGTTGAAACCATGCCAACTCGTCATGCAGTTTGACCACTTCGCCAATCACTAACAGCGCCGGAGTTGGGGCGTTTCGTGCCAGTTCTTCAAGTTGTTGTAAGGTCCCGGTCAGTACCTGCTGATCCTGACGGGTGCCGCGGCTAATCACCGCAGCCGGGGTGGCCGGATCGCGCCCGTGCGCCATCAGTTGGCTGGCAATGTCGCCTGCCGCCATGGCCCCCATATAAATAGCCAGCGTCTGACGTGAACGGGCCAGCGATGGCCAGTCGGTGCCGTTGCCATCCGCACGGCATTGTCCGGTGACGAACAGAACGCTTTGTGCATGGTCACGGTGAGTCAGTGGGATGCCCGCGTAGGCGGTCGCCCCTGCTGCTGCGGTCACGCCCGGCACCACCTGGAAGGGAATGCCAGCGGCCACGGCGGCCTGAAGCTCTTCGCCCCCCCGGCCAAAGATAAACGGGTCACCGCCCTTCAGGCGCACAACGCGTTTGCCCTGCTTCGCCAGTTTTACCAGCAGGCGGTTGGTTTCCTCCTGCGGAACACTGTGGGCGTTAGCGCGCTTACCCACGCAGATGCGGTCAGCATCGCGGCGCACTAAATCCAGAATTTCATCGCTGACCAGATGGTCATACAGCACCACATCAGCCAGTTGCATCACCTGCAAGCCACGCAGGGTCAGCAGGCCACTGTCGCCAGGCCCGGCACCCACCAGAATAATCTCTCCCTGCGGGGCTTCCGGGTCAGTCAACTGCTGGTCCAGCGTGCGTTTAGCCCCTTCAAGATTGCCGGAGGCGACCTGATTGGCGAATAAGCCGTTGAAGGCTTTTTCCCAAAAACGGCGGCGGTCGGACATCTTGTTGAAGCGGGCTTTCACCTTCCCGCGCCACTGGCCGGCAATATGCGCCATCTGTCCCAGGTTCGCAGGCAGCAGCGATTCCAGTTTTTCACGCAGCAGGCGTGCCAGTACGGGCGCAGTGCCGCTGGAGGAGATCGCGACCACCAGCGGGGAACGATCAACAATAGAAGGAAAAATAAAGGAGCATTTTGGCTGGTCATCAACCACGTTGGCCAGCAGACGGCGCGCAGTGGCATCCAGATAGACCTGACCATTGAGTTCGCCATCATCGGTGGCGGCAATCACCAGGAACACCTGATCAAGCTGAGTGGCCTGATAATCCTTTGCCAGCCATTCGATACTGCCGCTGTCATGCAATGCGGCCAGTTCTTCACACAGATGGTGTGACACGACCAGCACATGCGCACCGGCGCGGCGCAGCAGTTCGATTTTGCGTGCAGCGACATCGCCACCGCCAACCACCAGCACCGGCTTGTGTCTGATATCAGCAAAAAGAGGGAGATAATCCACGTGAACCCTGTCTATATCACTATTGTTAAGGGGACTATACGTCCCGCGCTTAAGGCTTATGAAATTACTAATTGGAATGAGTAGTTACCGAATGGAATAACGCCCCGGTAAAGCTGAGAACAAAATGTGCTTAACAGATGATATTTCGCACCTTTCAGAGAGATTAAAATTGTTTAACGGCCGTCACAATTTCATACTAACTGCGCAAAAATTTTCGTACGTATCGTCACTGACGACGTATCAATGCCTAAATGATTAGGCGTAATTGTCGCAGCCAGTTTGGACCCGGACAGCGCTCAATCCCGCAGCGTACACGCAGTACGTGAGGATTTTGAGCACTGCCCAGGTTCAAAATGGCAAGTAAAATAGCCTGATGCGACAGGTTTTAAGGAATGATCCATGGTAACCCTTCTGCGCCAGGGGATGCTGGCAGCACTGCTCATTTGCGGCATCAATTTCAGTACGAATGCCGTCAGTATAAAGACAGGCAGTATCGCCGAACAGCAACTGCGGCATATTGCCACCTATTTTCCCGGCAGAATGGCGGGCAGCCCGGCGGATATGCTGACCGCCGATTATCTGCAGCAGCAGTTCACCCAGCTTGGCTATCACAGCAACCAGCGTCGTTTCACCACGCGTTATGCCTATCAACATCAGAGCGGTGATGTGACATGGCGCAACGTCAATGCAACCTCGGTGATTGCGGCGCGGCAAGGCCAGGTCGCACAGCAGATTGTGATTATCGCCCACAGCGACAGCTGGACGCCGCACAATGATAGCGAGATGCAAAATAACCTCGGTGGTCTCACCAATCAGGGCGTGGATGATAATGCCTCCGGCCTCGGGGTGATGCTGGAACTGGCACAGCGGCTCAGTAGTCAGCCACAGCATTACAGTTTGCGTTTCGTTGCCCTGAGCGGCGAAGAGATTGGTCATCAGGGCAGCGAAGACTACCTTTCGCGTATGACCCCCGAAGAGAAACACAATACGCTGCTGGTAATTAATCTCGACAGCCTGATTATCGGCAGCCATCTGACGTTTACCAGCGGCAGCAAAACCCCCAAAGCCGTGGCCCGGCAGACGCGCGATCGCGCCATGACACTGGCCCGTCATCTGGGCATCAAAAGTTCGGCGCAGACAGCGAGTGAAGAGACCCCCTTCGACCGCGCCGGCTTCCCGCTGCTGTCGGTCAACGCCAGCGATGCGCCATCCGGCAAGCTGCCGCGTAGTATCGCCCAGCACTTCCCTGTTGCGCTGCGCCATCAGGCACAGCGTGATAATCTGACCTATATTGACCGCTGGTTACCGGGGCGTATCACCCACCGTGCACATGATTCGGTGGCGGTGCTGCTGCCCTTGATTCGCGAACTGGCTAATCCTTAATGTTTTGGAGTGATGAATGTATATCGTCTTTCTGACCTACACCCGTCCCATGGAAGAAGTGGAAGCGCTGCTGGAACCTCACGTTGCCTGGATTAATCGTTACTTTACCGCCGGGGCCTTTATCAGCGCCGGGCGTAAAGATCCGCGCACCGGCGGCATGATCATGGTGAAAGAAATGGACAGAAAGCAGCTGGACGTTATCCTGGCGGAAGATCCGTTCCAGAAAGTCGCCAGCTACGAAGTGACAAAAGTGAATATCACCCGCTCTGCGGATAAGTTTGCGGCACTGACCGGGATTTGATGGTCCCGATACCAACAGCTACCCCGCTTTAATACAGAGCACCGGTGACCGCAATGGGCAGAACGCCAGGACGCCGTAAACCCTTCCCTGGGGGCTTCGCTGCGGCATCCATGCCGCAGAGACCTGGCTAACCTGTCCCATCACGTTCACCTCTCTGGCAACAGCATCGCGGCCAGAAAAGGCGAAAATCCCACGGAAGGATACGTCAATTTCAAGTAGTCGCTGTGATCCTCGGCCTGGCAACGACAGCCGTTCAGCCCGCAATGGCCATTTTTGGCTGTGATCATTTTGGTGGTGCTGATTATGGGGATAGTACAATCCTGAATGCGATCGCGCCGAGACTTCTGATAATCCAGGTAAATTCACTACTGATGTTGCAGCAGATAACTGATAGGGTCCCCATTTCTTTTATGGGGCCTTTTAGGCTTCGCTTGCGGCACCATAACAGAGGAAGGCAGCACGTTATCACTGAATGCCCATAACAAGGAGAATGTATGGCTCAGGATATGTTTATAAAAATCAATGGCGTTGAAGGTGAGTCACTGGATTTTTCTCATAAAGGGGAAATCGAAGTCTTGAGGTGGAACTGGTCAGTCGCTCAGCCAGCTAATATGCACTCTGGAAGTGGCGGAGGTGCAGGAAAATCAACCGTACACGATTTATATTTCAAACATTACATTGATAGATCCTCGACAAATCTCATTCAATATTGCCTGACGGGAAAACATATCCCGGAGGCTGTTCTGACCGTCAGAAAAGCCGGTGGTTCTCCATTAGACTTCTTAAAAATAACATTGCAAGAACTGATTATTACTTGTGTCGAGCCGATTGGCATGGTCCATATGCCAATACCAATAGAGAAAGTAGGCCTTTTTTTTCAAGAGTGAAATTCGAATACTTACCACAGAGTGCAGAGGGGAAGATAATGGGCATGGTAGCAATGGGTTATGACATTAAAGCTAACGCGACTATTTAGATCCTAATGGGATAGGCTCTTAGTGCATTTATAAAGGAAGATAATATGTATATAGATGAAGACGGTTATATTTATGATGACCGCATCGAGAGAAAGATATTTAAAACGATTGAGAGAGGGAGTCTCGATAGCGTTAATGGTATTGTCGTGCATCAAACTGATAGTTCGTCAGCTCAAAGTACTTTTAACAGTTATGCCAACAAGGCTGCTAATGGAGCACATTTTCTAATAGATAAAGATGGCAAGGTTTATCAAACAGCGTCGTTATTTAAAACAACCTGGCATGTTGGTTTGATGCAATCTAAATGCTTCTTAAAAAAAACATGTCAACCTACCGAAGTTCGTTTAATAGCATTGCACACTAAAAAATTTTGGGAACGAAAAATATCCAAGGAAATATCTGATATAGAAAGAGAAAAGAACTTCCCGGAGCGTTTTCCAAATAACACCGATAGCATAGGCATTGAAATAGTTGGAAAGGCCGCAGGCCCTAAAGGTAATGAAGTTTACGAGACTGTTACAGATAAGCAGAACGAGTCTCTTAAATGGCTCGTTGCAGAGCTTACTTCAACATTTAACGTTCCTATGACTGAAATCCATAGACATCCCAATGTAGGCAGAAAAAACAACACGGAAGCGAGTACAGCAAAATGGGAATAAAAAAAAATTTATTCTACCCCCTGCTATTTTTAACTTTATACACTCATGCGGGCAGGGAGGTGGATCATATTGAAATATTAGAGGGTGGTCACTATGCTTCTAGTGTTGAAGATACAGAGGGATATTCTAAATGGTGTAAGCTTTTCAACCCCACAAAAAAGGAATTAATCGATTACTTTGCCAAGGCCAGGGAGGACGAATTTGGCGTAGGATGGGTTCACGAATACTACTCTCCTTGTATCGCTTCTGGCACTGTTACATTTAAAGATGGATCTTATGGGGTTTGGGGACTGCACGATAGCGGCCTTGGCTCTGTATATTTTGAGGATAAAGTGAACGCAGGGAAGAAGAGGTTATTCCTTTATCTGAATAACAAATGGGAAGATGAATGAAAACTGTAAGTTTCCTGTCAAAAAATGAGGGGACAAACGGGATCGAATACAAGAAATGGGAATAAGAAAAGTGATTTTTTGGTTTTCATTACTTTTCCCTGTATTTGTTCAGGCGAGTAGAGAATTCACTCCAGTGGGCTTGGATGGGTGGACTTCACCCAAGGGAGTAGAAAATATTTCTACCACATCGATAATGAGTGGGAAGATTAAGCGAACCAGCAAAACAGGAATGGAAAAAATAAATTTTTATAGTCATCTTAACTGGCCGACCGGAAAAGAAGGTCGGCCACTACAGATGCTTAAAGAAACCCGGCCACGACGCTAATTTGGTAACAAGTAACACTACTCGTGCAGGCCGCACTCGCGCTTCAGGCCAAAGAAACGCGTCTCTTCTTCTGCCATCCCCGGTTCCCATTTACGCGTGGTGTGGGTATCCCCCACCGAGAGATAACCCTGCTCCCACAGCGGGTGGTAACTCAGGCCATGCTGTTGCAGATACTGATATACCTGACGATTATCCCAGTCGATGATCGGCAACAGCTTAAAGACGCCTTTCTTGATCGCCAGCACCGGCAAATGCGCCCGGCTCCCGGACTGATCGCGGCGCAGGCCGGCAAACCATGTCTGGGCGTTCAGGGTCTCCAGCGCACGGTTCATGGGTTCAACCTTGTTGATCTGGTTGTAACGCTCAATGCCCTCTACGCCCTGCTCCCACAGCTTGCCATAACGCGCTTCCTGCCACGCCGGGCTGTGCTCTGCGCGGAACACCTGTAAGTTGAGATCCAGCTTCTCCGTCAGTTGATCGATAAACTGATAGGTTTCTGGGAACAGATAGCCGGTATCCGTCAGGATCACCGGAATATCCGGCTTCTGACGCGCAACCAGATGCAGACTGACCGCCGCCTGAATGCCAAAACTGGAGGTCAGCACGGCCTCGCCCGGCAGGTTCTCCAGACCCCAGATCACCCGGTCTTCGGCAGACAGTTTATCCAGCGTGTTGTTGATTTCGGCGAGCGCCATGACGCGCTCCACCTTCGGTAATGCGTTCAGTGTCGTCAGATCGAGAACTGCCATATCACGCCTCCCTCATTCCCAGAAATCACGGGCCGGATCGAGTACCGGCCGGACGATCCCGGCACGGATGGTGAAATCACCGAAACCTTCGTCAGCTTCGCGCTCTTTCGCCCAACGGCCAACCAGCTCATCCAGCGTTGCCAGAATCTGCTCTTCATTGATGTTTTCACTGTGCATACGCGGAATGCGTGTACCCACGCGGTTACCGCCCAGATGCAGGTTGTAACGCCCCGGCGCCTTGCCGACCAGGCCCACCTCAGCCAGCAGCGCACGGCCACAGCCATTCGGGCAACCCGTTACGCGCAGGACAATATGCTCATCACCCACGCCGTGCTTATTCATGATGCCTTCAACACGCGTCACAAACTCTGGCAGGAAACGCTCCGCTTCAGCCATTGCCAGTGGGCAGGTCGGGAAGGCCACGCAGGCCATCGAGTTTTCACGCTGATGACTGACGTTTTCCATCAGACTGTGTGACACCGCAAGCTGTTCAATCTTCTCTTTCTCTGACTCCGGCACCCCGGCAACAATCAGGTTCTGATTCGCCGTCAGGCGGAAGTCGCCCTGATGGATCTTAGCGATCTCGGCCAGACCGGTTTTCAGCGGCCGGCCTGGGTAGTCCAGCAAACGACCATTTTCGATAAACAGCGTCAGGTGCCATTGATTATCAATGCCCTTAACCCAGCCAAAACGATCGCCACGTGTGGTGAATTCGTACGGACGGGTCGGCTCGAAGGTCAGCCCTGCACGGCGCTCCACCTCCGCTTTAAACACATCCGGGCCAACGCGCTCCAGCGTGTATTTAGTTTTTGCGTTCTTACGGTCGGTACGATTACCCCAGTCACGCTGAGTGGTGACGACGGCTTCGGCCACATCGAGAATTTTTTCCAGCGGCAGATAACCGAACTCACTGGCGGTGCGTGCGTAAGTGGCTTTATTCCCGTGGTCGATAGACAATCCGCCGCCCACCAACAGGTTAAAGCCCACCAGCTTGCCGTTCTCGGCAATCGCAATAAAGTTCAGGTCGTTGGCGTGCAAATCGACGTCATTATGCGGCGGCACCACTACGGTCGTTTTGAACTTACGCGGCAGATAGGTTTCACCCAGGATCGGCTCAACGTCAGTGGTGGCCACTTTTTCCTGATCCAGCCAGATTTCGGCGTAAGCGCGGGTCTGTGGCAGCAGATGCTCAGACAGCTTTTTGGCCCACTCGTACGCTTCCTGATGCAGTTCAGACTCAATCGGGTTTGAGCTGCACAGCACATTACGGTTCACGTCATTGGCGGTCGCCAGCGCATCCAGACCCACTTCATGCAGCATCTGATGCGCCGGTTTAACGTTGCCTTTCAGAATGCCGTGAAACTGGAAAGTCTGACGGTTGGTCAGACGAATACTGCCGTAAATCGTGTTATCGGTGGCGAACTTGTCGATCGCCAGCCACTGTTTCGGCGTCATGATACCGCCCGGCAAACGGCAGCGCAGCATCATCGCATGGCGTGCGTCCAGTTTCTGCTCTGTGCGTTCAGCACGGATATCACGGTCATCCTGCTGGTACATACCGTGGAAACGGATCAGCAGGAAGTTATCGCCGTTGAAGCCGCCGGTCAGCCCGTCGTGCAGGTCTTCGGCAATGCCACCACGCAGATAGTTACTCTGTTTTTTCAGGCGTTCAGCGTCGACCAGCTTGCCTTCGACCACCAACGGCCCTGGGTATTTTTCATTGCTCATTAGTACACATCTCGCTGATAACGGCGCTCAATGCGCAGCTCACTTAAAAATTCATCCGCCGTTTCGGTGTCCATTGCACCGAATTCGGCTACCACTTCCAGTAATGCCTGCTCAACGTCTTTAGCCATACGATTTGCATCGCCACAGACGTAAATGTGCGCGCCCTCTTCGATCCAGCGCCACAGTTCCGCACCTTTCGCACGGATTTTATCTTGTACGTACACTTTATGATCCTGGTCGCGGGACCAGGCTAAATCAATGTTTGTCAGCAAACCGTCTTTCACGTAACGCTGCCACTCAACCTGATACAGGAAGTCTTCGGTAAAGTGTGGATTACCGAAGAACAGCCAGTTTTTACCGCCAGCCCCTTCCGTATCACGCTGCTGCATAAAGGCGCGGAACGGTGCAATCCCGGTGCCCGGGCCAATCATAATCACCGGTGCATCCGGATTGGCTGGCAGACGGAAATTATCGTTGTGCTCAATGAAGACACGGATTTCTGCATCCTCCTCCAGACGATCAGCAAGATAGCTGGAAGCCCCGCCAGCACGCGCACGGCCTTCAATCTCAAAGCGCACAGCACCAACGGTGATATGCACTTCGGTTTCATTCTCAGCCTGCGAAGAAGCAATCGAATAGAGGCGCGGCGTCAGCGGACGCAGCAAGCCGAGTAACTGCTCAGCGTTCAGCTCAGTCGGGGCGTAACGCGCCATATCAACAATCGGCGTGTTCTGCGCGTAATGGTGAAGTTTGGCTTTCTCGTCAATCTGCGCCAGTAACGCTTCATTACGGGAAAGCTGGGCATACTGCTCGACGATCTGCGGGGTATTGACCGTCAGTTCATAATGTTTTTGCAGAGCCTCTGCCAGGGGTAACGTCTCGCCGTTCACGGTAACTGTCTCGTCGCCTTTCAGCCACAGCAGTTCAAGCAGCTCTTTGACTAACAGCGGGTCATTTTCGAACCATACGCCGAGTGCATCGCCCGGCTGATAACGCAACCCGGAATCACCCAGATCAATTTCAATATGGCGCACATCTTTATCGGAGTCACGGCCCGTGATTTTCTGATTGACCGCAAAGCTGGCGGTCAGCGGAGTTTCTTTGGTGTAGGGGCTGCTGTGAATTTCATTCACGCTACCTGTTGCCGCTGCGGCAATCTGACCCGCGCTGGTATCCGGCACACGAGCTTTAAGAACATCCACCACCTGCTTACGCCAGGCTTCGGCCTGTTGCGCGTACTCCACGTCAGCATCAACGCGATCGAGCAGACGCTCCCCGCCCAGTTCAGCCAGTTTGTTGTCAAAATCTTTTCCGGCCTGGCTGAAAAATTCGTAAGACGTATCCCCCAGACCAAACACCGCAAAGGCGCTGCCGTCCATTTTTGGCGCTTTCTTCGACATCAGGAATTTATGCAGCGCAACGGCTTCTTCCGGCGGCTCCCCCTCGCCCTGCGTGGAGGTCACCACGACCAATAGCTTCTCCTGCCCGATCTGCTTAAATTTATAGTCACCGGCATTCACCAGGTTAACGTTCAGTTTCACGGCCAGCAGGTCATCACGCAGCTGTTCAGAGAGACGGCGTGCATTCCCGGTTTGTGACGCAGAGAGAATAGTGACGGTTGGCACCTCAACCGCAGCGGGAGCGCTGGCGACTGCCGCACCCGGCGCCTGATTGACCATGCCCCAGAAATAACCGGAAAGCCACGCCATCTGGGTGGGGGAATAATCACCGGTGGCTGCCTGTAAGCGGGCAAGCTGGTCCGGATTTAACGGAAGCATGTTAGAGGGTGCCTGAGTCGTCATTGCGTTGAAAATTCCACAGTCAGAGATCTATTAACAACAGGGTAAGGGCAAGCATAATAACCCTTAAATAAGGGTTGGAAATAATTAATAACCAAAATGACTAAACGGTTTTTATGGTAAGCATTAGCGACAAAACAGGTTAATTATTTTCATATTATTCAATTAGTTAAAAACAACACCTTTAACAGGTATTTCCCTTTATCGCGTTTAGCCGGGAAACGGGTGCGAAAAAAGCTGTTTTCCGGTATCCTGCGGCGGTTTTATTGATAAAGACTGAGACTGTCACTATGGCGACTACGCTGTTTAAAGATTTTCAATTCGAAGCCGCGCACCATTTACCGAATGTGCCAGCAGGGCACAAATGCGGCCGCCTGCACGGGCATTCCTTTATGGTTCGTCTGGAAATTACTGGCGAAGTGGATGCGCATACGGGCTGGGTAATGGATTTTTCAGAGATCAAGGCGGCGTTCAAACCCGTTTATGATCGTCTGGACCATTATTATCTCAACGACATCCCTGGGCTTGAAAACCCGACCAGCGAAGTGCTGGCAGAGTGGATCTGGCAACAGATGAAGCCGGTTCTGCCACTGTTAAGCGCCGTACTGGTGAAAGAGACCTGCACCGCTGGCTGCGTCTATCGCGGTTGATTGCCAGACAGGCCTGTCAATCAGGCCTGCTTTTCTATACCCGTCATACTTCAAGCTGCCTTCATGCACCTCGAATTATTTTCGGTCTATATGCGTTTTTCAGAAAAGCTTATGAATTAAATATATATTCTTAGAGAATATATTATATCATTTCAAGATATAAGCGCTCCTTACACCACCGTGATATTCTCTCGCCACAGAACAAAAATCGATATTTATTTTTCAAGATGGGTGAACAATGCCAGCATGGCTTACGTTAGCAATTGATTCATTCTGGCCGATGCTGTACGCCGGTGTGACATTTACCATCCCTTTAACGCTGGTCTCTTTTGCACTGGGTTTATCGCTGGGTTTTATCGTTGCACTGGCACGATTATATGGGCCTAAGCCCCTGCAATATATTGTGCGATTTTATGTCTGGCTTATTCGTGGCACGCCATTATTGGTACAGCTCTTTCTGATTTTCTATGCACTTCCTGGCGTAGGCATTACGCTTGATGCTTTTCCGGCTGCGGTTATTGGCTTCACGCTGAATATTGGTGCCTATACTTCTGAAGTGATCCGCGCCACGTTGCTTTCTGTGCCAAAAGGTCAGTGGGAAGCGGCGCACTCCATCAGTATGAGCTGGGTTCAGGCACTGCGTCGCATCATTATTCCACAGGCTGCACGCATTGCCGTCCCGCCGTTATCCAATACCTTTATTTCGCTGGTCAAAGATACCTCTCTGGCCTCGGTCATTACCGTCCCTGAGATGTTTCTGGCCGCACAGCGTATTGCGGCCGTCACTTATCAGCCATTAATACTGTATACCGAAGCCGCCATTATTTATTTATTAATCAGTTCTGTTTTATCTGCATTACAGACCAGACTGGAAAATAAGCTCGCCAGCAATAGCACGGTAAAGGAAAGAGATAATGATAAAATTATCCAACATTGAAAAACAATTTGATGGCAATCCGGTTTTAAAGAATATCGACCTGACAATTAATGAAGGTAGCGTGACGGCACTGATCGGCCCTTCCGGTAGCGGCAAGAGCACATTATTACGCTGCATCAACCTGCTGGAAATACCGCAGGCGGGCGAGTTAACCATCGGTAACGAACATATTGTATTTTCCGGCAGCCAACGTGTTGCCCGAAAAGATATCCGTCGTATTTGCCAGCAAACCGGCATGGTATTCCAAAACTTTCAGCTGTTTCCCCATCTGACCGTCATTGAAAACATTATGGAAGGGTTGATTACCGTCCATAAACAGCATCCCGCTCAGGCTCGCGAACGTGCCGAAGCGCTGCTGAAGAAAGTGGGCATGACCCATAAGCGCGATGCCTGGCCTGCCACCCTGTCCGGTGGTCAGCAGCAGCGCGTGGCGATTGCCCGTGCACTGGCGCCGTCACCCAAGGTGCTGCTGTGTGATGAACCCACCTCGGCGCTGGACCCGGAGCTGTCGCTTGAAGTCGTTGCGGTGCTGAAGGATCTGGCAAAAGAAGGAATGACCATGCTGATGGCCACGCATGACCTGCGTCTGGCCGCCAATATTGCTAACCACGTGGTGTTTCTCGAAGCGGGGGAGATCGTGGAAACAGGAACCTCTCGCGATCTGTTTACCCGCGCCGAGAAACCCAGAACGAAAGCCTTTATCTCGACCCTGACCGATACCCTGCCCGATTCCTGGGAAATATAATTTAAGACCCCATCACAGACAGCATTCAGGAGTTTTTAATGAAAAAGATCGCAACGTTGTTATTGGCAGGCCTGGTCCAGCTGAGCTTCTCCTCTGCCGCACTGGCAGAAACTGATCTCGCTAAGATTCAGTCGGCTGGCGTGCTGAAAATCGGTACGGAAGGAACCTATCCACCGTTTACTTACCACGATGCTTCCGGCGCGTTAACCGGTTTTGATGTCGAGATCGGCCGCGAAGTGGCTAAACGCCTGAACGTGAAAGCGGAATTCGTGGAAGGGAAGTGGGATGGTCTGATCGCAGGGCTGGATGCCAGGCGTTATGAAGCAGTGATTAACCAGGTGTCTATCACTCCGGAGCGTCAGCAGAAATATGATTTCTCTGTACCCTACATCGCCTCAAAAGGCGTGCTGATTGTGCGCAGCGATAACACCAGTATCAAATCCTTCGAAGATTTGAAAGGCAAAAAATCAGCGCATACGCTGACCAGCAACTATGCACAGCTGGCACGCAGCTACGGTGCGGAGATTGTCGGCACCGACGGCTTTAACCAGTCGGTCGATCTGGTGGCCAGCGGCCGTGCCGATGCCACCATTAACGATAACCTGTCTTACCTCGACTTTAAAAAACACAAGCCGGACGCCAACGTGAAAATCGCTGCCACCCGTGCCGATGCCGAGCAGGAAGGTATTCTCATCCGTAAAGGTAACCCTGAGCTGAAAGCCGCCATTGATAAAGCCTTAGCTGAGATTAAAAGCGACGGGACTTATCAGCGCATTTCTCAGCACTATTTTGCCGCTGACGTTTCCAAATAACCCCCCTCTGTGACACTCCGCAGGGCTGCCAATGCCCTGCGGAGACGCTTCTCCTGCTGATGAGTGACTTCAATGACGATCTCCTCCACTGACCTGTTTACCGTCGTTCAGCCCACGGTGCCGCTTGCCGATCCGCATGTTCTGTCAGATATCCGTGACCGGCGCAGCATTATTGATGCGATCTTTGATGCGCTCGTCAGACGCAACGATGAGGGCGAGTTTATTCCATGGCTGGCGGAAAGCTGGTCAGTGGAGGACGACTGCCGACGCTGGCGCTTCCAGCTGCGCGCTGGCGTGCGTTGCCACAACGGGGCAATACTCACAGCCTTTGATGCCCAAGCCTCTCTGCTGCGCGCGCTCTCACCGGAGATGCCAGGCGAGCTGGGTACGCAGGGCGTGCTGCGCAGCTATTTACAGCATGCCACCGTGGCGGTGGCCGATAATGGCGCGCTGACGATCGACAACCCGGAACCTTTTGCTGATCTGCTGGATTTACTGGTGGATATTGCCATTGTTCCGGCAGACAGCCTGCACGCGCTGCCACAGCAGCCTATCGGCAGCGGTCCTTACCAGTTCGCAGAGCAGCAGCCAGGGCGTATAATCCTGCACGCCTTTGATGATCACTGGGCGGGTAAACCGCCAGCCGCCACGCTGGTGTGGCTGGCCGAGCCTGATGCCGTGCAACGCCAGGCGCTGTTCGCCCGTGGTGAGGCCGATCTGCTGGTGGACCCGCTGTTTGAGCCAGCTGGCGCGGAACACATCGTCAGCCAGCGTAGTTATCTGTGCATTATTTTTCTGCTGAACCTGTTTGAGGGTGCCACACAGGATGTTCGGGTCAGAAAGGCGCTGAATTATGCCGTTAATCGTCAGGCGATTATCGCGCATCCACAGATCGCTCAGGGCCACGCGTGCCCCTTAGCCGGGCCGTTAACGGCCCGCCACAGCGTTATTCCGCAGGATGTGCAGCCCTATCGCTACGATCCCAACGCAGCACGACAGCTGCTGGCAGACGCGGGCTATGCCTCAGGGCTGAAGCTGTCGCTGGCGCTCCCGGCACGCTTTCCCGATGAATCGATTGTGCTGGCCCGGCATATCGCGGAGGAACTTCAGGCGGTGGGTGTGACCGTCGATTTGACTATCTATGAAGACAGACCGGCCTATGCGCAGCGGGTACGCGATAAGCAGTTTGGCGATATTGCCTGCTTTGACTCCAGCCCGGCCAGCGGCTGGCGCATTTACCGTGAAAAACTGGATTCCCGCCAGCAGGGCCCGTGGTGGCAGGGGTATCACAGCGAGGCGCTCAATGCGCTGCTTGACCGTGCCGCCGCGACGGCTGATGGCGATCAACGTGCGGCAATCATGCGCCAGGCGTTTACTCAGGTTCACGATGACGCACCCTGGCTATTTTTGTATGCCCCGGATCATCGCTGGGCGCTGGGAGAGAAAGCCCGCGGCTGGCACCCCTGCGCAGAAGGTCGGGTCCGCATCCTCTGATACCCTAAGGTAGCTCACAATACCGAGCCACCTCCCCGGCCCCCCATCCGTCTTTACTCTTCCCCTCTCAGCAGTCGCCCGGCGTCCTCTGCGCTAAACCATGCCACCAGAAAATCCAGCAATGTACGCAGGCGTGCAGACTGGTACTGCCGCGACGAATAAATCGCATACAGCCCCAGCTCATCAAGCTGATACTCCGGCAGCAAGGCCACCAGTTCACCGCTGGCCAACAGCGGTCCTGCACTGTAGTTCGGCTGCATGGAAATACCGGCCCCCGCCAGGGTGGCAGAGAGCAGCATCACCGAATCATTGCCGCTCAGATTGCCACTGACCGCCACCGCCTCTTTCTCCTCGCCCCGGGTGAAGTGCCACAGGCTTTTACCGAAATGCGAATAGGCCAGGCAGTTGTGATGGGTGAGGTCCTGTGGGATCTGCGGCGTTCCCGCACGGGCAAGATAAGCGGGAGCCGCACAAATCACCGACTGACAGGTATGCAGGGGGCGGGCAATCAGGTTGGGCTCCAACTGGGCAGTAATGCGCAGCGCCAGATCAATACGTTCTTCCACCAGGTTGACCCGTTGATTGCTGATGTGCAGGTCGATACGCACCCGGGGATAACGCTGCTGAAACGCGGTCAGTGCCACCATCAGCACGCTTTGCCCCAGCGACAGCGAACAGGAGACGCGCAGCAGCCCGGAGAGCCCCTCTCCCTCTGGCTGGTTGCTGTGCTCAATCTCGGCAGACAGCGCCGCCAGTTGCTGGCAACGCGCCAGGGCATGCTCTCCGGCAGGCGTCAGGCTCAGACGGCGGGTGCTGCGATGCAGCAGGCGCGCCCCGGCCCAGCTTTCCATCTGGTTCAGATAGCGGGTGACCATAGCCCGCGACATATCCAGCGTTTCCGCCGCCGCCGACAGGCTGCCGCGTTGAACAATGGTGATAAAAACCGTCGCTGCGGTGACGCGATCCATAATATGCCCGTTTTATGCAACAATCTGTTGCCTGATAGTCGGTTTATCTGCTGTATTTTGCAACCTACACTGGGTTCTTTTCCGACTCACAGGTTATTTACGATGAAAACCCGCCTCACTCTCCTGCTGGCGCTGACGGCCAGCGCTCCACTGTATGCCGCTGAAACCCTAAAACTGGAAGTTTATAATCCAGGCGAAGCCAGTATGTTTGCGGTTTCCAGCGAAATCATTTCCGGCCCGAATGAAGTGGTGCTGATTGATGCCCAGTTCCAGCGCAATGATGCCGAAGCGCTGGTCAAACGCATCAAAGCGACAGGAAAAACGCTCACTACGGTGTTTATCAGCCAGTCGGACCCGGATTTCTACTTCGGCCTCGATACGATTAAGCACGCCTTCCCACAGGTGAAAATTCTCGCTACTGCCGCCACGGTAGATCTCATTAAACAGAGCAAAGAGGGCAAGCTGGCGTTCTGGGGGCCGAAGATGGGCGCTAACGCTCCAGAGTCGCTGATTGTTCCCGAGGTCTTACAGGGCGACAGTTTTAAGGTGGACGGTGAGCGCATCGAGGTAAAAGGCGTGAACGGCCCGCAGCCGCAGAATACCTGGCTGTGGGTGCCCTCCCTGAAAACAGTGATGGGCGGCGTGGTGGTGTATGGCAATAATATTCACGTCTGGATGGCCGATGCGCAGTCAGCCACCGAGCGGTCAGTTTGGCAGCAGAAGCTGGAAGCGATTACAGCGCTGAAACCGGTGCGCGTTGTTCCAGGGCATTTCCTGCCGGGTGCGGCAGAGACAGTGGCGTCGGTGAACTTCACTCACCAGTATCTGAAAACGGCTGAAAGCGTGTTGGCAGAGAGTAAAGATGCCGCCAGTTATACCGCGACGATGAAGACGAAATACCCTGATTTAAAAGATGCGTCGAGCCTGGAATTGAGCGCGAAAGTGCTGAAAGGCGAGATGAAGTGGCCGCAGTAACCCTTCAGGGTCTGAAATCGTAGGGGCGAGGCACGCCTCGCCACATCCGCAACTGGTGAGGCATGCCTCACCCCTACATGGCCCTGTCGATCCGGGTCAGGCAATATTCAAATATTTATGCGTCTGCATCGATAACCGCCAGTTACGCGCAATGCAGGTTTCAATGCACAGCTTCGTCGCATCATCCTTCTGACTGATCGGCTGTAGCGCGATAATCCGCGCCTTATCATCGCTGAGCGTTGCCAGCAGATCATCCAGCGCATCGACGTCGCGCTGACGCGCCACCGGGTGTTTCACTTCATCGGCGCGCACCAGGGCCTGATGCAGCACATCATAGCCGCCGCGCATATTCACCTTCGGCGACACTGTCACCCAGGTTTCCGGCGTACAGCGCACATCGTGCGTGCCGCTGGTTTCAATCTGGCAACCGAAACCATGCTGCTGAAGGGCTGCGGTCAACGGAGTGAGATCGTGAATGCACGGCTCACCGCCGGTGATCACAATATGTTTCGCCGTCCAGCCATGCTGGCGGATCACGCCGATCAAGGCCTCTGCATCGGCGGCACCCCAGGCATCGGTTTCGACGGTTTTCAGCAGAATATCGCCCAGCGATGTCTCCCGATCGGCCAGTTTATCCCAGGTATGTTTGGTATCACACCAACTGCAGCCCACCGGGCATCCCTGCAAGCGGATAAAAATTGCCGGTACGCCGGTATAAAGACCTTCGCCCTGCAACGTCTGGAACATTTCATTTATCGGGTACTGCATTAACATCTCGACTGGTGGCTAAAATACGGGAGCAGATTATGGCAGATTGACAGAATAAGGCCAAACAAAGCGTGCCAATCATTGCGCCGCCGTTGACCCTCCCCCCAATGCAGACGGTCAACGGCCAGGCAGGCGGGGTTAAAACGTCTCCCAATTCCCTTCGTCGGTGGCTGCGGCTTTACGCGGAGCGGCCAGCCGTGGGGTTTTGAGTGCCTGAGCGCTGCGGTTATCGACAACCACAGCACGCTGTGGTCCGATTTTAAACACGGCAACCGCCTGAGACAGCAGGCTGGCCTGCTCTTCCAGTGACGCTGACGCAGCCGCAGATTCCTGCACCAGAGAGGCATTCTGCTGCGTCACCCGATCCATCTCGGTGACGGCAAGGCCAATCTGGTCGATGCCACGGCTCTGTTCATCAGACGCCGAGGAGATCTCACCCATAATATCGGTGACGCGCACCACCGCGCTGACGATATCCGTCATGGTTTCCCCTGCCGTCGCCACCTGCTGTGAACCGGCATCCACGCGGTTGACTGAGTCCTCAATCAGGGATTTAATCTCTTTGGCAGCCTGGGCGCTGCGCTGGGCAAGATTACGCACTTCGCCCGCGACAACGGCAAACCCACGCCCCTGCTCACCGGCTCGTGCCGCTTCAACCGCCGCATTCAGTGCCAGGATATTGGTCTGGAAAGCGATGCCGTCGATCACGCTGGTAATATCAGCAATCTTTTTAGAACTTCCCGCGATCTCATTCATGGTTTTCACCACACCTTCTACCACCCTGCCGCCTTTCGCGGCGGTTTCTGAGGCGTTCTTAGCCAGCTGTGACGCCTGACGCGCGTTTTCGGCGTTCTGCTTCACGGTGGCCGTTAACTCTTCCATGCTGGCCGCAGTTTGCTCCAGCGAGGCCGCCTGCTGTTCAGTACGGGAAGAGAGATCGTTGTTACCCTGAGAAATTTCACTCGCCCCGGTGTAAATGGCATTCGAACTGTCACGCACATTACCCACGGTGCCGATCAGCGACTGCTGCATTTGCGTCAGGTTACTGGCCAGCAGACCCATTTCGCTGCGCCCGTCCACCACCAGGGTTTCGGAAAGGTCACCCGCCGCGATACGCTGAATATGGACCAGCAACTGTTTTAACGGCGTCAGCAGAACACGTTTGATCACCACCCAGACCGAGCCCACCAGCAGCAGCAATATCAACACCACCGCCCCCAGCGTCCAGACCATATGGTTGTAGCCGTTTTGGTTATCGGTGACGCCCACCGCCAGCAGGCTGCCGTTCTGCTCACGCCAGCGGTCATAATTTTTTTCTAAATCATCCTGGGCTTTCTGCGCTTCCAGATTACCGTACGCTTCGTAGTTATTAGCCCCCAGATACTGAATGGACTGTTTCATGGTGTCGTACATCAGCTGATAGCTGCTGACAATGGCGTCATCCAGTGCCGTATTCTGGCCCTCTACCGCCGGATACTGTTTATAACGGGCAAAATGTTGTCCGGCATCGTCCAGCGTTTCAGAGGCCTGGCCCAGCAGTTTTTCAATCGCCGCCATGGAGGCAGGATCGGTCTGCTTTTTCAGGATACGGATAGCCACCCGGTTGATGGTGACCCGCGTTTTGACCAGTGTTTGCCATGCATCACTCAGTTGCCCCTGTTGCTCAGTCAAAATCGTGGCACGGGTGAAGTTGGCTTTGTCCTGGCTTATCGCATTGAACGAGAGCGCGCTGGAGACAAGCAATAGCGCACTAAAAATGATCAGCATGATAACGATGCTGGTGACGACTTTTATATTTTTTAGCATGGTGCGCACTCTGTGATGGGGTTAGCCCGATAACAGCTAATATCGGTTCAGAGTGGCATTTACTTTAATTACTTACAAAAGCCCTGTGGGCGGCCCTTTGACGGCCGCCCGGATTGATAAATTACATAAATCTGTTGTCGCGCATCTGCACCATCGCCTGCTTCGCCACGTCTTTCGCCCCGCTCAGGGTAAAGTGACCGTAGTCGTTCGAGGTCGGATGGCCGTCAGACGCCAGCCCGCGACAAATGTTACCGGGGCAGACAATCGAATAGACCGAGATATAGGGCGTTCCCTGCTCGGCCATCGCTGTACGCATTTGTTCGTCCGTCCCGCGGATCTCTTTCTTAATCGATGAGGCAACCAAATCTTTTCGTCCGTCCGTCTGATAAGCCAGCAGGTCCGGCAGCGCTTCGGTATATTCGACGGTCGGCCCCATGACGATGATATTGCCAGAGCGAGATTTCAGGTGCTCGAGCGTTGCGCGCAGAGGCGCGATATCCTCCGGTGCCCAGCGCGCCGAAATGATAATGCCGTCAATATGATGTTCTGCGATCCACTGGTCGTAGACATAGTCCACCAGTCGGGTGCACGGATTACGCAGTGACTGCTGGTACAACGGCTTACAGCCTGCTGAGGTCGCCTGAATAACGTTCACTCCGTCCCCCGCCGCCAGGCTGATAGCACGCCACAGATGCGCTGCGTGGCTGTCACCGATCATCACATAGTTCTTCGCGGTCGGAGAGGTCTTGAGGCAGAACTCACGATCAAACGGCTTATCTTCCTCACTCTTACCATCAACGAAACACTGCCCACGACGATATTGGTAGTCAAACTCCGGCATCTTGCTGTATTCCGAGTACTGCGCCAGCGCCAACGCCGCCGGAGAAAATTGCCCGGAGCTGTTACTGATATGGCCTTTATACAGCGCTCCGCTGGCCATCACGGCAAGCCATATCACCGAAGCCGCCACAATACGGCCCGGGCTGATGTAAGACAGTTTGTAGCGGAACGGGATTTCGATCAGATAGCGCGATGCCACTGCCAGACCAAAGGTTAAGGCGAGGATCACCAGCTCACGCACACCCGGTTCAAAATTAAAGAACATGCGCGAGTAAACAATGATCGGCCAGTGCCACAGATACAGGCAGTAGGAGATCATACCGATATACACGACCGGCTTCAGTGCCAGCAGACGGGAGACGACAGACTGCTGACCCGCCAGGATAATCAGGAAGCTACCAAGACACGGATAGAGCGCATTCCACGCCGGGAAAGGCAGGGTGGTATCAAGCCAGAGAAAACCAAACAGAATCAACGCCAGCCCGCTGAGGCTCATGGCGTGTTTCACCCCGGTACGGTAATGGGCGGTTTTGGCTTCCAGCCCGGCGATAGCAATAATCCCGCCGAGCGCCATCTCCCAGGCGCGGGTCGGAAGCATGTAGAAGGTAAAGGTAGGTTTGCGCGTAACGCCGTAAATACTCAACAGCAGCGAACCCGCTATCACCAGCAGCATCACCTGAGTGGTACGGTTGCGGAACAGACGGATCACCAGCAACAGGATGATGGGGAAGAGAATATAGAACTGCTCTTCCACCGCCAGCGACCAGGTATGCAGCAGCGGCTTGAGATCGGCCGGGCCATCAAAATAGCCGGTGGTTTTCCAGAAAAAGATATTCGATGCCGACAGCAATGCCGCCAGCGCACTGTTGCTCAGATCGGTAAACTGAGCGGGAAGCAGGTGGTAATAACCAAATATCATCACCGCCAGCAGCACCACAAACAGCGGTGGCAAAATACGCAGGCAGCGACGTTTATAGAAATCGAGATAAGAGAAGTTGCCACTCATGGCACTGTTATAAATAATGCCGCAGATCAGATAGCCGGAAATCACAAAGAAGATATCGACGCCGGTAAAACCGCCGGGTATCCCCCCTATTCCCATGTGGTACGCAATAACCGGCAGTACGGCGAGTGCGCGTAGCCCGTCAACATCAGCACGGTATTTCATATTTTCTGATCCTGGTTACAAATAGTCACCGCGAATTTACACAAAATGACGCATAAAAACGCCCTGCAATCCATGAACCAGGACTTTTCCGCATTCAAGAAATAACCTTAACTCGCTGAAAAATAAAAATAAGCAAAAAAAAGCCCCGTCCGGAGACGGGGCTTTTCAGATAATCCTCAACCGGATAACCGGTTCAGAATATCGGCAGCTTACTGACCTTTAACTTCTTTCAGGCCGTTGAATGGCGCACGGTTGCCCAGCGCTTCTTCGATACGGATCAGCTGGTTGTACTTAGCAACACGGTCAGAACGGCTCATAGAACCGGTTTTGATCTGGCCCGCTGCAGTACCTACCGCCAGGTCAGCGATAGTGGCATCTTCAGTTTCACCTGAACGGTGAGAGATCACCGCAGTGTAGCCCGCGTCTTTAGCCATTTTGATCGCAGCCAGCGTCTCGGTCAGAGAACCGATCTGGTTGAATTTGATCAGGATGGAGTTAGCGATGCCTTTGTCGATGCCTTCTTTCAGGATCTTGGTGTTGGTCACGAACAGGTCGTCGCCCACCAGCTGGATTTTGTCGCCCAGCACTTCGGTCTGGTATTTGAAGCCAGCCCAGTCAGATTCGTCCAGGCCATCTTCGATAGAGACGATTGGGTACTGTTTGGTCAGGTCTTCCAGGAAGTGAGTGAACTCTTCAGAAGTGAAGGCTTTGTTGCCTTCGCCTGCCAGCACATATTTACCGTCTTTGTAGAATTCAGATGCTGCACAGTCCATTGCCAGGGTGATGTCTTTACCCAGAACATAGCCCGCTTCTTTTACCGCTTCAGCGATAACAGCCAGTGCTTCTGCGTTAGAACCCAGGTTTGGCGCATAGCCACCTTCGTCACCAACCGCAGTGCCCATGCCTTTAGATTTCAGCACTTTTGCCAGGGTATGGAACACTTCAGAACCCATACGTACAGCTTCTTTCAGCGTTTTCGCGCCAACAGGCTGGATCATGAATTCCTGGATGTCGACGTTGTTGTCTGCGTGCTCGCCGCCGTTGATGATGTTCATCATTGGCAGTGGCATAGAGAACTTGCCTGGGGTGCCGTTCAGTTCAGCGATGTGCTCGTACAGTGGCATGCCTTTCGCAGCAGCAGCCGCTTTAGCCGCAGCCAGAGAAACAGCCAGAATGGCGTTAGCACCAAACTGTGATTTGTTCTCAGTACCGTCCAGATCGATCATGATCTTGTCGATATTGGCCTGGTCTTTGGCATCTTTGCCGGTAACCGCGTCAGCGATCGGACCATTAACAGCAGCAACAGCTTTAGTGACGCCTTTACCCAGGAAACGAGATTTGTCACCGTCACGCAGTTCCAGCGCTTCGCGAGAACCAGTAGAAGCACCTGATGGCGCCGCTGCCAGACCGACAAAGCCGCCTTCCAGATGCACTTCAGCTTCAACAGTCGGGTTTCCACGAGAGTCGATGATTTCGCGACCGATGACTTTAATGATTTTGGACATTAGTTTTTCCTCAGTACAAGTTAGCTTAAACTTAGACACACGGCTTGAAACCCTAAGATTTCAAGCCGTTATGAAAACACTTATTTTGCCAAACGCTTCTGGTACTCGCTGGCAGCTTTCACAAAGCCACTGAACAGCGGGTGCCCGTCCCGAGGTGTTGAGGTGAATTCCGGATGGAACTGACACGCAACAAACCATGGGTGGTCAGGGATCTCAATGATCTCAACCAGTTGGTCATCCCCAGAGCGACCTGCCACACGTAAACCGGCCGCTTCAATTTGCTTCAATAGCATATTGTTGACTTCATAACGATGACGGTGGCGCTCAACAATGGTGTCTGAACCATAGAGATTACGCACCAGGCTGTTATCCGTCAGCTGGCACTGCTGGCTACCCAGGCGCATGGTGCCGCCCAAATCGCTCTGCTCAGTACGCTGCTCAACGTTGCCTTCTTCATCACGCCATTCGGTAATCAGCGCCACAACCGGGTACTTACAGTCAGGAACGAACTCCGTTGAGTTCGCACCCTCCATATGTGCCACGTTACGGGCAAACTCCATCAATGCGACCTGCATACCGAGGCAAATGCCGAGGTAAGGAATATTGTTTTCGCGGGCATACTGCGCCGTCATCAATTTGCCTTCCACACCACGATAGCCGAAACCGCCAGGGATAAGGATAGCATCCAGATCCTTCAGCACTTCAACACCACGGGTTTCAACATCTTGAGAGTCGATCAGCTTGATATTCACCGTCACACGGTTTTTCAGACCACCGTGCTTCAGGGCTTCGATCACTGATTTGTACGCATCCGGCAGTTCGACATATTTACCGACCATCCCGATGGTCACTTCACCACCTGGATTCGCTTCCTGATAAATCACCTGCTCCCACTCGCCAAGGTTGGCTTCCGGAGCATTCAGATTGAAGCGTTTGCAGATAAAGTCATCCAGGCCCTGCGATTTCAGCATGCCAGGAATTTTGTAGATGGAGTCGACATCTTTCAGTGAGATAACGGCTTTTTCCGGCACATTACAGAACAGCGCAATCTTAGCGCGTTCGTTAGCGGGAACCGCGCGGTCAGAACGGCAGATCAGCACATCGGGCTGAATACCGATAGACAGCAGCTCTTTCACGGAATGCTGGGTTGGCTTCGTTTTCACTTCGCCCGCCGCGGCCATGTACGGCACCAGCGTCAGGTGCATATACATGGTGTGCTCACGGCCCACATCCACCGCCATCTGACGAATGGCTTCCAGGAATGGCAGTGATTCGATATCACCCACGGTGCCACCAATTTCCACCAGCACGACATCATGGCCTTCGCCACCTTCAATGATGCGTTCTTTGATGGCATTGGTAATGTGCGGGATCACCTGAATGGTCGCACCCAGATAGTCGCCACGACGCTCTTTGCGCAGGACTTCTGAATAGATACGGCCTGTGGTGAAGTTGTTACGGCGGCTCATCTTAGTACGGATGAAACGCTCGTAGTGACCGAGATCCAGATCGGTTTCCGCGCCATCATCGGTGACATAAACTTCACCGTGCTGGGTTGGACTCATGGTGCCTGGGTCCACGTTGATGTACGGGTCCAGCTTCATGATGGTCACGTTAAGACCACGCGCTTCAAGGATAGCGGCCAGGGAAGCTGCGGCAATGCCTTTACCCAGAGAGGAAACGACCCCGCCGGTCACAAATATATAGTTCGTTGTCATGCTGAACCTGAGAATGTAGGTTTAAAGACGATGGAATGAATAACCAAGACGGGAAAATAGTATACCCGAAACACCCCGTTGCGACAATTGCTCGTTTCCGGTTGTGTGCTTACCACCGCATTTACCGCCATGAGATTACCTGAATATGCGCATCAGGAGGTTGACGCGCGTCACATTTTTGTTGAATCGTGTCAGCCAATTATTCCTGAGATTTCACAACCTGCCATGCGGCTTCCATCTGTTCGAGGGTCGCCTGCTGCATTTCCATCCCTCCTGCGGCAATAATCTGCTCAACCTGGCGAAAACGACGTTCAAACTTGGTATTGGCCTTCTGCAATGCAGTTTCGGCTTTACTGCCGAGATGCCGTGACAGGTTGACCGTGGCAAACAGCAGATCGCCAATCTCTTCTTCCAGCTTGTCCTGATCGATGACCGCCTGCTGCGCTTCATGCATCACTTCATCAATCTCTTCATGCACTTTATCGAGCACCGGTCCAATCGTGGTCCAGTCGAAGCCCACGTGACTGCAACGCTTCTGGATTTTGTGAGCACGCATCAGAGCAGGCAAGGCATGTGGGATATCATCCAGCGCCGAATGCTGTGCTTTTTCGGCACGCTCATCGCTTTTAATTTTTTCCCAGTTGACCAACACCTCAGCACTGTCGCTGACCTGCGCATCGGCAAAGATATGCGGATGGCGGCGTTCCAGTTTATCGCTGATCGCATTGCAGATATCGTCGAAGTTAAAGCGCCCCTCTTCCTGCGCCATCTGAGCGTAAAACACCACCTGGAACAGGAGATCACCCAGCTCACCGCGCAGATCGTCAAAATCAGCGCGGTTAATCGCATCAATCACTTCGTAGGTTTCTTCGAGGGTATAAGGGGCAATAGAGGCAAAAGTCTGCTGGCGATCCCACGGGCAGCCGTGTTCCGGATCGCGCAGGGTTTTCATGATGCCCAGCAGGCGATCGAGAGAAGTCATAGTGTATTCCATGTTGAATTAGGAGGGCGACGCATGCGTCGCCCCTACGATCGAACCGGGCACCAGGGGCCGGGCATGCCCGGCCCGGTTAATGCAATCTCTTAGCGTCGATGATATCCGGGACCTGGTTAAGCCGTGCTATCACCCGGCTCAACACCTGCTGGTTATAGATCTCAATATCCATATCAATCGTCGCCAGCTGCTTTTTGGTGTCACTGTGGCTGGATACGCCCAGCACGTTCACTTTTTCATTGGCCAGGATGGTGGTGATATCGCGCAACAGGCCGCTGCGATCGTTCGCGGTAACACGCACCACCAAGGAATAACCGCTGGAATAAGTCTCACCCCAGACCGCATCGACGATACGTTCCGGTGCATGAGACATCAGATCCGCCAACTGGTCACAGTCGGCACGGTGAATCGAAATTCCGCGTCCCTGGGTGATAAACCCGGTGATATCGTCACCCGGAATCGGCTGGCAGCAGCGCGCAATGTGGTGCATCAGATTACCGACCCCTTCCACCACCACGCGGCCGCTCTCTTTGCTACGAGGTACGCTGTTAGAGGTTTTCTGCGTCAGTTTTTGCAGCGCTTCACGATCTTCTTCCTCAGCGCTTGGCTTGTTCAGCTTCGACTGCAGGAAGTTGCTCATCTGGTTGAGACGGACATCGCCACCGCCAATCGCGGCCAGCAGCTCATCCAGCGTGTTGAAGTTGTAGCGCGGTAGCAGCAGCTTCTCGGCATCTTTCAGATTGATATCAAGATGGTCCAGTTCGCTGTCGAGGATTTGACGCCCGGCAATAATATTCTTGTCACGATCCTGTTTGCGGAACCAGGCGTGGATCTTCGAGCGCCCCCGGCTGGTGGTGACATAGCCCAGGTTCGGGTTCAGCCAGTCCCGGCTTGGGTTCGGCTGCTTCTGAGTGATGATGTCAATCTGGTCGCCCATCTGCAGCTGATAGGTGAACGGCACAATGCGCCCGCTGATTTTCGCGCCGATGCAACGGTGGCCGATATCGCTGTGGATATGGTAAGCAAAGTCCAGCGGTGTGGACCCGGCCGGCAGATCGACCACATCCCCTTTCGGCGTAAAGACATAAACCCGGTCGTCGAACACCTGGCTGCGTACTTCGTCGAGCAACTCGCCGCTGTCCGCCATCTCTTCCTGCCAGGTAATCAGCTTACGCAGCCAGGCAATACGTTCTTCGTGGCCGGAAGCCCCGCGAGCGCTGCCACTTGCTGCACCCTCTTTATATTTCCAGTGCGCGGCAACGCCCAGCTCGGCATCTTCATGCATCTGGCGGGTACGGATCTGAATCTCGACGGTTTTACCCTTTGGCCCGAGAACCACGGTATGAATAGACTGGTAGCCGTTCGGCTTAGGGTTGGCAACGTAGTCGTCAAATTCGCTCGGTATATGGCGGTACAGAGTATGGACGATACCCAGCGCACCATAACAGTCCTGCAAACGCTCAGCCACGATGCGCACCGCGCGCACATCGAACAACTCATCAAACGACAGCGACTTTTTCTGCATCTTGCGCCAGATGCTGTAGATATGTTTTGGGCGACCATACACCTCGGCCTTCACGCCCTCTTTCACAATCTCCGTGCGCAGCGACTGCACGAAAGTATCAATGTAGTCTTCCCGATCGATACGACGCTCGTGCAGCAGTTTGGCAATACGTTTGTATTCATCAGGATGCAGATAACGGAAGCAGAAGTCCTCCAGCTCCCATTTAAGCTGGCCGATACCCAGGCGGTTTGCCAGCGGAGCATAAATATTGGTGCACTCTTTTGCCGCCAGGACGCGTTCATCTTCCGGCGCGTCTTTCACTTCACGCAGGTGGGCAATACGCTCCGCCAGCTTAATCACCACACAGCGGAAATCTTCCACCATCGCCAGCAGCATGCGGCGCACGTTATCGACCTGCTCTGAGGCCATCGAATCATTGTGGGTCGCTTTTAACTGACGGATGGCATCCATATCGCGCACGCCATGCACCAGCGAGACAATGGCTTTACCGTGCTGCTCTTCCAGAACCTCTTCGCTCACCACGTTGGCATCGGCCAATGGGAACAGCAAAGCGGCACGCAGCGTTTCGTTGTCCATGCTGAGCATTGAGAGGATTTCTACCATCTCGACGCCACGCCACAGTAACAGTGCTGCGTCAGGATGATTTTTGGTCGCTGTTTCACAATAGCGCCAGGTATCGGCCAGTCGTTCACATGACTGCTGGTTGGAGATCCCCAGACTGGTGATCCATTGGTCGAGCGCAAACTCGCCAGCTGTATTCAGATGTGCACTTCTTACCGCAACCATATCCTCTCCTGGAATAGCCTCTGTTCAGGCCTTATTTTCAGCTAAACAGCACCATGGATCTTCGCCGTACACAGTGACGCCGTTGTTTTCAGATTATTGAATCCCGCATTATACGCAGCCTTCACGACTATTGCTGCAACGCCTTCCACACCTGCGACATTTTCAGCCATTTTTCCTGGCGTCTGAGCCCAATTTCTCATTTCAAAAGCACATTTCATCGGTGTGTGGCGATACAGTCAGCTGCTATAGCTTAGGCTTATGCGAAAACTGTTCCAGTTTTTAAAAAAAAATTTATCATTCTGCGTTACTGAGCAGGAAGAACTGATACAAGCCTTTGCCTGCCCCTGTTCGTGACGTTCATGCCAATGTCCTGCCACAAAGCGTGGCGCTGAACGCTATCATCAATCTGAAATGACGCCTTATGTTCACGCTTCACGATGGGGCAACACAATCTTTCAGGGTAGAATTTCATCATTGTTTCTTTGTGATTCACACGTCATCATTATCGGCAGGAAAATCGGGTATTGCCTGCCTCTGAACACAGCGCCAGTTGGACGGCACAGAGCGAAACACCGCGCACAGGGAATATTATGACCAAATACAGCCTGCGGGCTCGAATGATGATTTTGATTCTGGCACCCACGCTGATGATTGGGCTGCTGCTCTCCACGTTTTTCGTCGTGAACCGATATAACGAATTACAGAGCCAGCTCACCGATGCCGGGGTCAATATTATCGAACCGCTGGCGGTCTCAAGTGAATATGGCATGACCTTTCACAGTAAAGAGTCCGTGCGCCAACTGGTCAGCCTGCTGCATCGCCGTCATTCAGATATTGTGCGGGCCATTTCGGTTTTCGACGATCACAATCAGTTGTTTGTCACGTCAAACTACCATCAGACGCCCGACCTGCTGCGCCTGCCGGACAACACGCCGTTAACCACTCGCTATATGAAACAGCGCCACGGAAACTCCGTGATCCTGCGTACCCCCATCCTCTCCGAAAGCTATTATCCGGATGAATCGCCGGGCCAGGATGCGAAACCCAATGGTAATCCCCTCGGTTATGTCGCCATTGAGCTGGATCTGCAATCCGTCAGGCTACAGCAGTATAAAGAGGTGTTTATCTCTACCCTCTTGCTGCTGCTTTGCCTGTGTATTGCCATGCTGTTTGCCTACCGTCTGATGCGCGATGTCACCGGGCCGATCCGCAATATGGTGAGTACCGTTGACCGCATCCGCCGTGGCCAGCTAGACAGCCGCGTAGAAGGGCATATGCTGGGTGAACTCGATGTGCTGAAAAACGGCATCAACTCGATGGCCATGTCTCTTACCGCCTATCACGAAGAGATGCAGCAAAATATCGACCAGGCTACCTCTGACTTGCGTGAAACGCTGGAACAGATGGAGATCCAAAACGTCGAGTTGGATCTGGCTAAAAAACGCGCCCAGGAAGCCGCGCGTATTAAATCAGAGTTCCTCGCCAATATGTCACATGAGCTGCGCACGCCGTTAAACGGCGTGATTGGCTTTACCCGCCAGACGCTCAAAACCACGCTGAATTCCACCCAGCGCGATTATCTTCATACCATTGAACGATCGGCGAATAACCTGTTAAGCATCATTAACGATGTGCTCGACTTCTCAAAACTTGAAGCCGGAAAATTAATACTGGAGACCATCCCCTTCCCGCTGCGTGCCACGCTGGATGAAGTGGTGGTTCTGCTGGCGCAGTCCGCACATGAGAAAGGACTGGAGCTCACGCTTAATATCCAGAGTGACGTGCCGGATAATGCCATTGGCGATCCGCTGCGCATGCAGCAAATCATCGTCAACCTGCTCGGCAACGCAATCAAGTTCACCGAACGTGGCAATATTGATATTCGCGTGGAGAAACGCGCCCTGAGTAATAACCGTATGGAGCTGGAAGTTCAGATTCATGACAGCGGCATCGGGATTTCAGAAAAGCAGCAATCGCAGCTGTTTCAGGCGTTTCGTCAGGCGGATGCCAGTATTTCGCGCCGTCACGGCGGCACCGGGCTGGGTCTGGTGATCACTCAGAAACTGGTTAATGAAATGGGCGGCGAAATCTCGTTCCACAGCCGCCTCAATCACGGTTCCACCTTCTGGTTCCACGTTAATCTGGCCCTGAATCCGAACGCTGCCAGTGATCCACGGGTGATGGATTGCATCGAAGGCCAGCGCATGGCCTATGTCGAACCCAACGCCACGGCCGCGAAAGCGCTGATGGAGATGCTGGCCGCAACGCCAATGAACATCAGCTACAGCCCGTCACTGAGTGAACTTCCGGAAGCACACTATGATGTGCTGCTGATGGGCGTTCCGGTAGCTGACCCGCAAAATCTTGAGATCACCGGAGAACAGCTGACGCCAATACTACAACGTGCTAACAGCGTCATTATGGCTCTGCCATTCCAGATGCAGGTTTATGCGGAAGAGCTCAAAGCACGCGGTGTGACGGCCTGCCTGATTAAACCGATATCCATGACCCGTCTGATCCCCGTTCTGGTCGATCATCATCACCGTGATGCCCTGCCACTGACCGAACGGCACCGTCTGCCGCTGCGTGTGATGGCGGTGGATGATAACCTGGCTAACCTGAAGCTGATTGGAGCACTGCTGGAAGAGCAAGTCGCGCACATTGTGCTGTGTGACAGTGGTGAAGCGGCGATTAATCAGGCGCGTCATCAGCATCTGGATATTATTTTAATGGATATTCAGATGCCGGAGATCGACGGCATTCGTGCCAGTGAAGCCATTCGTACCCTGCCACAGCACGCCAATACACCGATAGTGGCGGTCACGGCGCACGCACTGGATGGCGAAAGGGAACAGCTGATCAAAGCCGGGATGAACGATTACCTCGCCAAACCTATCGATGAGCAGAAACTGAGTCGACTGCTGGCACGCTATTCACCGGGCGGGCAACGCATGTCGCTGCCGGTGATTGAAGTACCGGCGTCCCTCGACTGGGCACTCGCGTTACGTCAGGCGGCGAATAAACCCGATCTGGCACGCGATTTGTTGCAGATGCTGGTGGATTTCTTACCGGAAGTTCAGATGCTGATAGAGCAATATATGACGGAGAATAATACAACTTCACTGCGCGATATCATCCATAAACTGCATGGCAGCGCCAGCTACAGCGGAGTACCACGCATGAAGCAACTCTGCCTGGCACTGGAACAAAGCCTGCGTCAGAGTGAGGATATCACTCAGGTAGAGCCTGAATTGTTTGAGCTGTTGGATGAGATGCAGAACGTGGCACGGCTGGCGAAGGAGCGGCTAAAACTGTAGGTTCGGGATCCGCTGCGAGGCGGGCCTGCATTGCAGACCCGCTCGTCAATTATGCAATGAGCTTAGCCCACTGCTCAACCCACGGAGAGGTGACCTCTTCCGGCTCCGGGTTTTCCGTGGCATCCACCAGCAGCATCTCACCCACGCGGATAGCACTTTGATCCTGTAACAGGTCAGCAAATTTTTTGCCGCCGCCGCAGAACTCATCATAGCTGCTATCGCCCAGCGCGATAATGCCGTAACGCAGCTCAGGCTGGTAACCCAACTTATCTTTGATGCCAGCGTAAAGGGAAGCAATGCTGTCCGGCAGATCGCCTTGTCCAGTGGTTGATGTGATCACCAGCACGGCTTTCTGCGCATAGTGCTGCCAGTCTTCCAACGTGGGATCTTCAAAAATCTTCACCTGATGGCCCGCCGCAACTAGCAGTGGTTCAGCCTCTTCGGCCACCAACAGGGCATTACCGTAAACGGTGCCAACAAAAATGCCTACCTCAGCCATGCTCTTCTCCATTTTGGAATGCTTATCGTTGTTCACTATCCTGCGGGCTTTCCGTCGCGAACTCAACCCGTGGAATATTAGGGAGACAGTGCTGCCAGTCGAACTGCGTCATCGCCGTTTGCCAGACGTCATCCAGCCCGGCACGCAGCACCAATGGCACCTGGGTTACCGGGTGCGCCAGGCATAGTTCGCTGGCGTGCAGCATAAGTCGGTTCATCCCGAAGTTTGTCGCAGCACTGCGATTCTGCTTCAAATCGCCATGGGCGCTATCGCCGATAATCGGGTGGCGCAGATGGGTCATATGACGACGCAACTGATGCTTACGCCCGGATTCCGGTTTCATCTCTACCAGAGAATAGCGCGAGGTTTGATAAGGGCCGACGGGCACGGGCAGTTCGGCAGTGGCCAGCCCACGCCAATGGGTGACGGCCGACTGCGGCGCTTTTTCAGGCTGGCTAAACTTATCCGCAATTTTGTCCAGTTCTTCGGTCAGCGCATAGTCCAGTACCTCATCACCTTCCAGCCAGCCGCGTACCACGGCATGATAGGTTTTCTGCAACTGATGCTGTTCAAATTGTTCTGACAATAAACGCGCCACATCACTCGACAGCGCCATCAGCAGTACGCCGGACGTTGGCCGATCCAACCGGTGCACGGTAAACACGTGCTGGCCAATCTGGTCTCGCACCGTTTGCATCACAAAACGGGTTTCATGACGGTCCAGCCAACTGCGGTGAACCAGCCAGCCGGACGGCTTATTCACCGCCACCAGCCACTGATCCTGATAAATAATTTCCAGCATCAGTTTTGTGACTCAAATAACTGGTCAAAGGCATTTAAAAGGTGCAACAGTTGCGCACGCTCCGGGATCTCACCTTCCAGCCACACTTCATAGTAAGGCGCTATCGCCAACGTTGTCGGCAGCGGCGCACCGGCATCCAGCAGCGCCTGCATGCGCGGCAGGAATATCCATTGCAGCCATTGTAATGGCGTCATGGTATCGACGCAGAAAGGTTCTGTGCTGGCAAACGCCTCACTATTTGGGGCAATAGCCTGCCATAAACCCGCCTGTTTAAGCTGCGTTTCAATGGCCAGCAACCGTTCCTGCACCTGTTGTTCACGGCTCATGAGCAACCTCCTGATTAAGCGTTGGGGATAAAGGTCGCAAAGCATAGCATCCGCACCGTGCCGGGTAAAAATTTCAACGAAAAAAGGGGCACTGTATATACAGTGCCCCTGGTCCGTTTGCAGCGTTCCAGCTACATTTATGCTCCCTGCTCATCCTTGAAAACTATTCCTGACACTCTCCATAGCGTGCACCATCCTGATGCGAATCCTTTGACGTCCATGATCACCGACTACCTTGTTCGGTCCACATTCTCCGTCCTGGAGGTGTCCTTTACCTCTCCCTGAGGTTTCCACGCTTCATCCGGAAGCCTTTCCCTGATACGTCATCCTGACGGGTCCAACTCATTCCATGAGCACATCGTCCTGATGTTCGTTCAACCCTGACTGTCCTTTGCGATGGGTGCTATTTTGCCTGTTCAGCATAAGCAAACAAGACACCCGTGCCAGTTTTTTACGCATCTCACAGGCGTGTTATCACAATCAGTACCCTAACGTGATGATCTACAATATTTTTACAATTAGAACGATTGATATGTCTGCATCAAAGGGATGCGATCTCTCACAGAGTACGTGAGACATCTCGCACAAAATGAACGGGCAAACTCTCAGCAACGTTCGCTAAGGGGTTGTAAAGAAATAAGAAAATTCTCAATTGAAGGGGAGATGACCTGCCGTTTTTGCGTTCCTAACTGCTCAATAATCACTTCGCCATTGAGATTACAAACCGACACCACCTCCAGTTCAGACTCCGTAGTAGCAATAAACAGAGTAGGAGAGTGTTTAAGACGACGCTTCATCACCAGGTGCCCAATCAGATTTTCCTGCACGCGCACAAAATCGTCTTCACTCCACACCTGTACCAAAGACACCTGGTGTCCGGCATAAGTTCCCATCATGTCACCGGCAAATTGTGCGGTATAGAATCCGGTGATCGAGGGCTGCAAGCTGATATCCAGTGCACGTTCAACGGCATCCAAGTTTTTTGCCAGCGTAAAGGGCTGTGGCTGCCACCAGACTTCATCATTATGGGTGGCGGTGACGCAAGGCGAGGGAATGCCGTACAGATCGGCGCTCGCCGGTGCATGACCATGCTGCTGCTGCCAGAGATCGCAATAGCGCTGGCTAAAATCGCGTAGGGCCTGGGAGGTTTCTTCGATCATTATTTTTTCACTCTTTGCTGGCTGGGTTACACTGACAACCTGGTGTGCGCATCGGTACACGACACTCTTCAAGCTGCCTGCCACGGCGGGCACCCTAAAGTAACACAAGGTAACACCATGTCTTCATACGACCATCATCAGGCACTGGAAGGCCTGACTCTGGGGAAACCCACAGAATATCACGACAGCTATCAACCAGAGCTGTTACAGGCTGTCCCGCGTAGCCTGAACCGTGAACCGCTGGGCCTGTATCCCGATAATCTGCCGTTCAGCGGCGCGGATATCTGGACGCTGTACGAACTGTCCTGGCTGAACAGTAAAGGGCTGCCGCAGGTGGCGCTGGGTGAAGTCACTCTGGATGCCGGCAGCGTTAATCTTATTGAATCCAAAAGTTTTAAACTGTATCTGAACAGTTTTAATCAAACGCAATTTGCCGACTGGGGTGACGTCCGTCAGACGCTGGAACGCGATCTCAGTGACTGTGCTGCGGGTAAAGTTAGCGTTGCGCTATTCCGCCTGCAAGAGATTGAAGGCCAGCCCATCGGCCGTTTCAACGGCGAATGCATTGATGAGCAGGACATTGTGATTGATCACTATCAGTTCAATGCCGACTATCTGCGCGATGCCACCAGCAACGAACGCGTTGAGGAGCAACTGGTCAGCCACCTGCTCAAATCTAACTGTCTGATCACTAACCAGCCGGACTGGGGGTCAGTGCAAATCAGTTATCGTGGCCCGCGTATTCAGCGCGAGGCACTGCTCCGTTATCTGGTCTCATTCCGCCATCATAATGAGTTCCACGAACAGTGCGTCGAACGCATCTTTAACGATATTCTTCGTTACTGCCAGCCGGAGAGTCTGACCGTTTATGCCCGCTATACGCGGCGTGGTGGTCTGGATATCAATCCCTGGCGTACCAACGATAAGTTTGTCGCCAGCCGTTCAAGACTGGTCCGTCAGTAAATCGCCGATCGCAACGTTAAGCTATTGTTAAATATCAATGGAAAAGGCTACTCTGACAACGGGCAGCGACAGCGGCCCAAGGACATTTTGCTTTTGTGATCGTCACATCACGGAGTTACTGCACCCCTGCGGGTGTAAAGGAGTTCACTTGATTACACATGTCAGCCCTCTCGGCTCAATGGACCTGCTTTCACAGCTCGAAGTCGATATGCTGAAGCGCACGGCCAGCAGCGACCTCTACCAGTTATTCCGTAACTGCTCACTTGCCGTGCTGAATTCAGGCAGTCAAACCGACAGTAGCCACGAACTGCTTTCCCGCTTCGAAAGCTTTGATATTAACGTGCTGCGCCGTGAGCGCGGCGTCAAACTGGAACTGATCAACCCGCCAGAAGAGGCATTTGTTGACGGGCGAATTATTCGTGCGCTTCAGGCTAACCTGTTTGCCGTTCTGCGCGACATCTTGTTCCTCAACGGCCAGATCGATAACGCCGGGCGCTTCCAGCAGTTGAAAGCGGAAGATCCCGTTCATATCACCAACCTGGTCTTCTCTATCCTGCGTAACGCGCGTGCGCTGCACGTGGGGGAAGAGCCCAATACCGTGGTGTGCTGGGGTGGTCACTCAATCAACGCCGTTGAATACCAATACTGCCGCAATGTTGGCTCCCAGCTTGGCTTACGTGAACTGAATATTTGCACCGGCTGCGGGCCGGGTGTAATGGAAGCACCGATGAAAGGGGCGGCGGTGGGCCATGCCCAGCAGCGCTACAGAGATAGCCGTTTCATCGGTCTGACCGAACCCTCGATCATTGCTGCCGAACCGCCTAACCCACTGGTGAATGAACTGATCATCATGCCCGATATCGAAAAACGCCTGGAAGCGTTTGTGCGTATCGCCCACGGCATTATCATCTTCCCCGGCGGGGTCGGAACAGCCGAAGAGCTGCTTTATCTGCTGGGTATCCTGATGAACCCACACAACCATGACCAGGTTCTGCCGCTGATCCTCACCGGACCAAAAGAGAGTGCCGACTACTTCCGCGTGCTGGATGAGTTTATTGTCAGTACCCTGGGGGATGAAGCACGCAAGCACTACACCATCATTATTGATGATGCGGCCGAAGTGGCACGTCTGATGAAAAAAGCGATGCCGAAAGTGAAAGAGTATCGCCGCGAAACCGGTGATGCTTACAGCTTCAACTGGGCACTACGCATTGCGCCCGACCTGCAAATGCCGTTTATGCCAAGCCATGAAAATATGGCAAACCTCAATCTGTCTCCCGAACAGCCTGCCGAACAGCTGGCAGCTGCACTGCGCCGGGCGTTCTCCGGCATCGTGGCCGGTAACGTGAAAGATGTGGGCATCAAGGCCATCAAAGAGAAAGGGCCGTACAAACTGCACGGTGACCCGGAAATCATGCGTCGCATGGATGATCTGCTGCAAGGATTTGTCGCGCAGCACCGTATGAAGCTGCCGGGCAGCGCGTATATCCCCTGTTACGAAATCATTAAGTAAAGAGCGGCCTGCGGGCCGCTCAGGGTTATCTGATGATACATCTGTTAATTATCGATGCGCTGAATCTGATTCGGCGCATTCATGCGGTTCAGGGCTCCCCTTGCCAGGAAACCTGCCTGAATGCCCTGCAACAATTGTTGCTCCACACACGCCCAACGCACGCCGTGGCCGTTTTTGATGATGATGATCGCAGCGACAGCTGGCGCCATCAGATCCTGCCTGATTACAAAGCGGGACGTTCACCGATGCCGGATTCCCTGCGTGACGAAATGCCGTTGCTCCGGGCTGCCTTTGCCAGTATTGGTGTAACCAGCTGGCACTCAAAAGGCGATGAAGCTGACGATCTGGCCGCAACGCTGGCCAGCAAGGTCGCCTCCGCAGGCCATCAGGCGACGATTGTGTCGACCGACAAAGGCTACTGCCAGTTGCTGGCACCGACTATCCAAATTCGTGATTATTTCCAGAAACGCTGGCTGGATGTGCCCTTTATTGCCGCAGAATTTGGCGTGGCTCCGGCACAGCTGACCGATTACTGGGGGCTGGCGGGGATCAGCAGCAGCAAAATTCCCGGCGTTGCGGGCATTGGGGCCAAAAGTGCCAGCCAGCTACTGCAACAGTTCGGCAGTCTGGCGCAGATTTATCAGCAGTTGGATCGCGTGCCGGAAAAATGGCGCAAAAAACTGGCCGAACATCAGCAGATGGCGGAAATCTGTCAGCAGGTGGCAACGCTTAAAACGGATTTAGTGCTGGAAGGGAATCTGAAGGATCTGCGTTTGCCGTAGGGTCGGGCTCGTTTAACAACGGGCGAGGCATGCCTCGCCCCTACATTCTGGATTATTTTTCGTCGCGGCGGCCCGGCGCAGCGCTCCAGATGCGGCGGATATGTACCGTTACTTCTTCACGATCGTGATAAAGCTGACGCGCCTGAATCTGTGCATTAATGCCATTTTCTTTCAGCTTTTCATCGATCATCGCCAGGTTCTGCGAGACCTCTTCATAGCGTTTTTTCATCGGCAGCTTAAGGTTAAAGATCGCCTCACGACACCAGCCATTCACCAGCCAGTCCGCCATCAGATTTGCCACACGCACCGGTTTTTCTACCATGTCGCAGACCACCCAATAGTTATTGCTACGCGTTGGGCGATATTTGAAGCCGTCTTCACGCTGATGGAACACCTGCCCGGTATCCATCAGGCTCGGTGCCATCGGACCGTTATCTACCGCGTTAACCATCATGCTGCGCTGCACAAGCTGATAGGTCCAGCCGCCAGGACAGGCCCCCAGATCCACTGCCCACATCCCGCTGGCCAGGCGCTCATCCCACTCATCGGCAGGAATAAAGACATGGAAAGCCTCTTCCAGCTTGAGCGTGGAACGGCTTGGTGCATCGGAAGGGAACTTCAGGCGCGGAATGCCCATAAACAGCGCGGAATTATTCTGCGGCAGGGAATACCCTACATAACAGCAGCCAGAAGCGATAAAGAACACGTGAACCACCGGGCGCTTATTGCTTTCGTAGTTAAGCAGAATGCCTTCTTTACGCAGGCTGGCACGCAGCGGGACGGTAAACTTACGGCAGAACTTCAGCAGCTCTTTGCTGGCATTGGTGTCCGGCACTTCAACACGCAGATCGCCGCCCTTCTCTACCACTCCGGTCAGCATCCCCGCGACAGGTGAGATGCGATCCTCGGTGGGCAGGTCACGCAGCAGTTCACCCACCACGATCATCTGGCGGGAGAAAATCAGTTCGCTAAACGGCAGCTCATTGAGCAACTTTTCTGCTTCACCCTGCTGATAGCACTCAAACAGCACGTAGGCAGAGTCATCTTTCACGCGGGCGAAGCCATACACTTCGCGTTCAGCGGCTTTGGCGGTAATTTCGGCCGCACACTCTTTCTCAAAACCCTGACGGCAATACAGCAAAATTTTATTCATGGCGATCTGCCCTTTTTTTCAGACGCAGCGCGCCAACCAACATCAGAACCCACCCGATCAGGAAGCCAGTGCCGCCAATCGGGGTGATATAAACCCATAACTTCAGGTGGGACAGCGCCAGGCAGTAAAGGCTGCCGCTGAACAATACCGTACCCAGCGCTAAAAATGCGCTGCTCCAGTAAAACCAGATATTTGCACGGCGCAGCATCGCTGCTGCCATACCGAGTATCGCCAGGGTGTGAAACGCCTGATACTCCAGCCCGGTTTTAATCCAGGCCATCTCTGCGCTTCCCAGCGACTTGCTTAACACGTGGGCACCAAATGCCCCCAGCATCACGTAGAAGAATCCACTGATGGCGGAGAAAATCAGCATTGCACGACTGGACATGACACCATCCTCTATCCGGACAGGGAGGCCCCTCCCTGTCTCTTTATTCATTACCCCTGCCGCTCGGCGGCGAAGGCATCACGGTCAGTGTTCGTAGCGAAAGCGAAATTTTTCTTGTTCGCTGGCCGCTTTTGCCAGAATCCACTGACGGAAGGCGGCTATTTTACCCAGTTCTGCCTGACTGTCATGACAAACCAGATAAAAAGCATTTTTACTGACTAATACATCATTAAACGGGCACACTAACCTGCCCGCTTCAATCTCGCTCTGCGCCATCACGTTATTAGCCAGTGCAACGCCTTGTCCATGGATTGCCGCCTGGAGCACCATGGCACTGTGGCTGAAAATCGGCCCCTGCTGAACATTAATACTGTTCAGCCCCAGTTGGCGGGTATACGCCTGCCAGTCACGGCGTGATGCATCATGCAGTAAAGTATGGCCTGCCAGTGCCGCAGGCGATGTCAACGGGCGCTCGCCCGTTAACAGCAGCGGTGAACAGACCGGCAGCAGGTATTCCGCATAGAGTTTTTCCACCCGCAATCCCGGCCAGTTACCGCGTCCGTAGAAAATCGCCACGTCCACATCATCGGCCAGTTTCTCTTCATCGCGGTCCACGGCCTGGATACGAACATCGATTCCCGGATAAGCTGAGTTAAAGCTGGTCAGTCTTGGCACCAGCCATTGAATGGCAAAACTCGGCAGCAAACTGACCGTCAGTGCGCCTTTTGCACTGCGGGCCTGTAGCTTGCGCGTGGCATCATTCAGCGCGGTGAAAATTTCTTTAATATCGAGGTAATAGCTTTGCCCTTCTTCCGTCAGCAGCAAAGATCGATTACGTCTACGGAACAGCTTAAGGCCCAGAAAGTCTTCCAGTGACTTGATTTGATGACTGACAGCGGCCTGAGTCACAAACAGTTCTTCTGCCGCTCGGGTAAAACTGAGATGACGCGCAGCAGCGTCAAAAACCCGCAGCGCATTCAAAGGTGGTAAACGTTTAGACATGATAGATGGGTACTTTTCATCAAGGCCGGGCGTTGCTCTGTTACACAGAGTTACGTATTAGTTTTTTTTATCCGAGGCATTATAAATTGTCCGTTGAGGAACTGCCAGCAAATACCTATAGTTGCGCCACTTCCTGAGCCGGAACGAAAAGTGTTTTGAAATTTGGTGCTAACGCGCGGAATTTTGAGGGGCTTTTGGCTTGTGTCGTGATGTTGTGTTTGCATTTGACCTGACGATTTTCAGGTCTGGTAGCCTGGCTACCTTTTATTCCTGTAGATTTACCCTGTCTGTCCATATTGATTGTTAATAGCACCGCCTGTGGCGGTGCTTTTTTTTGCCTGCGTTTTACTGGCCCATCTCAACCATCTCTTTGACATCAGAGCGGTTAATCTGCTGTTTTGACCCATTGGCATCTTTATAGCTGATCATCCCGGTATCATCGTCTACCATAGGTTTGCCCTCGGCAACGATAGTCCGGCCGTCATTGGTATGCATCACATAATTGCTTGAACAACCAGCCAGAGCTAATGTCATGGTGCAGGCTGCGATCACAGCGGCGAGCTTTTTCATTTTTATATCTCCGTGATGAGAAGAAGTACCCGATGAGCTGTCAAAATAACAATAGAAAAGGGTTTAACATCCTACTAAGACAGCGCTTCTATTTGCGGGTAAACACTATAAACAGTCATAATTCAGCATAACGCGCTTTTTCAGCTTTGCCAGAAAACCACATCTCTTTCAGTCTGGTCCTAAAAAGGCACGAACCATCCCAGAGGAACGCGTAAAAAGTATGACGTCATTTAACCCGCGGCACTTTCGCCAGCAGTTCCCCGCACTCAACGATGCCACCTGCTATCTCGACAGCGCAGCCACCGCGCTGAAACCGCAGGCGGTGATTGATGCCACGGAACAGTTTTATCGCCTGAGTGCGGGTACGGTCCATCGTAGCCAGTTTGCTGCCGCACAGCGCCTGACCGAACGTTATGAACAGGCCCGCGCACAGGTGGCACACCTGCTGAATGCCGCCAGCAGCCACAATATTGTCTGGACCAAAGGCACCACTGAAGCGATCAATCTGGTGGCACAAAGTTGGCTGCGCCCGCGCCTGCAAGCGGGGGATGAGATCGTGGTCAGCGAAGCGGAACACCACGCTAATCTGGTGCCCTGGCTGATGGTGGCAGAACAGACGGGTGCCCGCGTCGTCAAATGGTCGATTGGTAAAAACCGCCTGCCAGACCCCGATCTGCTCCCGGCACTGCTGAATGCACGCACACGTCTGGTGGCCGTGGGGCAAATGTCTAACGTCACTGGCGGTTGCCCTGACCTGCAACGGATCATCAGCCTTGCGCATGGCTGTGGTGCAAAAGTGATGGTCGATGGCGCCCAGGGCGTGGTGCACTGCCCTCCGGATGTACAGGCACTGGATATTGATTTTTATGCTTTTTCGGCACATAAGCTGTACGGCCCGATGGGCATTGGTGCGCTGTATGGCAAAGCCGAACGCCTGGCAGAAATGGTGCCCTGGCAGGGGGGCGGCAAGATGATAAGCAGCGTGACCTTCGAGGGATTTACCCCGCAACCCGTCCCGTGGTGCTTTGAAGCCGGCACCCCTAATGTGGCTGGCGTCATTGGCCTGAGTGCTGCGCTGGAGTGGTTAAGCCACATCGATGTAGCTGCCGCCGAGCGCTGGAGTTGTGAACTGGCGACACAGGCCGAACAACGTCTGTCGGCACTGCCCGGTTTCCGCAGCTATCGCGCCAGCCACTCCAGCCTGCTGGCATTTGATATTACGGGTATCCATCACAGTGACGTCGTGATGCTACTGGCCGAAAGCGGCATTGCCGTGCGCGCCGGGCAGCACTGCGCCCAGCCGTTGCTGGCCGCCCTGGGCGTCAGCGGGACATTACGTGCCTCCTTCGCCCCTTATAATACCGTTGAAGATGTGGACGCGCTGGTCGCGGCCATGACCACCGCCCTGACACTACTGGCAGATTAATCATGAGTTTACCGCTTATCGCTTCGCATCCCTTTGGCACACTGATTACTCCGGACACACTGCGGGCGCAGTTTTCCCATTTCAGGCAGTGGGAGGAGCGTTACCGCCAGCTGATCCTGCTGGGCAAACAGTTGCCCGCCCTGCCCGATGAACTGAGAAGTGCTGATATTGAGCTGACCGGATGTGAAAATCGCGTCTGGCTGGGGCATCAGCTGATGGCTGACGGGCGTCTGCATTTCTTTGGCGAGAGCGAGGGACGTATTGTGCGCGGGCTGTTGGCCGTACTGCTGACGGCTGTAGAAGGTAAAACAGCGACACAGTTACAACAGGACGATCCGCTGGCGCTATTTGAGCAGTTGGGATTAAAAGAACAGCTGAGCGCCTCACGCAGCGCCGGATTGCAGGCGATGGCCGATGCCGTGATGCGGGCGGTGAATGAATAATACGGCTGCTTGTAACCGTCGGGTCGATCATTTTTTCGATCGACCCGTGCAATAAAAGGCTGACCGAAACAGAAGATCAGCCTCTACGCTATTTATGCCTGACGCGCTGCTTTTGCCATCATTTTCTTCAGCACATGGGATACCGCGACAAAACCAAAGGTGGCGGTGACCATCGTTGCAGCACCAAACCCTGCCGCACAGTCCATACGCTTCGGGCCTTCTGCGGTGCTGCGCGACGCACATACCGAGCCATCCGGCTGCGGATACATCAACGCCTCGGTGGAAAACACGCAGTCGATTCCCAACTTACCTTTGCTGTTTCTGACGATATTGAAATCACTTTTGAGCCGCTCGCGCAATTTCGCCGCCAGCGGATCCTGAATGGTTTTTGCCAGATCGGCCACCTGGATCTGTGTGGGATCAATCTGCCCACCTGCGCCCCCGGTGGTCACCAGCGGCACTTTATTACGCCGACACCATGACAGCAGCGCTGCTTTGGGTCGCACGCTATCAATGGCATCAACCACATAACTGAAGTCCTTCCCAATCAGCTCCGCCGTATTCTCTGGTGTAATGAAGTCGTCAACACAGGTCACCCGGCATTCCGGATTGATCGCCAGCAGACGTTCAGCCATCACCTCGGTTTTCGCCCGGCCAACATTCTCTTTCAGCGCGTGAACCTGACGATTGGTGTTGGTGACGCAGACGTCGTCCATATCGATCAATGTGATCGCACCGATGCCGGTACGTACCAATGCTTCCGCCGCCCACGAACCAACCCCACCAATGCCCACTACACAGACATGCGCATCCGCAAAGAGCTGAAGCGCAGACTGGCCATAGAGGCGCGCCGTTCCGCCAAAGCGTTGCCGCCAGGCATCTGAAAGAACCATCATCTGTTATTCCTCGAAACCTATCCAAACACAGCGGGCCGCCTTCGCCGCCCGCTGTGGATTTACTGACTGACCAGTAAACCACTCTGAGAAGAACTATTCTGTGCAGAAGAGAATATCGGTGCGCCGGCCCCTGGGGCATTTTTCAGCACCCAGACGCGGCCATAATGGTTAAACCAGCCCGCCATATGCCCGGCATCGGGGCCGATTCCCTGGTATATGTCGAAGTGCTGCCCTTTAATGGCCCCCCCTACATCCAGCGACACCATTATACGCATCTCATATTTGCCGGTAAATTTACCGTTGTTATCCAGCAACGGAATCTCTGCCAGCAGCGCAGTACCCGGTGGGATCAACGCACGGTCAGCCGCGACCGAAGCTTTTGCCACCAGCGGCACCGCGCTGGCACCACGCACGGGCGCAAAGTTCTCAGGTTTAAAGAAGACAAAGGAAGGGTTCTGCTCCAGCAGTTCGCGCACCTCAGCCGGGCTGTGCGTTTCGCCCCACTGACGGATAGCCTGCATCGACATGTCTTCGCGCTTCACTTCACCGCGGTCGATCAGAACTTTACCGATACTGCGATAAGGATGGCCATTCTTACCACCGTAGCCGAAGAACGTCAGCGGACGCCCATCCCCGTAGTCAACATAGCCGCTGCCCTGCACATCCATAATAAAGTTATCCATCAGCGAATTGCTGTAGCCCGCGATAAAGCGTTCATCCAGCGCACCACTGTAGATTTCCGCCCGGCTTGGCAGCTTCCTGCCCTTACTACGCGGTGGCATACGGTATAAAGGATACTGGAATTCACCCTGGCGGGTGTAACGCGCCTGAATCACCGGGGTGTAGTAACCGGTAAACTGAACGTTGCCATAATTGTCGGTGCCTTCCATCTGATATGCATCCAGACCGAACTGGCGCAACTGACGAGTATCGCCCCCGGCCATCAGCCAGCTCTCGATGGCGCTATAGGTGCCGGACTGACGCGAATACATGCCCGCAGAGGAAAAACGGATTTGAGAAACCTGGTCGGCAAAGTCTTTGCCATTCACCGGGCGCCCCTTCGCGTTGGGCTGATTGACCAGCGCCAGCGGTTGATTCAGTGTCCCATCCTTATACTGTTGCCCACGATCGGTGGGTTTCGACGAACACCCCGCCAGCAGCGCCAGCAGCGTGCCGGTCACCAGATATTTTGCCCAACCTGCTTTCATGCCTTCTTTACCTTTATACGGGAACCCTGCGCGAAGATAGCAAAGGCACCGCCATAATTAAATGCGCCTTCTGAAAAAGACCTGAGGCATTTGTGCAACATTCCAGCATCTGAGCGTAAAAATCCATCACAACCACGATTTTAGCCACTTATCTGCAAAAAGGGGTTGCAAGAAAACCCATCAGGCGTATAGTGCGCAACCACGGACGCGGGATGGAGCAGCCTGGTAGCTCGTCGGGCTCATAACCCGAAGGTCGTCGGTTCAAATCCGGCTCCCGCAACCAATTAACTGAAGTCTGTAAGATTGAGTTAAGCAGTAAAGAAGATAGTTGTCGTGATGGAAGCGACAAACCACGCGGACGCGGGATGGAGCAGCCTGGTAGCTCGTCGGGCTCATAACCCGAAGGTCGTCGGTTCAAATCCGGCTCCCGCAACCAATTAAACACCCTTAAGGGTGTTTTTTTGTATCTGTCGTTTGTCCCCCTCTTGCTGAATCACAGCGGAATCCTTTCCGCCCGTTGACTATTTATGCAGTGCCAGCGGCGCACCGTTAGCAAAATACGCTTTAATCCCTGCCAGAATGGAATCCGCCACCTGATGCTGAAAACGTGTGGTGCGTAATTTACGTTCCTCTTCGATATTGCTGATAAAGGCCGTTTCTACCAGAATCGAAGGGATATCCGGTGCTTTCAGTACCGCAAAGCCTGCCTGATCCACCGTCCGCTTATGCAGATGGTTAATTTTCCCCATGCGCGACAACACCTCTTTGCCAAACTTCAGACTGTCGTTAATCGTCAGGCTCTGCACCATATCGAACATGGTGTGGTCAAGGTAACGGTCGCCGCTTCTGCTAACGCCCCCAATCAGATCGGATTCATTCTGCGTCTGTGCCAGAAAACGGGCAGCGGTACTGGTTGCCCCTTTCGTCGACAGCGCAAACACCGATGACCCGCGTGCCGCACGGCTGGTAAATGCATCAGCATGAATCGAGATAAACAGGTCGGCACGCTGCTTGCGCGCTTTCGCCACACGCACTTTCAGGGGAATAAAGACATCCTCATTGCGCGTCATATAGGCACGCATGTTCGGCTGCTTATCGATCAGGGCCTTCAGCCGTCGGCCAATCTTCAGCACCACATCTTTCTCGCGCGTTTTATGCTTACCAACGGCCCCGGAGTCTTCACCGCCGTGGCCGGGATCGATCATGATGACAATGGGACGATCCCGACCCGCCTTACCGGGAAGCGGTGCGGCCGCTGGCTGGCTGCGTTCGAGATCGCCCTTGTTGTAATCTTCCAGCAATGCCAGTAGCGGATCATCATTGTGCTGTTGTGTTTGCACCGGATAGAGATCCAGTACCAGACGATTTTTGATCCCGGCAACCGGATCGAGCGTAAAAATACGCGGCGCAACGTTTTGCTTTAGCTCCAGCACCAGCCGGACGGTGTTTTGGTCGAACTGGCCGACACGCGCATTTTTAATATAGGGATCGTCCTGACGGACCAGATTGCCCACGCTATTCAGCGCCGAATTCAGCCGGATATTATCGATATCCACGACCACGCGATCGGGATTGCTGAGGGCAAACTGCTTATACTTAAGCGGCGTGTTGGACTCAATGGTCAGACGTGAATAAGTAGAAGAAGGCCAGAGGCGGATCGCGACCACATGGCCGCTGGCGGCCATGCCGACACGGCTGATGCTGAGTAACCAGGCTGCGCCTGCCCCTTGTAATAACCGCCGCCGGTTAAGTGAGGTTGAATCGGTCATGCCACTCCTGATGCGTTGCTGTGTTTAATAAAAAGCCAATAACAAAAATTTTGCAAAAACTTTAACGAATCCACCAGGCAGTGTCACCCAAAAAAAGCGAATAAATGCAGGGCATTAGCCACAGAGAAATGCGGTAGCAGGTGATAAGTAAGGATAAATGCCACTTGCACCCGGAGTGATAAAAGAATAAAAATACACTTTTACCGAATAATAATTCAAAGAGGGTTTGCCGTGAAGGAACGTAGTACCGAGCTGGTCCAGGGATTCCGCCATACAGTTCCCTATATCAACGCCCATCGTGGTAAAACGTTTGTCATTATGCTGGGTGGTGAAGCCATCGAGCATGAGAACTTCTCAAGCATCGTCAATGATATCGGCCTGCTGCACAGCCTGGGTATCCGCCTGGTCGTAGTGTATGGCGCCCGCCCGCAAATTGATGCCAGCCTCGCCGAGCGTAACCTCGAACCGCTCTACCATAAACATACCCGCGTTACGGATGCGCAGTCGCTGGAGCTGGTCAAACAGGCCGCAGGCCGTTTACAGCTGGATATCACTGCCCGCCTGTCGATGAGCCTCAATAACACGCCGTTACAGGGCGCACATATTAATGTGGTCAGCGGCAACTTTATTATTGCCCAGCCGCTGGGCGTGGATGACGGCGTGGACTACTGTCACAGCGGCCGTATTCGTCGTATCGATGAAGAAGCCATTCATCGCCAGCTGGACAGCGGTGCCATCGTGCTGATGGGGCCCGTCGCCGTTTCGGTCACCGGAGAGAGCTTCAACCTGACCTCTGAAGAGGTTGCCACCCAGCTGGCGATCAAACTGAAAGCTGAAAAAATGATCGGCTTCTGTTCCGAACAGGGCGTGACGAACAATGAAGGCAATATTGTTTCCGAGCTATTCCCTAATGAAGCGCAGAAGCGTATTGAAGAACTGGAAACCAGCGATGATTATCACTCCGGCACCGTGCGCTTCCTGCGTGGTGCCGTGAAAGCCTGCCGCAGCGGCGTGCGCCGTAGTCACCTGATTAGCTATCAGGAAGATGGCACCCTGTTGCAGGAGCTGTTCTCACGCGACGGTATCGGTACGCAGATTGTAATGGAGAGCGCCGAGCAGATCCGCCGCGCCACGATTAACGATATTGGTGGCATTCTGGAACTGATCCGCCCGCTGGAGCAGCAGGGCATTCTGGTGCGCCGCTCGCGCGAGCAGCTGGAAATGGAAATCGATAAGTTTACGATTGTTGAACGCGATAACCTGACCATCGGCTGCGCTGCACTTTATCCATTCCCCGAAGAGCAGATCGGTGAAATGGCCTGCGTGGCAGTACACCCGGATTACCGCAGTTCGGCACGCGGCGAGGCACTGCTGGAGCGCGTAGCGTTACAGGCACGCCAGATGGGGTTAAAAAAACTGTTTGTGCTGACCACGCGCAGTATTCACTGGTTCCAGGAACGTGGTTTTGTCCCGGTGGATATCGAACTGCTGCCGGAAAGCAAAAAACAGATGTACAACTATCAGCGTCGTTCCAAAGTGCTGATGGTCGACCTGCGGGAAGCCAACGCCCATACGCGGCAAAGTTAATCGCGCACCGCACGATTAACCGACGGGGCGAGGCATGCTCCGTTCGATGTTAACCGGGACGGGCATGCCCGTCCCCCTAAACCTGCGTTAATCGATCCACCAGCCCACTGCGCCTTTGCGTGCGCATCTTCACTGCGGCGTTAAACACGCCTTTATCGGCGTACAGCGTTAGCTGTCGTTTGGCACGCGTGATGGCGGTATACACCAGCTCACGCGTCAGCACCGGCATGATCTGATTTGGTAACACCATCAGCGTATGTTCAAACTCCGATCCCTGCGACTTATGCACCGTCATCGCCCAGGCGCTGTCATGCGGCGGCAGGCGACTCGGTTGCACGGCCTTGATGCTGCCATCGGGCAGTGGGAAAAACACTTTCAGCTGCTGCTCATCGTCCAGCATCGCAATACCGATATCGCCGTTAAACAACCCCAGCGCCCGGTCATTACGGGCAATCATCACAGGCCGCCCGACAAACCACTTGCCGTTCATCGCCACAACGCGGCGAATCAGCCCCGCCTGGCGCAGCGACTGCTCAATGCGTTCATTCAGCCCGGCAACCCCAAATGGCCCCTCGCGCAGGGCGCACAGCAGTTGGAATCGGCCAAACTCCGCCAAAACCTCAGCAGGCGGCGCTCCGGCGGCGAGCAATTTCAGATAGCCGCGATAACCCGCCACACAGTCATTCAACAGCTGCTGGTAATCCTCGCTGCTGCTCAGTGCCTGGCGACGAATATCCGTAAATCCACCGCTGAAGACCTGCTCAACCCGCTTCACCTCACCGGCGTTGACCGCCAGCGCCAGCTGACCAATACCTGATGACGCTGTAAAACGGTAGCTTTTCCGCAGCAGGCAGATCATATCGCGCACCACAGAAGCACTGGCATCCTCACGCCCGGCAACGTCACACCCCGTCAGACGCGTGAGTTCAGCGGCACGCTCCAGGCTGTAACCGAATTCGGCACAGCGGCAGATATCCCCCAATACGGCACCCGCCTCTACCGAGGCAAGCTGGTCGCGGTCACCCAGGAAGATCACTCGTGCCTGTGAAGGCAGCGCCGCGATCAGGTTAGCCAGCATCGGCAGATCGACCATTGAGGCTTCATCCACCACCAGCACGTCCAGATGCAACGGATTACCCCGGTGGTAACGCATGCGTTGGCTGCCTGGCAGTGCGCCCAGCAGGCGGTGCAGCGTGGTCGCCTCCGTCGGAAAACGGCTGCGAATCTCCTCGTCCAGCGTCAGTTCCTGTAGCGTTTTTCCCAGTGACTCCGTGAGTCGGGCTGCCGCTTTCCCGGTTGGAGCTGCCAGTTCAATCCGTGGCGCCGTCACTGATAGCTCAATCAGGCTGGCGAGTAATTTCGCCACCGTTGTGGTCTTCCCGGTGCCCGGCCCGCCTGAAATCACTGCAACCTGACGGGTGAGCGCCACGGCAGCGGCAATTTTCTGCCAGTCGTCAGGCTGCTGGCCGAAATAGCGGTCAAGCGTCTGGCGCACCTGCGCCTCATCCAGTGCGACGGCATGCTGCTGGCGCTGCACAAACTGCGCCACTTCCCCTTCGCTCTGCCACATCCGGTGCAGATACAGCCGCTGTTGATGTAACACCAGCGGCGTCGCTGACTCCCCGTTGCTGACGGCGGTTTGTGCCAGTAATGTATCAGCCCAGTCCTGTGGTGCTCCTGCCGCCTGCCACAGTGCCTGCGCCAGCTCCGGGTGACGGCCGGCAAAAAAAGCCTCAGGATGCAGTTGGTCCAGCGGCAGACAGACGTGCCCTTCCCCCGCATCGCGACTGACCAGTGCGGCCGCCAGCATCAGTGCCGGTTGCTCTGCTGTCGCCACCATCTGCGCAAACTGCACATCAAGGGGTCGCAATAGCCGCAGTCGCTGCGCCTGCTTTAATCCTTCTGTCAGCGTCATGCGCCCTGCTCCGCGTTGTTAGCAAACAGCTGGTCAAGCGCAGTGACAAAGTCTGCCTGGGGCCGCGTGCTGTAAATGCCATTGCTTCCCTCCGTCCCGTCCAGGCCACGCAGGAACAGATAAATCACGCCACCGAAATGACGTTCGTAGTCATAGTCCGCCAGACGGTGCCGCAGATAGCGATGCAGCGCCAGCGTGTAAAGCTGGTACTGCAGGTCGTAGCGATGTGACTGCATCGCCTGCGCCATAGCCGGACGCGTGTAAGCGCTACTGTCCTCACCCAGCCAGTTCGATTTGTAATCCAGCAGGTAATATTTTCCCTGCCAGCAAAAGACCAAATCGATAAAGCCTTTCAGCATGCCCTGCACCTGATAAAAATCGAGCGGCGGGCAGTCAGCCGAAAGCGGGTCCTGGCGCACCACCTGGTCCAGTGCATCAGCCGTCAGAAGACGTGAAATCGGCAGATAAAATTGCAGCTCAACTCGCCGGGCTTCAGGTGCAAGCTGATCCAGGCTCACGCCACTGTCATTGAGCGGCGTATGCAAAATACGCCCGAGCCAGTCATGCATCACCGGATGCCAGGCCTCGTCCAGCCCCTGACGACTAAGCTGAAGCGCCAGCCAGTCATCTTCCAACGGTGCGGTAAATTCGAGGGTTTCGAACAATCCATGCAGGAAGGTGCCCGGTGCCGCTCCGCGCGGGAAAGTGTGCGGCGTAAGCTGTGGTAACAGCTCATCGCTGGCTTCCCCCACCGCATCAACATCCAGCCGGGGCAGCAGGTCCAGCGCGGGCGCATGTCCGTGCTGTTGCAGGCCGGAATAACTGGTCACTCGCCAGTCATCGCGCAGGGTACGTTGTAACTGCTGGCTGCTCAGGCGCTGTGGGTCTTCGTGCTGTGGCTGCCACGGCGTATCGTCCGGTTCCTGCGGAATAACGACCGCGGTCGCATCACTTTGCAGGCTCAGCAGTGCCGTCCTTAATCCTGCGGCATCTGCCGCTTCGCCTTGCTGGATCAAGTAGCCCAACGCGCTGCGGTGCAGGTCGCTGTCGCCCTCTTTTTTACGTGTGCCTTTAATCAGGGGAGCAATACCGACGCTACAGTGGTAAACCGAGCGCGTCAGCGCCACATACAGCAAGCGCAGATCTTCTGCCAGCCTTTCCTGCTCGGCCAGCGCCACGCTCTCTTCCCCTTGTTGTAAGTCGAGCAACGCTTCGAAGGTTTGACGATCGTGATAAACGCCGTTTTCCGCCTCGCGGAAGTTGGCAACAAATGGCAACCACACCAGCGGATACTGTAAACCTTTCGATTTATGGATGGTGACAATCTGCACCAGGTTACGATCGCTCTCCAGGCGCAACTGCTGGTTAGCCACTTGCCCGTCCGGCTGTTCCACCTGCTGAGCGAGCCAACGCACCAGCGCATGTTCACTGTCGAGGGTGGCTGCAGCCTCCTGCAACAGTTCACCCAGATGCAGCAGATCGGTCAGACGGCGTTCCCCGCTGTCGGACGCCAGGAGGTTTTCCGCAATATGCCGTTTCACCATCAGATCGCGCAGCATCGGCAGTACACCGCGCTTTAACCAACGCTGGCGGTAGTCGGCAAATTCATCCACCAGGGCATCCCAGGCCCGTTCGTCCTGGTTCAGCGCATCCAGTGCCCTGGCATCAAGGCCCAGCAGGCTGCTGGCCAGCGCACTGCGCAGAACACGCTCCTGCTCCGGTGCCAGCACCGCCTGCAACAGCCACAGCATTTCGCGGGCTTCCGGTGTGGTAAATACGCTGTCACGGTTGGAGAGATACACCGAGGGGATTGCCAGGCCGTTTAATGCCTCACGCATCACCGAGGCCTCACTACGGCTACGCACCAGAATCGTGATATCCGAGGCACGCACCGGCTGCTGTTTACCGGCCTTACCGATCATCGCGGTGCCCTGCTGCCCGGCACTGAGCCAGCGGCGAATTTCCGCGGCACACTGGCGCGCCATAAACTGCTGGTAATCACTGACCCCAACGCCCTCGCCGGGCTGCAACCAGAACTGCAAAGCCGGCTGTTCTGCTCCCTCCAGGCTAAAGCTCAGGGTGGCGTTCGGCTCTGCCGGGCTGACGGTAATAAACGGGATATCATTGAATAAAAACGGGTTTACCTGGTGCAAAAACAGCTTATTAACGCCATCCACCATCGCCGGTGATGAGCGCCAGTTAGTCTCAAGCGTATAGTGAGCACTAACTTCTGCTCGCGCCTTCATATAGGTAAAGATATCCGCACCACGGAAGGCGTAGATAGCCTGTTTCGGATCGCCGATCAGCAGCAGTGCACTGTCTGGCTGCCGCGCATACAGCGTGTGGAAGATGCGGTATTGCTGGGGATCGGTGTCCTGGAATTCATCAATCAGGGCAACCGGATAACGCTGACGGATTGCCGCTGCCAGCGCGGCCCCCCCCGGCTGCTGCAATGCAGCATCAAAACGCCCCAGCAAGTCATCAAACCCCATCTGCGCATGCAGGCGTTTCTCCTGCTGGGTCACAAAACGCACCTCGTGCAACGCCCGGGCAATCACCAGGTCGCGCAATGACAGAGGCTCTGCGAGGAAGGCATCAATCTGGTCAAACAACGGATGCCGTGGCGGCTCGCCTTTCTTGGTTTTATCCGACAGCACGCGCTGACCAAAACGCTCAAGGTCTTTCGCGACCTCATAGTCTTCCGTTGCTGCCTGCGCCCACTGGGTAATTTTTTCCAGCCAGTTAGGTAAGTGCTTACTACTGTAACTGCGCTTGTCCACACCGGAGGACTCAACCAGCGACTGCAAATCGCCTGCCGCCAGCCATGCCTGTTTCAGTTGGTCGATGTGGGCGATGATTTTCTCATGGCGCTGCTCCAGCGTTTCATCGCGGTCTGGCGCTGATTTGAGCGCTGGCGCTTCTCCCCCCAGCCACGGCGAAAGCGTTTTCAGCAGTTGCTCCGGCCCTTCCCACAGTTGACGCACCACGCGCGCCACTGGCAGCGGCAACGGATAGCAGTGACGACGCCAGAAATCGGCCGTTGCGCGACGGCGCAACGGGGTTTCGTCCTCAATCAACTCCTGTTCAAACAGCATGCCGGATTCAAAAGCATTGAGATTCAGCATGCGCTGGCAGAAACCGTGAATAGTAAAGATACCGGCCTCATCCATCTGCCGTTCGGCGGCCAGCAGCATTGATGCTGCCTGCGATAAATCCGCCACTTCAGACATCAGAGCCGAGAGCATCGGGTTATGACTTTCACCGCGAACGCAGGCAATGCGCAGCTCGTGGATATTGGCACGGATACGCCCGCGCAGCTCCGCCGTTGCCGCCTCGGTAAACGTCACAACCAGAATCTCTTCCACTGACAACGGGCGACTGAACGCCGCTTCACCGCCCACCCCCAATAACAGGCGCAGATAGAGCAGTCCGATGGTGAAGGTTTTCCCGGTTCCGGCGGACGCCTCAATCAGCCGCTCGCCGTGCAGTGGCAGGGTTAACGGCTCAAGCCTTTCAGGCACCCGTTGGTTCATGGCTGATCCTGACTCACTGGTAATGATTGCTGCAAGGTAGAGAGATCCTTCCAGGTCTTCCAGCCTGATGGTGCAGCATAGTCAGCTTTGCCGTGGCGGCTGCCGGACACCTGGGACAACAACGCCAGCCCACTCGGCGCAATGACAGCCTGATGGAAGAAGTCAGCCAGCCCCTGCGGCGTTAACGTCTGGATCTGCGCAATCACCTTCTCGCGGGTATCGAAATGGTAGTTCTCACGATCGAAATCTTTGCTAAAGCGCCCGGCTTCCTCATCCAGCGTTTGCGGGCGCTGCTTCAGTTCGTTGATCATCGCAGCCTGATACTGAGCAAAATCTTCGTGGCTCATTTCACGCAGGCGCTTCTCAGCCGTTGGATAAAACGCCTCAAAGCGCTTCAGCAGATAAGCGGGTTGCTTCACGTTACTTTGCAGCAGGAAGCCGATGCCCCACTGACGGCCCACCGGCATCTGGAAGGAGAAGACCGCATAGCCGAGTTGCTCTTCCGTACGGAGCTGATTGTAGAACCACGGCTGAATAATCTGGCTCAGCATCGCACTGCTGGCCATGCTCTGATACTCAGGGAAGCCCAGCGGAATATAGACGGCGGCCAGTGCAGAGTCGGTGCTGCTACCGGGCTGTTGCAGGTTAGCCAGCACTTTTTTATCCACCGTCACGTGCTCACTGTGCCACCAGTCGCTGCCTTCGCAGTTAAGCTGATTTTTAACGTCAGTGGCCAGCTTACGCACGGCATCCGGCGTCATATTCCCTACCACCATCAGTTCCGGAGTGGATTGTTCCAGCAGCATTTTACGGTAGTCTAGTAGCTGTTGTAGCGTGATGGCAGGCACCAGTTTACGGCGTTCACTGCGTTGCGTGTAAGGCAGCTGTGACAGCAGTTGCGCAGGCTGAATCGCCAGCTCAAACGCTTTGCCTTTTTCGGCCGAATCCAGACGCTCCAGATACCAGGATTTCGCCTGTTCCAGCTGCTGTTCCGTTGGGGTAAAGCTGGCGTAACCGTCCAGCAGTTGGCCCATCAACTTCGGCAAACGCTGCGTGAACCCGCTGGCACTAAAGGAAACGCCGTCATCTTCACTGGTGGAAAAACTGATGCCACCGACAGAAGCCTGGGAACTCAGTTCATCCAGCGCAACCCCCGCCAGATAATCATTAAGCGCAAACAACACCTGATTTTGCGCGGTGCTCATTGACGCCTTGTTACGCAGGGCCAGGGTGATATTAGCTTTAGGCTCATCGGCGTAGTACTGGCTTGGCATGTAGAACACGCGCAGCCCTTTCTGATTCACCAGCTCTTCCGGGCGCTGATACTTTTTATCGGCCTTGATCAGGCTGAAATCATCCGGGATGTAAGGATTCAGAACGGGCAACGACAGACTGATTTTGTCGCCAGCAGCCTGCCAGTCAGTAAAGCGCTGTGCAGAAATACGGTCGACCTGATAAGGCGCATCGACAAAGTAAGCGGTTTTATTGTGTGGCTCTTTCGGGCTGATAAACCAGATACGCGCATTTTGTGGCGTCATGCCATCCAGACGGGCGTTAACCGCCTGCGGATCAAACTGGTCGGCAATATACGGGGCGACCAGCGTATCCTCGACCGGTACGCGCAGCATGGTATCCACCAGCCATTCGATGTAGTCCATGTCGCGGGTAATCGACGGATAACGAAAGTCCAGATCCAACACGTGAGACACTTCATCAAAGTAGCGCTTATCAATGCCCTGAGTACGCAGCGTTTTCAGGTAGCTGAATACGGCGGCAATCACTTCATCCCGGTTAGCCTGGCCTTTATCGGTCAGGGAGATAGCGATGGAGAACACGCCACCGTTGCGGTCGATCATCGGGTCAGCACCCGCACTGATGGAATCCGCCAGGCCCTGATTTTGCAGCCAGTCTGAGAGCGTATTTTTGCTGCGGTTACCAATCAGATACCCGATCAGCGTGTCCGTTTTGCTGCGGAATTTGTCGCTGTTGTTATCGATGCGGAATTCGATTTTCAGCTGCTTACGTGGCTGGGCCGGCACGTAGTGAATGATCACGCCTTTCTGCTGGTCGGTCACCACCGGAACGGTGATATCCGGCACCGTGGCATGGCGGTTTTCCACGCGCCCAAAGGTTGCGGCGGCAATTTTCTCCAGCTCCGGCAGTGGCTGATTACCGTAGATCACTGCCTTCATTAAGTTGGCGGAGTAGTAGCGATGGTAAAAGGCCTTCAGCGCATCGTGCAGTTTGCTGCCCGGTTTATCGCGCAGGGTTTCCAGATTCCCGCCAGAGAAGCGTGAGCTGGGGTGTTCTGGATTGAGAGTTTCAGCACCGACCTGCGCCATGCGCAGACCGTCACGCGAACGGGCCATCGTCAGCTCGGCGTTCACTGCATGGCGCTCGCGGTCAGCATTCACCGGGTCGAGCAGCGGTTCAGCGATAGCATCGGCCAGGCGGTCGACGGCGGGTTGCAGGGCATCGTTTTCCACTTCCAGGTAGAACGCGGTGCGATAAGACGCGGTGCTGGCGTTATGGCTGCCACCGTGTTTTTTGAGGAATTCAGCGAGGTTATCCGGCTGCGGGTAACGTTTTGAGCCCATCAACACCATATGTTCGAGGTAGTGTGCCAGGCCAAGTTGATCGGTTGGGTTTTCCAGTGAGCCGACCGGCAGCGTCAGCGCTGCCAGCGATTTCGTGGCCTGCGCGTCGGACACCAGCAGAACGGTCATGCCATTATCGAGCTTAATGGCCTGATACTGGCGTGGGTCCTTCTCACTTTTACGGATGGTTTCAGTGAGGGGCTGCCAGCCGGTCTGAGCAAGTGTCAGTGGGCTGAACATCGAGACGGAAACAAAACAAGCTAACCAGACTGCATAACGACGCATTCAAACTCCTCAACGGGCTGGTGTTATCCGGCTTCCCGCCAGATGAACATCGGCTTACAAATTTCAGCGTACGGCTGTGTGACGTGACATACGCTAACACAATAAAAACACTACAGGATGTCGCCCTGAATGTCCTGAAAACATCAACTATTATGCACCAGTAACGGCAGCAACCACCGCTCTGCCTGCACGGCCATCTCTTGTTCGCTATTGCTATCCAGGGTACGCAGTAAACGTTGCAGATAAGGGTCTGTGCCCTCGCCGTCAACCTGATAATTTCCCTGCCAGCTCAGCAACAGTTTCCCGCGTGCTTTTTTCAGCGTTGCGTCATCGCGCAGCACCGCGCCCGCTTTCTCATCAAAGCAGGCTTTCAACCAGGCACCGCCGGATGCGGTCAGCAGCAGTGGCGCACACATGCCCTGACGATAACCGTCAACATACCCGGCAAGCTGCTGCTTTGCAGCAGCAGGGGCCAGCGGAGTGAAATGCCATTCGCTCTCTTTGCGTCCCAACATCCTACTGCTGCCGGTGCCCCCCATCGAACAGTACACCAGGTGCTCCAGCCACAGCGTCAGGCCATCATTGAAGTTGAGAATGCCGGGCCGCCAGCGCAGCAATCCGCTGTCCTGTACCTGGGGCAGCCAGCCGTTTAAGGTCACGCCCCCCACTTCCAGTGCGATCTCCCAGCTCTCAGCCGCCGCCCGCAGTTCACGTACGCGCCCCGCCAGCTCGCTCATCTCCTGCTCCTGTTCCTGCCAGAACAGTTCGCCAAAGGCCCCATAGGGTAACGCCCCGGCGGCGCGCTGACGGGCATACAATCGTTCGCTTTCACTGCCCTCAATCAGGCTGTTAAGCAGTTGAGTGTTGACCTGATAGCGGCTCAGACCCTGTAAAGAAAAAGGTTCCGCATCGGGCAGCCCGGTCTCTTCAAGATGGAAGCTGACCCCAAGACGCAGGCTGAAAAAAGCCCTGACCGGATGGCGCCAGAAGCGCGCCAGCTTGTCGAAGCTGAGCTCATCCGTACTTTCATCAGGCAGTACCTGCATAAACGGCGGGTGTGCCGTCCCCTGTGCGCTGGCAGCAGGGAGCCATTCAGCGGCAAAGCTGCGGAACTCCGATTCAGCGCTGAAGTTTTCCGCGGCAAAGGGCATCCGGCTATGCAAATGGTGCAGATGCTCCACGACGGCTTTTGCGCTGCTGTCGACATCCCGATCGCGGTCCTGCTCCAGGCAGAAGCTCTGACTGATGTATTCCACTAATTCACTGACCAGCACAGAGGGGTAACGTTCCGTATTATCCTGAATCGAGCGGCCGATGTAGCTGATATACAGCTGTTGCTGCGCCGAGTTCAGCGCTTCGAGGAACAGATAACGGTCATCGTCACGGCGACTACGGTCCCCCTTCTGCGACTGCTGGCTCATTAAGTCAAAGCCCAGCGGCGGCAGCGTACGCGGATATACGCCGTCGTTCATTCCCAGCAGACAGACGACTTTAAACGGGATCGAACGCATGGGCATCAGAGTACAGAAGTTAACCGGGCCGGCGAGGAAGCGCTGGCTGATGCGCTGCTGGTCGAGGCGTGACGACAGCTCATCACGCAGTAGCGTCAGCGGCACGGCCTGCTGATAACCTGCCTCCACGCCGTAGTTGATCGCCTGCTGCCACTGCTCTTCAATCAGCGTCAGCGCCGCTTCGGTTTCTGCGTCACTGGTAAAGAAATCATCCAGCATTTGGCGGCACAGCGGCAGCCAGTGCTGGAGTTCACGGGGTTCACTCAGCCACTGCCGCCAGCGGTTGAGCTGCATCAGCAGTTCAGCAAGGTTTCCGGCCAGTTCTGCAATCAGCCCGCTGGATTCATCGTAAGGCAGGATACCCTGCCAGTCCCCGGCCTCGCTGTTCATAGCATAGCCCAGCAGCATACGCGTCAGACCAAAATGCCAGGTGTGCTGGCCGGTAGCAGGCAGATCCAAATCGCGCACGCTGTCATCATCAAGCCCCCAGCGAACGCCGGACTCCGCAACCCAGTGGCGCAGCAGACGTAATCCTTCTTCATCCACGGTAAAACGGCTGGCGAGTGCAGGCACTTCCAGCAACGCCAGCACATCCTCGGCGGTAAAGCGGCTTTCCGGCAAACTGAGCAACGAGATAAAAGCCTGCAATGCCGGGTGCGCCTGGCTGGCACGGCGGTCGGAAATAGCAAACGGCAACGCGCGATCGGCCGGAGCATTGCCAAACACCGCCTGAATAAACGGGGTATAAGCGTCAATGTCAGCCACCATGACGATAATATCGCGCGGGGTCAGCGACGGGTCGTCAGCCATCATGGCCAGCAGCCGATCCTGGAGCACCTCCACCTCGCGCTGTGGGCTGTGACAGAGGTGGATCGCCACCGAACGATCTTCAGGGGAGAGCACCCGCTTGCTACGACTCGTAGACCATTCACTTTGCTTCAGGCCAATCGCGGCATGATCTTCCAGCTCCAGCAAATCCCGCTTCAGGGCATGCAGCAGGTTTGTCGGCTCAATATCGACAAAGGCAAAGACTTCATTCGGTTCCATTTGCGCCAGCAGGTACAAATTGTCACGCCCCAACTTGCCCCAGGAGGCCAGCAACGGGTTACTCAGCTGCTGTTCACCGCCTTCATTAAACAGCCCTGGGGCTGCATCGCTGTCACGAAACTGGGGGATCTCGCGGTTATCCTGATAATGGCGACGATGGCGGCTTTGTAATTTTGCCAGGAAACCATAATCCTGAATGTCGCCCCAGTAGTGACGGCAGGGATTCGTGAAAAGCAGATGGATATCAATATGTTTACCCAAAGCCTGGAGGGCTTGCAGGTAAACCGGCGGCAGTGCTGAGATACCACAGATAAACACACGATCGGGGAGGTTAGCCGGGCGTTCACCGCTGTTGTCCAGCCGGGCAATAAAGCGCTGATAGAGGTTGGCACGGTGCCATTCTGGCTGGCCGAGTTTATCCGTGTAGTCAACCAGCGCAGCCCACAGCGGTGCCTGCCAGCATTGGGATTCCCCCAGATCATCCACCAACTGCCCTTTTTCCCAGCTGTTCAGCCAGTGAGGGCGATAGACCAGATACTGGTCAAAGAGATCCGCCACGCGGGACGCCAGCTGGAACAGCTTACGGTCGTCGCCATCGCTGAGATAATGACGCAGCATTTCAAATTCTTCACCGCCCAGCATTCCGGGCAGGATAGCCATCAGCTTCCAGCTCATGCTGGATTTATTAAAGGCACTCTCTTTCGGGATCTCCGGCAGCACGCGGACAAACATGTCCCAGATAAAACTGGCGGGCAGGGGAAAGTCGATATTCGCGGCAATGCCGAACTCTTCGGCCAGCGACATTTGCAGCCACTGCGCCATGCCCGGGCTTTGTACCAGCACCACTTCAGAACGCAGTGGATCGCCCAGCGGCTGGTTTTCTATCTGCCAGCACGCCAGTGTTTTTAGCAAATCCAACTGATTGGAGTGGTACACGGTAAACATACAAATATGCCCTTAAACAATACGCCGGAGGCTACTGTAACCCGATAAGCCCGGCTTGCAAATGTCACTATGTTATCGGTTTCTCTCATCGCACTGGAGGTGCGTCAGTTCGGCACGCCGCCCGGCGGGGCTGATTGCCTGCACGGTGATCAGTTGGCAACCCTGTGGGCCGCTACGTGACTGTTGCTGTATTTGCCAGCCTGCGGTCGCCTTCCCCTCTCGTCGCTGGAAAGCCTGCCACCAGGCATCGCGCTGCTGCCACTGCCAGTGGAAACCCTGCCCCAGCACCTGCTGGTAGTGCAGCAACGCCGTGTAACTCAGGCTGAACAACAGCAGAGAAAACAGGATTTCCACCAGGCTAAATCCCTGCTGCGTGTGACTAGTTGACATCGCAGGCCCCCTCCCCGGTCAAGGGGCAGTAATCCAGCCAGCCGTGCGGCTGTGCCTGTAAAGTCCCGTTCGCTTGCTGACCGACCCAGCGATAAAGTGCCAGCGTATCTGGCCCACTGTCACCGCGCAGTAATTGATCAACGGGCTGAAAACAGGCACGCCAGTGATGCTCCGCTTGCTGCTGGCAATGCCACTCTTCAGCCGCAACCCAGTGCAAACGTTCGCCCCAGGCCAGGGCGGACATCGCCCCGGTAAACTGCTGAAGGTAATGTCGTTCATCGCCCACCTGGCTCATTGAATCATCAAGCTGCCGTCGTGTGGTGTTGAGCATCAGAGTTCCCATCAGCAGGATCATCATCACCATAACGAGTGCCCCGCTACCCCGCTGTGTCGATGTCTGCATCACAGATTCTCCGCCGTCAGCCAGTGTTCCAGATCGCGCACGATACCCGGATCGCGCTGCGCAAAACCACTGAGGCTGACCTTGATCTGGCGCCCTGTCTGGACCAGCTGAAAAACACGGATGCCAACGCGCCGGGGGTCATTCAGCCTTTCCCAACCGCCGCCCTGGCAGTCTGTGACGCCACGCTGCATTTCCAGACTGGTGCCACGCAGACGGTAACCATAAACTTCACTGTCCTCACGCCCCGGCGCTTCCCAGCGGCCATTACTGTTTTCATCCCAGCGCACCAGCAGGCATCCCGCTGAGATGTGTAACCCGGGTTGTGCAGCATCACGGCAGTTGCCGTGGCAGTACCCGGCACGCCGCACGGCTTTTTCCAGGGTGTGCATGATCTGCTGAAGATCCTCATGCAGTTGGGTCTGCATCATGAGACGCAGGTTTTGTGCCTGAAGCTGCGGCAGCGTGCGCGCCGCTGACAGCATTAACATGCTGCCAATCGCCATCGCCATCAGCATTTCCAGCAGCGTGAATCCCTGGGCCTTCATCGACAGTTCTCTTCAGAGGGTGAACAGATGCGTACCCGTCCACGAGACGAGACAACAATCCGCCGCTTACCGGCTGCGTTGCCGATTAAAATACTGCCGGGATGGGCGGTATTTTTCTTGCCATAAAACCCTAAATCGCTGGTGACCAGCTCAACGCTCACGCCGGGGTGCGGTGCACGTAACGTATGTTTTGTGATGCTCAGACAATCTGCCGTCCCCGCCCCCAGGCACCAGCGCCCGGCGGATTTCAGCCACAAGAGATGCACAGTATTGTGCCAGTTGGCATCACTGCGCAGCCGTTGCAGCAGACGCTGGATCTGCTGGGCACTGTCGTTCAGTTGCTGCCGCTGCTGCCAGCTGTGCCAGCCGCTCCATGCGCCCAGGCTCAGCAGACTGACAATCGTCACTACCACCATCATTTCCAGCAGGGTAAACCCGCGCACGTTTTTCGTTTTCATGCACGACAGTGTGCGCTTTCCGTTCGCTCAAACCAGCGGCAGTTGGCAGGGTTGCGCGCCGTCTTCCAGACTGATTGCCCACTTGCATGTGCTTTCATTCAGATGACAAGAAGGCTCTTAATGTTGGGGAAAATACAGGGAGGTGAACAAGCCAGTGAGGAGAGATAAAGCGGTAACATCAACAACAGAGAGGGTTTTGTCGAAAGGTGATGCCCCCGGTTAAGGGGGCATGCAGGTCTAGATTGCGACCGGGGCTTTAATTGCCGGATGCGGATCGTAGCCTTCAATCTCGAAGTCGTCGAAACGATAGTCGAAGAGGGAAGCCGGTTTACGTTTGATCACCAGCTTCGGCAGCGCACGCGGCTCACGCGTTAACTGCAAACGCGTCTGCTCAAGGTGGTTGCTGTACAGATGAGTATCCCCGCCCGTCCAGACAAAATCACCGACTTCCAGGTCACACTGCTGCGCCATCATATGCACCAGCAGCGCATAGCTGGCGATGTTAAACGGCAGGCCGAGGAAGATATCGCAGGAGCGCTGATAAAGCTGGCAAGAGAGCTTGCCATCAGCCACGTAGAACTGGAAAAACGCATGACAGGGTGCCAGCGCCATCTGATCCAGCTCACCGACATTCCAGGCGGAAACAATGATGCGACGGGAGTCCGGGTCGCTTTTCAGCTGTTCGACCACTTTCGTCAGCTGGTCAATCTGAGCACCATCGGGTGCTCCCCAGCTGCGCCACTGTTTGCCGTAAACCGGGCCAAGATCGCCATTTTCATCAGCCCACTCGTCCCAGATCGAGACCTTATTTTCTTTCAGGTACGCGATGTTGGTGTCACCGTTCAGGAACCACAGCAGCTCATGAATAATCGAGCGCAGATGGCACTTTTTGGTGGTAACCAGCGGGAAACCTTCCTGCAAATTGAAACGCATCTGATGACCAAAAATCGACAATGTGCCGGTGCCGGTACGATCATTTTTCGGCGTGCCCTGGTCGAGCACATGCTGCATTAACGCCAGATACTGTTTCATTTTTCCTCACGAAGCTGTGGCTGCGGACGACGACGATACGCCCAAATCATCATAATCACGCCAGCCACAATCATTGGTACAGAGAGGATCTGCCCCATGCTGATGCCGCTGAACAGGCCAAGCTGCTGGTCAGGCTGACGGAAGAATTCAACGATAATACGGAACGCACCGTAGCCAATCAGGAACAGCCCAGATACCGCGCCCATCGGGCGAGATTTACGAATGAAGACGTTGAGGATGATAAACAGCACGATACCTTCAAGGATCAGCTCATAAAGCTGTGAAGGATGACGTGGCAATACACCGTAGGTTGACAACAACTGCTGCCATTCAGGATGGGTTGCGACCAGGGCGATATCTTCGCTACGCGAGCCAGGGAACAACATCGCCCACGGCAGATTGGGGTCAACGCGGCCCCACAGCTCACCGTTAATAAAGTTGCCGAGTCGGCCAGCACCCAACCCAAATGGGATCAGCGGTGCCATAAAATCAGAAACCTGGAAGAAATTGCGTTTGGTGCGCCAGGCGAAGATCAGCATCACCACGATCACCCCAATCAGGCCTCCGTGGAAAGACATGCCGCCATCCCAGACTTTAAACAGGTACAGCGGGTTATCCAGGAACAGCGGCATATTGTAGAACAACACATAGCCGATGCGCCCGCCGAGGAAGACACCCAGGAAACCGGCATACAGCAGATTTTCTACTTCTTCTTTTTTCCATCCGCTACCCGGTTTGTTAGCACGGCGAACTGCCAGCCACATCGCGAAAACGAAACCCACCAGGTACATCAGTCCGTACCAGTGCAGTGAAACCGGTCCGACGGAGAAAATCACCGGATCAAATTGGGGGAAAGCCAGATAGCCGTTATTCATCTTTCACCATTAGTAAAGTCAGTCCTGACAGGCAGCCGCACACTCCGGGGCTGCATAAGGCGCGCATCATAGCATAATGCGAATTATTGCGGCCTGAGCTAACTGTAAACTTTGTTAAGCAAACGCTGCCAAAAAACACGGTTAACGGCCACCACGAATCAGGCCGCCTAAACCTCGCCGCTCCATAAACGAGGCCACCAGATGACGTACCTCTGTCGCGAACTGGGCTTCCATACCCCGTTGCGCCAGGACTTGTGCATCTTCATGCTCAAGATGGCTCAGCAGGTATTTTACGCGTGCCACGTTGCGGCCATTCATACTGAGATGGTGATAACCCATGCCCACTAACAGCGCCACGCACATGGTATCACCGGCCATTTCACCGCACAGACAGAGTTCGATACCGGCACGTTGGGTTTCATCCGCAATACTTTTTAATGCCCGCAGCATCGCCGGATGCAGGCTGTCATACAGACTGGCCACCCGGGTATTGTTACGGTCAACCGCCAGCAGATACTGTGTCAGATCGTTGGTGCCCACAGAGACAAAATCGACGCGCCCCTTAAGCTGCCCGATCATAAAGATCATGGAGGGGACTTCGATCATGATGCCAATGCGCGGCTGTGGAATAACATAGCCGAGCATCTCTTCCACTTCACGCGCAGCACGTGCGATCAGGCGGCGGGCCTCATCGATCTCTTCCAGACTGGTGATCATCGGCAGCAGAATATTCAGATTGCCGCTGGCGACATTGGCACGCAACATGGCGCGCAGTTGCACCAGGAAGATCTCCGGTTGATCCAGCGTCAGACGAATACCGCGCCAGCCAAGACAAGGGTTTTCTTCACTGATGGGCATATAGGGTAGCTGTTTATCCGCCCCCACATCCAGAGTACGCAGGGTCACCGGCTTATCCAGGAACAGTTGCAACATGCCCTGGTACTGCGCCACCTGCTCTTCTTCCGATGGAAAACCGTTTTGCAGCATAAACGGAATTTCGGTGCGATACAGACCCACACCGTCCACCCGGTTCCCTACCATCTTCTCGTGTTCGGCGCTTAGGCCTGCGTTGAGCATCACTTTTACCGGCTCACCGCTTTTCAGCGCGCCGGGCAGGAAGACAAAATCCTCCGCCAGCAGGCTCAGTTCATTCTCTTCGCTGATCAGCCGCTGATATTCCTGCACCAGCACGGGTTCAGGATCGACCAGCAGTTCGCCTCGGTAGCCGTCAACGATCAGCAGATGCCCTTTCATCAGCTCGGGCTGGATGTCAGCACCCATCACCGTTGGGATGCCCATCGCCCGCACCATAATCGCGGCATGCGAGTTGGCGGCACCATCGCGCACCACCACCCCCGCCAGGCGGTCACGCGGCAGCTCGGCCAACGTGGTGGCGGTCAGCTCATCGGCCACCAGTACAAAGCGCTCAGGCCAGGTGTTAGTGCCCTGCATGGTGTCATCGAGGTGAAACAGCAGACGCTGCCCCAGCACGCGCAAATCGCCTGCACGCTCACGCAGATAGCTGTCCTGCAAGCTGGCAAACTGCGCGGCGAATTTTTCAATGACTTTTTTAACCGCCCACTCGGCCACCGATCCGGCATCGATTTCCGCCAGCAGATCTTTTTTCAGCCGGGCATCACTTAAGAGGTGTGAGTAGAGATCGAAGATCGCCGCACTCTCTTTGTGCATGCTGGCAGTAAAACGCTTGCTGTAACGACGAAACTCGTTTGAGGCTTCACTCATGGCGAGCGCAAGGCGTTCGCGTTCTCGCACGGTATCGAGGGTCGATGCCGCGAAGACGTTTTCCAGTGAAGGCTGGCTAGAGTCGACCCAACCCTCCGCTACCGCAACGCCAGGCGCCGCCGCCAGCGCACGAATGCGGGTTTGACGGTACTGGCCAAACAGGGCATTAAGCTGTGACTGTGAGAGGATCGCTGCCATTTGCGTGGCCAGCGTAACCAGAAAAGACTCTTCACTTTCGTCGAACTGACGATGTTCGCGCTGCTGAACCACCAGCACGCCAAGCAACTGGCGACGGCTGATAATCGGCACGCCAAGAAAGGAACGGAAGCGCTCCTCTTTCACCGAAGGAATATATTTGAAGCTGGGGTGACTCTGCGCATCGGCGAGGTTAATGGGCTCTGCAAGCCGCCCTACTAAGCCAACGATACCTTCATCAAATGCCAGGGCAACAGTGCGCCCACGCGGCTTTTTTAGCCCACGGGTAGCCATCAGGTAATAGCAGCGACGATCGTGATCCGCGAGATAGACCGAACAGACTTCGGTTTGCATCGCCACACAGATTTCGTTAACCAGAATATCCAGCGCCTCGGTAAGCCGGGGCGCTGCCGCCACTTTCTCAACTATTTCGCGTAGCTGTGTGAGCATAATCTACGTGGCTTAACCTCTCTTCCGTCGAAAACCTGGCGCATTTCGCTGTACGGTATTCTCCTGCAGGGGCATAACCACACTGGCAAACTCTTTCATCACGCGGCGGTAAACATCGCGTTTAAAAGAGACCACCTGGCGTACCGGATACCAAAAGCTCACCCAACGCCAGCCGTCGAACTCTGGCGTGCTGCTGGTTTGCATATTGATATCCGCGTCATTGCACATCAACTGCAGAAGATACCACTTCTGTTTTTGGCCGATACAAACCGGCTTTGTGTCCCAACGCACCAAACGTTTTGGCAACTTATATCGTAACCAGTTACGGGTGGATGCAAGGATGCGGACATCCTTGCGGTTCAAACCGACTTCCTCGAAAAGTTCGCGGTACATCGCCTGCTCCGCCGTCTCCCCCGCGTTAATACCGCCCTGGGGAAACTGCCAGGAGTGCTGACCAAAACGCCTGGCCCACAACACCTGTCCCTGCCTGTTACAAATTACGATACCAACATTCGGGCGGTAGCCATCATCATCGATCACCGGACTACCTCAAACTAAAACTGGATGTTCTGATTGTTTCATACTCCTTACAGACGGTAAACCACTGCTTTTAGGGGATGTGACTGCATCCGGCTGGGATAACTTGCTCTTTTTTGCAAAGTTATAAACAGATACCCGGATAAAAGTGCGATCTTATTCACGTTTTCTGTGGATAGCTTTGTGCAGAACTCTGTTAACAGGTGGGGAAAACTTTTTGACTGGCACAGAGCGACTTTTTTAAAACTAAGAATAACCCCCTATTAATCATCATCTTTTGCCGTTAACCACAGGCTTTCAACCGCTTGTCATTTAGCTGTCATCATCCGCTGATCGCCAACTGGTGAAAGATCGAACGCCTTGCACGTTATCCACAGAATATGCCGATTAGTTAGGCATGAAAAAGGTAAAACAGCGGAAAAGTACCTACGTCAAGGCTGTAAATGGAAACAGTATTATTATAAAAAGTGAGTTATCCCACTTTTCTGTGGATAACTACCCCGGTGATCCTGTTCATTGTCGGTGGCAAGCCGGGTAAAACTGTAGAGAGAGGCTTTTTTTTACGTACCTGATGCAATAAAAAAACATGATTTATCATGCTATTATTGGTGTTTTCCCCAGACCTGTCCGGGATATTTTCTCTGTGGGCAAATGACGGCTATTTTTTGAACAGATTACGGACGTGATGATGACTGGTGATCTCTACCTCGTTTCTCCGCCAGAAAATGAAGACGAACTGATGGCGCGCGCCGCCGCACTGGCCGGTTATACGCTGGGCGAACTGGCAGCGCGCATCCACCTGCCCATCCCACGCGATTTAAAACGCGACAAAGGCTGGGTTGGCCTGTTGCTTGAACGCTACCTCGGCGCCAGCGCCGGCAGTAAGCCAGAGCAGGATTTTGCCGGGATTGGCATTGAGCTGAAAACGATTCCGGTTGATGCCAGCGGCCGCCCGCTGGAAACCACGTTTGTCTGCGTGGCACCGCTGACCGGCAACAGCGGCGTCACCTGGCATAACAGCCACGTACGCCATAAGCTAACGCGGGTACTCTGGGTGCCCGTGGAGGGTGACCGCGCTATTCCACTGGAACAGCGCCATGTGGGCGCGCCCTTATTATGGAGCCCGGATGCCACAGAGGAGTTGCAGTTGCAGCGCGACTGGGAAGAACTGATGGATATGATCGTGCTGGGCCAGGTTGAGCAGATTACCGCACGTCACGGGGAGTTCCTGCAAATCCGGCCGAAAGCGGCGAACAGTAAAGCGCTGACAGAGGGAATTGGCCGTGACGGGCAGCCGATCATGACGCTGCCACGGGGTTTTTACCTGAAGAAAACCTTTACCGGCCCGCTGCTGGCCCGGCATTTTCTGCTATAAAAAACCCCTGTAAAGATTTTCCCGCTGCTGTAAACCTTAGGTATAATCGTCGTTTAGCTTTCGTTTAACTTTTATTAGAATTTAGGATGCAACATTACCATGTTTGACTGGATTGCCGATCCCAATGCCTGGTTAGCGCTCGGTACGCTAACGATCCTCGAAATTGTCCTCGGGATTGATAATATTATTTTCCTCTCGCTGGTGGTGGCAAAACTGCCTAAGCATCAACAGAATACCGCCCGCCGTATCGGTCTGGCTGGCGCCATGTTGATGCGTCTTGGCCTGCTGGCCTCGATTGCATGGGTTATCCGCCTGACGGACCCGCTGTTTACGCTGATGGATCATGCATTCTCAGCGCGCGATCTGATTCTGCTGTTTGGTGGATTATTCCTGCTGTGGAAGTCGAGCATGGAAATTCATGAAACCATTGAAGGCGGCGGCGGTGAGCACAACACCAATGTGCATTCATTTATCGGCGCTATCGTGCAGATCATGCTGCTGGATATTATCTTCAGCCTTGATTCCGTCATTACTGCCGTGGGCCTCTCCGACCATCTGGTTATTATGATGGCTGCCGTGGTGATCGCGGTACTGGTGATGATGTTTGCCGCGCGTGCTATCGGTGATTTTGTTGACAGACATCCGTCGGTGAAAATGCTGGCGCTGGCGTTCCTGATCCTCGTGGGTTTCACGCTGATGCTGGAAAGCTTCAATATTCACATTCCTAAAGGCTACATCTATTTCGCCATGTTCTTCTCTATGGCGGTGGAATGCCTCAATCTGGCACGCAATAAAAAACGTCCGCTGTAACATCACCTCCTTACCCGGCCTGTCGGGCTGGGTAAGGAAATAGTGGTGATGCAATGTCAATGGTGTGTTGTGCGCACGATCCATTTTCAGACTCATACTATTATCGCTACAGGGAAAATAGTTTATTACTACACTTATGCTGAAGTGTTGAGTAATGAAGAGTAAGGGAGACAACGATGAAGTGGATTTTTAGCGCAGCGGTGCTGGGCATGGTAGTATTAGCGAGTGGTTGCAGCAGTAATTATGTGATGGCAACCAAAGACGGCAAGATGATTATGACCGACGGTAAGCCGCAGATTGATAAAGATACCGGTCTGGTGAAATATACCGACGATTCCGGCCACGAACTGCAAATTAACGGTGATGAAGTCTCGTCCATCGTTGAGCGTTAATTTTTAACGCAACAGTCCCATCATTCATTCGAGTTGCAGAATCAATCGACTTCTGCGACTTGATACAGGATGAGTTTCAAGCGGCCTTTATAGCACTTCCCGATAAATACCCTCTTCCCCCACCCGCGCTGCACGGTTATAGTCGAAAACCGGGTTTTTGGCGTAACCTGCCAGCCCCAGGCAAAAAGCCCCTGTTGCGGACGCCCTGATGTCCCTGACCTTTGACGAATGAAAAAGGAAGCCGGCCATGCATTATCACCGTATCCCTCACAGCACCCTGGAAGTCAGTTCCCTGGGGCTGGGCACCATGACGTTTGGTGAGCAAAACAGCGAAGCCGACGCCCATGCACAACTGGATTTAGCCCTCAGCCGCGGGATCAACCTGATTGATACCGCCGAAATGTACCCTGTGCCACCCCGCCCGGAAACCCAGGGCCTGACCGAGCAATATATCGGCAGTTGGCTGAAGGCCCGTGGCAACCGCGATAAAGTCATTCTCGCCTCTAAAGTCTCCGGCCCGGTACGCGGTGCCGATGCCTCTATCCGGCCAAATCAGGCGCTGGATCGCAAGAATATTCGTACGGCGCTGGATGCCAGCCTGAAACGTTTGAACACCGACTATCTCGACTTATACCAATTGCACTGGCCGCAGCGCCAGACCAACTATTTTGGCAAGCTGAACTATCAGTACACCGATAACGCCGCCACCGTGACGCTGCTGGAGACGCTGGAAGCGCTGACTGAGCAGGTGCGCGCAGGTAAAATTCGCTATATCGGCGTATCCAATGAGACGCCGTGGGGCGTGATGCGCTATCTGCAACTGGCAGAGAAACATGAACTGCCGCGTATTGTCAGCATTCAGAATCCCTACAGCCTGTTAAACCGTAGCTTTGAACTGGGACTGGCAGAGATCAGCCAGCACGAAGGGGTTGAACTGCTGGCTTACTCCAGCCTGGCGTTTGGCACCCTGAGTGGCAAATACCTTAACGGCGCGAAACCTGCCGGGGCGCGTAATACGCTGTTCAGTCGCTTTACCCGTTACAGCAGCGAGCAGTCGAATCAGGCAGTAGCCGAGTATGTCGCGCTGGCGAAGCAACACGGGTTAGATCCGTCACAGATGGCGCTGGCCTTCGTGCGTCAGCAGCCATTTGTTGCCAGCACCCTGTTGGGCGCCACCACGCTGGAACAGCTGAAGATCAATATTGACAGCTATGATGTCACGCTGAATGAAGAGGTGATTGAAGGGCTGGAAGCGATTCACCGTCGCTACACCTACCCGGCACCATAAGAACCGCAGGCAGGGCGATCGTTCGCCCTGCCTGGTCTGACTGCCCCGTCAGAGCTGACGGGTAACTTTGCGTTTCTGCGCCAACTGCCAGCCCCACAGCACCGCAATCGCCAGCGCAAACAGCGCACCAAAGCCAACGCCTGTCGCCACTGGCGGCGCACCAAACTTAATCGCCAGCGTGTAAAGCCCAAGCATCAGCAGCATCGAGGTGTTCTCACCCAGATTCTGTACTGCCACCGCATTCCCCGTGCCTACCGAGTCTTTGCCACGCATCTGCAATAACGCGTTAAGCGGTACGACGAAGAAGCCGCCGAGCATCCCGATAATCACCAGCAGCACATACGCATTGATGGCCTGCTGCTGTAATGAGAAGAACAGCACCGCCACGCCAATCAGTACACCCGCAGGCATACAGCGTCCCACGGTTTTTAACGTCACCAGCTTCGCTGCGGCAATGGCGCCGAAGACGATCCCAATCGCCACCATCGCATTCAGCAGCGTCGGCGTTTTATTGTCGCTGATCCCCAGCGCCACCGGCACCCACAGCACCAGCAGGAAACGCAACGTCACGCCCGCGCCCCAGAACATACTGGTACCCACCAGTGAGAAACGGGTTTCGCCATCACGCCACAGGGTACCACAGGCGCGGAAGAAGCTGGCCGACATGCGGGCCGGATGCCATGACTGACCGCCGCGTGCGACCGCCAGTTTTGGGATCAGCACATTCGCCGCCACCGCCAGCGCATAAGCCAGCACGCAGGCCACCAGCGCCGCCGTCAGATTCCAGTCAGCAAGAAACCCACCCGCCACCGATCCCAGCAGGATAGCGGCAATGGTGGAGGACTCCATCAGACCGTTGGCTTTCACCAGCGTGTCACCGCCGGTCAGCTCCCCGAGAATGCCGTATTTCGCCGGAGAATAGGCCGCCGCACCAATCCCCACCAGGCTGTAGCCGAGGAACGGGTCAAAACCAAAACAGATCACCAATGCGCCCAGTAGCTTGAGAGCATTGGCAAACATCATGACCCGCCCTTTGGCAAAGCTGTCGGCCAGTTGCCCGACAAACGGGGCCAGCAGGATGTAGGTGGCCACAAACATCATTTGCAGCACCGGCTGGCTCCACTCCGGGTAGACCAGTGATTTCATCACCGCCAGCGTGGCAAACAGCAGCGCATTGTCACCAAATGCGGAGAAGAACTGCGCCACAATCACCGCCATCATGCCCCTGGACAATAGCGGCTGACCACTCACCTGGGATGTGCTCATGCCTGTTCCTCCGGCTTTTCCGCCATTTCACGCAGGGTGACGAAGTCCGGTTTACCGCTGCCCAGCAGCGGCAGCTGCGATAACACGCGAATATCACGCGGAACAGCCAGCTCAGGGCTGCCCAGTTCGCGCGCCGCACGGGTCAACTGTTCGCGGGTCAGGCTGGCATCGGTGGTAAACAGCACCAGAGCCTCGCCGCGATTACCGTCCGGTTTGATGGTTGCCGCATGCTGTTTCTCCCCTGAGGCTTTCAGCGCAATCAGTTCAACACTTTCCAGCGAAACCATCTCTCCGGCAATTTTCGCAAAGCGCTTCACGCGCCCCTGAATCTGACAGAAACCGCCCTCATCAAAGCTGACGATATCGCCGGTGTCATACCAGCCAGCGTCCATCTGACCTTCGCCGTTATCCGCCTGAGGCGCTTCCAGCACGCCAGGGCGCTCAACGCGCAGATAGCCTTTCATAATGTTCGGGCCACGCAGCTGTAACAGACCGCCCTGCTCGATCCCCGGTACAGAAACCAGGCGCGAATCCATGCCCGGCAGGATGCGACCCACGGTGTGGGATTTCGCGGCCATCGGCACGTTGATCGCCACCACTGGCGCGCACTCCGTTACACCATACCCCTCAAGAATACGGATGCCGTATTTCTCCATCCACAGTTCACGGGTCTGGTTTTGCAGCTTCTCCGCCCCTGCCACCACGTAACGTAAACGGGCAAAGTCATACGGACTGGCAAAGCGCGCATAGTTCCCCAGGAAAGTGGAGGTGCCAAACAGCACGGTGCAGTTACGGTCATAAACCAGCTCCGGCACAATGCGATAGTGCAGCGGGCTGGGATAGAGAAACACTTCCGCACCGGTCATCAGCGGGGTAAACAGGCCCACCGTCAGGCCAAAGGCGTGGAACAGTGGCAACGCCGACATAAAACGATCGCGCGGCGTAAAGTCAGCCACGGTGCGGATCTGTTCAACGTTCGCCAGCAGGCTTTTATGCGAATGTACCACCCCTTTCGGGTGGCCTTCAGAACCGGAGGTAAACAGCACCATCGCGGCATCTTCCGGCTGCTGCGGCACCTGTGCCCGGGAAGGCATCAGCAGATGGCGCAGGATCCACAGTTTGTCCTGAGTTGTGACGGTATCTTTCAGATCTTCGAGGTAAACCCACTGTACCTGAGGGATGCCTTCCGGCAGATGCCACAGCTTGCCTTTGTCGAGGAACTGACGCGAGGTGAACACCGTTTTCACTTCAGACGCGGTCAGAGCGCTGGTCAGCCCTTTCACGCCTGCGGTGTAGTTCAGCATCGCCGGGATACGCCCGCGCATTGATGCACCGAGGATCGCCGCTGCCGTGACGGTGGCATTCGGCAGTAACAGGCCGATATATTCCCCCGGCTGGCTATAACGCTCCAGAATGCGTCCCACCCCGAGCGATTTTTTCAGCAGCCCGGTGTAGCTGTCAGGTTTAAAATTGACGTCTTCCACACAGGGTTTAAACAATCCATAGCGGGTGCGTGCGGCCAGGAAGGCCTGGTACAGTGTTTCACGCGGACGTACCGCCATGCGGGCTTCCATCATGATGTGATGCAGATGCTCACCCGCCAGGCGACGACGATCGCGCGCACGCGGTGCTTCGGGCATCGGAATAATCGTCGCAGGCAGTACGGTCAGGGTAATTCGCGGGAACAGACGGCGTTTAAACACGCCGGCGAGACGGCCAAACAGGGTGTATTCGGCACCTTCAATGCGCAGCGGCACCACGGTCGCCTGCGATTTTGCCGCGACAAAACCCGCACCATCGTAGATTTTCATCAGCGAGCCGGTCACGGTAATACGCCCTTCCGGGAAGATCACCACCGGGCGTCCCTGGCCAATCAACCGCACAAGATGCTTGATAGACATCGGTTTGGTCGGGTCGAGGGGAACGAAGTCGATCATCGAGCGCAGCGCACGCATATACCACTGTTCGCTGATAGAGGAGTAGACGGCAAATACGGGTTTCACCGGCAGGAAAACCGCCAGCAGGATGCCATCAATGAATGACATATGGTTCGGGGTGATCAAGACCTTCTCTTTATAAAGCCCGGAGAGATCGCCCGTCAGGCGGGCACCAAACAGCACCCGTAGCAGAAAACGCAACACAGAGAACAGCATGCTTTGTCCTTTTTCGCTGTAACAAATTGCGTTAACGATGCAGCAAAGGTGCGGACAACTCAATATCTAATGGTTTTTTCCCTGTCTATTCGGTGACGGGGCGATCGGTTCGCCCCGTGCGTCGCCGATTATATTTTAAATACCGCCATCGCCTGCACCAGCTGCTGGCTCTGATCTTCCAGTGAACGGGTGGCCACGGCAGACTCTTCTACCAGTGCGGCATTCTGCTGCGCCACCTCTTCCATCTGGCTGACGGCAACGTTCACCTGGTCAATGCCCTGGCTCTGTTCACGCGAGGCGTTGGCGATCTCCCCCATCAGCACATTGATGCTGGCGATCTGCCCGGCGATGGTATTCATGGTATCGCTGGCTTTAGCGGTCAACTGCGATCCGGTATCCACGCGGCTGCGTGAGTCGGCAATCAGTGCGTGGATCTCTTTCGAGGCCTGCGCACTGCGTTGAGCCAGGGTACGCACTTCATTCGCCACCACCGCGAAGCCACGCCCCTGCTCGCCGGCACGTGCGGCTTCTACTGAGGCATTCAACGCCAGGATATTGGTCTGGAAAGCGATACCATCGATCACTTCAAGAATGCTGGCAATACGATCGGAGCTGCGGGAAATCTCCTTCATATTATTCATCACATCACTCATCAGATGGTTACCGGCACTGGCCGTACCCGAGACATTTTCCGACAGTTCATGACCATGACGGGCATTTTCAGCATTATGTTTTACTGTTGCCGTTAGCTGTTCCATGCTGGCGGCGGTCTCTTCCAGCGAGGATGCAGAAATTTCGGTACGGCGCGACAGATCGTCATTACCGTTCGCCAGCTCGGCACTGCCCGTTTCAATCGCCAGGCTGGCATCACGCACCCGGCTGACCGAGTTCATCAGTGACTGCTGCATCAGCGCCAGTCCGGCATTCAGGCGGCCCAGTTCATTGCTGCCCGCTTCCGGCAGCGGCCTTGTCAGGTCACCGCTGGCAATAAACTCCAGCTGATTCACCGCCTGATTCAGCGGTTTCAGCAACATCACCCGCAGTACCATCCACCCCATTGCAATCAGCACCAGCGTCAGCACAAAGCAGATAGCGATCAACACCAGCATCCGCGTACGGTCGGCGCTGGCCTGCTCCAGCTGCTGCTGCCCGGTTAACTGGGCATAATCAAAGAAGGCTTTGTTGGCCTGGTCGAAGGCGATGCCCAGCGGGCGCAGACGGGTATCAATCATGGCGTAATAGGTGGTGAGGTCACGCTGTTGCAGAGCCTCAATCATCGGTTTCAGCCCTTCGCTCATATACGTCTGGTAGGCACGGTTAATATCCTCTCCGAGCGCTTCGCCCTTGCCGCTGCCTTTGACGGCGGTAAAGAAGCGCGCAAGGTCATCATGGGCAGCCGCCGCATACTTGCCTGCACGTTCAGCCGCAGCGGCCCCTTCCGGCAATTTACCCAGTTCAATATTCCGCACCGCCAGTGAAGCCACCACGCGGATACGCTGCATGTTGGTGTTACTGCTGGCAAGGTTGCCTAGCTGCACGCCCTGGGTCAGGTTGACCGCATTCAGTGCATCGTAAGATTTACCAATCGCCACCACGCCCAGCACGCTAACCACCAGCAGGATCAGTGCCATAAGCGCGAGCAGGAGAAGCAACCCGGTACGAATCGAGAGATTTTTGATCATGATATTTTCCGCAGGTGAAGTTTTTTTTAGGCTATAGCGGTTATATCGGCAGGAAGAGAGGATAACTGTAGGGGCGGGTCCATGCCCGCCCATGCCCCATACTACGGCGTTTTCCAGCCGCCACCGGTTGCTACAATCAGCTGCACGCTGGTCACCCACTGGGTGCTTTGCAGTGTCAGCAGGCTCTGCTGCTGGGTCAGGCTGGTATTCTCGGTGGTGGCCACGTCGAGATAGTCGATCATCCCGGCCTGATACTGATTGTTAGTGACGCGTGCGGACTCCTGTGCTGAGGCCGCCGCACGCTGCTGCGCCTGCATTTCCGCCTCGAAGGTGCGCAGTGCCACCAGATAGTTTTCGACCTCTTCAAAGCCGGACAACACGGTCTGCCGATAGCTGGCCACATCCGCATCGTACGCGGCGCGTGCCTGATCCACTTTCGCGGAGGTGGCACCGAAATCAAGCAGCGTACCGCTCAGGCTGGGTCCCAGCGACCAGACGCGATTGGGTAACGTCAGCAGATGACTGAAGCTGGAGCCGGAATAGCCCGCGCTGGCGCTGAGCGTCAGATCCGGGTAATAACCGGCAATCGCCACGCCCACGGCGGCATTGGCGGCGGCCACCGTGCGTTCTGCCTGGGCGATATCCGGGCGACGTTGCAGTAAATCTGCGGGCAATGTCACTGGCGCCGCCGGCAGTGTGGCCTGAAGCGGTGCCACCGCGAGGCTGAACTCTGCCGGGGTTTTCCCCATCAGTACCGCAATCGCATGTTCAAGCTGAGCACGTTGCCAGCTGAGATCCAGCGCCGAAGCCCGTGCGCTTTCAAGCTGGGTTTCCGCCTGCGCCAGGGTGCCGCGTGATTCACTGCCTGCCTGGTATTTATTCTGGATAACCGTCAGGTAGCGCTGATAGGCATCCACGCTTTTCTGATACAGCGCGATGCGCTGGTCAAGAATGCGCAGCTGGAAATAGTCCTGTGCCAGTGTTGACTGGGCGCTGAGGGTAATATTCGCCAGTTCGGCCGCGCTGGCCTCTGCGCTGGCCCGGTTCTCCTCCAGCGTGCGACGCAGTTTGCCCCAGAGATCCAGCTCCCAGGACGCGGAAGCCTGCAATGCGTGGCTGTTACTGACCGACTGACCGCTGGTGCTGGTGGTGGCAGATGCCCCGCTGCGCGTCGAACTGCCCGTCCCGGTGACCGTTGGTAGCAGATCGCTGCGCGATTCTGAGGCCAGCGCCAGCGCCTGGCGGTACAGGGCTTCATACTGCGCCACGTTCTGATTCGAAATCTTCACCTGACGCAGCAGGCTATCCAGCGTGCTGTCGTGATACACCGCCCACCAGTCGCCTTTGCTGAGCTGATCCTGTGGCGTGGCCTGCTGCCAGCCTTTGGCCTCTTTATACTGCAACGCGGTCGGGGCTGTCGGGCGCTGGTAATCCGGGCCAACGGCACATCCGCCAATCAGCAATGCCAGTACAAGAGGAGTGAGTTTTTTCATTTTCATCATTATTGAGTTATTCAGCATGACGCAGGCGCAGCCACTGACGTCGTGTGGCACGACTGACGCGGTCAAGATAGAGGTACACCACCGGAGTAGTGAATAAGGTCAGTAACTGGCTCAGGGCCAGGCCACCGGCAATCGCCAGCCCCAGCGGGCTGCGCAGATCGGCATCTCCCCCGCTGCCCAGCGCCAGCGGCAGTGCGCCGAAGAACGCCGCCAGGGTGGTCATCATTATCGGACGGAAGCGCATCAGACAGGCCTGAGTGATCGCCTGTTGTGGTGTCATTCCTTGCTTACGTTCGGCCGCCAGCGCAAAGTCGATCATCATAATGGCGTTCTTTTTCACGATGCCAATCAACAACAGGATGCCGATCAGCGCGATCACCGTCAGCTCCGTGCCGGTTAACAGCATCAGCAGCAGCGCGCCCACCCCGGCGGACGGCAGCGTGGAGAGAATGGTTAACGGATGAATATAACTTTCATACAGCATCCCCAGCACGATATACACCGCAGCCAGCGCCGCGAGGATCAACCACGGCATTGAGGCATTCAGCTCGGCAAAGGCCTGCGCGGTGCCGGCAAAATCGGCCTGAATGGTGTTCGGCAGGCCAATTTTTGCCATCGCCGTTTTCACTGCCGCCTGCGCCGCTTCAAGGGATGCACCGTCCTGGAGGTTAAAGGCAATGGTGCTGGTGGCCGACTGCCCCTGATGGTTAACCGATAACGGTGCATTGCTGCCGCTAATGCTGGCAAAAGCCGAAAGCGGAATGCGATCGCCGCTGTCATTGACCACAAACAGCGTGTTGAGCGTATCCGGGTCGCGCGTCCATTCCGGGCTGAGTGACATCACCACATGATACTGATTCAGCGTTTTGTAAAGCGTGGCAACCTGACGCTGGCTGAAGGCGTTATTCAGCATGTCATCCAGCATCTGCACATCCACGCCCAGCCGGGTGGCGCGGTCACGATCGATAGTGATCATCACTTCCTGCCCGCCGGTCTGCGAGTCAGAGTCAATGCTGGTCAGCAGGGGGATCTGCTCCAGCGCCGCCTTCACTTTCGGTGTCCAGATACGTAGCGTATCCAGATCGTCAGCCTGCAGGCTGTACTGATACGAGGCATTCGCACTGCGCCCGCCGATATGCAGATCCTGCGCCGCCATCAGGAACAGCTCCACGCCAGGCACATTCTGGGTTTTACCGCTGAGGCGGTTGGCCACTTCGCTGGCACTGGCATCACGCTGGTCGAAATCTTTCAGATGGACGAAAAACATGGCGGTATTACGCGAGCCAAATGCCCCGCTGCCCATCGAAGACATCACACCATCCACCGCCGGATCTTTTTCGATCATCGCTGCATAGGCTTTTACTTTCGGTTCCATCGCCTGGAATGAGACGTTCTGATCGGCACGCATCATGCCCATCAGCAGCCCGGTATCCTGGTTCGGGAAGAACCCCTTCTGCACCACCGAATAGAGAAAGACGTTAAGGATTACGGTCAGCAGCAGGCTGAACATCGTCAGGCGCTGATGGCGCATCACCCATGTCAGCGCAGCGGCATAGGCAGCCAGCAGGCGGTTGAGGCCATTTTCAATCCACTGATAGAGCGGATGTGGGCGTTTCGTCACCGCCGGTTTACGCTTCAGCAGACGCGAACAGAGCATCGGGGTCAGGCTGAGTGAGACCAGCATGGAGATAATCAGTGAGGCGGTGAGCGTCACGGCAAACTCGCGGAACAGGCGCCCGACAATACTGCCCATCAGCAGGATCGGGATAAACACCGCCACCAACGACAGCGTCATCGACAGCACGGTGAAACTCACTTCCTGCGCACCTTTGATCGAGGCGCGCACCGGGCTGAGCCCCTCTTCGATGTAGCGGGTGATATTTTCCAGCACCACGATGGCATCATCCACCACAAATCCGGTGGCGATAATCAGCGCCATCAACGACAGGTTATCGAGGCTGTAACCGCACAGATACATCACCGCGCAGGTGCCAATCAGCGATACCGGCAGCGCCAACGCCGGGATCACCAGCGCACGCACATCGCGCAGGAAAACAAACACCACGCCGATGACCAGCAGCATGGCAATCAGTAAAGTCTCTTCGGTTTCATACAGTGATGCGCGCACGTTGGGTGAACGGTCGACCACAATGGTCAGTTTAACGTCAGCGGGCAGATCTTTTTCAATCAGCGGCAGTTGGGCTTTAATGCCATCGATGGTCTCCAGCATGTTAGCCCCGGCGGAACGGGTCACACCGATGGTCACCGACGGTGAACCGTTATAGAAACCAGCGCTGTAGTTATCTTCCACGGAATCAGACACCTTAGCGACATCGCTCAGGTGAATGGCACGCCCGTTGCTGTAGCTGACCACCAAATTACGGTACTGGCTGGCCTGATCGAGCTGGCCGTTGCCGTCCACCATCCATGACTGGCTTTTCCCTTCCAGCCTCCCTTTCGGCAAATTGGTGGTGCTGTTAGCGATGGCTTCACGCACGCTGTCCAGTGACACACCCGCTTGGCTTAACTGCTGAGGTTGCAGGTCAATTCGCACCGCAGGCAGGGCACTCCCGCGCAGGGAAACATCCCCCACGCCCGTCACCTGGGCGATCTTCTGTTTGATTTTACTGTCGGCCAGATCGTACAGCTCAGCGCTGGTGCGCGTGGTGGAGGACAGCGCCATCATCAGTACCGGGGCATCGGACGGGTTGGCTTTCTGGTAGGTCGGTAGCGACGGCATACTGCTCGGCAGCAGGCTGCGCGCTGCGTTGATGGCAGCCTGCACATCGCGCGCCGCACCGTTAATATCGCGATCGAGGGCAAACTGCAGGATGATATTGGTCGAACCTTGAGAACTCTCCGAGGTCATCTCAGTGATACCGGCAATCTGCCCCAGCGCGCGCTCCAGCGGCGTGGCCCCCGTGGCGGCCATCGTTTCCGGGCTGGCCCCCGGCAGATCAGCCGATACCATAATGGTCGGGAAATCCACCGTAGGCAGTGGGGCGACCGGCAGCAGGCGATAGCCCAGCGCCCCCAGCAGCACCAGCGCCAGCGTGAGTAACAGCGTGGCAACCGGGCGGAAAATAAACAGACGCGTCACACTCATTCACGCCCCCGTGCGGCGTCTGAGCGGCGCAGATAACGTTTCATGCGCAGTGACAGTCCATCAAACCACAGGTAGATCACCGGGGTGGAGAACAGTGTCAGCACCTGGCTGAAGATCAGCCCGCCAACAATCACCAGGCCCAGCGGCTGACGCAGCTCTGCACCCGAACCGGAAGCCAGCATCAGCGGCAGCGCACCCAGCAATGCCGCCATGGTGGTCATCAGAATCGGACGGAAGCGCAGCAGGCAGGCCTGGTGGATCGCCTCACGGGGGCTGAGGTGCTGCTTGTGCTCGGCCTCCAGCGCAAAGTCGATCATCATAATGGCGTTCTTTTTCACAATGCCAATCAGCAGGATCACCCCGATCAGTGCGATCAGGCTGAATTCGGTATCCGCCAGCATCAGCGTCAGCAGCGCCCCTACCGCCGCCGACGGCAGCGTGGAGAGAATGGTCACCGGGTGAATAAAGCTCTCGTAAAGAATACCCAGTACCACATACATGGTCAGCAGCGCTGCGAGGATCAGCCACAGCGTATTGCCGGTTGCACTCTGGAATGCCGCCGCTTCGCCCTGATAACGCAGGGTAATCGACGGCGGCACCGCCAGTGAAGTGCTCTCCTCACTGATGGCCTGCTGCGCCTGTTCCAGCGAATAGCCATCATTGAGATTGAAGGAGACAGTCACCGCCGGGAATTGATTCAGCCGCATATGTACCAGCGATCCGGTACGCAGGTGTATGCTGGCGACCGAGGTCAGTTTCACCATGCCACTGGTGGTGGTGCTCGTTGTGCTGTCCGTTGAACTGCTGCTGGTCGTGCTGGTGCTGGTTGTACTGGTTGATGATGACGCACTGCTGCTGGTTGAGGGTTGCAGATAGATATCATCAAACGAGGCCGGAGACTGCTGGAATGCAGGCGCTACTTCCAGCACCACGCGATACTGATTCGACTGGGTGAAAATGGTGGAGATCAGGCGCTGACCAAAGGCGTTATACAGCGCGGTGTCTACGTCTGAGGCAGTAATGCCGTAACGGGCGGCGGCATCGCGGTTCAGCTCAACGTATGCCACCTGCCCCTGATCCTGCAGGTTACTGACCACCGAGCTGAATTCCGGGCGCTGCTGCAATGCGCTGACCAGCTTCGGGGACCACGCCACCAGGTTCTGGCTATCCGCATCATCAAGCGTCAGTTGGTAGCGATCCGGGGTAACCTGATCGTTCACCGTCAGATCCTGCGCGGATTGCAGATACAGTGAGATGCCCGGCACCCCCGCCGTCGCCTGTTGCAGCTCGGCAATTACGCTGTCGGCGCGTTCATCGCGCTCGTCAAACGACTTGAGGTTAATCTGCAAACGGCCGCTGTTCATGCTGGTATTACTGCCGTCGATCCCCACCGTCGAAGAGAGGCTTTCGACCGCCGGGTTTTTCAGGATAATTTCCGCCAGCTGCTGCTGACGCCGTGACATCTCTTTAAATGACACATCCTGAGAGGCGACGGTGACGCCCTGGATCAACCCGGTGTCCTGCGCCGGGAAGAACCCCTTCGGCACCACCAGATAGAGCAACGCCGTCAGGGCCAGGGTGGCTAACGCGACACACAGCGTTAGCCGTTGATGGTTGAGGACGACGGTCAGCAAGCGATCATATCCGGCCACCAGCTTGTCAAAGAACTCGCCGCCCTTGCGGTAGAAGCGCGTCTGGCGGTGTGCAGGAATATGGCGCAACAAATAGGCACACAGCATCGGCGTCAGGGTGAGCGACACCAGCATGGAAACCAGTATTGACACTGCCAGCGTGATGGCAAATTCGCGGAACAATCGCCCCACCACATCCCCCATAAACAGCAGCGGGATCAGTACCGCAATCAGCGAGAACGTCAGGGAAATAATGGTAAAGCCAATCTGCTGCGAGCCTTTCAGTGCGGCTTCCATCGGGCTTTCGCCCTTTTCCAGACGGCGGGAGATGTTCTCCACCACCACAATGGCATCATCAATCACGAAACCGGTGGCTACCGTCAGCGCCATCAGCGACAGGTTATTGAGGCTGAATCCGGCGAGATACATCACGCCAAAGGTGCCCACCAGCGACAGCGGCACGGCAACGCTTGGGATCAGCGTCGCCGCAACGTTGCGCAGGAACAGGAAGGTCACCATCACCACCAGCGCAATCGACAGCATCAGCTCAAACTGCACATCGCTAATCGATGCGCGAATGGTCTGGGTACGATCCGACAGCACGGTGACTTTGACGCCGTCCGGCAGCGCGGCCTGGAGGGTCGGCAGCTGCGCTTTAATGCTGTCCACTACCGAAATCACGTTAGCGCCCGGCTGGCGCTGCACGCTGATGACAATCGCCGGTGCGTTATTGGCCCACGCCGACTGATACGTGTTCTCAGCCGCTTCTTCAATGTGCGCCAGGTCGCGCAGACGCAGCGCCGAACCATTTTTCCAGGTCAGGATCAGGTTGCCGTATTCAGCGGCAGTGCGCAGCTGATCGTTGGCATCGATGGTGACCGAATGGTACTGACCATCAAAGCCCCCTTTCGACCCATTGACGTTGCTGTTGCTGACCAGCGTATTGACGTCCTCCAGCGTCAGGCCATGTGCGGCCAGCGCTTTCGGGTCCATCTGCACGCGGATGGCAGGCTGATGCCCCCCGGCCAGCGTCACCATCCCCACCCCGGAAATCTGTGACAGTTTTAGCGCAATACGGGTGTTCACCAAATCCTGCACTTTGGTCAGCGGCAGCGTGTCTGAACTGGCGGCTAAGGTGATCACCGCGCTGTCCGCCGGGTTGACCTTTTTATAGGTCGGCGGATTGGGTAAGTCGGTTGGCAGCAGACTGTCGGCGGCATTGATCGCCGCCTGCACTTCCTGTTCGGCCACATCCAGTGACAGATCGAGAGAGAACTTCAGGCTGATCACCGACGAACCGCTGGAACTGCTGGAGGCCATCTGGCTGAGGCCTGACATCTGCCCAAGCTGGCGCTCCAGCGGTGCCGTCACGGATGAGGCCATCACATCCGGGCTGGCACCGGGATAGAGTGTGGTGACCTGAATGGTCGGATAATCCACCTGCGGCAACGCCGATGTGGAGAGCATACGGTAGGCAAAAATACCGGAAATCAGCACGCCCACCATCAGCAGGATGGTGGCTACCGGGCGTTCGATAAAGATGCGCGATGGGTTCATTGCGCTTTCTTGCCCCCGATAGCGGCGGCCGTCTCTTCGGCGGTGACCACCGAGACTTTACTGCCGTCAGTCAGACGGTCGATGCCTTCCGTCACCACCTGCTGACCGGCGCTGACGCCTTCAAGGATCGCCTGCTGGTCGCTGCCAAACACCGGCCAGGTTTTCACCGCTTTGCGGGTCACCGTGTTGTCTTTATTGACCACGTACACAAAGCTGCCATCGCTGCTCAGTTGCAGCGCTTGCCCGGGGATCACCGTCGCCTGTTTCAGAGTGCTGGTTTGCAGGCGCAGGTTAACAAACTGATTGGGATAGAGCGACTCGTCGAGGTTGGCAAACTGCGCTTTCAGCGTAACGGTGCCTGTGCTGGTATCAATCTGGTTACTGATGAACTGCACTTCCCCCTGCGCCAGCTCGCTGCTACCCTGCTGGTCGAACGCGGTGGCAGGCAGGCTTTGATCGTTGTGCAGTGCTTTCAGCAACGTGGGAATATTGCTCTGCGGCACGCTGAAGGTGACGGCGGCGGGTTGCGTCTGTGTGATGGTCACCAGCCCGGTCGTTGAGCTGCTCTGCACCATATTACCGGCATCCACCAGACGCAGGCCAACGCGCCCGCTGATCGGGGCGGTGATACGCGCATATTCAATATTGAGTCTGGCGGCGTCAATCTGTGCCTGGTCGGCTTTGACCGCCCCGCTGTACTGCCCGACCGTGGCGATCTGGGTGTCGAGGTCCTGACGCGCCAGCGAGTCCTGAGCATACAGTTTTTGATAACGGGCCAGCGTCAGTTGCGCGCTTTTCAGCAGTGCCTGATTTTGGTTCAGATCGCCCTGATACTGCGCCAGCGTTGCCTGGTAGCTGCGCGGGTCGATCTGCGCCAGCACCTGCCCGGCGGTCACTTTCTGCCCTTCTTTGAACCAGACGTGCGTCAGCTGTCCGTCGACACGGCTGGTCACGGTCACCGTCGCATTGGGGATCACCGTACCCAGCGCCGTCAGATAGACCGGCACATCAGCCAGCACCACGGGGCCAGTGTGCACTGGCGTCGTCATGCCCGCCATCGTCTGTCCTGGCCCACCCGGGCCCCCCGGGCCACGCATACCGCCAGGGCCACCGGCTCCGTTCTGACCGTGCGGCCAGAAACGCCAGGCCAGAGCAGCGGCGAGCAATAGCAAAATAACGCAGAGGATGATTTTACGCCGGGCGTGCGACTTCTTCGGGGAGGTAACGGTCATGAGGCTCTGTTCAATAAGATGCAGCAAGAGGATAAACACGCCGGTAATCACCGCCGCGACAGAAATTTAATGTGGGCCAGGCATGCCTGGCCCCTACGCTAACACCGCAACATGCGTAGGTACGCCTACGTGAACACTGCATCATACGTAGGGGTCAGGCACGCCTGACCCACAAAACCATCAACCGTTGTTGATAGTAATTCCTATTATCATCTATTTAACTGCTGAAATTCTATCCTCACCGCGTAAGAATTTCGTAATAAGTAAAAGATTTCATCTCATTTCTTCACGATTTCCATCCCCCTCCCAGTGCTTTATACAGTGTAATCTGCTGGTTTAGCTGCCCGAGACGGGTGGTAATCAATGATTGCTGCACCGCATACAGCGAGCGTTGTGCCACCAGTACATTCAGATAATTGTCCACGCCTTCCCGGTAGCGCACGTTGGCAAAATCGAAGTTACGCTGGTTCGCGATTTCATCTAACTGACGTGCTTTCAACTCATCCTGGTAGGTTTCCTGCCCGGCCAGGGCATCCCCCACCTCTTTAAATGCCGTCTGAATCGTCTTCTCATAATCCGCAATTTGAATGCGTTTTTGCAGTTTGGCGATATCCAGATTGGCCGAGTTCACCCCGCCATCGAAGATGGGCAAATTGATACTGGGCCCAAATGACCAGGCGGCCGTGCCACCCGACAGCAGATGGCTAAAGGCCGCAGAGGTGGAACCTCCCGCCGCCGTCAGTGAAATGCTGGGGAAGAACGCAGCACGTGCCGCACCGATGTTGGCATTCGCCGCCTTTAACGTGTGTTCAGCGGCGATAATATCCGGGCGATGCGTCAGCAGGTCGGAAGGCAACCCGGCCGGCGTGGCCGGGAAGTTCCATGCTTTCTGCAAACGGGCGCCGGCCAGCAGACTGGCGGGCAGATCGCTGCCCACCAGTAGCCTCAGTGCATTAACATCCTGGCGTACCTGGCGGCTGTAGGTCGCAATATCCGCCTGCGCCGCACGTACCGCCGTTTCGGCCTGTACCAGATCCTGTTCGCTGGCCACGCCGCCGTCATAGCTGCGTTTCGTCAGATCCCAGGAGTCCTGCTGGCTTTTTGCCGTATCCTGCGCCAGTTTCAGCAGATCGTTATCGGAACACAGCGAAAGATAGCCAGAAGCCACTTCAGCAATCAGGGTGATCTGCGTTGCCCTTTGCGTGGCCGCGCTGGCCAGCCACGCTTCCAGTGCCTGATCGCGCAGGCTTTGCAAACGACCAAAGAAGTCCAGTTCCCAGGCGGTGACACCCAGGCTGGTATTCAGTTGGTGATACGTCACCGGTCCGCTGCTCTGCGTGCTATAGAGATTCCCCGGGAGATGCGTGGCGCTATCGCTGGCATTGAAATCAAGCGATGGCATCAGGGCGGCGCGATCAACTTGCACCTGCGAACGCGCCACCTCCACATTCAGCGCCGCCACCCGCAGGTCACGGTTGTTGGACAGCGCACTGGCGATCAGCCTGTGCATAACCGGGTCGGTAAAGAAGTTCTGCCAGCGGATGTCCGCGCCATCTCCACGCACCGCCCCCCCCTGACTCTCGTAATGCGCCGCAACGGGTAAAGCCGGGCGATGATAGTCTGGGGCCATAGTACACCCCGTGAGGATCATCGTCAGAGGCAAGATCCCCTGGGAGAAAGACTTACGCATCATGTTCTTCAACCTCAGTTTTCGGTTTTTTCTTCGCGGTAAAACGCTGGGCAACCACAACGTAAAACATCGGCACGAAGAAGATGGCCAGGAAGGTCGCAGTGATCATCCCGCCGACGACGGCAGTCCCTATCGAGTGCTGGCTTCCCGCACCGGCACCGTGAGACATCGTCAACGGCAGCACGCCGAGCACAAAGGCCATTGAGGTCATAATGATTGGCCGGATACGCAGTTTCGCCGCTTCAATTGCGGCTTCCACCAGTCCTTTTCCCTGATTTTCATGCAGATCTTTGGCAAACTCGACAATCAGAATGGCATTTTTGGCAGCCAGTCCGACAGTCGTCAGCAGCCCCACCTGGAAGAAGACGTCATTTTCCAGGCCACGCATCAACACCGCAAGAATGGTGCCTAACACGCCCATCGGTACCACCATCAGCACCGAGAATGGGATCGACCAGCTCTCATACAGTGCGGCAAGGCAGAGGAAGACCATCAGAATGGAAATGGTATACAGCGCCGGAGTCTGTGAACCGGACATCTGTTCCTCGTAGGACAACCCATGCCAGCCAACACGGAACCCTTTGGGCAGTTTGGCGGCAATCTCGTTGACAGCTTTTACCGCATCACCCGAGCTATACCCAGGCGCAGGCGAGCCCATAATCTCCACCGATGAGGCACCGTTAAAGCGCTCATAGCGCGGTGAACCGTATTCCCATTTGCCACTCCCGAAGGCGGAATAAGGGACCATGTCGCCACTGGCATTACGGAAGTACCATTTGTCGAGGTCTTCCGGTGTCACACGCGACCCCGCGTTACCCTGCACGTAGACCTTCTTAACGCGGGCGTTATAGATAAACTGGTTCACGTAGCTCGAACCCCAGGCCGTGGAGAGCGTATCGTTAACATCTTCCAGGCTGAGGCCCAGCGCCCGCGCACGTTCATCATCAATAATCAGATGATATTGCGGCTCATCTTCCATCCCGTTCGGACGGGTAGCGAACAGGCGCTTATCTTTCGCTGCCATCGACAGGAATTGATTACGCGCGGCCATCAGTGCGGCATGCCCCTGGTTATTGACGTCCTGCAGGAAGAAGTCGAAGCCGGTCGCATTCCCCAGCTCCATAACGGCTGGCGGTACCAGAGCAAACACCTTGGCATCTTTGAGTGTGGCGAAGTGCGCCATCGTGCGGGCGGCCAGTTTCTGCACCGACTGCTCGCTGTTGCGCTGGTCCCAGGGTTTCAACAGCACGAAGGACATGCCGACATTTTCCCCACGCCCGGCAAAACTGAAGCCATTCGGCGAGAAGACCGATTTAACCTCAGGTTCGTTCTTCAGCAACCAGCCACCAATGTCATTCAGCACCTCCTGGGTGCGTCCACTGGAGGCATTGGCGGGCAGCGTCACCTGCACCATCATTACCCCCTGGTCCTCATCCGGCAGGAATGAGGTGGGTACGCGGGTAAACAGATAACCTGTTGCGGCGATAATGGCCACGTAGATCACCAGGAACAGCTTTCGTTTGTAAATAACGCGACTCACGCCGCGGGTGTAATAAAGCGTCCCGGTGTCGAATTTACGGTTAAACCAGCCCGCCATCCCGGTGGTTTTATGCTCGGCAGAGGTCGCTTTCAGCAGCGTGGCGCAGAGTGCAGGGGTGAAAATCATCGCCATCAGCACCGAGAGCGCCATCGCAGAGACAATAGTGATTGAGAACTGGCGATAGATAACCCCGGTGGAACCACTGAAGAAGGCCATCGGCAGCAGCACCGCTGACAGCACCAGCGCAATCCCCAGTAGTGCTCCTTGAATCTGCTGCATGGACTTAATCGTGGCGGCTTTCGGATCCAGCCCTTCGTCGTGCATCACACGTTCGACGTTTTCCACCACCACGATAGCGTCATCCACCAACAGCCCGATGGCCAGCACCATTCCAAACATCGTGAGAATATTGATGGTGTAACCGCAGGCCGCAAGAATACCGAATGTGCCCAGCAGCACCACCGGAACCACCATCGTGGTAATCAGCGTGGCACGCAGGTTTTGCAGGAACAAAAGCATGACCATGAAGACCAGCACAATCGCTTCGATCAGCGTTTTCACCACTTCCTCAATCGAGGCACTGACAACGGGTGCTGTATCGTACGGGAAATTGACTTTCACCCCTTCCGGCAGGAAAGGTTTAATGCCGTCAACGGTATGTCGCACGCTGTTGATCGCATCCAGCACGTTACCGCCACTGGCAAGGCGCAGTGCAATACCGACCGACGGTTCACCGTTAAAGGTGGAGGAAATGCTGTAATCCTGTGGGCCAAGATCGATACCGCCCACGTCACGCAGGCGCACCTGTGAACCATCAGCATTGACCTTTAACAGAATATTTTTGAACTGCTCCACTGACTGCAGACGGGTTTTCCCGACGATAGTCGCACTGAATCTTGCGCCCGACACCGTCGGTAATCCGGCGAGTTTACCGCTGGAAACCTGCACGTTCTGCTGGCTGATCGCCGTAGTGATATCGCTGGGAACCAGCTGGTATTTATACAGTTTTGCCGGGTCGAGCCAGATACGCATTCCGTACTCGGCCCCCATCACCATAAAATCCCCCACGCCGTTGCTGCGTGCAATCGGGTCCTGTAATTTCGACACCATCAGGTCAGCGAGATCGCCATTACTCAGCTTGGGATTACTCGACGTCAGCCCGACCACCAGCATAAAGTTGGCCTGGTACTTACGGATGTTGATCCCCTGATTCACCACTTCGGTCGGTAATTGTGATTCAGCCAGCGACACTTTGTTCTGCACCTGCACCTGGGCAATATCCGGGTCTGTGCCCTGATTAAAGGTGACGATGATTGACGCACTGCCGTCACTGTTACTTTGTGATTCGATATAACGCAGGTTATCCAGCCCGTTCAACTGCTGTTCAATGACCTGCACCACGGTATTTTGCGTCGTTTCTGCGCTCGCACCCGGATAGGCTACCTGCACCGAAATCGCCGGGGGGGCAATATTCGGGTACTGGTTGATGGGCAGACTCAAAATCGACAGTCCCCCCACCAACATCACCACAATAGCGATCACCCAGGCAAAGATGGGACGTTCAATAAAAAATTTAGACATCAGGGTTTCCTTGCTACTGCGCCGATGCGTCGGTGGTAGTCAGATTGACTTTCGAGGCGTTCGATGACCCACTCGTGCTGGCAGTGGTGGTCACTCGCGTTCCGGCCTGCACAGTTTGCAGCCCATTCACGACCACCCGGTCGCCCGATTTCAGTCCGGAATTCACCAACCATTTGTGACCGATCATCTGACCGGTGGTGATCGACTGCTCCTTGATGCGGTTGTCCGCGTCCACCAGGTAGACATAAGGCCGACCTTTGGTGTCATGCATGATCGATTCCTGCGGCACCAGAATGCCCTGTTCGGCGATCCCCTGCGGGAAACTGGCGTGGACAAACATGCCCGGCAGCAGTTCACGTTTCGGATTGGGGAAGATGGCACGCAACGTAACGCTGCCGGTGCTTTCATCCACCGTCACTTCCGAGAACTCCAGCCGCCCCTCTTGCGGATAGAGAGAACCATCTTCCAGCGTCAGTTTTACCGCCGCAGCATGATCTCCCACTTTTTTTAACAGCCCTTCGGCCAGTGCGCGACGCTGCGCGATGAGATCCAGTGACGAGGTACTGACATCGACATAAATGGGGTCGAGCTGCTGGATAAGACTCATATAACTGCTTTGCCCGTTGGTCACCAGCGCCCCTTCGGTCGACAGTGAACGCCCGATATGACCGGAGATGGGCGCCCGTACCTGGGTGTAATTGAGGTTAACGCGCGCCGTTTCGACATCGGCTTTCGCTTCACGCGCAGTGGCTACCGCGTCGTCGTAGGTCTGTTGACTGATGGCATGAGCAGCGGCCAGCGGTTTGTAGCGCGCTGCCACTTTGTCCGCGTTGATCAAGGTCGCCAGTGCTTTGTCGTAGGAGGCTTGATAACTGGCGGGGTCTATCTGATAAAGCGATTGTCCCGCTTTCACTTCGCTCCCCTCCGTGAACAGGCGTTTAAGGACAATACCGCTGACCTGGGGGCGCACTTCTGCCGTACGGATGGCCGTGGTTCGGCCCGGTAACTGTTTAAACAACGTGACCGGCTCACTGTGTAAGGTGCTGATACCGACCTGAACGGACGTGTCTTGAGGCGGGGTCGTGGTCTGGTCGCAGGCGGCCAGCAAAAAAAGCAAACTCGCGGGAAGAATCCTTAAGCGCATGGTGAAGTCTCAATTAGATAGCTTTAAAATTAATAACGAGAGTGATTACTCTCATAAAAGAAGGGCATTATAGAGGGTGCAAAAATCTGGCTGTGTTAAGTTTCCGCTAAGTTCTTTATCGAAACGCGACGAGTAAGCTTCTCGTGCCGCATCGGTTGGCGGATGCTGATAGCTGTTGCCTCCTGCAATTAATGCCCTGGTTAACCCAGTGGCTCAACGCCCCTCCTTCTGAGTTCACGCCGGGCCAGATCCTTCAGCCAGCAGGCGAGCGTCACATTGTCATTGTCGGTGATCATTCTCAACTGATCGTGCAGCTGAGGGTGGATGCGTAGCTGAAAGGCGGCTGAACGACCGCCAGTTTTTGGCGTCCTGTCTTTAAGTTTCGGCATATTATCGGTTCCTGAAGGTCAAAAACGCCCCCCGCAGCGCTACCAACACCTCAGGGGGCTGACACGACACAATGGAATGCGTTACTGCACCGTGGTGTCCCACCTTAGCCCTTTGGCCTGTGCTTATTTTGTCGATTCGTGTACGCACCACAGAAAAGTTGTCAGTAAAAGAAACTAACAGGATAAAATGGTGAAATAGAGATTGAAGGGGTAAAAAAAAACCCACGCAAAGGCGTGGGCTGGCGGTGTGACTCTGAGGGATCAGCCCGGATGGTAAATCGCATCCGGGGCGATATTCATATGCTTCAGTACCGGGCCAATAATGTTGCCGAATACCGGGGCGGCGACCGATCCACCGAAGTGATCGCCTGCCGTCGGATGGTTGATCATAATCACCAACGCCACCTGCGGGTTACTGGCGGGAGCCACTCCGGCGGTGTAGTTGATATAGCCGCCATCATATTTGCCGCTGTCGCCCATCTTTTCTGCCGTACCGGTTTTTATGGCCAGACGATAACCCGGCACAGCAGCACGCACCCCGCTGCCGCCCGGTAAGGCATCACTTTCCATCATATGCACGACGGCACGTACCGTGTCTTCATCCGCCACGCGGCGGCCCGCCACAGGCGGGCTGACCTTCGTGATGGACAGTGGCCGATAAACACCAAAAGACCCCAGAGTGGCGTATTCTCGCGCAATCTGCAGTGGTGTCACGCGCAGGCCGTAGCCAAAGGAGAAGGTCGCACGCTCGATATCGGCCCAGCGCTCACGGTGCAGCGGGAAGTAGCCCACGCTTTCCCCGGTCAAACCTAATCCGGTGGGCTTACCGAGACCAAACGCATGGTAGGTATTTACCAACACCTCTGCCGGCATCGCGAGGGCAATGTGCGACACGCCAATATCACTGGATTTTTGCAGAATACCGGTCATGGTCAGACGCGGCCAGTGGCCAACGTCGCGGATCAAGTGGCCATTGACGCGATAAGGCGTGGTATCCAGTACCGAATCCGGGCGCACCAGTTTACGTGCCAGCCCTTCCATCACCACCAGCGGTTTCACCGTTGATCCGGGTTCAAAACTGTCATTGATGGCCGTGTTGCGCATCTGCGCAGGGGAGACATCGACAAAGTTGTTGGGATTAAAGGACGGATAGGACGCCATTCCGAGGATCTCCCCGGTATCGATTTTCACCAACACCGCCGCACCCGAGTCCGCCTTATTCAGGAGTACCCCATCGCGCAGTTTGCTGTAGAGGGTGTACTGATCAAATTTATCAATGCTGAGCTGCACGGTGGGGGGCTGCTGTGGCGGCTCATAGTTAATCATCGCAACGATATTGCCACTGGCATCCTGACGGTATTTTTCCACGCCGGGTGTGCCCTGTAATAGCTTATCAAAGCCCTTTTCCAGCCCGGTCAGCCCGGCATTATCCGCCCCGACAATACCGAGCAGGGGTGCCGTTGCCTCACTCATCGGGTAGTAACGACTGTCGTCGTAAACCGTGGTGATCCCGGCCAGATGCAACTTGACGATATCTTTGGCAATCCCTAATTCAATTTTACGCCCGAGGTAAAGAAAGCGGCGTTTCGGATTGGCATTAATCTGCGCGGCAAGTTGCTCAGGGCGTTGCTCCAGCGCATTGGCAAGATATTCCCACTTGGGACTGGTAAAATCAGGGTGCCCTTCCAGCACACGTTGCGGGTCGGCAATCACATCGCGTGACGGCACGCTTAACGCCAGCGCTTCGCCGTTACGATCCAGCAGCGTTCCCCGGTTAGTCGGCAGGGTGACGGTACGTAATGAGCGTTCATCGGCCTGTTTTTCCAGCATCGGATGGTTGATCAGCTGTAAATCGGCCACGCTCGCCAGCAGAAAGACCAGGCAAGCCAGAACCCCCAGACAGACCACCCGGAATCGCACAGGGTTGAACGTGGGTGCAGGCTGAGATTTCGCCGAGTTTCGTTTAAACGGGGGCATGTAGGTTCCGGTGCAGGCTGGGAGATAACTTGCTGGCAGTTATACAAAAAATGCTGTGGAGATGACAGGGAAACTGTGTTTCAGATCGTGAGTGACACAGCCGGAGAACAGCCTGAAGCGCATTCAAAAAAGAATAAATAAATCAGATAGTTAACATAAAAAACCCAAATAAATGGCAAAAAAAACCTGCGCATCTGCGCAGGTTGGTGAAACAAAGCGTTAAAAACTTTTTGATGTTCACCCATCAATACCTCTGGGACTTGAACTGTAGCAACCCTGCGCGTTAAGCCGCTACTCAGGAATCGCAACAGTTACCCGCAAAATGTAACCAGCTATGTGATTTATAGGGTTTTATGCAATCTCTCTCGTAAATCGGCACACCTTGCTAATAGTGAAATGCTCAGGCAGTGACATCCGCTTTTCTGATCTCCACCAGGCAGCTCATAGCATTCGGCCCCTGGGTCAGGGACGAGGTGCCAATATCCAACGTCAGCACGTTCGGATTCCCGGCTTGGTCGTAAGGTTTCCAGGCTTTACCGAAGCCCGGATTAAACCATGCCCCGGTGGCAATCAGTACCACCTGCGGGCTCACGCCGTCGCTGATGCGCACACCCGCCTGCATGATGCCACGATCGTTACTGACCTCAATCACATCGCCATCGCTAATACCCCGCGCTGCGGCATCCTGTGGATGCATCAGCAAGGTTTCACGTCCGGCCGTTTTATTCGCCTGTACCGATGGCGTGGCGTCCATCTGGCTGTGCAGACGATCATGCGGCTGAATGGAGATCATATGCAGCGGGAAACGCTGGCCAATCGGCGCACCCAGCCACTCCTGCGGCGGCTGCCACTCCGGGTGTGGGCCAAAGTCTGGCAGCTGATACCCGGCAATGGTTTCTGAGAACAGCTCGATCTTACCGCTGGCGGTTTTAATCGGGTGAGCAACCGGATCGCGGCGGAAATCGTCCATAAATACCCAGTCCTTCTCAGAAGGCGGGATCTCCACATGCCCCTGCTGCCAGAAGGTGTCGAACTCCGGGAAATCAATGCCTTTGCCATGATGCGCCACCGCGCACTGCTGGTAGAGATGCTCTATCCACTGGCGCTCGTTACGGTTTTCCGTAAAGGTATTGCGATAGCCCAGACGCTCGGCGATATCGGCAAAGATATCAAAGTCGTTGCGTGCCTGATGCTGCGGGTTAATCGCCTGGTGCATTGCCAGCACAAAGCGGTCTTTTGACGATCCACCAATATCATTGCGCTCCAGCGAGGTTGTCACCGGCAGGACGATATCGGCCATCTGTGCTGCGGGCGTCCAGACAATATCCTGCACAATCACTGTGTCCGGGCGCTGCCAGCCTTCCACCAGACGATTAAGCTGCTGATGATGATGGAACGGATTTCCGCCTGCCCAGTGAACCAGATGAATATCAGGATAGGTGTGCGTTTCCCCCTGGAAGGTATATTCCGTGCCGGGGTTCAGTAACATATCGCTGATACGCGCCACCGGGATCGCCAGATCGGCAATCGGATTGAATCCGGCAGACATCAGCGGCGATGGCCCTTCCGTTCGCGGGTTGCCTACGCTGTTCATCGAACCGTGGCCAAACGAGAATCCGGCGCCGGGCAGCCCCGGCTGACCCAGCATGGACGAGAGCGCAATCATCATCCAGTAAGGCTGTTCGCCACGATGCGCGCGCTGCACGGAATAAGAGCAGGTAATAAAGCTGCGTTTACCGCACAGCTGTTTTGCCAGCAGAGCAATACGCGCCGCCGGAATGCCGGTGATCTCGCTGGCCCACTGCGGTGTTTTCGCCTGGCCGTCACCCTCACCCAGCAGGTAAGCACGCAGCTGCGGGTACCCCACGCAGTGGGATTGCAGGAAGGCGTTATCGACGGCACCCAGGCGTTCAATTTCATAGCCCAGGGCCAGCATCAGGGCCACGTCCGTATTCGGGCGGATAGGGATCCACTCGGCGTTAACAAACGCCGGGCAGTCATCGCGCATTGGGCTGATATTCACCACCGGGGTGCCTTTCGCCGCCAGTTGAAGCAATGCTGGCTTCAGGCTGTGCTCCCCTGCGCCCCCCGAAGCCACCTGGCTGTTTTTCAGCGCCAGCCCGCCAAAAGCGATAAAAATCTCACAGTGTGAAACCACGCTCGGCCAGTCGGTCACGCGCCCGGTGAGCGGCATGTAGGTGCCAATCACATACGGCAGGAAGAACTGTGCCGCGCCCCAGCTGTAGTTGCCCTGCTGGTCGATGCCGCCACCGCCCAGATTATAGAAACGTCGGACCAGAGTACGCGCATGGTTAACGCGTCCGGCAGAAGACCAGCCGTAAGAACCGTTGAAGATGGCGCTGGCACCGTAACGATCGCGCACGCGGCGATTCTCTTCAGCCACCAGGTCCAGCGCGGTGTCCCAGTCCACTTCAACAAAATCTTCACGTCCGCGCAGGGTGCGGTCACTCTTTTCACGGGATGCCAGCCACGACCGACGTACCATCGGTTTACGGATACGTTTATCGGAGTAGACCAGTTCGGGGATGCTGTTGAGCATCGGTGACGGATCCTGATCCGCGAAAAAAGGCTCACAGCGGAGCAGTTTCCCGTCTTCAACTACGGCGCTAAAGGCACCCCAGTGGGCAAGATGTGGCACTTTTTTAATCGTCATGACAGGATCGACTCAGCAGGTATTTTTCTGGAAACTCAGAATATCATTTTTCATCCTGCAGCGGCACAGGCCGTTTATCGATCGGCTTTGCGATGGCTGCGACATTCTGCGGGGCGATGCAGGCTTGCAGTCACTGGCGCTTTCCGCAACACTAATGGCAATGTAAACGCTTACCCAGGAAGACATTTAACGAATGGCTACGATAAAGGATGTTGCCAGGCTCGCGGGCGTTTCGGTGGCGACCGTGTCGCGTGTGATTAATCACTCCCCTAAAGCCAGTGAAAGTTCGCGCCTGGCCGTAACCAGCGCGATGGAGTCCTTACAGTACCACCCGAACGCCAATGCACGGGCGCTGGCTCAACAGTCGACGGAAACCATCGGTCTGGTGGTCGGGGATGTTTCCGACCCGTTTTTCGGTGCCATGGTCAAAGCTGTCGATTCTGTCGCCTGGGAAACCGGTAATTTTTTGCTGATTGGTAACGGTTACCATAATGAGCAGAAAGAACGTCAGGCGATTGAGCAACTGATGCGTCACCGCTGCGCGGCGCTGGTGGTCCATGCCAAGCAGGTTCCTGATGCCGAGCTGGTGCCGTTGATGAAGCAGATCCCAGGGATGGTGCTGTTGAACCGCGTGTTACCGGGTTTTGAAACCCGCTGTATTGCACTGGATGACCGTTACGGCTCCTGGCTGGCAACGCGCTATCTGATCCAGCAGGGACACACTAACATTGCCTATATTTGCTCAACGCATTCCATTTCTGACGCTACCGACCGCCTGCAAGGCTATTACGATGCGTTGAAAGAGCACAACTTACCCTGTAATGACCGTCTGGTGGCCTTCGGCGAACCGGATGAAGTGGGCGGTGAACAGGCGATGACAGAACTGCTCGGCCAGGGAAAAACCTTCAGTGCCGTAGCCTGTTATAACGATTCGATGGCGGCGGGTGCGCTGGCCGTGCTGAGCGACAATGGCGTGCGGGTGCCGGAAGAGATGTCGCTGATTGGTTTTGATGACGTGCTGGTTTCACGCTATGTGCGGCCGCGTCTGACCACGGTGCGCTATCCGATTGTGACGATGGCACAGCAGGCGGCGGAACTGGCACTGGCGCTGGCGCACAATCAGCCACTGCCGGAGATTACGAATCTTTTCAGCCCGACGCTGGTGCGGCGTCATTCGGTCGGAGCACCGCAGTAAACAGGGACGAGGCATGCCTCGCCCCTACGGGTACGTCCTCCGATGACGTAGGGGTTGGGCATGCCCGACCCGGTGTACATCCACCGATGATGTAGGAGTTGGGCATGCCCGACCCGGTTTTATTTCAGCGCCTTATGATACAACCGCACCGCCGTCGCCGGATAATCCAACGCATCGCCCATATACTGCCAGCCAAAACGCTCGTAATAATCCGCACAGGCTGAATAGAGATACAGATTCGCATCACCGCGTTGATGACAACAGTCGATCACCGTCTGCTGGAGCTGTTCGCTTAAACCCTGCCCCCGGTAACTTTCATCGACGTACAGCGCCGCCAGCCAGGGAAACAGATCCTGGCGACTGATCAGATCGCAGCGCCATAATCCCACGGTACCCACCGGACGATCGCCGTCCAGCGCCACAAAGGTCAGCGGCAGATCGGCACCGTGCAAACTGCTGTCGATCACACTGGCAAAAAAGTCGCGGCTGTTATCGCTGCCAAATGCACGCCACTGCCAGTCGATAATCGTCTCGCGGTGTTCCGGCACGGTAGTTAACGGCACAATGCGCAGCAAACTCACACCAGCTTCCCCTGGAAAATCGGCACGGACTCAAACAGATAGCCGTCAAAGTCGGGTGCATCAGCATCTGACAACTCCAGCAGACTGTGTTTCACATTTTCCAGGTGCTGCCACATCGCCTGCCACGATCCCATCACATCACGACGACGCAGCGCGGCGAGGATGGTCTGATGATCACCCAGCCATTTCAGCCGGTAGCTGCGGGTTTCAATATGGGCGCGCAGCTGCTGCCACAGCGGGCTGCTCTCATGATGACGCCAGATGCTGTTGACGGTATCCAGCAGCATCTGATTCTGAGTGGCCCCGGCCAGCAACAGATGGAACAGCTTGTCATTGTCCTGACTTTTATCGTCGAGGGCGATGGCGCGCTGCTCCTGCTCCAGGGTGCGTTTTAGGTTTTCAATATCGGCTTTAGTCGCCATTTTCGCTGCAAATGCGGCGATATTACTCTCCAGCAGCTGGCGCGCCTGCAACATCTCAAACGGCCCGACGTCGCTGCGGAAAAATGCTTCCTCTTCGTCACTGCTTTCCGACGGGATGCGCATCACATAAACGCCGGAGCTTTGGCGAATATCCACCGTTCCTTCCAGCTCCAGCATCAATAGCGCTTCACGCACAATGGTGCGGCTGACGCCCCAGGTTTCCGCAATATTGCGTTCAGGCGGCAGACGAGAGCCAACAGGGTAGTGGCCATCGATGATTTGCTGCCGCAGATCGTGCCCGATTTCCTGATACTGCTTTTTTTCCTGCGCAGGCGCACCTTTGTCCACAGAGCTTCACCTTTTAAATCATTATGACCATCAATGACGCCTAGCTTACCAAAGCCAGCGCCTGATCGAGTACTTTTGCGCCGTTAAGGGTGCCATAAGCCACCGAATCAATCACCGCAATCGGGATATTGTGGCTGTCGGTAAGTTTGCGGTTCTCTTCAAGCTTAAAGCGCACCTGCGGCCCCAGCAGCACCACCGCCACTTCGCCGGGGTAGTTTTCCAGCTCGTCACGCAGATTCTGTTCCGGGATCGCATAGATTTGGTATGCCAGTCCACGGGCAGCAGCTTCTTTTTCCATTCGCGTCACCACCATTGAGGTGGACATGCCTGCTGCGCAGGCCAGTACGATACGTTGCATGGGTAACTCCTTATTTGGCTTCATCATCCAGGGTGACAGAGAGCTGGCGCTGTTCGCTGACCTGTTGATACCAGTGAGCGGATTTTTTCATCCGGCGTTGGCGCTGGCAATCCAGGTCGATTTCAATCAGTCCGTAGCGGTTCTTGAAGGCATTCATCGGGGAAACATTGTCGGTGAAGGCCCACAGCATATAGCCCAGGCAGTTCATTCCAGCGGCGTTTGCCCGCACGGCCTGGTAAAGGTGTTCGGTGATAAAGGCGATGCGGTAGTCATCCTGTATCTCGCCGTCAGCATTTTTGAAGCGCGCTTCGTTCTCAATCCCCATGCCGTTTTCAGCGATAAACCACGGGAAATTGTCGTAGTCATTCTTCATACGCAAGGCCATATCCCAGACGATGGCGGGCTGAATCTCCCAACCACGCGAGGTGTTCATACGCCGCCCCGGCAGTTCGAAATGCTCGTAGTAAAAGGCCGGATGGAATGGGGTTTCCGGGTGCCAGGCACGCGATGGCGCTTTCACGCGGTGCGGGTAATAGAGGTTGATGCCGACTTCATCCACGCGGTTGGCAGAGATAATCGCCAGCTCCTGCGCGTTGTAATCCCATTTCACCTGATGTTTTTCCAGCAACTGAACCAGCTCCGCCGGGTATTCGCCTTTGATGGCCGGGTCAAGGAAAACGCGGTTGTAGAACAAGTCGTACATTTCCGCCGCTTTCACATCATGCGCCGCACTGGAACGCGGGTACGTCACTTCCGGGTTCAGGATGGTGCCAACCGTGCCCTGATAACCTTTCTCCCGGAACAGCTGCACCACTTTCGCCGTGGCGAGATTTTTATGGTGGTTCCACTGCATCCATTTGTCAGTGTTCTGCTCGTATGGCCAGCGCAGCGCATCCAGATAGACCCGCGTCTGCACCACAATCGGCTCGTTAAAGGTAAACCAGCGCGTCACCTTGTGGGCGTAACGTGCAAACACCTGCTCTGCGTAACGGACAAACAGCTCCACCACATGCTTTGAACCCCAGCCGCCGTGCTGCTCCAGCAGGGCAGCTGGCAGCTCGTAGTGTTCCAGGCACAGCATCGGCTGAATGCCGTTTGCCAGCAGCTCATCGATCAGGTTGTCGTAATACGCGGCGTACTCTTCATCAACGACGGCATTTTCATAATCAGTCAGAAAGCGCGACCAGTTAATCGAGGTGCGGTAGTGCGTCAGCCCCGAGGCTTTCATCAAGGCGACATCTTCTTTATAGCGATTGATAAAGTCGGTGGCGATCGCCGGGCCGTAACCGTTGTGCCAGACATGACGATCGTTCTGATACCAGGCATCGAGGTAAGAGTCCTGCCCCGCTTTCTTGCCACTCCAGCCTTCGGTTTGCCACGCGGAAGCCGCGGCCCCGAGAATAAAATCGGCCGGGATAGTGACGTTGATTGTGCTCATCATAGCTCCTTAGTGTTTCGCGAGTTCAGGCTGTAACGCGCGGGCTTCAGCGGCCTCTGCACGGCGCGCAGCGATTTTGACAAACGGCAGATAGACCAAAATGGAGACGATAATGCAGACGATTTGCGTCACCACAGCCCCCATCGATCCGGCGGTAGAGAGCCAGGCATTGATGATCGGCGGCGTGGTCCAGGGCACCATCACTACCGCTTTCCCGGCAAACCCAGTGACCGTGGCGAAGTAACCAATCGATCCGGTGATCAGCGGCGTAATAATGAACGGGATGGCGAGGATCGGATTAAGCATAATCGGCATGCCGAAGATCACCGGTTCGTTAATGTTAAACAGGCCAGGACCGAATGACAGCTTGGCGATTTCCCGCATCTCTTTGCGTTTGGTTGCCAGCATCACCGCCGTCAGTAAGCCGATCGTCAACCCGGACCCACCGATGCTCATATACACATCCCAGAACGGCATGGTGATGATATTCGGTGCTTCAATGCCCTGCTCAAAGGCGTTCATATTGACCAGGATCGCCCCCAGCAGCAGCGGTTCGCGGATCGGTTTCACCATCTGATTACCGTGAATACCGATCACCCAGAACAGCTGGGCAACAAACATCAATAGCAGAATACCCCACAGGCTCTGCACCACCGATTCCAGCGGTTCCTGCACAATTTTGTACACCGCGTCATACAGATACATGCCGGTGAAACGGTGGAAGATAAAACCAAACGTGGCGATGGCGGAGACGGTAATAATCGATGGGATCAGCGCCGAGAACGAAGCTGCCACATTCGGTGGTACCGTATCCGGCATTTTGATTTTTAGCCGATCGATATTTTCCAGTCGGCAATAGATCTCGACGGAGAGAATGGCAATAAACATGCCGAGGAACAGGCTTTTGGTATCCGAGAACTGTTTCGCCAGCACGTCAGTGACCACCTGTAACTGGCCGTTGACCATCATGCTTAATGTCGTTGGCGTGACGGCGATAAAACAGATAATCGCCAACAGACCCGGGAACAGGGTTTTGATGCCGTTGATTTTCCCCAGTTCAATACCGATCAGGAACACTGCACCGATATTCAGAAAACTGAGCGTCGCATAGTTAATACTGGAAGTAATGGGTTTGAGTTCGGCGAGGAACGACAGCGCCTCAAAGCTCGCCAGCCCGTTCTTGCCATCCAGCACCATATTGGAAATCAGCACCGAAAACGCACCGACAATAATCACCGGCATCAGGGTAATAAACGAGGCCTTGATCGCCATGATGTAGCGGTAGCTGTTGAATTTTGTGGCAAAACTCCCCAGCGAGTCGATTAGCCGATCCTGTAGAGACATGTGTAAATCCTCGAGGTAAGGGGTCAGGCATCCCGGCACTGGTATTTGTTGAACTTCCGCTGTTGTGGCATACCAAAAATAAACAATTACGAGTTATTTACTGTGATATGACTCTCAGAAGTGATCACTGGTATTCCAATAAGATAATTAAACCAATTTTGGCATACCAATGGAGGCAATGATGGATTTCGAGCAGACCATGATGGAATTGTTGATCAATGCAGGCGAAGCACGATCCCACGCCATGAGCGCCATTCAGCACGCCCGTAAGCGCGAATGGCAGCAGGCCGATGCGGCACTGGCGGCTTCACTGGAAGCGTCAAAAGGAGCCCACAAGATACAGACACAGCTGATAGGGGCTGATGAGGGATGTGGCAAAGTGCCGGTCACGCTGATCCTCGTTCATGCCCAGGATCACCTGATGAATGCGATGCTGTGCCGCGATCTGGCGGAAGAGATTGTGCTGTTAAGGAAAGAGATGTTTGCAGAATAGTCGTATCCGCAATGGGCCGATCGGAAGAAATGATCGGCTCCTGCAATAAATCGCGATGTCGTGGTGGTTTTAACGCTACAGCGAGCACACTTACTACGAGGATGGGGCCAGTTTGAGGTAAGCCGGACGTCACGCGCCAGGACGGCGCGTGCCGAGGCCCGCAGGGATGCGTCTTTTGCCGATCCGGTGTGCTCAAACTGGCCTCAGCCCTGTCACATCAGCAGCAGCGAATAAAATGTCTGTAACGGGGTGATTTGAGGCCGATCGGAAAAAGTGATCGGCCCCAGCGGTGCGTAAGGCTTATTTTTATACTCAGCGGTCGTTCTGCGTGATATTCTTTTACGAGGAAAAGGAGAGGTAAATATTAAAAGGAAGGGCAAGGATGAATGATATTGATATGGAAGAAAAACTGCTGAAAAGTGGATTTACGACTAAAGAAATTAGAAAAATAAAATATTTTGTGAAAAAAAACCGCACAACCTATGCGCAAGTTCTGATAAAGTTAAGGCGAGTTTTTTTAGGGATAGCAACTCTCAGATTAATAATGACACTTCTCCTGATTTCGACTTATGAAGAAAACAACATGGATGGTTTTTATGGATTTCTGGTGGGGTATGTTTTTGCCATGATCGTTTCTGAAATCCTCGCCCCAACCAAGTTAGGGGCGAAGATATTTATTCATGGCAGGAAATTAATAACTTGATTAAGTTATTCTTCCAGTGCTGCTTTTATAGTAATAGCATCACCTGTGCCTTCGATTAAAAGAGAAGGCACACTCATTCTCTTCACATTTCTAATATAGTCTGAAGGGAGAAAGTTAAACAATCTTCTGGCATCTGGTTTTAATACAAAACGGGCCATGCCATACGTAGAGAGTGATAAGTCCATTGAACTGTAAGCTAGTGCGCCGACTTTCTCATCAAACCCCATGAACCTTGCTGTATTTATATATCCTTCTTTTATTTTTCCAACATGGCCTTCACTACCATTTTTAATATTTACAATTCCTTCTTCAATACCATTTATCCCATGCAGAAAAAGTGTGGCACCAGCAACCATACCCACAATGTTTAAATGAGCAAGTGAACCGGTAAAAATTGTAATTCCCGCAACTATCTGAAATCCCCCCAACACAACCCCTACTCCATTGATGATATATCCCCAGGAATCCAGTTCTTTAACAATTTTCCCCGATGCCACTATTTTTGCATTATGCCCAAGCAGGCTCCATGTTTGCCTGTCGATAAAAGCCTTCTCCTGACGAAGATTATCCAGGGAGTCCCGGCATACCCTTTCACTTTTTTTTCAGAATACAGACCGATCTTAATTCTTATTCACACTCTGCTGGATTAGCGGCAGGCAGAAGAGATTGTGCTGTTAAGGAAAGAGATGTTTGCAGAATAGTCGTGCGCGGCAACGGGCCGATCGGAAAAAATGATCGACCCCTGCAATAAATCGCAATGTCGTGGTGGTTTTAACGCTACAGCGAGCACACTTACTACGAGGATGGGGCCAGTTTGAGGTAAGCCGGACGTCACGCGACAGGACGTCGCGTGCCGAGGCCCGCAGGGATGCGTCTTTTGCCGATCCGGTGTGCTCAAACTGGCCTCAGCCCTGTCACATCAGCAGTAGCGAATAAAATGTCTGTAATGGGGTGATTTGAGGCCGATCGAAAAAAATGATCGGCCCCTATGGCACGGGGGAATGGATTACAGTTCCAGCGCCAGCAGCTCGGCCACGGTTTGCGCACGGCGGATCTGGCGCGACTGGCCGTTTTCGAACAGCACTTCCGGGATCAACGGACGGCTGTTGTAGTTCGACGACATGGAGGCACCGTAAGCGCCGGTATCGTGGAACACCAGATAATCGCCCACCTTCACCGCTGGCAGTGCACGGGTTTCGACTTTGCCGCCTTCCAGTTGGGTAAAGACATCGCCCGATTCGCACAGCGGCCCCGCCACCACGCTCTCAATCGTGTTTTCCTCGTCCAGTGTGCGACCGTCCCCGGCAATGGCCGAAATATGGTGGTAGCTGCCATACAGTGACGGACGCATCAGATCGTTAAACCCGGCATCCACCAGCACAAAGTGACGGCTGCCCATCGATTTAACCGCCCGCACCTGGCTGACCAGCACACCGGATTCTGCCACCAGGAAACGTCCCGGTTCGATTTCCAGTTTGACCGGATGACCCAGATGCTGTGCCACGCGCTTGCGTGCGGCATCCCAAAGACCGTAATAGTGGTTGGTATCAATCGTCTCTTCACCAAAGTGATAAGGGATCGACAGCCCGCCTCCGGCAGAAATAGCCTCCAGATCCTGGCCAAAGCTCACCACCTGATTCACCATCGCATCGCACACCTGCTCAAGGTGTCCGTAGTCCACGCCGGAACCGATATGCATGTGGATCCCCACCAGCTTCAGCTGATGCTGCTGGATGGCTTCCAGTGCCAGGCCCATATCACCATGCCAGATCCCGTGCTTGCTGTTTTCACCACCGGTATTGGTTTTCTGGCTGTGGCCGTGACCAAAGCCCGGGTTAACGCGCAGCCAGACCGGATGCCCGGCAGACACCTGCCCCAACTGATGCAGCATATCGACGGAACCGGCGTTGACCGGCACTTTCAGCTCGGCAACCCGTGCCAGCGTGGGTTCATCGAGCAAATCAGCCGTAAACACAATTTCATCGCCACCGGCCTGATAACCTGCGGCCAGCGCGCGTTCAATCTCCCCCAGGGAAACAGAATCCACCTTCACGCCCGCGGCACGCATCAGGCGCAGAATGTGAATATTCGAACAGGCCTTCTGCGCGAAGCGGACCACATCAAACTGCTGAAGCTGGCTGATGCGGGCCTGGATGATACTGGCATCATAAGCCCAGAATGGGCCGCCATAGTGGCGTGCCAGCGGTAACAGGTTGTCCTGAGTCAGGGCGGTGGTAGTGTCAGTAAGCAGGCGCGGCATAAGGATTCTCCATAAGTTTATGCCTCTATTACGCCACAGCCTGAGACGGGATAAAAATATCTTTTTTATCGCACTCTATTCATCCATGATATGGCTTTAGCATTGATCATTCACGGGAGCCGAACGTGGCGGGCGTTTCTTTGCGTCATATTGAAATTTTTCATGCGGTGGTCACTACCGGCAACCTGACGGAAGCGGCAACGCTGCTGCATACCTCGCAGCCCACCGTCAGCCGTGAGCTGGCGCGTTTTGAAAAGCTGATTGGTCTGCAACTGTTTGAACGCGTGCGCGGACGCCTGCAACCCACGGTACAGGGCTTGCGTCTTTTTGAAGAGGTGCAGCGATCCTGGTACGGACTGGACCGCATTATCAGCGCCGCCGAAGGATTACGTCAGTTTCGCCAGGGCGAGCTGTCGGTGGCCTGTCTGCCGGTGTTTTCCCAGTCACTGCTGCCGCTGCTGTGTCAGCCCTTTATGGCGCGCTACCCGGACCTCAGCCTGAATATCATTCCCCAGGAGTCACCGCTGCTGGAAGAGTGGTTGTCGGCGCAACGTTATGATCTGGGACTGACCGAAACCACACACACCCCGGCAGGCACCGAACGCAGCGCACTGTTTACCGGCGATGAAGTCTGTGTGCTGCCAGTACAGCATCCGCTGGCCAGTCGCGACTGCCTGACACCACAGGATTTCGCCGGGCAGCGTTATATCAGCCTGTCACGCACGGACAGCTACCGTCAGATTCTTGATGGCGTGTTTGCCGAACAGGGCGTCCAGCGGCACATGGTGATGGAGACACACAGTGCGGCGTCGGTATGTTCGATGGTCAGGGCAGGTGTAGGGGTATCGATTGTGAACCCGCTGACGGCGCTGGATTACGCCGACAGCGGAGTGGTGATACGGCGTTTCAGCATCGCCGTGCCGTTTACCGTCAGTCTGATTAGGCCGCGCCACCGCCCCGCATCGGCACTGGTCGATGCCTTCAGCCAGCATTTGCAACAGCAGGCGGGCCTGTTCAGCCAGCGCCTGCAACAACGACTCATTTAATGCGTTGCCCTGGCAGGCTGCGGCTGGCCGCGTGATCCCCGGAAGGTATAGAGGCAAACCAGCAGCCCAATCACTGCCAGTACGGCTGCCGAGACGGGCACCGCCGTCAGGCCGTAGCCACCGCCAATCACTGCGCCGCCCACCCAGGCACCCAACGCGTTACCGACGTTAAAGGCAGAGATATTCAGCGTCGACACCAGGTTCGGTGCATCTTTACCGTGGCGGACCACGTTGATTTGCAGCGCCGGAACCATTGCAAAGGTCGCCATCGCCCACAGGAACAGGGTAATTTCCGCCAGCCACAGTGAATGGCTGGTCCAGCTAAACAGCAGGGAGAACACCGCGATCAGCGAGAAGCTGAGGATCAGGCTGAACGACACTTTCCAGTCGGCCAGCTTACCACCGAGGATATTACCCACTGTCAGACCCGCGCCGATCAGGAACAGCGTCCAACTGACGCCCCGGTCCGTCATGCCCGTCACCTGCAACAACAGCGGCGCAATATAGCTGAATAAGGCGAACATCGCGGCGGCGAAAAACACTGTCATCAGCAACGACAGCCACAGCTTGCCGTTATTCAGCGCACTGACTTCTGATGCCAGATGTACCGGCTTCTCATTACGGTTAGTGGGCAGGCTGACGATCAGGCCGATAAAGGCCAGTACGCCAATCACCGCCACGCCCCAGAAGGTGGCACGCCAGCCAAACATCTGACCAAACCAGGTGCCCAGCGGCACACCCAGCACGTTGGCAAGCGTTAAGCCGGTAAACATCAGCGCAACGGCAGAAGCCTGTTTACCCGGTGCGACCAGGCTGGCTGCGACTACGGCACCGATACCGAAGAAGGCACCGTGACACAGCGCGGTCACGACGCGCGCCAGCATCAGCAGGTTATAGGTGTAAGCCAGCGCACAGAGAATATTCCCGACGATAAAAATCGCCATCAGCAGGATCAGCGTCCGTTTGCGCGGTAGCCTGGCCGTCAGCAATGCCATAATCGGAGCGCCAATCGCCACCCCCAGCGCGTAACCGCTGATCAGCCAGCCTGCCGATGGAATCGACACGCGCAGGTCATTCGCCACTTCCGGCAACAGCCCCATAATGACAAATTCAGTGGTGCCGATAGCAAAGGCACTCAACGCCAGCGCCAGTAATGAAACAGGCATGTCACACACTCCCAGGATAATTGGTGTAGAAGATAAATTTGATCTGCGTCACAGCAACGCATTAAAGCACAGCTAATGAACGCCTTACAGCCCGCTATCAGCAACTGTCTGTTGCCTGGGCAGCAAGAATCCTCTGGGTAGTGATGAATCGGTGAGAAAAATGCGATCGCACGCTCATTTTGTCGTTTTTCTTCGCTATACTTTCCGTTAACTGGCCATTACATAAACCTTCCTAATCATTCAATTCTACGATTCATCTGAGTTTTGGAAATTTTGCTTCAACGCTGCTGGCACCTCTTCGCCTTGTGACAGATTTGATGGAGCATTGATACATTAAAGTTCTGCGACAGATGGCCGATATGCCAGTAAATGAGGTTAAAAACCCTGCCATTGCTGTATCAACCATTACCAAGGAGACCCGATGCGACTCGTCATTTGCCTGCCAGCCCTGATTCTGGTCGGGTGTTCCGTCGGAAAGTATCAGTACAGCAGTGAAGCGCACGACCGGGTGGATATGACTGTTACGGGTATTCCAACCGTGCTGGGCTTAGGTACGCTGGGTACCACCATCCCGCTGACGGCCGATTACAGCCTGACCGCGGCCCATGTGGCAAAATTCTCCATGTACCGGGTGAAGTCATATCATCCTGAGTGCGACCTGGCCGTGGTCTATCATAAAAATGATAATGTCCCGGCACCGCATTTCCGTAACGGCCTGATCGGTGACAAGATTAATCTCTACGGTTACAGCTTTATTTCGGCGATGCCGGTCGCATCGACGGGCACCAATCTGATCAATACCGGGCTAAAAAACACCTGGAATAAAGTCAGTTGCGTCGTGGTGGCGTCCGATGCAGGCGTGGTACAGGGCATGTCAGGTGGCGCTGTGTATAACGCGTCTGATGATTCGATTGGCGGGGTGATTGTCGGCTACAGCAAACGCATTAACGATATGAAAACGGGTAAGACGCTGTATAAAGACGTCTCGCTGTATGTGCCGTATGCCCGCTTTAAAGACTGGCTGAATGATGCGGTGAAATCCTGAGTTTCACCGCTACGGGCGCACCTCCTGCCGCCTGCACATGTCTCCCTTCCATCCCGGCATTTTCAGGATGTTCCTTTTTTCAATAAGTCCGGCATCCCATCGTGGGGGCCAAATTTCTGCTTTGGCGGATCGTCCCAGCGATCCTCTCGCGTAGAGAGGTAGGCTGGATTTGTCGGATACCAGATGCGGTTCTCTTTCTTATTCGCCTCACCAACGATAATAAAGTGCGCTTCGCGATCGCTGTTATTGATAAAGGTATGGCAAATCCCGGTGCCTGCCGGGAACGCCACCGCATCACCGGGTGTTAAGCGATATAACTCGCCATTGATCCATACCTCCGGCTCCCCTTCCAGCACATAAGCAAACTCTTCTTCTGCACTTTCAGCATGCGGGTAGGACATGCGACGGCCAGGCAACAGACGTTCATGATGTATCCCGAGGCGTGTCAGACCGAGCGCCCTTCCCAGCGGCGCACCTATGGACATCAGCTCCTCGCTGTCGGGATAGTGTTCGTTATCTTCGCCCTCAAGCTCACGCCAGTGGCGGATAAAATCAGGTCGGGTCATGGCAGCCCTCTTTACGGTTGCAGTTTGAAAGTCCTTACTATTTGCTATTTTTCCCGCGGAGGCAAAAAAAAACGGCCAGCGCTAAGGCTGACCGTTGATGTTACAAGCGTGCGTTTACTTGTTGCTTGGACGCAGTGCCGGGAACAGGATCACGTCACGGATGGTGTGGCTGTTGGTAAACAGCATCACCATACGGTCAATACCAATCCCCAGACCCGCCGTTGGCGGCAGGCCGTGTTCCAGCGCGGTGACATAGTCTTCGTCATAGAACATCGCTTCGTCATCACCGGCATCTTTCGCGTTAACCTGTTGCAGGAAACGTTCTGCCTGATCTTCCGCATCGTTCAGCTCTGAGAAACCGTTACCGATTTCGCGGCCGCCGATAAAGAATTCGAAACGGTCAGTGATTTCCGGGTTCTGGTCATTACGGCGCGCCAGCGGTGACACTTCGGCCGGGTATTCCGTGATGAACGTTGGCTGGATCAGATGCGCTTCTGCGGTCTCTTCGAAGATCTCAGTGACCAGACGGCCCAGACCCCAGCTCTTCTCTACTTTGATACCCAGAGACTGAGCAATCGCTACCGATTTATCAAAGTCGTCGAGATCGGCCAGGTCGGTCTGCGGACGGTATTTCAGAATCGCTTCTTTCATCGTCAGCTTCTCGAATGGCTTACCGAAGTCGAACTCCTGGTCGCCGTAAGGCACCACGGTGGAACCCAGAACATCCTGTGCCAGCGTACGGAACAGGCTTTCGGTCAGTTCGATCAGGTCTTTGTAATCCGCATACGCCATATAGAGTTCCATCATGGTGAACTCTGGGTTATGACGTGGCGAAATACCTTCGTTACGGAAGTTACGGTTGATTTCAAACACGCGGTCGAAACCACCCACCACGAGACGCTTCAGATACAGCTCGGGTGCGATACGCAGGTACATATCGATGTCCAGCGCATTGTGATGCGTGATAAACGGGCGGGCAGACGCACCGCCAGGGATCACCTGCATCATCGGGGTTTCCACTTCCATAAACTCACGGCCGACCATAAAGCTGCGGATACCCGCCATGATCTGGGAGCGAATTTTGAAGGTGTTGCGCGAGTCGTCGTTCGAGATCAGGTCAAGATAACGCTGACGGTAACGGGTTTCCTGATCGGCCAGGCCGTGGAACTTGTCCGGCAGCGGGCGCAGTGCTTTGGTCAACAGGCGCAGTTCGCTACAGTGGATAGACAGTTCGCCGGTTTTAGTCTTAAACAACTTGCCGCGTGCGCCGAGGATATCGCCGAGATCCCACTTTTTGAACTGTTCGTTATAGATGCCTTCCGCCAGGTCATCGCGGGATACGTAAAGCTGAATACGGCCGCCCACATCCTGCAACGTCACAAAGGATGCCTTACCCATAATACGACGAGTCATCATACGGCCAGCCACGCTGACTTCGATGCCAAGGTCTTCCAGCTCTTCGTTCTCTTTACCACCAAACTCGGCGTGCAGGGTGTCTGCGGTGCGGTCACGGCGGAAGTCGTTCGGGAATGCCACGCCAGTTTCACGCAGTGCGGCCAGTTTTTCGCGACGCGCTTTGAGTTCGTTATTCAGTTCAATGGCGGCATCAGCGGCCTGCGGTTGTTGTTCAGACATGTGAGTTCCTTATAAACCTGCTTTCAAACTTGCTTCAATGAAACGATCCAGATCGCCGTCCAGAACCGCCTGAGTATTGCGTGTTTCCACGCCTGTACGCAGATCCTTAATGCGGGAATCATCCAGCACGTAAGAGCGGATCTGGCTGCCCCAGCCGATGTCAGACTTGTTGTCTTCCGCCGTCTGTTTGTCAGCATTTTTTTTCTGCATTTCGTATTCGTACAGTTTGGCGCGCAACTGTTTGAAGGCCTGATCTTTGTTTTTATGCTGAGAGCGGTCATTCTGGCACTGCACGACAATGTTGGTCGGTAAGTGGGTAATACGCACCGCCGACTCCGTTTTGTTGACGTGCTGACCACCGGCACCGGAGGCGCGGTAAACGTCGATACGCAGGTCGGCCGGGTTAATGTCGATATCGATGTTGTCGTCCACTTCCGGGTAGATAAACACCGAACTGAAAGAGGTATGACGACGGCCACCGGAGTCAAACGGGCTTTTACGCACCAGGCGATGCACGCCGGTTTCAGTGCGTAACCAGCCAAACGCGTAGTCGCCGATGATTTTAATGGTGGCGGATTTGGTACCGGCCACTTCACCGTCAGACTCTTCGATAATTTCGGTTTTAAAGCCTCTCGCTTCAGCCCAGCGCAGGTACATACGCAGCAGCATGCTGGCCCAGTCCTGAGCTTCTGTCCCGCCGGAGCCTGCCTGGATATCCATGTAGCAGTCGGCGCTGTCGTATTCGCCGGAGAACATACGACGGAATTCTAATTCGCCGAGTTTCTTTTCCAGCACATCCAGTTCAGCAATCGCTTCATTGAAGGTGTCTTCATCATCGGCCTCAACGGCCAGCTCGAGCAGGCCTGAAACATCTTCCAGCCCCTGCTCCATCAGATCCAGTGTTTCCACAACGGCTTCTAATGCGGAGCGTTCTTTACCCAGCGCCTGGGCGCGTTCAGGTTCATTCCAGACATCAGGCTGTTCCAGTTCAGCGTTTACTTCCTGAAGACGTTCTTTCTTGGCATCATAGTCAAAGATACCCCCGAAGAACGCTGCTGCGCTCTGTGAGATCCTGAATACGGTTCTTTACCGGATTAATTTCAAACATGGTTTTAATCTTTTTAGGTGATCGAAATGGACGTAATAGTAACCACGCAGTTTAACCGAAATAGCGCACAGTTTGTAGCACTGAACACAATGGAGAATCGCCATGTCCGTTACCGATGCCCTGATGGCATTCACCTTTGCCGCCGCACTGCTGACATTGACGCCGGGGCTGGATACCGCGTTGATTTTACGCACCGCCACGGTAGAGGGAACCCGGAAGGCCATTCAGGCTCAACTGGGCATTAATGCCGGCTGTCTGGCGTGGGCCGCTGCCGTGGCGTTTGGCCTCGGTGCACTGATTGCCGTGTCTGAGCTGGCTTATAACCTGTTGAAGTGGTGCGGAGCAGGCTACCTCGCCTGGCTTGGCGTGCAAATGTTGCTGAAACCTCGCCAGCAAATGGGCGACGTAACCCTGAGCAGCGGTAGCCAGAACGCGTTTCTACGCGGTTTTTTCGGCAATCTGCTCAATCCTAAAGTCGGGATTTTTTACGTCTCCTTCCTGCCACAGTTTATTCCGACCGGGCATTCGCCGGTGCTCTGGACCTTTGGACTGGTGCTAATCCATGTAGTGCTGGGCACGCTGTGGTCGGCGCTGCTGATTGGCAGCACGCGCAAACTGTCAGGGATATTAAAACAGGAAGGGGTGGTGAAGTGGCTCGACCGCACCACGGGCGCGGGGTGTTTTTTTTGTTTGCTGCAAAACTGGCGTTAAGCCGCCGGCCGGGATGATGTGAAAAAGGGGCGACGGATCAGTAGCGTCATGGTCGCCCCCTACGGGTTAAATTTCCTGTAGGGGCTGACCTTCTGTGTCGGTCAGCCCGCCAGCACAATGGATGAGGTGAATTACAGCGCCCAGAGATGGTCGATGATCAGCTGCACATTACGGTTGCCGCGGAACTCGTTGATGTCCAGCTTGTAAGCCAGCTCAACCTGCTTCACGCTGGGATCGGGCCACAGAGCCGTATCAATGTTAAACGCGATACCGTCCAGCAAAGGGCCACCGCCCAATGGCTCAATCATCACTTTCAGATGACGCTCACCTACCAGCTTCTGCTGTAACAGCTTAAATTTGCCATCAAACGTCGGTTCAGGGAACGCCTGGCCCCAGGGGCCTGCTTCACGCAGCAGTTCCGCGGTGGGCAGCGTCAGCTCCTGCGCCATCAGTTCGCCGTCGGACCAGACCACGCCCTGAAGGGATTCCGCCTCCAGCCAGTCGCCCACCAGATCGGCAAAACACTGACGGAAACGTTCAAAGTTCGCCTCTTCCAGTGACAACCCTGCCGCCATCGCATGTCCACCAAATTTGATGATCAGCCCCGGATTAAGGGTATCCAGCCGCTCCAGCGCATCACGCATATGCAGCCCGGCAATCGAGCGTCCTGAGCCTTTCAGCGTGCCGTCGCCTGCGGGCGCAAAGGCGATCACCGGACGATGGAAACGCTCTTTCAGCCGCGAAGCCAGAATACCGACCACGCCCTGATGCCACTCTGGATGATACATCGCAATACCGAGCGGCAAAGCGTCACTGCTGCTTTCCAGACGATCGCAAAGCGCCAGCGCTTCTGACTGCATGCCCTGCTCTATCTCTTTGCGCGTCTGATTCAGTGCATCCAGCTCACTGGCAAGCATACGCGCCTGGCCCAGGTCTTCACTGAGCAATAGCGCCACCCCGACCGACATATCATCCAGCCGCCCGGCGGCATTGAGACGCGGGCCAAGGGCGAAACCTAAATCACTGGCGGCCAGCTGGCGCGCATCACGGTTGGCAATCTCCAGTAATGCCCGGATGCCGGGACGACATTTGCCCGCACGAATACGGCTCAGCCCCTGCCAGACCAGGATGCGATTGTTGGCATCCAGCGGCACCACATCCGCCACCGTGCCGAGCGCGACCAAATCCAGCAGTTCTGCCAGATTCGGCAGCGTGGTCACGCCACTGTCGCGCAACTGTGCACGCAGTGCCAGCATCAGATAAAACGCTACGCCCACACCCGCCAGCGATTTAGACGGAAATTCGCAGTCGTTAAGATTGGGGTTAACAATGGCATCGGCAGCCGGCAGCGTATCGCCCGGCAAATGGTGATCGGTGACCACAACCGGAATGCCTTTTTCATGGGCCAGCGCCACGCCCGCATGGGAAGAGATGCCGTTATCTACGGTGACGATCAGCTGTGCACCGCGTGCAGCCGCCTGTTCTACCACTTCCGGGCTAAGGCCGTAGCCATCATCAAAACGGTTAGGCACCAGATATTTGATGTTCTGCCCGCCCATGCTGCGTAGCGCCAGTACCGTTAGCGCCGTGCTGGTGGCCCCATCGGCATCGAAATCGCCGACAATCATGATGCAGAGGTTATCGGCCAGTGCCCGTTGCAGGATGTCCACCGCCGCCTGAATACCGCTGAGTGACTGGAAAGGATGCAAATATTTCGCGCCGCGTTCCAGTTCACTGGCCTGGCGGATGCCCCGGCGGGCATACAGGCGACGTAACAATGGGTGAAGATCGGCAGGTAAGGCGGCCGTGTCCGTCGCCTCGCGACGACGGAGTTCAGTTGTGCTGTTCACGAATATCAGCCGCCGTTTTTCTGGCTGTCGAGGAATTTCTTCAGGTCCTGTGGATTCTGATAGCCAGGGATCATGCTGCCATTCTCAAGCAGAATAGCCGGGGTGCCCTGGATACCGTAAAGAATGCCCAATTTGTACTGCTGGCCGATATCGATTTTGCCGTCAATCGGCGATACAGCTTCACCTTTCATCGCGGCATCAAAGGCTTTGCGCGGTTCAGCGGCAGACCAGATAGATTTCATCTCTTTCGCCACATTGCCGTTCATCCCTTCACGCGGGAAAGCCAGATAACGCACGGTAATCCCCAGCGCATTATAGTCAGCCATTTCCTGATGCAGCTTGCGGCAATAGCCGCAGGTAATGTCGGTAAACACCGTCACCACGTACTGCTGTTTTGGCGCTTTATACACGATCATCTCTTTGCTCAACGCTTCAACTTTCTTTTCCAGCAGTTGATTGGTGACGTTGACCGGCTGACCGCCGCTGACATCATAGAGAGGCCCCTGTACGAAATGTTTGCCATCGTCGGTGACGTACAGCACACCGCTTTCGCTCAGCACGGTTTTAAACCCTGGCAGAGGCGAAGGCTGAATCTCGGTCTGCTGTAAGCCCAGCTTACTCAGAGACTGTTTAATCGCTGCATCATCAGCATAGGCCAGTCCGCTGGCCAGCGCGATGAGTCCCGAAAGTAACAGGAAATGTTTCTTCATTTTTTATGTCCTTATAGCCTGACTAAGCGGGCTGTATGTTTTTGTCGATCAGGCACGCGGATGATGCTGCTGATGGAGCTGGCGCAGCCGTTCTGTCGCTACGTGCGTGTAAATCTGGGTGGTTGATAAATCGCTATGACCCAACAACATCTGTACGACACGTAAATCCGCGCCGTGGTTCAGCAAATGGGTGGCAAAAGCATGACGCAGCACGTGCGGTGACAGTTTTGCGCTGTCGATGCCTGCTAGTGTGGCGTAATGTTTGATGCGATGCCAGAAAGTTTGCCGGGTCATTTGTTGCGCGCGGTTACTGGGAAATAGCACATCGAGCGACTGACCATTGAGCAACCAGGGGCGACCGTATTCGATAAACTGTTCGATCCAGTGGACCGCCTCTTCGCCCATCGGCACCAAACGCTCTTTGTTCCCTTTACCAATAACGCGCACCACGCCCTGGCGCAGGCTGATATCGCTGAGCGTCAGCCCGACCAGCTCTGTCACACGTAATCCGGTGGCATAAAGGAGTTCCAGCATCGCCTTATCGCGCAGCTCAATCGGCTGGTCCAGACAGGGCGCCTGCAATAACCTTTCCACCTGTGCCTCAGAGAGATCCTTGGGCAGGCGCTGCGGCAGTTTTGGCGACGAGAGTAAGGCACTGGGATCGTCCTCACGCAGCTTTTCGCGGTAGAGATACTGGAACAGGCGGCGCATGGCACTGAGCAAGCGCGCAGAGCTGGTCGCTTTGTATCCGCCTTCCAGCCGTTCAGCCAGAAAACCCTGCAAGTTGATCGCATCCACCGTCAGCAGAGAAAGTTGCTGGTGCTGCAACCAGCCACAGAGCGATCGAAGGTCAAGGCGGTAAGAAGCAACGGTGTTTTGCGCCAGATTACGCTCGATCCACAGCGCATCAAGAAATTGCTCAATCAGATCGTTATCCTGCACTTCAACCTCTCTAATCTGCGATTCTCATGACGCGGAGTGCGTTATATAAAATCACTTTACGCTTAAAAATCATAACCATGCAACATCACACTGCCGTACAAAGCCGCCCCATTATGCCTTATTCCTGCCCGATTCTGATATAATCGCGCCAGACTTTACGAAAAATGAGTTTCACTACCATGAATATCGGTCTGTTTTATGGATCCAGCACCTGTTACACCGAGATGGCGGCAGAGAAGATTCGTGACTTTATTGGTGACGATCTGGTGACGCTGCATAACCTGAAAGATGACTCTCCCACGCTGATGGAGCAGTATGATTTGCTGATCCTCGGTATTCCAACCTGGGATTTTGGCGAATTGCAGGAAGACTGGGAAGCCATCTGGACCGATCTGCCACAGCTCAATTTACAGGGAAAAGTGGTGGCACTCTATGGCATGGGTGACCAGGGGGAATACAGCGAATGGTTCCTCGATGCGTTAGGGATGCTGCATGAAGTGCTGGCTCCGTCCGGGGTACAGTTTGTCGGTTACTGGCCGCTGGAAGGCTATGAATTTACGAGCAAAAAACCACTGACTGCCGACGGCAAACAGTTTGTCGGCCTGGCGCTGGATGACATCAACCAGTTTGAGCAGACCGACGAACGTATTGCGCAATGGTGTGAACAGATCCTGACTGAGATGGCAGAACTGCTGTAATTCCGTCGCAAAAAATCAAAGGGCCGATCGAAAAAATGATCGGCCCCGACTGTCGGGGCGGAGTTTCTCTTTCGCTCCGCCCATGCCTTCAGAGGTTTATTTCCACAAACCGAAACGGCCTTCTTCCTCCTGCGCACTTTCAGTGCTCAACTCTGGCATTGCGGTCGCCGACAGACGATACCAGTCGATATTTCTCGTCAGCGCCATCACGGCTGCCAGTGCTGCCATCAGTACCCCCGTCCCCAGCAACAGCGCGCTGTCCTCCGATTGCAGTAACTGCCACAGCACCGCATCCAGCACCAGCAAACCCCCGACAAACATCAGACTGCGCCGCCATCCGCGTAGTACCGCCTGCAAATAGAAACCGTTGATCGCCGCACAGGTCAGGCTCGCCGTCAGCCAGGCAAGGTTAAACCCGATATGTTCGGACAGCGCCAGCAGCACCAGGAAGAACATCACCAGCGACAGCCCCACCAGCAAATACTGCATTGGGTGCACCCGCAACGCGGTCAGCGTTTCAAACAGGAAGAAAGCCATATAGGTCAGGCCAATCAGCAGAATGGCGTATTTCACCGCACGTTCAGTTTGCTGATATTGATCCACCGGGTTAACGACCATCGAACTGAAGGCCGGGAGCTTATCGCTGCTCACGGTAAAGTCATCACGCACCAGCGAATTGAGATTGTTAGCAAACCAACTGCTCTGCCAGCGTGCGGTGAAACCTTCAGGCGTAATCTGGTGTTGTTCAGGCAGGAAACTGCCGGTAAAACCCGGGTGCGGCCAGTTGCTCTTCAGATCAAAGGTGCTGTTTTTACCTAATGGCACCACTTCAAGCTGCTGTGTTCCCTGTAGTTTAAGCGTGAAGTTCAGCGCCAGGTTTTTCTCCTCTAACACGCTGTCCGGAAGCGCCACATGCAGGCCTTCACTGCTACCGGGAAGATCGCTGCCCGGCTGGAAATCCAGCTGTTGATCGCCAATATTCAGCGGTGTCACACTGCTGATCCCACGTGAGTCACCCACGCCCATCACCAGCCAGGGATTACCGAGGGTAATACCCGGCTTTTTAATATCGGCCAGTTGCTCGCTGTCGAAAGTGGCATTAATGGAGACGCCTGTACGCCAGACCTGCCCCTGATAAATACCCACCTTACGCTGTTCTACCTGCTGGTCACCCGCCACCCGCAGGTTTTTAGGCAGGTAATAACGCAGATGATTCTGCTGAACGGTGACTTCTTTACCATCGCGGGTTTCCGTAACGATTTCGCTCCATGGAATGGCGATCAACGGCCCGAAGAGACGCTGCGGACCACTGGTGCTCTGGCTGAGCTTATCGGCCACACTATCGCGCCATACGCTGCGCTCGGTAATCAATGAACTGAGCAGACTTAACGGTACCAGCAGCAGAAGCAGGCAGCCGATCAGCGTTAGCATTTTCCAGAATAAAGGGGTTTTCATCATGTTGGACTCTCCTGTGTCGATAACGCAGAAGATAGCCCCCCTGAATGGGGAGAAAATGAAGTTATGTGAAGGGACGGTGAAGTGGGCCGTTATTTTTTCACAGTGAGCTGAGCACAGACACCACCTTCCGGGCGTGACCTCAGGGTAATGTTGCCCTGATGCAAGCGGGCCACCTCCTGCACAAACGCCAGGCCCAGCCCGCTACTCTTCTCACCGTTACTGCGCGGCAGTGAATAGAAACGGTCGAAAATATGCGGCATCGCATAGTCCGGAATACCGCTACCGCTGTCCAGTACGCGGAATATCACCTCATCGGCCGACTGACTGATCTGAATCCTCACCTCGCCCTCCAGAGGCGTAAAGTCGAGTGCATTATCCAGCAGATTTCCCAGCGCCTGCTCCAGCAATAGCACATCGGCCCGCACAGACAGCCCGTCAACGTTGGCGGCGTCGAAGGTCAGATGTTTACCCTGAGCCTGTACCGCCCGGCTGTCACACAGTGAAGTAACCAGAGGCAGCAGGCTAACCGACTGGCGCTGGATTTCAGGGCGGTTTTCCAGCGTTGCCTGGCGAAGCAAATTGTCGATCAACCGCTGCATACGGATATTCTGTTGCAGGATATTGGCAGAGAAACGCTGAACCACCTCAGCCGGAGGGCATTCACGCAGGATTTCCGCCGCGCCGCGTATCGCCGCCAGCGGGCTTTTCAGTTCGTGGGTTAGCGCATGGGCATAATGCTCAATGTAACGCTTCCCTTCCAGCCGCAGACGCATACTCTCCAGCGCCTGCGCCAGCTTGCGTAACTCAGTGCTGTTCATCGCTGGCAGAGGTTGCGCATCGCCTTCTGTTACCGAGTCGGCATAACGTACCAGACGACCAACAGAGCGGTTAATCCACAGGACAAATCCCAGACCGATCAGCAAAGCAATGCCCAGCAGGGCTGCACCCGCCCAGAGAATACGGTGTTCACTGCGGCGGATCACCGGCACCATCGTACTGTTGGCTTTCCCCACGCTGATCACCCCAAGCAGCTTTGCGCCATCGCGCACCGGGGCCGCCACATACATCACCGAGCTGGCATCATCGTCAGGATTGCTGCGGGTACTGCGTGCACCGTACTCACCGCGCAGCGTCAGCAGAACATCATTCCAGCGCGAATAATCCTGCCCTGTCGCCACCCCGGAAGAGTCAAACAGCACAATCCCTTTCGCATCGGTGAGGTAAACACGATATTCATTGCGCCGCTTGGCGATGCCGCTGATATTGGCATGGACCGGGTAACCCCGCAGTTGCGAGAAAGCCTGCGCCAGCTGGCCCTGCTGCGGCTGACCGCTGAGGATATCTGCACGGGCGAACTGCGCCAACAATGTCGCGGTATCGACCAATGTACCTTCGGTGGCACGCCTTACCCCAGGTTTGATCTCCTTGAGGAAAATGCTCAGAACAAACCACGCGGCGACGGCAACAATAAGAAAATAGCCGAGCAGTAGACGCATTCCGATGCGCATCAGCCCGTCACCAGACTGTAACCCAGGCCACGATGGGTCATCAGCACCTGCTCGTGCGGGTTGATGTCGCGCAGTTTGGCACGCAGGGTTTTGATATGGGTGTCAACGGTACGATCAAGGCTCTCTTCCGCCTCTTTCCAGACCAGATTCATCAACTGCTGGCGTGAGAACACCCTGCCTGGCGAGAGCAGCAAGGTTTTCAACAACAGGTATTCATAACGCGTCAGTATCAGAGACTGATTGCACCATTGCACACGTGCAGCAGATTCATCGAGAGTGAACTGGCCAACGTTATAACGCGGAGACTGAGCAATGCGCTGCTGTTTTTGCAGTCGACGCAGCAGTGTGCGCACCCGCGCGCAGACTTCACGTGGGGAGAATGGCTTGGCAACATAATCGTCCGCGCCAATTTCCAGCCCCAGCAGGCGGTCAACTTCTTCGCTGCGGGCAGTAAGAAACAATACCGGCAGGTCAGGTTGCAATGCCAGCAATCGGCGGCACAGTTCAAAACCATTGATATCGGGCAGGCCAACGTCAAGGATCACCAGATCCGGTACCTGCAGCGGCAAGGCTTCCAGCAACGGCACACCGCGCGGGAACCAGCGGGTTTCGAACCCTTCCAGTTGCAGCATATATAACAATGTATCCGCAATGGCGGCTTCATCTTCTACCAGCCAGATGGTGGGGCTACTCATCCCGCGGTTCCTTTTCATTCAGCAGGTGTTGGCGCAGAAGCCGCCATTCGCTGCTGTCCATGCCATCGGCAAATAGCCATAACCGCTCGCGACGGCCTGCCGTGTTCTGTAATGTCAGCCGAATCGCCCGTTGCGTCAGCCACGGGCGGGAGGTCATGCGCCACTGGCACTGCGCCCAGACTATCACACGCCCCTTGTGCAGGGTGATCTCCCCCCGACAATGCCGGATACGATGTCGACTGCACTGGCACTCCAGAAGAACCAGCAGCAGTAACAGGATGCGTGGCAATGAGACGCTGTCCGGCCAGGGTGCCAGCAGCAGCGCCAGGATCAACGTGCCATGCAGTACCAGCGATAACGTTTGTGCGCGCCGGGAGGCCCGCAGATTACATCGCCACCGGACCACGTGCTCGGTTTCTGTCCTGAATTAATGCCACCATCCGTTGCAGCTCAGCATCAGCGGGTTCACCGTGATTCATCAGCCAGTTAAACAAATCGGGGTCATCACTCTCCAGCAGACGTACGAAGAGCTGTTTGTCTTCATCGGTCAGTGAATCAAACTCATACTGGAAGAACGGCATGATGGAGATATCGAGTTCGCGCATGCCACGACGGCATGCCCAGTGAATACGTGATTTATTTGAAATATCCATGTCACTCTGCGTCGGTTAACCAAACAGGGTGCACAGTGTACCGCTTTTTTGCGCTACTGTTGATTCAGCAATTATCACCCTGCGCGTCAGCCCGCAAAACAGTGGCATCAGTTACAGGGTTATCACGCGTTTTGTGCCGCATTTTCCGGAAACAGGTTGCAAAGCCGTGCTGCTCTTTTAACATGAGAAACAGATTTTCATCCCCTGCTTACTTTAGGACTGAATTATGCCGACGATTTCTTTCCCGCCGCGTCAACCCGCCGCATCAGCCCGCTTGCCGTTAACGCTGATCTCACTGGAAGCGTGGGCGCTGGTGAACGCAACAGGTGCCGATCGCATCAGCTATTTGCAGGGGCAAGTGACTCTGGATGTGGCCGCGCTGGGTGCCGAACAACATCGCCCTGCAGCACACTGTGATGCTAAAGGAAAGATGTGGAGCAACCTGCGCCTGTTTCATCGCGGTGAAGGCCTTGCCTTTATTGAGCGCCGCAGCTTGCGCGATAACCAGCTGGTGGAACTAAAAAAATATGCCGTCTTTGCCAAAGTCACGCTGGTAGCCGACGATGAATCGGTGCTGCTCGGTGTTGCCGGTTTTCAGGCCCGTGGCGCGCTAACGGATCTGTTCAGCGTGCTGCCTGATGCAGAGTCTCCGGTGGTTCAGGATGGGGAGAGCACGCTGTTATGGTTTGATCTGCCAGCCGAGCGCTTTCTGCTAGTCACCTCTCAGGCCAAAGCCGAAGAGGTGCGTAAAAAACTGGCTGATTCAGCACAGCTCAACGACAGCTCACAGTGGCTGGCGCTGGAAATTGAAGCCGGTTTCCCGGTGATTGATGCTGAGACCAGCGCACAGCTGATCCCACAGGCCACTAACCTGCAGGCACTGGATGCTATCAGCTTTAAGAAAGGCTGCTATACCGGGCAGGAAATGGTCGCCCGCGCAAAATTTCGTGGGGCCAATAAGCGTGCGCTCTACTGGCTGGCGGGCAAGGCGGGCATCGTGCCTGCAGCAAACGATGCGCTGGAAATGAAGATGGGTGAGAACTGGCGCCGTACCGGCACTATTCTGGCCGCGTGCCAGCTCGACAACGGTGACGTCTGGATTCAGGCCGTGATGAACAACGATCTGGACGCGGATACCGTACTACGTGTGCAAGGGGATGAGGGCGGCGAACTGGCGATCCAGCCGCTGCCCTATGAGATCACCGCCGGTTAATCAGCACGGGGTTACACCACATACAGGTAGATGGCCAGAAAGTGACACAACGATCCACCGAGAACGAAGCCATGCCAGATGGCATGGTTGTAGGGAATGCGCTTCGCCACATAGAAAATCACCCCAAGTGAGTAGATGATCCCGCCTGCAGCCAGTAACCACACGCTGCCCGCAGGCAGGGTCATTACCATCTGATACAGCACAATCACCGACAGCCAGCCCATCAACATGTAGGTGACCAGCGACAGTGCTTCAAATCGGTGGGCAAACACCAGCTTAAACAACACGCCAGTCAACGCCAGCCCCCAGATGACCACCATCAGCCAGTGCGCCAGCGGCGACTTCAATCCTACCAGTAGAAATGGCGTGTAGGTGCCAGCAATCAGCAGATAAATAGCCGAGTGGTCGAGTTTTTTGAGCCAGAATTTCGCCCGTTCACCCGGTATAGAATGATACAGGGTGGAGGCCAAAAACAGCAGAATGATACTGCCGCCATACAGGCTGTAGCTGATGATCGCCAGCGCACCAGCCCGGTTATCAATCGCCTGGTCCAGCATCAGGACCAGACCAATAACACCCAACAGGCAGCCGATGCCGTGGCTGATGCTATTCGCAATCTCTTCCGCCACTGAATACCCGCCCGTCAGTACTTTTTGCTTCACCATATCAACCCTTTTTCCGGTTCTTGCTACTCCGCCATCACTCGTTGTGCTGGCGGAAAAATCATCACCGCTAGCCTAACTGACAATAATTTCAGAGTACACATGTAAGCTAAAATATTGTGTGTAATCATGCAACGCACATTCTTTCGCGAAATACGCAAACGTTTCCCTTACAATACGGGCAAACTTTTTTCAGGGCATAAGTGAGACAGGTGATGTCAGACAGGGTAGCAGCCTTAGATTTCGGCGCGATGACAGAAGTCGTACAGTTTTTAATGGAGCTGGACAAACTAAAAGGCGTGGAGCGCCGTACCCGACTGCTCAGCAATGCACGTCAGGAAAACTCAGCGGAGCACAGCTGGCACCTGGCAATGGCGGCCATGAGTCTGGCCCCCTTCTCTCAGGCTACCATTGATGTTCAGCACGCCACGCAGTTGGCGCTTTTACATGATGTGGTTGAGATCGATGCAGGTGACGTCCTCGTGTACGACATCGCCGCGCGTGATGCCATTCAGGAACAGGAAGTGGCTGCCGCCGGACGTATTTTTGGGTTACTGCCCACCGAGTTGAGCCAACGTTTCCGCGCGCTGTGGGATGAATATGAAGCCGGAGAAACTGCAGAGGCGCGTTTTGCAAATATGCTCGACCGCGCCCTGCCCATCATGCTTAACCTGCACAATCAGGGCCAGAGCTGGAAAGAGAATGGTATCCGCCTGGAGCAGGTGGAAGCACGTAACGTCAAGCTGGCGGAGCAGTGGCCGGAGCTATGGGGCTATTTGAAGCAGCATCTGGACAATGCCCATGCGCAGGGCTGGTTGCTTTAGCCGCTTAGCGAGCGGCCGGGGGGGCTGACGGGAAAGCAAGGTCGGCCCTAAAACAGTTATACTTGCACTGTCAGTTTCTGCGCCCTGCCCGGTACTGGTTTGTCGCGCCCATCGCGTGTAATTGCCGGGTCCCGGCACTTTTCTTCGCCGGATTTTTCGTCAGTGGGAAGGTCCTTTTACGCGCCACAATCACATTCAGACAGCCCAGCGCAGGCAAGTGGGTGCTGATCATCTTGCCTCCCTGTCGATTCCACGGCAGCACCTGAAAACTGATGCTCTGCATCACTTCGTAATTCAGCAGACTCAGCCAGTCCAGCAGTCTCATCTGAGTAAACATTCGACTGTTCCATGGGATCCGTCGGTGCAGACCCGGGATAAGTTTACCTATCCCCAGAACGCTGAAGAGGTTAAAACCGCTGATAATCATCCAGCCGTCATCGATAAGCACCCTGTCGACTTCACGGAGCACCCTGTGTGGATCACTGCTCCACGCCAGCGTATGTGCCAGCAGGCAGGCATCCACTGACTTGGACTCAAACGGTAGACTAAGAGGATCGGCCCTGACCTGAAGCGACTCACCGCTCAACCCTACATTCACCTGGTGTGAGATAGCACAGCTTTCAGTGTCGATTTCAGCACTCAGGTTACCGATTTTCAGCAAATGGAAGCCGTAAAGTTTGCTGAGACAGGGCCGCAGTTGGTGTGACAGAGCATCACGATAAAATTCACCGCAGGGTATCTGCGCCCAGGACTCTGGCACATGACGGATTTGGCGTGTTTTAGCAGGCTTCATGCTTTACCATCTTCTTTCCCTTGCGAGCATCCAGGAGCGATAATAATGAATCTTACCAGTATTCCAGCCCTGCAGGACAACTACATCTGGACCTTACATGATGATACAGGTCATTGCCTGATTGTTGACCCCGGCGAAGCGGCTCCGGTGTTACGCATGATTGAACAAAACCAGTGGCAGCCTGTGGCGATTTTGCTCACACATCATCATCATGATCATGTGGGTGGCGTGGCCGAACTGGTCTCTCATTACCCTGATTTAGCGGTGTATGGCCCAGAAGAAACGCGCGTTAAAGGGGCTAAAACTATCGTCAGTGAAGGTGATATCGTGTCGGTTTTGGGTCGAGATTTTACGATTTATGCCACGCCCGGCCACACTTTAGGACATATCTCATATTTCAGTTTCCCTTACCTTTTTTGCGGGGACACTCTTTTTTCAGGTGGATGCGGTAGGTTATTTGAAGGCACAGCAGAACAGATGTTCTATTCTTTTCAAAAACTTAATGAACTGCCTGATGAAACACTGGTTTGTTGCGCACATGAATATACGTTATCGAATTTAACCTTTGCACACGCTATTTATCCCCAAGAGACCGAAATAGCACGCTATTACCGAGAAATTAAGGAGTTACGCGCAAAAAATGCCATAACATTGCCTACAAAACTGGCATTGGAGCGAAAAATAAATGTTTTTTTACGCTCGCAAGACATTGAATTACAGAAACAAATAGTAATACAAACAACTCCGCAACATGAATGGCAGGTATTTGCGGTTCTACGCGAGAAGAAAGACGCTTTTTAATATTTTTGGTTGTGTTGTCGGGATCGAGCACGTATTATTGCTCGTCTTTTAAGCGAACTATTGACACACACATGAAGGCTAAAGCGATATTACTCGCCTCAGTCTTGCTGGTCGGATGCCAGGCGTCAAGGCACGATGCTAACATCCCCGAACAGCATGCACAGAGTTTGTCTTCGGCAGGTCAAGGTGAAAATGGACAGTACTCAGATGAAATGTTGTCGCCGCGCTGGCAGGACGATGGAACGTCACTTGCGCAAGACAGAGATCTGTGGAATTTCATTAGCGACGAGCTGAAGATGAAGATTCCGGATAATTACCGGATACGCGAACAAAAACAGAAGTACCTGAGTAACAAGAGCTATCTCCACGATGTAACATTACGGGCAGAGCCGTATATGTACTGGATTGTCGAGCAGATTAAGCAACGTAAAATGCCGATGGAACTGGTACTACTACCCATAGTGGAGAGCGCTTTTGATCCCCATGCTACATCATCTGCGAATGCCGCTGGCATCTGGCAGATTGTGCCGCAGACGGGACGAAATTATGGTCTTAAACAGACCCAGTGGTATGACGGACGACGCGACATTGTCGCATCGACCAAAGTTGCTCTGGACATGATGCAGCGCCTTAACGGCATGTTTGACGGTGACTGGTTATTAACCATTGCCGCCTATAACAGCGGTGAAGGTCGTGTACTCAAAGCGATAAAAGCCAATAAGGCTAAAGGTCGACCAACAGATTTCTGGTCACTTGCGCTGCCACGAGAAACTACGGTCTATGTGCCTAAAATGCTGGCTTTAGGGCAGATCCTTAAAAACAGTAAGCGTTATGGCGTACGTCTGCCGGCACCTAATGAAGCACGCGCTCTGGCGCGAGTAGAAGTAGGCCAGCAGATTGAGCTGACACAGGCAGCCGAAATGGCTGGCATGTCATTGAGCAAGCTGAAGAGCTTTAATACCGGCTACAAACGCGGTACGACGGCACCAAATGGTCCTCATTACATTATGGTTCCGAAGTCCAACGTAGCTAAACTGCGTAACTCACTGGCAAGCGGTGACATCTCAGCGGTACAGCCAACTTCTCTTGCCAGGAACAGTGTTTCTCCTGCCTCTTACAAGGTGCGCAGCGGTGATACTCTTTCAGGCATTGCCAAGCGTCTCGGGGTTCCGGTGAAAGATCTGCAACGTGCCAATAATCTGCGCGGTGTCAGTATCAAACCCGGTCAGACATTGAGCCTGGGTAACAGCAGTACGCGACTGGCAGATAACGGCGACAGCATCACCTACCAGGTACGTAAGGGTGATTCTCTGGCCAGTATCGCAAAACGTCACGGCGTAAACATCAAGGATGTTGTTCGCTGGAATAGCGTCGCCAGTAATACGAAAAACATTCAGCCTGGCGATAAGTTAACGCTGTTTGTTAACAATAATGCGACGCCAGACAGTTAACTGTTAGCCACTGCGGATGAAAATCCACACAAAAAAGCCCGTCTATGACGGGCTTTTTTTATGGCCGAATGGCCTCGATAAAGATGATATCGGTACTGAAACTGCCATCAGGCTGCAAAGCATAGTAGCGCTGCACTTCGTCAGGTGCTGAATGCTGATAGGCCCGGATCGCCTTTACCATCACATCAGGTGTACGCATTCTCTCTATCCAGCTACTGAACTCCAGATCGAGACGATCCTGCGAGACAGCCTGTATCACCAGCCCACTCTCTGTCATTAATGCCAGCCACTCACCGGGGCTGTAATCCTGCACATGAGAGGTATCACGCAAGGCTTCCACCGTCTGTAACCAGATATTCAGTACCGGATTGCCCGGTGCACTGACATCCATAAATATCACTTTACCTCCGGGTTTCAATACCCGACGGACTTCACGCAATGCACTTCCGACATCGTGCCAGTGATGCGCTGAATACCGGCTGATCACCACATCAAACTCTGCATCCGCAAAAGGCAGGTTTTCCGCATAGCCCTGCCGGGTTGTCAGGTGATGGTAGCCGCGTTCGAGCGCTGTTGCTCGCACCACTGCCAGCATTTTCTCCGACAGATCGTACGCGACCACTTCTTTAACATGCTGGGCAGCAATGAAACTGGCATGCCCGGCTCCGCAGCCCATATCAAGGACCTTCGCCTCTGATGCGTCACACAGCCGTTCTGCCAATCGTACGAGGTCACGCCCCTCCGCATGGACTACGCTGGTCAGATAAGCGCCTGCCTGTTCACCGAACTGTTTATCGACGTTATCATGGTGCTTTGTTGCCATTCTGAATAGTGTCCTTGTTTATGCGTAATCCGTAGGGTGAGCATCAAACTCAACCAGCAGTGGATTGTGGTCGGATGCACGGGTAACCAGTACCGAAGCCTCTGCGACACTCATCCCGCGATAAAAAACAAAATCCAGGGGTCGACCAAACGCTTTGCGCCGATGATCGTCGGTGAAACGGACTTCACGTAGCCCCATTTCACGAGAAAAACGATATAGCGCATTGATCCGCTGACGGCTCCACGCATTAAAGTCACCCGCCATAATCACCGGGCCCTGGTGATGAAGAATCTGTTCGCCGATCGGTCCGAGCTGTTTACTGTAAACATCAATGCCCAGACTGAAGTTCACCGCATGGATATTAACGACCATTAGCATCTGACCACCGGGCAATGGATAAGCCGTGACCAGTGCCGATTTAGCCAGCCTTAGAAGCGGCTCACGCTCACGTAAAGGACAACAGTAGACAGGGTGAGCGGAGGCCAGAGTCATGACCCCTGACGGGTGCTGAGGCAGTACAAAAGCAGGCACCTGATCGGCAGCAAGATAATGAGTGGTGGCGAAACGCACCAGTTCTGGTGTCGTTTGCGCCTCCTGTAGAAGAACAAGGTGGGCATCTTTACCAAAATTTTGCAAAACCGAGAGCCAGTCTGCGCGCTGTTGCTTGAAAATATTCCACACCAGCACTTTCAGGCGGGCTTCTGTGGTGAGCGGCGCACCGGGCGGCAATGCCTGTCCGACATGCAGCATCGCCACGGGAGGAAAAATACGCTCCGCTGGCTGGCCTGCTACGTATCTCATGGCATAAGTCTTTTTTTGCACGTTACCGCCTGCACTTTTTACAGCTGAATGGGTTTACCATCTATCAGTTATAGGGACTTTGTTGCCTACTTTCAATCGGCGGGAGCCAATTCGCACGGGATTGTACGTAAGGAAATGAAAATAAAAAATACAAATACAAAAAAGCCCTGACTCTTATGAGTCAGGGCTTTCTGTTTAAGTGGCGGAACGGACGGGGCTCGAACCCGCGACCCCCTGCGTGACAGGCAGGTATTCTAACCAACTGAACTACCGCTCCACCGATTCTGTACTGACCTCAGACTACGTCTGAATTCAGGTGTTTCGCCCTTACCTTGTCAGGGGTAAGGTCACAACCCGGTTACGGGTCTTAATTTGATGCCTGGCAGTTCCCTACTCTCGCATGGGGAGACCCCACACTACCATCGGCGCTACGGCGTTTCACTTCTGAGTTCGGCATGGGGTCAGGTGGGACCACCGCGCTAAAGCCGCCAGGCAAATTCTTTGTGCTCTGTCCTGTGTCTTTTGTGCTCTGACTGCGTTGCCTGCGCTCGTAAGCTCAGTCACATACTTATCTATGCTCCTTCCCTCACTTCACTGGCCGCCTTGTCACAGCGCAAAATCCTTCGGACTTAATTCCGGTAACAAGCTGAAAATCTCTTTTGCGTCTCTCGAACGCCACCAGAACGCTTCTGGCGTTGTAAGGTTAAGCCTCACGGGTCATTAGTACCGGTTAGCTC
>NZ_JBBGYT010000420.1:0-45128 GCF_037479575.1 Erwinia sp. MYb416
CAACGCCAGAAGCGTTCTGGTGGCGTTCGAGAGACGCAAAAGAGATTTTCAGCTTGTTACCGGAATTAAGTCCGAAGGATTTTGCGCTGTGACAAGGCGGCCAGTGAAGTGAGGGAAGGAGCATAGATAAGTATGTGACTGAGCTTACGAGCGCAGGCAACGCAGTCAGAGCACAAAAGACACAGGACAGAGCACAAAGAATTTGCCTGGCGGCTTTAGCGCGGTGGTCCCACCTGACCCCATGCCGAACTCAGAAGTGAAACGCCGTAGCGCCGATGGCTTGAGACCCCTGAAGGGACGTTGAAGACTACGACGTTGATAGGCCGGGTGTGTAAGCGCAGCGATGCGTTGAGCTAACCGGTACTAATGACCCGTGAGGCTTAACCTTACAACGCCAGAAGCGTTCTGGTGGCGTTCGAGAGACGCAAAAGAGATTTTCAGCTTGTTACCGGAATTAAGTCCGAAGGATTTTGCGCTGTGACAAGGCGGCCAGTGAAGTGAGGGAAGGAGCATAGATAAGTATGTGACTGAGCTTACGAGCGCAGGCAACGCAGTCAGAGCACAAAAGACACAGGACAGAGCACAAAGAATTTGCCTGGCGGCTTTAGCGCGGTGGTCCCACCTGACCCCATGCCGAACTCAGAAGTGAAACGCCGTAGCGCCGATGGTAGTGTGGGGTCTCCCCATGCGAGAGTAGGGAACTGCCAGGCATCAAACGAAGAAAGAACCCCGACCGAAAGGCCGGGGTTTTTTTTCGTCTGCGATTTAATCATTGCCATGTATGTCCCCTATTTAGAACAAAATCAGAACGTTAATAGTTGCTGAATCGAAGCAATCCTCCTCTGCATTGCCTGTTTCCTCACCACTAATGAGTCGATCGTTACTCTATACTGAGCAATGAGATGAAACATTTTCAATAATCGGATGAGTACTCGACATTCGGGCAGAGGCACGTTATCTTTGGCTGTCTGGATGTCTAAACGTATAAGCGTATGTAGTGAGGAAGCAGGTCATGCCGATCAGGGTACCCGATGAATTACCAGCCGTAAGTTTTTTGCGCGACGAGAACGTCTTTGTTATGACGTCCACGCGTGCCAGCACGCAGAATATTCGCCCGCTGAAAGTGCTGGTACTGAATTTGATGCCAAAGAAGATCGAAACTGAAAACCAATTTTTGCGTCTGCTTTCTAACTCCCCGCTGCAGATCGACATCCAGCTACTGCGCATCGACAGCCGCGAGTCACGCAATACGCCATCGGAACATCTGAATAACTTCTACTGTAATTTCGAAGACATTCAGAATGATAACTACGATGGACTGATCGTGACAGGTGCCCCGCTCGGGCTGGTCGACTTCTGCGATGTCGCGTACTGGCCGCAAATCCAGAAGGTTTTGCACTGGGCAAAAGAGCACGTGACTTCCACGTTATTTGTCTGTTGGGCTGTACAGGCGGCACTGAATATTCTGTATGGCATTCCAAAACAGACCCGCGAAAACAAATTATCAGGTGTGTTTGAGCATCAAATCTTACATCCTCACGCACTGTTAACGCGCGGCTTTGACGATACCTTCCTGGCGCCACATTCACGTTATGCTGACTTCCCCACTCAGCTACTGCGTGACTATACTGACCTGGAAATTTTTGCTGAGTCGGACCAGACCGGTGCATATCTGTTTGCCAGCAAAGACAAACGCCTGGCCTTTGTCACCGGCCATCCTGAATATGATGCACTGACGCTGTCCGGTGAATTCCACCGTGATTTTGATGCGGGCCTGAATCCGGAAGTGCCCTTTAACTACTTCCCGAATGACAACCCGGCATTGCCACCGCGTGCCAGCTGGCGTAGTCACGGTAACCTGCTGTTCTCCAACTGGCTGAACTACTACGTATACCAGATCACACCGTTCGATCTGCGTCATATGAACCCAACACTCGAGTAAACACTCCCCCTGTTCTGTTACCAGGTGGATCATCGATCCACCTTAAACACCGCCCACTCCCCCCTCTCTCATTTTGCTGAATCCAGTCACCCGATCGCGATCTCATTATTCTGTGAAAACAACTTCCTGTTGATTTGTAATTTTAATTATATATAAATCAATTCATTGAGTTCATATTGAGTTTAAAATGGAAATAGTTTTTGATTTTGAAATTTAACTGATGCTATTTTGATCCTGCAGTTCAAAGATTGTTCAAAGAAGATCGCCGGGTAACACATTGCATACCCGGTAGCATCGATGACAGGAGCAAACAGATGACACAGCAGGTAATTAGCAGGGAACTGGCCTTCCAGCGCGCATTTGGTGAGGATGAACAGCAGATTCTCACCGATGAAGCCGTCGATTTTCTTAGCGATCTGGTGGTGAAGTTCACGCCGCGCCGCCAGGCACTGCTATCAGAACGTGCACGGATACAGTGCCGGATTGATGGGGGAGAGCTCCCATGTTTTATTTCGGAAATGGATTCCATTAAAAATGGCGAGTGGACAATCCGCGGTATTCCAGCAGATTTGCAGAACCGCAGAGTCGAGATCACCGGCCCGGTAGAGCGCAAGATGGTCATCAATGCGCTCAATGCTAACGTGAATGTGTTTATGGCTGACTTTGAAGACTCGTTGGCCCCTGCATGGGACAAAGTGATCGCCGGACAGATCAATCTGCGCGATGCGATCAACGGCACCATCAGCTACACCAATGAGGCCGGGAAGATCTATCAGCTGAAGCCCGATCCGGCAGTACTGATCTGCCGTGTTCGCGGCCTGCACCTGCCTGAAAAGCATGTCACATGGCGCGATGAGCCGATCCCGGGCAGCCTGTTTGATTTTGCGTTCTACTTTTTCCACAACGTGAATGCGCTGCTGGCAAAGGGAAGCGGGCCTTACTTCTATCTGCCGAAAACCCAGTCGTATCATGAAGCGGCCTGGTGGAGTGATGTGTTCAGCTACACCGAAGATCGTTTCGATCTCCCGCGTGGGACGATCAAAGCGACCTTGCTGATCGAAACCTTACCGGCCGTTTTCCAGATGGACGAGATCCTCTGGCACCTGCGCGATCATATTGTTGGCCTGAACTGCGGCCGCTGGGATTACATCTTCAGCTACATCAAAACCCTGAAAAATCATCCCGATCGTGTTTTACCCGATCGCCAGTCCGTGACGATGGATCAGGGTTTCCTGGATGCGTATTCACGCCTGCTGATCAAAACCTGTCACCGGCGCGGCGCGTTCGCGATGGGGGGAATGGCAGCGTTTATTCCCAGCAAAGACGCAGAGCGCAATCGGTGGGTGCTGGACAAAGTACAGGCCGACAAACAGCGTGAAGCGGCTAACGGTCACGATGGCACCTGGATTGCTCACCCCGGTCTGGCCGATACGGTGATGACCATTTTTGACCAGGTGCTGGGTGAACGTCCAAACCAACTCCAGGTGATGCGTGAACAGGATGCAGACATCACCGCAGAACAGTTGCTGGCCCCCTGTGCGGGTGAGCGTACTGAAGAGGGTATGCGCGCCAATATTCGGGTGGCTGTGCAGTACATCGAAGCCTGGATCAACGGCAACGGCTGCGTGCCTATCTATGGACTGATGGAAGATGCCGCCACCGCTGAAATCTCACGTACCTCAATCTGGCAATGGATTCATCACCGCAAAACGCTGCAAAGCGGTGAAGTGGTCACTGAAGCCCTGTTCCGCAAGATGCTGACAGAAGAGTTGCAGGTGATCCGGCAAGAGCTGGGTGACTTACGCTATCACGCAGGGCGCTTCGATGAGGCCGCTTCACTGATGGAACGCATTACCACTGAATCCGAACTGGTTGAGTTTCTGACTCTGCCGGGCTACCGCTTACTTCCCTGAACCCTGACAAGGAGCTCCATCATGACTTCTCGTACCCAACAGATTCAGCAGACAGAACAATCCTGGCGCGATGCACGCTGGGATGGCATCACCCGTCCGTACAGCGCTGAAGAGGTGGTCAAACTGCGTGGCTCGGTTAACCCGGTCTGTACGCTGGCCCAAAATGGAGCAGAAAAACTCTGGGCGCTGCTTAATGGCGGCGCAAAGAAAGGTTATATCAATAGCCTGGGCGCACTGACGGGCGGGCAGGCACTGCAACAGGCGAAAGCGGGGATTGAGGCGATCTACCTCTCCGGCTGGCAGGTGGCGGCCGATGCTAACCTCGCCGCCAGCATGTACCCGGACCAGTCGCTGTATCCGGCTAACTCCGTCCCGTCGGTGGTGGAACGCATCAATAACACCTTCCAGCGTGCCGATCAGATTCAGTGGTCATCGAATATTGAGCCTGGCGATCCGCGCTATGTGGACTATTTCCTGCCGATCGTGGCCGATGCGGAAGCCGGATTTGGCGGTGTACTCAATGCCTTTGAACTGATGAAGTCGATGATTCAGGCCGGCGCGGCGGGCGTGCACTTTGAAGACCAGCTGGCATCAGTGAAGAAGTGCGGTCATATGGGCGGCAAAGTGCTGGTGCCGACTCAGGAAGCGATTCAAAAACTGGTGGCTGCACGTCTGGCAGCTGATGTGATGGGCGTGCCTACGGTGTTGATTGCCCGCACGGATGCGGATGCAGCAGACCTGATCACCTCCGACTGCGATGATTATGACCGTGAATTTATTAGCGGAGAACGCACACCGGAAGGTTTCTTCCGCACCCATGCCGGTATTGAGCAGGCGATCAGCCGGGGTCTGGCGTACGCACCTTATGCTGATGTGATCTGGTGTGAAACCTCAAAGCCGGATCTTGAGCAGGCGCGACGCTTTGCCGAAGCCATTCACGCGCGCTTCCCGGGTAAACTGCTGGCCTATAACTGCTCGCCGTCATTTAACTGGAAGAAGAACCTCGACGACAACACCATTGCCCGCTTCCAGCAGGCGCTGTCAGAGATGGGCTACAAATACCAGTTCATTACCCTGGCGGGCATCCACAGCATGTGGTTCAACATGTTCGACCTCGCACAGGCTTACGCACAGGGGGAAGGCATGCGCCACTATGTAGAGAAAGTACAGCAGCCGGAGTTTGCCGCGATTAAACAGGGCTACACCTTCTCCTCGCATCAGCAGGAGGTCGGAACGGGATACTTTGATCATGTCACCACCATCATCCAGGGCGGGGTGTCATCGGTGACGGCACTGACGGGATCGACGGAAGAAGAACAGTTCTGATCCTGGGTCGGGCATGCCCGACCCCTACACGTATCCGGGGCATGTCCGACCCGACACGTATCCCGGGTATGTCCGACCCGACACGTATCCCGGGCATGTCCGACCCGACACGTATCCCGGATATGTCCGACCCGACACGTATCTCGGGCATGTCCGACCCGACACCTATTCTGGGCCTGTCCGACCTCCACAGACTTCTGTAGGGGACGGGCATGCCCGTCCCTTCTTCATGCTGACGCCTGAGGTGAATCATGCCGATACTGGAAACCCTGATTGCCCGCACCATCCTGCAGGGATTTGACGCGCAGTATGGACGTTTTCTGGAAGTCACTGGCGGGGCGCAACAGCGTTTTGAACAGGCCGACTGGCAGGCGGTGCAACTGGCGATGAAAGCGCGTATCCATCTCTACGATCACCATGTGGGTCTGGTGGTAGAACAGCTGCGCTGTATTACCGCCTCGCAGTCGGAAGACCGTGATTTTTTGCAACGGGTAAAGGCCATCTACACCGATTTGCTGCCGGACTACCCGCGTTTTGAAATAGCCGAAAGCTTCTTTAATTCCGTCTACTGCCGTCTGTTCAGCCACCAGGCTCTGACGCCGGAACGACTGTTTATCTTCAGTTCACAACCAGAGCAGCGATTTCGCACCATTCCACGCCCACTGGCAAAAAACTTCAGTGCGGCCGATGGCTGGCAGCCTTTGCTGAGCCGTTTACTGCACGATCTGCCGTTGCGCCTGCCTTGGCAGGATATGGCGCGAGATATCCAGTATATCATTGCGCATCTGCGGGAAAACTTTAGCGCCAGTGAGCTGCAACAGGCGAATTTACAGGTCGCCAATGAACTGTTTTACCGGAATAAGGCTGCCTGGCTGGTTGCCAAACTGCGCACGCCTTCAGGAGTCTGCGCCTTCCTGCTGCCGATTCACCGCAGTGACGAAGGCACATTGTTTATTGATACCTGCCTGACGCGCAACCGTGAGGCCAGCATCGTCTTTGGCTTCGCCCGCTCCTACTTTATGGTGTATGCCCCGTTGCCTGCGGCGCTGGTTGAATGGCTGCGTGAGATCCTGCCGGGCAAAACTACGGCTGAACTCTATATGGCGATTGGCTGCCAGAAGCATGGCAAAACCGAAACGTATCGCGAATATCTCCACTATATGAGCGCAACAAACGAGCAGTTTGTCGTGGCGCCCGGCGTACCAGGGCTGGTGATGCTGGTGTTTACCCTGCCGGGCTTTGATCGGGTATTTAAAGTGATTAAAGATCGCTTTGCGCCGCAGAAAGAGGTGACGCCAGAGCGGGTGCGTCAGTGCTATCAGCTGGTCAAAGAGCATGACCGCGTGGGCAGAATGGCGGATACCCAGGAATTCGAAAATTTTGCTATCGAAGAGAAGCGCATCAGCCCGGCGCTGCTGGCGCTGCTGGAGCAAGAGGTGCCGGAGAAATTGCAACGGAACGGGGAGATGCTGACCATCAGCCATCTGTATATGGAACGGCGTATGACCCCGCTTAACCTGTGGCTGGAGCAGGCCAGTGCGCAGCAACGACGAGAGGCGATAGAAGAGTACGGAAATGCGGTGAAGCAGCTGGCGGCGGCCAATATCTTCCCTGGCGATATGCTGTATAAAAATTTTGGCGTCACCCGTCACGGGCGGGTGGTGTTCTATGACTACGATGAAATCAGCTATATGACTGAAGTGAACTTCCGCGATATCCCCGCCGCACGCTACCCGGAAGATGAATTAAGCCACGAGCCCTGGTACAGCGTGTCGCCAGAAGACGTGTTTCCGGAAGAGTTTCGTCACTACCTGTGCGCCGATCCGGCCATCGCCACACTGTTTGATGAAATGCACGCGGAGCTGTTTCACGCCGACTTCTGGCGCGGGCTACAGCAGCGTATCCGCGCGGGTCACATTGAAGATGTGTTCGCCTACCGCCGCCGCCAGCGCTTCAGTCAGCGTTATCGTTCACTGCAAACGGCAGGTTAGCGCGATCCGCCGTATTCACGGGTGATCTCTTTCGCCGCTTTGATCACCAGTGCACCGATTTCGGTAACACGGTCGTCGGTAATGCGTGAGATCGGGCCGGAGATGGAAATCGCTGCGAAAGGTTCGCGGTGTTCGTCGTAGATGCAGGCGGCAATGCAGCGCAGACCCAGCGCGTGTTCTTCATCATCAAACGAATAACCGGCCTTGCGTACCTGCGCAAGATTCTCTTTCAGGCTGTGTGGTGACATCAACGTTTTCGGCGTGTAGTGATGTAGCCCCTGACGATGCAGTAGTTCGCTCACCTGCTTATCATCAAGGTTGGCGAGAAATGCCTTACCTGCACCGGAGGCGTGCATCGGCAGTTTGCCGCCAATCGGCGCTGACATGCGCATTAGCTGAGTGCATTGCACCTGATCGATAATCACCGCCTGGTGATCGCTGATGTCTAACACCGCCAGATTCACCGTTTCGCCGGAGGCCTCCATCAGTGTGCGTAGCATCGGATGGACCAGTGCCAGCAGGTTACGGCTTTGCAAAAAGCTACTGCCGACCACAAACGCGTGCGCCCCAATAGTCCACAGCCCTAAATCCCCGACCTGCCGCACAAATCCCTGTTGCTGCATAGTGGTCAACAAGCGATGTGTGGTGGAGTTAGGTAACCCGGCCTGCTGTGCCAGTTCAGTGAGCGCCACATTACCGTGGGACTCAGCAATAAATTCCAGCAGCTTCAGACCACGGGTTAACGACTGAACCTGCCCGGCAGGCGCAGCAGTAGATGCAGCGGCGGCACGCGGCTTCTTGCCGCGTTTCACGACGACGGGGGTGACCATACCTGACTCCTTTTTGCGCATTATGGAAATCATTTTCGTTCTATACCCGTCATACTTCAAGCTGCTTCTGCGTTGGCTGCTCTCACTCACCCGAATCACTTACTCCAGTAAGCTCATCGGGATTATGAGCTTCATTTTATGAAGCTCACCCTACGGGCAAGCGTAAACGCTGTTCAAAATGGCCGTTGGCCAATTTGTCATTCGTTGGCCGCCTTGAAGCAACTCGAATTATTTAGGGTACTTACCGTCATACTTCAAGCTGCTTCTGCATTTGTCATCAGACTGAAAATGTCTCACCTGGCATCACTGTTACCCGCACAAAAGTTGTGCCAGTATGACGTGCTGGCAGTGGTGCCTGGGTGAGATGCTGAAGGGGAAGAGTGGTGAGTAACCGGATTGAAGCGCTGCATCAGCAGTTGAAAAAACGCATTATGCTGCTGGATGGCGGCATGGGAACCATGATCCAGAGCTACAGACTGGAAGAAGAGGATTTTCGCGGTGCGCGTTTTGCCGACTGGCCGAGCGATCTCAAAGGTAACAACGATCTGCTGGTGCTGACGAAACCCGAGATGATTAGCGAAATCCACAACGGCTACCTCGCCGCAGGTGCAGATATCCTCGAAACTAACACCTTCAACTCCACCACCATCGCGATGGCCGATTACCAGATGGAATCCCTGTCGGCCGAGATCAACTACGTCGCCGCGAAACTGGCGCGGGCCTGTGCCGACGAGTGGACGGCACGCACCCCGGATCGTCCACGCTATGTCGCAGGTGTGTTAGGGCCCACTAACCGCACCTGCTCCATTTCTCCTGATGTCAACGATCCCGCATTTCGTAATGTCACCTTTAACCAGCTGGTGGAAGCTTACCGCGAATCCACCCGCGCGCTGGTGGAGGGGGGCGCTGACATCATCATGATTGAAACGGTGTTCGATACCCTGAATGCCAAAGCGGCGATCTTTGCCGTTAAAGAGGAATTTGAAGCGCTGGGGGTTGAGCTGCCGCTGATGATCTCCGGTACCATCACCGATGCTTCAGGCCGAACGCTCTCTGGCCAGACGACGGAAGCCTTCTATAACTCACTGCGCCACGCGGAACCGCTCTCCTTTGGCCTGAACTGTGCTCTTGGTCCAGACGAGTTACGTCAGTACGTAGCGGAGCTGGCGCGTATTGCCGAAGGGTATGTCACCGCACACCCGAATGCCGGGTTACCCAACGCTTTTGGTGAATACGATCTGGATGCGCAGATCATGGCCGAACAGATTGGTGAATGGGCGCAGGCCGGCTTCCTGAACATTGTCGGCGGCTGCTGCGGTACCACGCCAGAGCATATCGCGGCGATGGCGAAAGCGGTTGAGGGCGTTGCCCCGCGTCCGCTACCAACGCTGCCCGTTGCCTGCCGCCTTGCCGGGCTGGAGCCGCTGAACATCAGCGCAGAAAGCCTGTTTGTCAACGTGGGGGAACGGACTAACGTCACCGGCTCGGCGAAATTTAAACGACTGATCAAAGAAGAAAAGTATAACGAAGCGCTGGAAGTGGCTTTGCAACAGGTGCAAAGCGGCGCACAGATTATTGATATTAATATGGATGAGGGGATGCTCGACGCTGAAGCAGCGATGGTGCGTTTTCTCAACCTGATTGCCGGGGAACCGGATATTGCGCGTGTGCCCATTATGATCGACTCCTCGAAATGGGAGGTGATCGAGAAAGGTCTGCAATGTATCCAGGGCAAGGGCATCGTTAACTCGATCTCCATGAAAGAGGGCGTCGATCAGTTCCTGCGTCATGCCCGCCTGGTGCGGCGTTACGGTGCGGCAATGGTGGTGATGGCCTTTGATGAAGTGGGCCAGGCGGATACCCGTGCGCGTAAAATCGAGATCTGCCGCCGCGCCTACAAGCTGCTGACGGAAGAGGTCGGCTTCCCGCCGGAAGATATTATTTTTGACCCGAATATCTTCGCGGTCGCCACCGGCATTGAAGAGCACAACAACTACGCGATGGACTTTATCGGCGCCTGTGAAGACATCAAACGCGAACTGCCGCATGCGATGATTTCGGGCGGGGTGTCCAACGTGTCGTTCTCCTTCCGGGGTAACGACCCGGTGCGTGAAGCGATTCACGCGGTCTTCCTCTACCACGCTATCCGTAACGGCATGGATATGGGGATCGTGAATGCCGGGCAGCTGGCAATCTATGACGACCTGCCTGCCGACCTGCGTGATGCGGTAGAGGACGTGGTGCAAAACCGTCGCGACGACGGCACCGAACGTCTGCTGGAGCTGGCAGAGAAATATCGTGGCAGCAAAGCCGATGATGACAGCACCAAACCGCAGGCCGAATGGCGCAGCTGGGACGTGGCAAAACGCCTGGAATACTCGCTGGTTAAAGGGATTACCGAATTTATTGAAGTCGATACGGAAGCCGCACGCCTGTTGGCCGCCCGTCCGATCGAAGTGATTGAAGGGCCACTGATGGCCGGTATGAACGTCGTCGGTGACCTGTTTGGCGAGGGTAAAATGTTTCTGCCACAGGTGGTGAAATCAGCGCGTGTGATGAAACAGGCGGTGGCCTGGCTGGAACCCTATATTGAAGCCAGCAAAGAGAAGGGCAGCACCAACGGTAAAATCGTTCTGGCGACGGTAAAAGGCGATGTGCACGATATCGGCAAAAATATCGTTGGCGTGGTGTTGCAGTGTAATAATTACGAAATCATTGACCTGGGCGTGATGGTGCCCAGCGATAAGATCCTGAAAACCGCCCGCGAACACAACGCCGATATTATCGGCCTGTCTGGCCTGATCACCCCGTCACTGGACGAGATGGTCAACGTGGCGAAAGAGATGGAGCGCCAGGGCTTTACAATACCGCTGTTGATTGGTGGGGCTACCACGTCTAAAGCGCACACTGCGGTAAAAATCGAACAGAATTACAGCGGCCCGACGGTATATGTGCAGAACGCCTCGCGCACCGTGGGCGTGGTCTCTGCGCTGCTGTCTGCGACCCAGTACGATGACTTTGTCACCCGCACCCGCAAAGAGTACGACACCGTACGTATTCAGCATGCCCGTAAAAAACCGCGTACGCCGCCGGTGACTTTACAGGTGGCACGTGACAACGATTTTTCCTTCGACTGGGAGAATTACACACCACCGAGAGCACACAGGCTGGGTGTGAGCGAAGTGAGTGCTAACATCGAAACGCTGCGCAACTATATCGACTGGACGCCATTCTTTATGACCTGGTCGCTGGCCGGCAAATATCCGCGCATTCTGGAAGATGAGGTGGTCGGTGAAGAAGCCAAACGGCTGTTCGCCGATGCCAACGCGATGCTGGATCAGCTAAGCCGCGACGGTTCACTCAATCCGCGCGGTGTAGTGGGCATTTTCCCGGCGAACCGCGTCGGGGATGATATCGAAATTTACAGCGACGAATCGCGTACTGAAATTTTGCAAGTGAGTCATCACTTACGCCAGCAGACCGAAAAAAAGGGCTTTGCTAACTATTGTCTCGCCGATTTTGTCGCGCCGAAGTCGAGCGGTAAAGCCGACTATCTGGGCGCATTTGCCGTCACCGCAGGCCTCGAAGAAGATGCCCTGGCAGACGCCTGGGATGCACAGCACGACGACTACAACAAAATCATGGTCAAAGCATTGTCAGATCGCCTGGCGGAAGGTTTTGCCGAATATCTGCATGAGCGGGTGCGTAAAGTGATATGGGGCTTTGCCGCCACGGAAAACCTCAGCAACGACGAGTTGATTCGGGAAAACTACCAGGGGATCCGTCCTGCGCCTGGCTACCCTGCCTGCCCGGAGCACACGGAGAAAGCCACCATCTGGGAACTGCTCGATGTGGAATCCCACACCGGAATGAAACTGACGGAGTCCTTCGCCATGTGGCCGGGGGCGGCGGTGTCCGGCTGGTACTTCAGCCATCCGGAGAGTAAATACTTTGCCGTGGCCCAGCTACAGCGTGACCAGATTGAAGACTACGCCCGGCGTAAAGGGATGTCGGTCACCGACGTTGAACGCTGGTTAGCGCCTAATCTGGGATATGACGCTGATTAAAAACGTGTTCATTGCTCTTCATTGAGAATTGATAAGGTAATCATCGGCTAAACTAACACTATCAGCACAGCGGATGTTGTTACTGCTGTGCATAGTCAGTCTTTCTGAGTGATGAGGTCGATATCTGTGTTAACCCTGCTTAATCTTCTTTCTGCCGTGGCGTTGCTGGTGTGGGGGACGCACATCGTGCGTACCGGCATTATGCGCGTCTACGGTGCCGATCTGCGGCGGGTACTCAGCCGCAGCGTGGCAAAAAAACCGATGGCGTTTCTGGCGGGCATTGGTGTTACCGCCCTGGTGCAGAGCAGCAATGCCACCACCATGCTGGTGACGTCATTTGTCGCCCAGGAGCTGGTGGGGCTGACACCTGCGCTGGTGATCATCCTCGGCGCGGATGTCGGTACGGCGCTGATGGCGCGTATCCTCACGTTTGATCTCTCCTGGCTGTCGCCGTTGTTTATCTTCTTTGGCGTGGTGTTTTTCCTTGGCCGCAAACAGACCCGTGCGGGGCAGATAGGGCGTGCCAGCATCGGGCTGGGGTTAATTCTTCTGGCCTTACAGCTGATTGTTGCTGCTGCCACGCCGATCACCCAGGCCGCCGGGGTAAAAGTGCTGTTCTCATCACTGACCGGTGATGTGATGCTTGATTCACTGATCGGTGCGCTGTTCGCGATTATCAGCTATTCCAGCCTCGCGGCCGTTCTGCTGACCGCCACGCTGACGGCCACCGGGGTGATCTCCTTCAAAGTCGCCCTCTGTCTGGTGGTTGGGGCTAACCTCGGCAGTGGGCTGCTGGCGATGCTGAATAACAGCGCGTCGAACGCTTCCGGCAAACGGGTGGCGCTCGGCAGCCTGCTGTTTAAATTTATCGGCTCGCTGCTGGTGCTGCCGTTTATTGAGCCGCTGGCGGGTTGGCTGGAGAAATTGCCGGTCAACGACGAAGAGTTAGTGATTTTCTTCCATGTGTTTTACAACCTGATCCGCTGCGTTGTCATGGTGCCCTTTGCCGAACCGATGGCTGCGCTGTGTCGTCGGCTGATCCGTGAGGAGCCGGAAACCGACCTGCGTCTGAAGCCACGCCATCTTGATCCCGGCTCACTGGATACGCCTGCGCTGGCGCTGGCTAATGCCTCACGTGAAACTCTGCGAATGGGGGATGTGATGGAACAAATGCTGGCGACCTTTAGCAAAGTTGTGCACGGTGAACTGCGGGAAGATCGCGAAATTCGCAAGTTGGATGATGATGTCGATGTGTTGTACACCGCCATCAAACTCTATCTGGCACAGATGCCAAAAGAAGACCTGCCGGAAGAGGATTCACGGCGCTGGGCAGAAATTATTGAGATGGCCCTGAACCTGGAGCAGGCCGGAGATATTCTTGAACGGATGAGTGGCGATGTGGCCGATAAATCACTGGCCGCGCGGCGCGCATTCTCGGTGGAAGGTTTACAGGAGCTGGATGCTCAGTTAGAGCTGCTGACCAACAACCTGCGCCTGAGCCTGTCGGTATTTTTATCCCGCGACATGACCAGTGCGAAACGCCTGCGTCGTTCCAAGCACCGTTTTCGCATCACCAACCGTCGCTACTCGCATGCTCATGTTGATCGTCTGCATCAGCATAATGTTCAGAGCATCGAAACCAGTTCGCTGCATCTGGGGTTACTGGGGGATATGAAGCGCCTTAACTCTCTGTTCTGCGCGGTGGCATACAGCGTGCTGGAGCAGGCGGATGATGACAGAGATGATGAGGAAAGTAGCAGAGTCAGGAAGGTGTAGGGGCCAGGCACGCCTGACCCGCTACGAATGTTAAAACAAACCCCAACAGCAGGTTATTTTTTCTTAATCGCTTTGCCAGACCAGTAACCCGCCAGCAGTGACCCGGACAGGTTATGCCACACGGAGAACAGCGCGCCTGGCAATGCTGCCAGTGGGGAAAAGTACATTTTCCCCAGCGCCGCGGCCAGACCGGAGTTCTGCATGCCCACTTCCAGCGCCAGCGTGCGGCAGGTGGATTCGTCGAAGCCAAACAGCTTGCCGCCCCAGTAGCCGCCCAGCAGACCAATGGCGTTATGCAGGATCACAGCGACAATCACCATCAGCCCCACTGAACCGATAAAGCCCTGGCTGCCTGCCACCACCGCACTGATGATCAACAGAATGCAGACCATGGAAAATGCAGGCAGGTAAGGCTCTACGCGTTTCACCAGGCCGTTCATGGTGTGGTGGATCACCAGGCCGAGGCTGATCGGCACGACGACAATTTTCACAATACTCAGCAGCATGCCCACCACATCCACCTGAATATGGGTATCGACATAGAATTTAGTCAGCAGCGGCGTAGCGAAGACCCCCACCAGCGCCGACACGGAGGAGATGGTTACGGACAGGGCAACATCGCCCTTGGCCAGATAGATCATCACGTTAGAGGCGGTCCCGCTGGCCACGCTGCCCACCAGAATCATACCTGCTGCCAGGTCAGGCGGCATATGGAACAGCTTTGCCAGGCCCCAGGCTGCCAGTGGCATCACCAGATAGTGCAGGAAGGTACCGGCAATCACCGGTGCCGGGCGGGTCAGTACCCGTTTGAAATCGCCGACGTTTAGCGTCACACCCATACCGAACATAATCAGCATCAGCAGGTAAGGCACATAAGGTCCCATGCCGGTGAAGGTCGTGGGCGTGTAATACGCGGCAACAGAGAGCAGGACTGCCCAGAGAGGAAACAGTCGGGTAACAGTGGCGAGCATAGAGAGACTTCCTTTTTAGAATCGCATTTTTTCTTTCAGCGAGTATGCAGATGATGCCAAATTGCCATAGCAAAACAACGCTCATCCCGAAGGATAAGACGTCGAAGATCATAGCATTAAAAATGGGGTGAAAAGTCAGCGAGTTCCGGCGGATATAAAGCAGAAAACCCCACCGGAGTAGGGTTCAGGCAGCACAGCATACTTCTTCTGCCGCCGACGAAAAAACCGGGCAAGGCCCGGTTTCATCATCATTCAAACAGGTTGCGGTGCAGTGTTTGGACAATTTTCTCTGCATCCTGTCCAGGGACAAGGAAGCAGAGATTGTAGCTGCTGGCACCGTAACAGATCATGCGCAGATTGAACGGCTCCAGCACGCCAAACACTTCTTTGCCCACGCCACAGGCCTGAGAAAGTTTGTTGCCGATAATCGCAACCAGCGCGAGATTCTCTTCCACTTCTACCCGGCACAGGGAGGAGAGTTCCGTCAGCAACGCCTGTGTCAGCAGGCTTTCTCCGGTCGAGGTTGAACCGGTGGTATCCAGCGTCAGCGCCACGCTCACTTCAGAGGTGGTGATCAGGTCAACGGAGATATTGTGACGCGCCAGAATGTTGAAGACTTCGGCAAGGAACCCGCGCGCATGCAGCATATTCAGGCTGTGCAGCGTCAGCAGCGTCTGTTTACGGCGCAACGCAAGGGCGCGGAACAGCGGCGGGTTCTCGGTTTTATTGCACACCATGGTGCCACCGGCTGACGGATCTTTGCTGGAACCGACAAACACCGGAATATCACTGCGGACCGCAGGCAACAGCGTCGCCGGATGCAGCACTTTCGCGCCAAATGTCGCCATTTCAGCAGCTTCTTCGAAGGTGATCTCATCGATACGATGGGCAGTATGCACCACGCGCGGATCGGTGGTGTAGATACCCGGCACGTCAGTCCAGATATCAATGCGGCTGGCATGCAGCGCTTCACCCAGCAGGGCAGCCGTATAGTCACTGCCGCCACGGCCTAGCGTGGTGGTGCGGCCCTGTGCTTCACTCCCGATAAAGCCCTGTGTCACCACCAGCGCTTCGTCAGTGCGGGATTTCAGCTGGGTGTTAACCAGTTCGTTCAGCAGCGTGACGTTTGGTTCTGCGCGGCCAAAGCGGTCGTTAGTGCGCATCACTTTACGCACATCGAACCACTCTGCGGCGACCTGACGCTGGCGCAGGATCTCAACAAACAGCAGGGTGGACATCAGTTCACCGTGGCTGACCAGTTCATCGGTCAGGGCGGTAGAGGGCGACAGTGCTGCCGCTTCGGACAGCATACTGATGTTGTCCAGCATGCGGTCGATTTCGTCACGGATGACCGTCGGTTGATCCAGTGCGTCAATGATCGCGTACTGAATACGGCGAATGTCGTCGAGCAGGGAAGCACGCTGTTTTGGCTGCTGGCCTTCAGCCAGTGCAACCAGCAGATTGGTCACACCCGCAGAGGCGGATAAGACAACCAGACGCACATCGGGATTGGACAGCACCACATCAGCGCTGCGGTTCATAGCGGTAAAGTCGGCCACACTGGTGCCGCCAAATTTCGCCACGATCAGATTTTGAGACATTACGATGACTACCTTCGTGTCAGGATTTATTCCATCAGCTTGGCACAAGGGAAGGAGCACAACAGGGGAGGACGTAGAATGAAGGCTACGAGTCACCCAGAAGCGCCCCACCTCGCCGCCCGACTACCGGACGTTGCTGGTGACAACCCAGAGGATTCAGCCCCTGCGGTCGATACGCCCCACTCCGCGTGGTTGATACCTCGGCGTCGCTCCCCATCATGCATTATCAAAGGATTCGGTTCCTCCAATACACTGCCTGGGCGACGCGCCTCTTCTGGCTTACACATTGCGTAAGTTGCGCATAGAAATATCGGGTTATGGCGCGGCTGTCAACGCTTGTCGGCTAATGATTATTCATTTTCGTTATACCCGGGAAGGTATCACTCGTGCTAATCACTTTTGGATCAAAAATCATCGTTTAGACCATAAGCGTCAATTCTTATAAGCACGGTCCGGGCTATAATTTTTTCTCGTAAAAGGGTATGAATAGTCATACTGAAACCCTCCATGCGAATCATTCGCACTGGCGGAGACAAAATCGTGGCGGGATGATAGCTGTAACCTGTTGCAGTAAGAGGGGAGCCGAACGCCCGTAACAGGTAATATATCGTCCGGTCTGAATGACAGTTCTTAAATAAAAAGAGTGTGTTGCTATGAAAAATATCAATCCGACACAAACCGCTGCCTGGCAGGCGCTGCTTCAGCATTTTGAACAAATGAAAGATGTGCAAATTGCTGACCTGTTCGCCAAAGATGCCAACCGGTTTGCTGCCTTCTCTGCCACGTTCGACGATCAGATGCTGGTGGATTTCTCCAAAAACCGCATCACCAGCGAAACCCTGGAAAAACTGCAGGCGCTGGCTAAAGAGACCGATCTGCAGGGCGCGATCAAATCCATGTTCTCCGGCGAGAAAATCAACCGTACTGAAGATCGTGCCGTACTGCACGTGGCGCTGCGTAACCGTAGCAACACGCCAATCGTCGTCGACGGTAAAGATGTGATGCCGGAAGTGAACGCGGTGCTGGAGAAGATGAAAGGTTTCTCTGAGCGCATCATCGGCGGTGAGTGGAAAGGCTTTACCGGGAAACCGATCACTGACGTGGTAAACATCGGTATCGGCGGTTCGGACCTGGGGCCGTTTATGGTCACCGAAGCGTTGCGTCCGTATAAAAATCATCTGAATATGCACTTCGTTTCTAACGTTGACGGCACCCATATTGCTGAAACGCTGAAAACACTGAGCCCGGAAACCACCCTGTTCCTGGTGGCGTCAAAAACCTTCACCACGCAGGAAACCATGACCAACGCCCACAGCGCGCGTGACTGGTTCCTGACCTCGGGTCATCAGGAGGATGTGGCGAAGCACTTTGCCGCGCTGTCGACCAACGGTAAAGCGGTGGCAGAGTTCGGTATCGACACCGCTAACATGTTCGAGTTCTGGGATTGGGTGGGGGGGCGTTATTCTCTGTGGTCAGCGATTGGTCTGTCGATCATCCTCTCTATCGGTTTCGACAACTTCGAGAAGCTGCTGGACGGTGCCCACGCCATGGATCGCCATTTTGCGGATACCCCGGAAGAGAAAAACCTGCCGGTTCTGCTGGCGCTGATCGGCATCTGGTACAACAACTTCTTCGGCGCAGAAACCGAAGCGATCCTGCCTTACGATCAGTATATGCATCGCTTTGCTGCTTACTTCCAGCAGGGCAACATGGAGTCTAACGGCAAATATGTGGACCGTGCCGGTAACCCGGTCTCTTACCAGACTGGCCCGATTATCTGGGGCGAGCCAGGCACCAATGGTCAGCACGCGTTCTACCAGTTGATCCACCAGGGTACCAAGCTGGTGCCATGCGACTTTATCGCGCCAGCGGTATCGCATAACAAACTGGGCGATCACCACAGTAAGCTGCTGTCTAACTTCTTTGCTCAGACGGAAGCTCTGGCGTTTGGTAAAGCACGTGATGTTGTGGAAAAAGAGTTCGCGGATGCCGGCCTGGACGCGAAAGCCGTTGAGCACGTGGTGCCGTACAAAGTGTTTGAAGGCAACCGTCCAACCAACTCCATCCTGCTGCGTGATATCACCCCGTACAGCCTCGGTGCGCTGATTGCACTGTATGAGCACAAAATCTTCACCCAGGGCGTGATCCTCAACATCTTCACCTTCGATCAGTGGGGCGTGGAGCTGGGCAAACAGCTGGCTAACCGCATCCTGCCAGAACTGGCGAGTGGCGAACCGGTCAGCAGTCATGACAGCTCGACGAATGGTCTGATTAATCGCTATAAATCCTGGCGTTAATCTACCCGCCTGGGCGAGGCACGCCTCGCCCAGGGCAGGCGTTTCTGACCCCTGCGATGCTCTATGCGGCCCCCAGTTTCTGGGGGTTTTTTATTTTCTGGAAATAACTGGACCTGGTTGACAGCGCGCCCTTTCTCTTAACAGCCGCGTACAGGCGTTGGCAGCCTGTAGGCACTCTGATTACACGGCTATTTTTCACCCCAAAGATGAATAAAGTGGCCGTAAGGAGGGTGGGCATAATCCTAAAAATCACGTAAACCGTACCAATTTGAGACAGATAATTCTTAAATAAACGCTCGTTAAAACCTAATAAATGTTAAGAACTAATTTGTTATTTAATTGATTTTTATCGTTTTTCTGTCGATATTTCGTCAATTACTACCGCTACGTCATTATTCTCCTCGCTGTATGCCTTTTTCAACTTTTCATATCGATAATAAAGTGAGTGTTGGTATTAACCGCTGTTTAAATGTGTATGGCAGGTAAAAATATCTTAATACGCCACATTTTCAGTCTTTTATCATAGCTGTGTCTCTTGCTTCGACACCTCGCCCGATGCGCTGCTTTCTGGAAATTAATTCCCCATACTGGAGTCGCCAGGTGCCATCCAGGCCCGGGCATCCATTCATTTAATGAAGGGAAAGTGTGATGAAAAAAGTCATATGGGCTACTGCAGCCATAGTGTACTTAGCGAGTGCAACAGGCGCGTTTGCCGCCGTTGAAGCCACTGGTGCGCCAGAGGTTGAAACGGGTGCGGCTGCTGGTGCTGAAGCAGGTGCGATGTCAACCGGTGTCACCACCGCTGTTGGTATTGGCGCTGTTGGCGCACTGGCTGGCGTGGTGCTGGCAGCAAGCAGCGGTGGAAATGGTTCTAATACCGGAACAACGACCACCACCACCACAAGTACAACCCGCTAAGTTCAAAAATTAATCATAACCACACATTTGTGTGGTTATTTTCAGCCTTGTTCTACTTTGCTCAGGGACACACACAGTTGCGAAACCTACCACTTCTGCTGCTCTGCCTGCTGCTTCAGGCCTGTACACAAACGCAAAAAGGATTGGGTGAAACCGTCAAGCTGGCTTTTCTTGGCGTCGACGACATCCAGATGACTAACGAACAAATCGACACGATGCCTTACGCCAGCATGTATCTGCGCGTCAACGGCGGCCAGCAAATCTTTGTGGTGCTGGGCTTCAACGAAAATGGTCAGCAAAAGTGGATCACCCGCGATAAAGCCATGGTGGTCACTCAGCATGGTCGTCTGGTGAAAACGCTCGGCCTGGCAGATAACCTCAACGGTGTCAGTAACCTAGATAACGATCCGCTGCGAGATGCCCTGCATCTGACCGATGGCGCGAGCTGGACCCGCACCCTGCGCTGGACCGAGGGCGGCAAGCCGGAGGCGGGCACGGCGGTTTCCCACTTCTCGCGCCAGAAGGATGAAGTACTGCAACTGGCGGGTCAGTCGGTGGCATGCCGCGTCTGGCAGGAAGAGGTGTCGATAGCGGAAAGTGGCGAATCCTGGCGTAATACCTTCTGGGTGGATATCTCCACCGGGCAGGTGCGCCAGTCACTGCAAATGCTGGGGGCAGACTATATCCCTGTTGAATCCACCATCCTGAAGCCTGCGAAATCATGAAAAAAATAACCCTTATTCTCGCAGGGATAGTGGCATCACTGTCGCTGCACGCCCAGGCCGATGGTCGGGTCAATGTCTTTTACCCTGGACAGACACAACCGGTAGTGATCAGCGGAGCGGCCAATCTGGCGCAACTGGTGACCAACCCGGCACTGACGCAGAAAACCTGGTGGCCGGGAACGGTGATCGGCGAAAAACTGGCGACGGCCGTGGCGGTACAGCAGCAACAGCAGCTGCTGACACGCTTGCAGGCATGGCGCGATGAACTCAAAAGTGACGGTGACGGTGAACAGGCCGCCGTGGTGGAAAACGTCCGTCAGCAGATTGCCGGAATGAAAGTCACAGGGCGTCAGATCGTGAATCTGGACCCGGACTGGGTGCGTTTACGACCGCAGGCTAACCGCACGCTGGAAGGGGAATACAGCCTCTATACCCTGGCAGAACCCACTTCCATTACGCTGGCTGGCGTGGTGGAAAATGCTGGAAAAACACCGTGGGCAGCAGGACGATCTGTGGTTGAGTATCTTGATGCGAACCCGCGAAGGGAAGGCGGTGAACGCAACAACGCGCAGGTGATCTCTCCGGCAGGCGAGGTGACAGAAGTGCCGGTGGCGTACTGGAACCGTCGTCACTATGAGCCGCAGCCGGGCAGCATCCTGTTTGTGGGCTTCTCTTCCTGGACGCTGCCGAGCGCCTATGCCGATCTTAACCAGCAGATCGTTTCTGTTCTGACGCACCGGATCCCTGACTGATGAAAAAACGTTATCTTCTCAGCCTGCTGTCACTCTCTGTCGCCTGTGCCTGTCAGGTTCAGGCTGCCGGTTATCCGGACCCGATTGGCCCGTCACAGTCTGACTTCGGTGGCGTCGGCCTGATGCAGGTACCGACTGCGCGTATGGCCAAAGAGGGCGAGTTCAGCCTTAACTATCGTTATAACGATCAGTATCACTTCTACTCCTCCTCGGTGCAGCTGTTCCCGTGGCTGGAAGCGACCATCCGCTACACCGATGTGAAAACGCGTGAGTACAGTGCGGTGTCGAGCTTCTCGGGAGATCAAACCTACAAAGACAAAGCCTTCGACCTCAAACTGCGCCTGTGGGAAGAGGGCTTCTGGCTACCGGAAGTCTCCGTGGGGACACGTGATCTCGGCGGTACGGGCCTGTTTGACAGTGAATATCTGGTTGCCACCAAAGCCTGGGGGCCATTTGATTTCACCCTCGGTATGGGCTGGGGCTATATCGGTAACAGCGGCACGGTGAAAAATCCGTTCTGCTCCGCCAGTGAAAAATATTGCTACCGCACCGAGGGTAGCGGCACCGCCGGTTCCGTCAGCGGTAGCGATATGTTCAAAGGGCCGACCGCTATCTTCGGCGGGATTGAATATCAGACGCCGTGGCAGCCGCTGCGCCTGAAAATGGAGTACGAAGGTAACGACTATCAGGATGATTTCGCCGGTCGTCTCGAGCAGAAGAGCAAGTTTAACGTCGGGGCGATCTATCGCATTACAGACTGGGCAGATGTGAACGTCAGCTACGAGCGTGGCAACACCTTTATGGCAGGCTTCACCCTGCGCACTAACTTCAACGATCTGCATCAGACCCAGCGTGATACGCCGAAACCGGAATATAACCCGCAGCCGCAGGAGCGCTTCCTCGATCCAACGGTGACGGCCAATCAGTTGACCGATCTGAAATACAACGCCGGGCTGAATGCACCAAGTATTCAGGTAGAAGGCAGCACGCTATACGTGAGCGGTGAGCAGGCGAAATATCGCGATACCACCCGCGGCGTTGATCGCGCCAACATCATCATGGTGAACCACCTGCCAGAGGGGATTGATACCCTGAAGGTGACGCAGACGCGCAGCCATATGCCGCAGGTGACGACGGAGACTAATGTGGCAAGTCTGCAACGTCAGCTGGCGGGATACCCGCTGGGGCGTGAAGAGACGCTACAGCAGCAACGTGTCAATCCGGTTGACCCGGGGCGCACCGAACAGGGCTTCTTTATCGATGGCGATCGCCTGAACTACAGTTTGTCGCCAGTGCTCAATCAGTCAGTCGGTGGCCCGGAAAGCTTCTACCTGTATCAGCTGGGCGTGATGGCGAATGCCAGCTTCTGGCTGACGGATCATTTGCTGGTCGATGGCAGCCTGTTCGGCAACCTTGCCAATAATTATGACAAGTTCAACTACAACGGCGCACCGGCAGACTCCACGCTTCCCCGCGTACGTACCCATATTCGCGACTACGTTGAAAATAACGTTTACGTGAATAACCTGCAGGCCAACTACATGCGTGAACTCGGCAACGGCTTCTATGGTCAGGTGTATGGCGGGTATCTGGAAACCATGTACGGCGGAGCGGGGGGCGAAGTATTGTACCGCCCACTGGATTCCAGCTGGGCGATTGGCGTGGATGCGAACTACGTCAAACAGCGTGACTGGGACAATATGATGAAGTTCAACGACTATTCGGCGAAGGTGGGCAATATTACCGGATACTGGCAGCCGTGGTTCATGCGTAATGTTCTGGTGAAAGCCAGCGTCGGGCAATATCTGGCTGAAGACAAAGGGGTTACCGTTGACGTTTCGAAACGCTTTGACAGCGGGATTATCGTGGGCGCTTACGCCACGAAAACCAACGTCTCAGCAGAAGAGTATGGCGAAGGCGATTTCACCAAAGGCTTCTACATCTCCGTACCGATGGATGTCTTTAGTGTTTCACCAACCCGTGGTCGTGCGCAGGTCAACTGGACGCCGCTGACGCGTGATGGCGGCCAGATGCTGGGCCGTAAATACCAGCTGTACGATATGACAACCGATCGCGACCGCAATTACCGTTAACCGCCGGGCCAGACATGCCTGGCCCCTACGAAATGTAAGGGTCGGGCACGCCCGGCCCGCAGCCAGTACAATGCATGCGTTATCCATCATCGAAATGTTGTGATCTGCATCACGCTCAAGCATATTGTTATCCGTCGGCATTCACGACGGATAACAATGACTTTGAGGCACACCATGACGTCCCAGGAACGTAACACGCCCGCCACCCGGCTGGCCTTTGCCCTGCAAATGGTATTAAACACAGGCCTGATCGTGCTGGCCTGTATTCTGATCATCTTTCTTGGTAAAGAGACCATCCATCTTGGTAACGTGCTGCTGAATACCGGAGAGCAGACATCGTCTTATCTGCTGATCGAAGGTATCGTGATCTACTTCCTCTATTTTGAGTTTATCGCACTGATCATTAAGTATTTTCAGTCAGGCTATCACTTCCCGCTGCGCTACTTTGTCTACATCGGGATCACGGCGATCATTCGTCTGATTATCGTCGACCATAAAAACCCGTTCGATACCCTGGCCTACGCCATTGCCATTCTCATCCTGGTTATCACCCTTTGGCTGGCGAACAGCAACCGCCTGAAGCGGGAATAACTCGCCAAACCAGCCACAAAATCGTGGCTTTTTGCCGAGCTTTGATAGGTTTGCCGCCAGGGTCTGCGTTACACTGACGCATCGAAGATTTTGCGGAGAAGTGTTATGGCTGAGAACGCGCTGTCGCTATTGCGCGCGATCAACTGGCTACCAGATTCATCACCCCTGTTAACCGCCCCCCTGCTGGACTGGCTGCTGGAAGTCGATTCCATGACCCGTCGTTTTGAGCGTCACTGCCAACAGGTGACGGTTAACCTGCTGCGTGAAGGATTTGTCAGTGCCCAGGACGCAGCAGAGGATATCGCCCTGCTGCCAACAGAACCACGTTACTGGTTGCGGGAAATCGAACTGTGCGGTGACGGGGTTCCCTGGCTGGTGGCGCGCACGCTGGTCCCGGAGTCGACCCTGAACGGCCCGGAGCAGAAGCTGCAACAGCTGGGCACCGTCCCTCTGGGTCGTTACCTGTTTGCCACGTCTACCTTAACGCGTGATTTTATTGATGTCGGCCACAGTGCTGAACTGTGGGGGCGGCGTTCACGCCTGCGTTTATCGGGCAAGCCGCTATTATTGACCGAACTGTTTTTACCCGCTTCCCCGCTCTATGCCAGCGTGGCGGCAGAAGGGGGACAGTAGCGTGGAGAGAAGTCTGCAAATGAGTAAGCTTTCGGCCTATAGCCGTCTGATGCGTATTGATAAACCGATTGGTTCGTTGCTGCTGCTGTGGCCAACGCTTTGGGCGCTCTGGCTGGCTGGCATGAGCATCCCGCCGCTCAACGTGCTGCTGGTCTTTGTGCTGGGCGTATTTTTTATGCGTGCAGCAGGTTGTGTGGTCAATGATTTTGCTGACCGCAAAATCGATGGTTTTGTGAAGCGTACCCGGGAGCGCCCGCTCCCCAGCGGTGCGGTGACCACGCTAGAGGCAAAACTGCTGTTCGCCGGGCTGGTACTGGTTTCCTTTGGGCTGGTGCTGACCATGAATAACATGACCATCTGGCTGTCGCTTGGTGGGTTGGGGTTGGCCTGGCTCTATCCGTTTATGAAACGTTACACGCATCTGCCGCAGGTGGTGCTCGGGGCGGCGTTTGGCTGGGCTATTCCGATGGGCTGGGCGGCGGTAAGTGAAACGGTCCCCTTAACCTGCTGGCTGCTGTTCCTGGCGAATATTTGCTGGACGGTGGCGTACGACACGCTTTATGCGATGGTTGATCGTGATGATGATTTGAAAATCGGCGTGAAATCCACCGCCATTCTGTTTGGACGTTTCGATAAGCTGATTGTGGGGCTGTTACAGCTGGCAACGCTTGGCCTGATGACGCTGGTGGGCTGGCAACTGCATCTCAGCGGCGTATTCTATTGGGCGGTGCTGGTGGCGGGTGTGTTTTTTGTCCATCAGCAGAAGCTGATTGCCGGACGTCAGCGCGATCGCTGTTTCCAGGCCTTCCTGAATAATAACTGGGTAGGGTTGGTGCTGTTCGTTGGCGTGGTACTGGGGATCGGATAAAACGCGTAGGGGCCGATCATCTGTTTCGATCATCGGCCCACCACACTGACATCAATCGTGCTCTACGGCACTCTCAATGGTCATTCTCACATCCTGAGTTATCAGCTCTGCCAGCAGTTGATAAACCTGCTGTGTCTGCTCAACCTGAGCATCACCGGAATCGCTGATATAGCCTTCATCACGCAGCGTTAACACCAGCGATGTAAACACCGCTTTGTCGAAGAACTCCGGCGCGTTAATACCATGCAGCACGGACAGACGCTGTGCCATGGTACGGCTCTCTTTTTCCAGCGTGCCACGGTTAATTGCGGGTTTCGCGCTGAGGATAGAGAAGGTAATCGAGTAACGTTGCAGGGTTTCGCGCACGCCGGCAGCCAGCAGTTGCAGGGTACGGAAACGACCGGCACTCAGACGCAGACTACTCTCTTCAGCAATCAACAGCCCCTGACGGGCCATTTCAGCCACCAGTGAGTCGAGTACCTGGCCCAGTTCATCGGTGCTCCAGCGCAGGAAAAGCTCACTCTTCAGCATTGGGTAGATCACCGTGACCTGGCGCAGAAGCTCGGCGCGGGTGATTTCACGGTGCTGCATCAGAATGGCGGCAATCAGCGACGGCATCACCAGCATGTGATGAATGTTGTTGCGATAGTAGGTCATCAGCACGGCCTGCTCACGCGGCAGTACCACGATCTCGCCGATGCTATCCTGCTCCAGCTCGAATTTGTTCATGCTCAGCGCATGTTCCAGCAGTGCCTCTGGCGTCATATCCGGCACGGTGGAATCAGGCGAGTACGGCACATTGCGCAGCAGTTGCACATAACAGTCGAGCTGTTCGGTCAGCTGCTCGCGGGTCATCGAACGCTGGCGTGATGCCAGCAGCGCAGTCACACACAGGTTCATGGCATTGGCTGCCCCTGCATTGTTAATCCGCACCATGACTTTCTGCGCGATGTCGTTCACGGCCGGGGTTAACCAGGCTGGACGCTGGGCTTCAATAGGATCGATAGCCTCACGCCACTCTGGTACCTGCTGATTCAGATACGCGACCAGCGGCAGCGGCTCACCAAAGTTCACATAGCCCTGACCGAGATTACGCAGCTTACGCAGCCCGCGCACCATCGACATAAAGCCTTCTTTCTCTTTGGTCGCACCGCGCAGCTCTTTGGCGTAAGTTCCCACTTCCATCACGTGTTCGTAACCGATGTAAATCGGTACCAGCGTAATAGGGCGGTTACCTCCACGCAGCATCGCCTGAATCGTCATCGACAGGGTGCCGGTTTTCGGATCCAGCAGGCGGCCTGTACGTGAACGGCCGCCTTCCACGAAGTATTCGACGGAATAGCCACGGGTGAACAGCTCACCAAGGTATTCACGGAACACCGTGGAGTAGAGCTTATTGCCCTTGAAGGTACGACGAATAAAGAAAGCGCCCAGGCGACGGAAAATCGGGCCCGCTGGCCAGAAGTTCAGGTTGATCCCGGCTGCAATATGCGGCGGCACCAGACCCTGGTGATACAGCACATAGGAGAGCAGCAGGTAGTCCATATGGCTGCGATGGCAGGGCACGTAGACAATCTCATGTCCGTCCTGTGCCAGCTGGCGCACGCGCTCACCGCCGTTAACGTTAATCCCCTGATACAGCTTGCTCCAGGTCCAACCCATGATACGGTCGGTCAGACGAATCGCTTCGTAAGAGAAGTCAGCGGCGATCTCTTCCATCAGCTCAACGGCATTCTGCTGGGCTTTTTCATGGGAGATTTTTTTGCTGCGTGCTTCGTCTTCAACCGCTTTGGCGATCGCTTTAGACTGCAACAGCTTGTTGAACAAGTCCTGGCGCACAGGCAGACGCGGCCCCACGGCCGCTAAACGCTGGCGGGCAAAGTGCATACGCGCCACACGGGCCAGCTTCTGCGCGATGATTTTATCTGTACCGTGCTCGGTGGCCATATGGCGCAGCGATACCATCGGTGAGAAGCGCACAAAACTGTCACGTCCCAGCCAGATGACGGCAAAGAATTTCTGGATACCATTCAACATGCGCAGATGCGGCTGTTCGTCACCCTGTACCTCACGGCCCGGCGCACGACCAAACATCACTGATACCGGCACCATTTGCACATCCAGATCGGGATGATTGCGGTGCAGATCGAGATAATCGTGGAACAGCTTGACCGACTCAAGATTCGGAACAAAGTACGGGAACAAGCGCGGGCCATCATGAATAAACACATGGCGTGGCAATACCGTACCGTCGATCTCCAGAGGTTCCAGAGGATCGGGCAGGTCTTGTTTGCGACACTGCTCACGCAGTGCAAGGAGATCGGCCTTTGAATCATAAGGCAGCACATACATAATAGGGCGCGACGTATCAAGCCCGAGTTCGGCAACCGGCTCAGCCGGAATTGCTTTACTTTTTACCAGTAGTTTTACTGGAAGATTCAATAAGTTATAATATAATTTACGCCAACCTGACATAGACAACATGAAGCCTCTTGTTAGCAAAGCGCCGCAAGCATACCAGAAAGCGCCAACAGAATCTGTGGTGTTAAAAAACCTGTAGTTCCACTCATTGACGTTAAACTTCTCAAAGGGTTCCCTGATTATGGCAAATAATGTCACCGGACTGACGCGAATCATAAAAGCAGCCGGGTATTCGTGGAAAGGCATCCGCAGCGCGTGGCAGCATGAAGCCGCTTTTCGTCAGGAAGCCGTCGCGGCGATCATTGCGATTATCATTGCCTGCTGGCTGGACGTAGATGCCATTACCCGTGTGCTGCTGATTGGCTCGGTCATGCTGGTCATCATTGTCGAAATACTCAACAGTGCCATCGAAGCGGTCGTCGACCGTATCGGCAGTGAAATACACCCCCTTGCAGGCCGGGCCAAAGATATGGGTTCTGCGGCCGTGCTGTTGACTATCTTGCTGGCAATTTTTGTTTGGATCATGCTGTTAGTGCCACATTTGCGATGAGTTTTCCAAAAATCGCCACAAACTGCATTTCGCCCAACTTTAGGTTTTCAATGTCTAAATACCTGTATATACTCACAGTCGACTGTATAAACAACCAGGGGGCGGAATGAAAGCACTAACGGCGAGGCAGCAGCAGGTTTATGACCTGATTCGCGACCACATTAATCAAACTGGTATGCCGCCGACGCGCGCAGAGATCGCTGCGCAACTTGGTTTCCGTTCCCCGAATGCGGCTGAAGAACACCTGAAGGCCTTAGCCCGTAAAGGCGTGATTGAGATCGTTTCTGGTGCTTCCCGCGGTATTCGCCTGATGATGGAAGAAGAAGACGGTCTTCCACTGATTGGCCGGGTTGCCGCCGGTGAGCCACTGTTGGCAGAGCAGCACATTGAAGGGCACTACAAAGTTGACCCTGACCTGTTCAAGCCTGGCGCTGATTTTCTGTTGCGCGTCAGTGGGATGTCGATGAAAGACATCGGTATTATGGACGGCGATCTGTTAGCGGTACATAAAACGGAAGATGTGCGTAATGGGCAGGTTGTGGTTGCGCGCATTGATGACGAAGTGACAGTGAAACGCCTGAAAAGGCAGGGTAATACGGTGCAACTTTTACCAGAAAACCCGGACTTCAAACCTATCATTGTCGACCTGCGTCAGCAAACGCTGACTATTGAAGGTCTTGCTGTCGGCGTTATTCGCAACGGCAACTGGCTGTAATCGTTACTCCCCGCTAAATCCTGCGCGCTGCTTCTGTGGCGCGTATTATCATCTGTAATCGCTTTAGCTCTGATGGGTTCTGATGAAACTGCTCACCTCTGCGGATAAAAGCCTCTGGCGGCTGGCGCTGCCGATGATCCTTTCTAATATTACCGTGCCACTGCTTGGTCTGGTCGATACCGCCGTGATCGGCCATCTTGATAGCCCGACGTATCTTGGTGGGGTGGCGATCGGCACGACCGTAACCAGCTTCCTGTTTATGCTGCTACTGTTTCTACGCATGAGCACCACCGGGCTGACTGCCCAGGCATTTGGAGCCAGTGATAAATCCGCACTGGCACGTGCATTGATGCAGCCGCTGCTGCTCGCTCTGCTGGCCGGCCTGCTGTTTATCCTGCTAAAAACACCCATCACTCACTTTGCTCTGGGCCTGACCGGTGGCAGCGAAGACGTTCTGCACCAGGCGGCACTGTTTATGCAGGTGCGCTGGCTCAGTGCTCCCGCAACGTTGGCCAATCTCGTGCTGCTTGGCTGGCTCCTTGGGGTGCAGTATGCGCGTGCCCCTGTGATCCTGCTGGTGGTGGGTAATCTGGTCAATATCCTGCTGGATCTGTGGTTTGTTATTGGCCTGAAGTGGGGTGTACAGGGCGCGGCAGCGGCTACCGCAATAGCTGAATATGTCAGTTTTATTGTTGGTCTGCTGCTGGTATGGCGGGTGATGAAACTGCGTGGTCTGTCAGTAAGGTTGATGCTGAGTGCCTGGCGCGGTGATGTGGGGCGCCTGCTGCGCTTAAATCGCGACATCATGCTGCGTTCTCTGTTGTTGCAAATCTGCTTTGCGTCGCTGACTATCTTTGGTGCCCGTCTGGGGAATGATGTGGTGGCGGTCAACGCGGTATTGCTGATGTTCCTCACCTTTACCGCCTATGCACTGGATGGCTTCGCCTATGCGGTTGAGGCCTGTTCTGGAGAAGCCTATGGCGCGCGCGACAGTAAGCAGTTACTCAGCGTCTGGCATGCTGCCTGTCGGCAGTCGTTACTAGTCGCAGCAGGGTTTTCTCTATTTTATGCCCTGTTTGGTGAGCAAATTATCGCGCTGCTGACGTCTCTGGAACCGCTTCGCCAGCTTGCCGATCGGTATTTATGGTGGCAGGTGCTGATGCCATTAGCGGGTGTGGGCTGTTATTTGCTGGATGGGATGTTTATCGGTGCCACCCGCGCCAGTGAGATGCGCAACAGTATGGCCGTCGCAGCACTGGGCTTTGGTTTGGCGCTGTTTAGCGTGCCGTGGCTGGGTAATCATGGTCTGTGGCTGGCAGTCACGTTGTTCCTGCTGCTGCGCGGTGTCTCCCTGTGGGTCATCTGGCGTCGTCACTGGCGTAAGGGAACCTGGTTCGCGCAGTGACACATTTGGTTACGTAACGCGCCGCTTCGCTAGTTCACTGAATTCTAGGTGTTTTTAGTGATTTCTACCGCTTTTGCCAGCGGGTTAACGGCCAGTGCGTGGTTTCTCTACTACAATTATCTTTGTCTCAGGCAAATAACCAGATGATTGTCTGGTTTAACAGTTGGTTTTTGAGGCATTAAAGCTGTTTTAACCCAAGGTAGAGGAATCACATTATGAATAAAGACGAAGCCGGCGGTAACTGGAAACAGTTTAAAGGTAAAGTGAAAGAACAATGGGGTAAGCTGACCGATGATGACCTGACGGTCGTTGAAGGTAAACGCGATCAGTTGGTGGGTAAAATTCAGGAACGCTACGGCTATCAGAAAGATCAGGCCGAAAAAGAGCTGAGTGATTGGGAAACCCGTAACAACCACCGCTGGTAAAAACAGCGGACCCTTTCAGGACGATGCTCCTACCCAGGCACAAGGACAGTGCCACTCACCTCTTTCTCCTCCCTCACAAAATTTGACTAACGCCCGCGTTTTTTACTCTGCACACTATGATCGTGCTGGCACGCATCCTGATGTGTGCAGGCTTCAATCTCCCCGCATTTTTCACAGAAACCATGCGCCTCAATCACGCTATGTCCCAGGGTAAAACCGGACTTCAGGGCCAGCGATTTCAAAATATCTTCCACGCCATTAGCATGCTGCTCGGCCACTGAACCGCAGCGGTCACAAATCAGCATGGCTGAGGTGTGTGACGGTTCTTCAAAGTGATGACAAACCACATAGCTGTTGGTGGACTCCACGCGATGGATAAAGCCCTGCTCCAGCAGGAAGTCCAGCGCACGGTAGATGGTAGGAGGCTTTGCCTGAGGTTCAGAGGCACGCAGTAAGTCCAGCAGATCGTAGGCGCTGATGGCCCCATTCTGCTCACTCATCAAACGCAGAACTTCAAGACGCTGCGGCGTGAGTCGCACGCTGCGTTGCTGACAGATAACTTCCGCCTGCGACAGGATTTTTTCAGCACTGGTCATATTCATTGTTCCCCCTCAGGCCATATCAGGATGTTATTTTATCACGTCTGCAACAAAACGCCGAGTTCACCTTCAGGCGGCCCTCTGTCACGTGCACAGACTCAACCCTTTACTGGTATTGCTGATAAGTGCAGAAGGTAAAAAAAATTTAATCATTGTTTTGAGTGCACCAGGGCCATTATTTTTTAATGCAGTATCGTTAATCTGATTTGCAGGGCTTAAGGTTCATGACTACCTTTTGCAAAGGGCTGTGTGCGTTTGGTACTGAAATAAACAGATGCAAAACGTTCAACTGTTAGCGTGATAACAGATTAATAAAATGGCAATGACCTGATAAGCCCACTCATCTTCTCTCAATTCACAGCAATGAAATGGTGCCTTTATGTTCATTATTCAGGCATTCGGTTATGCGTGTCTTTGCGCATTCGCTTTTTCATTTTTTTTATGGTGGGTTTGGGGTCAATGGCAAATAAATTCAATAAATTAATCGGTTTTTCCGCACCAGTGGTATTACCCGCTCTGTTGTTTACTCCGCTGAGTGCGCTTGCCGCCGGTAACTATTTCGATGCCCGCAATGATGCGATGGGCGGGGTGGGGGTTGCCTCTTCCAGCTACGGTTCGGCGGTGCTGGCGAACCCGGCGCTGATGACCAAAGCAAAACCGGAAGACAGCGTCAGTATTATCCTGCCAGCCGTCGGTGCGCAGATCAGCGACAAAGGAAAACTGGTCGATAAGGTGGATGACCTGACCAATGCTGTCGACAGTTACAAAGACCTGGCGAATAACTTCGTCTTCCCCACGGATATCCCCCGCGCCCAGTCGGCTGCCGGTGATCTAGCCGATCGTCTGCGCGAGATCAAAGGGCAGAAGGCATGGGCAAATGCCGGTGCTGCATTTGCAGTGACGGTTCCGAATGAGGTTCTGCCTTTCGCGTTTGTCACCAAAGCTTACGGTACGGCTTCCGTGGTAACCGATGTCACGCAAAGCGACATCGATTATCTGCAAGGTATTGCCGATGGCACTAACATTCCGACGACGGCGGGACTGAACAGCCTGACTTCTGCCGGACTGGGACGTGCAGCGGTGGTTTACGATATGGGGATCGCCGTCGCGCATGAGTTCGATTTCGGTGGTCAGCCGGTGTCGCTGGGCATCACGCCAAAGCTGCAAAAAACCACGCTGTATAACTACAGCGCCTCGGTATACAGCTATGACAAGTCAGACTTCACCAACGGCAATTATAAAAATACCAACACCGGGTTTAACCTGGATGCGGGCGCCTCAACCGACCTCGGTGAAAACTGGACGCTGGGCCTGAGCGCGCAGAACCTGATCTCACGTGATATTGATACCAAAGAGGTCAGCGGCTACAAGGATACCTATCAAATCCGTCCGCTGGTCACCTCCGGCGTGGCATACCATACCGAGCGCCTGACAACGGCACTGGATGTGGACCTGACCCCGACTAAGCGCTTTAAAACGCAACAGGACAGCCAGTATGCTGCCGTGGGTGCGGAGTATCGTTTACTGGACTGGCTGCAACTGCGCGCCGGTTACCGTGCTGATGTGAAGTCCAATGACACTGATGTCTTCACGGGCGGTTTTGGCCTGTCACCGTTTAACAAAGTGCATCTGGACCTTGCCGGGATGGTGGGGAAAGACAATACCTGGGGCGCCGTTGCCCAGTTGAACTTCACTTTCTGATAGTCCGGATGGTCTTTAGGAGGGCAACCCTAAGGGGTTGTCCTCACCCTTACAGGTTTTTCCTCGCACTTTTCCTGATATTCATCTTTGCTCACTCAATCGAACAGACATACCCTGGATGGTTTTCTCCAATACTGGCAGACTGAGTAAACTCATAGGGGAAAATACAGGGAAGATAACAATGCGGGTAATGAATGGAATGGTTTTGTTGTGTCTGGTAATCAGTGGGTGTGCGTCTAACATCACGACTGCGCCATCCAGGGATATCAAAGCATTTACCGATAATGCTGATAACTGCATCCATATGTCGGGAGAATGGGATAGTAACCTCCCTAAAGAACGGCAGGTGGAAATTGAAAAATCTGTTGATAATTATTGCGGTAAAGCGAAAGAGCAGAAAGAAAAACTGAAAATAAAATATGAAAATGACCCTGCAGTTGAAAATATTTTAAACCGTTATGACTTTAGCTGATATTGAATAACTTAATAATTCATTCAAGTCACTGCGCTTTGAAGCGGAACGTTATTTTCTGATTTTTCCCAGCAGTCACCTCACGGCTGCTGGCAATCACCTTTCCCTGATCCTGTATCCTCGCGGCCCGCCGTGCTATGATTGCGCACAATATCGACACTCCCTTTCTGATACAGAGTTAACGCTTTTCATGACCGATAATTTCCCTGCACATCGCTTTTCCATTGCCCCGATGCTCGACTGGACCGATCGCCACTGTCGTTACTTTCATCGTCAGTTGACGCGTCAGACGTTGCTGTACACCGAAATGGTGACTACCGGGGCGATTATCCACGGCAAAGGCGATTACCTGGCCTGGAGTTCTGAAGAGCAGCCCGTGGCGCTGCAACTGGGCGGCAGCGATCCGGCAGCACTGGCACAGTGTGCAAAACTGGCAGAAGAGCGTGGCTACAATGAGGTCAACCTCAATGTGGGCTGCCCGTCTGACCGTGTGCAGAATGGCCGCTTCGGTGCCTGCCTGATGGGTGAGGCCCAACTGGTGGCGGATTGCATCAAAGCGATGCGCGATGTGGTCTCTATTCCGGTTACCGTGAAAACCCGAATTGGCATCGACGATCAGGACAGCTACGAATTCCTCTGTGATTTCATTCAGCGCGTTGCAGAGCAGGGGGGATGCGAGACATTTATTATTCACGCCCGCAAAGCCTGGCTCTCTGGCCTCAGCCCGAAAGAGAACCGTGAAATTCCACCGCTCGACTATGAACGCGTTTACCAGCTGAAGCGTGATTTCCCGCAGCTTACGCTATCGCTTAACGGCGGCGTCAAGTCGCTGGAAGAAGCCCGCACTCATTTACAGCATCTGGACGGGGTGATGATGGGGCGCGAAGCCTATCAGAACCCGGGACTGTTGGCGCAGGTAGACCAGATGATCTTCGGCAGCACCGTGCCGATGGTTGATCCTGTTGCAGTGGTGCGTGCGATGTACCCGTATATCGAGCGCGAGCTGGCGAACGGTACTTACCTTGGCCACGTGACCCGCCATATGCTGGGACTGTTCCAGGGCATTCCTGGTGCGCGTCAGTGGCGTCGTTACCTGAGTGAGAATGCCCATAAAGCGGGTGCCGGTGTTGATGTGGTGGAAAAAGCCTTGCTACTGGTTGCGGATAAAGTGCCTGCCAACGTATAACATCGTCAAATATTCACTAAGCTTTGATGAAATTCACCAGGGTTGTTACGGCCCTGGTGAGTGCCTTCCTTATAGATCAATACCTTAAAATCCTCGCCGTACTGGCACGCTTCTTGTAATAGTCCCTTCAGAGTCCCTTATTCTGGAGCGTATCGACATGTTAGAGATCCTGTTTGTCATCGGCTTTTTTATGATGCTGTTGCTGACCGGTATTTCGTTATTGGGCATCATTGCAGCGCTGCTGGTGGCTACCGTAGTGATGGTCGTTGGCGGATTGTTCGCTGTTGTTATTAAATTGTTACCGTGGTTGCTGCTGGCGGTGATTGGCGTCTGGTTATATCGGGCTTTTCGGAAACCCTCTGCGAAGGATAAACCCTGGTTATCTCGATAATATCAATGAGTTGCCTGAGGTCTTTGGCGTGTTAATGCGGGTTGGATCACATCATGGCAAATTGCTAAGCACCATTTCGCAATTAAACATATTTTTTACTTATGAATTCTGCCAAGATGGTTTCACTGAATCAAAACGTATTCATCGCCGCTGACCCTACACTCAGTGCGAACTATAAAAAAGAAAGAAAAAAGGGCCTCCTTCGGGAGGCCCTGATTATTTGTGCAGTACGCCAGAAATCACGGTATTAATAAACTCGATCCCTGTGTACCACGTCCTTCGAGTACCTGGTGCGCCCGCTCTGCATCGGCCAGCGCAAACTTCTGCGTGTCTGGCACATCCACTTTAATCGCATTACTTGCCATCAGCGAGAACAGCTCATTGCTGGCCTGAAGCAGCGCTTCACGCGTGGTGATATAACCATTGAGGGATGGCCGGGTCACATACAGTGATCCTTTTTGATTGAGGATGCTGAGATTCACACCCGTCACCGGGCCGGATGAGTTGCCAAAGCTGACCATCAGGCCACGACGCTGCAGGCAGTCCAGCGATGCTTCCCAGGTATCTTTCCCTACCGAGTCATACACCACACGCAGCTTTTTGCCATGGGTCAACTCGCTGACGCGCGCGGCAATGTCCTCTTCCCGATAGTTAATGGTTTCCCAGGCGCCCGCACGTTTTGCCAGCGCGGCTTTCTCCGCCGAGCCTACCGTGCCGATCAGATGTGCCCCGAGCGCCTTTGCCCACTGGCAGGCAATCAGCCCGACGCCGCCTGCAGCGGCATGGAACAGAAACACCTCATCCGGCTGCACCACATAGGTCTGGCGCAGCAAATAATGCACCGTCAGGCCTTTAAGAAAGGATGCCGCGCCCTGTTCATAGGAGATGGCATCCGGCAGCAGCGCCACTTTATCGACCGGAACGTTGTGCACTTCGCTGTAGGCACCCAGAGACGACTGTGCGTAAACCACACGGTCACCTGGTTTCAGGGCGCTGACGCCAGCGCCAACGCGAGTGACGATCCCGGCGGCTTCTGTTCCCAGCCCGGCAGGAAGCGGAGCAGGGTACAGGCCGCTGCGCACATAGGTATCGATGTAATTGATGCCGATGGCTTTGTTCTCAACCTGCACCTCACCGGGGGCCGGATCGGTCGGTTCAAAACTCACCAGCTGCATCACTTCGGGTGCACCGTGCTGGCTGATTTGTATACGTTTCGCCATGTTCACTCCTGTGGATTTCGCGGTAATGTGGGGGAGGACGTCAGTCATGCAAACGGGTATACTTGCGCGTCCCCCCACAAGATTTTTGGTATCGCATCACTATGGCAGGAAATAAACCCACCAACAAATCCTTCGAAAACCGCGAGCCGCGTGACCGCCAGATGGAAGGTCTTAAGCTGCCCCCGCACTCGCTGGAAGCTGAACAGTCGGTGTTGGGCGGTTTAATGCTGGATAACGAACGCTGGGATAACGTTGCCGAGCGCGTGGTGGCAAAGGATTTCTTTAGCCGCCCGCACCGGATGATCTTCGCGGAGATGCAGCGCCTGCTGGAACTGGGTAAACCGATCGATCTGATTACCCTTTCCGAATCGATGGAAACCAAAGGCGAACTGAGCATGGTCGGCGGTTTTGCCTATCTGGCTGAGTTGTCTAAAAATACGCCAAGTGCGGCAAACATCGGCGCCTATGCGGATATCGTCCGTGAACGTGCCGTTGTGCGTGAGATGATTTCCGTTGCTAACGAAATTGCGGATGCCGGTTATGATCCTCAGGGGCGCACCAGTGAAGATCTGCTCGATCTGGCGGAAACCCGCGTGTTCCAGATCGCCGAAAGCCGTGCCAATAAAGATGAAGGGCCGAAGAGTGTTGATCAGATCCTCGAATCAACAATCGAGCGTATCGAGGCCCTCTATCAGACGCCGCAGAATGGTGTCACCGGGGTGGATACGGGCTACGGCGATCTGAATAAGAAAACTGCCGGGCTTCAGCGTTCTGACCTGATTATCGTCGCGGCCCGTCCGTCGATGGGTAAAACCACCTTTGCCATGAACCTGTGTGAAAACGCAGCGATGGAACAGGATAAACCGGTGCTGATCTTCAGCCTGGAGATGCCCGGCGAGCAGATCATGATGCGTATGCTGGCATCGATGTCCCGCGTTGACCAGACCCGTATTCGTACCGGTCAGCTTGATGATGAGGATTGGGCGCGCATCTCCAGCACTATGGGGATCATGATGGAGAAGAAGAACATGTACATTGATGATTCTTCCGGCCTCACCCCGACCGATGTTCGTTCGCGTGCGCGCCGTATTTTCCGTGAGCACGGCGGCTTAAGTCTGATCATGATCGACTACCTGCAATTGATGCGCGTACCGGCACTGTCCGATAACCGTACCCTGGAAATTGCTGAGATATCACGTTCGCTTAAGGCGCTCGCGAAAGAGCTTCAGGTGCCGGTTGTGGCGCTGTCGCAGCTTAACCGCTCTCTGGAGCAACGCAGTAATAAACGCCCGATTAACTCCGACCTGCGTGAATCCGGCTCCATCGAGCAGGATGCCGACTTGATCATGTTTATCTACCGTGATGAGGTTTATGAAGAAAACAGCGAGCATAAAGGCATCGCTGAGATCATCATCGGTAAGCAGCGTAACGGCCCCATCGGGACTGTACGCCTGACCTTTAATGGTCAGTGGTCGCGCTTCGACAACTATGCGGGTCCGCAGTACGACGACGAGTAATCTTTTCGGGTCGGGCATGCACGACCCCTACGATTTATCCCTCGCTTCCGACGCGATACAACATACCTCCACAATCTTGGTGGGCCAGCCTGCCCAACCCCCCTACGATTTATCCCTCGCTTCCGACGCTTGTAGGGGGCGGGCATGCCCGACCCGCTTTCAACGCCTGTCATCACAAAATAGTGTTGGACAACACTGCAATGAATGCGGTTATCTGTCTGTCAGCTGTATCCAGACACCAGCACGGATGAACGATGACCCAGATTGATGATTTTGACCTTAAGATACTGACTTTACTGGAAGCGAATGGTCGCCTGACTAACCAGGAATTGAGCGATATTGTGAAGCTGTCCGCCTCACAGTGCTCACGCCGCCGTATTAACCTGGAACAGGCTGGATTGATCCTTGGCTATCACGCGCGGTTGTCCCCGGATGCCGTCGGCCTGGGGATGATCGGTCTGATTGAAGTGCGGCTGATCAGCCACACGACAGAATACGTTGAGAGTTTTCACCGCATGGTATCCGAGCAGTCGGCTATCGTGGATGCCTATAAAACCACGGGTGACGCTGATTACCTGCTGAAAGTGGCGGTGGCCGATCTCGCCGGGCTGAGCGCGCTGATTAGCCAGTTGGTGGCAGGGCATCAAAGCGTTTCGCATGTGAAGACGTCAGTGGTCCTGAACCGCCTGAAAGAGAATGGCCTGATGTCGGTGAGTGAGACGCTGCTGCGCTAAAACAGTGCATGTCGCGCACCATGCTTGTGCATCAAAGTGATATTTCATGCGAAATGTGTGCGATAAAATCAACTTAAGTGCGTGATGTGATGCTTAAATGGCAATTTCATGCACAAAAACGAGCAACAAAGCGCCTTGTATTCAATGGGTTAATTCGCTGGCACCATCCGGTGGCTCCAGGGGCCGCCGGATTGGTGCGATTTTTGCTATATATTGGGCAATCAATAAAGCAATAATCACCCGAGAATCAATCCGATGGATAACGTCGTGCAACAACCTGTAAAAATCCCCCATACCCTGCTGGAAGATGTGCTGGCTATTCTGCTGGGTACGTTGATGGTCTCTTTTGGTGTCACGCTGCTGAAACAGGCCGGGGCGCTGACCGGAAGTACTGCCGGTATCGCCTTTCTGATCAGCTACTTGAGTAAAACCTCCTTTGGGCTGGCATTTTTCCTGATCAACATCCCATTTTACTGGCTGGCCGTGAAGCGCATGGGTTGGGCTTTCACTGTGAAAACCTTCTCTGCTGTGGCACTGGTCTCTGCATTTAGCCACCTGCACCCATTATTCATCCATTTTTCCGCGCTGGATCCCTTTTATGCGACACTGTTCGGTAACGTGGTCATGGGGATTGGGTTTATAGTGTTATTTCGCCATAAGGCCAGCCTGGGTGGGATCAATATCCTGGCGTTGTGGTTGCAGGACCGTTACGGTATTCGCGCCGGAAAACTGCAAATGGGGGTGGATACCTGCGTGGTGTTGGCCTCGCTGTTTGTTGTTTCGCGCGAGATGCTGGCGGCCTCTATTGCCGGTGCGGTAGTGCTGAATCTGATTATTGCCATGAACCACCGCCCTGGCCGCTATTACGTTTAACCCTGCCTGAATTTACCGCAACGCCCGCCGCGGCGTTGCAGGACATGACTGATTATTTAATGGAGACTTGCACCGTGTTTCAAAACGTTGATGCCTACGCTGGCGATCCGATTCTCTCCCTGATGGAAACTTTCAAGCAGGACAACTGCGCGCACAAGGTGAACCTGAGCATCGGCCTGTATTACGACGCACAGGGTGTGATCCCACAGATGAGGGCGGTTGCCGCAGCGGAAGCTTTGCTGAATGCACAGCCACAGAGTGCCTCTCTCTATCTGCCGATGGAAGGCCTGCCACCTTACCGCAGCGCGGTTGCGCCACTGCTGTTTGGCGCAGAACATCCGGTACTGAAAGCGGGGCGTATCGCCACAATTCAGACCCTGGGGGGATCGGGTGCGCTGAAAGTCGGTGCTGACTTCCTGAAATACTACTTCCCGAATTCACAGGTCTGGGTCAGCGATCCGACCTGGGAAAACCACATTGCCATCTTTGCGGGTGCCGGCTTCACGGTCAATACGTACCCGTGGTATGACGATGAAAGCAATGGTGTGAAGTTCGCCGCGTTGCTGGAAAAACTGAACACCTTGCCTGCCCAGAGCATTGTGCTGCTGCATCCGTGCTGCCATAACCCAACCGGGGCTGATCTGACCAACGCACAGTGGGATGAAGTGACCGCTGTGCTGAAAGCACGCGAGCTGATCCCGTTCCTGGATATCGCCTATCAGGGCTTCGGTGCTGGCATGGAAGACGATGCCTATGCTATCCGCGCTATCGCCGCGGCGGGCCTGCCTGCGCTGGTCAGTAACTCATTCTCTAAAATCTTCTCCCTGTATGGCGAACGCGTTGGCGGCCTGTCCATCGTCTGTGATGATGCGGATGAAGCCGCTCATGTGCTTGGCCAGCTCAAAGCGACTGTGCGCCGTAACTACTCCAGCCCACCAAACTTTGGTGCGCAGGTCGTCTCCTGCGTGCTCAATAACCCTGAGCTGAAAGCCAGCTGGCTGGCAGAAGTAGAAGCGATGCGCGTGCGTATTCTGGAAATGCGTCAGGCGCTGGTGGAAGGGCTTACCCTCGCCGTCCCGGGTAAAAACTTTGACTACTTGCTGAAGCAGCGCGGCATGTTCAGCTACACCGGCCTGAGCGCAGCACAGGTCGACCGCCTGCGTAATGAGTTTGGCGTGTACCTGATTGCCAGCGGACGTATCTGCATCGCTGGCCTGAATCACAACAATGTGCGTCAGGTTGCGGAAGCGATGGCTGCTGTTATGTAATCATTTCTGGCCGGGACTCTCCCGGCCAGCTATTCCTGCTTTTTCACTTTTCAGGTTTACCTTTTCGCCACTTGCTGCACACTTAACGCATCTATTGCGTTAAGGAGTCCTACTATGTGGTATCAGCAAACGCTCACTGTGAACGAAAAACCGCGTGGCTTTCATCTGATAACGGATGAGATCCTCGGTGAACTACGTCGATTAAGTGATGTGCAGACCGGGCTGCTGCATCTGCTGTTGCAGCATACATCTGCTTCCCTGACGCTGAACGAAAACTGCGATCCCACGGTGAGAACCGATATGGAGCAACATTTTCTGCGTTCGGTGCCGGACAATGCGCCCTACCAGCACGACTATGAAGGTGCGGATGATATGCCTGCCCATATTAAGTCCTCGCTGCTGGGCACCTCACTGTTGCTGCCGATCAGCCGTGGTCGGCTGATGCTGGGGACATGGCAGGGAATTTACCTGGGTGAACACCGGATTCGCGGTGGTGCCCGACGTATCGTGGCAACCCTACAGGGGGATGATTAAGCATGAAGATATCTGAGCTGTTGTCATACTGCATGGCGAAAAACGGTGCAGAGCAAAGTGAACACGATGAGTGGCAGGCTACACAGATCAAAGCCAAAGGAGTGCTGTTTGCCATGCTCTACGATGTGGGTGGACGTCCTGCGGTGGCGCTGAAAAGCACCCCTGCCTTGGCCGATCTTATTCGAGAGCAGCACAGTGATGTGCAGCCCTGCGAGCATCTGAATCCCTCACACTGGAACGCCGTGTTGCTGGACGGATCACTGAAAGATTCACAAATTTACTACCTGGTGGATGCGTCTTATCAACAGGTGCAGAAATAAAGATGAAACGGCCAGAATGCCTGGTGCGGGCTGGTCGTTATCCTGCTTTACCGAATATTTCCACTAAACGAGATGCTCATTAGCGACACATCAACGTTATATTAAAGGACAGAGGAATAAAAATATCGTAATTTAATGCATTGCTATTTTATTTTTCTAATACATATCTAAATTAAAACGTATCTCACCCTTGTTAAATTATGTTAACAAGGGCGGTGACGATTGTGTTTTATGGCTTTTTATCTATTTAATTTCATTCATTTATTGATTGTAAAAAATATTTTTCTGCTACGAGCACACATTGTTTTTTTTCATTTCCAGGAAAAAATAAGAAAAACACTAACATCATTTTTACGATGAATATGCTAAAACATCGCGGTTAAAACTGAAGGCAAAGGTAGCGAACCCATTAAAAACTCTCAATTTTTCACCACAATATATTAATAAATATTATTGTGGCGCGAAGGGCTGGCTGCAGTGTTAAATCGCAAAGGTCTTGATAATGATGATTTTTATGCGGGGTGTGGTGCATCGCAATACGACTTTATATTTGTAATGGTTGGCTTAAAAGGAATTGATAATGGATGTTGATTTGAATAAGAAATGGAATATTGGGAAGTTACTGAAAACTCCAATGTGTGTCGTGCCTTTAATTTTTGCTCCTTGCATGCCTGTTTGGGCGGAAGATACAGCGATTCTGGTGACCAATAATGAGGCGCGCCTCATTGAGAATGAAATATATTCGAACGGCTCCCTCAGTAAAAACATCCTTGCAGTGACGAATGGCGGAGATCTCACGGCAAACGGTGTCACGCTTAATAGCACGGGGGCGAGGAGCTCGGGGGTATCGGTTCAAAACGGCAAATTTAATGCGCAGGACTTAATTGTCAATGTGTCGGGGAGTGGCAGTACCGGGCTGATGCTGGGCGCTGGCGCAGAGGTCGTATTGAAAGACCTTAACATTTCAGGCGATGACACTGCGAAGGGGCTGGTGTTCAAGGGGAACAGCGCGGAGATTAATACCGGTACCATTAGCACCAACAAAGGCACTGCGATCAATGCCTCCTCGGGTGTACTTACCCTGAATAACGTGTCGGCCAGTACTCAGGGGACGAATAACTATGCGTTAGAGGTGACTTCAGAGGCTAGCGTCATCGCTGATGGTGGAAGTTTTTCCACCGAAGAGGAGGAAAGTTCTGCCGTGTGGATACATGGGTTAAACCCCACGGCTACCCTGAATGATGTGACTATCACCACCAAAGGTGATGTTTCCATGGGCGTTAAAGCTGAAAGCGGAACCATGGTTCTGACTAATAGCAAGATTGAGACAGAGGGGGGCGGAAGTCATGCCCTTTACACTGAAGACAACATTCGGGGTGAGAATCTGGCAATAACCACCCGGGGTGAAGCTTCTGTGGCGTTGGATGTCCAACAGAGTGCCGAAGGTGTGCTGCTGAGAAGTACCGTTGATACCTATGGTGATTCTTCTTCAGCCATTGATGTAGGCGAAGGCGCAGCAATTACTGCTGATGATGTACAGATTAAAACGATGGGTAAGCAGAGTTACGGCATATCGAGCAGCGGAAGTACGCTGGATATCCGTAACAGCGATATTTCCACCGCAGGTGAGCTGGCGAGTGGGATGTATGTCGGCGGTTTGGGGGCTGGAGACAACTCTGTTTTGCTGGATACGGTGACTATCGATGCCCGGCAGGCTCAGGCAATTGAGTTTGATACTGCCAGCGCGGTGATGAATGTGAAAGACTCCGTGCTGACCGGCGGTAGCGGGCAGGCATTAACCGTTGCAGATAATAAAGCCAATAATGCCTACAGTAATCTCACTTTCAATGCCACAGGCAGCACCTTAAATGGCGATATTGTGGTGAGTAATATTGGCAATATCGTGGCGGTCGATCTGTCCTCCGCGTCTGTGCTCAACGGTGCCGTCACGAAAGCCACCTCGCTGTCGCTCGATGCCAGCAGCGAATGGAACATGAACAACAATTCCGATGTCGGCCAGTTGACCAATAACGGTACGATTACTTTCTCCGATCAAAGCAAGTTTGACACCTTGACGATAACGGGCGATTACGCCGGTGACGGTGGATCGCTGGTGATGAACAGCGTACTGGGTGATGACAGCTCACAAACCAATAAGCTGATTGTCGGCGGAGATGTACTGGCAGGAACAACCAGCGTAACGATCAATAACCTTGGCGGCCAGGGCGCACAGACCGTGGAAGGTATTGAAATTGTTGAGGTGGGTGGAACCTCGACAGGGACTTTCGAGAAATCGGGGCGTATGGTTGCAGGAGCCTATGATTACGACCTCGTTCAGAAAGGCGAAAACTGGTATCTGACCAGTCTGCTCACTCCAGTGGTTCCCGATCCAACAGACCCAACAAATCCAACAAATCCAACAGATCCAACAGATCCAACTGATCCAACTGATCCAAACCCAGGTCATACTCTGCGCCCCTCAGTCATTCGCCCTGAAGGTGGAAGCTACACGGCTAACCTGGCAACAGCAAACACCCTGTTCCTTCTGACCCTGCATGACAGGTTGGGTGAAACACAGTTCATTGATGCGCTAACGGGCCAGAAGGAAGTCACCAGCATGTGGTTACGCCAGGTTGGCGGACATAATTCATGGCACGACGACAGTGGACAGTTGAAAACCCAGAGCAATCGCTATGTGGCGCAGATCGGTGGTGATGTTGCCCGCTGGAGTACGGATGGGCTAGACCGCTGGCATGTTGGTGTTATGGCTGGTTATGGTGACAGCCACAGCACCACCCGAAACCAGCACAGCGGTTACCGTTCAAAAGGTTCCGTTAATGGTTACAGCGTGGGCGGTTATGCCACCTGGTATGGCAATACTGAAAACCATACCGGTGCGCACCTGGATACCTGGCTGCAGTATGGCTGGTTTGATAACGACGTTAAAGGTGAAGAACTGGCGACCGAAAGCTATAAATCCCACGGGGTTTCAGCTTCACTGGAAGGCGGCTACACCTGGAAACTCGGCCAGTTCTCGGGGAGCCAGGGATCGCTCAATGAATGGTTTATTCAACCTCAGGCCCAGGTTGTCTGGATGGGTGTAAAGGCAAATAACGTTCAGGAAGCGAATGGTACGAAGGTGAAAGGTGAGGGCGACGGCAACCTGTTGACGCGTCTGGGGGTGAAAACCTACCTGAAAGGTCACAGTGCTATTGATAACAATAAGCAGCGCGAGTTCCAGCCTTTCCTTCAGGTAAACTGGCTGCATAACACACGCAACTTTGCGACCAAAATGGATGACGTTCGCGTCAGCCAGAACGGCGCAACCAACCTGGCCGAAGTGAAAGTCGGGCTGGAAGGGAAAGTGAACCCACATCTGAATCTGTGGGGGAACATTGGCGTGCAGATGGGTGATGCGGGTTACAACGATAATGCCGCAATGGTTGGCGTGAAATACAATTTCTAATCGTCAACATTAAGCGGGCGGCCCTGAACAGGGCCTG